>CAVYPB010000038.1:0-846374 GCA_963770305.1 uncultured Actinomycetota bacterium
GCGATCCGAGCCCACGGCCGAGTCCATCAATCAGTAGTGCTCATCGTCTGCACAACACTGTGCAGGGGCCGCACGGTCGGTGATCCGAGCGCCGGGAACCTTCGCATCGTCCTAGCGTCAAAACCGCCACCACACATTCCGGCGGTCAGTGATCGGACGGCCATTACACGGGGCGTGTGGGTCCATTCGGCCGCGCTGTCCCCGTGAAAGGTGCGGGCGTGACCATCTTCATCAACGGTGAAAAGCGCTGCCCGGGAACGGAAGTTCTTGACCGGGCAATCCAGAACTAGCGATAGGCATGATCTTGGCACTTCTCAAGGGCAAGACTGCGGTAATCACCGGCGGTTCGACAGGCATCGGGTTGGCCACCGCCAAGCGGTTCGTCGAGGAGGGCGCGTACGTCTTCATCAACGGACGGAGTCAGGCCGAACTCGATGCGGCGGTACAGGAAATCGGCGAGAACGTCACCGGTGTGCAGGGTGATGGCAGTAAGCAAGGGGATCGCGACCGGCTCTACGGCGCGGTGGCCGACACTGGCCGGCGCCTGGACGTCGTGTTCGCCAACGCCGCGGTCATCGACGTCGCACGGATCGGCGAAGTCACACAAGAGCACCTGCAGAAGGCGCTGCCGTTATTGAACGACGGCGGATCAATCATCCTGAACTCGTCTAACTCGAATGCCACGGGCAACGACGGCATCGGCGTGTACGCGGCGATCATGGCTGCGCTGCGATCAGTCGCCCGCACCTGGGGAAGTGAGTTGCGGGACCGCAAGATTCGCGTCAACGTAATCAGCCCTGGCGCCACCGAGATGCCCGGCATCAACACACTCGCTGGCATGCTGAACCCTGGTCCCAACGCCGCCGAGGAGTTCGAGAACTACCAGCGCAGCATTGTTCCGCTAGCCCGCGACGCCACGGCCGAGGAGGTCGCGAACGCGGCGCTTTTCTTGGCCTCGGACCTAAACACCTTCACCACAGCCGTCGACATTCCCGTCGACGGCGGCATCAGCCAGGTCGCCCGCCGCGTCGAGGACCTATCCGCCAACGACCCACAGTTCGCCGCAGCCAGGCCGAGCCCGGCGGTCGCCGCCGACCTTGAGCTGCCTGGGCTGCGACTGCCGCAGATCGTTCAGACCGCGCTAGCGGGTTACGCAGACCGCCCGGCACTCGGGCAGCGCGCCGTGGAGTTCGTCAAGGACCCAAAGACCGGACGCACCTCACTGGAGGTGCTCCCCTACTTCGAGACCATCACCTACCGTGAGCTGAGCGACCGCGTCGGCGCGTTGACGCGCGCCTTGACCAACGAGTCGGTACAAGCCGGTGAGCGCGTTTGCGAGCTGGGCTTCACCAGCGTCGACTACACCACCATCGACCTGGCGCTAGGCCAGATCGGCGCGGTGGCGGTTCCGCTACAAACGAGCGCGGCGATCACCCAGCTGCAGCCGATCGTGTCCGAGACCGAGCCCAGCGTGATCGCGGCGAGCGTGAACCAGCTGCACGACGCCGTCGAGTTGATCCTGAGCGGCCATGTGCCCGCGAAGCTCGTGGTGTTCGACTACTGCCCCGAGGTCGACGAACAGCGCGAGGCCGTGGAAACCGCCCGCGCGCGGTTGGCAGACACCCCAGTGATTCTCGAGACCCTGGCCGACGTCCTCGACCGCGGGAAGGCACTGCCGCCCGCGCCGCTCGCCGTGCCCGACGACTCTGCCGACTCCGGGGACCCACTGGCCCTGCTGGTCTACACATCGGGCAGCACCGGTGCACCCAAAGGTGCGATGTATCCGCAGAGCAATGTCGGCAAGTTGTGGCGCAGGTCCAGGAGAAGCTGGTTCGGGGAGAGCGCCGCGTCGATCACTCTCAACTTCACGCCGATGAGCCACGGCATGGGACGCGTCATCCTCTACGGCACGCTCGGCAATGGCGGCACGGCTTATTTCGCCGCCAAGAGTGACCTCTCGACGCTGCTGGAGGACCTCAGGCTGGTGCGGCCCACCGAATTGAACTTCGTGCCGCGAATCTGGGAGACGCTGTTCGGTGAATTCCAGCGCGAAGTCGATCGCCGCCTGGCGACGATGCGGACGAGGAACGAGCCCGAGGAGGAGGCGGGCAATTCAACCGGGCTATCCGACCCCACCGACCCTGCCGCCCGCGCGGCCGTCGTATCTGAGGTCCTGGTCGAGCAGCGGAAGTACCTACTGGGCGGGCGATGCATCGTCGCGATGACGGGCTCGGCGCCCACCTCCCCGGAGCTGAAGGCCTGGGTTGAATCCCTGCTCGAGATGCATCTGACGGACGGCTACGGCTCCACCGAAGCCGGGATGGTGTTGTTCGACGGCGAAGTGCAAAGTCCGCCGGTCATCGACTACAAACTGGTCGACGTTCCTGATCTGGGCTACTTCGCCACCGACCGGCCGTATCCGCGAGGCGAGTTGCTGCTCAAGACCGAGAACATGTTCCCCGGCTACTACAAGCGGCCCCAGGTTACCGCCGACGTGTTCGACGCCGACGGGTACTACCGGACCGGAGACGTTGTCGCCGAGGTCGCTCCCGACCGGCTGGTGTATGTCGACCGCCGCAACAATGTGCTGAAGCTCGCGCAGGGCGAGTTCGTCACCCTCGCGAAGCTGGAGGCAGCCTTCGGCAACAGCCCACTGGTCCGACAGATCTACGTCTACGGCAACAGCGCGCACCCCTACCTGTTGGCGGTCGTGGTGCCCACCGAAGACGCGTTGGCTAGCAACGACATTGAGACGCTCAAGCCGCTGATTGCCGATTCGCTGCAGAACGTCGCGAAAGAGGCCGGCCGGCAGCCTTACGAGGTGCCACGCGACTTCATCATCGAAACCACGCCGTTCACGCTGGAGAATGGTCTACTCACCGGCATCCGCAAGCTGGCGTGGCCGAAGCTGAAGCAGCACTACGGCGAGCGGCTGGAACAGCTCTACGCCGACCTGGCCGAAGGCCAGGCCAACGAGTTGAGCGAACTGCAACACAGCGGTGCCGACGCGCCGGTGCTGCAAACGGTGAGCCGGGCCGCGGCCGCCATGCTGGGCGGGGCGACCACCGACCTGTCGCCGGATGCGCACTTCACCGACTTAGGCGGAGACTCGTTGTCCGCATTGACATTCGGCAACCTGCTGCACGAGATCTTCGATATCGATGTGCCGGTGGGCGTCATCGTAAGCCCGGCCAACGACCTGCAGGCCATCGCCGACTACATCGAGGGCGAGCGGCAGGGCAGCAAAAGGCCCAGCTTCGCTTCGGTCCATGGTCGCGACGCGACCGAGGTGCATGCGAGTGACCTCACGCTGGACAAGTTCATCGATGCGCCAACGCTGGCTGCCGCGCCAACGCTGCCGCGGCCCAGCGCCGAGGTGCGCACCGTCCTGTTGACTGGCGCGACCGGCTTCCTGGGCCGCTACCTGGCACTGGACTGGCTAGAGCGCATGGATCTGGTCGACGGCAAAGTGATCGCCCTGGTAAGGGCCAAGACTGACGTCGAGGCACGTGCGCGCGTGGACACGACCTTTGACAGCGGCGACTTGAAACTGCTGGCGCACTATCGGGAGCTGGCTGCCGACCACCTGGAGGTCATCGCCGGCGACAAGGGCGAGGCCAACCTCGGCCTCGACCAGCAGACCTGGCAGCGGCTAGCCGACACCGTCGACCTGATCGTCGACCCTGCCGCCCTGGTCAACCACGTACTGCCCTACAGCGAGCTGTTCGGACCCAACGCGCTCGGCACCGCCGAGTTGATCCGGATCGCGTTGACCAGTAAGCAAAAGCCGTACACCTATGTGTCGACGATCGGTGTGGGCGATCAGATCGAGCCGGCGAAGTTCACCGAGGACGCCGACATCCGGGTCATCAGCCCGACCCGCAAGATCAATGACAGCTATGCCAACGGTTACGGCAACAGCAAGTGGGCCGCCGAGGTGCTGCTGCGCGAGGCGCACGACTTGTGTGGCCTTCCGGTCGCGGTGTTCCGCTGCGACATGATTCTGGCGGACACCACGTATTCGGGTCAGCTCAATGTGCCGGACATCTTCACCCGGATGATCCTGAGCCTGGTGGCGACCGGTATCGCGCCGGGTTCGTTCTACGAACTCGACGCCGATGGCAACCGGCAGCGTGCGCATTTCGACGGTCTGCCCGTCGAGTTCATCGCCGAGGCCATCTCAACGCTGGGGGCCCAGAGCGTGGCAAGTTTCCAGGCCTACCGCGTGATGAACCCCTACGACGACGGCATCGGGTTCGACGAGTTCGTCGACTGGCTCATCGACGCCGGTTGCGCCATCCAGCGCATCGGTGACTACGGCGACTGGTTGCGGCGGTTCGAGACCACCCTGCGAGCCCTGCCCGAACGGCAGCGCAACAGCTCGCTACTGCCGCTGCTGCACAAGTACCAAAAGCCCGAGAAGCCGATCAATGGGTCAACGGCACCGACCGATCGGTTCCCTGCAGCGGTCCAGGACGCGAAAGTGGGCCCGGATAAAGACACGCCGCACATCACGCCGCAGATCATCGCCAAGTACGTCAGCGATCTGCGACTGCTCGGACTGCTCTGAGGCTCGCACCATGACCGACATCGACCTGAGCGCCGGTTCCTGGGCCATCGCGGCGGCCGACGTTTTTCGAACTTCGTCATGCCAACACCCAACACCGATGATGCAAACCTTGTTGACCTTCCGGTGAGCGCCTTGCTATTCGCGCCCCGCCGACACCGCGTTCAGGTCATCGGTGCGGTTCCCGGCGACCGCAGCGCCCGCCGCGTCCAGGGCAGTGAGCTGGGCAGGGGTCAGGGTGACCGACAACGAGCCAAGGTTCTCCTCGACGCGTGACGCCCGCCGAGTGCCGGGAATCGGTACCGAGGCCACACCGAGGGCCTCGGCGCGGTACCGCAGCCATGCCAGCGCGACCTGCGCCGGCGTCGCACGCTGTTCCTCGGCAACCGACCTGACCACATCGACCACCGCGAGGTTGGCTTCCAGCGCGCCGTCGGCGAACCGAGGCATGGTGTGGCGGAAGTCGCTCGGCGACGACAGGTCCGCGGCCGAACGAATGGTTCCGGTCAAGAAACCGCGGCCCAACGGGGAGTACGGCACAAAGCCCACCCCGAGCTCGGCGGCGGTCGGCACCACCTGGCGCTCGACGTCGCGGCTCCAGATCGACCACTCGCTTTGCACGGCCGCGATCGGGTGCACCGCCACGGCGGCGCACAGCTCGTCGGCGGTCACCTCGGAGAGCCCGAGGTGGCGAACCTTGCCCGCGCGCACCAGTTCGGCCATCGCGCCGACGGTTTCCTCGATCGGCACGGTCAGGTCACGCCGGTGCATGTAGTACAAGTCAACGACGTCGGTCTGCAACCGGGCAAGGCTTTCGTCGATGCACTGACGCACGTAGGCAGCGTCACCGCGGACGGGCCGCCGGCCCGCGGCGCGGTCTGCCGGGTCACTGGCGATGCCGAATTTCGTCGCCAGCGTGACCTCGTCCCGGCGATCGGCGAGCAGCTTGCCAATGAGTCGCTCATTGTTGCCGCCGCCGTAGACGTTGGCGGTGTCGATAAAAGTCACGTCGAGGTCCAGGCAGCGATTGAGCGTGGCAAGCGATTCGGCGTCGTCGACGTCACCGTAGACCGATGACAGCGCCCCCGCGCCGAATCCCATTGCACTGACCGTTAAGTCGTCGTCAAGCTTCGTGGTGCGATCGGCAGTTGCCATCTGGTGGGCTCCTTAGCCGGTTAAGGCGAAGATCGTTAGTTGAGGTGGGTGGCGAAGAATAGTTCGATCCGGTCCCAGGCGTCGTTGGCCGAGTCGGGCTCTGGGCCGATGCCGGCGACCCGCAGCAAGGGACGTAGTGCCCGGGGGCCGGTTTCGGTGTCGTTGAGGAAGGCGTGGCTGGCCGCGGGGTATTCCTTGACGTCGTGGGTTACTCCTGCCTTGTCGAGTGCTGCATCGAGCCGGCTGGCGGCACCTCGAAGCGACGGGTCGCGGCCACCGTAGCTGGCCACGATCGGGCAGGCACCGGCCAGCGTTTCGTCGAGGTGGCGGGGAAGCTGACCGTAGTTGACGGCGGCGGCGTCGTAACCATCGCTGGCGCTGAGCAGCGCGAAGCCACCGCCCATGCAGAACCCGATGACGCCGATCTTGCCGGTGCAGTCGCGAGAACCAGCCAGGTAATCCCGGGCGGCGCAGATGTCGGCGAATGCGCGGCCGTGCCCGCGGATCATGGAGGTCATCGTGGCGACCAGGCATCGTGCGGTGCTACCCGCGCTGAACAGGTCGACGGCCAAGGTGAGGTAGCCAAGACCGGCGAGCCGGTCGGCGTGGCCGCGCATGACGTCGTCGAGGCCGAAGATCTCGTGGATCATCACCACGGCGGGCCACGGACCGGTGCCCGCTGGGCTGGCCAGGTAGCCGCGCAGCGGTCGGGAGCCGTCGCGGTCGGCGGCTAGGTCGGACAGGTCGATGTCGGTCATGGTTGGGCTTCCTGCGGTTGTGTGGCGGGCAATGTGGAGGGGCCGACGACGGCTGCGCCGAGCAGCGAACGTCCGTTGCGCAGGGCATCAGCCGGTACGTCGTCAACAAGGTCGTGCATCACGATCAGACCGTGCATGAGCGAAAACAGTGTCGCGACAACGGCATCGGTATCCGCATTCGGCCATCTCCGATACTGGCCCAGGCCAGTGCCAGGTGCTCCGCGACCCGGCTGATAGGTCGATCACTGTCGGCGTCACGCGATACCGCACGAAGACGGAAGCCCATGCCTACCTGTACCTTTCAGACCCATCGAGCATCTGATCTACAACTTCCCTGTCCTCATATCCTCACTACTCTTTAGGACCGGAGTCCAATTCTCCGATTGAACCCTCTCCCAAAGGCCGCCCTTCCCCCGCTCTCTTCCCCGCTGATCTTCTCTCCCGAACCACTGCTCAGCACTCCTAATCCGATTCGGGTGAATCTCATCGAGCAAAGAATAATCTCTTTTAACGATTCCGTACTTCCAAAGATTCCAGAATCCGGTGAAATTGTTGCGGAAGCTCATGGTGCTTTTGTCATTTGGGTCCGAGTTGTACCCGGCAGGCGTATCTGCCAGTGCATTTCGCCGACCGTTCCTCCAGTACGTGTCTAAATCCGTGTCGATGTATTGTGCTGGATGTCCAGTGACCTTCTCAAATGCCGCAGCAAGATCCGCGTAGGCAACATGATCAATAGCGACTTCGAGATCCATGCCATTCGCGCGCTCGGGATGGTCGAAAAGCCAACGAACATAATATCCGCAATCCTCAAGAGACACATGCGGCACAGCTCCCTCACCAAGCGGAACTCGCCAAGTTACGACACCGTCCTCCACGGTAGGTGTCATGAGCGTCCCGGTCGAAATCACGTTCTCGATGTACGGACCCGAAGTGAAGAGCGCTGCTCTCATCCGATCACTATTCACCTGATTCTGAAACAAGATCCACTCGCCCACACGGCCCTTGCCGTCGTAATGGCCGGTGCGGAATCTAGAGTCATATCCTGATTTCTTGAGCCCATAGTCTAGGTTTCCATACACGAAGAACTTAATTCCTTCTTCGATGGCTATCTCGTAACTGCGGATCGCCCAGTAGGTCTCGGTTTTCTCGCCGGTGTTGAACCCGTCGATGTTGATAAATGTTCCGTCACAACCGCGGAATCCTTCCCGCAGGATGGCTTCGTCGGCGAATGAGCCTTCCAGGATGGAGACGTTGTCGAGTGCGAGGAGATCCGTGGCTCGTCGGGAGGCGGAGTCGCGGCTGAGGAACTGAACGGAGTATTTCTTGTCGGCGACTAGGGCACGGATGGTGGGGATGCCTTGGGCTCCGGTGCCGCCTATGACAAAGATTTTGGAGGTGGTGTGAGAAGACATTGTTGGTGGCTTTCTGTTCTGCGAGCGTCACGGACGCTCGATGATTGTGGCGTTGGCCATGCCGCCGCCCTCGCACATCGTCTGCTGGCCGTCGGACGCGAACGAGTCCCGGGTTACGGTGGTGTACTGCTCAACCGTCATCGGGGGCGTGCCGCCGATGGCCTCTACGAAGGCCCGGACGCGAAACCCGCGCTCGCGCAACAGTCCTACGGTCGGGGCTCCGGTCTTGCCGGTCGCGCCGGTGATCAGAAACAACTCGGTCGTGTCGGTCATCGTTTAGCACCTTTCTCAGGGGAGATCTGCTGAATGGACCCGCACGCCCGTGTAATGGCCGTCCGATCACTGACCGCCGGAATTTGTGGTGGCGGTTTTGACGCTAGGACGATGCGAAGGTTCCCGGCGCTCGGATCAACCGACCGTGCGGCCCCTGCACAGTGTTGTGCAGACGATGAGCACTACTGATTGATGGACTCGGCCGTGGGCTCGGATCGCCGAGTGTTGGCTTGGTGTCGCCACTCGCGTGGCGACATGCCGTAGGCATTTTTGAAGATGCGGGTAAAGCTTGAGGGATCGGTGAATCCCCATCCGCGTGCGATCGATGCGATCGGGGTGGCGTGAAAGGCCGACGCGGCGATGTCGTTGCGGCAGCGTTCTAGGCGCTGTTTTCGGATCCAGTCGGCCAGCGTGATTCCGCTGGCGCCGAGAATGTTGTAGAGGTGACGCTCGGAAATGTGATGCGCGGCGGCTACTTGGGCCGCGCCAAGATGCGGGTCGTGCAGATGTGCGCGGGCGTACTCCAGGATCCGCAGCGGCAGTGTCGCTTTCAGTGAATCCTTGCCGAGTTCGGCGGCGTCGAGGTGGGTGGTGATGACTGCCCGCATGAGTTCGATGCTCGGTTCGCTCAACGCCTCCGCACCGGGCACGGTGAACAGGTCGGGACGCGAGGCGAGTCCGGCGGAAGTAGGTGACAGCTACGTCTGTCACCGGATGACCCGGGCTCAAGGTCAGCGCAGAGACCCGCCGAATCGTGTCGTGGGGCAGCGCCAACCGGTCCAGCGGTACGCGGAAGAAATGCTGACGGATGCCATCCGGAAACGTCAGCACGTAGGGCCGCGTGGAATCGTAGATAACCAGTTCGCCCGGCCGTACGACCGCCTGGCGGCCGCCCTGAGCGACCAGGCTTTCGCCAGCCAACTGAAGCCCGAAAATGATGCTGGGCCTCAGATCGTCACGCGCCAGTTGCGGGGTTCGCTCAGCGGAAAAGTGATTGGACCGCACCGAGAAGATGGTCAGCTGCCCGAAATCGGTGATCGCGCCGACCGCCGCCGCGGGACCGCAGTCGGTGGCGAAGTTGATCTCCACATGGACGAAGGTCTGCGCGACCGTGTCACGAATGGCGTCGGCCCGGTCGGGCGCCGGGAGAGAGCTGGTATCGAGAAGCACCGTCATGGCTGCGCCACCCATTGGCCACCTGTGGGGGCGACTGCCATGTGCTGCCTCCCAACCGGGGCCATGTACACCGAGCGTTCTGTGCGATGTTGTATATGCAACTGCCTTTGACTGATCGTACACCGAGCGGTGTACTACTAGTTCGAGGGGAAACAACGATTCCCACGGCCCAGCCGGCTGGTCGCAGCCGGCGCTGAGCACGCGCTCGGATACAGACCGCCGCGACAACCCTGTTTCACCGCGACCGAATCCGCTCCCACCGGGGTGGAGCGGCTAACCGAACACGCCAACGTGTCGAAACGCACGCTCTACCCGCACTTCTCCGGATGAATGAGCTCGTCGAGGAGTTCCTGCGCCGCATCCACGACGCCGGCGGGGTGCCCACCGAGCAGGCCATCGACACCGCCGACGCCCGCCGCGCAGCCGCGCGCTGGCCCCCTCGATAGCGCCCCGGGCGGCCGTTTCATTTCACAACGCCGCTGTCGAGGAGGGCGAAATGTAAACCGCTCGGTATGCTTGACGCCGTGAGTGGAACACGGATGGTCACGGCCCGGCCGGCTGGTCGCGGCGGTCGCGGAGCGCGCGAGCGGATCCTCACCGCCGCAACAACCCTGTTTCACCGCGAGGGGATCCACGCCACCGGGGTGGAGCGGTTGACCGAACAGCACGGTCGAAACGCACCTTCTACCAGCACTTTTCCAGCAAAAATGACCTCGTGGAGGAGTACCTGCGCCGCATCCACGACGCCGGCGGGGTGCCCAGGGAGCAGGCCATCGACACCGCCGACGCCTCGCCGCGCGGCCGCTTATTGGCCATCTTCGATAGCGCGCCGGGCAGCCGTTTCCGCGGCTGCCCGTTCCACAACGCCGCTGTCGAGGCGGCGGACGCGATGCCCGGGGTCGAAAACATCGTGCACGAGCACAAACTGGACTTCACTGCCCGTCTCATCCACACAGCAACCGAAGCCGGCGCCCGAGATCCCTACCGGCTCGGCAACCAGCTCGCCGTGCTCTTCGAGGGCGCCTTAGCCCTGGCGACCTCACTCAACGACACCTCCCCCCTGCTACACGCGCGATCGGCCGCCGAAACGCTCATCGATGCCGCCACCATCGACTTGAACCGTTCCGGGTTTGATGCCGCTTCCTTCTTTGAGAAGGATGCAGATTATGTCGAAGCATTACCCGGTCGAGCAGCGTGAGCGTGCGGTGAGAATGGTGCTCGATCACCTCGATGAGTACCGGTCGGTGTATGCCGCCTGTCAGGCGATCGGCCCGAAAGTTGGGGTTGGTGCGGAGTCGTTGCGCAGGTGGGTGTTGCAGGCTCAGGTCGACGCCAGTGCGCGTCCTGGCGTCACGACCGTCGAGCAGCAGCGGATCAGGGATCTTGAGCGGGAGGTGCGAGATCTCAAGGAGGCCAATGAGATTCTGAAGGCGGCCTCGATTTTCTTCGCGCGGGAGCTCGACCCGCGCCACCGCTGATCTGCGGTTTCATCGACGAGATGCGTGCACGAAATTTCAGGGTCGAGTCGGTTTGCCGGGTGCTCACTGAGCATGGCGTGCAGGTCGCCCCACGCACGTATCGGAGCTGGAAATCCTCGATGCCGTCGGCGCGGACGGTTTCTGATGCTCGTCTCACCGATGCGCTGCGGGCCACCGTCGGCACCCCGGAGGGCATGTACGGGCGGCGGAAGATGACCGCGTATCTGCGCCGTCAGGGCCATCGGGTGGCGGGGTGCACCGTGGACCGGCTGATGCGTGATGAGGGCTTGTCCGGTGTGATCAGGGGCCGTAAGCACCGCACGACCATCGCCGCCAAGGGCGAGTGTCGCCGGGCGCCGGATCTGCTCGATCGCGACTTCACCGCGGCCGCGCCGAACCGTAAGTGGGTCACCGACTTCACCTACACCCGGACCTGGATGGGTTTCGTCTATGTGGCGTTCGTCGTGGACTGCTTCTCACGGGCGATCGTGGGCTGGCATGCCACCACTGTTAAGGACACCGCGATGGTGACGACTGCGTTGAGGATGGCGTTGTGGCGGCGCGATCACGCCGATCACCGCGTCGATGCCGGGTTGATCCATCACAGCGACGCCGGCTCGCAATATACGTCGATAGCGTTCGCCGAAACCCTTGTCCTGGAAGGGATCGCAGCATCTATCGGCAGCGTCGGCGACGCCTATGACAATGCTTTGGCGGAGACGACGATCGGGTTGTTCAAGACCGAAGCCGTCGGCCGCGGCAGCCCATTCCTGACCGGTCCGTTGCAGACCATCGACGACGTGGAGTACGCGACGATGGAGTGGGTCGACTGGTACAACGGCCGCCGACTGCACAGCCAGCTCAACTACGTTCCGCCCGAGGAATACGAGACCACCTATTACGCTCAAACCCAGGCGTCCCCGCCGGCGACGCCTCAACCATGAAGCCGGCATCAAACCCGAGACGGTTCATGACGAGACGGAACACCCTTGATAGCAGTAGAGAAAGTTCTCACAGGTTGGTGTGGCTGAGATTGCGGCGGCGCTAACCGAGTGTTACTACATCTCGATCCCGCCGTCGAGACTCTGGTCCCGGCTGCGGCTGTTGTGGCACTCTCGTGCGGTGGTCATAGCCCGGCGAAGCTCATGCTGCGGCCCGAGCCGACGAGATTGCAGCTGCCGAACAGGAAGCGATGGCCGCTGGCCGGGGCCTGTGGGGACCGCCGTGCTTAGGCCAAACGACGTCGGTCCCAATCTAATTCGCCCACGTGCCTTTCGCTCAACGGTCCGGCCGCGAGGGACACCGGCGTCAGCACCGACGTCTGGATTTTGGACAACAACAAGCTCGCGAAGCGCAAGGGCAAGGTGCAGCTGATCAACGCCGTGGACATGTTCGGCAAGATGCGCAAGTCCCCTGGGCTCCAAGCGTAAGTACATGCGGCCTAAGGACATCGAACACATCTGTCACCTAGTTGGTATCTCCTACGGAAGGAACGTATTTGACGAATCCGTCAATGGCGCTCTGTTGAGAGACGTAGTCTTCCACGTCTCGTGGTTATTCGACAATCGAAGAGAGTGGGTTGATGTGGGTATCGCGACACGTGTGAACGGTGCTGCACCCCCTGAAATGGCACTGACTGACATCGACCTGGGCTCCGAGCACTTCTGGTCTCTCGATGACGCCGCCCGAGACGGCGCTTTTGCCACGCTGCGCCGCGAAGCGCCGATCTCGTTTCAGCCGGAACCGGTCTCGCCCGGATATCAGGCTGGTAGGGGTCATTGGGCGCTGACCAAATTTGACGACGTACATCATGCCAGCCGTCATCCGGAGATCTTCAGCTCCCGTCCCACCAGCGTCGCGATCAATGACACGCCCCCTGAGGTCGCCGAGTATTTCGGGTCGATGATCACGTTGGACGATCCTCGGCATACGCGGCTGCGCTCGCTGGTAAACCGGGCGTTCACCCCCAAGGTGGTGGCCCGCGTCGAGGACTCGGTGCGAGACCGCGCACGACGCCTTGTCACGGCGATGCTCGCCAACCACCCCGACGGTCGATGTGACTTAGTCGCCGAGTTCATCGGCCCGCTGCCCCTGCAGATCATCTGCGACATGCTGGGCATCCCGGAGGAGGACCATCAGAAGGTCTTCCACTGGACGACGGTGCTGATGAGTATCGGGGATGCGGACGTCATCGCCGATTTCGACGAGATTTACCGGCTAGCAATGGAAATCGGCGGCTACGGTGTCGCACTGGCCGAGGACCGCCGCGCCCACCCACGCGATGATCTGACCACCAACCTGGTGCGAGCCGAGGTCGACGGCGAGCGGCTGACGTCGGACGAAATCGCCTCCTTCTTCATCCTGCTCACGGCGGCGGGCAACGAGACGACGCGCAACGCGATCAGCCACGGCATGCTGGCGCTGACCCGCTACCCCGAACAACGGAAGCGATGGTGGGCCGACTTCGATGGGATCGCCAAGACCGCAGTGGAGGAGATTGTGCGGTGGGCGTCGCCGATCATCTATATGCGCCGCACCCTCACCGAGGACACCGAGGTGAGCGGTACGAAGATGGCAGCGGGTGACAAGGTGACCATGTGGTACTGCTCGGCGAACCGCGACGAGGACAAGTTTGTCGACCCGTGGACCTTCGACGTCCTGCGAAACCCCAATCCGCAGATCGGCTTCGGGGCGGGCGGGGCGCACTTCTGTCTGGGCGCTAACCTGGCCCGCCGCGAGATCGCCGTCGCTTTTGATGAGCTACGCAATCGGGTGCCCGACATCGAGGTAGCCGCCGAACCAGAGATGTTGCATTCTCCGTTCGTACATGGCATCAAACGGCTGCCGGTCGAATGGACCCCACCCGCGTAATCCGCCGAGCGTACGAATCCACCCCCGTGATGTCCTCGGTGACCAAACCTACGAATCGCTCGCCCGCAAGGGCGAAACGATGACCACCGCCGCCATGGCGACCTACGCATACGACCAGATCGACCAGGCCCGAGCAGAACTGGAAATCGTCTCGAAATAGACGCTGGCAAGACTCACATGAATCGCCGGATAGTTCGACGAAGTTCATCCCGTTCACGTCGGAGCATCGGGATCCACGGGAGAGTCGCCTGGACATCGGGCCAGCACGTCCATCGCGCTCGTGCGCCTTCTACCACTGCTTCCTAGAGACGCCCGTTTACGGCGTCTCGGACAGCATGTGAGACAGATCTGAGCGGTTAGGTTCGCGAGCCCGGCAACGGCGCAAACCACTGTTTTACGGTACGTCGTGACGTAGGAAGGAATGGCGGGTGCCATCGGGCCTCGTTCTTCCCAGACGTGAGGAAGTTCGGTGCGGATCATCACCGTCGAAGAACATTTCCATCATCCCGAGGTCATGGCCCGTGTCCAGGAACTGTCGGGGCAGTGGCCGCCGCCGCCGGTCGTTTCAGACGACGGCTTCAGCAGATTCTTTCAGGGCTTCATGCCGGACAAGGATTCTGCGGAACAGCTTGGCGGGCACCGATTGGCACACATGGATCAGGTCGGAATCGACATCCAGGTGGTTTCACATGGCGCAAACAGTCCCAGCAGGCTCGACCACCCAGAAGCCGTTCAGCTGTGCCGAAAAGTGAACGACAACCTTGCACAGCAGATTTCGGAGCATCCCACCCGGTTCCGGGGATTCGCCACCATCCCATTGCACGACCCGGCCGCCGCAGCGGACGAAATGAGGCGATGCGTCAACGAACTGGGCTTCGTGGGAACCCTCATCATGGGAACCTGCGGCGGGTTATTTCTCGACGACGAGCGATTCGACCCGGTCCTGACCGCAGCCGAGGAGGTTGACCTGCCCATCTACATCCACCCGGAACTCCCGCCTGCCCCGGTGTCGACGGCCTATTACGCGGGAAATTGGCCCGCAGCGGCGCATTTCCTGTTCTCGGGACCCGCTTTCGGCTGGCACGCCGAGGCTGGCATCCACGTTCTGCGGCTCATTTTGTCGGGGGCGTTGGATCGTCACCCGAGCCTGAAACTCCTCAGCGGTCACTGGGGCGAGTTCGTGGCGGGCTGGCTCGACCGACTCGACGAGGCGATCGGCTGGGGCACGCACCAGGACCGCACCGTAAGCGAGTACTACCGCGAACATGTGTGGGCGACTCCGTCGGGCATGTACAGCCAGAACCAACTGCAATTCATTCTCGCTGAGATCGGCGCCGAGCGGATCATCTACTCCGAGGACTTCCCGTACATCATCCGCGACAACGTCTCGGACTTCCTCGAGCAGGCCGAACTCACCGACGACCAGCGAACCGCAATCGCTCACCGCAACGCCGAGAACGTGATGCGGATCAAAGCAACGTAACCCGCAGAACCGTGTTGATGCTGCGCCGTTAAAGCGCGTCCATGCCTGTCCCAAAACAGACCACAACTGCGACTCGCGGAAGTTCGTCTCAGAACGACAGCTTCTGATCATCTCGGGGCTACATACGAGATTGACCGATAGCTTCAGGCCGGGGAGCGGGGCAGCAAATGCCATTTTCATTGCCGCCGAAGGGATCTGGTTTCAGATCACCTGGGTCGGGTTTGTGACTGACATCACAAACCCTTTTCATCCGCTGTTGCTGATAATACCCGTAGCGCATTGCGGTACTTGGGATAGTTCAATACCTTCCAGAAAGCGACGGCAGCCGTCGAAGGGTGTGACGGGGTTCGGCTGCACGACTTGAGGCACACCTGCGCCTCCTTGGCCATCAGCGAAGGGGCCAACGTCAAGGTGGAACAGAAGCTCCTCGGGCACAAGTCAGCGGTGCTCACGCTGGACAGATACGGCCACCTATTCCCCGATGACCTCGACGCCGTTGCGGACGCCTTTGACACTGCTGCGGACGCACTGCGGACGGTCGGGGTGTTCAAACCCGTTGTGGTCGGGACAAACAGCCCCGGACCAGCGTGGCAGGTAGTGGAGACGCTACAGAGGTAAGAGGCCGCCATGCGCGAAAGTGATAGGTGTGTCTCGGTAGGTCGCAACGTTGGTGGCCGGAGCCGGTGACCTTGATGATGTAGACGTTTAATAGCGGGACGACCGTGCTGCCGCCGATCTGAGTGGATCAACACCGGAATCATCCGTGCCATGGGCGGCAGCGGATCCGTCGTGACCGCGGCTGGCCTGGTGTTCGCGTTCACCATGATGTCGATGGCGGCCAGCGCCATGGTCGTGGTCGCCCAGATCGGCACGACGATCGGGTTGGGCCTAGTGTTCGACATTGGTGATTCGGGCGTTCATGACACCGTCCATCGCGGCGCTCCTTGGCCGATGGTTCTGGTGGCCGCAGGTCGTGCGCTCGGCCCGCGCCCACCCGGCACCGAGCGATGGGGTCGCGATCGCGCCCAACTACGCAGCTTCTGCCCCTATTGTTTATCGATCGACTTCGCCGGACGAAGGAGCCGCCGACGGTCAACACAGGTAAGACCCCACCGACCGACCCGCTCACGCCTCGCGAGCGCCGTGCCATATGGGCAGTGGGCGCCATTTTCGTCGTCGCGATTGCAGTGGGCGCGACGGTATGGGAGGCGATGGATCAGTCGTCGAGCGCTGTTCGATCCGATCAGATCTGCGTGACCGTCACGATGGCAAGTTCGATGGGCGGCGGGGTCGAGCACGCGTGTGGTGCGGCGGCGCGTGACTGGTGTCGCGCCGCCGACGTCCAGCACGACGCCCATGCTGAAGCGGTTCAGGCTCAGTGCCGAGTCGCGGGGATTCTGCCCCAGACGACAACGCCGGTCACTTAGTACGGCCGATTACTTCTCTGACCATCACTGAATCCTTTGATATCGCGTTCCCATTGCACCCGACGGATGCGGTTGAGCGGCGAGCGCACCATACCGACCGCAGCAGTTAATCCCAGCGCCGCGACAAGCCAGATTCCTGCGCCGAAGCCGACCGCGTCCAACCCGGCCTGCGACGGCGGTGTCGGCGGTGCGACCGGTGCCCCAGCGTCATCGACCCAGATATCGATGTGGTCACCGGCGTTGACTGCACCATCTCGGCTCATCCAACCGGTGTGGGCGACCTGCACTTCACCGCCTCGGGCGCCGTCTGCGGCGACCAGCCACATCGCTAGGACGGTAATACTGGTTGAGTGCGGCCGGTGCGGGCGCGGGCCCGTTTCGACCACCGTCGCGGTGACAGAGTGACGTGCCCGGGACTGCTCCGCGTAGAGCCGGGCGTGCGATCTGTAGACGCCAACGCCAGCGGCGCCGCAGACCGGAGTCGCGGCTAGCGCCACCAGTATCGCGAACACGATCACGCACGCTTCGGTCCGATCGGTCCAGCGAAGCAGCGGATTGCGACCAAAGGCGCGCGTAATCCACGAACTTCGGTAACGAAGCGAAAAGGCGTGCACGACGACTCCTGCGGCCGTTGAAAGGCACGTGTGTCGACCGCTTAATTGTCGTCCGTCTGACCCCCCATATTCAATAGTTCAATTGGTGAGACCACCGCATTTGGCGGCTACTCGCTTGGACCGTCGTCCGTCCACGAAAAGCTTGGGCGACAACATGCTTCACCGGCGGCATGACACCAGGGCCTGAGTGCCCAGGGCTGGAACAGCGAATCTCCTGTGTAATTACCGCACGGAATCTGTGAATTGACATTGAATCACCTGAAATAACGCCGTGCGTAATTTCGATCTGAAATCTGAATTTAACAATTGATCATCCAACAGAAACGCTCGCGGCGTAAGAATTTGGCCACTCGCGTGCGTCGACATCGTGGCAACCGAAGGGCGGACCTGGATGAACCCGTATCCCGACTGGCTTAACCCAGGAGACAACGCCTGGCAGTTGGTGGCCGCAACTCTGGTCGGCCTGATGAGCATCCCGGGCATCGCAGTCTTGTACGCGGGCATCGTCCAAAAGAAGTGGGCCGTCAACACGATGTTGATGGCCTTCACCGGGTTTTCTTTGGTCTTGGTGGTGTGGGTGCTGTGGGGCTTCAAGATGGGCTTCGGGGATCCGATGAAGCTCGGGCCGGGCATCCTGGGGTCCTTCGTAGGCAACCCGCGCAGCATCCTGGGCACCGCCAACCAGGGTCAGGCGGTCATCCCACTACTCGACGGTGCGATGCCCAAATTCCGGTTCTCCGAGAGCACGCTGGCGTACTTCCAATTCGTGTTCGCCGCGATCACCCCGCTATTGTTCCTGGGCAGCGTGGTGGGCCGGATGAACTTCAAGGTTTGGCTGATCTTCGTGCCGTTGTGGTCGACGTTCGCCTACTCGATCAACGCCTTCCTGGTGTGGGGTGGGGGCTTTTGGGGTCAGGCGCACGCCGGTGCCAGCAGTTTGTTCAGCACCGGGGCGCTGGACTACTCCGGCGGGTACGTGATCCACCTGGCCGCCGGCGTCAGCGGGTTCGTCGCCGCAGCGGTGATCGGGCCGCGACTGAACCGCGACCGCGAACGCGCGGTGCCGAACAACTTGCCGATGGCCGCTGTCGGAGCGGGCATCCTGTGGCTGGGCTGGAACGGGTTCAACGGCGGCGACCCGTACTTCGCCGGTACCAACGCGTCACTGGCCGTGCTCAACACCAACCTCGCGACCGCAGTGGCACTGCTGACCTGGGTGATTTGGGACATCTTCGCCAGCCGCGAGCGTAAGCCCACCTTCCTGGGCGCCATCAACGGGATGATCGCGGGCCTGGTCGGCATCACTCCCGCCGCCGGCTTCGTCAACAGCTTCGGCGCCATGATCATCGGCGTAGTGGCCTCATCGCTGGTGTGGATGTCGTGGAACTGGCTGGGCCGCACCAAACCGTTCAGAAAAGTAGACGACACCCTCGGCGTCATCCACACCCACGGTGTGGCGGGCCTGGTCGGGGGTCTACTGGTCGGCGTGCTCGCCGACCCGAACGTCATCATCTACCTCGGCAACGGCAAGGACGTCAACGACGTCACCGCCTCAGGTTGGCTGTGGGGTCATCATCCCGCACAAATCCTGGTCCAACTCTGCGCTGCGCTCACCATCATCGTCTGGGATACCTCCGTCACATTCGCCATCCTGAAGATCCTCGGACTGTTCATGAAACTGCGCGCCAGCGACGAGGTCTTGGAACAGGGCGACATCGGCGTGCACACCGAGGAGGCCTACCCGGACGAAGCCCTTGTCACCGGCCGGCTAGACGGAGTGAAGGCCTGATGACATGAAGCTGATTACCGCAATCGTGAAGCCGTTTACGGTCGCGGACATCCGCACCGCTGTGGACGAGGTCGGCGTGCACGGCCTGACCTTCTCCGAGGTCCAGGGCTACGGACGTCAGAAGGGACACACCGAGGTATACCGAGGCGCCGAGTACCAGGTCGACTTCGTTCCGAAGGCGCGCATCGATGTCGTGGTGGACGACGATCACGTCGATATCGTGGTCGCGGCCATGATTGGCGCTGCGCGCACCGGCAAGATCGGCGACGGGAAGGTCTGGGTGACGCCTGTCGAGTCGTTGGTCCGAGTGCGAACCGGAGAACGCGACGCCGAAGCCCTCTGAGGGTGGTGCAGTGCGTGGTGGCAGGTTTCAGTGTCTGGTTTCAGTGTCTGGTTTCAGTGTCTGGTTTCAGGTGTCTGGTTTCAGGTGTCTGATTTCAGGTGTCTGATTTCAGGATTTCGAACCTGCGTAGGTGTTAGCCGACGGATTTACAGTCCTGGTTACAGTCTCAGCGGTCGAATTGAAACGGTAACGCCCTGACCAGGGTGGCAGGTAGTGGATTCGAACCACTGTAGGCGTAAGCCGACGGATTTACAGTCCGCTCCCATTGGCCGCTCGGGCAACCTGCCTGGGTGCTGCACCACGCCGTGACCCGGTTTGGTGCGACTAGCAGGGTACAACGAGGATGGGCCTAAGACGAAAACGCACCAGACCACTCAGGAGGGACGGATCCAATGGCGGATTCATCGTTCGACGTCGTCAGCAAGGTTGACCGCCAGGAGGTCGACAACGCGCTGAACCAGGCCGCCAAGGAGCTGGCCACCCGCTTCGACTTCCGGGGCACCGACACCAGTATCGCCTGGCAGGGTGAGGAGACCATCACCATCACCTCGTCCACCGAGGAACGCGCCAAGGCGGCCGTCGACGTCTTCAAGGAAAAGCTCATCCGTCGCGACATCTCGATGAAGGCATTCGACGTCGCCGGCGACCCGCAGGCAAGCGGCAAGACCTACAAGGTCAGCGGCACCGTCAAACAGGGCATCTCCAGCGAAGACGCCAAGAAGATCACCAAGCTCATCCGCGACGAGGGACCCAAGGGCGTCAAGACCCAGATCCAGGGCGACGAGGTCCGTGTTTCCTCCAAGAAGCGCGACGACCTTCAGGCCGTCATCGCCATGCTGAAGAAGGCCGATCTAGACGTGGCGTTGCAGTTCGTCAACTACCGGTGAAACGGCAGCCGTCGGCAATACGCTGATCGGCATGGCACCTGCGCAACGCGAACCCAAAGTCGTCGTCCTCGGTGGAGGCTCCTGGGGCACCACCGTGGCGTCCATCTGCGCCAGGCGCGGGCCGACGCTGCAGTGGGTGCGCTCCGAGGAGACCGCCAACGACATCAACGAGAAGCACCGCAATTCCAGGTACCTCGGCAACGAGGTCGAGCTGGCGCTCACGCTGAGGGCCACCACCGACTTCTCCGAGGCAGCTGAGTGCGCCGACGTCATCGTGATGGGCGTGCCGTCGCACGGCTTCCGCGGCGTGCTGACGGAGCTCGCGAAGGAGCTGCGGCCGTGGGTGCCGGTGGTGTCGCTGGTGAAGGGTCTCGAGCAGGGCACCAATTACCGGATGAGCGAGATCGTCGACGAGGTGCTGCCCGGCCATCCGGCGGGCATCCTCGCCGGCCCGAACATCGCCCGCGAGGTCGCCGAGGGATACGCCGCCGCCGCGGTGCTGGCGATGCCGGACCAGCATCTGGCCGCCAATCTTGCAAACCTGTTCCGCACCCAGCGATTCCGGACATACACCACCGATGACGTGGTCGGCGTGGAGATGGCGGGCGCGTTGAAGAACGTGTACGCCATCGCCGTCGGGATGGGCTACTCGCTGGGCATCGGCGAGAACACCCGCGCGCTCGTGATCGCCCGTGCGTTGCGGGAGATGTCGCAGGCTGGGCGAGGCCATGGGCGGACACCGCGACACGTTCGCCGGCCTCGCGGGCATGGGCGATCTGATCGTGACGTGCACCAGCCAGCGCAGCCGCAACCGCCACGTCGGCGAGCAGCTGGGCACGGGCAAGCCGATCGACGAGATCATCGCGTCGATGAACCAGGTCGCCGAGGGCGTGAAGGCGGCGAGCGTGATCATGGAGTTCGCCGAGAAGTACGGGCTGTCCATGCCGATCGCGCGCGAGGTCGACGGCGTCGTCAACCACGGCGCGACCGTCGAGGACGCCTACCGTGGACTGGCCGCCGAGAAGCCCGGCCACGAGGTGCACGGCTCAGGGTTCTGAGTGTCACTCGTCAGTTCATGTACGGGTTCGTGCCCTCGGGACGGTACAGCAGCGGGCTTTCCTCACCGAAGACCCAGCTGCCCGTTGGGCTGATGACAAATCCCGACTGGTTGCGGCTGTCGACGCACGTCGTTGCCGCGCCGTCGTTACCACAGCTCACCGTCTGGTAGCTGATCCGCGAACCCGCGGGCAGTGGCTTGGCCGCGCTCGCCACCCCAACGATGGGCCGGTCTGCGGTGGCGAAGCCCGGCCGGCGCCGGGTCCGCCGCTGACGAGATTCGCACCATCCGGTGCACCCGGGATCGGACCGCTGCAGCCGTATCCGCCTGAGCGTCGCAGCACGCACGTCAACCCATCCGGCGTGGTGAACGCGTACGCGTCGTTCTCCACCACCACGTACTCGGACAGCTTCACCGGTGCCAACGCGTTGACATTGGGTGGCGGAGGCGGCTGTGGCGCAGGCACCGGCGGCGGCTCGGCCGCCGAAACGCCAGGCACGCCGACGACCGCCGCTGCTCCCAGAACGCCTATCAAAACTCTGCTCAGCACTGCCATAGCCTATGTGTCGCAGGAACGACCGGCAGTGTTTCTGCCGCCCGAATCAGTACTGGCCAGGTCCGCGGCCCGCCATCTCCTCCAACCGGCGGATCCGGTCCTCCACCGGCGGGTGCGTCGAGAACAGCTTGCCGATCTTCTCGCCTGCGCGGAACGGGTTGGCGATCATCAGGTGCGCCTGATCGGCCAGCTGCGGCTCCGGCGGCAGCGGCGCCTGCTGCACCCCCGCGCTGATCTTGCGCAGCGCGCTCGCCAACGAAAGCGGATCACCCGTCAGCTCCGCACCCGACTGGTCGGCCTGATACTCCCGCGACCGCGACACCGCCAGCTTGATCACCGTCGCCGCGATCGGACCCAACAATGCAATCAGCAGCAGCGCAAAAGGATTCGCGCCGCCCTCGCGGTTGCCGCCGAACAAGCCCGCGAAATGCGCTACGAAAGCCAGTGCGGTGATCACCGACGCCAGCGCACCGGCCACACACGAAATCAGAATGTCGCGGTTGTACACATGGCTGAGCTCATGGCCCAATACCGCGCGCAGCTCGCGCTCGTTGAGGATCTGCAGGATCCCCGTCGTACAGCACACCGCCGCATTACGCGGATTGCGGCCCGTCGCGAACGCGTTCGGCGCCGCGGTATCGCTGATATACAGCCGCGGCATCGGCTGCCGCGCCGTCGTCGCCAACTCCCGGACGATGCGATACATCACCGGCGCCTGCATCTCGTTCACCGGCTGGGCATGCATCGCCCGCAATGCCAGCTTGTCGCTGTTGAAGTACACATAGACGTTCATGCCGACGGCGAACAGCACCGCCAGACCCAGAATCGCCCTGCTCTGGAACAGCGAACCGATGAACACGATCAACGCCGACATACCCACCAGCAACAGGAACGTCTTGGCCCTGTTGGCGTGCGGATGCCAGGTCATCGTGGCTTCCTCCTACTAGAACCGGGTAAGTCTTCGCTGACTTAACGTTCAGCCAGCCTCCGCGGGTTCCGGACCCCCGTCAGCCGTGCCGGTTCACCGTGTAGTCCACCAGCGTGGCCAGCGCTTGGCGACCCGGCCCGTCCGGCAGGTTGGCCAGCTCGTCGCGGGCCTGCACGGCATACCGCGACACGGTCTCCTTGGCCAGCGCCATGCCGGGCGACGCACGCAGCAGCCGCAGCGCCTCGGCCAGGTCGTCGTCGTTCTCGACCGGACCCTTCAGCAGCTGCCGCAGCCGATCCCCGTCCGGGCCGGTGTCGCGCAGCGCGTAAAGCACCGGCAGCGTGTGTACGCCCTCGCGCAGGTCGGTGCCCGGCAGCTTGCCCGATTCGTCGGGATCGCTGTCGATGTCGATGATGTCGTCGGAGATCTGAAACGCCGTGCCGACGATGCCGCCGAGCCGACTCAACCGCTCGATCTGGTCCTCGGCGGCGCCGGAGAACGTCGCCCCGAACCGGCCGGACGCCGCGATCAGGCACGCCGTCTTCTCGAACACCACCTTCAGGTAGTTCTCGACCTCGTCAACACCCTCGGCGACCCCGCGGGTCTCCCGCATCTGGCCCGTCACCAGTTGCGCGAACGTGTCCGCGATCACCCGCACCGCCTCCGGGCCAAGCCGAGAGACCAGCCGTGAGGCGGTCGCGAACAGATAGTCGCCGGCCAGGATCGCGATGTTGTTGCTCCAGCGGGCGTTCGCACTCGGGGCGCCGCGGCGCACCTGCGCCTCGTCCATCACGTCGTCGTGATACAGCGTCGCCAGGTGGACCAGCTCGATGACGGCCCCGGCGACGGTGACCTGCCATGCGTCGGGTTGGGGGCCCAGCCGTGCCGACAGGACTGTGAACAGTGGGCGGAACCGTTTGCCGCCTGCCTGGAACAGATGCTGGACCGCCTCGGACATCAGCTCATCGGCTTTGCCCAGCTCAGTGGCCATCAGGTCCTCGATGCGGGCCACCCCGTCGCGGACCTCCTGTGCGAAGACGGGGTCCCCGAAATCCACTCCCGCCACCACACTCGCTGGTGTCCTCACCCTGCCAACATACTGGGAGCTATGGATACGCGAGCCGACGTGGTCGTCGTCGGGGCAGGGCCTGCGGGTTCGGCGGCGGCCGCGTGGGCTTGCCGAGGCGGGCGCGACGTGTTGGTGATCGACTCCGCGCAATTCCCCCGCGACAAAGCCTGCGGCGACGGTCTGACACCGCGCGCGGTCCTGGAGTTGCAGCGGCTGGGGCTCGGGGCGTGGCTCGAGGGCCGCGTGCAACATCGCGGGCTGCGACTGTCGGGATTCGGCGGCGACGTGGAGGTCGAGTGGCCGGGCCCCTCGTTCCCGTCGGTCAGCAGCGCGGTGGCGCGCACGGAGCTCGACGACCGCATCCGGATGGTGGCCGCCGACGACGGCGCCAAGATGCTGCTGGGCGTGAAAGCCGTTGATGCTCGCCATGATTCGGCCGGACGCGTCTCGTCTCTGTTGTTGGACTCAGGCGCCGAGATCGGATGCACCTCGCTGATCGTCGCCGACGGGGCGCGCTCGCCGTTGGGCCGGGTGTTGGGCCGGCAGTGGCATCAGGAGACGGTGTATGGGGTGGCGATCCGCGGGTACATCGCAACGCCGCGCAGCAACGAGCCGTGGATCACGTCGCACCTTGAGCTGCGCTCGCCCGAGGGCAAGGTGCTGCCGGGCTACGGCTGGATCTTCCCGCTCGGCAATGGCGAGGTGAACATCGGCGTCGGCGCGCTGGCGACGTCGAAGCGGCCTGCCGATGCAGCGCTGCGCCCGCTGATGTCCTTTTACACGTCGCTGCGCCGCGACGAGTGGGGCTTTTCCGGCGAGCCCCGCGCCGGGCTGTCGGCGCTGCTGCCCATGGGCGGCGCCGTCTCCGGGGTGGCCGGGCCGAACTGGATGTTGATCGGCGACGCCGCCGCCTGCGTCAACCCGCTGAACGGCGAGGGCATCGACTACGGGCTGGAGACGGGCAGGCTGGCGGCCGAACTGCTGGGGGCGGGTGACCTGTCGTCGGCGTGGCCTGCGGTGCTTTCGGCGCATTACGCGCGTGGGTTCTCGGTCGCGCGCCGGCTGGCGTTGTTGTTGACGATTCCGCGGTTCCTGCCGTCGACGGGGCCGATCGCGATGCGGTCGTCGTTGCTGATGAACATCGCGGTGCGGGTGATGGGCAACCTCGTCACCGACGAGGACGCGGACTGGGTCGCGCGGGTGTGGCGCCGCGCCGGCGCGGGGTCGCATCGGCTCGACGGCCGAAAGCCGTTCAGCTAGAGCGTTTTCCAGGTGACAGCACGTTTGTTGGCCCGCACCGTGGTGCCTGGGCGGGCGCCCGCTCCTTGCTTGACCAGCTCCCTTAAGTCCGCCCCGCCCCGGAGCCGCTCGAGCAAGTAATCGGGGTCGAAATTGACCCCGATGGGATTCTCCGCGAACGTAGGGCCCTGAATGAAGTCGGCGGTCTCCTTGCCGGTGGGGAAGTTCTCGGTCTGGAACTCCAAGCGGATGCCGTCGGGGTCCTCGTAGTAAAGGGACGTGGTGGGACCGTGGTTGATCGACCAGACCGGGGTGATGCCGGCGTTCTTGAGTCGCTCGTAGGTCGATAGCAACCGCTCCAACGAGCTGAATCCGAATCCGATGTGGTCGACTCCGAGTATTTTGCGGCGCAGTCGTGCAAACGGAAACAGGTAGCGCAACACCGCGGGCACCTTGACGAATGCCAGGCGGTGGCTTTCCTCGTCCCATGTCAGGAAGGCGAGTCGATCGTCCTCGTGAATGACGCGCGCCCCGAAAACGGTTCGGTACCAGGCGATCATCTCCTGGCTTCGTGCGGTCTTGACTACCCAATGGGCGAGATAGTCGGGCGCCACCGTCTCGTCGTGTCGGTCGGCGTGATCCCGAGCGGCGTTCAGGCTCATTGCGAGTCCTCTCCCGACAGTGCTTGTCGATTCGGTGGTCAAGCCACCTTCTCGCCGACATCTGAATCAGGAGAGCGTAGAGCGGTACTCGATTTTTCGAGAGTGTTTTGCGCGGTCGTCGACCGCCGCCGTTTAGTCGACCTGATGAAAGCTGTCCAGGACGTGTGCGAGGTGCCGCCGCCAGGCTGCGTCCTCCAACTGCGTCGAGACGATACGGCCGGCCTGGACCACACCCCGCACCGCCCACACCGTGGCAGTGATGTCCGCCGGCGTCAGATCGGGGCGCATCGCGCCCGCTTCCTGAGCCCGCGCCAGCAGCTCCGCCGCGCGACGGCGCAGCTCATCGACAAGTGGCCGCGGTGCGAGGTCCCCCCACACGTACGCGGTGAGTCCCGCCTTGTCGGCGAGCTCGTAACCCACCGTCTCCAAGAACAGGTCGACGCACTGTTGAGGTGGCGTGTGTTCGGCCTGTTTAGCCAGTTCGATCAGTCTGGCGAAAAAGCCGTTGAGCACCTCACGAACCAGCGTGTCTTTGTTGCCGAACCGCCGGTACAACGTTGCCGGCCCAACGCCGGCGGCTCGAGCGATGTCCTCGAGGGTGGCGGATGTGCCCTGCGCGGCGAGTACCTGTTCTGCAGCCGTGACCAACCGGTCTCTGTTCACCACGGCGTCTTGTCGCACTAAGTGATAGTATCACTATCACTTAGTCGGAAGGGAGAACACCATGGCGTCTTCTCGGCTCGGTTGACGCTCGGTCATTCGGATATCACCGTTCGACCGATCGGGCTGGGATGCATGGGAATGTCACAGTTCTACGGCGCTGCCGACGACGCCGAATCGATCCGGACGATCAAAGCCGCCCTCGATCTCGGCGTCGATTTCCTTGACACATCCGATGTCTACGGCGCTGCAGATGTCACGTTCGGCGCCGAGATTCGCGGCTTCGGCCACAACGAGGAACTGATCGGCAAGGCCATCGCCGGCCGCCGTGACGACGTGGTGCTTGGCACGAAGTTCGCCGCGAAGCTCGATGCCGACAACGGCAGCATCGTCATCGACGGCAGACCGGAGTACGTGGCCCAGGCGTGCGACGCCAGCCTTAGCCGATTGAGCACGGACGTCATCGACCTGTACTACTGCCACCGCCTCGACCCTCAAGTGCCGATCGAAGACACCGTCGGGGCGATGAGCGAGCTCGTCACCGCCGGTAAAGTTCGCGCGATCGGACTCAGTGAAGTGAGTCCAGAGCTACTGCGCCGCGCGCACTCGGCACATCTGATCCCCGCGCTGCAGAGCGAGTACTCACTGTGGGAACGAGGCGTCGAGGACGGCATCACCGCGACCTGCCGCGAACTGGGCATCACCCTGGTTCCATACAGCCCACTCGGCAGGTCGGCGCTGACGGGCACGCGCGAATCAGGCGACACCTTCGCCAAGGGCGACATCAGAGCCACCAATCCACGCTTCTCCGCAGAGAACCTCGGCACCAACCTACGACCGGTCGAGGTGCTGAAGGAGATGGCCGAGGCAAAAGGGTGCCGACCCGGACAGCTCGCCCTCGCCTGGCTGCTCGCCCAGCCGCTCGACGTGGTGCCGATTCCCGGCACCAAGCGCGTCGCCTACCTCCAGGAGAACATTGCGGCCACCGACGTTGCCATCAGCGCCGACGAAACCGCCTATCTCGCTGATATTTTCGCTCCTGAAACCATCGTCGGCGAGAGATATGCCGCAGTGCATGCACGTACGATCGCGCGATGACGGCAGTGGCTCATGATCTCTCGACGTGACTTCGCCCGTGCCGCCGGATGGACGGCCGACGCGACGTCGCTGGCCAGCTGCACGTCGATGCCAGCGCTCGCTGCGCCGCCGGGATCACGCACGTCCTTCGCGTCGCTCAAGCAAGTCGACGCCGGCGTGCTCAACGTCGGATACGCCGAGGAGGGCCCTGCGGATGGTGCGCCGGTGATCCTGCTGCACGGCTGGCCGTACGACATCCACAGCTACGCCGACGTGGCACCGCTGCTGGCCGCACGCGGATATCGCGTGCTCGTGCCTTATCTCAGAGGCTATGGCAGCACCCAGTTCCTTTCCGCCGACACCGTGCGCAACGGGCAACAAGCGGCGCTGGCGCAGGACATCGTCGCGTTCATGGACGCGCTGAAGATCCAACGCGCCGTGATGGGCGGATTCGACTGGGGCGCAAGGACCGCCGACATCCTCGCCGCGGTGTGGCCCGAGCGGGTCAAGGCGCTGGTGTCGGTGAGCGGCTACCTGATCGTCAATGTCGTCGCGAATCAACGCCCGTTGAGCCCGCAGCACGGCTGGTGGTATCAGTACTACTTCGCGACCCAGCGCGGCGTCGACGGCTACCGCGAAAACACGCACCACAATAAGCGCCGCGGCAGTTCGCCGACGCCGTTGTCGCGGCCGATCAGCTCCGAGCGGCGTCCAAGTCGTCAACTAGCACAGCGGCGCCAATCCTGACCGGACGAGATTCATTGCGGCCGCGGTAATCTCACCCAAGTCACCGGTGCAGCCGTTACGGCCCCAATTCTCCACTGCCACAACGAGAGCGGCAGCCAAAGTCGCACCTGCGAGCTCGGCGACCAGATCGATATCGGTCGTATCCGAGTACCGGTTCTTGATGAAGTCGGTGATCACGCCGGCGAACGAGGACTGCACCACCCGCAGATGGCTGGCGATGCGGTCGGCGCTGATCAACTCCGTGCGGGCAGTCGCCGCCTGGCGAACCACCTCGAGGTCGTGGGGGAAGCGCGCGACGCTCGCCAGAACCGCGTCGAACACCGACTCAGACGGCGGCCGCTGCGCCAACGCTTCGGAAAGCCACTCCACCTGTGTTTCGTAGTCCTGGAACAGCACCGCTTCCTTGGTCGGGAAGTGCCGAAAGAAGGTGCGCTCGGTAACCCCGGCCTCCCGGGCAAGCTCCGTAACCGTCACATTCGCGAAGCCCTTGCTGGCGAAACTCGCCAGCGCGGCGCGCCGAAGCGCTTCATGTGTCGATCGTCGGCGCTGCTCATGCAGGTTCGGCGTCGCGGTCATGACTCGGCGATCGTATCCCACCCTTGCGAAAATATGTCAGTACTGACATATTTTGAAACACCTCGATAGCCGGGAAGGAGAACTGGGCAATGAGCGATTACGACGCGATCGTTGTGGGTGCCGGTCACAACGGTCTGACCGCGGCGGCCGTTCTGCAGCAAGCGGGTCTGCGCACCGTGTGTCTGGAGGCCAACACCTACACCGGAGGCATGGCGGCCACCGTCGAGCTCATCGACGGATTCCGCTACGAGATTGCGGGTTCGGTGCAGTTCCCGATGCCGAGTCAGATCGCCAAGGAACTCGGGCTCGACACGCTGCCCACGGTCGATGCCGACGTGATGTCGGTCAACCTCGGTGACGAAGGCGAAGAGCCGATGATCTTCTACCGCGACCCGATGCACTTCATGACCCACCTCGCCGACAGGCACGGCACTGACGCCGTCACGGGCATGGCCGGGCTGATCGGCTGGAGCCAGGGACCGGCAAAGGCGCTCGGCCGCTTCGATGTTCGCACGCCACCCAAGACTCTCGATGAGATGTACGCCTGCGCGGCAAACGAAGCCGAGCGCACCGCGATCCACGACGTGCTGTTCGGGACGGCGATGGACGCCATCGACCGCTATCTGCCCGACAAGCACAAGCATGCCGTGCTGCGAAGCATGCTTGCCTTCCTGGCCATCAACTCAACCTATCGCGGACCCTACACCCCTGGCAGCGCAACATGTTTGGCGTTCGCGCTGGCAGTTCCCGACGACACGACCGCGATGATGACGAAACTAGAAGGCGGCATCGGCGCGCTGTGCGAGCACTTACACCAACTGTTCGTCGAGAACGGGGGTGAGGTCAGGTACCGCGCCAAGGTGGAAAAGATTCTCGTCAAGGACGATCGAGTCACCGGCGTTCGTCTTCGCGACGGATCGGAAATCAGCGCACCGGTGGTCGTATCCAACCTGTCGCCGGATCACACTCTGATCGACCTGGTCGGCGCCGAGCACCTGCCCGCCGACCTCGTTACGCGTCTGAGCGGCCGCGACCACAGGGCGTCGTTCGTCCAGATCCACTTCGCGCTCGACGGCCTGCCCGAATTCGCGCCGCCCTACGATTTCCTCAACGAACCCGGCATGCAGGGGTCCATCGGAATCTTCAATTCACCTGAAGAACAGCAACGCCAGTGGGAGGAGTGCAGGCGAGGCATCGTTCCAGACAATCCGTCGATGGGAATGCAGATTCCGTCCGTTCACGACGCCGGCATGGCGCCCCCTGGAAAGCATGCGGCAAGCGCGTTCGCGTACGCGTTCCCTGTGGAGACCAGCCGCGACATGCACGGTCAACTGAAGAACGTGATGGCGGCGAAGGTCATTGACAAGATCACCCGGTTCGCGCCGAACTTCCGCGATATCCAGATACGTCACATCACGTTCGCTCCGTACCACATGCAGACGATGTTCGCCGCCCCGGCCGGCGACTTCTGCCACGGTCTGCTGCATCCGGATCTGATGGGGCCCAATCGTCCTGGGCCGAAAGGGTTCCTCGACATGCCCATTCCGACCGGCGGCCTGTACCTTGGCGGCGCCGGATGCCATGGGGGCCCAGGGATCACGTTCATCCCCGGCTACAACGCCGCCTATGCTGCGCTCGGGGACACATCGCGATAACCAGCGTCAGCCGAACGACTTCGCGAAGCCGCTGACGTCGCGCATGCTCGCGGCGTACACCTCAGGCATGGCGCCCGCGAGTAGGAGGTCACCACCATGGCAGGTGCCGGCGACGACTCGGCCGACCGCGGGAACCCCGGCGCGCACCAGTCGGCGGTAATAGAGCAGGCCTTCGTCGCGGAGCGGGTCCAGTTCGTTGACCGAAATGATGTGGGGCGGTAGACCGCTCAGTTCCGCATCGGTGGCCGCCAGTGGCCAGCAGGTGGCGTCGTCCGAGTGTGAGCCGTCCGGGTTGTAGATCGACCCCATCAGGGCCAGGCCCAGACAGCTAAAGAAGTATTCGTCGTTCTCTTTCAGTGATGGCAGATCGTCGGGCTGCTCGAGCCAGCGGTTCGAGATGAACGGACACTGCGCGTAAACACCGGCGATCTCGTGCAACCACCCCTCCCGCTTAGCCTTGTGGGGAACAGCTAGGGTGAGATTGCCGCCGCCGGACTCCCCGGCCACGACCAAAGCGGCAACACCGAGTTCCGCGCGGTTGGTCGCCACCCAGCGAACCGCGGCTGCGCAATCATTCAATCCTGCGGGATACGGGTAGGGGCCGAGCTTGCCACCGGAGTTGCGGAATTCGACACCGACGACGACAAGCCCTGTGGCGGCTAGGTATTCGCGCCCGCGCATGTACCCGGTGTCGGCGGCGCTGAGAAAAGCCATGCCACCGCCGTGCAGGTGCACCACACACGGCAACGCTCCGCCGCTGGCGTCGGGACGGCTGACGTACAACGTGACGTCGTTGCCGTCGGTGCCGGCGATCGTCGTCGTCGTGGTCGTGACACCCTCGACGATCGGGACGGACTGCGCGAACATGTCGAGAAATGCGCCCGAGTTCTCCTCGGTTTCCACGACGAAAGCCAGTCGTTCCTCCAGCGGTGCGTCGACCGTCAACGCCGGCTGCGGGAAACGACCGTCGAGCGCAAGTGGCGCAAGAGCGGCGACCATACGCGGGTCGGAACGGGGATCGGTGCCGATTGTGCTGTCGGGATCGGCCAGGCGTCCGTACATGGGGCGACCGTACATCGGCGCAGCGCCACCACGGCCCGCTTTAGCGCAACGGCTTGGTCGCGGCGTGCAGCGCGACGATGCCGCCGGTGAGGTTGCGCCAGCGCACGGCCGACCACCCCGCATCGGCGATCCGGTGTGCGAGCTTCGCCTGGTCGGGCCAGGCGCGGATCGACTCGGCCAGATAGACGTAGGCGTCCGGGTTCGACGACACCGCAGTGGCGATCCGCGGTAGCGCCTGCATCAGGTACTCCTTGTAGACCGTGGCGAACAGCGCGTTCGTCGGCGTCGAGAACTCGCACACCACGAGCCGGCCGCCCGGCCGCGTCACCCGCGCCATCTCCCGCAGGCCCGCCGCGTGGTCGACGACGTTGCGCAGCCCGAAGCTGATCGTCACCGCGTCGAACACCCCGTCGGCGAACGGCAGCCGCGTCGCGTCGGCCCCGACCTTCGGCACCGGCCTGCCCGCCCCGGCCGCCAGCATGCCGACCGAGAAGTCCGCCGCCACACACCACGCCCCCGACGCCGCCAGCTCCACCGTCGACACCGCCGTACCCGCCGCGAGGTCGAGCACCTTGTCCCCCGGCCCGATGCGCAGCGCCGAGCGCGTCGCCCGCCGCCAGAACCGGTCCTGCCCGAGCGAGAGCACGGTGTTGGTCAGGTCATAGCGGCGCGCGACGGCGTCGAACATCGACGCCACCTCATGTGGGTCCTTGTCCAGCGTCGCGCGGCTCACGGAGCAGACCGTACCTGTGAACATGCTTAATCGGGGAATGGGGAGCGCCACCGCGGGCATTAACCGAGCGTGACTGAAAAAGTTTGGTTCATCACCGGGACATCACGCGGGTTCGGCAGGGAGTGGGCGATCGCGGCGCTGGAACGCGGCGACAAGGTCGCGGCCACCGCACGCGACACCGCGACACTCGACGATCTCGCCGAGAAGTACGGCGACGCGCTGCTGCCGATCCGGCTCGACGTGACCGACCGCGACGCCGACTTCGCCGCGGTCAAGCAGGCGCACGACCACTTCGGCCGCCTCGACATCGTGGTCAACAACGCCGGCTACGGCCATTTCGGCTTCATCGAGGAGCTGACAGAGTCCGAAGCGCGCGCCCAGATCGAGACCAATGTGTTCGGCGCACTGTGGGTGACGCAGGCCGCGCTGCCGTTCCTGCGGGCGCAGGGCAGCGGGCACATCATCCAGGTGTCGTCGATCGGCGGCATCACCGCGTTCCAGAACGTCGGCATCTACCACGCGTCGAAGTGGGCGCTGGAGGGCTTCTCGCAGGCGCTGGCGCAGGAGGTCGCGCCGTTCGGGATCCACGTGACGCTGATCGAGCCCGGCGGCTTCTCCACCGACTGGGCCGGTTCGTCGTCCAAGCGATCGACCCCGCTGCCGGACTACAAGGAGGCGCACGCAGCAGGCCGACGGAGCGACGCGCCCAACGCACCGCCAAGCCCGGCGATCCGCAGGCGTCGGCCGCAGCCCTGCTCAAGGTCGTCGACGCCGCCGAGCCGCCGCTGCGGGTGTTCTTCGGGGAGGTGCCGCTGCAGCTGGCCAAGGCCGACTACGAGAACCGGCTCAAGACGTGGGAAGAGTGGCAGCCGGTCGCCGTCGAGGCGCAGGGCTGATCAGGCGGCCTTGAGCTGCCGGATGCCGCTGACGTCCTCGTAGTGCCCGAGCAGCTGGTCGCAGATCGCCGGCCACGTGCGGCCAAGCACGCTGCGGCGCGCGGCCACCGAGTAGCGGTGCCGTTCGGCGATCAGATGGTCGACGGATTCGCTGAGCTTGGCCTCGAAGCCGTCGACCGGCAGCAGCAGCCCGGTGCGGTAGGGCGCCACGAGATCGCGCGGGTCCGCCTGCGTCGGGCGCGATGACCGGCAGGCCCGACGCCATCGCCTCCTGTACGGCCTGACAGAACGTCTCGTGTTCGCCGGGGTGGACGAACACGTCCATGCTGGCGTACGCCGTCGCGAGCTGCTCGCCGTACAGCGCTCCGGTGAAAATGGCTGACGGCATGGCGGTTTCGAGATTGGCCTGGTCGATGCCGTCGCCGACAATGACAAGCTGCAGGTCGTCACGTCGGGCCAGCACCGCAAGCCGTCTCGACGTGCTTCTCCGGCGCGAGCCGGCCGACGAACCCGACGATCGGCTTGCCGTCCGGCGACCACCGCGCGCGCAGGATCTCATCGCGGGCCGACGGTGCGTAGCCCGTGATGTCGACGCCACGCGCCCACTTGTAGACCCGCGGGATGCGGTGCGCGGCAAGGTCTTCCATCGCCGCCGTGGAAGGCGCCAGCGTCCGGTCCGCACGGCTGTGCAGATGTGTCGGTCCACGCCCACGCCGCCCGGGACGCGACACCGATTCCATAGCTCTCCGCGAAACCCGCCACGTCGGTTTGGAATACCGCGACCGTCGGCACCCCGAGGAATCGCGCGGCGTGCAGTCCGCCGTAGCCGAGCAGGGCCGGCGACGCCAAATGCACTACGTCGGGATCGAATCCGCGCAGCACGCCGACCATCCGCGGGCGTGGCACGCCCAGCGGTAGCGACGTGATCTTCGGGAACATCCGCGACGACACCCGGTGTACCCGGACTCCGTCATGAATCCGCTCGGCAGGCGGCTGGCCCCGCGGGGTGTCGGGGGCGATGACGAGTGACTTCGTGACCGGTGCGGCGCAGATGCTCGAGCACCCGAAGCACCGAGTTGGTAACGCCGTTGACATTCGGGAGGAAGGACTCTGCGACGATCGCAACGCGCACACCAAGAGCGTCTCATCAGCGGCTGTCCCCAAGGTTGCAACAGGGCATACGACACGCGAAAACCCTGTGCCAATGATCGGCCGGTCCGCCGATCCGGATTCGAGTATCGTGCGCACAAAGAAGGGCGAATGACATGCGGATTTCCCGGGCGATGGTGATGATCACGGCAGCCCTGCTCATCACTGCCGTCGGCTGCACCAAACAGGTCACTGGCACCGCGGAGTCCGATCCGAGCAAGCCGCCGCTGTCGGTCAGCAAGGACGGCTACGGCATCGTCGCCGGCTTCGACAACGCGCCGGCGAAGATCGAGATCTACACCGAGCCGCAATGCAATCACTGCGCGGATCTGCAGGCCGACTTCGGTGATCAACTCGCCTACTACATCGCCGTCGGGCAGCTCGAGGTCACGTACCGCCCGATGACGTTCCTCGATGACAAGACCGGCGGCTACTCGGGGCAGGTCAGCAATGCGCTGTTCCTGGCCACCGAGAAGACGGGTACGCCTGCGGCCAAGGCGACCGGCACCGAGTTCCAGCGGTTTGTCGAGGGAGTGTGGGCTCACCAGCGTCCGGGCGGTGACCCACCCACCGCGAACGAATTGCAGGACATGGCAAAGAAGGCAGGCATGCCCGACGCCGTCGCCCAGAACATCAAGGCCGGCGGGTCCGCGGTCAATGTCAAAGCCATGGACGATGCGAACTTCGAGTACCTCTACGAGATCGACAACGTAGACATGGGCACACCAACGGTTTACGACCTCGACCAAGGGCGAGAAGCTCGACATCTACGACAATGACTGGCTCAACAAGCTCGTTCAATCCTGATCTGCTGGACCAGCTTTCGCCGTTTCGCGGGCCAGCCGCCTTTCGACCAAGGTGACCCCGAACAGCGCAGCGCCTGCGATCAGCCAGCCCACCACCGCGATCGAGCCGGCCGGGATGATCGCCAGCGACGCGTTACGGTGCTGCACCCGAACCAGATCCGGATTGTTCTTGTCGTACTCGACGTAGATCCGCATGCCCGTGTCGAGCTCCGACGGGTACAGCACGCCGAGTTCCGGGCGATACGTGACGCGGTCGGGTGTGACGAACTCGATGGTCGAGCGCCGCGGACCAGCGCTGAGCACATTCGCTTCGGCCACGCCCATGTGGCGCTCGATCTGGCGGTCGTTGCGCCACGCGCCGAGCACGAGCAGCACCGACTGCAACGTCACCAAGCACGACCGCGATCACGATGCCGATGCGGACCCGTCGCAGAATCCTTTCGCGATCGCGTCTCGGACTCGGTTCGCCGTACAGCCGCGGAACAAGCTTGCGCACCAAGGCGCATTCCAGACCGGTGCGCTCACAGCGCCGCCTTGATCGACGCGTGCAGCGCCCGCAGCGACGACCGGTCGGCCTTCACCTCCAGCACCCGCATCCCCTCGAACGGCTCGCCCAGCGCATCGACCAGTTCGTCGGCCTCGATCTGCCTGCTGTCGACGTGGTACGCCCGGCACAGCGCGCCGACATCGACGTCGTGCGGTGTGCCGAAGATTCGCGACGACACATCGGAGAACCTCGGATCGCCCTGCTCGAGCAGTTCGAAGATGCCGCCGCCGTTGTCGTTGGACACCACGATCGTCAGGTTGCGCGGCGTCGGCTCCGTCGGCCCGATCAGCAGGCCCGAGCTGTCGTGCACGAACGTCAGGTCACCGATCAACGCGATGGTGCGCCCGTCATGTGCGAGCGCCGCGCCGATCGCCGTCGACACCGTGCCGTCGATCCCGGCGACCCCGCGGTTCGACCGCACCTTGATGCCCTGCGGTGTTCAGCCCGACCAGCGCCGCGTCGCGCACCGGGTTCGACGCGCCCAGCACCAGCTGGTCCCCCGGCCGCAGCGCGTCGGCCACTGCAGCCGCGACATGCAACCCGGTAGTCAGCGGGTGGGCCTTGAGCTGGCCGCGGACCGCCTCGATCGCGTGCCGGTTCACCTCCGCGCAGCGCCTGAGCCAGTTCGCGTTCGGCTCGCCCGTCGTCACCGCACGCGTGCCCGTGGCCTGCGAATTCCCCGACACGTCCGGCCAGCGTGGCCCGGTGGTCAGCGCGTAGACCGGCACCGACGGGTCGGCCAGCAGCGCCGACACCGGCCGGTGCAGCGTCGGGCGGCCCAGCATGATCACCTGCTGCGGGCGGATCAGCCGCAACGCGAACGGGTGCAGCGGGTTCTCGCTGGGCGGCGCCGTCGGCTCGGCGACCGTCGGCAGCTTGGCGAGATTGGGGTGCACACCCGCGCCGTGCCCGGCGATGACGACGGTGTCCGGTGTGAGGTCGATGTCCAGCGGCTGGTCGAACGTGACCGGCGGCGTGTACGTCCACGGCCTGCCGTCGGGACGGCCCTCGGGCGCGTAGGTGCCGGTCGCCCGTTCTGTCTTCGGCGTCGGGCACCAGCGGCTCGCGCAGCGGGATGTCGAACTGCACCGGCCCGGCGTTGGCGGTGCGAGATCCCGTGGCCGCCACCAGAACTCGGCATGTCGCCGAGCGCCACTGCGCGTTCAGCGCGTCCATCCGCTCGGGTGAGTCCTCGGCCAGACCGAGGCTGATGTTGGCGCGCACCTGCGTGCCGAAGTAGCCGAGCTGCTCCATCGTCTGGTTGGCGCCGGTGCCCAGCAGCTCGTAGGGCCGGTTGGCGCTCAGCACGATCAGCGGCACCCGCGCGTAGTTGGCCTCCACGACGGCGGGCCCGAGGTTGGCCACCGCGGTGCCCGACGTCATCGCCACACACACCGGCGCCCGCTCGGCCACCGCGAGTCCGATCGCCAGGTAGCCGGCGGTGCGCTCGTCGATGCGGACATGCAGCCGGATGCGGCCGGCCCGGTCGGCGTCATGCAGCGCAAACGCCAGCGGCGCGTTGCGCGAACCCGGGCACAGCACGACGTCGCGCACGCCGCCGCGAATCAGTTCGTCGACGACGACGCGGGCCTGCGCCGTCGATGGGTTCACCACTACAGACTATCGGCGAAGAATTTCAGGGCCGCGGCGTTGACGACCTGCGGCCTTTCGATGAACCCGAGGTGCCCGGTGTCGGGAATCTCCAGGTAGCGGCCGTTCGGGATGGCGTCGGCGACCTCGCGGCCGAGGTGCGCGGGCAGCACGACGTCGTCCTGGAAGCCGATGACGAGCACTCGGGCGGTAATACTTCGGTAAGCAGGCAGCCGGTTGCCCTCCGGCGCGATGCTCAGCTGGGTCTTCAGGCCGGGCGTCGGCTTGGTCGGCCACATGGTGAACATCTCGATCCAGTCCCGCACCGCGACGTCGTCGTTCAGCGTCTTCGGCGAAAAGCTTTCCAGCAGCCGCACTTTCGCGTCGTACGCCGCCGGCAGCTCGACACCGGACTCGGCGAGCTCGATCTCGGCGCCGCGGAAGAAGTCGCGGGTGCGGTCGTGGCGGCCGCGGGTGGCCATCAACACCGCCGACCTGACCAGCTCGGGCCGAGCCACCATCAGCTCCTGCGCGATGAACGCGCCCATCGACACCGCCACGATGCGTACGGGCGCCACGTCGAGCTTCTCGATCAGCGCGGCCGTATCGGCGACCATGGTCTCCGTCGTGAAACCGTCGGCGTTCTCCGTCGCGCCGACGCCGCGGTTGTCGAACGTGATGCAGCGATAGCCGGCCCGCAGGAACTCCGGCACCTGGTGCAGGTGCCAGGTGCGGCCCGCGCCCCCGCGACCCGCGATGAACAGCACCGGGTCGCCGGTGCCGCGGTCGTCGTAGGCCAGATTCACGCCGACGACGCTACTTCACGGCGACTTCGGCGTGATTACTGGCGCTCAGCGCAGGAAATCACGCCGAAATCGCGCGGCGATCACGCTTGCGACCACGGCCGCCGCGCGCCCGCTGGATCGCGGCGTTCCACAGCAGTTGCACCGACGGGATCAGCTGGCCGTGCTTGACCGTGTCCTTCGACAGCATCGCCGTGGCCGTCGCCTTGGTGGCAACGGACGCTTTCGACATGTGGCCTGAGTCGTACGGCGGCTGCGGGTCGTACTCGATCGACGAGCTGCACCGCCTTGGCCTTGGCGTCCCCGCAGATCTGGCCGTACAGCCACATCGCCAAGATCGATGCCTGCCGACACACCGGCTGCGGTCACGATCTTGTCCTCGTGCACTATCCGCTCGATCACCGACGGCCTCGACGCCGAACGGCTTCAGCATCGGCACCACCATCCAGTGCGACGTGGCCCGCTTGCCCTCCAGCAGGCCGGCAGCGGCGAGGATGACCGAACCCGAGCACACCGACGTCGTCCAGGTGGATGTCTCGTGAGCCTTGCGTACCCAGTCGAGCACCTTCTCGTCACGGGCGTGCTCGAAGGTCGTCATGCCGCCGGGGATCAACAAGATGTCGGGCGACGGCGTCTCGTCGAACGAATGCGTCGCGCCGACGAGCAGCACACCGGAGTCGGCGGCGATGGGCCCCGGCTCGTGCCAGACGAACCGCACCTCGGCGTCGGGCAGGTTGCGCAGCACCTCGTAGGGCCCGATGAAGTCAAGGGCGGTGAAGCCGGGGTAGACCACGATTGCGATCTGGGTCATTGCCATCTCCTTTGTTAGGCGAACGTCTTGCGGTACTGGTCGGGCGAAATGCCCAGTCGTCGAACGAAATTGCGGCGCAACGTTTCCGCAGTGCCGAACCCGCAGCGGGCCGCGATGACCGTGACGGTGTCGTCGGTCTCCTCCAGTTGGCGGCGGGCGGCTTCGGTCCGGATTCGCTCGACATAGGCGCCGGGCGCCTCGCCGACCTCGTCGGTGAACACGCGCGTGAAGTGGCGCGGGCTCATCGCAGCGCGACGGGCCAGCTCGGGAATGCTGTGCGCTCCACCGGGTTCGGACTCTATGGCGTCCTGCACGTCGCGGATCGGCGCCCGCTTGGCACGCGGCATCCACACGGGCGCCGCGAACTGCGTCTGCCCGCCCGGCCGTCGCAGGTACAGCACCAGCCAGCGGGCGACGGTCTGCGCGACATCGGTGCCGTAGTCGTCCTCGACGAGCGACAGGGCCAGGTCGATGCCCGCGGTGACACCGGCCGCCGTCCATACCTTGTCCGAGCTGCGGACGAAGATCGGCTCGGGATCGACTGTCACCGAGGGGAATTCGCGAGCCATCTGTCCGGCGAACGCCCAGTGCGTGGTCGCGACGCAGCCGTCGACCAATCCGGCCTGCGCGGCGAGGAACGATCCGGTGCAGACGCTGACGACGCGACGGGTGTGCTCGGCCGCGATCTGGATCCAGCCGATGGTGTCCGGGTTCTGCCGTGCCTGGTCGACACCGATGCCACCGGGCAGGACCAACGTGTCGATGGGTTCGCGCGGGTCCGGCAGCGGTTGAGCTGACGAGCGCGAGGCCGGTCAGGGTGGTGGCCGGTTCGCCGTCGCGCGAGACGACGCTGACGGAGTAACCCTCATCGACGCGTCCCTGGCTGGCCAGGTAGACGGTCGCACCGGTGAACACCTCGAACGGGCCGACCAGGTCGAGTGCCTGGACGCCTGGGTAGCCGAGTACCACTACCGATCGCACGAATCCAGTGTTCGCGACCACCGCGATGGCGTCTAGGCCCTGGCCCCCACAAATTAGGACATCAGCGGGTGGCAGGCCCTGATGCGCTCGATCCACCACTGCCGGCGCTCGGCCGTGGCGGCCAACGCGTCGAGCCGCGCCGGATCCGGCGTTGCGGGCTTGACCGGAAGATATCCGTCGACCGGCGCGACGGGCTCGGCGACGTCGTCGACGAACAGTCCGCCGGTGCCCAGCCCGCACGCGTGCCGCAGTTCGGGTAGGGCCGCCGCGGCCAGCAGTCCGTGTCCGATGCCGACGGCCGAATCCAGCGCGCTGGACACGACGATCGGGATCTCGATCTGCGCGGCGATCTCCAGCAGCTTGCGCACCCCGCCGAGCGGCGCGACCTTCAGCACCGCGATGTCGGCGGCTCCTTCGCGCACGACGCGCAGCGGGTCGTCGGCCTTGCGGATGCTCTCGTCGGCGGCGATCGGCACATCGACTCGGCGCCGCAACTCGGCGAGTTCGGGCACCGTCGCGCACGGCTGCTCGAGGTACTCGAGCGGACCATCGGCCGTCAGCGCCGCGGCGGCTGCGACGGCTTCGTCGACACTCCAGCCTCCGTTCGCGTCCACCCGCACCGTCGGCACCAGTGCGCGAACGGCGTTGACCCGCGCGACGTCATCGGCAAGTGACTGCCCAGGCTCGGCAACTTTGACCTTGGCCGTGCGCGCGCCGGGAAAGCGTGCCAGGACGGCGGGTACCTCGTCGGCACCGACGGCGGGCACGGTGGCGTTGATCGGGATGCGGTCGCGACGCGGCGACGGCGGCTCACTGTAGGCGGCTTCGATGCCCGCGGCGAGCCAGTGCGCGGCCTCGGGCGGCTCGTACTCGAGGAACGCCCCGAACTCTCCCCAGCCAGCGGGCCCGTCGATCAGTGCGACCTCGCGAACAGTGATGCCGCGGAATCGAACTCGCATCGGCAGCGCGACGACATGCAGACGGTCCAGCAGGTCGTCCAGCGGCGGGGTCACGGTTCTAATATTGCCAACCTCGTAGCGACAATGTCGCTGAAGTACTACCGAGCCACACGGAACTTGAGCGACTTTGTCGCTTAGAGGTTGGCAAACACCCCGTGGTCAGGCCCTCTCGATGCAGGACTGCAGTTGCATCGCCTTCCACGGCCGTCGGCCGCCGACGATGCGCAGGCCTTGTCTCGCGGCGGTGAACGGGCCGATGCGATGAAGGAACAGCCGAACCATTGTCGATGCCGGCGCCTCCAGAACAGCATCGGTCCGGTCGCCGGAGCGGCGCGCACGGATCTCCATGGTCCCGTTATGAACGTGCATCAAGTACGGTCGCGCATCCGGGATGTGGAGAGCCACGCAGATGTCGGTCGCAGGGGGGATCCCGGCTTTCAAGTAAGCCGGCGCCACCTCGACCGCCTCGCGGAGTAGCAGCAACATATCGCGCTCGCGAATCTCCCAAGGCGCCCCGACGGCTCGGGCGATGTCTTCTCCGTGCAAGACCAACTCGAAGAGCCAGTTAATCTGCGCGACAATCCCGGAAACCATGATGCCGCAGTGGAACTCGAGCGAGTAGTCATCCGTCACGCTGTCAAACAGTTCGTCCATCACTGGGGCGAGCGCCTCGAGTTGGTCCATTAGGTCGGGAATCGGCGCCATCACCGCCTCGAGCTCGTCCCGGTTTATCTGATCCAATTCACGCGGGTGGCTGGCGCGGTGGAAGTCACGCCCCTCGGCGATCGCCTGATAGCGGCGTGCGATGCAGAGCATGTGGGCGACGACCTGATGAACGGTCCAATCCAATCCCGGTCGCCGGGCGTGAGGGTCGGCGGACCGAGCCAGCCGACTGAACCGCTCCCGCATCTCCCCTATTCGATCCTTGAGTTCGTCTCGATCGGTGTCGACGAGCGCAACGTATCCGGTGTGGTTCATGCCTCCCCCTATACTCCATTGTGGAGCTTACGCTACTCCATAGTGGAGTATTGTCAATATATGGCTTCCAAGCCGACCACCACATCGTTCGCGCTTCTCGGCCTGCTCGGAATCAAACCGTGGACGGCGTACGAGATCGTTGCTCAGATCAAACGCGGCATGCACTTCTTCTGGCCGCGATCGGACGCCCACCTGTACGCGGAGCTCAAGCGGCTCGTCGAGCGTGGACATGCCACCGCGGAGGTAGTCGACGGCCGCAGGAAACAAGTCACGCGTTATACCATCACCCCGGAAGGCCACGCGGCACTGAAGGAGTGGTTCGAAAGCGAGCCGGCCGCGCCAGTGATCGAAGTCGAGGGATTTCTCCGGCTGTTCCTCGGAGACCAGGCCACCAAGGACGATCTGCGCGAATCCCTGGAAGTCACCGCGCGGCACGCCCGTCAGTTTCATGCCAAGGGCAAGGCTCTGATCGAAGAACTGGCGGATACCGGTGGGCCGTTCCCGCATCGGCTTCACCTCGTCGAACCCATGGCCACGTTCATAGCCGACTTCTACCGCGATCTCATCGAATGGTGCGAACAGACGATCACAGAGATCGAGGCGTGGCCTGACACTCGCGACATCGGCCTGACGCCGGCGGGACGCGAGCGGTTCGAGCGGATACTCGCCAAACCCGACCCTTAGACCGTGGCCCGGTCGCGGCCCTCCCAGAACGGCTTGCGCAGATCCTTCTTGAGGATCTTGCCGGTCGGGTTGCGCGGCAACTCGTCGGTGACGTCGACGGTCTTGGGGCACTTGTAGGCGGCTAGCCGCTCCCGGGCCCACGCGATCAGGTCAGCCTCGGAGGCCTCACCCTCAAGCGAGACAACGGCTTTCACCACCTCGCCCCATTTCTCGTCGGGCACGCCGATGACGGCGACCTCGGCGACGGCGGGATGCTCGGCCAGCACCCGCTCCACCTCGATCGAGTAGACGTTCTCCCCGCCGGTGATGATCATGTCCTTGAGCCGGTCCTCGACGAAGATGTAGCCACCATCGTCGACGCGGCCGATGTCGCCGGTGCGGAACCAGCCGTCCTCGGTGACGGCCTCGGCGGTCGCCTCCGGCTTGTTGTGGTAGCCCTTCATCAATTGCTTTGACCGGAACCATAATTCGCCCTGTTCACCCCGTGGGACGTCTTCGAGGGTGTCGGGATCGACGACGCGTACCTCGGCGTTTGGTACCAGCGTCCCCGCGCTGGACAGTCGCTCCACGTTCTCGGAGCGATGGTCCTCCGGCATGAGGTGGCTGATGACGCCGCACAGTTCGGTGAGCCCGTATGCCTGGATGAAGTCGGTGTTCGGCCAGGCCTCCAGCGCGGCACGCAACAGCGGCAACGGCATCGGTGAGGCGCCGTAGGAGTACGTCTTCAGAGCGCCGAACAACTTCACCGCATCCGGGCCCGAGTCCAGCACCTTCGCCAGAACGGCGGGTACCAGGAACGTGCGGTTGGCCCCCTGGAGGATCGCACCGGCAAGCGCGGCGCCGTCGACGTCCCGTGTCATCACACTCGGGATGCCATTGTGAATGCCGAGCTGCGCGTACGACGTGCCGCCGACGTGGAACAGGGGCATCGACACCATGTTCTTGTCGCCGTCGTCGAACTCGAAACCCTCTTGGCCGTTGACCGTGTGGGCGATGAGGTTGGCCTGCGTCAACGCGACGCCCTTGGGGCGGCCGGTGGTGCCCGACGAGTACATGATGATGCAGACGTCGTCGGGGTCGACATCCGGCGAGCGGTCCACCGGCGTCGCCCCCGCGAGAAGCGCCTCGTACTCGTCGCCGTCACCGCCCTCAGGCGTCACCGTGACTACGTGCTCGACGTTGGTCAGCTTGTCGCGGATCTTGTCGATGGACGGCTTCAGCTGCGCGCCGACGATCAGCACCTTGGCACCGGAGTCGTTGAGCACGTAGTCCATCTCGTCGGCGGCAAGCCGGAAATTGATGATGGCGTTGGCCGCCCCGAGCGACGCGGCGGCGAACGTCATCTCCAGACAGGCGGGGTGGTTCTTGTCGAGGAATGCGACCACGTCACCGCGCTTGACGCCCAACGCGGTGAGCGCGCCCGCGAGCCTGCGCACGCGGTCGTCCCACTCGGCCCACGTCCAGGTTCGGTCCAGGTACGTCATCGCCTCGTCGTCGGGCTTGGTGGCGGCCCAATGGGCCAGTCGTTCATCAAGGAAGCGCGGATCAGCCAGGTCGGACATGAATCGAGCGTGCCATGCCCGGCGACCTGTCAGTCCTGAATCGGGTAAACCTCGCGCCCCGCCAGGAACGTCGCCCGCACTTCGAGATCGGCGATCTCCTCCGGCAGCACGGCGCGCGGATCGGCCGACAGCACCACCATGTCGGCGATCTCGGCCAGCTGCTCGCGGGTGTAGTTAGCGCATCCGCACGAGCCCGGCGTCACGCCGATGATGCGGCCCGACCGCGACTATCCGACCGTCGGACATCGCGATGGCCTCAGCGGTGGGTTTCAGTTCATCGACGGTGAGAACAGTTCCCTGAATGACCAGGTCACGCGGCGGGCACGTGGTCATTCTTTCAGCCGCCGGAAAATTCTTGAAGAAACTTCGGGGCCGTGTCGATTTCGGCGGGTTGCCATTCGACGTGTCAACGAGGGCACGATGGACGCGCCCCTTCCCAACGAAGAAGGAGACACAACGATGTCGCGCTACATGCTGATCCTGCGGTCAACCCCCGAGGCCGAGAAGGCCATGGAGGAACAGAACATCGACTTCGAACAGATCATCGAGTCGATGGGCCGCTACAACGAGGAGCTGATCAAGGCCGGTGTGCTGCTGGCCGGCGACGGCCTGGCCGGTCCCGAGGACGGTTTCGTGGTCAATTTCGACTCCGATCCGCCAGTAGTCACCGACGGCCCGTACACCGAGGCCAAGGAGCTGTTCAACGGGTTCTGGATCCTCGGAGTGTCGTCGATCGAAGAGGCCAGGCAGTGGGCGCTGAAATGCCCGCTCGGTCTGGGCGCCCGGCTCGAGGTACGCCGCATCACCGAGACCGAGGAGTTCCCGCAGGACAACGAGTGGGTCCAGAAGGAACTCCAGTGGAAAAAGGAAGGCGTTTGGAAGTAGTCGTGATTTCCGGGGGGTCCCCTAGATATCCGCTTCAGCGGATATCTAGGGCAAGCAGTAGCTCGTTCTGTAACACGTTCTAGTGTGGTCGTCATGACTCTGGTCGATGACTCTCCCCCTCCCCGTCGGGCGGGAGGTACCCCCACGCGCGAGCGCTCGTCGGAAGACCTGCTGCGCCATCCCATCCACTCCGGCCACCTCACAGTCGGAGCGCTCAAGCGCAACAAAGACAAGCCGGTGCTCTTCCTCGGGGACACCACGCTGACCGGCGGCCAGCTGGCCGACCGCATCAGCCAGTACATTCAGGCCTTCGAGGCGCTGGGCGCCGGCACCGGCAGCGCCGTCGGGCTGCTGTCGTTGAACCGGCCCGAGGTACTGATGGTCATCGGCGCCGGGCAGACCCAGGGATACCGGCGCACGGCACTACACCCTCTCGGCTCGCTGGACGATCACGCTTATGTGCTGTCCGACGCCGGGATCACCTCGCTGATCATCGACCCGAACCCGATGTTCGTCGAACGGGCGCTGGGGCTGTTGGAGAAGGTGCCTTCGCTGAAGCAGATCCTGACGATCGGCCCGGTGCCCGAGGCGCTCGCGGGCGTCGCGGTGGATGTGTCGGCGGAGGCAGCGAAGTACTCGCCGCGACCGTTGGTGGCCGCTGACCTGCCGCCCGATCATATCGGTGGCATGGCCTATACCGGAGGCACCACCGGCAAGCCAAAAGGCGTGATCGGCACGGTTCAATCGATCACCACGATGACGACGATCCAGCTGGCCGAGTGGGAGTGGCCCGAGAACCCCCGCTTCCTGATGTGCACGCCGTTGTCGCACGCGGGTGCGGCGTTCTTCGTGCCGACCATCATCAAGGGTGGCCAGCTGATTGTGCTCACCAAGTTCGACCCGGCCGAGGTGCTGAAAACCATTGAGGAGCAGAAGATCACGGCCACCATGCTGGTGCCGTCGATGATCTACGCGCTGATGGACCACCCGGATTCGCACACTCGGGATCTGTCCTCGCTGGAGACGGTGTACTACGGCGCGTCGGCGATGAACCCGGTGCGGCTGGCCGAGGCGATCCGCCGGTTCGGCCCGATCTTCGCGCAGTACTACGGGCAGTCCGAGGCGCCGATGGTGATCACCTACCTGGCCAAGGGCGACCACGACGAGAAGCGGCTGACGTCCTGCGGGCGGCCGACGGTGTTCTGCCGGACGGCGCTGCTCGACGGCGATGGCAATCCGGTGCCACGGGGCGAGGTCGGCGAGATCTGCGTGTCCGGTCCACTCCTGTCCGGCGGGTACTGGAACCTGCCTGACGAGACGTCGCGTACTTTTCATGACGGCTGGATGCACACCGGTGACCTGGCTCGCGAGGACGAGGACGGCTTCTGGTACATCGTCGACCGGACCAAGGACATGATCGTCACCGGCGGCTTCAACGTGTTCCCGCGCGAGGTGGAAGACGTTGTGGCGGAACATCCCTCCGTCGCGCAGGTGTGTGTGATCGGCACCCCGGACGAGAAGTGGGGCGAGGCGGTGACCGCTGTGGTGGTGCTGCGGCCCGACGCGCCGTCCGACGAGGAGTCGGTGGCGACGATGACCGCCGAGATCCAGGCGGCGGTGAAGGAGCGCAAGGGCTCGGTGCAGGCGCCGAAGCAGGTGATTGTCGTCGACTCGGTGCCGGTGACGGCGTTGGGCAAGCCGGACAAAAAGTCGGTGCGCGCGCAGTTCTGGGAGGGCGCAGGCCGCGCGGTGGGCTGATTCGCCCCCGCGAGCACCTCAGCTGAATAAAGCCGTCGCTCGGGGCTGTTCACGCTGCCATGCATTTCGTGTTGGTCCACGGGTCATGGCATGACGGATCGGCGTGGAGCCAAGTCATCAATCGGTTAGAACACCACGGCCATAGAGCCTTCGGGCCCACCGTGGCCGGACACGGCAAGGGCGTTTGCAAGAACGTCAGCCACGCGCACCAATGGCGTATGCGGAAGCGTCGCTCAGTCGGGCGCTCGTCCTCCTCGCGCGGGGGCGCATCACGGAGGCGGCGGTCGATGCGCAGATGGCGCTGGACCGAATGGGATGGCACGCGCATGCGCGAACCGCGGCGGCGACATTGGCCAACTGCATGATCGAACGTCATGAATTGACCGAAGCCGCGGGCGTGCTCGACAGGGTTGAGGAGATTCCGCCGCCGGTCGATGTCCCGGGCGTCGAGGCCTACGTTTATTTGGCGCGTGGGCGACTGCATTTGGAATTGCGTGACATCGAGGCGGCGCGCAACGATCTCGCGGCCGCCGAGGAGGCATTGCAGGTGTTCGGCGACGCCAACCCGTCGGCGCTTCCCTGGCGATCGCTTGCCGGCGTCATCGCCCCACCTCGGCGGGGACCCGACACGTGCGAATGCGCTTATCCAAGAGGAGATTCGCCTCGCGCAGCGCTATGAAGTGCCGATCGCGTTGGGCGTCGCGCTGAGACGCCGAGCGATTACCGAGCGCGGTCAGCACGCTTTGGACACACTCCGTGAGGCCATCGCCGCACTGGAGACCACCGAGGCGAAGCTCGAGCTTGCGCATGCACATGCGGGGCTGGGGAAGGGACTGCGACGGGCAGGTCAGCGCGTTGAGGCGCGACACCATCTGACGATTGGCCTGGACTTGGCGCATCGATGCGGCGCGAGCGGCCTCGAGGCGGAGATCCGCCAAGAATTGATGTCCGCTGGTGCCCGGCCGCGCCGGCCCGCGCTCAGCGGAGTCGACTCGTTGACGCCGACCGAACTGCGAGTCGCGCAGCTGGCCGCGCAGGGCGGGTCCAACCGCGACATCGCCGAGATGATCTTCGTCTCACGCAACACCGTGGCGTGGCATCTGCGCAACGTCTACCGCAAGCTCCAGATCGACTCACGAGAGCAGCTGACCCGCGTCGTGGAGGCTTAGGTGGTATTGCTCGGCGACCGTTCCGGGGGCATGTGTCGAAATGCCACCTAATGGGATGTGGCTCGGTGGCCCTCAGTCGAGCAGGGCGTCGATCTCGGCGGCCAACCGCGCGATGCGTTCCGCTTCCGGGGGGATGCGGCGGCTCTCCTCGGCGGCCCGTTGCCAACCGAGCCGCCACATGCGGGCGACGGCACGGTCGCCCATCCCCGCGTAGGGGTTGAGAAGCGTATGCGGAAAGGCTTTTCGCCCGTCGCGGTACGCGGTGACCAGCCGATGCGCCATGGCACTACTCTCCGCCTTCGATGGTTGCTACACGCCCGCTTTGCCTCGGCGTGTCACGCACACAATTGATAACAGAGCATCTGCTCTGTTATCTTGGCGGTCATGCCCCGGCCACAGGTGTACGACCGCGACGCGATGCTCGACGCGGCCGAAGAACTCGCCGTCGAGGGCGGCGTCAAGGCCGTCACCATCCGCGCCGTGTCTGAGCGGGCCGGCATCTCCAACGGCGCGATCTATCACGCATTCGGTTCCCGCGGCGGGTTGGTCGGCCGCGCCTGGGTGCGCGCCGCCCGACGCTTCTTGGCGTTGCAGCGGCAGACCGTCGACGCCGAAGACGATCCCATCCGTGCCGTCATCGCGGCGGCCGACGCGCCCGCCGTGTTCAGCGAGCAGTACCCGACGTCGGCCCGGCTGTGGCTCAGCACCACCCGCGAGGAACTGATCGGTGACGCACCCGCCGAGGTACAGGCCGAACTCCGCGCGCTGGACACCGACCTTCGCGACCTGCTGATCCGGCTGTCGATCGCCATGTGGGACCGCAAGGACGCCGCATCGGTCGCCGTCATCGAGGACTGCGTCGTCGGACTGCCCACGGGTCTGATGCTGCGCGGCCCATGCCACCTACCGACGCCACGCGCCGCCGCCTTGCGACCGCAGTCGAAGCGATTCTGTCCGTCAAGTAAGGAGAAACTATGTCCGCACACCTCGAAATCACCGACGACATAGCGGTTTTGAACCTCGGCGACGACGAAAACCGGTTCTCGCCGGACTGGTTGACCACCGTCAACGGCTTCCTCGACCGCATCGAGTCGGGTGAGGCCAAGGCGCTGGTGACCACCGGATCCGGCAAGTTCTACTCGAACGGCCTGGATCTGGATTGGCTTGCCGCCCACAGCGATCAGGGCGACTGGTACATCGACCAGGTGCACCAGCTGCTCGCGCGCGTACTCGTCGCACCGGTTCCCACCGTCGCCGCGGTCAACGGCCACGCATTCGGCGCGGGCTCGATGCTCGGAATCGCCCACGACTTTCGGGTCATGCGGGTCGACCGCGGCTACTTCTGCTTCCCCGAGGTGGACATCCACATCCCGTTCTCGCCAGGGATGGCCGCCCTCATCCAGGCGAAGCTGACGCCGGCCGCCGCGGTCGAGGCGATGACCACCGGACGTCGCTACGGCGGCGCCGACGCCGAGGCGATCGGCCTGGTGACCGCGACCGCTCCTGAGGACAAGGTGACGTCGGCGGCCGTCGATCTCGTGACGGCGTTGAAGGGCAAGGATCCCGGCACCCTGCAGGCGATCAAGTCCACCATGTTCGCGAGCGTGACCGCCGCACTGGGCGGGACGGCCTGAGCCACTCGGCACAATGGGCACGTGCCGGATCTACAGCAGACCGTCGATGCGGTGTGGCGGATGGAGGCCGCCAAGATCGTCGCGACGCTGACCCGCGCGGTCGGCGACGTCGGCCTCGCCGAGGACCTGGCGCAGGAAGCCCTCGTCGACGCGCTGACCCAGTGGCCGTCATCCGGTGTGCCGCGCAACGCGGGCGCGTGGTTGACCACCGTCGCCAAGCGCAAGGCCATCGACCATTGGCGCAGACAGGAGAACCTCGACGCCAAGTACGCGGCGATGGCGCGGGAGCTCGAGACGCAGGTCCGGACTTCCCGAGGCGTGGGATCCCGACCGCATCGACGACGACGTGCTGCGGCTGATCTTCATCTCGTCGCACCCGGTGCTGTCGCGCGAGGGCCAGATCGCGCTGACGCTGCGCGTGGTCGGCGGCCTGACCACCGAGGAGATCTCGCGCGCGTTCTTGACGTCGACGGCGACGGTCGCGGCGCGCATCACCAGGGCCAAGAAGACGCTTGCCGCCGCGAATGTGCCGTTCGAGGTGCCGGATCGGTCGGAGTACCCGCAGCGGCTGTCGGCCGTGCTGAGCGTGATCTACCTGATCTACAACGAGGGCTATTCGGCGTCGTTCGGGCAGCGCTGGATCCGCGACGAGCTGTGCAGCGAGGCGCTGCGGCTCGGTCGCGTCCTGGCGGCGCTGGTGCCCGACGAGGCCGAGGTGCACGGCTTGGTGTCGCTGATGGAGTTCCAGTCGTCGCGCTTCGCGGCACGCACCGACGCCGACGGCAGGCCGATCCTGCTCGAGGACCAGAACCGGACCAAGTGGGACCGGGCACAGATCCAGCGCGGGGTCGCTGCGCTGGAGCGAGCGGCTAATGCGTTGCAGCGTAAGGGCATCGGCTGGGGGCCGTATGCGCTGCAGGCCGCGCTGGCCGAGTGCCACGCGGTCGCGCCGACCGCGACCGACACCGACTGGGCACGCATCGTGCTGCTGTACGACGGGCTGCGCCAGGTTGCACCGTCGCCGGTGGTCGAGCTCAACCGGGCGGTGGCCGTGGCGATGGCTGATCCTTTGACGGCCCCGCCTCCGCGCTGGCGATCGTCGACAGTCTCGACGGCCTCGACGGCTCGTATCTGCTGCCGAGCGTGCGCGGCGAACTGCTGGCCCGGCTCGGTCGCGACGCCGAGGCCGCCGACGAATTCGACCGTGCCGCGTCGATGACCGACAACGAACGTGAACGAGAAGTATTGGCGGGCAAGGCTGCTCGCGCACGAGATGGCTAGGCGCCCGGCACTCCGGTGCGGGCCGCGACCGAGACCGGCGGCGCGGTGTCGAACACCTCGATGACGACGTCTTGGTCACGGTAGCCGCCGAGGTGGTGCAATCCAGGCGTAGCGCCGATGATGTCGTTGGCGCGGTCCCCCGTGATCGGGTAGTCGTCGACCCGGTGGCGCCAATGCGCAGCGATGACGACAGTGCCGCGCGCCAGCCGTGCCACCTCGCGATCCAAGACGGTTCTCAACTCACCGGCCTCCAGGTAGTAGCCGATCTCCGACAACACCACGAGGTCGAATTGCGTTGCCGGCCAAGGCTCGTTCAATGAGCTATGGAGCAGGGTGACGCGTTCCCGGGAGCCTGCCTCGACAAGGCGGCGGTGGGCCGCATCGAGTGCCGCTGTGGCGACGTCGGTGGCCGTCACGTGGTCACACCGACGGGTGAGGTGCTCTGTGAGCACGCCGATCGAGCAGCCCGGTTCGAACGCGTGCCGGTAGCGCGGGTAGGGCAGCAATGCCAGTGTGATCGCGTACTTGCGCCGCTCGTACCACCGCTCCTGCAACTGCCACGGGTCTGCAGCATCGGCGTACTTGTCGTCGAAGTAGGAGTTTGGCAATCGAGTGATCACCGAAACACGACCTCCCCGACCGCGAGCAGCCGCCGCAGCACGGACGGCGCAAGCAACGGTGGGCCCGCGACCGAAGGTTCAAACTGGCTCCGGAAGCACTGCGCCGCACGGCTCTTGCGGTCGATCGCTGCGCGACTCAACGGCACCGCTTGTGCCCGGTCCCACGGCACCGCGGGGTCGCCGGGCAGCGCCCAGTGCCACATCCACACCGGATACTCGATCAACACCGCGCCAGTCCGCCGAGTGGCGGCAGCGGCCGCGCGACCGACCGCCTCGTGGTCGGGATGGCCGTCGCCGCGCCAGGTGGCGGCACACCACGTGCCGGGGGGCCGCGTCGCCAGAATCTCGGTGAGTAGGTCGGCAAGCCGGTCCTCATGAGTAACCAATTTGCCGTCCGGAAGTCCGAGGCTGACCGGCGTGGGTAGGCCCAAAATTCCGACTGCACGGTGTAATTCCGAGCGTCGCGTCTGTTCCAGGTAGTGGCGCTGCAACAGGGTCTGCGTCAGATGCGAAGCCCCGCCGTCGGTGGCCGACACCACCTGGACGCGCACGCCGAGCTCGGCCAGCATGGTGGCGGTCGCGCCGAAACCGAGTGTCTCGTCATCGGGATGGGCCGCCACGACAACGATTTCGGGGCAGGCGCTGAGACCGAGTTCCGGGAGATCACGCTCGGCGTTCAGCCAGACCGCCGTCGGAGTGCCACCGCTCGGCAGCGGTCGGGCGGCGAAGCGGGCGGTGTTGCCGATCGGCGGATCAGCGGGTGTCGCCGTCAACGCCTGGCCCCCGCAAGCCGGCCCAACTGTTCGAGGTCGCGCTCCGCGTGGCTCTGCCGAATGTAGATCGTCAGGTCGGCCACCCGTCGCGCATGCTGGGCGTTCAGACACAGCGGAGCGGGCCCGAGTGCGCGTGCGGTGCGATGGATCGCCTCGTCGACAGCGGTTTCCACAACGGCGCGAGCGCGTCGCGCGATCAATTCGGCGGTGCCCTCGCAGTTCAACGGATCTGCGTCGACCTCGCCAGCCGCCGACGCCAGGGTGGCCTCGGCCGCAGTGAGGGCGGCGTCCACGGCGCCGAGGTGCGCCAGCAAGTGGGGGTCGGTGGAGTCACCACCCGCGCGCTCATACAACGGCGCCGCCACCGCGCGTGCCCCGCCCAGCCAGCATGCACTGACGCCGATCGCGCCGTGCCAGAACCCCGGCCTCTTCAAGTAGTCGCCTGGCTCGCCGACGCGGACAGCGGGCGTGCCGCTGAATTGCACCGAGCGGGTGTCGGATTCGGCCATACCCGTGTTGCGCCAGGTGCTGGGGAGTGGGCGCACGCCGTCGTGCTGCAGCTCGACGGCGAACAAGCCTCGGTCACCGGAGTCCAGTCGAGCCGTCACGAGTGCGTGCGTGCACAGGCCTGTGCCCGAACACCACGCCTTTGTCCCGTCAAGCGTCACCGACTTGCGATCGCCGCGGGCACTCAGGACGGCGTCCCTGGATTCGGCTGCCCACACGCCCCAAAACTGGTCGGGTTTCGGCTCGGGTCCCACCAGTTCGGCCAGAACAGCAACGGCATCAGTGTGGGCCTCGGCGAGCCGGCCCGCGACGACGTCGATCGCAGTGAGCTCGGCAAGGCGCTGCCACCGTTGCGCGGTGGCACCAGCGCCGGGCAGTGGCAGGTCCAGTGCGCCGGACTCAAGCCATCGCCCGATCAGTCCGCCGATCATGTCTTTGCCTTCGCTTCCGCCGCCGCACCGAACCTGACAGTTCACGCAGGTGGTAGGCGAAGCCACCGGGCGCACGCCCCACCTGGCGGGCTGAGGTCGTCACCGACAGCCTGACGTCGCGGTGGATCCGCATATCGGCAGTCTCGAATCGCTGCACGAGGTCCACGTCCTCGCCGGTGGCCAGCGCTTGGAAACCGCCGACACGCCAGTAAGCGTCGGCGCGAAACCCCATGTTGGCGCCGTGAATGTGGTTGTGCCCTGGGCCTTTCGAGTTGTAGGCGAGCAGGTAGCGGCGGGCCACCTCGACAGGTAGCCGCCACACAGGTATCCGCACCGTGCCGAGCACCATGTCGGCGTCGGCCGCTGTCATCCGCGCCAACCATTGGCTACTGACCACGCTGTCGGCATCGGTGGTTGAGAACCAGGTGCGCCCCGGCTCGATGCCGCCGCACACTGATCGCGCGTACTCGAATCCGGCCGCTCGCGCCGCGCCAACATTGCCCGCATCGATCGAGAGGAAATGCACGTCGGGGCCGAACTGCTCAGCCAGGCTGTCGCTGCCGTCGTCGCAGGCATCGAGGACGACGACGATCAGCACCGGCATCGGCAGGCGGCGCGACGCTGTCGTCAACGCGAGCAGGCAGCGCGGCAAATGCTCGAGCTCGTTGTGCGCGGGCACAACCACGACGGCCTGCTCCAGCTTTGTCATGCCTGCTAATTAGCCAATTTTGCGATATTTCACACCTGGCAGCATGGAGGCCATGAACCGGGTGCAGGCATTCTTGTTCGACTACTCCGGCACATTGTTCCGCCTCGAAGAGGACGAGAGCTGGTTCGAGGGCATCAAGGTCGATGAACGTGAAGTCGACGGGCATGTCCAGGTCGAGCTCATGCGACGGCTCACCGCGCCGACGGGCCGCCCCGTCGACATGACCGACGAGCAGTACCACGCCTGGGTCAACCGCGACCTTGCGCCGCATTTGCACCGGGAGGCGTATCTGCACGTGCTTCGCGAATCCGGCCTGGCCGAGCACCACGCCGAGGCGCTGTACGACCGGGTCATCGATACGTCGTCCTGGACGCCGTATCCCGACACCGCCGAGGTGCTCAAGGGTCTGCACCAGCAGGGCATCAAGACCGCGGTCGTCTCCAACATCGCGTTCGACGTTCGTCCTGCTTTCGTGGCGCTCGGCGCCGCCGACTACGTCGACGAGTTCGTGCTGTCCTTCGAGGTTGGCGCCGTCAAGCCCGATGCCACGATCTTCGAAACCACGCTGGCGCGGCTGGGCGTCCAGGCCGCGCATGCCGTGATGGTCGGTGACAGCGACGAGGCCGACGGCGGCGCCCGCGCCGTCGGCTGCGGGTTCATCCTCGTCGACCCGCTGCCGACATCTCAGCGAACCGACGGGCTGACAAGGGCGCTAACCGAATACGGCGTCACGCTGTAGGCAGTAGCGTCGCGACCGTGCCCGACGACCGCATCCGGCCACCGGGGTGGCTCAAGCCAATGAACAAGGTGCTGATGGCCATGCTGCGCCTTGGCCTGCCCATTTCGCGTCACGAGGCGCCGGTGGTGCTGACCGTTCCCGGCCGCAAGTCGGGCAAGCCGCGATCGACGCCGATCACGCCGATGCACATCGAGGGCAAACGTTATGTCGTGAACGGCTATCCGGGCGCGGACTGGGTCAGCAACGTTCGCGTCGCCGACCAAGCCACGCTGACCCAGGGCAGGCGCTCCGAACGCGTCCGAATGGCGGAACTGCCGGCGGACGAGGCGCGTCCGGTGCTGCGGGAGTTCCCGGCGCAAGTGCCGAGCGGTGTCGATCTGATGAAGCGGGCCGGTGTCCTAACCGACGGCACACCCGACGAGTTCGAGGGCCTCGCGGGCCGCCTGCCCGTATTTCGCATCTACCCGATCACGTAGCGTCGGCGGCATGTCCAACAGCGCGCCCATTCGGCTGCCACGGTGGCTGAAGCCAGTCAACAAGATGATGATCGGACTGCAGAAGCTGGGCGTCGGCTTCGGCGGCAAGGGCCCCGTCGTACTGACCGTGGCCGGGCGCAAGACCGGCAAACCGCGCTCGACGCCCGTCACGCCGATGACCGTCGACGGCAAGCGATACGTGGTCGGCGGTGTGCCGGGCTCGGACTGGAGCGCCAACGTCAGAGCCGCGGGCGAGGCCACGCTGCACCAGGGCCGCCACAGCGAGCGCGTCCGCATGGTGGAGATGTCCGCCGAGGAGGCGCGACTGTTGCTGCGCGAGTTCCGCATCAAGGTGCCGACCGGCGTCGGCTTCGTCAAGAACGCCGGCCTCGTCAGCGGACCCAACCCGGACGAGTTCGAGGCCCTCGCCGGCCGCTGCCCGGTGTTTCGTCTGGATTCGGTAACCGCATGAGCGACAACCCGTTTGACCCGTCGGCGTGGCAGCCTGTCGAGGGGTTCGACCTGACCGATATCACCTACCACCGCCACGTCGTCGACGGGAAGCCACAGCCGACGGTTCGGGTGGCGTTCGACCGGCCAGAGGTGCGCAACGCGTTTCGTCCGCACAGCGTCGACGAGTTGTACCGGGTGCTCGATCACGCGCGGATGTGGCCCGATGTTGGCGTCATCCTGCTGACCGGCAACGGGCCGTCGCCGAAGGACGGCGGCTGGGCGTTCTGCTCGGGCGGCGACCAACGCATCCGCGGACGCAGCGGCTACCAGTACGCGGCCGGCGAAACCGCCGACACCGTTGATGTGGCGCGGGCGGGGCGGCTGCACATCCTCGAGGTGCAGCGGCTGATCCGGTTCATGCCCAAGGTGGTGATCTGCCTGGTGAACGGCTGGGCGGCGGGCGGCGGGCACAGCCTCCATGTGACCTGCGACCTGACGTTGGCCAGCCGCGAGCACGCCCGCTTCAAGCAGACCGACGCCGATGTCGGTAGCTTCGACGGTGGTTACGGCAGTGCGTATTTGGCGAAGCAGGTCGGGCAGAAGTTCGCCCGCGAGATCTTCTTCCTCGGCCGCCCCTACACGGCAGAACAGATGCACGCGATGGGTGCGGTCAACGAAGTCGTCGACCACGCCCGGCTCGAGGCCGTCGGCCTGGAGTGGGCGGCGGCGATCAACGGCAAGTCGCCGCAGGCGATCCGGATGCTGAAGTACGCGTTCAACCTGACCGACGACGGCCTGGTCGGCCAGCAGCTATTCGCCGGTGAGGCAACGCGATTGGCCTACATGACCGACGAGGCCGTCGAGGGACGCGACGCGTTCCTGGAGAAGCGCGACCCGGACTGGACGCGGTTCCCCCGCTACTTCTAGCGATTTCGGCGCGGTTTGTCACGCTGAGCGCAACAAAGCGCGCCGAAATCACTCCGCTTCTGCGGGACGGCGGGAATCGCGGTTGGTCTTGACCAAGCTGAGCACCGTGGTGATGGCCAGGGTGGCGACGATGAACAGCAGCGACGTGACGATTCCGATCTCGGGCAGGTGGAACGAGCCGAACTCGTCGAGGTGGGAATTGTGCAGTGCCTCGATGATGAGCTTCACGCCGATGAAACCGAGGATAACGGCCAGCCCCTTGCTGAGGTAGACGATCTTCTCCAGCAATCCCTCGATGAGGAAGTACAGCTGCCGCAGACCCATCAGGGCCAGCGCGTTGGCGGTGAAGATGATGTAGGCGTCGCTGGTGAGGCCGACCTCCACGAACTTCCAGAACGATAGTCCGCTAGACAGAACTTGTCGCGCCCGGGGGTCGGCTGAGCTCCTCAGGGGCGGAAGCGGGTCTGGCCGTGGGGTGACTTCGCGAACGCCAGCACCTTGTCGGGTGGCACCCGGTACACGTAGGCGATGTGACTGTCGCCGCTGTCGTCGGTGTGGCCGAAGCCATCGTTGTGCGGCGTGAAATCCCATACGCCGTGGTACTTTTCGCGGATCGCATCGGCCAGCCGGGTCAACGTGTCCCGCCCGGTCACACGCTCGGCGTTCCCCTCGACGACCACGTCGAACCCGTCATTCCACGTATTCACCCCGGTGGTCACCGCCACCGCGGTGGAAGCCGCCAGATTCTGCGCCTTCTGTTCCTCGGGTCCCGTGCAGAACACAAAGCCGTCGTCGACCCACGCCCCGATCAGCGGAGTGATGTGCGGGCGGCCGTCCTTGCGCACGGTCGTGAGCCAGTACAACTCGGCGGCGGCCAGGGCATCGCTGACCTGCCGCCAGCCAACAGGCTCGGTTGCTTCACTGAAACGAGTGTCGAGCTTGCCGTTGATCGTCATACCCATACCGACCGTCTTGTCGCCGAGAACTCATCAAAAAGTAGGCCACCTAAACTCACCGTCGTGAGCAAGAGTCCGCTGCGCCGGCTGTCCGAGAGTCTGCTGCTTGCCAGCATGCGACCGGCATTGACCGAACAGGCGCTGCGGCGCCGCCGTGATCCCGTCGACCTCAAGGGCAAGCGCGTCCTGCTGACCGGCGCATCGTCGGGCATCGGCGAGGCCGCCGCCGAGAAGTTCGCGCGCCGCGGCGCACAGGTGGTGGTGGTCGCGCGCAGGCAGGAACTGCTCGACGCCGTCGTCGAGCGCATCACCGCGGCGGGCGGGGACGCCAGCGCCCACGCCATCGATCTGTCCGACCTCGACGCCGTCGACGAGCTGGTCGCCACAGTCGAGCAGGACCTCGGCGGCGTGGACATTCTGATCAACAACGCAGGCAAGTCCATCCGCCGACCGCTCGCGGAATCGTTGGACCGCTGGCACGACGTCGAGCGGACCATGACGCTGAACTACTACTCACCGCTGCGTCTCATCCGCGGCCTTGCGCCGGGCATGATCGACCGCGGCGACGGGCACATCATCAACGTCTCCACATGGGGCGTGCTCAGCGAATCGTCGCCGCTGTTCGCCGTCTACAACGCCTCCAAGGCCGCGCTGTCGGCGGTCAGCAGGGTCATCGAAACCGAATGGGCCGTACAGGGAGTGCATTCCACGACGCTGTACTACCCGCTGGTCAAGACGCCGATGATCGCGCCGACGCGGGAGTACGACGGCCTTCCCGGCCTCAGCGCCGCCGAGGCCGCCGACTGGATGATCACCGCGGCCCGAACCCGGCCGGTGCGCATCGCGCCACGGATGGCCGTCACCGCCCATGCGCTCAACAGCATCGCGCCCAGTGCCGTCGACGCGATCATGAAGCGGCAACGGGTGCAGCCCGGCGCGTAGCCCCACCGTGTCGCGGCCGGATCCGGCACCTGACGTGATAGACACGATTTCATGGAGATCCTGGCCAGCCGGATGCTCATCCGGCCGGCCGATTACCAACGCTCGCTGCGGTTTTATCGCGACGAGCTCGGCTTGGCGATCGCCCGCGACTACGGTGCCGGCACGGTGTTCTACGCGGGCCAGTCGCTGATCGAACTCGCCGGCCACGGCACGCCCAGCGCGGGCGGCACCATGTGGCTTCAGGTCCGCGACGTGTATGCCACCGAGGAGGAGCTCAAGGGCCGCGGCGTCGAGATCGCCCGCGAGGCAAAGCAAGAACCGTGGGGGCTACACGAGATGCACGTGCTCGATCCCGACGGTGTCCTGCTGATCTTCGTTCAGGTGCCCGAGACCCATCCGCTGCGCCGCGACACCAGAAATTGATACGGCCCCCGGCTCTTCAGAGCCGAGGGCCGCAGCGTGAATCCAATTCAGTTGGCGTTCGCCGCCAGCGGCCAGCCGACGGAGGCCAGCCGCGCCGCGACCTGGTGGATCTCCTCCGGGTTGGGCTCCTTGGCGATGACCTTCTGAATCGCCTCGCGGATCTCCTCGTCGGTCACGGTGTCGGAGTCGGTTCCCTTGAGGACCGTCTGGGCGGCCTTGACGACCTGATCCTCGGTGAGCGAGCGCTTCAGCAGCGCGAGCAGCGCGAAGTAGTCCTTCGGCGGAACACCTTCCGGGTACCCCTGGTGCAGCCAGGCGAGCACGTTGTCCATAACGCTGTGATTCTCAGTCATTTTCGCGATTCAACTCCCTTCTTGGGCATGAATGGGAACAGATCGACACCGAAGTGGTGAATGATCGTCGTCCTGGTGATCCAGAAGACAGCCGTGATGATCACCCACGCGACGAACAAGAACAGCACTATCCCGAGGTACTTCAAGGCCGGGTTGGGAGCAGTCGTGGTGCCGTCGTCTGCGGTCCCGCCGGACCCGCTCGAGTACGCCCGCAGTCCGAGCGCGAAGACCGCGGGCAGGCCGGCCCCGAGGACCAGTCCCACCACGAGCACCTTGAGGAGGCTTTCTACATAAACCATGAATATTTCCTTTGGTTGTCGTGGCGTGCGGGCTAGACCGCAGCCTTGTCCTCGGACCCCTTGGCGGCCTCGCGGACGTCGGCGGGAACGACGGAGTTGGTGGACGAGTCCCAATCGGCGTTGACGTTGCTGCTGTCCACCTTCTGCTTCTGGGCGCGCCACCAGATGTAGAAGGACAGGCCGACCAGGATGAGGAAGATCAGGCCGTCGCCCACCAGCTGAGTGGTAGCGCCCGCGACGCTGTGCGAGAGCCAGAACGACAGCGCCCCAACGATTCCGGCGGCAGGCAGGGTGATCAGCCAGGCCACGGCCATCCGGCCTGCGACCGCCCAGCGCACCTCGGCACCGGGCTTGCCGACGCCGCTGCCGAGGATCGAGCCCGTCGCCACGTGGGTGGTCGACAGGGCCATGCCCGCGGCGCTCGAGCTCAGGATGATGGCGGCCGACGACGCCTCGGCGGCAAAGCCCTGCGGTGACTCGATCTCGACGAGGCCCTTGCCCAGGGTGCGGATGACGCGCCAGCCGCCGATGTAGGTGCCGAGGCCGATCGCCAGGGCGCAGCTGAGGATGATCCAGAACGGCAGGCCGTCCTTCTTCACGTCGCCGGTCAGGTGGCCGGTGGTGATCAGCGCCAGCGCGATGACACCCATCGTCTTCTGCGCGTCGTTGGTGCCGTGCGACAGCGCGACCAGCGATGCGGTGGCGATCTGGCCCCAGCGGAAGCCGTCTTCGCGACGCTTCTTGATGACCGTCTGGGTGAGGCGGTAGACCAGCCAGGTTCCGCACGCGGCGACCAGGCACGCGATGACCGGCGCGGCGACCGCGGGGATGAGCACCTTCTGGGTGACGCCGGTCCAGTTGACACCCGCGCTACCGAGGGCGGCGAGGCCGGCTCCGATCAGGCCGCCGAACAGCGCGTGCGACGAGCTGGACGGAATGCCGAACAGCCAGGTCAGCAGGTTCCACAGGATGCCGCCGATGAGGCCGGCGAAGATGATCGTGAGCCCCATCGATGGGTCGATCCCCGGGAGCAGGTGACCGGTCTTGCTGTCCTGGACGTTGAGGACCGACGTGGTCACGGTGACGGCGACCTCGACCGAGAGGAACGCGCCGACGAGGTTCAGGACACCGGCGAGCAGGACCGCAGTCTTGGGCTTCAGAGCCCCGGTGGCGATCGACGTCGCCATCGCGTTTCCGGTGTCGTGGAATCCGTTGGTGAAGTCGAATGCGAGTGCTGTTGCTATCAGCAGCACCAGGATGATCATCTCTGCGCTCATGGCTGCTAATTCTGGGGCTACACGTGCGCATTTGACCAGCGGCTAGCTACCCTAAACGGCCGCCCCGACCTGCGACTTTGCCTTGCCCAGTGAGGTGTTCATCCATTGTTCACCTTCCGGCCCGTAAGCGTTCTTCTGCACCGTCGGTCCGCGCCGGTCGCGCCGCGCGTTCTGCGTTGCGCGGACCCGCCCTACTACGATCGGTCTGTCCAGCGGACCGAGGGGCCGCAGGACCATTGTGTGGGGAGCTGACTGTGACGAAGTTTCTCGCCAAGATCGTGGCGTGGATCACTTCCGGGTATCCCGAAGGTGTACCTGGTCCCGACCGGGTTCCGCTGTTCGCGCTACTCAGGCCACGGCTCACCGACGATGAGGTGAAGGTCGTGGCGAAGGAGTTGTTGGAACGCGGGGATTTCGACAACGTCGACATCGGGGTGCTGATCACCGCAGATGACCGACGAATTGCCCGCCCCGGAGGACGTCGAGCGAGTGCGAAACCGCTTGGCCGCCAAGGGATGGCCGCTCGATGACCCGCGCGACGCCGAGGAGACCGAATAGCCGTTCTGCGCCCCGTCGCTGTCCCGTCAGGTGCGTCAGCGCTGTCGCTGCTGCCGTTGTTGCGAGGACGTGCTGGCGGGCGGCGGCGAGGCGGTGCTTCCGCTACCGGCCGACGATGCGCGCCAAAGCTTCTTTGTTGACAACGTCATTGCGAGCCGGGCGAGCCGATCGACGACGACGTTGCGGTCGTGGTTTCGACGTCGGGCACGACGGGTGTGCCCAAGGGGGCGATGCTCACCGCGTCCGCGTTGACCGCCAGCGCGGAGGCCACGCACCGCAGGCTCGGGCGGCCCGGGCCGGTGGCTGCTGGCGCTGCCGGCCTATCACGTGGCCGGGCTGCAGGTGCTGGTGCGCAGCGTCGTCGCGGATACGACGCCGGTCGTCGTGTACGGTCGGGTTCGACGGGGCCGAATTAGCCTCCGCGGTAGCGTCATTGGGGTCGGGCCGCCGTTATGCGTCGCTGGTCGCGGCGCAGCTGGACAAGGCGCTGCAGGACCCAGCGGCCGCGGCGGCGCTCGCGTCGCTGGACGCGGTGCTGATCGGCGGCGGACCGATGCCGGCGGGCGTCGCCGAAAGAGCTTCGGCGGCAGGGATTTCGGTGGTGCGCACGTACGGGATGAGCGAGACGGCCGGTGGATGTGTGTACGACGGCGTTGCCGCTGGACGGGGTGCGGGTGCGCATCGACGACGGTCGGGTGGTGCTCGGCGGCGCGACGCTGGCGAAGGGCTACCGCAATCCGGTGGAGCCGGATCCGTTCGCGGAGCCGGGCTGGTTTCGCACCGACGACATTGGCGCCGTTGATGATTCAGGCGTGTTGCGAGTGCTGGGTCGGGTCGACGATGCGATCAGCACCGGCGGGTTGACGGTGTTGCCGCAGTTGGTGGAGGCCGCGTTGGCGACCCACCCCGCGGTGGCCGACTCCGCGGTGTTCGGCGTGGCCGACGAACGACTGGGACAGCGAGTGGTCGCGGCTGTCGTCGTCGCCACCGGACGCCCGGCACCAACGTTGAGCGAGCTACGGGCGCACGTCGCTTCAGCGTTGTCGTCGACGGCGGCGCCGCGCGAGGTGCATCTCGTCGACGAGCTGCCCCGCCGCGGCATCGGCAAGGTGGACAGGCGCGAGCTCGCCGCGAGGTTCGGCGGCTGAGTACGCCGTTCACCAGGCAATCTCCCCCTGATCTCCACAAAGTCTCCAAGTTTCGAAGCCGCAGGCCAGGCAGCATTTACGTCAACAGGCGAGCGCACAGGCCGCCCGAAGGAAGGCCTAGCAATGAAGAACTTCGTCATCACCCCACTGGCGTCAGTGGCGCTCGGGGCCGCGGCCCTGGCATTGGCCGGTACGGCTGCGGCATTTCCGAACGCCGGGACGGCCGCCGACGTCGTGAGCGGACTGAAGGCCAAGGGTTACAACGTCCAGGTCGACGGAATCGTCGCCGGTCCCGCTCTCCACGTGCACGGTCCTCGACGTCAACCCCACACTCACCGACGGTGCCACCCTGGAGGAGAAGCAGAACACCATGGTCTTCGTCGACGTGTTATTCCCCTCGCACGACTGAATCCTCGTCAGCCAATGGGTGTGGTTGCTAGCATCCGGGCGTGATCCGCTTATTGGTTCTGGCCGCCTGCGCTGTTGCCCTGCTCGGCGCGCCCGCTCTCGCCACAGCGGACCCCGCCGGGCAGGGCGACGCCGTATTCGCCATCGGCAAGTGCTACGACCCGAGTCAGCCTCCGCTGCAACGGCCTGGCTCATTCGCCTACAACTGCGACACCACCGGCGTGATGGAACAGATGACGTGGACGGCCTGGGGCGTCGACGGCGCACAGGGAACCGGCACCGACAGCGCCGTCGAATGCAAGCCCAGCTGCGCGGAGGGCACCCGGCTGTTCAACCCGATCGTCGTGCACGCGTGGAACCCGGTCACGCCGCCGAGTCCGGCGTGCCCGCCGGGTGTGCAGTTCTACTCCGACATGACGATCGCGTATCCAGAGGGCGCTCCCCCGTGGATTCAACCGGGCAGCACCTGGTCTCCCGGAACCGATTTCGTCACCGTCGACGATATGCCTGCGGTGCACTTCTCGGGGTTGACACCGACCTGCGCGCCCCTCTGAGGCGCTGCCGCTAGACCTTGACCGTCACCGGCCTGACGTTCCAGATCTCGTCGCAGTACTCCTCGATGGCCCGGTCTGACGAGAACTTGCCGCTGCGCGCGGTGTTGAGGATCGACATCCGCGTCCAGGCCGAGGTGTCCTGCCACGCCGCGCTCACCCGGTCCTGGCATTCGATGTAGGACGCGTAGTCGGCGAGGACGAGGAACGGGTCGTCGTAGCGCAGGTTGTCGACCAGCGGACGGAACACCTCGGTGTCCCCGTGGGAGAACGTGCCGTCGGCGATCAGGTCGAGCACCGCCGCCAGCTCGCCGTTACCGTCGACGTAGTCCGACGGCCGGTAGCCGTCGCGCTTGATCCGCGCGACCTCGTCCTCGGTCAGGCCGAACAGGAAGAAGTTCTCGGCGCCTGCCTCCTCGCGCATCTCGACGTTCGCGCCGTCGAGAGTGCCGATGGTCAGCGCGCCGTTGAGCATGAACTTCATGTTGCCCGTGCCCGATGCCTCCTTGCCCGCGGTCGAGATCTGTTCTGACAGGTCGGCGGCCGGGTAGATCAGGTGCGCGTTCTGCACGTTGAAGTTCGGGACGAACGCGACCTTGAGGAACCGATTGACGTCAGGATCGTTGTTGACCGTGTCACCAACGGCGTTGATCAGCTTGATGATTCGCTTGGCCAGGAAGTACCCGGGCGCGGCCTTGCCGCCGAAGATGAACGCACGGGGCGGAATCTCGTGGCCCGGGTTCTGCTTCAGCCGGTGGTATTGCGTGACGATGTTCAACACGTTGAGGTGCTGACGCTTGTACTCGTGGATCCGCTTGACCTGGATGTCGAAAAGCCAGTCGGGATTCAGCTCGACGCCGGTTGTCGACCGGACGTAGTCGGCAAGGCGCGCCTTGTTGGCCCGCTTCACTTCACGCCACTGAATGCGGAAGGCGGCGTCGTCGGCGAATGCCTCGAGCCCGCGGAGCTTGTCCAGGTCGGCCAGCCAGCCCTCGCCGATCGTGTCGTCGAGCAGTTCGCGCAGACCGGGATTGGAGAGCGCGAGGAAGCGGCGCGGCGTGACCCCGTTGGTCTTGTTGGAGAACCGCTCGGACCACAGCTCAAAGAAGTCCTTGAGCACGCTTTCCTTGAGCAGCTCGGACTGCAGTGCAGCGACGCCGTTGATCGCGTGGCTGCCGACCGTGGCCAGGTGGGCCATCCGGACGCTCTTCCCGCCGTCCTCGCCGATGAGCGACATGCGCCGCAGCCGGGCCTCGTCGCCGGGGAACTTCGCGCGCACCTCGTCGAGGAACCGGCGGTTGATCTCGTAGATGATCTCGAGGTGCCGGGGCAGCGACTCGGCGAACATCGCCAGCGGCCACGTCTCCAGCGCCTCCGGCAGCAAGGTGTGGTTGGTGTAGCCGAACGTGGCGACCGTGATGTCTCACGCCTCGTCCCAACCGATTTCGCGTTCGTCGACCAGCAGCCGCATCAGCTCGGCGACCCCGATCGACGGATGGGTGTCGTTGAGCTGCAGGGCGAATCGCTCGGGGAGGGCCCTAACGGAGAGATCGGCTAGATCATCGTCGATGTGCAGGACGTGCTGCAATGAGCACGACACGAAGAAGTACTGCTGTAACAGGCGAAGGCGCTTGCCCGCCTCGGGCTCGTCGTTGGGGTACAGCACCTTGGTCACAGTCTCGGAGTTGACCTCGTCCTCGACCGCCTTGTAGTAGTCGCCGGTGTTGAAGGCCTCCAACACGAACGACTGGACGGCTCGCGCGCTCCAAGGCGTTTCTTCGGTCGGACGCGTGGGACCCGTCGAAATGGAACCCGACCGCCGTACCCAGCGTGGCCCAGCTTGCCCAGGCTCTCAAGAAGGACATGAGCCTCGCCGAGCTCGAAAACTACTACGCCGAAGAGAACATGCGCAAGGTGCTGTATTAATTCGGCGCCGAAACTGTATTCCGGCGGCGGAAGTTCGAGAGAAGGCCTGCTGGAATACAGTTTCGGCGGACTAGGTGGGTCGCCAGCCGCGTGACACCATCGCATCCCAGGCGCGCCGAATCACCTCGTGACGGCGGTCCTCCTTGATGACGCGCAGGATGATCCACCCCAGCCGCTCCAACTTCGGTATCACCCGCATGTCCTTGACGTACTGCGGGCGTTCAGTCTGGTGCTGCTCCCCGTCGTACTCCGCGGCGACCATGAAGTCCTCCCAGCCCATATCGACGGTGCGCAAGTAATCGCCGTTCTGGTCGTAGATCGCTATCTGCGTTGTGGGCCTGGGTAATTTGGCGTCGATGAAGAGCAGTCGCAGCGCGGATTCCCGCGGAGACGCAGCGCCGCCGTCGACTAGTGGTAGGACATCCTTGAGCCGCCGCACCCCGCGCGCACCGCGATACCGCTTGGCCAGCAGCAGCACCTCTTCCTCCGAGAACGGTGCGGCGCGCATCAACGCGTCCAGACGTTCGAGTGCGTTACCGCGACGCAGGTACCGACCCAGGTCAAAGGCGGTGCGAGCCGACGTGGTGATCGGCAGTAGGCCCGCCCGGGTGAGCTCGTCATCAGCGATGCGCTCGTCGCGGGTGACGATCCCGTCGGGTGGTCGCGTGCAGCTGAAGATCAGCTCGATCGGTATGTCATCGTCAACCCATTCGGCGCCATGTATCGCCGAGGCCGCAGCGCCGGTGACGATCCCCTCGCGTTTCGACCACAACCACGCCCCGACGGTCCGGTCGTGCAGAGTCAGCGCCTGCCCCCGCGGCGCGCGAACGTTCGGATAAAGCGAGCGATACCACCGCGCCAGCTCGTGCCGCGTCACGACACCGTTGGCAACGGCCTCACTCCCAACGACAATCTCCCCCATGACCAGATAGTGGCTACTGGCACCGACAAGTCGCCGAAACTGTATTCCAGCAGCGGAAGTTCGAGAGAAGGCCTGCTGGAATACAGTTTCGGCGCAGTCTCAGATCTGGTTGAGGCCGCCGTCGACCGGGATGTCGGCGCCGGTGGTGAAGCTGCTCAGGTCCGATGCCAGGAACAGCACCGCGTTGGCGACCTCCTCCGGCGTGCCGTAGCGCGCCAACGGCACGATGCTGCGCTGGTAGTCCTCAAACTGCTGCTCCGCGTTCGGTCCGGGGAACAGCATGCGGGCTAGGGTGTCGATCCCTGGAGTGTCGGTCGCACCCGGGCTAACGGCGTTGACGCGAATCTTTCGGTCCCGCAACTCACTTGCCCATGTGCGAGCGAACGATCGGACCGCAGCCTTGATCGCCGCGTACACCCCGATGCCGTCCGATCCGCGGGCGGCGACGTTCGACGCATTGAGAATGATCGAGCCACCGTCGTTGAGCAGCGGCAGCGCCTTCTGCACCGTGAACACCACACCCTTGAGATCTACGCCGAGCTGGTAGTCAAGCTGCTCGTCGGTGATCTCGCCGATGCGTGCGACCTCCAGGATCGCGGCGTTTGCGAACACCACGTCGAGGCGCCGGCCGCTGTCGGCCACCGCGGCATAGAGCCGGTCGAGATCGTCGGCCTTGCTCACGTCACCCTGCACGCCGGTGGCGTTCTCACCGAGTTCCTTGACCGCCGCATCGAGCTCGGCCTGGCGCCGTCCGCTGATGAAGACGTATGCGCCCTCCTCGACGAACCGCCTGGCGGTCGCCAACCCGATGCCGGTCGTACCGCCGGTGATTACCGCTGTCTTGCCCTTGAGAAGTGCCATCGTCGTGCCTTTCGTGAGTTCTGGACCATACGGTCAAGAACTACGACGCATCGGCAGGCGTTTCTATTCCGCGCTATTTCGGGCCGGTGGGGATCAGAGCAATCATCTGCTCGGCCGACGCCTTGAGCTGTGCGGACTTCACACCGCCCTTGTGAAGCGCTTCCTGCCCCCGCATGAAGGCAAGCAGGGTCGCGGCCAGCGCGTGCGGATTCTGCTTCTTGTCGATCGTTCCGTCGCGCTGCGCCTCTTTGATGCAGTCAGCGAGTTCGGCGTACCAGGTCGCGTAGGCATGCTCGACCGCGCGCTCCACGGTCGCATCGGTGGCGCTCAGTTCGGCGGCGCTCTTGGCCATCATGCAGCCGCGGCGAGACTTGTCGGCGGCGATCTCCCTCGCCTGTGCGCGGATGTGTCGCGTCAGCCGGTCATAGGCGCTGTAGCCGGGATCGCGGAGTTGGGCGCGAACACTGGCAAGCGCGACGCCGATGTAGTCGTCGAGGGCACGCAGGAAGAGTCCGTGCTTGTCGCCGAACGCGCCGTAGAGGCTGCCCTTGCCGAGGCCGGTGACGGACGTCAGGTCGTCGACCGACGTCGCGGCATACCCGCGCGACCAGAACTCGTCGCGCGCTGCGGTGACGACATCGCTTTCATCGAACTTGCGGGGACGAGCCATGCCTCTACGTTACGCCGTTATGGAATGAATAGTCCGTATCTTCGGTTGGCCTGAAGCATGACCAAACCAATCCGGATAGCTGCGCAGGTCCAACCCGGCGGGGCGGCAGACTACCGCTCCTGGCGCTCCGCCGTCCTTCGTGCCGAGGAAATAGGCGCCGACGTCATCTTCGGCTACGACCACTTCCACAAACCCGCGGTCGACGGAATTGTCGACCACCGGCCGGTACTCGCCGCAGACCAGCCCGACGTTATCAATTTCGAGGGTTGGACGGCACTGGCTTCGTGGGGCGAGATCACCACGCGCGCCGAAATTGGACTGCTGGTGACCGGCATCGGCTTCCGAAATCCGGACCTGCTCGCCGACATGGCCCGTACCGTGGACCACATCAGCGGCGGACGGCTGATCCTCGGCCTCGGCTCTGGCTGGTACGAAAAGGATTACACCACTTACGGATACGACTACGGCACCACCACGTCCCGGCTGGACCTGTTCGACGCGGGCATCGAGCGGATCGAGCGGAGGCTCGCGCAACTCGTGCCGCGGCCGGTTCGCCACATTCCGATATTGATCGGTGGCGCGGGCGAGAAGCGCAGCCTGCCTGCCGTGGCGCGTCACGCCGACATCTGGCACAGCTTCCCGTTCCCGATCGACGTCTACCGCCGCAAGAGCAAGCTGCTCGACGAGCTTGCGACCGCGGCCGGTCGGGACGGCGCGCACATCGAGCGCTCGGTGGCTTCGTCACCCGCGTTCTCGTCAGGGTTCGACCGGCGCAGTGCCGACGAGTTCGTCGACGCCGGCGTCACACTGTTCACCGTCGAGATCGCCCCGAGCGACGGGAGCTACGACTTCACAGAGCTAGAGCAAGTCGTGTCCTGGCGGAACACACTTCGTTAGCGCTCGCGGGAAGGGCGGCGTCACCGAATCGTCAGGCCGACCGTCGCTGCGTTGGCAATAGGCTGGCGGTCGTGCGGATCGGTCGCAGGGAGGCGGTGGCGCTCACCGTCGGCGTGCTCCTGGTGGTCGCGGCGTTCGTGGTGCCGCATCTGCACCTCCGCATCGTCACCCCGCTGATCCACGGATCGGCCCAGCGGTTCCATGACTTCGCCGACACTGCGCCGATCTTCGGCTGGTGGAACGCCCACGTCGGCTGGGGCACCGTTCCTGCGATCGTCATCGGCGTCGCCGCTGTGGTATGGGGGCAAACGGTCGCGGGTCGTCTGCCGTGGCGGGTTCTGCCGTGGGCCACCTGGATCACCGCGTGCGCCTGGGCATTCTCGCTGGCAATGATCGACGGCTGGCAGCGCGGCTTCGCCGGCAGGCTCACTGCCCGCCACGAGTACCTGCGACAGGTGCCCACCATCACCGACATACCGGATGCGGTGCGCACGTTTGCCGGCAGAATCCCTGATTTCCAACCGAATTCGTGGATCACCCACGTGTCGGGCCATCCCCCGGGCGCGCTGCTGACGTTCGTCTGGCTCGACCGCATCGGGCTGGGCGGCGGCGCATGGGCGGGACTGCTGTGCCTGCTGGTCGGGTCCAGCGCGGCCGCCGCCATCGTGGTGGCGGTGCGCGCATTGAACGACGAGAGCACGGCCCGGCTGGCGGCGCCGTTCGTTGCGGTGGCGCCGACGGCCATCTGGGTCGCGGTGTCGGCAGACGGCTACTACGCGGGCGTCGCCGCATGGGGCATCGCGCTGCTGGCGCTGGCTGCGCGGCGCACGGTGCGGTGGCCGGTCGTGGCCGCCGCGGGTTCCGGGCTCGTGCTCGGCTGGGGCATCTTCTTGAACTACGGCCTCGCGCTGATGGCCCTGCCTGCGGTGGCGGTGCTGATTTCGGCGGCGGACTGGCGATCCGCCCTGCGCGCCCTGGCTCCCGCGGTGGTTGCCGCCCTGGCGGTCGTCGGCGTCTTCGCGGCCGCGGGGTTCTGGTGGTTCGACGGCTACACGCTGGTGCAGGACCGCTATTGGCAGGGCATCGCCAACGACCGGCCGTTCCAGTACTGGTCGTGGGCGAACTTGGCGTCGGTGGTGTGTGCGATCGGGCTCGGCAGCGTGGCCGGTATCGGCCGGGCCTTCGACATCGCGGCGATCAAGCGGCGCTCCGGGCTGCACCTCATGGTGTTCGGCGCGCTGCTGGCGATCGTGTTCGCGGACCTGTCCATGTTGAGCAAGGCCGAGACTGAACGCATCTGGCTGCCGTTCACGGTGTGGCTCACCGCCGCTGGCGCGTTGTTGCCGCTGCGGTCACACCGCTGGTGGCTGGCGCTCAACGTCGCCGGCGCCCTCCTGCTCAACCACTTCATCCTGACGAACTGGTAACAGCCGCGTCGTCAGAAGGTAGACAAGCGCACACATCCACACGATGGCCAGCGAAATCGACAGTCCCAGAGGGTAATTGCGGTCCAGCACTGTCATGTTGTCGGGCCGCATTCCCGGTTTGCCGTAGACAGGTATGGCCAGAGACACCAGCACGACGCTGCAGAAGGCGGCCACGGCGATCGGCGCCCACCACTTACCAGGGATCAGCCGTCTGCCCGCGAAGCCCAGCGCGACGCACAGCGGCGCGAACACCGCGTCGTGCAGCACCACGCCGACAAGTGCCCACACCACGATCCGCATGATGATCACCGGCGGGTTCTCCCACACCAGGACCGCGCCGTACCCGCCGATCGCCACGCCGACTCCGATGAGGATCACCCGCACGGCGATCACGGCACCACCTCGATTCGTGACAGCCACTTCGTCTGCAGCACACCGGGTCTGGTCGGTGCGATCAGCCGGCAGGGATACCCGTGGTCGAGGTCCAGCGTCTGGCCGTTGAGCTTCAGCGCAATCAATGTCTTGCCGTCGCGGGCATGCCGGGCGGGCAGCACCGTACGCGAATACGGGCCTGGCGGTTCGAGCGAGATCATCCGCACGTCCGAATCGCGTGAGCCGCCGACGGCGTCGACGAGATCGGCAAGCACGACACCGGTCCACTCGGCGTCGGCGCTCCAGCCTTCGACACACGCGATCGGCAGCCGGTGCGTCGCCTGCGGCATCGCCGACAGGTCGGCGAGGTGAATGTCCGTGTCGTCGACCCGTTCGTCACCGTCAGCCGGTAATCCGGCGACCGCGCGCTGCGCAGCACCCCCGCCGCGATCGCCGACCGGTTCACCGGAACCCCTTGCGGCCCTTGCCCTGAGCGCGGCGCCAGCACCGACACCTTGCGCAGCAGCGGAATCGTCTGCCCCGCCGTGACGACCGTGGCAAGCGCCACCGCCAAGCCACGTGCCCCGCAGCACCGTCCGCCGCGACGGTCCGACGAATACCGGTGTGTCGTCGACCGGCTCCCCCAAAGCGCGACGGATGACCGGCAGCTTGACACCGATGTGCACGATCACCGCGCCCGCCGCGACATAGGACATCGCGTAATGGCTCGTCGTGAAGAAGAACTTGAACGCGTACCACTGCGCGATGTTCAGCAGGCCGGTGGACAGCTGAAACAGCATCGATCCGACCAGCACCAGGATCGACAGACGTTCGATCTGCCGGACCAGCCCGCCGATCAGCGGACGCTCGAACAGCTTTGGCCACACCGACCACAGCTTGACGATGATCAGCGGTATTGCGGCGATACCGCTGATTACGTGCAGGCCCTGCGTGACCCGGTACAGCCACACCGGCCGGGTGGGCCAGAAGAACCACGGCTGGGGGTGCTGGATGAAGTGACTGATCAGCCCGGTAACAAAACACACCGCCACCGCGACACCCAGCGCGAGGCCGACGCGGGCCGTGACGGCCGTGCCGCGCAACGTGGCGGTCTTCATGTCGCCGCCAGACTGGCCACGACGCGGCGGCCGATCGGATGGACTCCCGCGACCGCAAGGCCGACGTCGTCGGCCAGCCGGGACACGCAGTCGACGCCGACCGACGCCCACCGGAACCACGGGCCGATCGTGCGCGAGCGATTCGAGCCGAACCCATCCCGGGTGGATTCCTTCGATCGGCCGAGTCGAATTCGGCCACACAGCGCCCTCCGTGGCGCAGCAGTTCGGCGGCCCGGCCGCAGGATGCGCCACGGGTCACCGCCGAGGCCGACGTTGCCGTCGGCCAGCAGCACCGTCTGCCACCGGCCGGTGCCCGGCAGCGGTTCGAACACGTCGCGGCGCAGGGCAGGGGCGCCGCTGCGGCGCGCCAGCGCGACGGCGGTCGCCGACTGGTCGACCCCCAGCGCGGGCACTCCGCGCTGGACCAGGTGGGCCACCAAACGTCCAGGGCCGCAACCGAGGTCGATGGTCGGGCCATCGACACAGCCCGACGACGGCGTGGTCGAAGCGCGTCGTCGGCGTTGCGGCCGCCGAGCCAGCTGCGCACCGGCAGCCGGTCAACGCGGCCGTCGTCGTGGCGAAGCCAGCAGCGTTCACCGTCGAGCGCGCGGTCATAGAGGTTACCGAGCATCCGATACCTCCCGGGTGGCCCGCACGAACCGACTGCTCGGGCGCACATTCCTGCCGGACGACGTCGACGTCGTCGACGGTGTCCACGTCCGCCAGCGTCGGAACCAGGCTCACATTTGCACCAGTGTCGCCAAGTGCCGCCAGCGTTACAGCGCCGGTGTCGGATCGCGACATCGGAATCGCGCGCAGGCAGTCGGCCATCGCGGCATCGGTCACGCCGAGCACCCACCAGCCGCCGTCACGAGCCAGACCGAGCACCGCGTCGGCAGCGAGTAGTTCCCGCGCGCATTCGCCGATCAGTTCGGCGGTCACCTGCGGGGTGTCCATCCCGATCTGCAGGACCGGGAGGCCGCCTGCGGCCGCGGCGGCGTCGACGTGCGCGTTGGCCAGCCGCGCGGCGAAGTCGGCGCCGCGCTGCGGCACCACCGTGAAATCGGCGAGACGGGATCGGATCTCGTCACCCGCACTGGCGTCGTCCAGATCTGCCGGTCAGCGCCACCACCCGTGCAGCGACCGGAGCCTCGGCCACCGCGTCGAGCGTGTCCAGCAGTGCGGCGGCGGCGATGTCGGCGGCGGCCCGATCACCGACGCCGGCCGCCAGCCGGGTCTTCGCCTGCCCCGGCACCGGCGCCTTGGCCACTACCAGCACGACGACGGGGATCACGAGATCACCCGCCAGAAGTCCAGGGCCGCAATGAAACTCCCCCGCACCGACCCGCTGACCTTCGACTTGCCGCCGGTGCGCGGCCCGTACGCGACGTCGCGCTCGACCACGCGCCAGCCCGCTTGTGCCGCGCGCACCAGCAGTTCCAGCGGGTAGCCCGATCGGCGGTCAGTAACGCCCAGCGCCAGGAGCGCCTCGCGGCGCGCCACCCGCATCGGCGCGATGTCATGGACGGCAAGCCCATAGCGGGTGCGCAGCCGCCAGCACACCGCCGCGGTGCCCAGCCGCGCGTGCCACGGCCATCGCAGCCCGCTGACGGCACGGCGGCGCCCGATCACCATGTCCGCACCGTCGAGTTCCGCGACCAACGCCGGCAGCTCGCGCGCATCGAGCGACCCGTCGGCGTCGATCACCGCCACGATCGGCGTCGTCGCCGCCACGACTCCGGCATGCACCGCCGACCCGTAGCCCGGCCGCTGTTCGGCGACCACCTCGGCACCGTGCCGACGCGCCACGTCGGCGGTGCCGTCGGTGCTGTTGTTGTCGACCACCAGGGCCTGATACCCGTCGGGCATCGCGGCCAGCACGCCGGGCAGCGACGCCGCCTCGTTGAGGCAGGGCAGCACCACCGTGACGTCGGGCATATCACCCGACGGTAGGCCAGCCAGCACCGGAACGCGCGAGAATCAACCGTGACGAAACCATGACATCGACGCAGGTAGCGGCGTCGCAGGGCTAGTCTCTGGTTGTGACGCGCGTGCTGATCGCCGACGACGACACCGTCGTGCGCGATGTCGTGCGCCGGTATCTCGAGCGTGACGGCCTCGACGTCTCGATCGCGCACAACGGCACCGAGGCGCTGCGGTTGCTCGGTTCGGAGCGCATCGACGTCGCGGTGCTCGACGTGATGATGCCCGGCCCGGACGGCCTGACGCTGTGCCGCAGCCTGCGCCAGCGCGGCGGCTACACGGTTCCGGTGATCCTGCTGACCGCGCTCGGCGAGGAGGACGACCGGATCGCGGGACTGGAGGCCGGCGCCGACGACTACCTCACCAAGCCGTTCAGCCCGCGCGAACTCGCTCTGCGGGTCCGGTCGGTGCTGCGGCGCGCGCCGTCGCCGGCGGGCGCGCTGCCGCTGGACATCACCGTCGGCGACATGACCGTCTCGACGGCCGCCCGTTCGGTGACCATCAACGGCGAGCCGGTCAGCCTGACCAACCGCGAGTTCGACCTGCTGCTGTTCTTCCTCACCCATACCGACACCGTGTTCTCCCGCGAGGAACTGCTGAAACAGGTGTGGCGCTGGGACTTTGGCGATCTGTCGACAGTCACCGTGCACGTCAAGCGGCTGCGGTCCAAGCTCGGCGACCATCATCGGGTGCAGACGGTGTGGGGCCGCGGATACCTGTGGAGCGGTACGAGTGCCGCGAATGACTTCTGGGAGATCGTCGGGTGGGCACTGGCCTGCTCGGTGCCCGTCGTGCTGGCCGGGGCGATCATCATCCGGCTGGCGCGGTCGTGGTCGCTGGCGGTCAGCATGGTGGCGCTGGTGCTGATCCCGACGCTGGCGACGTTCACCGGCGTGCTCGGCGCCAGCGGATTCATGATCACCGAGACGTTCGAGCGCACCGCCGTCGTGCTGGTGATCGTGTCGGTGGTGACGATCCCCGCCGCGGTGATGCTTGCGCGCTATCAGGCCCGAAGGACGGTGTGGGAGCAGGAGATCCGCGATTCCGAGCGGGCGGCCGAGCAGTCACGACGCAGGCTTGTCGCGTTCGTCAGCCATGACCTGCGCACACCGCTGGCCGGGATCCGGGCGGTGTCGGAGGCGATCGCCGACGGCGTGGTTCCCGATTCCGAAGTCCGGGTGCACGCGAAAACGATTGAACAGGAGTCGATTCGGCTCTCCGAGATGGTCGACGATCTGTTCGAGATGTCGAAGATCAACGCGGGCGCGGTGGAGCCGGCGTTCGACAAGGTGGCGCTCGACGAGGTCGTCGACGATGTGCTGGCCGCGCACCGGATCGCCGCCGAGCGTGCGGGCGTGGTGTTGAAAGCCGAGCTGCCGGAGAAACCGGTGCGGGTGCTGGGCAGCGACAGGGCGCTGGTGCGGGTGCTGTCGAATCTGGTGGCGAATGCGATCGCGCACACGCCGGCGGGCGGCAAGGTCTCACTGGCGCTGGGGTCGGACGAGAACGGTGCGTGGGCCCGCGTCGACGACACCGGCGTTGGCATCAACGAGGCCGACCTGCCGCGGGTATTCGATGTGGCGTACCGCGGGTCCAACGACCGGGTGCCGCGTTCCGACTCGTCGCTGCCCAGCGGGTCGGGGCTCGGCTTGGCGATCGCCGCGGGATTGGTGCAGGCGCATCGGGGCACGCTGTCGGCGCACAACCTGGCGACGGGTGCGCGGTTCGAGGTGCGGCTGCCGCTGGCCGATTAGTCGCGGGCTCCGCGCTCGACGCGCGAAGTCAGTCGGGCAACGAGTTGCTCAGCCGCTCCGTCGCCGCCAGGTAGTCCTCAATGAACTCGCGCACCACCTCGCGGGCCGGCTTGACCTTGTTCATCAGACCCACACCCTGCCCGACGAAGTAGGTGGCCAGCGCCTGCGCGCCTGGATGGCCCTGCGACGCCAGCCTGTCGACCCGCCAGATGACCGGCTCGCTCAGCATCGACTGCAGCGGCAGCGGTAAGGGCTTCTGCCCGCCGTCGTTGGGCAGCCACGCGTCCGTCCAGTCCGACTTCAGTTGCCGCGCAGGCTTTCCGGTGCGCCCGGCCGAGCGCACGGTGTCGCGCGATGTCGCCGCCAAGAACTTCTGCACCGTGTGCGGCGCCGTCTCGGCCTCCTCCGTCGTCAACCACACCGATCCGGTCCAGACGCCGTCGGCACCCATCGCCACGGCGGCGGCCATCTGTCTGCCCGTGACGATCCCGCCCGCCGCGAGGACCGGCACAGCGTCATTGATCGCCTCGATCACTTCGGGGATCAATACCATGGTCGTCACCTCGCCGCAGTGGCCGCCGGCCTCCGTGCCCTGTGCAACGATCAGGTCGACCCCGGCTTGCACCTGCTTGATGGCGTGCTCTTTCGCTCCGACGAGCGCAGCCACGGGGACGCCCCGTTCCTTGCCGGCTTCGATCATGTAGTCCGGCGGCACGCCCAGCGCGTTGGCGATCAGCTTGATGGGGTGGCTCATCGCGACCTCGAGCAGGTCCTGACCGGTATCGCCCGACAGGAACGACGGGCCGATCCGCGGCGACTCCTCGGGTTCGATGTCGTGCCGGCTCAACAGCTCGGCGATGAAGCCGCGATAGCTCTCAGGGATCCGGTCGGCCAACTCGCCGCGCGACAAGTTCTCACCTTTGCCCTCGAACTTGGCCGGCACGATGATGTCGACGCCGTACGGCTTGCCGCCGACGTGGTCGTCGATCCACGCCAGTTCCTGGTCCAGGTGCTGTGGCGTGAACGCGGTCCCGCCGAGCACACCGAATCCGCCCGCATTGGTCACTGCGGCGACGACGTCGCGGCAGTGACTGAAGGCGAAAAGGGGGAAATCGATACCGAACTGTTCACAAATGGCGGGCTTCACACCACCAGTATTACTAGGTCAGACCTGTCGACGACAGGAACCCCTTTATCTCCGCAAGCATGTGTCGCCCGTCGAGCAGTTCCGGGTCGTTGTGTCCCGCGCCGGGCACCACGACGTATCGCTTTGGCTCGACCGCCGCGTCGTAGAGCCTCTTGCTAAGCGATTCGGGAACGATGTCGTCGCGGTCGCCCGCTATCACCAACACCGGCGCTCGCACCGACGCGATCCGTTCGATCGACGGATACCGGTCGAGCAGCAGCCTCCGCACCGGCAGCCACGGGTAATGCACCGCGCCGACGTCCGCCAGCGACGTGAACGGCGACCGAAGCACAAGCGCCGCCGGCGGCTGCTGCACCGCGAGGCCGACCGCCACTGCGGCGCCGAGGGATTCGCCAAAGTACACGATCCGTTTCGGATCGACGTCGGGCTGGGCGGCCAGCCACGCCTGCGCGGCTTGCGCGTCGGCGGCGAGACCCTCCTCGGAGGGACGACCCGGATTACCGCCATACCCGCGATAGTCGAACGACATCACCGACATGCCCGCGCGGTTCAACGCCACGGCCAGTGCTGCGCGCAACGACCGGTCGCCGGCGTTGCCATTGCACACCAGCACGGCGGGCGCGCGTGTGCGGCCAGGAAAGTACCAGGCGTTCAACGCGATTCCGTCTGCCGTTTCGAACTCGACGTCGATGCCGTTCGCTAACACCGCCGCAGCCGAAGCCACCGGTCCCGTCGACGGGAAGTAGATCAGCCGCCGCTGCTGCGACCACATCAACGCAATCAGACCCGACGCCACGAGCGTGACGATAACGACCACCGTGAGCAGCGAACGCATCTAGCCGTTACCTGAAATGTGAGTGTTTGTGTGACTGGGCATTTCAGGCAGCTTCTCCTTGCGGAGCAGCGGTCCCCGCACCCGGGTCAGTGGTGTGCGGGGTTGACGTTTCATCGCCTCCTGCCGTCCCCACCGCACCGGGGTGGTGGTGGGGCTGGTCTTGTGGATGGCTCCACGTCCATCTCCAGCCGTGACGCTGGCGGCCGGCCTACTGCCGGTACCGGTCCCCGTGCCCCCAGGATTGAGGTCGCCGAGGCGGGCGAGGTTGATCGCGGCGTTCAGATCCCGATCGATTGGTGGGCATCCATTGCGGCAGTGGTGGATGCGATCCCGCAGGCGGAGCTTGGTTTTCACCCCGCAGCGGGAGCACAGTTGAGTGGAGGCAAAGAACCGTGGCGCGGTCACCAGCGTGGTGCCGTACCAGCTGGTTTTGTAGTCGAGTTGGGTGCGGATGCGCCCGAACGCTGCATCACCCAGCGCCCGGTTGAGGCCGCGTTTGCGCCGACCGCCGCGCCGGCTCAGATTCGTGGCGGACAGCTTTTCGACCGCGACTGCGTGGTGTCGGGTCGCCAGGCTGGTAGTCGCCTTGTGGATCTCGTGGGCCCGGATCGCCGCCACCCTGGCATGAATCCGACCCACCCGGGCGTTGGCTCGCTGCCAGCGTTTCGAGGGCTTCCGCCGCGTCTTCGTCTCGGGATCGTAGGGGCCACATCGGCGCGCCGCGCACCGTTGCGCTGTCCGTAGCCGCGACTGCGCCCGAGACAATGGTTTGGGCGCGGGAATGCGTTCGACTTCCAGGCCGTCGGGAGTGGCCACCACCAGCAGATCACGCACCCCCACATCCACCCCCACCACCGGATGTTCGGACCGCCGGGCGTGGGCGGGTCGGGTCTTGGCGGCCACGATCACCTGAAACGCGCACTGCCAGCGCCCACCCGTGTAACTCACCGTGGCCGACAGAATCCGCGCCGTACCCGCCTCAAGCCGACGGGCCAGCTTGCGAGTCGACTCGTGGGTACGGAGGCGACCGATCCGCGGCATCACCACATGGTGGCGATCGGCCTCCACGCGGATGGCGCCCGTGGTAAACCGCGTCGACCGCGCACAGCGGTGCTTGGACTTGAACTTCGGGAAGCCGACTGGGGCGCCTGCCCGCTCACCAGAACGCGACGTTGACCAGTTATGCAGCGCGCGGGCCAAACCATCCAAACCCCAGTTGTAGGCCTCCTTACTGTTGGCTTCCCACCACGGCGCGACCTCGTTCTTGTGCGCGTTCCAGGTCTTGCGCAGCTTGGGCAGCGACCAGCCCTGCGACGGGGTCAAATCCTCGTCGGTGACGCCATAGGAACGTTCCGCGGCGCGCTGCTCCAGGTTGGCCTTCACCACACCGAGCATGTCGTTGAACGCGAAACGCGCCGCCCCGCAATGCGACTCCAGCGCGCTCACCTGCGCCGGCGTCGGATTCAGCGCGAACCGATAAGCCTGCGCTGTCCAGCCCTCGGGCACCTCAAACCGCGCCATCACCACACCCCAACGGTCAGTAACCAGTTCGCCGATATGCCGTGCATGACCCAACCATCCCAGACCACACCGACAACAATCGGCCACCGCACTCTCACCAACACACGCGATCACGCACACGCTCTTAGCCCCGCAGCGGCGCGTATGCGAACTCGCGCAACCCGTCCCGCGGGTCGACCGCCGCGCGAAAACCCAGCACCTCGGCGGCGCGGGCGGGGTCGGCGACGATGTGGCGAACGTCGCCGCTGCGGTACTGGCCGGTGACGAGCGGCAGCGACATCACCGCGGGCCTCACATAACTCGGTGGCCACCTCCAGGATCGAAATCGGCCGCCCCGAGCAGACGTTGAACGCCGAGAAGCCGGCAAGATTCGCGTCGACGGCCGCGACGTTGGCCGCGGCGACGTCGTCGGCATGGACGAAATCGCGCATCTGCCCGCCGTCCTCGAAAACTCTTGGCACGTCGCCTGCTTCGAGCTCGGAGCGGAAGATGGCCGCCACCCCGGAATAGGGCGTGTCGCGCGGCATGTTGGGGCCGTACACGTTGTGATAGCGCAGCGCGACCACCGACCCGCCCGTCGACTCGGCCCATGCCAGCGCGTAGTGCTCCTGCGCGGTCTTGCTCGCCGCGTACAAACTGCGCGGCCGCAGCGGCGCGTCCTCATCTACCAGCCGCCACCTCACCGGCTGTGCGCAGATCGGGCAGCGATGCTCGAAGACACCGGCGTCGAGGTCAGCTCGCGTGCGCGGAAGCGGATCGACGAGACCATGTTCTCCGCACTCATAGCGGCCCTGCCCGTAGACCACCATCGACGAGGCCAACACCAGCCGCTGGCAACCCGCCGCGAACATCTCCGCGAGCAGCACGGAGGTGGCGAAGTCGTTGTGGCTGCCGTAGGACGGCGCGTCGGCCGCGTCCACCCCCGCGCCCACGACCGCCGCCTGATGGCACACCACGTCGACACCCTTGAGCAGCGGCGCCAGCGCGGCGGCGTCGCGGACATCCACCCGCCGCACGTCGGCGGGCAGTTCGGCATCGGGGCCGTGTGCCGCCGCGAGCATCGCGTCGATGGCCACCACCTCGTGCCCGGCGTCGGCCAGCGCCACGCCCGCCCGCGCTCCGATGAATCCGGCAGCGCCGGTCAGCAGCACCCTCACGGCAGATCGAACGGCAGCTCGACGCCGTCGTGCGGCAGGCAGTCGGTGCACGTGCGGACCTCGGCCACGTTGTCGATGGCCTCGTGGACCAGCTTCTTGAACGGCACCAGGTTGCGCTCGAACTCGGCGAACACATCGATCGCTCGGACACCCTCGCCTGTCGTGATGCCCGCATCCAGATCGGTCACCAAAGCGATGGCCGCATAACACATTTCGAGCTCGCGGGCCAGCACCGCCTCGGGATAGCCGGTCATGTTGACCAGTGTGAAGCCCTGGCTTGCGAACCATTGACTTTCGGCGCGGGTGGAAAACCTCGGACCCTGGATCACCACCATGGTGCCGCCGTCGACCACGCCGGGCAGCTCGGCCGCCGCCGCCCGCAGCGTCGGGCAATACGGGTCGGCGAACCCGACGTGGATGCCACCCGAGTCGAAGTAGGTGTCGTCGCGCCCGGTGGTGCGGTCCACCAATTGATCGGGCACCACCATGGCGCCGGGCCCCAACTCGGGGGTAAGGCTGCCGACCGCGCACGGCCCGAAGATGCGGCGCACACCCAGCGCCCGCAACGCCCACATGTTCGCCCGGTACGGCACGGTGTGCGGGGAGAACTCGTGCTGGACGCCGTGCCGCGGCAGGAACGCCACCTCGTGCTCGCCGACGGCGCCGACGGTGATCGGCGCACTCGGCGCGCCGTACGGGGTGTCCAGGCTGATGGTGCGGGCGTCGGACCCGAAGAACGTGTAGAAGCCGCTGCCACCGATGACGCCCAGCATTTCTGTGCTCCTCACGTCCGCGGCAATTGGACCATTCTGCGTTATGCCGCGGGCATACCCGCCTGCCACGTTCGAGTGCTTAACTCGCGACGTGGGGGTTTCTAAGGCGTTCGGCCGTGACGGACCGGTACTGGTTCGAGTAGCCACCGCCGCCGTGGTCGGCGTCGCAGCGGCGGTGGCGGTCGGCGTCGGCGTGGGCTGGCCGTATGCGCCTGCGGCGGGATGGATCGTCACCGCGATCATCTATCTCGTCTCGACGTGGGCACTGATCGCCCGCATGAATGCGGAGCAGACCCGAGACCACGCCTGCAGGCCGCATGAGCAGGACGCGACACGCGGCTGGTCGCACGCGATCATGTTGATCGCGAGCATCGCAAGCCTCGCGGGCGTGGGCTACCTGCTGATGGCGGAGTCATCCAAGGGCGGCGATCTCGTCGCGGCCGCGGTCGGGATCCTCAGCGTGGCGGCGTCCTGGTTCGCTGTGCACACCGAGTTCACGCTGCGCTACGCCCGGCTGTACTACACGGGCGCAGGCAACGGAATCGACTTCCACCAGGACACCCCGACGTACGCCGATTTCGCGTACCTGGCGTTCACGATCGGCATGACGTACCAGGTGTCCGACACCGACCTCAACGCGCGCAACATCCGTGCCACAGCGCTCGGCCAGGCCTTGCTGTCGTTCCTGCTCGGCGCGATCATCCTCGCGGTCACCATCAACCTCGTCGCCGGCTTGGCGAGCTACAGCAAGTGAGCCGCGTGCGACGATGACGCCCGTGGCCAGTTTCGCGCAATGGGTCGAGGGCGCCCGTCCGAGGACGTTGCCCAACGCGATCGCCCCGGTGATCGCAGGCACCGGCGGCGCCGCCTGGCTGCACGCCGCATGTTGGTGGAAGGCGCTGCTGGCGCTGCTCGTCGCGGTGGCGATGATCGTCGGCGTCAACTACGCCAACGACTACTCCGACGGCATCCGCGGCACCGACGACGTCCGCGCGGGGCCGCTGCGTCTGGTCGGCTCGAAGCTGGCCGCGCCGCGCGCCGTGCTGACGGCCGCCGTGGCGAGCCTCGGTGTCGCGGCGGCGGCAGGGGTCGTGCTGGCGTGGTTCAGCGCGCCGTGGCTGATCGCGGTCGGCGCGCTGTGCATCGCCGGCGCCTGGCTGTACACCGGAGGCTCGAAGCCGTACGGCTATCTCGGGCTCGGCGAGGTCGCGGTGTTCGTGTTCTTCGGCCTGGTCGCCGTGCTCGGCACGCAGTACACCCAGGCGTTGCGGATCGACTGGGTGGGGCTGGCGCTTGCGGTGGCGATGGGCTCGCTGTCGTCGGCGGTGCTGGTGGCCAACAATCTGCGCGACATTCCCACCGACACCCAGTCCGGCAAGATCACGCTGGCGGTGCGGCTCGGAGACGCCCGCACCCGGGTGCTGTACCAGGCGTTGGTGGTGGTCGCGTTGGCGCTGACGTTGGTGCTGATGCTCGCGACGCCGTGGTGTGCGGTGGGACTCATCGCAGCGCCGCTCGCCGTCCGGGCGGCCGGTCCGGTGCGAAAGGGCCTCGGCGGCAAGGAGCTGATCCCGGTGCTGCGCGACACCGGCCTGACGATGCTGGTGTGGGCCGTCGCGGTGGCGCTGGCGCTGGCGTTCGGCGCTTGAGCAGGGCTAGCGTTGAGCCATGCCCGACACCGATGTCCAACAGGCCCAACAACTCGCAAGCGGAAATATTGCGGCGCTCATGCCCGAGGAGGGCCGCACGATCGAGCAGGAGCGGCTCCACCGCAAGCAGAACCTCGCCGCCGCGTTCCGGCTCTTCAGTCGTTTCGGCTTCGACGAGGGCGTCGCCGGGCACATCACCGCACGCGATCCCGAGCTGACCGACCACTTCTGGGTGAACCCGTTCGGCATGCACTTCGGGCACATCCGCGTCAGCGACCTGCTGTTGGTGCGCCACGACGGCGAGATCGTCCATGGCGATCTGCCGGTGAATCAGGCTGCGTTCGCGATCCATTCGCAGGTACATGCGGCGCGTCCGGACGTGATCAGTGCCGCCCACGCTCATTCCGTCTACGGCAAGACATGGTCGACGCTCGCGCGGCTGCTCGACCCGATCACCCAGGACGCGTGCGCCTTCTACGACGACCACGCGTTGTTCGACAACTACTCGGGTGTCGTGCTCGACATCGAGGAGGGCAAGCGCATCGCGCATGAACTCGGCGACCGCAAGGCCGTGATCCTGCGCAACCACGGCCTGCTCACCGTCGGTCACTCGGTCGAGGAGGCGGCATGGTGGTTCATCACCATGGAGCGGTCGTGCCACGCGCAGCTGATGGCCGAAGCCGCGGGGACGCCGGTCCTCATCGAACCTGCGATGGCCAAGCACACGGCGGGACAGGTCGGGACCCACTTCGCAGGCTGGTTCAGCTTCCAGCCTCTCTTCGCACGGATCAGCCGCGAGCAGCCCGACCTGTTCGACTGAGCGTAGTTGCACTCGGCGGCATGGTCGCGGTCGCCTCCGGCCAGTTCGACGTCCGACGGCCGCGACGTTGAGTTCCTGCAGGTTCGGCAGCGACGCCACCCGCGGGTAGTTCGGATACGCGCGGTCGAGTTCGCCGACGATGTACGGGTTTCGCGATCGGTCACGGTCGTCCCGGCGTCGGAGCCGGTGCCACCGCCGGCCTGACCAATTCGCGGTAGTGCTTCAGGTAGTCGCGCTGCTCGCTGATCTGTTGGGCGGCCGGGCCGGGGTCGCCATGCCCGGGATAGACGGTGTCGGCGTCGCCGAACCGACCGCTGAGCGCGGCGAGGTCGATCAGCCAGCCGCACGAATTTGCCTCGATCAACGCAGGGTGGCGTCCGGTGATCTCACGAACCGTTGGCAGCACCGGTGATTCGTTCGCCCGCGCGAATTGTCGCCGATTCGCCGGACGGATGGCCGCGAAGACTCTAGCGTTGTTTTCGGCGCCAACGCCATCGCCTAGGGGGCCCATCGATCGGCAATGCCACCACGCCTGCTCGATCAGCGCGGCACCCCGCCGTACAAGACCGCGGGGTTGGTGTTGGTCGTCGTGGCCGCGGCGGCTTCACCACGAAGACGCCGCTGACTATGATGTCGCCACGGGCGGGCCTAGTGTTGGAGCCTGGCTCGAAGGTCACCTACAACGGGGTGGAGATCGGCAAGGTCGCCGGCCTCGACGAAATTGACGTCCGCGCAACGCCGAAGTCGAAGATAAACCTTGGACGTCGACTCCAAGTACATCGGACTGATCCCGAACAACGTCTACGCCGAGATCAAGGCAACCACCGTGTTCGGAAATAAGTACGTCGCGTTCGAGTCACCGAAAGACCCGTCATCCCAGCATATCTCGTCTTCCGATGTGATCGATGTGTCCGCGGTGACCACCGAGTTCAACACCCTGTTCGAGACGGTGTTGTCGGTCGCGGAGACGTTCGACCCGATCAAGCTGAACCAGACGTTGACCGCGACCGCGCAGGCCCTGGATGGGCTGGGTGATCGATTCGGCCAATCGGTCGCACAAGGCAACGAGATCCTGGCCGACCTGAATCCTCAGCTGCGCCAGATCCGCTACGACACCCAACGCGTCGCTGATCTCGCCGACGTCTACGGCAACGCCGCGCCCGACTTGTTCGACGGGTTGGAGAACGCCGTGACCACCACGGCCACGTTGAACGAGCAGCAAGCCAATCTCGATGAGACGCTGCTGGCCTCCATCGGGGTGGGCAACGTGGGCGCAGACATCCTCGAGCGCGGCGGGCCCTACCTGGTCCGCAGCACCGCCGACCTCATTTCCATCTCCGAGATTCTCGACTACAACAGCCCGGCGCTGTTCTGCACGATCCGCAACTTCCACGATGTCGAGCCCAAGTTTTCCCAGGCCTTGGGCGGCAACGGGTTTTCGGGAACCGGCTTCGGCACCATCATGGGCGCCGGCAATCCGTACGTCTATCCCGACAATCTGCCGCGGGTGAACGCCCGCGGTGGACCCGAGGGCCGCCCGGGCTGTTGGCAGAAGATCACCCGCGATCTGTGGCCCGCCCCGTATCTGGTGCTGGACACCGGCGCGTCCATCGCGCCGTACAACCACTTCGGACTCGGGCAGCCGATGTTCATCGAATATGTCTGGGGACGCCAGATCGGGGAGTACACGATCAACCCCTAGCAGGCCGACGACCGCGGCGCGCAGCTGCGCGGTGTCCACGTGCTCGGTGATCAAGCCGAGCGTGAACTTGTCGCCGCCGCGCAGGATGCCGAGCACGATGTGCTCGCAGCCGATCCAGTTGTCCTTGTGCGCCAAGGCTTCTCGCAGGGAGAGCTCACACCTTCTTGGCCGGCTTGGTGAACGGAATCCGCCCGCGGCGGCGCCTGCGCCGGCCCGACTTTCGCAATGCGTTGTCGTAGGTGTCCGCGCCGAACGTTCGGTCCACGGCGTCCGCTTCGAACGACTCAGCGTCCGACCGGTCTGTGAAGGCCAACCGGTCGCGGATCGTGTCGGCCGTCAAACCGACGCCACCAAGCACGCCGGAGAGAGCACGTCAAGGAAATTTGACATTAAGCGGTGGAAGTGCCCGTCCAGTACTCGACGAACCGGCCGTCGGCGAACCGCAGGATGTCGTTGCCGGTGAACCGCGCCGGACCGTCGTCGGTCGCCCCGGTGCCGATCCAGCGGCCCACAACCAGATCGCCATCGACGAAGCGGCCCGATCTCGATGGTGAACCTCAAGTCGGAGAACATCTTCTGCGTCTCGTCGACGATCGCCTGCAATTCGTCGGGACCGTGCACGTCACGAGTCGGCCAGTGCCCGACGAAATCGCCCGAGACCAGTTCGGCCGCGACGGGCTTGCCCGCCCACAACTCGTTGATCCATCGCTGGTACAGCGCTTTTTCGGTACTCATACCCCGCGTCTACCCCACGCGGAGGCCAACTATGCGATCGCGCGGTGATGACGAGCGTCGCACCCAAGATGTGCACTTCTATGCGCACTCATCGGGCCGCGGATCCGAAGACGAGAAAGGCGATTCCGGTGAAGGCGCCTACCCAGTAGCCTGACGGCGAGATACCTGCTAGCTGCAATCCCAATGACTCGGCTGTGACTTCGTTGCAAGATTGGTGAGGCTGCGCCGATTGTCCCGGCGCCGAGAGGATCAAGAATGAGTGCCGTGCAGGTGGTCGTCGCCGACGACGACGTCCTGCTGCGCGAGGGTCTGGCCAGTCTGCTCGACCGGTCGGGCTTCGAGGTGGTGGGGCAGGCCAACGATGCGACAGAGTTGCTCGCTTTGGTGCGTGAGTGCAGGCCGCAATTGGTTGTGGTCGACATTCGCATGCCGCCGACGCACACCACCGAGGGCCTCGACGCAGCACGCGTGATCCGTGCGGAACTGCCCGATACCGGCATCCTGGTGTTGTCTGCGCATGTCGAAGTCGAGCACGCGACGGAACTGCTGGCCAGCGGGCACGCCATCGGCTACCTGCTCAAGACCCGGGTCACCGACGTGGCCGACTTCGTCGACACGCTCGAACGCATCTCCAAGGGCGCGTCGGTGGTCGACCCCGCGCTGGTTCAGGAGTTGGTGTCCGCCCGCCGCCGCGACGACCCCTTGGCCGTGCTCAGTGCGCGCGAACAGGAGGTGTTGATGCTGATGGCCGAGGGCCGCTCCAACGCCGGTATCGCCCGGCGGCTCTGGGTCACCGAGGGCACCGTCGAAAAGCACGTCCGCAGCATCCTGACGAAGCTCAACCTGCCCGAAACCGGCGACGACCACCGTCGTGTCCGGGCGGTGATCACCTACCTTGAGGCCCGGTGACGTTGAAGCAGGTCCCGGATCGCGTCGGGTGACAGCGAGAATTTCTGCAGGAAGCCCACGGCCGGGCTCGCGTCGATCATTTCGGCGAGGTCTGACTCGGCGTAGGTGGAAACGAGGATCACCGCCAAGTCGCTCGCGGAGCTCGCTGCGGTCGAGTTGCTCGGCGAGCATGAATCCGTCCTCGCCGCCGAGGTCGATATCGACCAACGCCACGTCGGGATGCAATTCTTCGTAACACCTAAGCGCCTCAGCGCTATTCGACGCCGTACCGACAACGCTGATTCCCGCGCGCTCGAGCATGGCGCTCGCGGCGTCGCGAAAATCGGCGCTGTCGTCAACGATCAAACAGCGCATATCGCAACCCGCGGCAATACACATTTTTCAGCCTTCGCAGATGTCGACCATCATCGCATTCCCGCTAGCCGGAACTCCTGACGCCGCACCGCGCACCAGGGCGCATTTATGGCCGCTCTCACAGACTTGCCTGGCACCGGCAATAGTCGAGGGGCCATTCTGTGTTAGGGAGGCAAGATGAGCCAGCATTCCACGTCATCGACGAGCCAGCCGGGATCCGATCCCCGGCCATCGCTGCGCGCGCGACTGCTTGCGCTGGTGGTGCGTCCGACGGCGCCTCCGCTGTGGCTCGGCATCGTGGTGGCCGCGGTGTTCGTCACCGGCGAGACGCTGCTGGTCCAGCGACTGCAGCAGATCGCGCCCGAGAACGCATTCGGCGTGCTGTTCCTGGTCGGCGTGCTGGTCGTCTCGGCAGGATGGGGTTTCCGGCTCGCTGTGGCCACGACGCTGGCCAGTGCGGCGGTCTACGTCCAGTTCCACATGGACACCAGCGTGAGCTTCATTCCGACGCACCCGCAGGATGCGCTGGCGATCCTCATCTTCCTGCCGGTTGCGCTGCTGGCCAACGTCCTCGCCGGGCAGGCGCGGCTGCGCGCCGCCGAGTCCGAGCTGCGCAGGCGCGAGGCAGAAGCCAGCCATGCGGAGGCGAGCGCGCTGGCCGAGCAGCAGGCGGCGCTGCGCCGCGTCGCCGACGCTGGTGGCGCGCGGCGTCGATCCGTCCGAGGTGTATCCGGTGGCGGTCGCTGAACTGTCTCGCGGGCTGGGTATCGACAATGTGGCGCTGCTCGGTTACGAATCCGGCGAGGCACTGGTGCTGCTGGCGAGCCGCGACGAACATGGTTTGACGAAACTGTCTATCGGAGAACGGCTTTCGCTCGACGGCGACAGTGTGGCGGCGATCGATACTGAACACCGGGACGGCGGCGCGGATCGACTGCTTCGACGGCGCGACCGGCCGCACGGCCGAACGCATGCGCCAGCTCGGGCTGCGCTCGGCGGTGGGTGCGCCGATCGTCGTTGACGGCCACATCTGGGGTGCGCTGGTGATCGGCTCATCGCAACCCGAACCGATGCCCGCGGAAACCGAGGCTCGCATCGGGGATTTCGCGGACCTCGTCGCCACCGCCATCTCCAACGCTGAAACCCGTGCAGAGCTCACCGCGTCACGTGCCCGCATCGTCACCGCCGGCGACCAGGTCCGCCGCCGCTTCGAACGCGATCTTCACGACGGTGCGCAGCAGCGCATTGTCTCGCTCGGTCTCGAAGTGCGTGCGGTCGAGGCATCGATACCTGCAGAGCAGCAACAGTTGCGCGACAAGCTGTCCAACATCGTCGACGGTCTGACCGGTGTGTCACTGGAATTGCAGGAGATCTCGCGAGGCATCCATCCCGCGATCCTGTCGAAGGGCGGGCTTGGCCCGGCGATCAAGACGCTTGCCCGACGCTCCGCCGTCCCCGTCGAGCTCGACCTGAACGTCGATCGTCGAATGCCGGAATCGGTTGAAGTCGCCGCCTATTACGTCGTCGCCGAGGCGCTGACCAACGCCGCCAAACACGCCAAGGCATCCGAAGCCAGCGTGTCCGCAGTCGCCGCCGACGATGAGCTTCACCTCACCATCAGCGACGACGGAGTCGGCGGTGCCGTCGCGGGCGCCGGCTCAGGCCTGATCGGACTCAAGGACCGGGTCGAGACCCTGGCCGGCCGCCTGGACATCTCCAGTCCGACCGGGAGCGGGACGACGTTGAAGGCTAGTCATCCCGTTCCAGGCCGAATAAGCCCTGCCGCACTATCGATTTCAGCGGTGCCCGCCGTGGTGGAAGAGCAGTCCGTATCCCCGAAGAACGGGTACTGGGCCTGGTAGTCGACGGGCGGCGGGGTGGCAACGACTTGGGCGTTGCCTTCCGTCTGGCACAGGCTCGCCGAACCGGACGAGGTGCAGGTCGGGGCGGCTTCGGCCAGTGGTGCGACTGCGATGGCGACCGCGCTCGCCCCCGCCACGAACAGCGCTGGGATGAAAGCTCCGGATTCTCATGATGGCGCGACTCCTTTGTTGACGCTCCGATTTAACATATTTGACACAATCCAGAATCGTCCATGCGCCAAGCGATAACGTTGGCGCTACCGCCCACTAGTGGGCACCGGGCAGCAGGCACGGAAGCTACCGGTTATCCCCCAGAGCGTCGAGCAACCGGTCCAGATCGTTCTCGGTGTTGTACAGGTGGAAGCCGACGCGCACCGCTCCTGCGCGTGTCGAGGCGCGGATACCGGCGGCCCGCAGCTTGTCGGCCGCATCTGCGATCGGTATCGATACGATCGCCGAATTCTCCTGGGGCAGACCGAGTTCTGCGCGCGCCCGATTGGCCAGCCCGACGGTGTGCGCCTCGACCGCGGCGCCGTCCAGCGACGCCAGCCACGGCAGCGTCAGCCCGGCGCCCAGCGCGCTGAACCAGGTGGGCGACGCGTCGAAGCGGCGCGCACTGTCGGCCAGCCGCAGCGGCAGCCCGTAGATCGTCTGCCACGGGTCCTCACCCGCATACCAGTTCGCGGCGTGGGGCGTCATGATCCGGCTGACCCTGTCGCTCAAGGACATCCACGCCGTGCCGCGCGGCGCCAGCAGCCACTTGTAGACCGCGGCGACCGTGACGTCGGCCCACCCCACGTCGACCTGTTTCCAGCCCAGCGCCTGCGTGATGTCGATCACGGTCAACGTGTCGGTGCCCGCCACGCTGCGCCGCAGGGCGTCGACGTCGAGCACGGCGCCGTTGGCGGACTGCACCAGGCTGGCCGTCACGACGTCGAAGTCGGCCGCGGCCGACACCAACTCGTCCGGCGCCAACTCGGTGACCGTCACACCCCTGCCGGCCTGCGCGGCGAACGGGAAAGTGGTGCTGGTGAACTCGCCGGCCAGCGTGGCCACCCGGCTGCCGTCGGGAACCGCGGCGGCGACCAGTCCGAGCAGCGCGGACACGGTGCCGCCCATCGACCACCGAGTCGACGGGCACACCGGTCAGCGCGGCATAACCGGCCCGCCCGGCACGCACGTCTTCGTCGAACAGCGGCACTTCCATGGTCCCGGCCTGCCACCGGGCGATGCAGTCCTGCAGGGCCTCAACCATGAACTGGGGCGGCAGCCCATACGTCGGCGAATTGAGAAATCCGTCGGCGCCGACGAATTCGGCCCCGAATGCCTCCCGCGCCAGAACTGCCGTCATTCCGTTGGCGGCTCTTCGTCGCGGGAGTTCTCTTCGCCGCGCAGCCTGGCCTGCAGCTGCTCTCGGTCCTTGCGTCGGCGTTCGTCGACAACCGCGATGCTCGCGGTGGCGCGACGTCGCAGCGGGGCGAAGATCCAGATGCCCAGCGGCAGGGCGATGACCATCGCGAACAGGAGTGCGACGACGAGCGGGAAATCGCGCACGCCGAGCAAATGTCCGGCGCCGAAGATCACGGCGGTCAAGACGACGACGAGCAGCAGGCGGGCAAGGGCATAGGCCAGCACGTCCACCACGAGGCTGGATCGGGGCCGGCCGTCAGACACGGCCCGAGCCTACCGACGGCGCGTATATTCAGATTAAGGAGGTTTTTGCGTGGCTTACTTGCTCCTGTTACTTGTCTTGGCCGGCTTGATCTACGCCGGCTGGCGGCTGACGCGGTTGACCGCGGCCCGCCCGAAGACGCGGGTGATCGGCCCGGACGACGATCCAGATTTCCTGCGGCGGCTCAGCCCCGGGGACAATCCGCGGCCGTAGCGCCCGTCTGACCTAGCCGGACGCCGCGGCGTTAGGCCGTTCCGCGCCCGGAAAGCCATCGGCGACCACGGCCGCCAGTTCGATCAGCGCCTCCCGCGTCTCCGGCCTCAGCCGGTCCAGGCTGATCTCGGCGCCCTCCTCCAGATGCGGGTCGAACGGCACCAGCCGGACCGCGCGGCACCGCCGCGAGAAGTGGTCGACCACCTTCTGCATGTCGACCTTGCCCGACCGCGGCCGCACCGCGTTGATGACGGCGATCGAGTTGCGCACCATGTCCTCGTGGCCGTGCGCGTCCAGCCAGTCCAGCGTCGCCGACGCGCTGCGGGCACCGTCGACCGATCCCGAGCTGATGACGATCAGCACGTCGGCCTTGTCGAGCACCGCCGACATCGCCGAATGCATCAGGCCGGTGCCGCAGTCGGTGAGCACCAGGCTGTAGAACCGCTCCAGCACCTCCAGCGTGCGGGTGTAGTCGTCGGAGCTGAACGCCTCCGACACCGCCGGGTCGCTCTCCGAGGCGAGCACCTCGAGCCGGCTCGGGCCCTGCGACGTGTAGCTGCGGACGTCGCTGTAGCCTCGATGCCCTCGGCGTCGCGCAGCAGGTGCCGCACGGTGGCCGGGGTCTCCAGCGGCACCTTCTGGCTCAGCGTGCCGCGGTCGGGGTTGGCGTCGACGGCGACGACGCGGTCGCCACGGATCGAGGCGAACGTCGCGCCGAGCGTCGCGGTGATCGTCGTCTTGCCGACCCCGCCCTTCAGCGACAGCAGCGCGATCCGGTAGCAGCCCCGCAGCGGCCGGTGCACCTGGGCGACCAGGTTGTTGTGGTGAATGACCTTCGGGCTTTCACCGACGTTGATCAGCTTGACCGAGGCGAGGTACAGCCACCGGCGCCAGCCCTGCGACGGCGCCCGCTTGGGCTGGCGCAGCAGCGCCACGGTCGACAGATCGGGGTACGGCGGGGGGTCGTCGTGCTGCGGTACTACCGGGCGCGACCTATGGCTGCGCGGCAATCCGTCCGGCGGCGTCGGGGCGGTCCATTCCGCCGGCACCGATTCCGCCGGATCGGTGAACCGCTGCTGTGCCCGGAAGCCCGCCTCCTGGTCAGACAACGGCTAGTCCCCTCTCATTAGCAGTTTCGTCGGCGGCAACCGGTCAGCCCACCCCAGCGTACGAGTGCAGGCCGACGGTCACCAGGTTGATGAAGAACAGGTTGAACACCATCGCGACGAAGCCGACGACGTTGATCCAGGCCGCCTTCTTGTCGCGCCAGCCCGCCGTCGAGCGGGCGTGCAGGTACGCGGCATAGACCACCCAGGCGATGAACGACACCGTCTCCTTGGGGTCCCAGCCCCAGTAGCGGCCCCACGCCTCCTCGGCCCAGATCGCGCCGAAGATGACGCCGAACCCGAACACCGGGAACGCGAAAATCGTTGTGCGGTAGGCGATGCGGTCCAGCGTCTGCGCGTCGGGCAGCCGCTGCACGATGCGGGCCACCGCGCCCTCCGGCTTCGGGCCCGCCCAGCCGCGACATCTTGAGCAGGAACAGGATGCTGGCCACGCCCGCGACCAGGAACACCCCGGAGCCGAGGCTGACCACCGACACGTGGATGGGCAGCCAGTAGGACTGCAGCGCGGGCATGACCGGTGCGGCGTTGGTGTAGAGCCAGCGGCCCGACACCGTCAGCAGGATCAGCACCGGCACCAGCACGAACACCCACAGCGCGCGGTACTGCGGCCGGCGCAGCACGATCGCGGCCGCGACCAGACCCGAGAAGCAGGTCAGGTTGATGAACTCGTACATGTTGCCCCACGGCACCCGCGCGGTGGCCAGGCCGCGCAGCACGATGCACACCAGCAGCAGCCCGATGCCGACGTAGACCAGTGCCAGCCCGGCCTTGCCGACGCGCTCGTCGAGCGGGCGCTTCGGCGCGTCGGCGACGACGCCCGGGGTGGCGCTGTCGGCGCCGACCGTCGCGCTCGCGTTGGATGTCGCCGCCGCAGCGGCTCCGACCAGTTCGCGGCTCTCGACCTTGCGGCCGCGGCTGTACGCCAGCTCGACGGCGAGCAGCAGCAGCGCGACCACCAGCACCACCACCGACGAGGTGAAGGCCCAGTCGGAATAGCGGGCCAACCCGATGTCGACGTGCTCGGTGTTCATGCCTCGACTCCCGCTCGCTCCGGTCCTCGCTCGTCCCTCGCTGCGATCCTCACTCGCGATCGTCTTCGGGTGTTCATACGCGATCTGCCTCCGACATCTCGCTGGCACGTCTGGACGTCGGCCAGCAGCCGCTGCGTCAACCGCTCGAACTCGTCACCCCAGCCGGAGTTGTCGGTGCGCGCCAGGCCGCCCAGCTCGACGCTCACCGTACCTGGGCCTGCGGGTGTCAGCCGAACCCAGACCCGGCGCCGCCGCACCACCAGCGACACCAGCAGGCCGGCCATCATCGTCAGCGCGAACACCAGCACCCACACCTGCGCCGGGTCGTGGGAGACCTGCAGGTTGATGAACGGCACCGCGCCGTCGAACCGCACCACGGTGCCGTCGTCGAGCCGGGTGTCTTCGCCGGCGCGCAGGTTGACCCGCGCCTCCTTGGTCAGCCGGTTCTGTTCGATGAGCCGCGGGTCCAGCGAGAACAGCGACTGCGGCCGGCCGGTGTCCAGGCCGGTGTCGCCGCGGTAGATGTCGATGGCCACCGCCGGGTTGTTCAGCGCGGGGAAGCTCGACGACAGCAGCGTGCCGTCGAGCTGCTCGGTCGGCGCGAACAGGCCCTGGATGGCGATCTGGTGCTTGCGGCGCTCGTCGGGATCGGGATAGCTGCCGCCCGGCGGGTCGAACCGCATCACGCCCGACGACAGCAGGGTGATCTGGTCTTCGGGCCGCCACTGCAGGGTCTGGGTGCGGGTCTGCCCGTCGGGGAAGGTGACGGTGAACGTCGGCGCGTAGCCGTGGCCCTGCAGGTACACCCGGTCGCCGCCGACGCGCAGCGGCTCGTTGACCTTCAGCTGGTACGGCCGCCAGGTGTCGGTGTTGAGGTCGGCGCCGGCCTGGTAGTCGATGTTGGCGGCGAACGACATGGCCTGCCCGGTCGGCAGGTAGTGCGCCTGGAAGTCGTTGACCCGCAGGCAGATCGGGTACAGCGACGTGCCGTCGACGGTGTTGCCTGCCCGGAACGAGTCGAACGCGGCGGGCGACGCCGAGCAGAAGCCGGGGCCGCCGTCGGCGATGACGATGACGTTGCCCTCGTAGCCGAACAGCTTGCCGGCGGCCACCGCGACGAGCAGGCCGAGCAGCGAGAAGTGGAAGACGATGTTGCCGAACTCGCGCAGATAGCCCTTCTCGGCCGAGATTTCGACGGTGCCGCCGCTCGCTTGCGGCTGATGCGCCGCCAGCCGCGCAGGTGCCCGGATGACGACGGCGGCGACGGCGTCGGGCTCACCGGAGACCTCCGCGGTGTGGTGCTTGGGCAGCCGGCCGAGGTTGCGCGGCGCGGCGACCGGGGTGGCGCGCAGGGTGCGGGCGTGCTCGATCAGCCGCGGGGTCAGGCAGCCGACCAGCGAGATGAACAGCAGCGCATAGATGGCGGTGAACCAGAAGCTGGAGAACACCTCGAAGGCCTGCAGCCGGTCCAGCCACGGCCCGATCGTCGGGATGTTCGGCGATGTACTGCTCGACCTTGAACTCGTTGAGGCTGCGCTGCGGCAGCAGCGCACCGGGGATCGCGCCCAGCGCGAGCAGGAACAGCAGCACCAGCGCGGTGCCCATCGAGGTCAGCGTCCGCCAGGTGTTGCGCATCAGCGCGAGCAGACGCAAAAGCCCAACGCCTTTTGGGTTTTGCGTCTTCGCGGGGAACGTGTCATATCGGCAACCTCACGTCGCTGACGAACGCGTCGCGCACCCAGGACACGAAGTCGTTCCACACCCCGGTCACCAGCGCGGCGCCGACGAGGATCAGCAGCACCCCGCCGAAGATCTGGATGCCGCGGGTGTGCCGCCGCAGCCAGCCAAGGCCCTGCACCGCCCGCGCCGAGCCAAAGGCCAACAGCACGAACGGAATTCCCAGCCCAAGGCAGTAGGCGATGACCAACACGACACCGCGGGCCACGTTGGCGCCGTCGGTCGCCGATGCGACGGCGATCACACCGGTCAGCGTCGGGCCCAGGCACGGCGTCCAGCCCAGCCCGAACACCGCGCCCAGCAGCGGGGCGCCGCCGAGCGTCGAGACCTGCCGCGGCGTGAACCGGGCCTCGCGCTGCAGCGCCGGGATGAAGCCGACGAACACCAGGCCCATCACGATCGTGATCACCCCGCCGATGCGTTGCAGCAGAAGCTGATTGCTGATCAGCGTCGTCGTCATGCCCAGCACGGCGACGGTGCCGAGCACGAACACGATGGTGAAGCCGGCCACGAACAACAGCGCGGCGCCCGCGACCCGCAGCCGCGCCGTCCGGAGCGCGAGTCCCCTATCCCCCGATGGGGACCCCAGGCTGGGCTCCTCCGACACCGACGACCGCGGCCAGGTAGGACAGGTAGCCGGGCACCAGCGGCACCACGCACGGCGAGGCGAACGACACCAGCCCGGCCAGCACGCACACGCCGAACGCGGCCAGCACCGGTCCGGCGGCGGCGATTTCGGTGAACCCGGTCACGTCTTCGGCTCCGGCTCGGCCGCCAGCCGCTCCACGACCGGCTGCAGGTCCTCGGCGAGCAGTTCGCGCAGGAACACCGCGGCGACCCGGTGCTCGCGGTCCAGCACCACGGTGGACGGGATGACGGTGGTCGGGTACTTGCCGCCGAACGCGATCATGGTGCGCATCGGCGGGTCGTAGATGGACGGGAACGTGACCTTGCGGTCGACGACGAAATCCCGAGCGGCGTCACGGTTGTTGTCGCGGACGTCGATGCCAAGGAATGCAACACCCTGCGCGCGCGTCGCGTCGTACACCTTCTGCAGCTGGGTGATCTCGGTGCGGCACGGTCCGCACCACTGCCCCCACACGTTGATCACCACGACCTTGCCGGTGAAGTCGTCGAGCGAGACCGTCTTGGCGGGGTCCATCAGCTCGGGTCCGGCCAACGGGCCTGGGCGGCCACGGCTTTCGGGCGGATCGTAGAAGATGTCGGTCTTGCCGCCGGGCGCGACGAATTCGAAGGTGCCGCCCTGCGCGACGGCGTCGTGACCGGTGGAGCAGCCAGCGAGCGCGACGATCGCCGCGCTCGCCATGGCCACCAGCCGCTTCACTGCCCGGCCAGCTCCGCGTATCCCCAGCCGACGTAGGAATCGCCATGGAAGTAGAAGGAGGTCAGCGACGCCAGGTTGCACAGCCGCCGCGTCGGGAAGTGGTGCAACGGCTTGCCCGTCATCGCCCGGCGCAGCGTTTCGACGGGAAGCTGGTGACTGACGCACACCGCCTCATGACCCGCCGCCTTGGTCCTGGCCCGGTGCAGCGCCGCCGTCATCCGCGCCGCGATCTCCGCGTAGGGCTCCCCCCACGACGGCGTGCGCGGGTTGCGCAGGTACCACCAGTTGCGGGGGTCGCGCAGGGCGCCGTCGCCGGGTGAGACACGTTGGCCCTGAAAGATGTTCGCCGATTCGATCAGGTCGTCGTCGGTGTCGATCGGCAGGCCGAGTCGCGCCGCGATCGGCTCCGCGGTCTCCTGCGCGCGCTCCAGCGGCGAGGCGACCACGTAGACGATGTCGCGGGCGGCCAGCCAGTCGGCGACCGCCTGCGCCTGCGCCCGTCCCCGTTCCGACAGGTGGTAGTCGGGCAGGCGGCCGTACAGGATCTTGTCCGGGTTGTGCACCTCGCCGTGGCGCATCACGTGCACGATCGTCTTTTCGGTCATGCCGGTTTTGTCGCTTCCGCGGCGGCGCGGGCGGCGCCGGGCAGGGCGTCGGCGATGCGCTCGAACGCCTCGTCGTCGAGAGCGGTTGAGACAAACCACGTTTCGAAGGCGCTCGGCGGCGGGTAGACGCCTGCGTCGAGCAGAGCGTGAAAGAACGGCGGGAAGCGCCACGTCTCACTCGCGCGCGCGGAGGCGAAGTCGTGGACCGGCTCGTCGGAGAAGAACACGCTGAGCATGTTGCCTGCACGCTGAACCTGGTGTGCCACACCGGCTTCCGTCAACGACCGCTCCGAGCAGTCCGGCCAGCCGGTCGGCGTTGGCGTCCAGCGCGGCGTACACCGCGTCGTCGGCGGCCCGCAGCGTCGCCAGCCCGGCGGCCATCGCGACCGGGTTACCCGACAGGGTGCCGGCCTGATACACCGGCCCGAGCGGCGCGAGCCGCTCCATCACCTCGCGGCGGCCGCCGAACGCGGCGGCGGGCAGCCCACCGCTCATCACCTTGCCGAAGGTGAACAGGTCGGCGTCGACGGGATCGACGCCGTACCAACCGGATCGGCTCACCCGGAAGCCGGTCATCACCTCGTCGGATATCAACAGCGCGCCGTGGTCGGCGGTGATGCGGCGCAGCGCCGCGTTGAAGCCGGGCAGCGGCGCGACGGTGCCCATGTTGCCTGCGCTGGCCTCGGTGATGACGCAGGCGATCTCGTCGCCGAAGCGCCCGAACACGTCTTCCACCGCGGGAATGTTGTTGTACGGCAACACGATCGTGTCGGCGGTCGCGGCACCGGTGACCCCCGGCGACGACGGCAGGCCCAGCGTGGCGACGCCAGAGCCTGCGTCGGCCAGTAGCGCGTCGCTGTGGCCGTGGTAGCAGCCGGAGAACTTGATGATCTTGGCACGGCCGGTGTAACCGCGGGCCAGCCGGATCGCGCTCATGGTGGCCTCGGTGCCGGAGTTGACCATCCGCAGCCGCTCGACCGGGGCGACGCGGCCGATGATCTCGGTGGCCAGTTCGGTCTCCGACGGCGTCGGCGCGCCGAACGACAGGCCATCGGCCGCGACACGCTGCACTGCCTCGACGACGGCTGGGTGGGCGTGGCCGAGGATCATCGGCCCCCACGAGCACACCAGGTCGACGTAGCGGTTGTCGTCGGCGTCGGTCAGCCAGTACCCAGACGCGGAGGTGATGAACCGCGGGGTGCCGCCGACCGCGGAAAAGGCCCTCACCGGCGAGTTCACCCCGCCGGGGATGACGGCGCACGCGTCGGCGAAGAGCGCAGCGGAGGCCGCTACCGACAAGGGGGTGCGGTGCATGACCACTAGTGTTCCAGCACGGCCGAAGGCCTCAACTACAGGGTGTAGTGGGGGATCGCTCGCCGACTGCCCCCACCTGGCGCAAATCAGCCCTTCGGGGTCAGCGCGAAGACGGGGTGATCGGCGTCGTCAGGAAGCTGGCGCCAGTAGCCCTCGACGACCTTGCCGGCCATGGGCCGGTAGGCGGCGATGACCGGCCCACGCTGCTCGACGGGGATCTCCGTCGCGACGTACTTCTGGTCACCGACCGTGACATCCGGGATTGCGCGGACGTTTTTCACCCACTCCGTCTCGCCGCGGGTGGATACCAGGTACTTCACCCCGTCGACCTCGGGCACGACTACCGGGATCTGCTGTGGCTGCTTGCTGACGCGTCTGGTCACGGTCAGCGTCTCGCTGCCGCCGATGCCGGTCGCCATCGCGACTTTGTTGAAGATCTGCCCGGGTGAACCACGGGGGCTTGAGGTAGGCCATGACCTACGAGTTTGATGGTGTTCATGCAACTTCCGCAATGGCTGGCGCGGTTCAACCGGCACTTCACCAATCCGATTCAGCGGCTGTGGGCCGGCTGGGCGCCGACGTTCGGCATTCTCGAGCACGTCGGTCGCAAGTCGGGCAAGCCGTACCGCACGCCGCTGACCGTGTTCAGCACCGATGACGGGGTGGCGGTCCTGCTCACCTACGGGCCGAACCGCGACTGGCTCAAGAACGTCGTATCGGCTGGAGGAGGGCGGATGCGGCGATACGGCAAGACGCTCGAGCTGACCGATCCCCGCGTGATGCCGAAGGCAGAAGCGACGCCCGCCGTGAAAGGCCTGTGGCGGCCGATCTTCGCGCGGTTGCCGTTCGAGCAGGCGGTGCTGCTGCGGCGCGCCTAGTTTCGCGGACGAACGTGTGCCCAGATGGGCCCGTCGGCGACCGTGGTGAACGGCACCGCAACCGGGAAATCCTGCTCCACGGAACGGATCTCGATGGACCGGACGATGGTGGCCATCGCGAGCGTCGTTTCCAGCATCGCGAAGTGTTCACCGATACACGAGCGCGGTCCGCCGAGGAACGGAATGAAGTGCCAGCGGTCGCGGCCCTTGGAGGCTTCCGGGCTGAACCGGTCGGGATCGAAGTCCAACGGTCTCGGCCACAGGGCGGGATCCCGATGCAGGGCATAGATTCCCACGGCCATGAGGCTGCCCGCCTCGACTCGGTACCCGTCGACCGCGATATCGCGCGTCGCCAGCCGCGCGACCCCCGCGGCGGGCGGTGCAACCTGAGCGCCTCGCGCAGCACCTGAACGGTGTATCCGAGGCGGGGCACATCCTCGGGTGTCAGCTCGCGATCGCCGATCGCGGCGGCCTCCGCGGCGACGCGGTCCTGGATGTCGGGATGGTGCCCCAGCGCCCACAGCGCGTAGGTAAGGGCCGTCGCTGTCGTGTCGTGGCCGGCCAGCATGAAGATCAGCAGGTCGTTGCAGATGTCGTCGTCGGAGATCGACTGCCCGGTCTCCGGGTCGGTGGCCGCGATCAACGCGTGGACGAGCGGTGCATCACGGGTCGGATCTGCGCGGCACGCCTGCAGGATCTCGTCGGTGACCTTGCGCATCGACATGCACCGCGGCGCGGGCTCGGCGGCGTGCGGGCGTCGGCAGCCATCGCGGTGCGCGCACCGGCCGAAGGGCGCGATCGGCGGTGTAGGAGGACGCAACGTGCATGTGGTCGGCGATGACGTCTGCGCGTTCGTTGAGATCGATACCCAGGACCGAGCGGCCCAAGCGACTGCATGGTCACCCGGCGGCATTCGACGTCGAGGTCGACATCGCCGCCGTCACGCCAGCGATCAACGAATGTCTCCGCGGCCCGGGATATGTGGCCGCCGAAATTGCGGACGTTCTGTTTGGTGAATACCGGTTGCAGTGCGCGCTTGCGCGGCAGCCACGACTCGTTGGGCAGGACGAACAGGCTGTCCCCGGCCATATGCCGCACTTCGTCGTGGATGATGCATCGCTCCGAGAACGCGTCGTTGCGACCCAACACGTCGCGGATGCCGTCGGGCGAGGTGACCGCCACGATCGGCGGGACCAACCACTTCGGGCCGAACTTCATGCGCGTGATCGGGCCGCCTGCGTCGCGTATCACTTCCTGCCCGGTGTCGAGAGTTCGCACCAACTTCACCAACTGCCGAAGCGGCAGCGGGTTCTTCGGCGCCAACGGCAGCGCGCGGACGTCGGGTGTCTCGGTGATCATCGGACTCACGTCGCGGTCCAGCTGAGGGTTTCGCCTTCGCCCTTCATCATGACGGTGCCGGGCATCACCCGCAGCCGGTACGGGCTGAGCCGCAGCGCGGCGAACTGATCGGATGTCGGGCCGTCGGCCCACATCGGAATGATGGAGGGGTCATAGCCGACCGGTTCGGGACCGTTGGCGAACTTGTTCCAGACCGCAGTGCGGGTCTCGTCGTCGTGATACCACTCGACCAGACACTCCGCAGCGCAGGTGTCGTGGGTAGTGGTCCAGTAGCTGACCGCCATCTCCGGGTGAACGGCGAGGTGCGCCTTCTTCACCGGGCTGGGCACCGTGGCGATCCAGCCGAAGAGGTCGGTGCCGTCCCACTCCCAGATCGGGTGCAGGATGCGGGTGCGGGGCCGGCCGTTTTCGTCGACCGTGGCGACGGAGGCCCACACGATCGAGTGGGCCATTTCGATGAACGGCGGCGCGATTTGCTCAAGGGGCGTCACGAGTAACTAGCGTAAGCGCATGCCACTGCCCGCCGAGGATGTTGAGCTCGTGCGAGAGTTCGTCACGGGTCTGAACGCAGTCATGCGATTGACCGTCGTGGAGTGCCGAACCATGGATCCCGGTCAACCGGAGGCTGACTGGTTGGACGTGTTGTCGCGCGTCTGCGGTTCATGCGGTCCCGCGGTTGGGAGCTCTCGAAGCGTTACTCCGCCTGCTTCTTCCGGAATTCCTCGGTCTTGCGGTATTCGACCTTGCCTTCCTCGGCGGAGGTTTCGGCCTTGCCCTTGTCCTTCTCGTCGACCCAGTCGGTGACAGCTGTGCCGGAAACCGTCCCGCCACTGCCGGGCAAGGTGCTTGTCGGGCGGTCCTCGTCGTAGGCCTTGGCCATTTCCTTGGCCTGAGCTTTGTGCTCGTCGGTGACTTCGGGCTTCTCGGTGCGTTGCTGTTCGGTACCCATGCGCTACGGCTGCCCGATCGTCGGTTTAACGAAACGGAGCGCAGCTAACGAGCCGGCACCGCCCGCAGCGCGACAGGGAGGCTGGGCAGGAAGTGTTGGGTCGCGAACGCGCGGATGTCGTCGGCGGTCTCGAGCGGTTGCGCGCTGGGCAGCAGAAGCACCATCGCGGCGTAGCGAAGGATCGTGTCGGCCAGCTCGGTGACGGCCTGGTCTCCGATCCGCTCGGCGAAGCCCGTCGGGAAGATGATGCGCAGCGCTTCGGCCATCCGCTCGATCGCCGCGCGATGATGCCTGGCGGCCAGCTCGATCACCAGGCCGGGCTCGTCGGTGATCATCCGGTCCAGCACCCGGTGGCGACGGAACTTCATGATCGACAGGGTGAATGCCTCGACGTAGTAATTCGATTGCGGTCCAGCATTTTTGAGTTCGACGGCGATATCGGCGAACAGCCGGACGTTCTCTCGCTCGATGACCGCGGCGACCAGTTCGTCCTTGTTGGAGAAGCGCCGGTAGATGGTCGTGCGGCTGACCCGCGCCCGTCGGGCGACATCGTCGAGGGCGACGCGGCGGAAGCCGTGCTGTTCGAACTCGACGACAGCGGCGTCGAGGATGGCTTCTGTGGTGGGGTCAGCCCCTGGCATAGCCCTTTAGCGCATACCCGTTGTACCGCATTGCCATTGGCAGATGATCCCACAGCCAGTTCACCGGGCGCGACCGCCACAGGGCGGCAAAGCGCTGATACCGCCGCTCCTGACGCTCACTCCACGGCAGCCCGAGCAGGTCGCGTGTCCGCGGCGGCATGCCGCCAGTGGTCAGGAATGCGGCCACCGGGTTGAAGATGGGTGCGATCACGCGCCACAGCACCGGCGGCACACCCTTCGGGCACGGAAAGCCTTTGGTGACATAGCCGACGCCGTACTTGGCGGTCGGGTGGGCGACGACGATCTCGTCGATCATCCGGTCCCAATATCGTTCGAACTCAGCGTAGTTCGCGGGCATCGCCCGGTCGCTGACGCCGTAGCGGCGATACCAGGTCTTGGACTCGAGGTAGATCTGTTCCTTCTCCTCGCGGCTGAGCCGCTTGACGAAGGTGTCGGCGAAGTAGAGCACCTGCTCGACGAACGTGGCGTGCGCCCAGAAGTAGGTGTCGGGATCGAGGGCGTGATAGCGGCTGCCGTCGGGCATGCTGCCCTTGATCTCGGTGTGGAAGTCGCGGACCTGTTGGCCGGGGTTGTCGTCGTCGGAGCCGTAGACCGTCATGAAGATCGGCGGTAGCGACCGCTTGATTCGCGCCGCGGTGTCGGCGAAGAACACCGAATGGTCCAGCACGCCCTGGCCGAGTTCGGCCAGCATGTTCTGCAGCACCGCGGGCCGCGGGCCGATCAGAAACATCCGGTTGTCGCCGAAGTAGCGCCAGACCAGCGACTCCGGGCCCAGCGGCAGGGCATCGACCTGCTGGGGCTGCTCCGCGAGCTCCGTCATGAGGAACAGTGTTACAGATTTGAACTTTGTACCAAGGGATGGGCGGGGTGATGCCGATCGCACATCGTTTGAGCTGCGGGCATATCCTCGACAGCCTCTACTGCCGAAATCCGAGGAGCGCCGGTGAGTGGCATCAATAAGCGCCTGAGCCCGCAGGATCTGCTCTTCTTGTACGGCGAAACTCCCAGCTCGATGATGCACGTCGCGGCGCTGATGCCGTTCACTCCGCCCGCCGACGCGCCCGCCGGCTATCTACGCCAGATGTTCGAGGACACCCGCCACCTGGAGATCGTCGCCCCGTGGAACCTCAAGCTGTCCCATCCGCGGATGCTGTACCGACCCGACCAATCGTGGGTGGTCGACGACAATCTCGACATCGACTACCACGTGCGCCGCTCGGCGCTGGCCAGCCCCGGTGACGAACGCGAACTGGGCATCCTGGTCTCACGGCTGCACAGCCACCCCATCGACTTCACCCGGCCGCCGTGGGAATTGCACTTCATCGAGGGGCTCGAGGGCGGACGGTTCGCGATCTACATGAAGATCCATCACTCGCTGGTGGACGGCTACACCGGCACGAAGATTATCGAGCGCAGCATGTCGACCGACCCGACGCGCAGGAATCAGCCGTTGTTCTTCAACGTTGCGGCGCCGACAAAGCCACGCAACGGCGAGCCGGCGCCGTCGCGCAATCCGCTCATGAGCCTGCTCGGCGGCGCCGTCAACGGCACCAAGTCGGCGCTCAATGTCGGAAAAGCGTTGTTCAACACCCAGATCCGCAGTGACGACGAATACGGCCATATCGCCAACTCGTTGCAGGCCCCGCATTCGATCCTGAACGGCCACATCAGCCGCAATCGCCGCTTCGCCACGCAGGTCTATCCCCTCGAACGCCTGAAAACGATTGGCGCCAAGCACGGCGCCACCGTCAACGACGTCGCCCTGGCCATCATCGGCGGAGGACTCCGCGCGTTTCTCGACGAACTCGGCGAGCTGCCCGAAAAGCCTTTGGTCGCATTCCTTCCCGTCAACGTCCGCCCCAAGGACGACGTCGGCGGCGGCAACGCCGTGGGAACGATATTGGTCACCATGGGCACCGACATCGCCGACCCGGTCGAGCGGCTAAACGCGATCACCGTCTCGACCAAGGCGTCGAAAGCGCAGCTGAGGACCATGTCGCCGACCGAGGTGCTTGCCTACAGCGCGGCACTGTTGGCGCCGTCGGCGTTGCAGCTCACAAGCGCGATGACCGGGGTCACCGCGCCGTTGCCGTTCACCTTCAACCTGTGCGTCAGCAATGTCCCGGGGCCGCGAGAGACGTTGTACCTCAACGGAAGCCGCCTGGAAGCGACCTACCCGGTGTCGATCCCGATTCACGGCATGGCGCTCAACATCACGCTGCACGGTTACGCCGACATGCTGAACTTCGGATTCATCGGGTGCCGCGACGCCCTGCCACATCTGCAGCGACTCGCGGTGTACACCGGCGATGCGCTCGACGAGCTCGAGAAAGACGTCGACCCGTGACCGATCGCCGGTTAGCCGCGACGTGACCGCGCGATCCCGACCACCGCCAGCACCCCGGCGACCGTCGCGAGAAACAGCGACAACACCAGCAGCGGCGGGTTGTAGACCACCGACGTCGTCATGGGTTCACCGTCGAGCACCGGCGCCACCACCACCGTCGAGCTGGCGGCCAACCAGCTCAGCACGCAGCCGGCGGCCGCGACGACGGCCAGCATCAGTTCGACCCGGGCCCTCATGACGCCCTTTCCGGGGGGATGCGCTCTTCCACCAAGTGGGTCAGCGCGGCCCGAAGTGCCTGGTGCTTACGCGCCCATGCCTGGGCGGCGCGATCGTTGGTCAGCTTGAGGCCGATGCCGGTGCGCCCGCGCGGCACACCGGTCAGCTCTCCGAGCGCGCGTGCCGACTGCCACTTCGGCTCGTCCGGCCCCTTCGGCTCGGGGTAGATCCGCACGATGTCGTCGGTGTGGATGCGTTCGGTGCCTTGACGCAGATGATCGGGCGTCAACTCCACCGACGTGTGGATGCGCGCGGCCTTGATCTGAATCGCGAGGAAACCGGTCACCAGCACGAAGAAAATGCCCGGGACCAGCAGCTGGATGCCGTAGCCCGCGGACAGCTGAATCAACGCCATCGCGACCGCCGCAGCGGGGCCGGCCAGCAGCCATATCCAGCTGGCGCCCTGCTCGTAGAACAGCACTGTGGGCGGCGAGCCGCTTTCGGTCACTGCGGCTCCTGGTCGGGCCACGACGCCACCGCGGGCCGCGTGATCAGGACCGTGCCGGCGATCAGGAGACCTATGATGGCCGCAATTGCGATCAGTCCGGGAATTCCTGCGCGGAACAACACCAAGATGACCGCCAGAAGGACGACTGTGGTCATCGCCAACGCGGTCGCCGCCCTCCGAAAGCGCACGTCACCTTTGCGAGCGCGGCCGATCAGGAACCCCTGCGCAAGGCCGACCACCGCCAGCAAGGCGCCAACCGACCGCAAGAACACCGGCCCGTTGACGGTCAGCTGCAGCATCCCCAGGGCCGTCAGCAGAACGGCCGCGACCACCCAGCACCAGAATGCGGCGGTGACGACACGCGGTCGGGGCTGTGGGGCTGTCATGTTCCGGCCAGCCTAACGGGTTACCGAGTAAAGAAGGCGTGGGCGTCCTTGCGATGCAACAGGAACACACCGCCGACGATCAGCACCGACCCGACGATCGCGGTGACCGCGTAGATGACCGCCGCTGCGGGGGCCCGATCCACGGTGAACAGGCTGGTCGCCGCGTACACCACCGACGCGATTCCGCCGCCCGTCAACGTCGTGCGCGCCCACCGGTAGCCGTGCCGCATCAGAATCAGGAACGTCACCACGACGGCCGACATCACGACCACGAACACCACGGAGATCGCGTACACGATCGGCGGATGTTTCACCTCGGTCACCACGAGGTCGACGACGTATCCGACCACCATCAGCGGCAGCGCCGCCACCCACAGCCAGAATCCGGTGTCGACGTCCATTGGCCTGCCCGGCTCGGTCGTCGGCTGCGGCTCGGTCATCGGGTGCGGGTCCGTCACGCCAGCCAGCGTCCTACGTCGGCCGCCCAGTACGTCAGCACGATGTCGGCACCCGCACGCCGGATGCTGGTCAACGTCTCCAGCGCGACAGTCTGCAGATCGATCCAGCCGTTGGCGGCGGCGGCGCTGATCATCGCGTACTCGCCCGAGACCTGATACGCCGCCACCGGCACCGGCGAGATGTCGGCGGCGGCACGCACCAGGTCGAGGTAGGCCATCGCCGGTTTGACCATCACGATGTCGGCGCCCTCGTCGATGTCCAGCTCGATCTCGTGCACCGCCTCGCGGGCGTTGCCCGGGTCCTGCTGATACGTGCGCCGGTCGCCCTGCAGGCTGGAGGCCACCGCCTCGCGGAACGGGCCGTAGAACCCCGACGCGAACTTGGCGGCGTAGGCCATGATCACCGTGTCGGTGTGACCGGCGGCGTCAAGGCCGTCGCGGATCGCCGCGACCTGGCCGTCCATCATCCCGCTCGGGCCCAGCACATCGGCGCCCGAATCTGCTTGCGCCACAGCCAATTCCACATAGCGGGCGTTGGTGGCGTCGTTGTCGACCCTGCCCGACGCGTCCAATACCCCGCAGTGGCCGTGATCGGTGAACTCGTCGAGGCAGGTGTCGGCCATCAGCACGGTGTCGTCGCCGAGGTCCTTGGCCAGATCGCGCAGCGCGACGTTGAGGATGCCGTCCTCGGCAACGCCCGCCGAACCGGTGGCGTCCTTGTCCTCATCGCGCGGGACGCCGAACAGCATCAGCCCGCCGACTCCGGCGGTCACCGCGTCGGCGGCCGCACGGCGCAACGAATCACGGGTGTGCTGCACCACCCCGGGCATCGAGGAAATGGGCCGCGATTCTCGAAATACCGTCGGCGACGAACATCGGCAGCACCAAATGCCTTGGCTCGACCGAGGTCTGCGCAACTAGCCGGCGCAGCGCCGGCGTCGACCGGAGCCTGCGTGGACGGTGGCTAGGAAATGACATGCAACGCCATCCGTCTTTGTCTACCGCCGACGGCTCTTCTTGCGCGGCGGCGGCAGCGCACCCTCGGCACGCAGCCGGGCGGCGTGCTCGGCCAGCGCCTCGACCAGCGGGCCCACCGCGGCGACTTCCGGTTGCACATCGACGCGCAGACCGAATTCCGCAGCGGTTTCAGCGGTTTTCGGGCCGATGCACGCGACGATGGTCCGGGCGTGCGGCTTGCCCGCGATGCCGACCAGGTTGCGCACCGTCGAGCTGGAGGTGAAGCACACCGCGTCGAAGCCACCGGTCTTGATCATCTCGCGCGTGTGCGCGGGCGGCGGCGCCGCACGCACCGTGCGATAGGCGGTGACATCCTCGATCTCCCAGCCGCGTTCGCGCAGACCCTCGGCCAGTGTCTCGGTGGCGATGTCGGCCCGCGGCAGCAGCACCCGGTTCACCGGGTCGAAAACGTCGTCGTAGGGCGGGAATTCGTCGAGCAGGCCCAGCGAGGACTGCTCGCCCGACGGCACCAGCTCGGGGTTGATCCCGAAGGCCCGCACCCGGTCGGCCGTGGCCTGCCCGACACAGGCGATCTTCACACCCGAGAACGCGCGGGCGTCCAGACCGAACTCGTTGAACTTCTCCCACACCGCGCGCACCGCGTTGGTGGAGGTGAACACCACCCACTGGAACCGGCCGTCGACCAGACCCTTGACCGCACGCTCCATCTGCGCGGGGCTGCGCGGCGGCTCGACGGCGATCGTCGGCACCTCGACCGGCAATGCGCCATGGCTGACCAGCTTTTCGCTCATCTCACCGGCCTGATCCTTGGTGCGCGGCACCAGCACAGTCCAGCCGTACAGGGCGCGGCTCTCCCACCAGTTCAGCTTTCCGCGGTTGGCCACGGTCTTGCCGATGGTCACCACCAGCGGCCCGGCCAATGGACCGGCCGGCTCGCTGCCCGCGAGCGTGCTCTTGTCGAGCAGACCGGCCAGCGTGGTCTCGACCGAACGCTGTTGGCACGTCGTGCCGTTCGCGGTCACGACGGTTGGCGTGACGTCGGCCAGTCCGTACTCGATCAGCGTGCGCGCCGCGTCGGGCAGATGAGACGCGGTGGCGTGCAAGATCAATGGGCCTGGCGCGGCGGCCAGCGCCGCCCAGTCGACGTCACCGCGGACATCCGCCACCGTGTGCGCCGATCCCAGTGGCAGCCCCGCATATGTGGGCACGGCCGTGGTGTCAGGCAGACCCGGCACGATCTCGAAATTCAGGTGCGTCTTCGCCAGTGCGGTCACCTCGGTGATCACCGCGTCCACCGACAGCGGATCGCCCGCCACCAGCCGGACCACGTCGACACCCGTGCGGGCCTCGGCGGCCAGCGTCTTGGCGACCTCCGCCGGATCACCCAGCGCGGGGCGGATGTCGGGGCCACCCGGAATCACCGGAGCCGCTTGCGCGGCGACATCCAAGGTCCGCGCCGGATCCTTGTCTGCGGCGTCGACGTCCGTGTGGGCCGGCTTGCTCGCCGCGGCGAGTTCGGGTCCCGACGGCGGCGGCAGCTCCGAGCCCACCAGGGCAAGCACCGCTTCGGGGACGTCGGGGTCGGTGAACACCAGGGCGGCGTTGGCCAGCACCGCTCGTGCCCGCGTCGTCAGCAGACCCGGGTCACCGGGTCCTGAGCCCACGAACGTGATGCGGCCGGGCTTTGTCTTACGCCCTCGGGTCGTCATCTCTCACTCCGCTCTGCTGCCAACAGATCGCGTGCCCCCAGTTCGAACAACTCCTCGGCCACCGAGAGCCCTAGCTCTCGTGCCCGACCGGGAGCCCCGATACCGGACGCACGGATCACGTCGGATCCGTCCAGCGCCGCCACGCAGCCGCGCAGCGACAGCTCTTCGAAGACGCGGCCATCCTCATCGATGGACTCGACCACCTCGGCGATCGCGCCCACCGGTGCGGAACAACCCGCCTCCAGTTCGGCGAGCAGGGCTCGTTCAGCGGTGACTGCAGCGCGTGTGTCGGCGTCGTCCAACTCCTCCAGCAGCGCGGCGAGCCCGGTGTCGTCTGCGCGGCACTCGACCGCGAGCGCACCTTGAGCCGGCGCTGGCAACATCTGTACCGGCTCGAGAGTCTCGGTGACATCCGCGAGCCGTCCGATGCGAGCAAGTCCCGCCCGTGCGACCACGATGCCGTCGAGATCACCGTTGCTAACCCTGTTCAACCTGGTATCAAGGTTGCCTCGTAGGGGGCGGATTTCCAAACCGAGACCCAGTGCTCTAAGCTGCGCGGCCCGCCGCGGGCTCGACGTGCCGATCACCGAGCCCGCAGGCAACTCTCCGAGCACCAGCCCGTCGCGGGCCACCAACGCGTCTCTGGGGTCCTCGCGTGGGGGTATCGCGGCGATCACGAACCGCGGATCGGGCGCCGTCGGCAAATCCTTGTAGGAGTGCACGGCCATGTCCACGCTGCGGTCGTGGATGGCCTCCCGCAGCGCGGCGGTGAACACGCCCACACCGATGTCGGCAATCGGCTCGGTCGACCGGTCACCTTCGGTGGAGATGATGACCAGCTCGGCGGCGCGCCCATTGGCCGCGAGGGCGTCCTTGATGGCACCGGCCTGTGTCGTCGCCAACAGGCTGCCCCGGGTGCCTATCCGGATCACTTCTGTCAAACGCTACTCGGTCTTGTCGAAATCTGTTGCCACCAAAGGCAATTCGCCCGCGGCGACGGCGTCGACGGCCTGTTGGTCGAGCTCGAAGAGCTCGCGCAGAGCCTCGGCGTAGCTGTCGCCGCCCGGCGCGCTGGCCAGCTGTTTGACCCGCACCGTCGGCGCGTGCAGCAGCTTGTCGACGACGCGGCGGACGGTCTTGGCGACCTCGTCCCGGTATGCGGCGTCGAGCTCGGGCAGCCGATTGTGCAGCCGCAGCAGCTCAGCCTCCACCACATCGGCGGCCCGTTGCCGCAGCGCGGTGACGGTCGGGGTGACCTCGGCCATCCGCTGTCCGGCGAGGTAATTGGCAACCTCGGCGGCGACGATCGCGCGGGCGGCCTCGGCGTCGGAGGCCGCGGCGCGGGCCGACGGTTCCCGCTGAATGCGGTCCATGTCGACCACGAACACGCCCGGTAGGCCGGCGATGGCCGGGTCCACGTCACGCGGCATGCCGAGGTCGCAGATCACCAGCTGCTCCCGCTCGGAGCGGCCCATCAGGCCGCGGTGCACGTCGGCCAAAGAGACCACCGGGCGGACCGCGCCGGTGCAGGACACCACCACGTCGACGTCGCCCAGCACGCCCGCGATGTGGTCGAGCGGATAGGCATCGGCCTGGATTCCCAGCTCACGGATGTTGTGCGCCAGCCGACGAGCCCGGGGCAGCGACCGGTTCACCACATGCACACGCTGCACACCGGCACGCGCCAGGTGCTTGGCCGACAGCGCGCCCATCGAGCCTGCCCCGATGACGAGCGCGGTGCGGCCCACCAGGCCGCCCAGCTTGCTCTCCGCCATGCCCAGCGCCACCGACACCACCGAGGCGCCTGCGGAGTCGATGCCGGTCTCGGAGTGCACCCGCTTGCCGACAGACAGCGCGCGTTGGGACAGCTCGTGCAGGGTGCGGCCGACGGTGTGGTTGGCCTCGGCGGCGGCGTAGGCGCGGCGGACCTGGCCCAGCACCTGCTGCTCGCCGATGACCGCGGAGTCAAGGCCGCTGGCCACCGCGAACAGATGCTCGACGGCCGCTTCCGCGTACCGCACGTATGCGTATTTCGTCAGGTCGTTCAGCGACATTCCGGAGTGTTCGGACAGCACCTGGCCGATCACCGAGAGGCCGCCGTGGAAGGCCTCGACGACGGCGTAGACCTCGACGCGGTTGCAGGTGGACAGCACCATCGCCTCGGTCACCAAAGAGGACTGCAGCACCTGGTCGACGATCTTGGCCTGATCGGACTCGTCGGTGCTCAATTGCTCCAGCACCGACACCGGCGCGCTGCGGTGCGAAACCCCGAAAAGCAACACGCTCACGGCTTCATCACCACGTCATCCACGGTAGTCGTTCACCAGTTGGGCTACCAAATTTGCTCAACCGGTCAGTCCCCGGCCAGATCCGCCCGCAGTCTGGGCTCATCGACCTCCCAGTAGCTGTGCTCAGCGCCGTCCAGCAGCACCACGGGAAGCCGGTCACCGAACTCGGCACGCAGCGCCGAATCCCCTGCCGCGGCGACGGCGTCGACGTCGACGACGGTCAGCTCGAAGCCCAGCTCGCCGGCCAGCTTCGCGAGCCGCGTCGCCGCACCCGTGCAGATCGTGCAGCCGTCACGCGTCAACAACTCCACCCGCCGATCCACACCGCCAGTATCTCCACCTCGTGACTTAGTGTGAAACCGTGTCGGATTCCGGGGAGGCTGCCGAACAAGAGCTCGCCGGGGAGGCCAGTGCAGAGGCCGCCGTCACCGATCTCGAGATCGACGCCGCCACCGCCCCACCTCCCCCGCCACCGGACCTGACCGCCGCGGCGTTCTTCGACGTCGACAACACGCTGGTGCACGGCTCGTCGCTGGTGCACTTCGCCCGCGGGCTGGCGGCCCGCAAGTACTTCACCTACGGCGATATGGGCCGCTTCATCTACGCGCAGGCCAAGTTTCAGCTTCTCGGCCGCGAGAACAGCGACGACGTGGCCGCAGGCAAGACCAAGGCGCTCTCGTTCATCGAGGGCCGCTCCACCGCAGAGCTGGAAGCCGTCGGTGAGGAGATCTACGACGAGATCATCGCCGACAAGATCTGGCCCGGCACCCGCGCGCTGGCGCAGATGCACCTCGACGCCGGCCAGCAGGTGTGGCTCGTCACTGCGACGCCCTACGAGCTGGCCGCCACAATCGCGCGGCGACTGGGTCTGACCGGTGCGCTGGGCACGGTCGCCGAGTCGGTCGACGGGGTATTCACCGGCCGGCTGGTCGGTGACATCCTGCACGGCGCCGGCAAGGCGCATGCCGTGCGGTCGCTGGCCATCCGCGAAGGGCTGAACCTGCGCCGCTGCACCGCCTACTCCGACAGCTTCAACGACGTGCCGATGCTGTCCCTGGTCGGAACTGCCGTCGCGATCAACCCCGATGCCGACCTGCGCGACGTGGCCCGCGAGCGTGGTTGGGAGATCCGCGATTTCCGCACCGCGCGCAAGGCGGCTCGGATCGGCGTGCCGTCGGCGCTGGCGCTCGGCGCGGTCGGCGGAGCACTGGCAGCGATCGTTTCGCGTCGGCAAGACGGCAGCTGAAACGTCACGTCGCCTGGGCGACCATTCAGCGCTGATAGGCTCGCGCCGCTAATACATCAACGGGAGAACGGCCAGCATGGGCATCGCCGAAGACATCATCGGAACCCACTACCGGTACCCGGACTACTTCGAGGTCGACCGCGAGAAGATTCGTGAGTTCGCGCGGGCCGTCAAGGACGATCATCCGGCCCACTACAGCGAGACGGCCGCCAAGGAATGCGGCTACGACGCCCTGGTGGCCTCACTGACGTTCCTGGCGGTGGCCGGACGCCGCGTGCAGCTGGAGATCTTCAACCAGTTCGACGTCCCGATCAACATGGAACGAGTGCTGCACCGCGATCAGAAGCTGACCTTCCACCGGCCGATCCTGGCCGGCGACAAGCTGTTCTTCGATTCATTTCTCGATTCGGTGACCGAGTCGCACGGCGCGGTCATCACCGAGATCCGCGGTGAGGTGACCGACGCCGACGGCAAGCCCGTCATCACCAGTATCGTCACCGTGCTCGGCGAGGCCGCCACCGACACCGAGGCGGACGAAGTGAGCGCGCAGATCGCCGCCGCGCGCGATGCGGCGATCGCCAAAATGATTGCTGGGCAAAGTTCCTCGGCGAGCTAGGGTCTCGCGAGCACGTATCGCTATGGCGAGCGAAAAGCTCAGCCGAAGAACGTATTCCGACGGTTGGCCAGCAGCTGATACAGCGTCTGCTGGATGGTCTCGCGGACCTGGTCGGTCAGCTCGAACGTGATCATCGGGTCCTCGGCGGCCGACTCGTCATAGTCGACAGTTTCGATCGGTTCGCCGAACTGGATGTACCACTTCGACGGCAGCGGCACCATCCCGACCGGACCGGCCAGCGGGAACAGTGGCGTGATCGGGAAGTACGGCAGCCCCAGCAGCCGGGCCAACAGCTTGACGTCGGCGATCATCGGGTAGATCTCTTCCGACCCGACGATCGAGCAGGGCACGATCGGCGCCTTGGTCCGCAGCGCGGCCGAGACAAAGCCGCCGCGCCCGAACCGCTGCAGCTTGTAGCGATCGTTGAAGTGCTTGCCAAGGCCCTTGTATCCCTCGGGGAAAACGGCGGTCAGCTCGCCGGCGGACAGCAGCCGGTGCGCGTCGGCCGTGCACGCCATGGTGTGGCCCGCCTTGCGCGCGGCTTGACCGATCATCGGCATGTCGAACACCATGTCGGCGGCCAGCAGCCGAAGGTCGCGGTGCGTCGGGTGCTTGTCGTGCACCGCCACCGACGGTCATCAGCCCGTCGAACGGCAGCACGCCTGCGTGGTTGGCGACCAGGAGCGCGGCGCCGGACTCCGGCAGGTTTTCAATCCCGCTGACTTCAACCCGGAACCACGAGTTGAAAAAGACTCTCAGCAAAGGCAAAAAGATAGCGTTGTTGAGGTGGGGATCGAAGCCGAATTCGTCGACGGCATAGTCGCCCATCAATCCGCTTGCGGACGAACTCGGCGATCGAGCCGATCCGCTTGGCAAGTTCGGACGGGGTGTCCTCGGCCGTCGGGGTGCCTGCGACCGCGCCACGACGCTGGTCGATCTCACGGACGACGGCGGCGATCTGCTCGGCAGAAGCGCGACCGCCGGAGTCGGAAAGCAGGGAGGGATGTCGGCGCGAGCTTTCCGCGCGTTGGGCGGCAGCGCGCCGCTGAGCGGCTGCTCGGGCCCCCGAATTAGAGTGCAGCGGAATGACTTTGGCTTTGGACTCGCCCGCCACGTTGATACCTTCTCCCCACCCAACTAGAAAATTTTGTTCGATCGTCCCCATCGCTGCGCCGCCGACACGGCGCGACTCTCCATTGAGCGTACCCATCGCGGGTCGATGATCGGGGTCAATCCGCGACCCCGGACGTAATCGTCAAAGGCTTCCGCGGTTGTCCACTTCGGGCTATAGCCAAGGTCATTTCGCATTCGCACTGTGTCCATGACGCGGCCGTAACTCAAGTAGTCAAGCTGCTCCCGATCGAGTTCAGTGTAGCGAGTTGCGCGCCACAGCGAATCCACAGCCCACAATGCGGAGCGCGGCACCGGCAGCGGGACCCGACCCGAGCGCCGGATGGCCTGACTCATCATGATGATGCCGGACGCGCCGACGTTGTACGTGCCCGCCTTGCCTGCCATGGTGGCGCGCTCCAGCGCGCCGAGCGCATCCTGCTCGTGCAGCAGCTGCAGTCGCGCGTCGTGACCGACGACCGTGGGCACCACCGGCCCGGCCAGATACCGCGACAGCGCGGTGTCCATCGCAGGCCCGATCATGTTGGCCAACCGCAGGATGCTGACCGCGATATCGGGACGACGCCTGCCGAGCCCGCGCGCGTAGCCCTCGATGTCGATGCTGTCGCGGGTGAACCCTTCACCCGGCGGCCTGCGGCGGCTGCTGCTCTCCGTGAACAGCACGGGATCGCGCGAACTCGAGCCGTACACCTCGGACGTCGACTTGAGCACGACGCGGCGCACCGTCGGCGCCTTCTGGCAGGCCGCGAACAACTGGATCGCGCCCATCACGTTGAGTTCCTTGAGCGCTGCGCGCCCGCCCGAGCGCGGCGCGTAGGAGGCCGCCGCGGCGTGCACCACGGTGTCGACGTCGCCGTTGCGGATGACCTTCGCGATGAACGGGTTACGGATATCGGCGCGGACGAACTCCGCGCGACCCATCCGTCGCAGCAGGTCCTTGCTCGGCGCTATCGCGTCGACGGCGATGACGTGGTTGATCAACGGGTTCTGCGCCAGCCGGGCGGTCAGATACCCGCCGAGGAACCTGCATGCCCCCGTGACTAGCACAACCTTGGGGTAGTGGACGGTGTCGTCCCCCGAACGACCCTCAGAATCCATCCGGTCAGCCTAGCGGCGAAGCGTGAAGGCTACTTCCCGAGTTTTCTGCGCTGCACCCGGGTGCGACGAAGCAGCTTGCGGTGCTTCTTCTTCGACATGCGCTTACGCCGCTTCTTGATGACAGAACCCATGAACTCCGCTACCTAATATTTTCTGTGCACTTTGATGCACGATGTCTCGACCCGGCCACCTTACCTGGGCGGCGTGGGTAAACGAAAAACGCGTGACCTGTTCAGCCAGCGTCGAAGTACGAGCTCTCCAACATGTCGTGGACAGCCTTGGCGTGCACCCGGAACGAGCGTCCGACCCGGACGGCGGGCAACTCGCCGTTGTGCACCAACCGGTACACCGTCATCTTGCTGACCCGCATCAGGCTCGCCACCTCGGCGACGGTGAGAAATTGGGCTCGTGGCGGCTGACCATCGGTCGGGCCGGCGTCACGCGCCGCCTTTCCACTAGCCGAATCCCGCGCCGATGGCCCGTTCATAGACGTCATCGCAACCCAATCCATCAGGCACTGGCAGTCCCAGCGGCTTCCCCACCGCTGGCACCGACCCGTGCTTACCACTGGGAGAATAGCGTGGCCAATGGGGTTACTGCGACGGGTGTGGGCTATTCGATTGGAAATTAATGAATTACTCTGATGTAATTCCGAGCTGCTCAGAGCGCTTTTTTGCGGCTTCAACGGCCTCGGCGACGGCCGCCCGCAAACCGCCCCTTTCGAGTTCGCGCAGCCCAGCGGCGGTGGTACCGCCCGGCGAGGTAACCGTGGCGCGCAGTTGCGCCGCGGTGGTGTCCATTGCGGTGCCCATCGCCGCGTCACCCGCCGGCTGCGCCTCGTCGAGGCGCTCCAGCAACATCGCGGCCGAGCCGGCCATCGTTTGCACGACCAGATCGGTGGCGACCGACCGTGTCAGCCCCGCAGCGACGCCGGCGTCGACGAGCGCCTCGACCATCAGGAAGAAGTACGCGGGCCCGGAGCCCGACACCGCAGTGACCGCGTCGAGCTGCGACTCGGGCACCGTGAGCACGCCGCCGACCGCGTCGAAGATCGCCGACACCTCCTTGAGGTGATCGGCGGTGGCGAATCGGCCGCGTGCCAGCGCGCTGACTCCCCCGCCGACAACGACGGGCGCGTTGGGCATCACGCGGATGACCGGCGATCCGGCCGGCAGCTTGTTCTCGTAGAACTCGGTTGTCACGCCGGCGACAACCGACACGAAAACCTGTTCGGCGGCATCGCTTTCGGCCTTCGCCGCCGCGTCGGCGATCTCGCCGACCAAGTTTCCCGCATCGGCGGGCTTGACCGCGACGATCACGTAGGTCGCGGTGTCGACCGCGTCGGAGACCGTCGTCACCAGCACCGAATAGGTGTCTGACAGATACTTCGCGCGCTCGGGGCTCTTCTCGGCGACCACCAGGTCCTTGACCTGTCGGCCGGCCCGCAGCAGCCCGGATAGCAGTGCCTCGCCGATGCTTCCACCGCCGACGATCGCGATTCTGGCCATGCGGGAAAGCATTGCATGCGCCCGACTCCGACTGTGCGGGCGGCACCATCGCCAGTTGTCGGCTCTGCACGATGATGCGGCCCTCGCAGTCGACGACGATGTGGTCCTCGTCGAACCAGTCCTGGCCGATCTGCACCGTCGTGCACAGACGCGCAGCCAGCCGTCGGCGGGCAGCGCACGCAGATACGCGGTGAGCTGAACCGTCGGCGCCCAACCCATTCGGTTCACGCCGAACGTCACCGGCGCGGACACGTCGCCGCACAGAAGCGCGAACAACACATCCGGCGCAACGCCTTTCGGGCGCACCCAGTACTCGATGATGGGCGGCCCGCCGTCGGTGCGGGAGTGAATGTCGTCAGCGACGGCCGGATGTCGCAGCCGTGGGCCAAATGGACGATGTCTTCCATCGGGTGGCCGGGCCGATCGGCTCGAGGCCGGGCGGCGGCTCCGGCATCATCAGCGGCACCACCGGATTGACCGACAGCAGCGGCGGCACGTGGTGCTCAGGGTCGCCGAGCGTGACGCGGCGCGCACCGCGGTGCGCTCGCCTTGTGTCAGCTCGACGTCGATAGGCTGACCCGACGCCCACGCTTGCGCACGGTGGTGACCACCCGCATCGGGCCGGGGTCAGGCGCCCACAGGAAGTTCCCCGACACCGCGATCGGCTCGACGCCTTCGCGGTGCTCCATGCGCGCCGCGTTCGCGCACAGCGCCAGCATCGCCCCGCCATGCACCTTGGGGCCGATGGTCCAATGCTCGTTCAGTTCGCCGTCATACACGCCGTCCCCGGCCGGGGTGAGCGCCATGGCGTCGGTGAACAGGGTGGAGTTCATGAAGCGTGTGTCCTACTGGAGACATTCGGTCGTCAGCGCAGCAGGTGCGCCCTGGCGAACTGCAGCGACTCATGCAGCAGCGCTTCGCGTTCGGTGGCCGTGCGCGCGCCCGACGTGGTCACCTCGAGGATCACATGCCCCGAAAAGTCGCTGGCCGCCAGCATCTCGCAGATCTCCACGGTGGGCTGGGTGCCGCGGCCCGGTATCAGGTGCTCGTCGGTGGAGGCGCCGCTGCCGTCGCAGAGGTGCAGGTGCACAAGCCCGTCGCCCATCCGGCGCGCCATGTCGAGCGCGTCGGTGCCCGCGGTCGCGGTGTGCGACAGGTCGAGCGTGTAGTGGGCGTGGTTGCCGTCCAGCGGGTCGTAGGACGGCGCAAACGCCGAGATGCCGGGCCCGGGCCTGCCGCCACGCTTGCGCATCCGCTCGATCGACGTCTGGCCGGCACCGAAGAACCGGTCGGCGCGGAACGGAAACATGTTCTCCACCGCCACCAGCACGTCGCTGGACGCCTCGAGCTCGGCGACCTGATCGGAGAAGCCCTCGGCGTAGCGGCGCTGCCACCGGAACGGCGGATGCACGACGACGGTCTGGGCGCCGAGCTGTTCGGCCGCCCGCACACTGCGCTCCAGCTTCGGGATCGGGTTGGCGCCCCACACCCGCTGTGAGATCAGCAGGCACGGCGCGTGCACCGACAACACCGGCACGTCGTAGCGCGTCGACAGCTGCTCGATGGCGTCGATGTCCTGGCTGACCGTTTCGGCCCACACCATCAGCTCGACGCCGTCGTAGCCGAGCCGGGCGGCGTATTCGAATGCGGCCTCGGTCCTCAGCGGATATACCGAGGCCGTCGACAGACCGACCTTGATGGCTGGGCGCACAGTTTTTGTCGGCGCCTAGCCCGACTGCAGCAGTGCCAACGGTCCCAGCGTGACCAGTGCCCCGACCGCCACCGCGATCAGCGTGCTGCCGATGTCCTCGGTCTTGCGCACGACGCGCACGCCCACCACCAGGCCGAGGATCACCAGCACCGACAGCACAAGGGCGACGATGTTGTTCCACTTCCACAGCTGGTCGAACGCGATGAACAGGCCCGCGCCGAACGCGACGGCGATGATGCACTGGCCGACGACCAACGCGCCGCGCAGGAACGACGACATGAGCGATGGCGCCGCCTCGGTGTCCTCGTCGTCCTCGAGATCGATGTCCTCGGGGGCGGGGGGCGCGCTGCGCCGGGCCAAGTCGTCGGCGACGGTTTGGCCGCCGAACAGCGGGCCCGCCGTCGACCGCAGGTACGACGGCAGCTCGTCTTTGGCCTTCTCCTCGACCGCGGCCTCGGTGTCCTCGTCCTCGATTTCCCGCGGCTCGACGAGGGCCAGGTCTTCGTCGTCGTCGACCGGATCGGGACTCATCTGCTCGGCACCCCGGCTTGCCGAGGCGCGGTAGCGCCGCGTGTCCGGCGTGTACTGCGGGCGACGCGGCGGGGGCGCGAAGAAGTCCACCGGGTCAGGGTCGACCTCGCGGTGCTCGATGTGGGCGGTGTAGTCGGCTACCGCGTCGGCGTACTCGTCGTCGACGTCTTCGTACTCGTCCTCGGCGCCGTCGGCCATGGGTTCGGCTTCGGTTTCGACTTCGTCGTCGTGGCCGGCGACGCCGTTGGTCGACGCCGCGACGGGCTCGTCACCGACCACCGGATGGTTCGGGTGGTCTCGGTTTCATCGACGTGGTGCGCAACGTGCTCTTGGACCATCGGGATCTCGCCGGTCAGCTCGGCGACTGTGACGGAGTCAGTGTTGCCACGACGCCGCCGGCGCCGACCGCCGACGGGCGGGGCACCGATTGTGCCGTTCTTCGCCAGCAACTCCGCGACCGAGATCGGTCGCGTGTTGCCGTGGCTGTCTTCTGGTCCTGTCATCGTGTGTTGCCTCTGGGCCTAGCTTCTTCTCGTCCGGCATCGCGCACCGACGTTTCCACCAAGGCCGTTCCATCCGCCTCACTGTCGAGTTTCCGCAGAATCAGCCCTTCTCGCAATGCCCATGGGCAGATGTCCACGCTTTCGACGGCGAGTGCCTTCATGCTCGCCTCAGCTACCAAAGCTCCCGCCACGATCTGTGGCGCCCGCTCGGCACTCACCCCTTCCAACTCCGCACGGTCAGCCGCGGTCATCCTAGAGATGAATGCTATGAGTTGCCGAAGACCGGTGGCTGTGAGCGTCCTCTTCACCCGCGGCCCCGCTCCCGACGGCGCTGCTCCGGTCAGCCGGGCCAGCGAGCGGAACGTCTTCGACGTCGCCACCGCGAGGTCCGGGCTGCCGGCCTTGAGCATCTCGGCGGCGGCGTCCGCCATCTCGGTGGCCAGCCAGTCGCGCAGCATGGCGACGCGTCGGCGGCCGGGCGGATCGTCGGGCAGCCATTCGCGGGTGAGCCGGCCTGCGCCCAGCGGCAGCGACAGCGCCACCTCGGGCTCTTCGTCGACGCCGTTGGACAATTCGAGCGAACCGCCGCCGATGTCGATGTTGATGATGCGCCCGGCGCTCCACCCGTACCATCGGCGCACCGCCAGGAACGTCAACCGGGATTCGTCGACTCCGCTGAGCACCTGCAGCGCCACGCCGGTTTCGCGCGAGCACCCGCGCGAGCACGTCCTCGGAGTTGGTGGCGTCGCGCACCGCGGAGGTGGCGAACGCCATCAGCTCGGCAGCAGCCGGAACTGGCGGCGATCTTGGCGAGCTCGTCGATGGTGCTGACGAGTTTGTCGGCACCCTTGCGGGTCAGCTTGCCCGAGCCGTCGATGGCCTCGGCGAGCCGCAGCGACGCCTTGGTGGAACTCATCGGCGTCGGGTGACCACCGCGACGCGCGTCCACCACCAACAGATGGACGGTATTGCTGCCCACGTCGAGCACGCCTAATCGCACTCCCCCAACTTAACTGGTCTACCGTTGAGTTTTGTGAGCGCATCGCACCCCGGAGAAGTGGAACTGGACTTCGCCCGCGAGTGGGTGGAGTTCTACGACCCGGACAATCCCGAGCATTTGATCGCCGCCGACCTGACATGGCTGCTGTCGCGGTGGACGTGTGTGTTCGGCACACCCGCTTGCAAGGGCACGGTGGAGAGACCGGCCCGATGACGGGTGCTGTTCGCACGGCGCGTTTCTGTCCGACAAGGACGACCGCGCCCGGCTCGATGACGCCGTCAAGCAGCTGACCGCCGAGGATTGGCAGTTCCGCGAGAAGGGCCTCGGCAAAAAGGGCTACCTCGAGATGGACGAGTACGACGACAAGCCCAACCTTCGCACGCGAAAGTACAAGGGCGCCTGCATCTTTCTGAATCGACCCGGATTCCCCGGCGGCATCGGATGCGCGCTGCACAGCAAGGCGCTCAAGCTGGGTGTCGAGCCGTTGACGATGAAGCCGGATGTGTGCTGGCAGTTGCCGATTCGCCGCACCCAGGAGTGGGTCGAGCGGCCCGACGGCACCGAGGTGCTCAAGACCACGATCACCGAGTACGACCGCCGCGGCTGGGGCGAGGGCGGAGCGGATCTGCACTGGTACTGCACCGGCGATCCCAACGCGCATGTCGGCGCCAAGCAGGTATGGGAGTCGTACGCCCCCGAGTTGACCGAGCTGCTCGGCGAGAAGGCGTACTCCGAACTGGCCGCAATGTGCAAGCGGCGCAGTGGTTTAGGGCTGATCGCCGTGCACCCCGCGACCCGCGCCGCCGAATGAGCCAGACGCTATTCCTGTTCCGGCTGATCCCGCCGCGGGCGGATTTCGCCCAGACGATGACGGCCGAGGAGCAGTCCGCGATGGCCGAGCACATGGAGTACTGGCAGCGGCTGCTGCGCGACGGCAAGGTGGTGGTCTACGGTCCCGTCGCCGACCCCGAAGGCGTATGGGGCCTTGGCGTGCTGCGCGCCGCGGACCGTGCCGAAGTGCTGGCGATCGGCGAGCGCGACCCTTCAGTTGCCGCGGTATCAACACCTTTGAGGTGTTCGAGATCATGGGCGGAATCACGCCGTAATCCCCAGCTTCGCGTGGGCCCACGCGCTCAGCCCTCTAGCTTGTAGCCGAGGCCGCGGACCGTGACCAGGTGCACCGGGTTGGCGGGGTCGGCCTCGATCTTCGACCGCAACCGCTTGACGTGTACGTCGAGCGTCTTGGTGTCGCCGACATAGTCGGCGCCCCACACCCGGTCGATGAGCTGTCCGCGGGTGAGCACCCGGCCACTGTTGCGCATCAGGTACTCCAGCAGGTCGAACTCCTTGAGCGGCAACGTGATCGATTCGCCGTTGACAGACACGACGTGTCGCTCCACGTCCATCCGCACCGGGCCGGCCTCCAAGATGCCGTCGCCGGATGCCGGAGTCGTCGTTGTCGCTGCCTCGACGCAGCACTGCGCGGATGCGCGCGATCAGCTCGCGCGCAGAGTACGGCTTGGTGACGTAATCGTCGGCACCGAGCTCGAGCCCGACGACCTTGTCGATCTCACTGTCCCGTGCCGTCACCATGATGACGGGAACGCTTGAACGGGAACGCAATTGCTTGCACACGTCGGTTCCGCTCATCCCTGGCAGCATCAGGTCCAGCAGGACGATGTCGGCACCGGCCCGCTCGAATTCGGCCAGGGCCGACGGCCCGTCGGCCACCACGGTGGCCTCGAAGCCCTCCTTGCGCAAGCAGAAAGGCCAGGGGATCGGCCAAGGACTCCTCGTCCTCCACGATCAACACGCTGGTCATTGCTCGCTAGTCCTCTCGCTCGTCCGATTCGTCTTCGTGATCGGGGTAGGCCGGAATCGACAGGGTGAATGTCGATCCCGTTCCCGGCTGACTCCACAGCCGGATGGATCCGTTGTGATTGGCGGCGACGTGCTTGACGATCGCCAGGCCGAGTCCGGTGCCGCCGGTTGCACGTGAGCGCGCCTTGTCGACGCGGAAGAATCGCTCGAAGACCCGCTCCTGGTCCTCGCGTGCGATGCCGATGCCCCGGTCGGTGACCGCGATCTCGACGTTTTGGCCGCGCCGGCGGCGGCTGATTGACACCGGAGACCCGTTGGGCGAGTAGGCGATTGCGTTCGACACCAGGTTGGCGATCGCGGTCACCAGCAGCGACTGATCGCCGTAGAACCCGGTAGCCGGTCGGCGCGTCCGTGGTGATCGCGATGTCGGCGTTGTCGGCGGCCACCTTGTAGCGCGACAGCGCCTCGGCCACCACGTGGTCGACGTCGACGGCCTCCAGGTCGGGTAGCCGTTCGCCGCCCTGCAGCCGCGACAGGTCGATCAGCTCGCCGACCATGTTGGCCAGCCGGTTCGATTCCGCGAGCATCTTGTCGGCGAATCGGCGCACGGTGTCGGGGTCGTCGGCGGAGGCCAGCAGCGCCTCGGCGAGCACGCCCATCGCGCCGACCGGAGTCTTGAGTTCGTGGCTGACGTTCGCCACGAAGTCGCGGCGGGTGGCTTCCATGCGCGCGTGCTCGGACTGGTCGTCGACGTAGACCACCGCGAACCGGCGATCGTCCTCGGTCAGCAGCTGGACGTGCCCGCGGACCGACAGCCCGGACCGGCCGGGGTTGGTGCGTTTGCGCGGTGACAGGTCGACGTCGCGGTCCTCGCCGCTGGCCAGCGTGCGCTCCGCGGCCAGCCAGGCCCGGTCGTCGAGCAGCCGGTCACGGACCAGCCCCAGCTCGCGGGCCCGGTCGTTGGTGTAGACGACGTCACGGTAGGTGTCGACCACGACGATCCCGACCGGCGATCCGGAGACGATGTGCTCGAGCATTTGCGAGACGGTGATGCCGGACTGCTCGACGGCGCGGCGTTGCCTGCGTTCGAGGATGCGCGGCGTGAGCCTCGCCCCCAGCCCGACACCGATCGCCAGTGCGAGCAGCGCCACGATGGCCGCGAGCAGCATCGCCGATACCACACTCACGCGAAAATCGTACGCATCCGGTGAACGTCATCCCAGCAGCGTGCGGCCAAAACGGTACATGTCACACGGCCAATCGCAGGTGTTCGGTAGCCGTTTACCCAGTGTTTGCCATATGGCGCTGCCGGAGGCACTACTTGGCGCCCTGGGCAGCGACCGCCGCCGCACCGGCCGCGGCCGCCTCGGGATCCAGGTAGGTACCGCCGATGACTGTCGGCTTGAGGTCGCTATCCAGGTCGTAGCGAAGCGGGATGCCGGTCGGGATGTTCAGCCCGACCACGTCTTCGTCCGACATGCCGTCGAGATACTTCACCAGTGCACGCAGTGAGTTGCCGTGGGCGGCGATCAGCACGGTCTTGCCTGCTCGCAGGTCCGGCTCGATCGTCGCGGTGTAGTACGGCACGAACCGCTCGACGACGTCCTTGAGGCATTCGGTGCGAGGCGGCCCGCCGGGGATGTCGGCGTAGCGCGGATCGCCGTCCTGGCTGTATTCGCTGCCCTGCTCGATCGGTGGCGGCGGGGTGTCGTAGCTGCGCCGCCATGCCATGAACTGCTCTTCGCCGTACTTTTCCTGGGTTTCGGCCTTGTTCAGGCCCTGCAGCGCGCCGTAATGGCGCTCGTTGAGCCGCCAGTCGCGATGCACCGGGATCCAGTGTCGGTCGGCCTCGTCCAGCGCGAGGTTGGCGGTGTTGATCGCCCGTCGCAGCAGCGACGTATAGAGCACGTCGGGCTGGCGGTCCAGGTCCTTGATCAGCTCGCCGGCTCGAGCCGCTTCGGCCCTGCCCTTCTCGGTGAGGTCGACATCGACCCATCCGGTGAACAGGTTCAGCGCGTTCCACTCGCTTTCGCCGTGGCGCAGCAGAATCAGCGTGGAGTCTCCCATGACAGCGATCCTCTCACGCGGCGGATCAGTCGTCTTCGTCGATCAGGTGCGCAAACGCCTGCAGGTTCTTCAGCGACTCGCCCCGCGACACCCGCCACTCCCACTCTTTCTGGATCGACGACCGAAAACCCAACTCCAACAACGTATTAAAGTCCGAGTCGACGGCTTCCAGCACCTGGCCGAGCACTCGGTCGATCTCGTCGGCGGTCACCGAGCTCAACGACATCCGGCCGACCAGATAGATGTCGCCGACGTTGTCGAGCGTGTAGGCGACGCCGTACAGACGGCGGTTTCGTTTGAGCAGGAACCGGTACACACCCTCGTGGTTTTCGTCAGGCTTGCGGCACACGAACGCCTCGACGCGCACCGAATGTTCACCGATGGACAGGATGGTGTTCGTCTTGAGGCGGCGCTCCCCCGGCAGCTCGACGATGATGCCGGGAAGACCGCCGCGTGCCCCCTCGTGGGGGGTGCAGACGAGGCCATGCTCCTTGCAGGTGTCCTCGATGACCTGCTGAACAGCGCTGCTGCCTGCTCTTCGCGCTAGCGGCTCATCGCCACTCAAGCCCGGACCCCTCGCCGCATCGAGAAGCGACGCCCGTTGCGTCGCGCCGTCACATCCGGCAGCCGGTGGCGCGCGCGGTAGTCGGCGATGGCGCGGCCATAGCCGGCCAGCAGCGCGTCGACGGTGTGCGCCCACGAGAAGGTCGCCGCGTGCTCTACGGCGGCGCGGCTCATGCTCTCGGGGCCGCGCTGCAGCAGCGCGCCGATCGCCTGCGCCCAGTCGTCGACGTCGTGGCCGTTCACCAGGGTGCCGCTGACCCCGTCACGCACCGCGACCGGCAGCCCGCCGACGGCGGCCGCCACCACCGGGGTGCCGCAGGCCTGCGCCTCGATGGCGACCAGGCCGAAGGACTCCGAATAGCTCGGCACCGCGACCAGGTCGGCGGCCCGGTACACGTCGACGATTTGATCGCGCGACTGCGGCGGCAGGAACGTCACGCGAGGGGCGATACCCAGTTCGTCGGCCAGCCGAATCAGCCCGTCCGGCGCGGCCAGCCCGCTGCCCGACGGCCCGCCGGCCACCACCACACGCACCCCGGGCAGTTTGGCCGCGGCGCGCAGCAGCACATCGGGCGCCTTGAGCGGCTGGATGCGGCCGACGAACGCCAGCACCGGCTGGTCGGTGTCGAGCCCGAGCGCAGCGCGGGCGGCGCGCTTGTCTCCCGGCGTGAACATCTCCAGGTCGACGCCGGGGTGGACCACGTCGATGCGGGCCGGGTCGGCGTGGTGCAGCGAAACCAGTTGCTGCGCTTCGTGTTCGGTGTTGACGATCAACCGGTCCGCCTCGTCGACGACCTGCTGTTCGCCGACGGCACGCAGCGGCGGTTCTGGCGCGTCGCCGTCGGCCAGCGCGGCGTTCTTCACCGCGGCGAGCGTGTGCGCGGTGTGCACCAGCGGCACGGCCCAACGGTCCCGTGCCAGCCAGCCGACCTGCCCGGAGAGCCAGTAGTGCGAATGCACGATGTCGTAGTAGCCGGGCTCATGGGTGGCTTCTGCGCGCAGCACGCCCGCGGTGAAGGCGCACAGCTGGGTGGGCAGGTCGTACTTGTCGAGCCCCTCGAACGGCCCGGCCACGACGTTGCGAACCAGGACGCCCGGGGCGACCTTGACGACAGGCTGATCGGCCGACGACGTCGCACGCGTGAAGATCTCCACCTCGACGCCGCGGCGGGCCATCTGCAGCGCGCTCTGCAGCACGTAGACGTTCATACCGCCTGCGTCGCCGGTGCCCGGCTGGGCCAGCGGTGACGTGTGCACCGACAGCACAGCGACGCGACGTGGAGCCGGAAGGCCGGCGACATTAGGCCTCGGAGCCGGAAGGCCGGCGACATTAGGCCTCGGAGCCGGAAGGCCGGCGAGATTCGACCCTGGCAGATCTGTTGCTAGGCGCACAGAGACATGTCTACACCGCCGTCAGGTTTCGGCCGCCGAGCGGCCAATCGAACTCGAGCCGCCGAGCGGCCAATCAAACTCGAGCCGCCGAGCGGCCAATCAAGCAGAGGCTTCCGGGCGGCGGCTCTGCGCGCGCCGCATCGCGCCGATCGGGTCCGAGTAGAGCCCGCCGAGGGACACCACACCGGCGCCCGCTTCCTGCACCCGGTTGCCGAACGCGGTGACCCTGATGTCGCGGGCAGGCAGCACCGAACGTTCGGCGTACGCGGCCTCGACGAGATTCATGCCCTCGGGGTACTCGGTGAACGCTTGCCCGCCGACCACCAGATCGTCGGGATTGAGCATGTCGCGCAGCAGCGCGACCGCTTCTCCGAGCACCCGCGCCCGCTCGGCCAGCAGCGCGCGAGCCTGCTCATTGCCCTGCCGGGCCGACCGAAGCACGGCCGTCACCGTCGACGCGGGACCGTCGGCCGGGATGATGCGCACCTTGCGGGCGGCAATCAGCACCGCCTCGTCGCTCACCGTGGACTCCAGCTGGCCGCTGCCGCCCAGCAGTTCCGAGTGGGCGGGCAGCGCGGCAATGGTGCCGGGCCCGCTGGCCGGTGAGTGCACCCGCCCGCCGATCGACAGCGCATAGCCGACGGTCTCGCGGGCGTAGACGTACAGGCTGGTGGTCGAAAGGGTGGGCTGCCGACGCACCCCGAGTAGCAGTTCGGCACCCGCCATCGCGTCGACGTGCGAAGCCACCGACACCGGCAGATCGAGCGTCTCGGCCAACACGGGGCCCACCGGGGCGTCTGACCACCCCAGCCGCTGATGGTCGAGGTATCCGGTGTTGCTGTCGACGACGCCACCGGCGGCCACGCCGACCCACAGCGCGCGGCGGCGGTGCCAGCGGCTCAGATAGCGGCGGGCGCTATCGGCCAGCGCGGCCAGCGCCGCGGCCTGTGCGCCGCGCGGTGTCGGGGTCTCGACCACGTCCAGCGTGCGGCCGAACAGGTCGGTGGCCACGATGCTGGTGGTGCGGGCACCGATGTGGATGCCGAGCGTCAGAAACGGCTCGTGGTTGACCTCGACCGGCACTCTGGGCCTGCCGATCGCGCCGGAGACCGCAAGGTCGGCGCGCTCGCGCAGGATCCCGGCGTCCAGCAGCGCGGTGACCTGGCGATTCACCGTCGCGATGCTGAGCTGGGTGACTTGGGCGATGACGTCACGGGCGATCGGGCCGCGCAGGCGCGCTGCGCCGAACACCGAGGCGGCCGCCGCGTCGGCGAGCTTCAGCGAGGGCGCGACGACCCGGGGCCGCGCCTGGGGGTATCTCGCGGGGGCCAGTGCCCGCTTCTGGCGGCTCAGACTGCGGACGCCGTTGGCGGACGCCGGCGGCTGACGGAGCGTGGTGGTGGAGGAGGTGCGCACGGATTTGTCCTTTGTGAAGTCGGCGGTGGGTTCGGGCCACACCTGGCGACTCAGCGGGACGGAAAGGCCCCTATCAGTCAGGCGCGGCGAAGTGCGCAACAACAACAGTGCCGCGCGGCGGCTGCAGCCTGAGGATTCCGATACACAAGGTGAACTTAGCACGCCAACTAAAGTTGGGCAGATGACGACACCTCCATCCTCCGAACGGGTCGCGGTGGTCACCGGAGCCAGCGCAGGCATCGGCGAAGCGACCGCGAGAACGCTTGCGGGACAAGGCTTTCATGTCGTTTGCGTGGCCCGCCGACAGGGCCCGATCAAGGCACTCGCTGACGAGATCGGCGGCACGGCGATTGTGGCGGACGTCACTGACGACGAGGCAGTGACGGCCCTGGCAGGCGCGCTGGACCGGGTCGATGTGCTGGTCAATAACGCGGGCGGTGCCCGCGGGCTCGAACCGGTGCTCGAGGCGGACCTGGACAATTGGCGCTGGATGTGGGAGGCCAACGTGTTGGGCACGCTGCGCGTCACTCGCGCGCTGCTGCCCAAGCTGATCGACTCGGGCGACGGCCTGATCGTCACGGTCACGTCGATCGCGGCGATCGAGACCTACGACAACGGCTCCGGCTACACGGCGGCCAAGCATGCCCAAGGCGCGCTGCATCGCACCCTGCGCGGCGAGCTGTTGGGAAAACCGGTGCGGCTCACCGAGATTGCGCCCGGAATGGTGAAGACCGACTTCTCACTGCGCCGGTTCGAGGGCGACGAGGAACGCGCGGCGAAGGTCTACGAGGGCGTCACTCCGCTGGTCGCCGAGGACGTCGCCGAGGTGATCGGGTTCGTAGCGTCCCGCCCGTCGCACGTCGACCTGGACCTGATCGTGATCCGGCCGCGCGACCAGGCCAGCGCCTCTCGCTTTAACCGCCGGGTCGCCCGTTGACCGGCTGAGGTGCGTCCGACGGCGTGGCCGGAGCGGTGGCCGGAATTTCGCTCGGTGAGCTCTGTGGCGACAGCGCAGACATCGCCACCCAGTCGTCCCAGCTGACGGCCCAGTCCCAGAGATCACCGTCGGCGTAGGACAGCTCAATGGAGGTGCCGGTGACCTCGACGGGGTCGCCGTAGATCGCGCTGCCGAAGTACTGCTGGGCGTCACTCGTCGACAAGTTGATGCAGCCATTGGTGACGTTGGTGTTGCCCTGCGCGCCCGAACTGGCCGGGTTGGCGTGGATGAACTCGCCGTTGTTGGAGATCCGCACGGCGAACCGCTCGTGCGCATTGGTGTACCCCCCGGCGGGGTTGGACATGTAGAAGTCCTCGTACTTCTCCGTCACCACGTGGATACCGCTGCGGGTGATGTTCCGCGGCTTGTCGGCCTCGCCGTAGCTGCACGGGAAGTCCATGATCACGCCCGCGTCGGTAACCACCTGGATGCGGTGCGACGACGCGTCGGCCTTGACCACCTGGCGGCGGCCAATCTCGAAGTTCAGCGTGACGTCCTGGGCGCCGTAGGCGCCGTCACCGAACGGTACGCCGTAGAGCTTTGCGTCGACGCTGACCTTGGTGCCTGCCGGGTAGTACTCCCTGGTGCGGTAGTGCACCCGCGAACCGCCCACCTCGTCGGGTAGCCACGCCCAGCCGCCGTCGACCGGCGGTTCCGTGGTGACCTTCAGCACCTTCTCGACGGCGGTCTTGTCGGTGATCGACGCGTCGAACTGAATGATGACCGGCGCCGCGACGCCGACGACCTGACCGTCGGCGAGCTGGAACTGACTGTTGACCTGAGTGTCCGGGTTGACGGTGGTGAACTTGCCTGCGACCGGGACAGCCTTGCCGTCGTGGCCGACCACCGAGCCGCCCCAGGTGTAGGCAACCCCATAGCCGAGCGGTTCGGTGGTACTGAAACTGGTGCGGTCGCGGTCGAGCACGCCCGCGACGGGCTTGCCCTCGGCGTTGATCAGCGTCACGCGCTGGAACCAGCCGTCCTTCACCTCGACGCGCACGGGCGCGATGGGCACCACATCCTTGGCCGCGTCAGCGGGCTCGTAGGTGATGGACGGGGCCGGCGGCGCGGCCGGGTTGTCGGCCGATGGTTTGCTGACCCTGCCACCGCAGGCTGCGAGTGCGCCCGGCGCAACGACTCCGACCGCCAAAGCGGTCAGGACTTGCCGCCGATTGATCGACGGCAAGGGTTTGGCTGGGCTCACGTGGACCCAGGGTACCTAGAGAGCGGCCCCAATCAGAATCGGCTCGGGTGTGAGTTCGATCCCGAACGTCGTTCTAACACCGTCGCGTACCGTCCTGGCCAGCGCGATCACTTCCGCGGCCGTGGCACTGCCGCGGTTGGTCAGAGCCAACGCATGCTTGGTCGACAACCGTGCGGGCGCCCCGACGCCGGGATAGCCCTTACCGAAGCCGGCCCGTTCCACCAGCCACCCCGCGGCCAGCTTCACCCCGTCCGGGGCGGGGTAGTTCGGCACCGGCCCGTCGACGCTCCCCTTGAGCCGCTCGAATTCGGCGGGCGTCACGACCGGGTTGGTGAAGAACGACCCGACGCTCCAGGTGTCGTGGTCGGCCTCGTCAAGCACCATGCCTTTGCGGGTCCGCAGCGACAGCACCGCCTCGCGCACCCTGGCCGGGTCAGTGCGGGACCCGGGCTCGGCGTCCAGCGCGGCCGCCAGCTCGCCGTAGCGCATCGGGGCGCTGCGCCCGTCGGCGTCGAGCGCGAACTCCACCTCGAGCACGATCGCGGCCCGGGAATGCTTGAGAATGCTTGTGCGATAACCGAATTGGAGAGCATCCGGCGCCACCCAGCGGTCCTCGCCGGTGCGGCGGTCGAGCAGCCGGACGCGGCGGATGGTGTCGGCGACCTCCGCGCCGTACGCGCCGACGTTCTGCACCGGCGTCGCGCCTGCGGATCCGGGGATGCCCGAGAGGCACTCGAGCCCGCCGAGCCCGTAGGCCAGCGAGGTGACCACAACGTCATCCCACACAGCACCGGCCTCGGCGCGCACGACGTTGCCCTCGACGGTGATCTCGCTATTGGCCAGAAGCACAACGGTCAGGTCGGCGAGGTCGTCGGCCAGCACCACGTTCGATCCCCCCGCGAGCACAATCACGTCATCCGAAGCCCGCAGCACCTCGACGATCTGTTCGGTGCTCGTACATGTGATCAACCGGCGCGCAACGGGTCCGATGCGCAGCGTGGTCAGCGGCGACAGCGGCACGCCGTCCTCGACGGCCGCACCGCCCAGTTCCAGACCGGTCACGGGCGGTAACGGTAGCCTGGCCAGCTATGCCGCGTTCATTCGACATGGCCACCGAATACGGCGGCAGCGTCGAACAGGTCCACCAGGCATTCAGCGATGAACAGTATTGGCTCGCGCGGCTGGCCGATTCCGGCGCCGACGACTACTCACTGGATTCGATGACAGTGGATGGAAATGGCATCAATATCGTGACCACGCAGCGGCTGCGCGCCGACCGGCTGCCCGCCGTGGTCACCCAGTTTCACCGCGGCGACCTGAGCATTGTTCGTGAGGAGACATGGTCGCCGATCCGCGACGGGCGGGCGACCGCGACCATCAACCTCTCGGTCATCGGCGCGCCTGCGACACTGAGCGGCACCGCGGTGCTCGCCCCGGCAAAATCCGGCGGTGGCTCGCGGCTGGAGTTCAAGGCCACCGTCCAGGTCAACGTGCCGCTCGTCGGAGGCAAGATCGAGAACTTCATCGGCAGCCAGCTCGTCGACCTGCTGATCGCAGAACAGCGCTTCACCACGGTTTGGATCGCAGAAAACGTGTAACCCGCAAGTAGCCGCGCTCACCTCGCTACGCCCACGATCGATGAACGGCTTCTCGGCGTCATTGAACGTTCCCGTATACGGCCGGACGGTCCGGTTTCGCGATCAGAGCTTCTTCAGTCGGCGTAAGACCTTGATGTAGGGCTTCATCGCCGCGGCGCTCTTCGAGAGCTTGGAGTGAAGCGCCCCGATGTTGCCAACGACGAGGCAGCGCAAGCCGTTGTCCCGGAATAGCGCCAGTTGGTCGACGACCTCGTCTGGCATCCCGGCGGCGAACAATTCCTTCACGAGTCCCCGCGGGGCCATCGCCGCGTACTTGAGTGCACTCTGCTCGTCGATCAACTGCGGGATGAGGTCCTGCACGCCCTTGAAGTCCGGACCCATCGGATGTTCGGCGCCGTGCCTCGCCCAGTCCTTCGCGGGGGAGTTCAGTACGAACAGCTTCACCAACTCGGAGTCGAGAATATCGTCGATCTCGTCTTGGGAACGTCCGGTCAAGATGAACCGGATGCCGGCCGGAGTGATCGACATCGGATCGCGTCCGGCGTCCGAGGCAGCGGTCCGCAGATCGTTGAGTTGCTGGCCATATTCGTCCGCGCGCGTGGTCCCGGGAAACCAGCCGTCGCCATACTTTCCTGCAGCCCGAATCATCCGTGGGCCGTGTGCGGCGATCCAGATCTCGGGCCACTTGCCCTTGTAGGGAGACAGTGCGAACGTTGCGTTGTGCAATGGGAAGAACGGTGACTCCCGGCTGACGAGTTCGCCGTTCGAATCCCACAGCGCGCGGATAGTGGCCATCGCCTCTTCGAATCGGCCGACAGGCTTGGACCACTCCACTCCGTAGGGTTCGTTGCCTTCTCGCTCTCCGGTTCCGATGCCGAGGATGGCTCGACCGCGGGTGAGGTGCTGCAGTGTCACCGCGGCCTGCGCAGTGACAGCGGGATTTCGCCTGCCCGTGTCGGTTACCGCCACGCCCAACGTCATCCGACCCACCTTGTTATGCCCGGCGAGATAGCCCAGCATCGTCCAAGGCTCAACATGTGCGTCCATTTTGGGGATGATCCGGGCGGCACCAACATATTTCGGCTTCCACATCGACGGTGGCAGCACGGAATTGAGGTGGTCGGCTACCCAGAACGAATCGGCACCCGCAGCCAGACCGGTCATGTAATCAGCCTGAATCAAGGGCTTCGGCCCGAACTTTGAATTGATCGTGTTGTGCATGACGCCGATGCGCAGACCGGACAAGCTAAAGCCCCTTCGTGAGTTGAGGTAGATGAGCAAGACGCCATCTAGCATCAAGCGCTTACCGCCGTTCGTGCAGTAAACGCAGAAAATGGAGCATCTCGCCAACTCGCTCCGCCGAGACGTGCCGCTCCGCCGAGGTTGACTCCGCAGGGCTGGAACGGCTTTAATTTCGGCCCCGGAGTCGTCGTAGTCGAGTCGGAATACGCGGCCCGAGACCAGCGGCCTGCGGCGTGGGTGCGGGCGAATGACGTCGACCGCCATAAAATCGGACAATGAGCGCCCCCATCGGTCAGCTCACCCGCGGCACGACGGGCCATAACCGGCTGCGCCGCAGCGACCGCTGGCTGGTGTATTCGCGACGGGTGCGCACCGCGCTGCAGGCCGCCGCCGATCCGCTTGTGATCGACCTCGGCTACGGCGCGCTACCGGTGACCACGCTGGAACTCGCGGCGCGGCTTCGAGTGGTGCGCGCAGATGTCCGCGTCGTCGGCCTTGAGATCCATCCCGAACGGCTGGCAGCGGCGGCTCGCGCCGCTGGAAATAGCACAGTGGAATTCGCGCTCGGCGGCTTCGAATTGGCCGGGCGGAGACCGGTTTTGGTGCGCGCGTTCAACGTGCTGCGCCAGTACCCGGTCGAGGCCGTCACCGACGCGTGGTCGGTGATGCGGGCGGCGCTGGCGCCGGGCGGGCTGATCGTCGACGGCACGTGTGATGAGTTGGGCCGCCGCTGCTGCTGGGTGCTGCTGGACGCCGACGGGCCGATCAGCCTCACGCTGGCGTGCGATCCGTTCGCGATCGAACGCCCGTCGGATCTCGCCGAGCGACTGCCCAAGGTGCTGATCCACCACAACGTCGCAGGCCAGCCCATCCACGCGCTGCTGACCGCGGCGGACAGAGCATGGGCCAGCGTCGCGGGCCACGGCGTGTTCGGCCCGCGGGTGCGCTGGCGGGCCATGTTGGACCTGCTGCGCGACGAGGGGTTCCCGGTCGAGCCGCCGCGTCGTCGGATGCGCGACGGCATTCTCTCGGTGCCATGGTCGGATGTCGCCCCCGTTGGGGCTCCGTGGTCAACCGACGCGCCACTAGTCTGAGCACCATGCGGATTGCCCTCGCGCAGATCCAGAGCGGCGCAGAACCGACGGCCAACCTCGGCACGGTCGAGGATTACACGCGCCGCGCCGCCGACGCCGGCGCCACCTTGGTGCTGTTCCCGGAGGCGACGATGTGCCGGTTCGGGGTGCCGCTCGCGCCGATCGCCGAACCGCTTGACGGGGCGTGGGCGTCGGCCGTGCGCGCGATCGCCGAGCGGGCGGGCATCGTCGTCGTCGCTGGCATGTTCGTTCCCGCCGACGACGGCAGGGTCACCAACACGCTGATCGCGACGGGGCCCGGTGTCGACACGCACTACGACAAGATCCACCTCTACGATGCGTTCGGCTTCGCCGAGTCGAACACGGTCGCGCCGGGGCACGAACCAGTGATGATCACCGTCGACGGCGACTCCGGACCGGTTAATGTCGGCCTGACCCTGTGCTACGACGTCCGCTTCCCCGAGCTCTATGTCGAATTGGCCCAGCGCGGAGCGCAACTCATCACCGTGCACGCATCGTGGGGCACCGGGCCTGGCAAGCTCGAGCAGTGGACGCTGCTGGCACGTGCCCGCGCCATCGATACGACGGGCTACCTCGCCGCGGTCGGCCAGGCCTACCCTGGCGACGAACTCGCCGCCGTGGGACCGGTCGGCGTCGGCGGCAGCCTGGTCGCATCGGCGGTCGGTGAAGTGCTGGCATCGGCCGGGGCGGACCCGCAGCTGCTCGTGTCCGACCTCGACCTCGAGGCGGCGCAGAAGGCCCGCGAGGCCATCGCGGTTTTGCGTAACCGCTCAGAGTTCAAGCAGCTCGGTAAGGCAGAATCGCTGAGGTGACCGATCCCTGGGCTCGCCCGGCCAACCAGGTCCCGCCCGTCCCACCGCCGCCACAGTTCCCGCAAGGCCCGCCCGCGGGCCAGGGGGTTCCCCCGCAGGGCGCGCCGGGCGAACCCCCGAACAAGGACTCGTCGCTGCTGGTGAAGATCAAGAACCTCTTCCGCGACCCAGTGTCCATCGTCCTGGTGGTCGTCATCGTCATCGCGTTGGCGGCGGCCGGTCTGCTGGCGGGCGAGCTCTACGCGCGTAGCCGCGCGGACTCGATTGTCGCGAGCGCCGCCCAGTGCGTGGTGCAGGACAACGCGACGGCGTCGTTCGGCGCCCTGCCGCCGTTCCTGATGCAGCACATTTCCGGTCACTACACGAACATCCATTTCGAGACCGCGGGCAACCAGATCCGTCAGGCCAAGGGTATGAAGGTCAACGTGGTCATCAAGGACGTCCGGCTCGAGGACACCGCGAACTCCAGTGGGTCGATCGGATCGCTCGTCGCGAACGTCACGTGGTCTTCGCAGGGCATCAAGGACACCATCCAGAATGGGATCCCGCTCGTCGGCGCGTTCGTCACCGGCGTGACGACCAACCCGTCCGCAGGCACCATCGAGCTGCAGGGGGCGCTGGGCAGCATCGTCGCCAAGCCGGAGGTCGTCGACAACGGGATCTCGCTGCAGGTGACGGAACTGACCGGCCTCGGCTTCACGCTGCCGCGGGAGACCGTGCAGCCGGCGCTGGACGCGTTCACCTCGACGCTGACCAAGAACTACCCGCTCGGTATCCACGCCGACACCGTTCAGGTCACGGACAGCGGTGTGGTGAGCCAGTTTTCGACCCAGAACGCGTCGATCCCGAAGGGCAACGAGGACCCCTGCTTCGCGGGTCTCTAGTCCAGCCCGTCGAGCACGGCGCGGGTGCCGGATAGCCCGAGCCGGGTGGCGCCCGCGTCGAGCATCGCGACGGCGTCCTCGGCGGTGCGGATACCGCCGCTGGCCTTGACGCCCAGCCGGTCTCCGACGGTGTGTGCCATCAGCTCGACGGCACGAACGGATGCGCCCCCGCTGGGGTGAAATCCGGTGGAGGTCTTCACAAAATCGGCACCGGCGTCCTCGGCGATCCGGCACACGTCGACGAGTCTCTGTTCGCCACCCAAGGCCAGCAGCGCGGCTGACTCGAGGATCACCTTCAAGATGACGTAGTCCGGTATCGCGTCGAAAACCGCCGCGATTTCGGCCTTCACAGCGTCGAAGTCGCCTTCGAGCGCCGATCCGACGTCGATCACCATGTCGATCTCGTCGGCGCCGGCCGCCACGGCAAGCCGAGCCTCCTCGGCCTTGATCGCCGAAAGATGTTTGCCTGACGGGAATCCCACCACCGAAGCGATGTCATACTCGCCCGTCCGGAATGACTTGGCCGTCGCGACCATCGTCGGCGATACGCACACCGCGAACACCTCGAGTTCTTCCGCCTCCGCCAGCAGCGCGACGACGTCCGCCTCGGTCGCCTCCGGCTTGAGCAGCGTGTGGTCGACGACAGCGGCTACGCCCTCGCGGCTGTGGCGCCGCACTAGAACGGTTCTTCGGTGCCGCCGGGGTTGCATCCCGCCGCGACCATCTCGTCGTCGGAGACCTCGTTTCGCCACGGTTCAAGGTTCCAGCTGATCTTGCCTGGCTCGACGAGTTCGGCGAAATGCCAGTGACACAGGAACTGGGCCTTCATGCCCGGGATGTCGGCGTCGGGCGAGAGCGTCAACACCTCCGCCCACGCCTCGCCCGCTTGCGGATCGCTACCGGGCCGGCCGGACGCCAGGCGCGCGGCATCCGTCGGGTACACGCGCAGGCTGGACATGTCGCCCCACTTCGCCCACTGGACGTGGTCGACATACGGCGGGCCGGGCACGGGGTCGGCCGACGCGACAGGAGCCAGCGCAAGAGGCAGGGTTGCAGCCGCCATCGCGGCGGCGAGGAGGCGCACGTGACTATCGGGACTTGCCCTGAATTTCCAGGATCTTGGGCCGGACGTCGACGAGATACACGCCTGCGGCGACTGCCGCGATCGCCACACCGGTGATGCCGAGCACCAATGCCAGCAGCACGCCGACGCCCAGGATCACCAGCCAGACCGGCTTGGTCAGTTTTTCGGCGGCGGTGTAAGCGTCGGGCCGCTGCAGCGCAGCGTGAACGAACGCATAGACGGCCGTCACAAGTACCGCAATCTGCAAAACAGCGAGGACGTAACCCACTAGGCCTTGAAGCTCCACATAGCTAGCCTAAGCGGGTTACGTCCCCTGGTCGACTCTGAGTCGCCGGGAGGGACGACTCAGAGTCGAATTACTACTTCTGGGTGACCTTCTTGGCCGCAGCCTTCTTGGCCGGGGCCTTCTTGGCCGCAGCCTTCTTGGCCGGAGCGGCCTTCTTGGCCGGAGCGGCCTTCTGCGCCTTCTTCGGCAGTTCGACGCCGACGAGCTTGGCGGCGCGCTCGCCCACCGCGCGGGTCTGCGACGCCACGTTGCCCAGCGCCTCCTGGGTCAGCTCGACGGCCTGATCCGAGTAACGCTCGACCCGCTCGCGACCCTCCTCGAGCGCATTGGTGTTGCGCAGCCGCTCCAGCGCGGCCTCGCCACGCTCGACGAGACTGTTGTAGCGGGTCTGAGCGGCCTCCGCGTAGCTCTCGGCGACCTTGCGCAGCTCGTCGCTGGTCAGCCGGTCACGCAGCTCACCGAACTGGGTCGGCAGGTCCTCCTGCAGTTTGGTCAGGCGGGCACGGCTCTCCTCGACGCGCGCCTCGGCGTCGGTGCGGGCCTCGCCTGCACGGTCACGCAGAGTGGCGACGATCTCGTTGACCCGCTCGAGGGCCAGGTCGGCGGCGCCTACCGCGGCGAGCAGCGGGGCCTTCAGGTCGTCAACGGTCGGCTGGTTCTTAGCAGGCTTGTTCTTCGCCATTTTGTAGTTCCTTTCACTGAGTTTCGTTGAATTGCTGGATTTCTAGAGTGGATGATCGGTCTGCGGTCGATTCAGTCGTCGGCTCCTCACTGACGGCCTCGTTCTGTTGGCAAAATGACGTGTAGATGTCGAGCAGCACCTGCTTCTGCCGCTCGGTGATCGCCGTGTCGGTGATGATGGCGTCGCGGACCTCGCTCGGATCGCTGGGTTCCAGGATCCCGGCACGTACATAGAGCACTTCCGCGGACACCCGCAGCGCCTTGGCGATCTGCTGCAGCACGTCGGCGGAGGGTTTCCGCAATCCCCGCTCGATCTGGCTGAGGTAGGGATTGCTGACGCCGGCCTTCTCGGCCAACTGCCGCACGGATACCTGAGCCGCTTCGCGTTGTGTGCGGATGAACGAGCCGATGTCCTGCGCAGCGCTGGACACGACAGCGGCAAGATTTTCATCCTGCGGCATGGTGTAGCCCCCTCGGTGCGTTGGGTATGCGGTTAGCGACCAACACAACCGTACGACGGGGTGCTAACTTTTGCAAGCAGTGGTTAGCGCAGGTCAGAAGAGTAGCTGGGCTACCGAATAGATGATCAGGCCGGCCAGCGAACCCACCACGGTGCCGTTGATCCGGATGAATTGCAGGTCACGGCCCACATGCAGCTCGATGCGGCGACTTGCCTCGTCGGCGTCCCACCGCTCGATGGTCTCGGTGATGATCGCTGTGATCTCCACCCCATATTCGGAAACCAGGTGCTGAGCCGCGCGGATGATCCAGTTGTCGACCTTGTCCCGCAGGTCGGCGTCGTCGCGCAGCGACTCGCCGATGTGCACCACCGAGTCGGCGATGCGCGTTCTCAACGCCGACGACGGATCGTCGACCGACTCCAGAATGATGCGCTTGGCCGCACTCCACGCCGTCTCGGCGGCCTTGGCGACCTCGTCGCGGGCCAGGATCTGCTCCTTGACGTTCTCGGCGCGCTGAATCGTCGCATCGTCGTGCTGCAGGTCGTCGGCGAACTCGAACAGGAAGCGGGTGGCCGACCGCCGCAGTTCGTGGTCGGGGTTGCGCCGGACCTTGTCGGTGAAGTCCATCAGCTCGCGGTGGATGCGGTCGCCGACGAGGTGGTCCACCCAGCGCGGTGACCAGCTGGGCGAATCCCGCTCGACCACACGCTCGATGATGTCCCCGGCGTTGAGCGACCACTGGAAGGCCCGGTCGGCGAGCAGCTGGAGCAACGCTTCCTGACGGTGCTCCGCGAGCAGCGTGGCCAGCACCCGGCCGATCGGCGGCCCCCATTGCGGCTCGGCGATGCGCTTGACGATCATTCTGTCCAGCACGTGCTGCACGTCCTCGTCGCGCAGCATTTCCACCAATACCCGCAGCGCCGTGGAGGCTTCGGCCGCGACGCGTTCGGCGTGCGCGGGCTCCGACAGCCATTTGCCAAGGCGGCCCGCGACCTGCGCATCGCGCAGCTTCGTTTCGACCACGTCCGGCGACATGAAGTTCTCCCGCACGAACGTGCCCAGGCCCTCACCGAGCTGGTCTTTCTTGCGTTTGATGATCGCGGTGTGCGGAATGGGGATGCCGAGCGGATGTTTGAACAGCGCGGTGACAGCGAACCAGTCGGCCAGCGCGCCGACCATGCCTGCCTCGGCTGCGGCGCGGACATAACCCACCCATGCCGCAGCGCCGTTCGACTGCGCCCAGGTGCACAACAGGAAGATGACGGTGGCGCCGACGAGGAAGCTCAGCGCGACGACCTTCATCCGCCGAAGGCCGCGGAGGCGCTCCGCATCGGCGGCGCTGTCGGCACCCGCCAGCGACTCCGCGAAGCTGGCCTTCGGAGCCGGCGAGCCGGCGACATCGGGCATCGGCGCGGGCGGCAGGGCCGTCATGGCGTCCCCCCCAGCGTTCGGTCTGTGTGCCACCCCTCCATCATCCGCTACGCCGCCACGGGGCGGCCGGTCCGACAAGTCTCGCTGTCAAGATCGGCCGTAGTATCAAGGGGACTACGGAACGGATCAGGGCGACAGTGGCACAGCAGACCCCGGCGGTGGCGGTCAAAACCGATGGACGCAAACGGCGCTGGCACCAACACAAGGTGGAGCGCCGCAATGAGTTGGTGGACGGCACGCTGGAGGCCATCCGGCGACGCGGCAGCAACGTCAGCATGGACGAGATCGCCGCAGAGATCGGGGTGTCCAAGACGGTGCTTTACCGCTATTTCGTCGACAAGACCGACCTGACGACCGCGGTGATGATGCGCTTCGCGCAGACGACGCTGATCCCCAATATGGCTGCGGCACTGTCGTCGAATCTGGATGGCTATGACTTGACCCGCGAGATCATCCGTGTCTACGTCGAGACGGTGGCCTCGGAGCCCGAACCGTATCAGTTCGTCATGGCCAACAACTCGGCCAGCAGAACCAAGGCGGTCGCAGATTCCGAACGGATCATTGCCCGCATGCTCGCGGTCATGCTGCGTCACCGAATGCACGGGGTCGGCATGGACACCGGCGGCGTGGAGCCCTGGGCCTATCACACTGTCGGCGGGGTCCAGCTGGCCACGCACTCCTGGATGTCGAATCCGCGGATGAGCTCCGGCGAGCTGATCGACTACCTGACAATGCTGTCGTGGAACGCGCTGTGCGGCATTGTCGAAGTCGGCGGGTCGTTGGAGAAGTTCCGCGAACAGCCACACCCGTCGCCTCTCCTGCCGTCACAATTACTGGCTCATGACTAATCCTGCGGATCTGCCCAAGCTCTGGACGCATGAGCCACACGACCATCTGGTGTTCCACGAGGGGGACAAGGTCGCGAACATCGATACCAGCGCCACTCCCGGTTTCAAGGGCAAGAAGACCGACGCCGCCCTACTGCAGCCCGAGCGCAACGAGCGATTCGCGCAGCTGCAGGAGATGCTCTACGCCAACAGTAGGGGCGCCGACGACAACCGCGCGCTGTTGCTCGTGCTCCAAGGCATGGACACCGCGGGCAAGGGCGGCATCGTCAAACACGTTGTGGGCGCGGCTAATCCGCAAGGGATCCGCTACACCGCTTTCGGCGTCCCCACCGAGGAAGAACGCAAGCACAACTACCTGTGGCGGATCCGGCGCGCGCTGCCGCCGGCTGGCCACGTCGGGGTGTTCGACCGATCGCATTACGAGGACGTGCTGGTGGTCCGGGTGCACAACATCGTGCCGCCCGAGGTGTGGGGCAAGCGCTACGACGAGATCAACCGTTTCGAGCGCAAGCTCGTCGACGACGGCACGACGATCATCAAAGTGGCGATGTTCGTTTCGTTGGACGAACAGAAAGCTCGCCTGTCCGAGCGGCTCGAGCGCCCCGACAAGTACTGGAAGTACAACCCGGCCGACGTTGATGAGCGGCTCATGTGGCCTGCCTACCAGGAGGCCTATCAGGCCATGCTCGAACGCACGTCGACGGACTACGCACCGTGGCATGTGGTGCCGTGCGATCGCAAGTGGTACAGCCGGCTGGCCATCCTCGAGCTGCTGATCGAGGCTCTAGAGGTCCTCAACTTATCTTGGCCGCCAGCGGATTTCGACGTCAAGGCGGAGAAGAAGCGGCTGGCTTCGGCCTGATCGCGCCGCGGGGAGTGAGGCGCTCGCTGCCGGACATTGACCCGTCAGACGCTGCGTACCAAGTACATCAAGTTGCACCAGAACGTCTATGCCCCAATTGGGCTCGACCTCGACGCGGCCGAACGTGTCAGGGGCGGCGTGGCTGTGGTCCCGCGGCAACGCCATGCTTGTTGGAAATTTCGGCTGCTGCCATGCATGGCACTCGATGGCTGCCAGGCGATGCCCCGGCGGAATTCGCTCGCGCCGCGTCAGCCGGGCCCGCCCGGCATCCTTATCCACCGCGGGGACATCGCCGATGACGAGATCTGCCTAGTGCAAAGCACCTACTGGCCGAACGGCAATTCCTGATAAGGGCCAATCGACCCGACCGGAAGATAGCTTATCTAATGAACGCGCCGAGTGTCGCCGCGAGGTGCTAGTACTTATAGAAGCCCTGCCCTGACTTCTTGCCAAGTTGGCCTGCCTCGACCATGCGCAACAGCAGCGGCGGCGGACCGTAGTGCGGTTCCTTGAATTCCTCAAACATCTTGTCCGCGATCAGTTTTAGCGTGTCCAACCCGATGAGATCGGACAGCCGCAGCGGCCCCATCGGATGCGACAAACCGGCGACCACCGCCTTGTCGACATCCTCGACCGTCGCAAAACCGGCCTCCACCATCCGGATGGCCGACAACAGATACGGCACCAGCAAGGCGTTGACGACGAACCCGGACCGGTCGGAGCAGCGCACGACCTGCTTGCCCAGCACGTTGCTCGCGAATTGTTCGGTGCGCGCGACGGCCGCGTCGGAGGTCACGAGCGTGCTGACAAGTTCGACCAGAGGCAGCACCGGCACCGGATTGAAGAAGTGCAAGCCGAGCACGCGGCCCGGATTCTGCGTCGCCGCAGCGATTTTCATGATGGGGATGCTGGACGTGTTCGACGCAAGCACCGCGTCGGGATCAGTGATGAGCTCGTCGAGTTCGGCAAAGATCTTGCTCTTGACGCTGTCGTCCTCGATGACCGCCTCGATGACCAGTTGACGATCGGACAGATCGGCCAGGCTGGTGGTGAAACTCAGCTTGGCCAGTGCCGCGGTTCGCTCGCGCTCGGTGATCTTGCCGACGCTCACGCCGCGCTCGAGCGACTTGGTGATGCGAGCCTTGCCCGCGGTGGTCAGCGCCTCGGTGGGTTCGTAGACGATGACGTCGACGCCGGCCCTGGCGGACACCTCGGCGATGCCTGCGCCCATCTGGCCCGCGCCGATCACGCCTACTCGTTCGATGTCGTTGCTCATCCAAGTTCTCTTTCGTACATACCGTCGGGCCCCGCCCAAGGTTTCTGAGCGGGGCCCGACGTGTCAAGTCTTCGGCTTAGTGGAATTGTCCCTCTTCGGTCGAACCCGTCAGAGCCGTCGTCGACGAGGTGGGATCCACCGTGGTGGCGATCCGGTCGAAGTAGCCGGCGCCAACCTCGCGCTGGTGCTTCGTCGCGGTGTAGCCGCGCTCCTCGGCGGCGAACTCGCGCTCCTGCAGCTCGACGTAGGCGCTCATCTGGTTGCGGGCGTAGCCGTAGGCCAGATCGAACATCGAGTAGTTGAGCGCGTGGAAGCCGGCCAGCGTGATGAACTGGAACTTGAAGCCCATCGACGCGAGCTCCTTCTGGAACTTCGCGATGGTCGCGTCGTCGAGGTGCTGCTTCCAGTTGAACGACGGCGAGCAGTTGTACGCCAGCATCTGGTCCGGGAACTCGCTCTTGACGCCCTCGGCGAACTTCTTGGCCAGCTCCAGGTCCGGCGTGCCGGTCTCCATCCAGATCAGGTCGGAGTACGGCGCGTAGGCCTTGGCGCGGGCGATGCACGGCTCGAGGCCGTTCTTCACCCGGTAGAAGCCTTCCTTGGTCCGCTCGCCGGTGATGAACGGCTGATCGCGCTCGTCGACGTCGGAGGTGATCAGCGTGGCCGCCTCGGCGTCGGTGCGGGCGATCACGACCGTCGGCACGTCGGAGACGTCGGCCGCCAGACGGGCCGAGGTCAGGGTGCGGATGTGCTGCTGGGTCGGGATCAGCACCTTGCCACCGAGGTGACCGCACTTCTTCTCCGAGGCCAGCTGGTCCTCCCAGTGCGACCCTGCGACACCGGCGGCGATCATGGCCTTCTGGAGCTCGTAGACATTCAGCGCGCCGCCGAAGCCGGCCTCGCCGTCGGCGACGATCGGCACCAGCCAGTTCTCGACCGACGGTCGCCTTCCACCTTGGCGATCTGGTCGGCACGCAGCAGCGCGTTGTTGATGCGGCGCACTACCTGCGGCACCGAGTTGGCCGGGTACAGGCTCTGGTCGGGGTAGGTGTGACCGGACAGGTTCGCGTCACCGGCGACCTGCCAACCCGACAGGTAGATGGCCTTCAGGCCGGCGCGCACCTGCTGGACGGCCTGGTTGCCGGTCAGCGCACCGAGCGCGTTGACGCACTCCATGTCGTGCAGCTGCTCCCACAGCACCTCTGCGCCGCGGCGGGCCAGCGTGGCCTCCTCGACGACCGAGCCCTGCAGGGCCACCACGTCGGCGGGGGTATAGGTGCGGCTCGATGCCCTTCCACCGCGGATTGGTGTCCCAGTCGTGCTGGATCTGTTCGGGCGACTTCGGCGTGCCAACGGTCGACATTGGTGCTCCTTCTTTTGCAAGTCGCTGGAGGCGCGGCACCCCTGGATGGTTGTTAACGCTCCAGCATCTTCACTTGTGTGCTAAGTCGAGCATGCACCAAGTCATAACCGCAGGTCCACTCGTTTCAATTGCAAACTTTCGCCAACGCCCACCGTTAACTTGTTAAGTTTGCAAACGTGGCTATCGCTGTACCGGTTCAGTAGCTACTCACAGGTAACCGGCTTTTGGCTGGTCAGTACGCCCGTACTGTTAAACCGAATCGAGTCAGAGGGCGAAGATGGACGCGACGGCTTTCGTCTCGTCGCCGACCGCATATGTGAGCGTTGTAACAGTGCGGTCTGCCAGTTCAGCGCCGAATTGTTCGGTCGATCCCGCGGGGTGCACGTGCGAAATGATCTCGAGCTTGTCGCCCAGCGACACCGGAGCGTCGTGTTCGATGGTCACCCGGATCGGCTTGTGCAGAAGTTCGGGATTACTGAATAGGTAGTCCTCGACCACGGTCCAGTACACAGAGTTGTTCATGTGGTCGAAGATGTCGATGTCGGTGACGCGAACCGGGTAATCGCGGATCTGTGACGCGTCCTCGCGACCGCCGGCCTTCAGATAAGGCTTCCACCTCAACCGGTCGACATCCGTGGTGCGCTGCAGGCCTTCGATGAAGTCGTCGGCGATCCGCGCCGGGCCCTGGGTTTCGCGGTTGATGTTGATCCAGAACGCCTCGGACTCCATCAGGCCGCCCCTGCGCTTCCCGTCTATGCGTACGCGCATCTCGCACCACCGGTTGGACGTGCCCGAACACCAGCGCCGCAGCCGCAGCATGTCCTTGAACTCGATCGGCTCGAGCATGTCGATCATCGTGCGCCGCACGATCCACAGGGGGTGGGTCTCCTCGTACCCCATTTCGCGCAGCTGGTCCGAGCCGATGTCCTGAATATGACGGGTGGCAGCGTCGAACCGCAGCCTGCCTTCGCGGTCGATGTCGCCCACCCGCAGCGGCCACTCCCTGTCGAAAACATCCGGATGCGGATCGGGCACCGGCATCATCACCTTCGCCAAACCGGTGCTACCTGCGATATCCGCCATGCCCTGCTTCTCCCCTGTTACTCCAATCGGCTCCCGATACTGCCACAGCCGTCGATCTGCCAACAATGCAAAGCCAAGCTTCGCAGCCTTGTTAGGCTGTCTGACGTGGCGAAAACGTTTGTCGGCTCGCGGGTGCGCCAACTGCGTAGCGAACGCGGCTTCAGCCAGGCGGCGCTGGCGCAGATGCTGGAGATCTCGCCGAGTTATCTCAATCAGATCGAGCACGACGTTCGCCCGCTGACGGTGGCCGTGCTGCTGCGGATCACCGAGGTGTTCGGTGTTGACGCAACGTTCTTCGCATCGCAGGACGACACCCGCCTGGTCGCCGAACTGCGCGAAGTGACCATGGACCGCGACGTGGACATCGACGTCGACCTCGCCGAAGTCGCCGACATGGTCGGCTCGCATCCGACGCTGGCCCGGGCGATGGTCAACCTGCATCGGCGTTATCGCCTGACCACCACGCAGTTGGCGGCAGCGACCGAGGACAGATACTCCGACGGCAGCGGCAGCGGGGCGATCACCATGCCCCACGAGGAAGTGCGCGATTACTTCTATCAGCGGCAGAACTACCTGCACGAACTCGACACCGCCGCCGAGGATCTCACCATTCGCATGCGGATGCACCGCGCCGAGTTGGCCCGCGAGCTGTCCGACCGGCTGACCAGGGTGCACGGTGTGCACATCGTGCGACGAATCGACCTGGGCGACACCGTGTTGCACCGCTTCGACCCGGCGACCAAGACCCTCGAGATCAGCGGTCACCTGTCGTCGGGGCAGACGGTGTTCAAGATGGCAGCCGAACTGGCCTACCTGGAGTTCGGCGACCTGATCGACAAGCTGGTCGCCGAGGGCAAGTTCACCAGCGAGGAGTCGGCTACCCTGGCCCGGCTCGGGCTGGCCAACTACTTCGCGGCCGCAACGGTGTTGCCGTATCGGCAATTTCACGACGTCGCGGAGAACTTCCGCTACGACGTCGAGCGGCTCTCGGCGTTCTACTCCGTCAGCTTCGAAACCATCGCGCATCGGCTGTCGACCCTGCAACGGCCGTCGATGCGCGGTGTGCCGTTCTCGTTCATCCGAGTCGACCGCGCCGGCAACATGTCGAAGCGGCAGTCCGCCACCGGTTTTCACTTCTCGTCATCGGGCGGCACCTGCCCGCTGTGGAACGTCTACGAGACGTTCGCCAACCCTGGCAAGATCCTGGTGCAGATCGCGCAGATGCCCGACGGGCGCAACTACATGTGGGTGGCACGCACAGTGGAGCGCCGCGCGTCGCGCTATGGTCAGCCGGGTAAGACGTTCGCGATCGGCCTGGGCTGCGAACTTCGGCACGCACATCGGCTGGTCTATTCGGAAGGACTGGACTTGTCGGGTGACAACGCGACGCCGATCGGCGCCGGCTGTCGGGTCTGCGAGCGCGACAACTGCCCTCAGCGAGCGTTCCCCGCGCTGGGCCGCGCGCTCGACCTCAACGAGCACCGCAGCACGGTGTCTCCCTATCTCGTGAAGCAATCATGAGCGCCAGCGATGAGCGCTCGCGCGAAGAGCCGACAAGACCCGCACGCATCCCGCCGGGCGGCTTCAAGGAACTCGGGCCCATCAACTGGGCCATCGCCAAGCTCGGCGCTCGCGGCATCCGCGCCCCGAAATTCCACCTGTTCAACGTGCTCGGCCAGCACAAGTTGCTGTTTCTCGCATGGCTGCCGTTCTCCGGCTACCTGCTGTACGCCGGCAAGCTCTCCCGCAGGGACGCCGAACTGGTGATGCTGCGGGTTGGGTACCTGCGCGACTGTGAGTATGAACTGCAGCAGCACCGCAGGCTGGCCAAGAGCCGCGGCGTCGATGCCGACCTGCAGGCCAGGATCTTCGAGGGACCGGATGCCGAAGGGCTCACCGAGCGGCAGCGGGTGCTGATCACCGCAACGGACGAGTTCGTCATCACCCGTTCGATGTCGCCAGAGACCTGGGCGGCGCTGTCGAGTGTTCTGAGCCGGGCCCAGCTCATCGAATTCTGCACTCTCGCAGGGCAATACGACGCGTTGGCGGCCACTATGGCGACGCTGAAGATTCCACTCGACTTCCCGGACTAGCGGTGATGTGCGCGGCCACGAGAACGATGTGCACCACCGTCGCCGCGACGCCAATCGGCACCATCCCGAAAACGACGAAGCTGCCCCAGAACACAAGGTTCGCCGTGCCGAGCAGCGCGTGCACCGCCGCGCCAAGCCGTGCCAGAACCGGCGGCCGTCGCGGGCGGCGACGGTGAGCAGCAGTCACGCCGAATACGAAGGCGAGTCCATGCGCCTCGACCCAGCCGATGGCGTAAGGCGACTCTTCGAATATGTACCCGTAGGGCCCGACACCCGAGTAGTACGCGAGCACTTCGAAGACGACCTGGACGCCGCCGACCACGACGAGGAAGACCCCGTTGGCCTGGAGGAGTCGCCGTCGAGCTGCCGTCATCGCCTGACTATAGGTACGTCACCCCGAGGACAGTGAGCGACAACAAGCACCGGGGACACTGGCAGGGCCCACAGGAACGCCGCCCAAATCTCGGACTTGCGCTCGATACGACCGCCAGCCGAAATACGCGGCGACGGCCCCAACGACGATCGACACCGCCGCCACCACAAGCACCCAGCTGTTGACGCTTCGCGTCGAGATCGCAATGGAAATCCCTGCCAGCCACAGGATGTGGCCGACCACCAATCCGCCGATGCCGGCGACCCAGATCGCTCTCAAAAGTTGATCATGTGGCCGACGAGGCCGTGGAAGCACTCCTGCAGCGCTTCGGACATCGTCGGATGGGTGTGGACGTTGCGGGCCAGCTCGTTGGCGGTCAGGTCCCATTTCTGCGCCAGGGTCAGCTCGGGCAGCAGCTCGGACACGTCGTGCCCGATGAGGTGCCCGCCCAGCAGCTCGCCGTACTTGCCGTCGGCGATCAGCTTCACAAAGCCGCTCGGATCGCCGACGCCGTGCGCCTTGGCGTTGGCGGTGAACGGAAACTTGGCGACCTTCACGTCATAGCCCTCGTCGCGGGCCTGCTCCTCGGTCAGGCCGAAGCTGGCGACCTGAGGCTGGCAGAACGTCGCGCGCGGCAGCATGCGGTAGTCGCCAAGCGGCAAAGTCTCTGCGCCCCCGATGGTTTCGGACGCGACAACCCCCTGCGCCTCGGCCACGTGCGCGAGTTGCAGCAGCCCGGTGACATCGCCGATGGCGTAGATGTGCGGCACGTTGGTGCGCATGTAGTCGTCGATGCCGATGGCCTTGCGCTCAGTGATCTGCACGCCGGCCTTGTCCAGACCGTAGCCCTCGATATTCGGGGCGAAGCCGATGGCCTGCAGCACCTTCTCGGCCTTGATCTCCTCGGTCTTGCCGTCCTTGCTGACCGTGACGGTGACGTCGCTGCCGTTGTCGTGGATCGACTCGACCTTGGTTCCGGTCAGCACCTTGACGCCGAGCTTCTTGAACTGCTTCTCGATCTCCTTGGAGACCTCGGCGTCCTCGTTGGGCAGGGCGCGCGGCAGGAACTCGACGATGGTGACGTCGACGCCGTAGTTCTTCAGCACGTAGCCGAACTCCATGCCGATCGCACCGGCGCCGGCGATGACGATCGACGACGGCAGCTCGCGCGACAGGATCAGCTCTTCGTAGGTGACCACGTTGTCCGACAGCGACGTGCCGGGCACCAGCCGGGTGCTGCTGCCGGTGGCGATGATGATGTTGTCGAACGTCACCGTCTCGGTGCCGCCCTCGTTGAGCTTGACCGACAAGGTGTTCGGCGTCGGTGAACGTGCCGTAGCCGTGGATCTCGGTGATCTTGTTCTTCTTCATCAGGAAGTGCACACCGGCGACGCGGCCATCGGCGACCTTGCGGCTGCGATCGAAGGCGACCCCGTAGTCGAACGTCGCCTCACCGCTGATGCCGAACTGCTTGGCTTCCTTCGTGAAGATGTGCGCCAGTTCGGCGTTGCGCAGCAGCGCCTTGGACGGGATGCAGCCAACGTTGAGGCACACCCCGCCCCAGTACTTGGGCTCGACGACTGCGGTGTTCAGCCCGAGCTGGGCGGCGCGAATGGCCGCGACGTATCCGCCAGGGCCGGCTCCGAGAACGACGACGTCATAGTGGGTCACCCGGCCAACCCTAGTAGGGAATGAGTCCGACCAAACAGCGGCTTACCCGATCGCAGAAGTAGAGGCCATGCAGCACCGCCGCGGCACCTGTCGCGGCGAGCGGCGCCGACATCAGTGCGATCGCCAGCGCCGAGACCAGCGGCTTGTTGTTCACCATCGCGGTCAGCAGGCTGCCGACACTGCAGACCATCAGAAAGATCAGCACCACGAACACCGGCGGCGTCTTGTCGAGTGAGTGGAACCACCAGTAGTAGAGGCCCAGCCCGATAGCGGCCGCGACGATCCACACTCCGGCGACGACGAGGACGAAGGTCCAGCGCTTCAGGTATTGGTAGGTGCCCGGCACAGCGACGGACTGGGCCAGCTCGGGAATGGGCTCCGACGGGTCGGGGTCGGCGACAACAGGTTCGGGTTCGGCGGCCTGCTGCCTCACCGGATCGGCCTCCGCGGGGAAGTCGCCGGTGAAGATCGGCGCATACGACTGGGTCGCCTCGCCAGACAGCGCGTCGGGGCCAGCATCCTCGTCTTCGGCTCGTTGCGTGTCGGATGCCACCCCACGGGTGGGCGATGGCGATGCGTTCCCCGATACGGCTGGTCAGGCACCGGTGACCCACCTGGATCACGACGAGAACGCCCAACCATCCCGGCGCGATGGCCAGGATGAAGGCACCAAGCGCGGTCACCCATCGTCGACCCGACAACAGGATCAGCAGCATCCCGATCGCGCTGGGCACCCCGACGACGAGCGCGATCACGACGTCGGGCCGGATCGTGGCCTTCACCAGCAGCGTCATGGCGATACCGACGATCTGGCCGACAGCACGCGCCGACCAGCATGGCGCTGGCCAGCAGCCACGGGCGCGGTAGCGGTATCACGCTTTCGACGATAACGCCGACGTCTGCCCACAGGCTTTAGGCGCGGCGCGCCGCCAGGCACAGGACAAGCGTCGACCGCCTCGGCCACGATGTGCGTCCCGCTGTCCGGCGGACGCACGCCACGCGCGTAGTCGGCGCCGGTCACCGGCGGATGCTCGGCCAAGCAACCGGTTCTCAGCGTCGGTGAACGCTCTGCCACGGGACAGAAACCGCATGCCCTTCAGGGGCTTCGAGGCTGAAGCCGCCGCCGCGCCCCGGCACGACGTCGATCACGAGTTGCGTGTGTTTCCACGCCTCGAACTGAGGCCCGGAGATCCAGACCGGCACTCCGCGTCGCCGACGTCGAGCATCGCGAGCAGGACGTCGCGGTCACCGACGATGAACTCGCCGTCCGGGTAGCACATCGGCGATGACCCGTCGCAGCATCCGCCGGACTGGTGAAACATCAACGCACCGTGCCGATCCTGCAGCCGCCGCAGCAACTGCGCGGCGGCCTCGGTGATCAGCGCGCGCGGGCCGGCAGCCTCCGTCGTCAGAAGAAGCCCTGGGCCTTGTTGCGAGTACGACACCAGCAGGTTCTTGGTCTGCTGGTAGTGGTCGAGCATCATCTTGTGGTTCTCGCGGCCGATGCCGGACTGCTTGTAGCCGCCGAACGCCGCGTGCGCCGGGTAGGCGTGGTAGCAGTTGGTCCACACCCGGCCGGCCTTGATGTCGCGGCCCGGCCCGGTAGGCGATGTTGCCGTCGCGGCTCCACACCCCGGCACCCAGCCCGTAGAGCGTGTCGTTGGCGATGCCGATCGCGTCGTCGTAGTCCTTGAACGACGTCACCGCGACCACCGGCCCGAAGATCTCCTCCTGGAAGATCCGCATCTTGTTGTTGCCCTCGAAGATGGTCGGCTGGACGTAGTAGCCGCCGGACAGGTCGCCGCCGAGCTCGGCGCGCTCACCGCCGGTGACGACGCGGGCGCCCTCGTCCTTGCCGACCTCGATGTAGGACAACACCTTTTCCAGCTGGTCGTTGGAGGCCTGCGAGCCGATCATGGTCTCGGTGTCCAGCGGGTCGCCCTGGCGGACGGCCTTGGTGCGGATCGCGGCCAGCTCGAGGAACTCGTCGTAGATGTCGGCCTGGATCAGGCTGCGCGACGGGCACGTGCAGACCTCGCCCTGGTTGAGGGCGAACATCGTGAAGCCCTCCAGCGCCTTGTCCTGGAAGTCGTCGCCGGCGGCCATCACGTCGGAGAAGAAGATGTTGGGGCTCTTGCCGCCGAGCTCCAGAGTGACCGGGATCAGGTTCTGGCTGGCGTACTGCATGATCAGCCGCCCGGTGGTGGTCTCGCCGGTGAACGCGATCTTGGCGATCCGGTTCGACGACGCCAGCGGCTTGCCCGCCTCGAACCCGAATCCGTTGACGACGTTGACCACGCCGGCGGGCAGCAGGTCGCCGATCAGACGACATCAGGTACAGGATCGACGCCGGGGTCTGCTCGGCCGGCTTGAGCACGACGGCGTTGCCGGCGGCCAGCGCCGGGGCGAGCTTCCAGGTGGCCATCAGGATCGGGAAGTTCCACGGGATGATCTGGCCGACGACGCCGAGCGGTTCGTGGAAGTGATAGGCCACGGTGTCGTCGTCGATCTGGGACAGCGACCCCTCTTGGGCACGGATGGCGCCCGGCGAAGTAGCGGAAGTGATCGACGGCCAGCGGCAGGTCGGCGGCCAGCGTCTCGCGGATCGGCTTGCCGTTGTCCCAGGCCTCGGCCAGCGCGAGCGACTCGAGGTTGGCTTCGATGCGGTCGGCGATCTTGTTGAGGATGTTGGCGCGCTCGGCGGCGGCGGTCTTGCCCCACTGCCGGCGCGGCACCGTGGGCGGCGTCGAGCGCCTTGTCGATGTCGGCTTCGGTCGAACGCGCCATCTCGGTGAACGGCTGCCCGGTCACCGGCGTCGGGTTCTCGAAGTACTCGCCGCCGATCGGCGGCACCCATTCACCGCCAATGAAGTTGCCGTACCGCGACTCGTACGACATCAGGGCGTCTGCGGAACCGGGGCGGGCGTAAACGGTCATCAGTGACTCCCCTTTCGAACGGTGTAACAGAGCTCACACTACGCCCGCCCGCCAGAATGGATTCCCGTGGCTGACGACCCCTACCTGTGGCTCGAGGACATCACCGGCGACGACGCGCTGGACTGGGTGCGCGAGCACAACGAGCCCACGCTCGCCGAGCTGGGCGGCGACCGGTTCGAGCAGATGCGCTCCGAAGCGCTGGAGGTGCTCGACACCGATGCCCGCATCCCGTACGTGCGGCGCCGCGGCGAGTACCTCTACAACTTCTGGCGCGACGCGGCCAACCCGCGAGGGCTGTGGCGGCGAACCACGCTGGAGAGCTATCGCAGCGAGGCGCCGGAGTGGGACGTCATCATCGATGTCGATGAACTCGCGCGCCGCGACGATGCGAACTGGGTGTGGGCGGGCGCCGACGTCATCGAGCCGGATCACTCGCTGGCGTTGATCAGCCTGTCGCGCGGCGGATCGGACGCCGCGATCGTGCGCGAATTCGACATGCACACACGCGAATTCGTTGCCGACGGGTTCGAGTTGCCCGAGGCGAAGACGCGGATCAGCTGGGAAGACGAGAACACCGTGCTGCTCGGCACCGACTTCGGGGACGGTTCGCTCACCGAGTCCGGCTATCCGCGGCTGGTCAAGCGATGGCGTCGCGGGCAGCCCCTCGACGAGGCCGAAACGGTGTTCAGCGCCGCAAGCACCGATGTCATCGTCGCGGCATCGGTGGACCGCACACCGGGTTTCGAGCGGACAATGCTGGGCCGCGCCATCGACTTCTTCAACGACGAGGTCTACGAACTGCGCGGCGGCGAGTTGATCCGCATCGACGCACCGACCGACGCCACCGTCTCGATGCATCGCGACTGGCTGCTGATCGAACTGCGCACCGACTGGTACACGGGCTCGGCCGAGTATGTAGCGGGCTCGCTGCTGGCCGCCGACTACGACGAATTCCTCGCCGGCACAGCACAACTGCAGAGTCGTCTTCGAACCCGACGCGCACACCAGCCTGAACCACTACGCGTGGACGCGCGACAAGCTGGTGATGGTCACGCTCGCCGATGTCGCCAGCCGCGTCGAGATCGTCACCCCGGGATCGTGGCAGGCCGAGCCGGTGCCGGGCATTCCGGAGAACACCAACACGGTGATCGTCGACGTCGACGAGCTCGGCGACGAAATCTTCCTCGATTCAAGCGGATTCGACACGCCGTCGCGTCTGCTGTACGGGACGGCGGGTGGCGAACTGGAGGAGATCAAGCGGGCTCCGTCGTTCTTCGACGCCGCCGATCTCGAGGTCAACCAGCACTTCGCGACCTCGGACGACGGCACCGCGATCCCGTACTTCGTGGTCAGTCATCGACATCTGGAGGCGCCCGGACCGACACTGCTCGGCGGCTACGGCGGGTTCGAGGTGGCGCGGACACCGGGCTATGACGGCGTGCTGGGCCGGCTGTGGCTGGCGCGTGGCGGCACCTATGTGATGGCCAACATCCGCGGCGGCGGCGAGTACGGGCCGGCGTGGCATACCCAGGCGATGCGCGAAGGAAGACACCTGGTCGCCGAGGACTTCGCCGCTGTGGCAAGGGATCTGGTTCACCGCGGGATCACGACCGTCGAACAGCTCGGCGCGCAGGGCGGCAGCAACGGCGGCCTGCTGATGGGCATCATGCTGACTCAGTACCCGGAGCTGTTCGGCGCGCTGGTGTGCAGCGTGCCGCTGCTGGACATGCGGCGCTTCCACCTGTTGCTGGCCGGCGCGTCGTGGGTTGCCGAGTACGGCGACCCGGACAACCCCGACGATTGGGAGTTCATCTCCAAATACTCGCCGTATCAGAATATTTCGGCGGACCGGAGATACCCGCCGGTGCTGATCACCACCTCGACCCGCGACGACCGGGTGCATCCTGGCCATGCCCGCAAGATGACGGCGGCGCTGGAGGCGGCGGGCCACCCGGTGCAGTACTACGAGAACATCGAGGGTGGGCACGCCGGCGCGGCCGACAACGCGCAGACCGCGTTCAGGTCCGCGCTGATCTTCGAGTTCCTGCACCGCACGCTCGGGGGGTAGTGGTCAACCGTTGACCGTCCCGCTTCGCTGCGGGATCGTGAGCGCATGGCTGATGTGCACAATACCTGGAGCGAACGGATCGTCGGTCGGCTCGGCGGTGGCGCGTGTGACTGCGTCGTCGAGCGCGATTGGCTGGCCAGACCCGGCGGACTAGCGCGGTGGGGCACCGACACCACGCTGCCGAAGTGGACCAAGGCATATCCGGCGAGATGTCCGCCACTGAATGACGCGCAGCATGCTGAGGAGCTTACGGTAAGGGCGACGAGAAGGGTGGCACCTTGACTTCCGAAACCGAAATGACTCGACTTCTCCCATGCCAACGACGCAGGCGCAATTCGAGACCTTGCTGTACAAGACGGACGGTCCCGTCGCCACCATCACGCTGAACCGCCCGGACCACCTCAACACCATCGTCCCGCCGATGCCGGACGAGATCGAAAAGGCCATCGGACTGGCCGAACGCGACCCGACGATCAAGGTCATCGTGCTGCGCGGCGCCGGTCGCGCGTTCTCCGGCGGCTACGACTTCGGCGGCGGCTTCCACCACTGGGGCGACGCGATGAACACCGACGGCCGCTGGGACCCCGGCAAGGACTTCGCGCTGGTCAGCGCCCGCGAGACCGGGCCGACCCAGAAGTTCATGGCGATCTGGCGCGCATCCAAACCCGTCATCGCCCAGGTGCACGGCTGGTGCGTCGGCGGCGCCAGCGACTACGCGCTGTGCGCGGACATCGTCATCGCCAGCGACGACGCCGTCATCGGCACGCCGTACGCCCGCATGTGGGGCGCCTACCTCACCGGGATGTGGCTCTACCGGCTGTCACTCGCCAAGGCGAAGTGGCACTCGCTGACCGGTGAGCCGCTGACCGGAAAGGAAGCCGCCGCAATCGAACTCATCAACGAGTCCGTCCCGTTCGAGCGACTCGAGGCCCGCGTCGCGGAGGTCGCCGCGAAGCTCACGAACATCCCGCTCTCCCAGTTGCAGGCGCAGAAGCTCATCGTCAACCAGGCCTACGAGAACATGGGCCTGGCGTCCACCCAGACGCTCGGCGGCATCCTCGACGGATTGATGCGCAACACCCCCGACGCGCTGCGAGTTCATCGACACCGCTTCCAACCAGGGTGTGCGCACGGCGATCGAGCGCCGCGACGGGCCGTGGGGCGACTACAGCCAGGCCCCGCCGGAGCGCCGGCCCGACCCGTCGCACATCATCGCGCCTTAACGCCCCAGTGGAGGTCGAGCAGGGCATCGAGGTCTCCGATCGCCCGCAATGTGTCGTTGACGTGCGTACACGTGCTGGTGCCGACGAACTCACCGCGGATGCGTCCGCGGAACTCCGCCAGCGTCATCCCCCGCACCCGCGCCGCACTTCCGATCGCGCCAGAACATTCCTGCCAGGGCAGTACCCGCACATTGGCCGTGACCGACGACATGGTTCACGTCGCGGTGTCCACCGAGCCCACGAACGTGTACTCGTGCGCTCAGTCCCTGCTTCGCAGCCCACCGACCATCGACACGATTACGCCGAACACCACCAGCACACCGCCTGCGGCCAGCGTCAGGTTCAGCCACTGATGCAGGCTGTCCTCGGCGTGGCTGACCATCGCGTCGGCGACCTGGCGGATGTCACCCTCCGTGCGGTCCAGCGCAGTGTTGATGTAGCGCCGCGCCACCTCCAGCCCGGCCCAGCCGGCGCCGCCCACCAGCAGCGCCGAAACACCCAGTGCTGCAAGCACTTTACCGCGTGACCGCGCCGTCGCCAACGTCAGCAGCGCGAGCACTCCCGTCAGGATCGTCGCACCGACAGTGACCCACGGACCCCACGTCGACAACTGGCGCAGCTGACCCGGTCGCACGCTGTCGGACAAGTTCTCGGTCAGCGGCACCTCCAACGTCGACGGTGCTTCGATGCCGAACTGCTGCAGCGTCTGCCGGAAGGAGGAATCGCTGAGCATCGGCGACAGGTCGATCTGCCACCGCCCCGACTCGTCGGTCTGCTGGACGGAGTCGGTGAACATCCAGCGATGGACGATCCGATTTGTCTGGGCGAACTGACCGGGGAAGACCGGGCTGGCGGTGTACGTGCCCGCCGCGCTCCGCAGTAGATCGGTGCTGACGTCATACCCGGTGCCCTCGACCAGCTTCTTCAGCTGCGTACCGAGCTCGTTGGCCATCGCCTGCTGCAGCGGCGGATCTTTGGCCGCAGATGTGGCGAGCGCGGAGTACCCGTTCTCGTCGACGACGTTCTTCTGTGCCCACACCGTCGGGACCGCCACAGCCAGCGCGACCGTCGTGACGAGCCACAGGAACACGGTCGCCACGAACCGCACGCGTCCTCCTTTCGGGCAGGACGCGCCCGGCTTGACCTCAGTCCGTCAGGGCGCGTCCCACGATGAGGGGATCGGCCTGCAGCGACCACCTCACGGTCCTTGTTGTCGTAGTCGAACTTACCCAGGACGTGGCGCATCGCGTTGACGCGTGCGCGCTTCTTGTCGTTGCTCTTGACCACCGTCCACGGCGCCGTGTCGGTGTCGGTGAGCGCGAACATGTCCTCCTTGGCCGCGGTGTAGGCGTCCCACTTGTCCAGCGAGGCCAGGTCGGTCGGCGACAGCTTCCACTGGCGCACTGGGTCGACCTGACGGATGGTGAACCGGGTCCGCTGTTCGGCCTGCGTGACCGAGAACCACAGCTTGGTCAGGCTGATGCCGTCGTTGACCAGCATCTGCTCGAAAAGCGGCACCTGGCGGACGAACTCCGGCTGCTGATCGGGTGTGCAGAAGCCCATGACCCGCTCGACGCCGGCCCGGTTGTACCAGGATCGGTCGAACAACACGATCTCGCCTGCGGCAGGCAGGTGGTTGACGTAGCGCTGGAAGTACCACTGGGTGCGTTCGCGGTCGGTCGGCTTCTCCAGCGCGACGACGCGGGCGCCGCGCGGGTTGAGGTGCTCCATGAACCGCTTGATGGTGCCGCCCTTGCCTGCCGCGTCACGGCCCTCGAACACGATGACGTGTCGGAGCCCGTTGGACTGGCTCCACTTCTGCAGCTTCAGCAGTTCGATCTGCAGCAGCCGCTTCTGCTCCTCGTATTCGGAGCGCGACATTCGCTGGTCGTACGGGTAGCCCTCGCGCCAGGTGTCGACATCGGCATCCGCTCGGGTGGTGCACCAGCACGGGGTCGTCGTCGTCGTCATCGCGGACGGTGTAGTCCTCCGTCTCCTTCAAGCATGGTCACCGGCAAACGGTATCGACGCGCGGGTACACCCAGGTGACGCGCGGTGAACGGCAGGTGCGCTACTTCGCGGCGCGGCGCGGCGTGACCAGCGCGAGCTTGGTCATCAGCTTGTTCATCCGCTTGAGCGCCTTGGGCGAATTGTTGTAGTAGTTGCCGCCCGCGCCGACGTTGGTGCGCGGCGCCACCACCGCCTCCTGGCGGCAGAACTTGCGCAGACCCTCGGCCCCGCCGAATCGCGCACCGATTCCTGACGTCTTCCAGCCGCCCATCGGCGCCGTCGTGCACATCAGGTTGGAGATCACGTCGTTGATGTTGACTGCACCGCAATCCAGTTGCACCGCAACCGCTTTGGCACGCTCGACATCTCCGGAGAACACCGAGGCGCTCAGGCCGTACGGGCTGTCGTTCGCCAGCCGGATCGCCTCGTCGACCGACGCGACCTTCATGATCGGCAGCGTCGGGCCGAATGTCTCCTCGGTCATACAGGTCATCGAGTGGTCGACGTCGACCAAGCACCGTCGGCGGGTAGAAGCTGCCGGGGCCGTCCGGGCGCTTGCCGCCGGTGAGCGCCTTCGCTCCGGCGGCCACGGCGTCGCGGACATGACGATCGGTAATCGCGACCTGGCTGTCGTCGATCTGGGAACCGAAGTCGATAGCCCTCGCCCGCGCCCATCTTGAGCTTCTGCACATCGCGCACCACCGCGTCGACGAACTGGTCGTAGACGGACTCCAGCGCGTACACCCGCTCGACCGACACGCACGTCTGGCCGGCGTTGAACATCGCGCCCCACACCGCGGCGTGCGCGGCCAGGTCGACGTCGGCGTCGTCCAGCACGATCATCGGGTCCTTGCCGCCGAGTTCCAGGCTGACAGGGGTGAGCCGGCGCGCGGCCCGCTCCATCACCTTCGCGCCGGTCGCGCTCGAACCGGTGAACTGGATGTAGTCGGAGTTGTCCACCACCGCCTCGACGGCCTCGCGGGCGCCCTGGACTATCGCCATCACCTCGGGTGCGCCGGAGTCCAGCCAGCCGCGCAGCAGCAGTTCGGCGGTCAGCGGCGTGCGCTCCGACGGCTTGAGCAGCACCGCACAGCCGGCGGCCAGCGCGGCGATGCCGTCCATCAGCAGGTTGGCGACCGGATAGTTCCACGGCGCGATGATGCCGACGACCGGACGCGGCCGGTAGTGCACCTCCACCTTCTTGATCGCCAGGAACGGCAACGCCGCCGGACGGGTTTCCGGCGCGAGCGCCTTCTCCATCGTCTTGATGTAGTAGGAGGCGATCATGATCAGCAGCGGCACCTCTTGCGCGGCATCGGTGGCCGACTTGCCGGTCTCCTTGATCAGCAGCGACTCGATCTCGTCGCGGTGCTCGCCCATCCACACCGCGTAACGCGCCAGCACCTTGGCGCGGCCCTTGGCGCCGCGGGCCTCCCACTCTTTCTGGGCCTTCCTCAGCCCGGCCGCGATGCGCGGCACATCGACGGGGTCCGTCCAGCGCACCGTGCCCGCAACCGCACCGGTCGCAGGGTTGCGGATGGTGCTGTTGTCGGGCAGGTCAACTTCGGGCGTCGCTGTCATGGGCTCATGCTAACCCTCGCTGTGACGTAGATCGCAGGCGGGGTTGACACGTGTCAAGTCGGCTCAGCGAGCCACGCCGCTGTGCACACGATCGCCGTGCCGAGCAGCAACGCGCCGACCGTGTCCGTGAAGTAGTGATACGAGACGCCCTGCCCGATCATGCCGAGCGCGCAGTGAGCAACCGCCACGAGCACCGACCACAGGGCAGCCCTGGCGACCAATACAAGAATCCCCATCACGACGACCATCGTTGCCGTGTGGCCACTCGGATACGCGAGCGCACCGTCACTTTCGCGGTCGAACAGCGCCTTCAAGAGCCTGACGAGCCCGAGTGCGGCGGCTGTCGACATCACCGCCACGACTGCCAGTCGCCACCGCCGTTGGTAGATCGCGACGACCAGCGTGCAGGCCACCATGACCGCAAGCACCCGCGGATCGGTGAAGAACAGCAGGTACTGGGCATGGCTGTGGCGGTACCGGTGAAACCAGTCGTCGACCGGAGTGGAGCCCTTGCCCACCGCCCACCCCAGCGCCAGCATCGCCGCAAGGGCGATCGGCGGCCACAGGCGAATTGCTTTGTCGCCGAGGGTTTCCCCCATGGTCAGCGGACGATGCCGCGCACGTACGCAGCCTGGCCCAGGTGCTGGGCGCAGTCGTCGATGATGCTGACCAGCCGCGCGCTCGCGGTGACCGGCGGATTCCACCGCGTGTCGACGATGCGGCTGAGCTCGCCGGGCGTCACCGACGCAATGTACTCCAGCGTCATCTTGTGCACGCCGTGGTAGTAGCCGGCCAGCAGGTCGGCCGACGCGCGCACCTTGCCGACATCGTCTGCGCCGTGGCCGTAACCGGTGTCGTCGCGCGGGAGGTCGAGACCGAACCTGTCGACCCAGCCGTCGCGCGTCCACACCTCTTCGGTGCCTGCGATGTCGCAGAGCTGCAGGTCCTGGACGCGCGCGCTATGCCAGATGAGCCAGCCGATGCTGTTGGCGGAGCCCGTCGGACGGAAGAACGCGGACGCGTCCGTCAACCCGTCGGTCAACTCCTCGACATGCTCGATGAGGCGGGTGAACGAGTCGCGCAGCAGTTCCCGGACCGCTGCCGCATCAGAGTCAGCCATACCTTGACGCTACCTGTGGGGCGCTGACATTCCTTGACAGTTATATGACTGTGCGGTGATATGAATAAGTGGACTCATTCGCAGTGATTGCGGACCCGACCCGGCGGCGCATCCTGGACACGCTGCGCGACGGCGATGCGGACGTCGGCACTCTCGTTGAGCGGCTTGGTATTTCGCAGCCGCTGGTGTCCAAGCACCTCGGTGTGCTTCGGGACGCGGGCTCGGTTGACGTCACGGTAAACGGCAAGCGGCGCGTCTACCGGCTCGCCGAGGATCCATTGCCGGCGGTTCTGGCGTGGGTCACGCCCTATTTCGCTGCACTTGTCAGGTGACTAACTAACTCTTCCTCCACGCGCGCACATCACGATCGTGCCCAACCCTCCGGCGCCAGCCAAGGCCGGGGGTGACGATCCAGGTCTACCGGCCCACCGGACGCCCGCAGTACGGAACGGCCACGGCCGACATGAGGCACGTGACATAGGTAGGCGGCAGAGGGGCCCCACGGTTACATGTGCACCCCGGTCAGGACGCCGCTGCTCAGGGATGGGAAGCGTTGCGCGACAAGTACTCCGACGCGCTGGGGGGCTAGGCGCCGGGCTGAGCGCCGTGGAACACGGCTTCGATGTTGTTGCCGTCGGGGTCACGGACGAATGCGCCGAAGTAGCCGGGGTGATACTCCGGCCAGAGCCGGGGCGCGTGCAGTGATTCGGCGCCCTGCTGTAGCGCGGCGTCGTAGAACGCATTGACGGCGTCGGTGCCTGCGGCCTCGAAGGCGAAATGCACTTCGCGATTCGGGCCCGCCGCCTCGCCGGCTTTCATGTCGGCGATCCAGAAGTCGGGCTTGCCATCCCTGCCGTATCCGATCGCGACCTCGAAGTCCATCTGCCGGGTGTAACCCAGCACGTCGAGGACCTTGTCGTAGAACGCCTTCGATTTGTCCCAATCCGCGCAGTTGATTCCGAAGTGGTCAATCACGGCCTCATCCTGGCATGGGGTGCCGACACAGTCGTACATTCAGCTAATGGCGTACGACTTGATCATCCGCAACGGCACCATCGTCGACGGCCTCGGCGGCGAGCCCTACATCGGCGATGTCGCCGTCTCCGAGGGCGTGATCGCGGCCGTCGGCGCGGTTGATGGTTCTGGGATGCGCGAGATCGATGCGACGGGCCTGCTCGTCACGCCCGGCTTCATCGACCTGCACACCCATTACGACGGGCAGGCCATCTGGTCGGACCGCATGACCCCGTCGTCGGCGCACGGCGTGACGACGGCCGTAATGGGCAACTGCGGCGTCGGCTTCGCTCCGTGCCGCGCCTCCGACCACGACACGCTCGTCGACGTCATGGCCGGCGTGGAGGACATCCCCGGAGTCGTCATGGTCGACGGGTTGCCATGGGATTGGGAGACGTTCCCCGAGTACCTGGACGCGCTGGACTCGCGGAAGCGCGATATCGACGTCGCCGCCTATCTTCCCCACTCACCGCTGCGGGTGTATGTGATGGGCCGGCGGGGCGCCGACCGCGAGCCGGCTACCCAGGAGGACCTGGCGCGGATGCGCGAGCTGGCCAAGCAGGCGATCGAGGTCGGCGCGCTCGGCTTCGCATCGTCGCGGTTCTCGTTCCACAAGACGGCCAGCGGCGAGCTGATCCCCACCTACGACGCGGCGCAGGCGGAGATCGCCGCGATCGCCGACGGAGTGGCCGAAGGTGGCGGTGGGCTGATCCAGTTCGTGCCCGACATCGCGGCGGGCGGTTATGCCAATGTGCTGCAACAGGTTTTCGAAGCGGCGCAGGACGCGGGGCTGCCGGTGACGTTCACACTGGCGACCGGTAACTCCGGCGACCCGATCTGGCCCGACGCGATCACGTTGATCGAGAAGTTCAACGCCGACGGCGGCGACATCACCGCGCAGATGTTCCCGCGACCGATCGGATTGGTCATCGGGCTTGAGCTGACTGGCAACCCGTTCGTGTTCTACCCGAGCTACCGCGAAATCGCCGATCTGCCGCTGGCGGAGCGGGTGGCCGAGATGCGCAAACCCGAAGTGCGCGCCCGCATCCTGGCCGACAAGCCTGCGGGTGGCGGTCATCCGCTGCTCTACCTGGCGCAGGCGTGGGAGTGGATCTTCCCGCTGACCGACGACCCGATCTACGAGCCGGACGCGTCGACGTCGATCGCGGCCAGGGCCCGCGCCCGCGGCGTGACGCCGATGGAGGAGGCCTACGACCGGCTGCTCGACGACGACGGCCACGCCATGCTGTTGGTCGCCATGGCCAACTTCGAGAACAACTCGCTCGACACCGTCGGCCGGCTGATGCGTCGTGACGACGTCGTGCTCGGTCTCGGGGACGGCGGCGCGCATTACGGAATGATTTGCGACGCAAGCTATCCGACGTTCCTGCTGGCGCACTGGGCCCGCGACCGCAAAGCCAGACAAGCTCAGTGTCCCCGAAGCGATTCGCATGATGACGTCGGTGCCTGCCCGGGTCGGGGGCCTCGCCGATCGTGGCCGAATCGCGGTGGGCTACAAGGCAGATCTCAACGTCATCGACCACGCGGCGCTGCGGCTGCACAAACCGGTGATCACCCACGACCTGCCCGCAGGCGGGCGTCGGCTGGATCAGACCGCCGACGGCTATGTCGCGACGGTGGTGTCCGGCGAGGTGATCGCCGAGGACGGCGCGCCCACCGGCGCGCGTCCTGGCCGTCTTGTCCGCGGCCGCCAGCCCGCGCCCGCTTAGACGGATGAGCGTAAAAGTAGATCTCGACCAGCTGGCCGGCGCGCTGGCTGACTTCACATACGCCTATCTGGTCACCGTCGACGACGGCTACCACGCGCACACCGTGGCGGTCGAACCGGTGCTCGCCGACGGTGTGATCGACGTCGGCCCCGTCGGTGGCAGCACGCGCAAGAACGTCGCCAAACATGGCGACGTCACGCTTGTCTGGCCCCCGCGCGAGCCCGGTGGTTACACGCTGATCGTCGATGGCCGGGGCCAACCCACCGAAGCCGACTCCGCGCTGCAGATCGTGCCCAGCCGGGCGGTACTGCACCGGAAGGCGGCGCCGGACTCCCCCGCCACGGCCGGCGGCTGCCTGCACGACTGCGTGCCACTGGATTCCTAGCGCCGGCGTCCAGTGTGCGGTTTCGTACGCGACTCGCCGATGCGGGCGAATGAATTCGCACAGTTACCACGTTTTGGGGCAGCCGCGGCCGATCAATGCTGCACCTACTCGGTCGAGGAATCGCCGCGGGTTGTTGTGCAACATCCCACTCGTCAACCTCACATCGATCCAGCCCAACTCCGGCAAGACGGCGTAACGCTCGACATCCCAATTCCGCCGTTTCGGATCGGTCCAATGCTGCGCGCCTTCGAAGTCGACGCCGACTCGCCATTCCTCCCAGCCCATATCGATAATCGCAAACACCAACCCGTACTGGTCGAGCACGCGGATCTGCGTCTGCGGGCGCGGAAAGCCCGCCTGCACCAACAACAGCCGAGTCAGCGACTCGTACGGCGACTCGGAGCCACTGTCCACCAAGTCCAGCGTCTGGCGCAGTTGCCGGAGCCCGCGCACACCCGGATGCTGCCGTGCGACCGCTTCGACGTCGACGACCTTTAGGTCGGTCGCATTCATGAGGGCATCGATTCGCTGCACGCCAGCCTCGAGTCTTAACCGCCTGCCGATGTCGAAGGCAGTACGTGCGGGCGTGGTCACCGTCATGCCATCGATCGGTTGTGTGTCACCAGGAGCCAGGTCGTCGCTGTAGACCAGAATCCGCGGTGGTGGCCTCCGATTGGTGTGGATGAGCTCGGCGGACAGTTCGGGCTCGATCCACTGGGCGCCGAGCATCGCCGATGCCGACAAGCCCGCGGGTACAGCCCTTCGACGCGACCACAGCCACGCGCCTTTGGCACGATGGACCGCCGTCAGGTCGACGCCACGCGGCGCCCATACCCCCGGATAGATGCCCTGATGGAAGCGTCGTAGCTCACGAAATGTCAACGCTCCGGTTTCGAGCGCTTCGTCTGCTCGAAATGGCCAGTCGAAAGTCCGCATGTCGGGACCGTCGCACTTCGATCCGACATCGGCCGGCCGTCTCGCGGCGTTTATCCACAGCCGATCGGCCCGCGGTTGTGCGGATCAATACGCCCGTCGCGGCGAGCCGCGTATGAAACCGCACATTGGCCCTGGACACGAAAAAACCCGGCCCACTGGAATTTTCCAAGTGGACCGGGCCTTTCCGTAGCGCTTCGGACTTAGAAGTCCATGCCGCCCATGCCGCCGGTCGGGTCGCCCGCGGGAGCGGCCGCCTTCTCCGGCTTGTCGGCGACGACCGCCTCGGTGGTCAGGAACAGCGCCGCGATGGACGCCGCGTTCTGCAGCGCCGAACGCGTCACCTTGACCGGGTCGGCCACGCCTGCCTTGAGCAGGTCCTCGTACTCACCGGTGGCGGCGTTCAGGCCGTGGCCGGCGGGAAGGTTGCGCACCTTCTCGGCGACGACACCCGGCTCCAGACCCGAGTTGAAGGCGATCTGCTTCAGCGGAGCCTCCAGCGCGACGCGGACGATGTTCGCGCCGGTGGCCTCGTCGCCGGTGAGCTTCAGCTCGTCCAGCGCCGGAGCCGACTGCAGCAGGGCCACGCCGCCACCGGCGACGATGCCCTCCTCGACGGCCGCCTTCGCGTTGCGAACGGCGTCCTCGATGCGGTGCTTGCGCTCCTTGAGCTCCACCTCGGTGGCAGCTCCGGCCTTGATCACCGCAACACCGCCGGCCAGCTTGGCCAGGCGCTCCTGCAGCTTCTCGCGGTCGTAGTCGGAGTCGCTGTTCTCGATCTCGGCGCGGATCTGGGCCACCCGGCCCGCGATGGCGTCGGAATCTCCGGCGCCCTCGATGACCGTGGTCTCGTCCTTGGTGACGACGACCTTGCGGGCCTGGCCCAGCAGCGACGACGTCGGCGGTCTCCAGGGACAGGCCGACCTCTTCGCTGACGACCTGGCCACCGGTGAGGATCGCAATGTCCTGCAGCATCGCCTTGCGGCGGTCACCGAAGCCCGGGGCCTTGACGGCGACGGACTTGAAGGTGCCGCGGATCTTGTTGACGACCAGGGTGGACAGCGCCTCGCCCTCGACGTCCTCGGCGATGATCAGCAGCGGCTTGCCGGACTGGATGACCTTCTCCAGCAGCGGAAGCAGATCCTTGACCGTCGACACCTTCGACGAGACGAGCAGGATGTACGGATCCTCGAGGACCGCTTCCTGACGCTCGGCGTCGGTGACGAAGTAACCCGAGATGTAGCCCTTGTCGAAGCGCATACCCTCGGTCAGCTCGAGCTGCAGGCCGAAGGTGTTCGACTCCTCGACGGTGATGACACCCTCGTTGCCGACCTTGTCCATGGCCTCGGCGATCAGCTCGCCGATCTGGGTGTCGCCGGCCGAGATCGCGGCGGTGGCAGCGATCTGCTCCTTGGTCTCGACCTCTTTGGCCGACTTGAGCAGCGTCTCGGTGATCTTCTCGACGGCCTTCTCGATGCCGCGCTTCAGACCGAGCGGGTTGGCGCCTGCCGCGACGTTGCGCAGACCCTCGCGAACGAGCGCCTGGGCCAGCACGGTGGCGGTGGTGGTGCCGTCGCCCGCGACGTCGTCGGTCTTCTTGGCGACTTCCTTGACCAGCTCAGCGCCGATCTTCTCGTACGGGTCCTCCAGCTCGATCTCCTTGGCGATGGACACGCCATCGTTGGTGATCGTGGGGGCGCCCCACTTCTTCTCCAGGACGACGTTGCGGCCCTTGGGACCCAACGTCACCTTTACCGCGTCGGCGAGGGCGTTAAGGCCCCGCTCGAGGCCGCGACGGGCCTCTTCGTCGTACGCAATTATCTTGGACATTGCGAAGAGATTCCTCCGATTAGGGGATCGCACGTTCTTTGGTCGGGCGCAGTGCCCGCGACGGACGGCTGGGGATGTGCTCCGCGCGTGCGGCCCCTGCCTCACCGTCCCGACCTAGCACTCACTGGTCGCGAGTGCCAACTGCATTTCTAGCACTCGACCAGGGAGAGTGCAAGGTCGTTCACCCTGCGCGCAAGCCGTCCAGCACGACCTCCGTGAGCCGCTCGGCCGCGTCGGCGTATAGGCCTGCATCGCCTGGCACCCGACCACGATGCGCCTTCACGTCGGGCACATCGACGTCCCGCCGCACCGTGCCCGCCTTCTGCGCGGCCCGCAGCAGCTCGCCGAGCAGCCCCAAGAACTCCTCCTCGGCATCCGGCACCGCGTCCTTGATGTCGATTCCGATCCCGGCGAGCGCGTCGGCCAGACCGCGGTCCGTCGCACCCCACTGCAGCACCATCGACCGCAGGAAGGTGAACAGCGCTTCCCCCGGATCCCCGGACGCCAGCACGGCTCGGCCGTCGTCGACGATGCGGCTGATGCGGTCCTCGATGACCGCCCGGAACAGATCCTCCTTGGTGGGGAAATGCCGGTAGACCGTCCCTGCGCCGACGCCGGCGCGCCGCGCGATCTCGTCGATCGGCACGCCCAGCCCCTCGGCGGCGAATGTCTCGTAGGCCACCTCCAGCACCCGGGCACGATTGCGCGCCGCGTCGGCGCGCAGCGGCCGTGTCCGGTTGAGCCATCTCACACCACCTCGGTGACGTCGGGAATAGATAAGCGGGGCGTGCGTTCCGTATAGTCGTGATCAAACGGAGCGCCCGCCCCGTTTAACCGATTGTAGGAGATTCCCATGACCAAGTGGACGACCGCCGACATTCCCGACCAGACCGGTCGCACGGCAGTCATCACCGGCGCCAACACCGGGCTCGGCTACGAGACCGCCGCCGCCCTCGCCGCCAAGGGCGCACACGTCGTGCTCGCCGTGCGCAACATCGAAAAGGGCAAGGCAGCTGCCGACCTCATCGACCAGGGCCACCCCCGGCGCCAGCGTGGCCGTACAAGAGCTCGACCTGACGTCGCTGGAGTCCATCCGCGCGGCCGCCGACCAGCTGCGCGTCCAGTCACGACATCCATCGACCTGCTGATCAACAACGCCGGAGTGATGTTCACGCCGAAGTCGACCACCAAGGATGGCTTCGAATTGCAGTTCGGCACCAATCATCTGGGCCACTTCGCGTTCACCAGCCTGCTGCTCGATCGCGTGCTGGCGGCGCCGGGTTCGCGCGTCGTGACGGTCAGCAGCATGGGCCATCGCTTCGCTCGCCGCGGAATCCGTTTCGACGACCTCCAATGGGAGAACGGCTACAGCCGCGTCGGCGCATACGGGCAGGCCAAGCTGGCCAACCTGCTCTTCACCTACGAGCTGCAGCGCCGCCTGCAAGGCACCAACACCATCGCCGTCGCCGCGCACCCCGGCGGATCGAGGACAGAACTGACGCGCAATCTGCCGCCGCTGGTTGCCGCCGTGACCAGGCTGGCGGAACCGCTCTTCCAGAGCGCCGAGATGGGCGCGCTGCCGACGCTGCGGGCGGCCACCGATCCCGGCGTGCTCGGCGGGCAGTACTTCGGCCCAGACGGATTCGGCGAACAGCGGGGCTACCCGAAGGTCGTGGCGTCCAGCGAGGCGTCGCACGACACCGACGCGCAGCGCCGGCTGTGGGCGGTGTCCGAGGAGCTGACTTCGGTGGTGTCCCCCGTCGGCTGAATGTGGCGGAGCCACAGCCGATTGCCAGACGTAGGCGTCACAGTGAGCCGGTGACGGTTCCAGGCTTGGGTCTACTGTCGTTGTCCGGGTTCCAGGACCCGGTCTGGCTCTTCGTGCTATCGGCGCCGGCGGCTCCTGTTGGCGGTCTACCTGGCCGCCCAGGGCCGCCGGCGTCGACGGATGCGCCGGTTCGCCGACCTCGCCGCGGTGCCCTCGGTTGCACCGTCGCGGCCGTCGCCGTGGCGGCATCTGCCCATGGCGGTGTTGCTCCTGGCGCTGCTGCCGCTGACCATCGCGCTCGCCCAGCCGAGCCGAGACGTACGCGTTCCGCGCAACCGCGCGGTGATCATGCTCGTCGTCGACGTGTCGCAGTCGATGTTGGCCACCGATGTCCCGCCCAACCGGCTGGCCGCCGCCCAGCACGCCGCGCAGCAGTTCGCCGACCATGTGACACCCGGAGTGAATCTGGGCCTCATCGCGTTCGCGGGAACCGCCAATGTGCTCGTGTCACCCACTCCCGATCACCAGGCAACGGTCAAGGCCCTCGACAATCTGCGCCCTGCCGATCAAACCGCCACCGGGCAAGCGATTTTCGCTGCGCTGCAAGCGATTCAAACCGTGAACGCGGTGCTGATGGGCCCCACCGACAAACCGCCACCGGCCCGCATCGTCCTGCTGTCCGACGGCAAGGAGAACCAGCCCGACAATCCCAACAACACTGACGGGGCCTACACCGCGGCGCGCGCCGCCAAGGCACAAGGCGTGCCGATCTCCACCATCGCGTTCGGCACTGCGACCGGGCCATGTGGCCGTCAAGAACGAGACCGTGCCGGTGCCCGTCGACGACGACATGATGAAGGCCGTCGCTCAACTCTCCGGTGGCCAGACCTCAACCGCCGAAACCATCGACGAGCTCAACAACAGATTCAGCGCGGTCGAAGACGAAATGGGTTTTCAGATAGCGCGCGGCTCTGCGAGCGCCGGCTGGCTGCGGCTGGCGGTCATCGTGGCAGGCATCGGGGCGGCGCTGGCCCTGCTCATCAACCGCAGGCTGCCCGTCTGAGGCTCAGTCCGGCAGCCGCCGATTGAGCAGTGCCGCGGCCAGCAGGGCCGCGATGAGACTCAACGCCCCCAGCCGGATCCATGCCGCGCTGGCATCGCCGGGAATCGTCTCGTATCCGATGATGCGCTGCAGTGTGGCGTACACGGTGTTGAGCTGATCCAGGCTGCCCGCATGGAACGCCTGCCCGCCGGAGATCTCGCTGATCTTCTGCAACGTCGAGTCGTCCACCGGCACGGGGATGTCTTGATCGTCGAGGTGGACGGTTCCGTCCGGGGTGCCGAACGAGATCGTGGAGATTGCGACGCCCTGTTCCTTGGCAGCATGCGCCGCGGTGAACGCGCCACGCGGCGCGTCCGGCTCGCCAGGCACGGTTTCCTTTCCGTCGGACTCCAGGACGATGCGCGCAGGCGGTGGGTCGCCGCCGCCGAGGACGGCGGTGGTGGCCGCTATGGCCTGCAGCGCCGTGAAGATTCCCTCCCCGGTCGCGGTGCGTTCAGCGGCCCGGAGGCTGTCGATTGCGGCCTTGACGGCACTGCGGTCCGTGGTCGGTGTCATCAACAACGTTGCGGTTCCGGCGAATTCGACCAAGCCCAGATTGATTCCCGGCGTCAGCTCGTCGGCGAATCGCTTTCCCGCTTCTTTGGCCGCGGCCAGCCGGTTCGGTGCGACATCGGCGGCCACCATCGACTCCGAAACATCAATGACCAGTATCACCACTGCGCGGTTGCGCGGTACCCGCACTTCGTGCGTCGGGCCTGCCATCGCCGTGGTCAGCAGCGCCAGTGATGCCACCAGCAGTGCGGCGGGCAAGTGGCGCCAACGGCGCCGCGCGGGCCTGGCAACCGACTGCAGCAGTTCGAGATTGGCGAACCGCAGCACCCGTCGGCGCCTAGCTCGTAACACCACCGGATAGATCGCCGTCATCGCGGCAATCGCGACGAAGAAAAGCAGGAACCAGGCGTTGGCGAATCCGGACACCGACAGTGTGCCCAGCAGCGGCACCGTCATCGCCTGCCCATCCGATCGCGCAGTTGGGGATCGGTCTCCCACCACAGAGCCGACGTCCCGCCGAAATCCTCTGAAGCGTTGTCGAGTTGGGCGTCGACGGCGTCCGCGTTGACCTTCTCGTCTGCCGAGAACAACCGCATCAGCACGACAATGAACGGAACACCGAGCACGTCGCCGACGATCCAGAGGATGCCCGCACCGATCGATTGATCGACGCGCAAGCTGGGTCCCCAGTGCCTGCCGACGTGTGCGTAGTAGTCGACGGCGATCAACGGTCCAAGCCACAACACGATGCCGAGCAGGCCGTCGCCGATCGACTCGACGATGCTGATGACGAGCGAGATCAACTGCGAGTAGCGGCGCGGCACCGGATCGGTCTGCAGCCGCGCGTAGAAGTAGCCGAAGCCCACCAGCACCAAGACCATCCGGGTCGCCGCCGCCACCTCGCTGTGCTTCAGTGCCGCGACGTACCAGGGCGTCAGGTACAGCAACCAGGGCGTGCCCAGCATCGCCACCGATGTCGTCGTCGGGTGCGCGACGAACCGCGCCGCCGGCGTCGCCAACATCCCGTCCAGCCGGGCTCGGCCGGCGGACCCGAGTGCGCCCGCGCAACACCGTGACCGGCCGGCTCATCGCCAGGAAGAACGGAACGACGAACAGCAGCAGCAACACCTGCAGCGCACGGACCCAGAACAACACATGGTCGTAGACGCCAATCATGCTCATCGTCGCCGCGATCGACAGAGCCGCGCCTAACGCGAAGCACCACACGGGTCCAGGCGTGACCGGCTGCGAGCATCGTGTCGCTCGACGCCGCGCCCAGCCATAGGCGACGCAGCCTCCAACGATCAGCAGGGCCGCAGCGCTGTCCCACCGCCAGCTGGTCAATGAAGTCGACCACGTCAACGGCACAATGGCCGGGTCCATGGAAGGCAACTATGCGCGGCCGACCTGTACGAGCCCTGTACGCAGCGTGGGCAATTCCCGGCAGCGGACCGCTAGTGTGGGATCTGATGTCACTCGTCGTGCCGCCCTATCCCCCGCCTCGGTACACCAACGACGAACCGGAGGTCAGCGCCTGGCTACGCCGCGGCGACGCACCACCGGACTACGACTCGTTCGGGCTGGTGACGTACCACTATCTGGCGAACCAACAAGCCACCGACGTCGATCTTGATGCTGTTTGCGCCGCGCGAGCACTACTTCGAGGGCATGACCCAGCTGCACACTCTGACCGACGACGAGCGTCGCGAATGGTTCATCAAGAACGACAACTTCTTCATCGAATAGCGACACTCGGAGCCGCAACGGCGGCGCATTGAGCCCAGGAGGTGCATCCTCGAAATCCCTTGCGCTAGGCTGCTCCTCGATCAGTGAGGAGTCTTGGGTGCGGGCTTATGCAGCGCCCGACACCCAGGCTTTGCGAAGCTGGCAGCGTCGGGCATTGGTGCGGTATCTTGGCGCCCAACCACGCGATTTCCTTGCGGTCGCCACTCCAGGCGCAGGTAAGACGGCGTTTGCCCTGCGCGTCGCCGGAGAGCTGCTCGCCGACGGCACCGTCGAGCGGATCACCGTCGTGGTGCCGACCGAACACCTCAAGACACAGTGGGCGCTGGCCGCCGCATCCGTCGGTATCGCGCTCGACCCGAAGTTCACCAACTCATCGGCGCAGACGTCGTCGGAGTACCACGGCGTCGTCGTCACCTACGCCCAGGTGGCCAGCCACCCGACCCGGCACCGGGTGCGCACCGAGAACTTCCGCACCCTCGTCGTGTTCGACGAGATCCACCACGGCGGCGACGCGAAGAGCTGGGGCGAGGCGATCCGCGAGGCCTTTGAAGATGCGACGCGACGCCTCGCTCTCACCGGCACGCCGTTTCGCAGCGACGACAGCCCGATCCCGTTCGTCAGCTACGAGCCCGACGGCGAAGGCGTGCTGCGCTCGGCGGCCGACCACATCTACGGCTACGCCGAGGCGCTGACCGACGGCGTGGTCCGCCCGGTGGTTTTCCTGGCCTACTCCGGGGAGGCGCGGTGGCGCGACAGCGCCGGCGAGGAACATGCGGCACGCCTCGGCGAGCCGCTCAACGCCGAGCAGACCGCCCGGGCGTGGCGCACCGCGTTGAACCCGGCCGGCGAATGGATGCCCGCGGTCATCGCCGGCCGCCGACACCCGGCTGCAGGCAGCTGCGGCAACACGTGCCCGACGCCGGCGGCATGGTCATCGCCTCCGATCAGACGGCTGCTCGCGCCTACGCGGACCTTGCTCACCAAGATCACCGGTGAGGCGCCGACGGTGGTGCTCTCCGACGACCCCGGCTCCTCGGACCGCATCAGCCAGTTCTCGGCTGGCACCAGCCGCTGGCTGGTCGCGGTGCGGATGGTGTCGGAGGGCGTCGACGTGCCCCGGCTGGCCGTCGGCGTGTATGCCACCAGCGCGTCGACGCCACTGTTCTTCGCCCAGGCGATCGGCCGGTTCGTCCGGTCCCGCCGGCCCGGCGAAACGGCGAGCATCTTCCTGCCGTCGGTGCCCAACCTGCTGCTGCTGGCCAGTGAGATGGAGGCCCAGCGCAACCACGTGCTGGGCAAGCCGCACAGGGAATCTCAGGGCGACGACGAGTCTGTCGAGCGGCGCAAGTCCGAGCCCAGCGAATTGGACAACGGCTTCGAATCGCTGGGCGCCGACGCCGAGTTGGATCAGGTGATCTTCGACGGCTCGTCGTTCGGCACCGCGACACCGGCGGGCAGCGAGGAGGAGGCCGACTATCTCGGCATCCCCGGCCTGCTCGACGCCGAACCAGATGCGAGACCTGTTGCGGCGCAGGCAAGAAGAGCAGCTCACCAAGCGGACAGCCAGCGGCGAGGTGCCGCGGCCGTCGACGCACGGGCAGCTGCGGGAGCTTCGCCGCGAGCTCAACGCGCTGGTGTCGATCGCCCACCACCGGACGGGCAAGCCGCACGGCTGGATCCACAACGAGCTGCGCCGGGTGTGCGGTGGCCCGCCGATCGCCGCGGCAACGACGGATCAGCTCAAGGCCCGCATCGAAGCGGTGCGCTCGCTACAGGCGTGAGCCACATCCGCCACATCGGCACCGCCAAGCTTCAACATGCGAGTCCCAGGGACCTGAGTCCTATTCCTCGAGCCGCGCCACGGCGAGCTCGGCCAGGTGCTTCAGCGAGTTGTCCAGGTGCTGCGGGTCGAACGGCGGGAACTGGATATGCTCGCGCACATATGCGGCGGCACCGCTCGACCAGTCGTAGGTCAGCGTGACTTCTGTTTGTGACGGGGTCACCGGCGACAAGTCATATCGCCAGATCCATCCGCCGAACTCGAGAGCGGCATCGTCGGCGCCCTGGCCCGGGCTGCCACGCGATGGCGCGCGGCGGGTCGAACACCTCGACCCGGTTGGCCATCTCATAGTCCTTGTCGGGGTGGTTCTCGTGGTACATCGCCATCCGGAAGATCTGCCCGGTCTCCGGTCAGCTGCTTGCCGTCGAGCGGTTCGTCGCACCCAGCCGGTGCCGTCGATCGCCTCGTGTGTCGACGGGTCCGCCAGCACGTCGAACACCGTCTCGACCGGTGCGCTGCACGGTGGTGGCTCGCGTTCATGTTTTCTTCGGTCATGCCAGTACAGACCAGCGCACGGCGCCGGAACTCATCGCTACAGCCCAAGCAACTCCGGCAGGTCGGCCACCGAGTCGATGACGTGGTTGGGCTGCATCGCGAATTCGTCGGCGGCCCACCGGTCCAGGGTGTCCTGGCGGAACTTGCCGGTGCGCACCAGGACGCCGACCATCCCGACCACCTGGGCGGCCAGCACGTCGTTGTTGAGGTCGTCGCCGACCATGTACATCTCGTCGGGTCGACGCCGAGACGGCTTGCGGCCGCGAGGAATCCCTCGGGCGCGGGCTTGCCGACGGCGGTGGCCTTGCGGCCGGACGTCTCCTCCATCCCGATCAGGTACATGCCGGTGTCGACGCGCAACCCGTCGGTCGTGGTCCACGCGGTGCTGCGATGCATCGCGACCACCGGCACCCCCTGCGCCATCCAGTCGTAGACCCACGACAGCGTCAGATGGCTGTACTCCGGGCCCGCCCCGCCGAGCAGCACCACGTCGGGGGTCTCCGGGGCCTTCGGCCCGGTGAACTCGCTCGAGTAGACGATGTCGATGCCGGGCATGTCCTCGGCGATCTGCCCGCTGTTGACCAGGAAGCACCGCGCGTGTGGATAGCGACTGCGGACGTACTCCGCGGTGAGCACCGCCGCGGTGATGACCTCGTCGGCGCGCACGTCCATGCCCGCCTCGGTGAGCAGTCCGGCGATCTGCACGCGGGTGCGCGTCGTGGTGTTGGTCAGATACGAGCAGGCAATCTGGTTGTCGGACAGCGTCCGCAGCGTTTGCGATGCACCCTCGATCGGCTTCCACGAGGTCACCAGGACGCCATCGATGTCGAAGAGCACACCACCGATAGCCATGGCCCGACAGTAAACGGCGAATGAATCAGCGCAACTCGGGGGCTAGCCGAATTGCGCGAAGTACGGACGCTCGGGCTTGCCCTTCTCGACGAGGATGAAGACGACACCCCAGGGATCGGCGAACCACGTGGTGCGCACGCCTGCGATGTCGGCGATCCCGTCGACCAGGAAGTGAACTCCCTTATCCTTCAGCGATTTCCGAGTCTCATCCAGGTCGTCGCAGATCAGTCCGACGTGCGTGAGCCCGTGGTCGGCCAGGCCGGCGGCCCGCCGCGCGTCACTCCCGTCGGCGCGCAGGTACTCGATGACCTCGAGCACCCGGTCGCCGTCGTCGCCGAACCCCACGATCGCGGCCTTCATCGCCGGATCGGCCAGCAGCTCGCCCATGTCGGCGCGGATGGCGTCGCCATCCATCACATACGGCGGCGAGAGCACCGTGAATCCCAGCACGTCGCGGTAGTACGCCACGGCGGCCTCGCAGTCGGGAACGCACACCCCGGTATGTGCCAGGCCCGTAATCATGTCCTCGATTGTGGCTCACGAGCCCACTGGCTGTCGGCCACCCACGGCGACGCCGCGCCGGCGATCGACCACGCCAGCTCTGCCGGAACGTCGATCACCCGATAGCTCTTCACCCCGGCCGCGGTGGCCGCGATCAACGTCGCCACCCCCGCCCGCCGCTGCAGCAGCGTCTGGCGCACCGTCCACCCGATGATGCCCGCCGCGGCGATGCAGTCCCGCCGCCGGTCCAGGCTGCCCGCCCGTGCCACCAGCCACTGCGCGTCCACCCGATGCCCCAGCGCCCGCGACCGGTCGAACGCCAGGAGCGCGCAGCACACCGTCAGCACCGCCCACACCGGCCACAGCCACACCGGCGTCCACGAATACAGCGCAACCATCGCGACCAGCAGCACCGCAGGCAGCGCCAGCGCCCGCGTCCAGCGCCTGCGCGTCGCCGCCGCGCCGTGCGCGCGCAGCGGGCCGGTGACCGCGTCGGGTCGTGCGATCAACTCCGCCAGCACCGTACTCGGCCGTTGCGCGGGGGCACGGCGGCAGCAGCAGCGACGCCTCGCCCGCGCCGTCGACGCCCGTCATCACCGCGTCCAGCCGGGCGCCGCCGAACAGCCGCACCAGCAGCGGCTCTCGCAGTGTTCCACCGCGCAACCGGCGCATGTCGAACGTCTGCTCGCGCATCCGCAGCAGGCCGTGCTCGAGGTGCAGCGACGTCCGGCATCACGACGAAGCACCAGGTTCCCGTACGTCACCAACGACCGCAGTACTGACAGCACGACGGACGCGACGAGCACCGCAACCCCGATCACCACCACGCTCGCGACCACCCCGAAGCGCTCCGCCGCATCCACCCCGGATTGTGCAAGCCGCGAATTCTGCAGTGCCGCACCGACTCCCGCCTGATACACGACTCCGACCGCGGCGAGGATCATCGCCAGCCCGGTGAAGCTCAGCGGGCTGTACCGCAGCCAGGACGGCTGCCAGCGTGCCAGCTCCCTGCCCGGCTCGGACGCCTCATCGTCGGCAGGAGCCAGCGAATCCGCCAGCAGGATCGCTCTCAGCCGGGGCACCTGCTCGGCCTGCACCGCGTCGAGCGCGAACGCGGTGTCGCCCTTGGCCTCCTGACCCGTGCTCACCCGCAGCACCGTCAACCCGAGCAGCCGGTGCAACAGCCGCGCGTCGGTCGACACCGAGCGAATCCTGTTGCGCGGCACCGAAAGAACCTTGCGCTGAAGCACGCCCGTCCGCAGCTGCACCTCTTCGGCGTCGATCCGGTAGGTGGTGGTGAACCACCGGGCCACGCCGTAGCCGACGATCAGCGCCAGCCCGAACAGCGTCCACATGGGATTGCCGGTCGCCGAACCGAGCACCACCGACCCGATCAGCAGCGGTATCTGGCGCAGCACCTCGTGCACCGGGTGCACCAGCAACATTCGGGGGCTGAGCCGCTGCCACACCCGCTCTGTGGCTGCCGGGCGGCCGCCGGTCACGTCGCGTCCTCCGCGCCGATCGCGGCGATGTCGGTGAGCTGCGCGACGACCCGGTCGGCGACGTCGGCATCCAGCGCGACGATGCGCACCGCGCCCGCCGACGAGGCCGTCGTCACCGTGACGTTGGCCAGACCGAACAGCCGGTCCAGCGGGCCGCGGTAGGTGTCGACGGTCTGCACCCGCGAGATCGGCGCGATCCGACGCTCCTGCACCAGCCAGCCCGTGCGGGTGTACACCGCCTTCGGGCCGATGTCCCAGCGGTGCACGCGGTAGCGCCACAGCGGCACGACGGCCACGAAGACGACGAAGCCGAGCACCGTGACGGCCGCGGCGACCGCATGCAGCCAGCCCAAGGCGTCGGTCGAGCACGAACCACACCACCTGGCCCGCCGCCAGCACAGCCACGGGATCGCCGCGCCGATCGCCCACACCAGCGGGGCCTTCTTGCTCGGCGGATTGGCGGGGTCAACCAGATTCACGATTTTTCGAGATGCAGACATTGGTTGACACCGAACAACCGCAGCGTTCGCAGGGTCTTGGCCGGGATCTGTCCTGCCACATCGGCGGTGGCGACGATGGTCGGCCGGTCGACGTCGACACGCTCGCCACGCGTGACCACGGTGGCCGACCCGGAGGCGAGCACGTTGCGTACCCAGTCGGCCCGGGTTCCGTATGGCAGTGCGATCAGGAAGCCGGTTGTGGCCGGGATGGTGTCGACCGGCGTCTCGTAGGTCCGGCCGGACTTCCGACCGACGTGCTGGATGACCGACGTCTGCGTCGCGTCGGTGCCCGCGGTGCGCATCACCCGCGGGTTCGTCAACGATCGGTTGAGTCGCCGCACGATGTCGAGCACGGCCGGCAGCTTCCAGCCGCATGCCTGCCACCAACAGCGCCAGCGATAGCGCGCCGACGCCAACGAGGGTCGCGGCCACGGCAGCTGCCGTCCGCGCCGCCGCGCCCATCCGCTCGGACATGAGTGCTCCTATTCGAATTGCCGGTTCGGTGAGAATCTCACCATGAGCGACATTCCGGACCGGCGCAGCATGGCGAAGCGGCCGCGAGGTACGGCCCGCGCTTCGGCGCTGATCGCCGCTGCCACAACGCCGAACACGTCGTTGGCGGGATGGGCACGGTACGCCGAGCCGGTGTAGCCGCGGGGCAGGTCCCAGCGCCGCAACGCGGCGAGATCGGCCATCGCACCGACCTGGACGTAGAAGCCGATCGGATCGATGTCGGCGCTGAGCCCGGGTGTGGCATGGGCGACCACCGAATCGCCCAATGACGTTGCGAGACTGGAATCGTCGGGCCGAACCCGCGCCACGACCTCGGACACCACCCGCGCCGACCGAATCGTGAAGTCCTCGCCGGTCACGACTCGAACTATGCCCGCGTCATGCAGCAGCGCGGCGACGTAGAACAACTCCGGGTCGAGGACATGCCGGTCCTGGCACGCAAGTGCGTGGCCGAGCAGCCAGGTTCGGTAGCCGTGCCCGGCCAGCGCGGTGCCTTGCTCACGGGCCGCGCTCTCGGCCTCACGGGCGAGCTTCGAATCAGGAGCGGGCGGGATCGCAACCGGGACCGGCCGTCGCAACGGCCGACTTGCCAGGCCGACGCCGACGTCGAGATATCCGCGCGCGATCGCCCGCAGGACCCGTCGCCGCTGCAGCGGGTCGAGCGCGCCGCCGGTCGCTTCGGCCCACGCGCAGGTCGACGGCGGCTCACGGTGCCCGGCGGCGGTCATATCAAGGATTCTGTCGGATCAACCGCCGTGAGTATGTTGAAACCCATGAGCAGCAAGTGGACCGCAGCCGACGTACCCGACCAGTCCGGCCGGGTCGCCATCGTGACCGGCGCCAACTCCGGCTCGGATTACGACACCGCGGCCGTACTGGCCGACAAGGGCGCACACGTCGTGCTGGCGGTGCGCAATCTCGACAAGGGCAACGAGGCCGTCGACCGCATCAAGTCGACGAGCCCCAACGCGGTTGTCGCGGTCCAGGAGCTCGACCTGACGTCGCTGGACAGCGTCCGCAAGGCGGCCGACGAGCTGCGCGCCAACCACCCGCGCATCGACCTGCTGATCAACAACGCGGGCGTGATGTACGTGCCGACACGGCCAGACCACCAAGGACGGCTTCGAGCTGCAGTTCGGCACCAACCACCTCGGCCATTTCGCGTTGACCGGTCAGCTGCTCGACAACATGCTGCCGGTCGAGGGCTCGCGGGTGGTGACGGTCAGCAGCGTCGGCCACCGGATCCGGCCCGGATCCATTTCGACGACCTGCAGTTGGAGCGCAAGTACAACCGCGTCGACGCCTACGGCCAGTCCAAGCTGGCCAATCTGCTGTTCACCTACGAGCTGCAGCGGCGTCTGAAGCTCAAGGGCGCCCCGACGATCGCGCTCGCCGCACATCCCGGTTTCGCCGACACCGATCTGCTGCGCAACCTGCCCGGCATTGGCAGGTCCGCCGACTTCTTCTGGACGACCTTCATCTCGCAGACCCGCCGATATGGGAGCGTTACCGACCTTGCGCGCCGCCACCGACCCCAGCGCACAGAGCGGCCAGTACTACGGACCCGACGGCATCGGCGAACAACAGGGCCACCCGAAAGTCGTTGAGTCCAGCAAACAGTCGCACGACGAGGACCTCCAGCGCCGACTGTGGACGGTGTCCGAAGAACTCACCGGCGTGACGTATCCCGGTCTGATGCGGACCGTCGAGGAACACCAGGCGCGTCGTCGCCGGCCTGATCACCCGCAGGCCGCCCGTCAGCCTGCCGCTCGACGACACACTCGGCCTGGTGCTGGCCGACGATGTGGTGGCGCCGCTGTCGCTGCCCGGATTCGACAACTCGGCGATGGACGGCTACGCCGTTGTCGCCGACGACGTCGCCGCCGCGACGCCCGAGCAGCCGGTGTTGCTGCCCGTCGCCGAGGACATCCCGGCCGGCCGCACCGACCCGCTCACACTGAAACCCGGTACGGCACACCGCATCATGACGGGCGCGCCCGCTGCCGGCAGGCGCAACCGCGGTGGTGCCCGTCGAGGCCACCGACGGCGCGACCGACACCGTCGTCCATCCGCGCGACCGCCAAAGGCCGGTCAGCACATCCGCCGCGCAGGCGAGGACGTGACAGCAGGCACCACGGTGCTGCGGGCGGGCCAGGTGGTCACCCCCGCGGTGCTGGGCCTGGCCGCCGCGCTCGGCTTCGGCGAGCTGAAAGTGGTTCCGCGGCAACGGGTGTTGGTGATGTCGACGGGCTCGGAGCTGGTGGCGCCCGGCACGCCGCTGCAACCCGGCCAGATCTACGAGTCCAACGCGGTGATGCTGGCCGCGGCCGCGCGCGACGCAGGCGCACATGTGGTCGTCGCGCCGATGACCAGTGACGACGTCGACATTTTCCGCGACGCGCTGAGCCGCCACACCGGCGACGCCGACCTGATCATCACCACGGGCGGCGTCAGCGCCGGGGCCTACGAAGTGGTCAAGGACGCGCTCGGCGGCCAGGTCGACTTCGTCAAGGTGGCCATGCAGCCGGGCATGCCGCAGGGCGCCGGTTCCGTCAACGGCACGCCCATCATCACGCTGCCGGGCAACCCGGTCAGCGCGCTGGTGTCGTTCGAGGTGTTCATCCGCGCGCCGCTGCGCACCGCGATGGGGCTGCCGAATCCGGACCGGCCGCGGCGCACGGCGGTGCTGTCCGAGGATCTGACCTCGCCGCGCGGCAAGCGTCAGTTCCGGCGCGGCGTGCTCGACCGCGACGTGGGCACCGTCACCAGCTACGGGCCGCCGGCATCGCACCATCTGCGCTGGCTGGCCTCGGCCAACTGCCTGCTCGAGATCGACGAGGACGTCACCGAGGTCGCCGCCGGATCGCCGGTTCATGTGTGGGACTTGGCCTAAGCAGATGAGCCGGGCGACCCGCCCGTAGAATCGCTGCACGATGGCCAGACGCCCCGACCTCCAAGGCCCCGCGCGACTCATGGCGCTGGTGCGATCCGCTGTACCGCCGATGCACCGAGAGGGCCTGCCGTTCGTCGGGGTGAGCCTCGCGGTCGCCGCGATCGGGCGCAAGAACCCGTGGCTGCGGCGCGCCGGACTGGCGTCGGCGGTCGCCAACGCCGCGTTCTTCCGACACCCGCCACGAGTGCCCCCCACCCGGCCCGGGCTTGTCGTCGCCCCGGCGGACGGGGTCGTCTGCCTGGTCGATGAAGAGGTGCCGCCTGCCGAACTCGGCCTGCCCGCAACACCGTTGCCGCGCATCAGCATCTTCCTGTCGGTGTTGGACGCCCACGTGCAGCGCGCCCCGATCGGCGGCGAGGTGGTGACCGCGGTGCACCGCCCCGGGCTGTTCTTGTCCGCCGACCTGGAGGCCGCCAGCGCTGACAACGAACGAAACAGCATCGTGATCCGCACCCCGGACGGCGCCGAGGTGGTCGCGGTGCAGATCGCCGGGCTGCTGGCGCGGCGGATCGTGTGCAACGTCAAGGTCGGCGACAAGTTGGCGATCGGCGACACCTACGGCCTCATCCGCTTCGGATCACGGCTCGACACCTACCTGCCTGCGGGCTCCAACGTCCTGGTCACAATCGGCCAGCGCTCGCTGGCAGGCGAAACCGTGTTGGCCGAGCTGCGATGAAGCCGCGCATCAAGCCGCCCGTCGTGAGCCTGCGCATCCTGCCGAGCGCCATGACGGTGGCGGCCATCTGCCTCGGGTTGACCTCTGTAAAGATGGCGCTCGACAACCGCCCGACCGAGGCGATGGCGTTTCTGGCGGTCGCCGCGATCCTCGACGCGCTCGACGGCCGCATCGCGCGGATCCTGAAGGCAACCTCGCGGATGGGCGCGGAGATCGATTCGCTGGCCGACGCGGTGAATTTCGGTGTGGCACCGGCATTCATCGTCTACGCCACGCTGCTATCGCACTCCCGGGTGGGCTGGATCGTGGTGCTGCTCTACGCGGTCTGCATCGTGTTGCGGCTGGCCCGCTTCAACGCGCTGCTCGACGTGGACACGCCCGCCTACGAGAAGGAGTACTTCGTCGGCATGCCTGCCCCGGCCGGCGCCATCGGCGCGATCGGCCCGCTGGCGGCCAAGATGCAGTTCGGTGACGGCTGGTGGACATCGGAACTGGCCGTGGTGATCTGGATGATCGGCGTCTCGCTGCTGGTCGTCAGCACCCTCCCGATGCGCAAGATCCACACCTTCGCCGTATCGCCGAACATGGTCGCCCCGCTGTTGGCGGCGACCGCGATTCTCGTTGCGGCGTCGATTCTCTACGGGTACATCACCATCCTGGTGATCATCATTGCCTACGTCATCCACATCCCGTTCGCGATCCGCACCAGGCGCTTCCTGGCGGCGCATCCGGAGGTGTGGGACGACAAACCACGTCAACAACGCGCGGCGCGCCGGGCGATTCGCCGGGCACAACCGCATCGCCGGTCCAATCTGCGGCTCGGACTGCGCAGGCCTGGCGGGTGAGATGACACAGACCGAGGCCGAGAAGGATCCGCCACTGAGCCACCTGCGGCTGACGGCGCGTCTGAACACGTCGGCTCTGGACTCTCGCCGAGGCGTCGTGCGATTACATCCGGAAGCCATTGCGGCCCTTGGCATTCGGGAGTGGGACGCGGTGTCGCTGACGGGCTCGCGCACCACCGCCGCGGTGGCCGGGGTGGCGCCGCCTGGAACACCTGCGGGCACCGCGCTGCTTGACGACGTCACACTGTCCAACGCGGGGCTGCGGGAGGACACCACGGTGATCGTCGCACCGGTGACCGTGTACGGTGCCCGGTCGGTGACGGTGACCGGCTCGAACCTGGCCACCCAGTCGATCTCGTCGGCGACGCTGCGTCAGGCCCTGCTCGGCAAGGTGATGACCGTCGGCGACACCGTGTCGCTGTTGCCGCGCGAGCTCGGACCCGACATTCCGACATCGGCGGCCACCGCGGCGCTGGCGTCGTCGGTCGGCATCACCTGGACCTCGGAGCTGTTGACGGTTACCGGCGTCGACCCCGCGGGACCGGTTAGCGTGCAACCGAATTCGGTAGTGAGTTGGGGCGACGGCGTGACCCCGACTGCGACCACGGCGGGCCAGTACACGGTGTCAACCCCGAAGAAGTCGGCGACGGTCAACATCGACGACCTCAAGGGATCCCACGCCCAGGCCGGCCGGCTCACCGAATGGCTCAAGCTCGCACTCGACCAGCCCGAGCTACTCGAAACACTCGGGGCGACAGCCAATCTCGGCGTGCTCGTGTCCGGTCCCGCGGGCGTCGGCAAGGCCACGCTGGTGCGTGCCGTGTGCGCCGACCGACGGCTCGTCGAACTCGACGGGCCCGAGGTGGGCGCGCTGCGCGCCGAGGACAGGCTCAAGAGCGTCTCGTCGGCGGTGGCAACCGTGCGGGACGGCGGGGGCGTGCTGCTCATCACCGATATCGACGCGCTGTTGCCGTCGACCGCCGACCCGGTCGCGACGCTGATCCTCGGCGAGCTGCGCAACGCCGTCGCCACCCGCGGGGTCGCGTTCATCGCCACCTCAGCGGTGCCCGACGGCCTCGACCCGCGGCTGAGGGCACCCGACCTGTGCGATCGCGAGCTCGGTCTGAGCCTGCCCGACGGCGCGGTCCGCAAGCAACTGCTCGAGGTGCTGCTGCGCGGCGTGCCGTCCGAGGAGCTCGACCTCGACGAAATCGCCGAGCGCACACCGGGTTTCGTCGTCGCCGATCTGGCCGCGCTGGTGCGGGAGGCCGCTCTGCGGGCGGCGGCGCGGGCAAGCGCGGACGGCAAGCCGCCGATGCTGACGCAGGACGACCTGATGGGCGCGACGACCGTGATCCGCCCGCTGTCGCGCTCGGCCACAGAAGAGGTTTCGGTCGGATCGGTGACGCTCGACGACGTCGGCGACATGGTCGAGACCAAACAGGCGCTCACCGAGGCGGTGCTGTGGCCGCTGCAGCATCCCGAGACCTTCGAGCGGCTCGGCGTCGACCCGCCGCGCGGCGTACTGCTGTACGGGCCGCCCGGCTGCGGCAAGACGTTCGTGGTGCGGGCATTGGCCAGCTCGGGACGGCTCTCGGTGCACGCGGTGAAGGGCGCCGAGCTGATGGACAAGTGGGTGGGTGCATCGGAGAAGGCGGTGCGGGAACTGTTCCGGCGCGCCCGCGATTCGGCGCCCTCGCTGGTGTTCCTCGACGAGATCGACGCGCTTGCACCGCGGCGCGGGCAGAGCTTCGACTCCGGCGTCACCGATCGGGTCGTGGCCGCGCTGCTGACCGAACTCGACGGCATCGATCCGCTGCGCGACGTGGTGGTGCTCGGCGCGACGAACCGGCCCGACCTGATCGACCCCGCGCTGCTGCGGCCGGGCCGGCTGGAGAAGCTGGTGTTCGTCGAGCCGCCCGACGCCGAGGCACGCCGCGAAATCCTGCGCACCGCAGGCAAATCCATCCCGCTCACCGAGGACGTCGATCTCGACGCGCTGGCAGGCGAGCTGGACGGCTACAGCGCGGCCGACTGCGTGGCGCTGCTGCGCGAGGCCGCGCTGACCGCGATGCGCCGCTCGATCGACGCGGCCGACGTCACCGCCGCCGACGTCGCCAAGGCCCGCGAGAACGTCCGGCCGTCGCTGGACCCGGTACAGGTCGAGTCACTGCGGGCATTCTCGGCCGCGCGCTGATCAGCCGCGCTCGGCGAGCTCGGCGAGCCTGTCGATAGACGCCTGCAGTTTGTCCGTCGGTCATCGCTCGCGCGATTGGCAGGCGCGTCTCGTCGGTCAGCCGTGACCAGTCGTAGGTGTGGGTGACCAGCGTGCGTGACTCGTCGACGGGATTCGAGCTGCCATCGCCACAGGTGACCCGGCGGTTCCTTGCCGGGTTCCGACGGCCGCCACGCAATGAGTCGGCCCTCCTCGAATTCGACTACGTGGTTGGTGCGATCGCTGCCCATGGTGAGCGTCGTCGTGAACACGTCACCGACCGCCCGCACGCGTTGGCCGGTGCGCGCCTCGGCCAGGTTGTCGTTGCCGTCCCATCGTGGCTGCAGCGACGGATCGGCGATGAGTTCGAAGATCTTGTCCGCGGGCGCCGCGATCTCGCGGCTCACGCTGACGACCTTGGAAGCCTCGGTGTTCACAGTCCGATTCAACAGCATCTTGACACTGACAAGTTAGGAGTGCATAGTCGACACATAACTTGCCACTGTCAAGATCCAGGAGGCGCCAGTCATGCCGACAACGACCGCTCCCACCGCCACGTCTGTTCGAGCAGGCGATCACGACCGGGAGAGGACCGCCAACCAGCTGGGCCAGGCACTGGCGCAGGGCTACCTCGCAATGGACGAGTACGAGCCCCGGCTGCAGGCCACGTTCGCCGCACACACCACCGTCGAGCTGCGCCAACTCGTCGCCGACCTGCCGCTGACGCAGCTGCGCCGCAACGATCCGCAGCGCGAGGCCTCACGACGGCGCGCGGCACGGCTTGGCGTGCGGATTCATCTCGGCGCGTACCTCGCGATGGTCGTCATCGTGCTCACGGTGTGGCTGGCGGTCGGCCTCACGGCAGGCGCTTGGTACTTCTGGCCGATCTGGCCGATCCTCGGCGCGGGCATCGGCGTGGCCTCCCACGCGATCCCCGTTCGCCTCGCGGTTCCTGGGCTATGTCACGCACGTCCAGCGATCGACGGCCGCAGCCACTTCGGTGGCGTCAGGTAGCCGTTCGCTCGCCCATGCGACATAGCTGTCGGGACGGACGAGCACCGCGTCGGGCAGCTCGGGATGCGCGTCGACGGCGTGCACGATGTCCGGCCGATCCAGCTCCACCGGCGCGGCCGTCACCAACACGAACTTGCCGTCGCGCAGCAGCTCGTAGACCCGCTTGCCGTCGGCACACGATGTCGGGCATCCGGCGGCCGACCAACCAGTCCTCGCCACGCTGGTGCGGATACGCGATGCCGATGCCGCTGAGACGTTCGCCGATCAGCCGCCTGCCGCGGGGAAGTCGGGTCACGGTCCCGAGGAGGGCTGCGCGCAGCAGGCGCCGGGCCCTGGAGTTGCTGAGCACGAGCTGGTTGAACGCGTCGGTCATCCTCAGCACGCTGGCACCGACGGGATGGCGTTCGGCCTCGTAGCTGTCCAGCAGCCAGGGCCGCGCGGATCCGCGCACGGCGGCGGCCAGCTTCCAGCCCAGGTTCATCGCGTCGCCGATGCCGGTGTTCATGCCCTGACCGCCGAGCGGTGAGTGCACGTGGGCGGCGTCGCCTGCCAGGAACACGTTCGCCCTTCCGGTAGTGCCGTGCCTGCCGCCGTTCGCTGAGAAACCGCGAACTCCAACGCATCTCGGTCATGCCGAAGTCATGGCCCGCGATGCGGCCGAACGAGTCGCGGATCTCCTCCAGCGTCACCGGCTCGCTCAGCGGCGCCTGCTCGCGCAGTCGGTCCCACGCGATTGCGCGGAACCAGCCGTCGCCGAACGGGATCAACAGGACCACGCCTTTCTCGTTGGTGACGCCCGTCAGCGTCTCGCCCGGTGCCCGGGTCAGCTGCACGTCGGCCAACAGGATGTGCGTCTCGTATTGCTTGCCGACGAAGTCGATGCCGAGCTGGCTGCGCACGGTGCTGTGCGCGCCATCGCACCCGACCACGTAGTCGGCGCGCACGGTGTCGCCGCCCGCGCACTCCAGCGAAACCCCGTCACCGTCCTGGGTCAGCCCAACCACCTCGGCGCCGCGGACGATCTCGATCCCGAGTTCTTCGGCGCGGGCCTGCAGGATCTTCTCCGTTCCGCTTTGCGGCACGATGAGCACCATCCCGAACCGGGTGGGCAGCTCCCCCAGGTTCAGCGTCGTGCCGCCCGGCGGCGCAATCTCGCGGACCGGCACACCCCGGGTCAGCAACTCGTCGGCCAGACCCCGCGCGTCGAGCAGCTCGAGGGTGCGAGCGTGCACGGCGAAAGCCCTGGTGATGTTCGGCATGTCGGTGCGCTCGTCGAGCAGTTCCACTTGGACGCCACCCAGCGCGAGTTCACACGCCAGCATCAAGCCGGTCGGGCCTCCGCCCACCACAACAACATCGGGAGTCTCCACGAGCCCGGATGGTAGCTGCATCCGCCCACGTAGACTGGCGTTAAACCAAAGCCCTTAACCCGGCTGACACCCCGCTATCTGCTCTTCGCCTGACGGCTCATCGCCGACCCGCCCGAGATCCGGAGTGCCATGCTCGCCATCCTGTTCGCCCACGCGGTCGCCACCGCGTTGGCCCCTCTGCTGGTGTACAGGTGGGGGCGGATGGCGTTCTATCCCCTGGCTTTGGTACCGCTGGGCTCGCTGATCTGGGTCGCGCTGAACTGGCCCGGCCCGGGTAGGGCGACCACGGCCAACGTCGAATGGCTGCCAGAGCTGTCGATGAACATCACGCTGCGGTTCGACGGGCTCGCCGCGATCATGAGCGTGCTGGTGCTCGGCATCGGCGCGCTGGTGCTGTTCTACTGCGTCGACTACTTCCACCACCACGACGGGCACATCGAGAATCGGCTGCCCAGCTTCGCCGCCGAGCTGGTCGCGTTCTCCGGCGCGATGTTCGGCCTCGTGTGTAGCGACAACATGCTGGTGCTCTACGTGTTCTGGGAACTCACCACGGTGCTGTCGTTCCTTTTGGTTGGCCACTACGCCGAACGCGCAACCAGCCGCCGGGCCGCCACGCAGGCGTTGTTGGTGACGACGTTCGGCGGGCTGGCCATGCTGGTCGGCATCGTCATGTTCGGCAACATGTCCGGCACCTACTTGTTGTCCGAACTGATCGCGGCGCCGCCGACGGGTGTCGCTGCATCGGTCGGCGTGGTGCTGGTGCTCGTAGGCGCGCTGTCGAAATCGGCCATCGTGCCAATGCATTTCTGGCTGCCGGGCGCGATGGCCGCGCCGACACCGGTAAGCGCTTACCTGCACGCCGCTGCGATGGTCAAGGCGGGCGTCTATCTCGTCGCGCGGATGAGCCCGGGCTTCGCCGACTCGCCACCGTGGCGGCCGACGGTGGTGATCCTCGGCCTGCTCACCATGTTGTTGGCCGGCTGGCGCGCGGTGCGCGAATACGACCTGAAGTTGATCCTCGCGTTCGGCACGGTCAGCCAGCTCGGGCTGATCACGCTGATGGTGGGCGCGGGCGGTGGCGATTTGATGGTGGCCGGGCTGGCCATGCTGTGCGCGCACGCGATGTTCAAGGCGTCGCTGTTCATGGTCGTCGGCGTCATCGACCACGCCACCGGCACCCGCGATATCCGCAGACTGGCCTGGCTCGGGCGGCGCAGCCGACCGCTGCTGATCATCGCTGTCGGCGCGACCGCGAGCATGGCCGCGCTGCCGCCGTTCCTCGGCTTCGTCGCCAAGGAGGCCGACTTCGAAACCGTCGCGCACGCACCGTCACTCGGCATCGCGGCGCCCTACGTGCTCGCAGGCATCGTGCTCGGGTCCGTGTTCACCACCGTGTACAGCCTGCGATTCCTTGTGGGCGCGTTCGGCCGCAAGGGTTTACCGCAACCCAGCAAGCGGGTCGCGGAGATGCACCAACCGCCGGCCACATTCCTCGCCGCGCCCGCCATCCTGGCCGCCGCGGGCTTGGTGTTCGGCGTGTGGCCCGCCGGCCTCGACGACGTCCTCGACGACTACGCCGACACGGTGCCTGGCGGCGAGACGTACGACCTCGCGCTGTGGCACGGCGTGGGCGCGCCCCTGCTGCTCTCGGTGTTGGTCCTGGCCGTTGGCACGGCGGCGTACTTCGGCCGGGGCCGGTTGCGGCGGCTGCGCACTGTGCGCCAGCCGCTCGGCAACGCCGACCGGATCTACGACGCCGCGCTGCGTGGCGCCGACCTACTCTCGGTGCGGCTCACCGCATTCACCCAGCGGGGCTCGATTCCTGCTACACAGTCGGTGATCCTGTCCACGCTGGTGCTGATTCCCGTGATCGTCCTCGCGCTCGGCGCCCGCGATCGTCCCCACTTCGCGTTGTGGGATTCGCCGTTGCAGGTCGTGGTCGGGCTGTTGATCCTGGCCGGGGCGCTGGGCGCCACCGTGATGCGCAACCGGCTGGCCGCAGTGCTGCTGGTCGGTGTCACCGGCTACGGCTGCGGCACCATCTTCGCGTTCCACGGCGCACCGGACTTGGCACTGACCCAGTTTCTCGTGGAGACGCTGACTTTGGTGATCTTCGTGCTGGTGCTGCGGGCGCTGCCCGCCGAGGCCGATCGCGCCAACATGGGGCGCAACCGGTTGCCGCGCGCCGCCCTGGCGCTCGCGGTCGGCGCCACCGTCACCACGCTCGCGGCCTTCGCGATGGCCGCCCGTACCGCAACCCCGATCGCCGAATTGTTGCCCGACGCGGCGTACTACCGCGGCCACGGCGCCAATACCGTCAACGTGCTGCTGGTCGACATCCGGGCCTGGGATACCTTGGGGGAGATCTCGGTGTTGCTGGTCGCTGCGACCGGTGTGGCGTCGCTGGTGTTCCGGCACAGGCGTTTTGGAGCCGCCCCGCGGGTCTCCGATGCGGGTCAGCCCGACATCGGCCCACTCTCGGCGATCGCGAACAACAGCCCGGCGGCCGGCGATGTCACCTGGCTGCGCGGCAGCGAACTGCGCGACCCGCGGTACCGCTCGCTTGTGCTCGAGGTCGCGACTCGAATGATCTTCCCGCTCATCATGGTGTTGTCGGCGTACTTCTTCTTCGCGGGGCACAACACCCCCGGCGGCGGCTTCGCGGGTGGGCTGACCGCCGGGCTGGCGCTGGTGCTGCGCTACCTCGCCGGCGGACGTTACGAACTCGGCGAGACGCTGCCATTGGATGCCGGAAAGATCCTCGGCGTCGGTCTGGGTCTGTCGGCGAGTACCGCGGTCGGCCTCGCTGCTGGTGGGCGCGCCGGTGTTGTCGTCGGCGTTGATACAGGTCGACGTGCCGGTACTCGGCACGGTCAAGTTCGTCACCGCGTTGTTCTTCGACCTCGGCGTGTACCTGATCGTCGTCGGCCTCGTGCTCGACGTGCTGCGCAGCCTCGGCGCGCGAGTGGACGTGGAGATGAGCCAGCAACAGCCAGCGGTGCCGCGATGACGACTTATGTAGTTCCCCTTGTGCTGATCGGCGGCCTCACCAGCACAGGCGTCTACCTGCTACTCGAGCGCAATCTGACCCGAATGTTGTTGGGGCTGTTGCTGATCGGCAATGCGATCAACCTGCTGATCCTGACCGTCGGGGGCCCGTCCGGCAACCCGCCGATCCACGGCCGCACCAGCAACGGTGAGACCACCACCGCAGATCCGTTGGCGCAGGGCATGATCCTCACAGCCATCGTCATCACCATGGGCATCGCGGCGTTCGTGCTGGCGCTGACTTACCGGTCGTACCGGCTGACCACGGAAGAGGAAGTCACCGACGACCCCGAGGACACCCGGGTATCTCAGCTGTCTGGCGAGGAGGCCTCCGCGCTCGACGAGGACCGTCCGCACCCCGAGCCGGCCCGCGACACCGACCTGCCCGACGAGCTAGACGCGCTGCCCGGGCTGGAGGGCTCGCGATGAGCACCCGGAGACGAGCGCGAGTGAGGATCGCAGCGAGGAACGAGCGAGGACCGGAGCGAGCGGGAGTCGAGAAATGACCGCCGCACGGTCCTGACGCCGCTGCCTGTGCTGGTCCCGATGGTCGGCGCCGCGCTCACCCTGTTCGCAGGCCGCAGGCCACGGCTGCAGCGGGCCATCACCCTGGCGGCGCTCTGTGTGGTGGTCGCGGTGTGCGCGGCACTGCTGTACCTCGCCGACCGCGACGGCACGATGGCGCTGCATGTCGGCGGGTGGGGCCAGACGGTTTCGGGCATGGGCCCTCTTGGCATCACGCTGGTGGTGGATCGGCTTTCGGCGCTGATGCTCGTGGTGTCGTCAATTGTGTTGCTGGCCGTGGTGTTCTACGCCATCGGGCAGGGCATCCGGGACGGCGACGAGCGCCAACCGGTGTCGATCTTCCTGCCCACCTATCTGGTGCTGTCGGCCGGTGTCTGCACGACCTTCCTGGCCGGCGACCTGTTCAACCTGTTCGTCGGCTTCGAGGTGCTGCTGTCCGCGAGCTTCGTGCTGCTGACGATCGGCGCCAGCAAGGATCGCGTCCGCGCGGGCATCGCCTACGTGATGGTCTCGATGGTGTCGTCGCTGATCTTCCTGCTCGGCATCGCGCTGGTCTACGCCGCCACCGGGACGCTGAACATGGCGGAGCTGGCGGTGCGGCTCGACGGCGTCACCGACGGCACGCGCACCGCGTTGTTCGCGGTGCTGCTGGTCGCGTTCGGCATCAAGGCCGCGGTGTTCCCGCTGTCGACCTGGCTGCCTGACTCCTACCCCACCGCGCCGGCACCGGTCACCGCGGTGTTCGCCGGCCTGCTGACGAAAGTCGGTGTGTACGCGATCATCCGGGCGCACTCGCTGCTGTTCCCCAGCGGGGGGCTCGACCAGCTGCTGCTGGTGGCGGCGCTGCTGACCATGCTGGTCGGCATTCTCGGCGCGATCGCGCAGAGCGATATCAAGCGTCTGCTGTCGTTCACGCTCGTCAGCCACATCGGCTACATGGTGTTCGGCATCGCGCTGTCGAGTCAGCTCGGCATGTCGGGCGCGATCTACTATGTGGCACACCACATCGTGGTGCAGACGACGCTGTTCCTGGTGGTCGGCCTGATCGAACGCCAGGCGGGTGCGTCGACGATGCAGCGACTCGGCGGACTGGCCGCCGCCAGTCCGCTGCTGGCGTTCGTGTTCGTGGTCCCTGCGCTCAATCTCGGTGGCATTCCGCCGTTTTCCGGGTTCATCGGCAAGGTGGCGCTGCTGGAAGCGGGCGCACAGAACGGTTCGGTGCTGGCCTGGATGCTGGTCGGCGGCGGCGTCGTCACCAGCCTGCTGACGCTCTACGTGGTGGTCCGGGTTTGGACAACGGCGTTCTGGCGGTCTCGGGAGGACGCTCCCGAAGGCCACCTCTCCGGCGCGGCGCCTTCGGCGCTTCTCGACGAACCGGAGGACATCCAGTTCGTCGACCGCGACCACGTCGGGCGGATGCCGGTCGGGATGGTGGTGCCGACGGGCGCGCTCATCGCGGTGGGCCTAACGCTGACCGTGCTGGCGGGTCCGATCTTCGGGTACGCCGACCGGGCCGCCGACGAGGTGCTCGACCGTGGGCAGTACATCTCCGCAGTGTTGGGGAGCGCAGAATGAGGCGCATGGCGTTGCGCGCCTGGGTGCTGTGCTGGCTGATGCTGGTGTGGATTCTGTTGTGGGGCACCGTTTCTGCGGCCAACATCGTCTCCGGTCTGGCGATCGCGTTGCTGATCACGCTGCTGCTGCCGCTACCGGCGGTGCCGGTCGAGGGCAGGGTGCACCCGCTGTCGCTGCTGCGCCTCATCGTCACCGTCGTCTACTACCTGGTGCTGTCGTCGGTTCAGGTGGCGTGGCTGGCGGTCAAGCCCGGGCCGCCGCCGCTGTCGCGCGGTGCTGCGGGCGCACGTGGCGGTCAAGTCGGATCTGGTGCTGGCGCTGGCCGTCAACATCTTCAACCTGATCCCCGGCTCGATCGTGCTGGAGATCGACCAGACCCGCCGGATGCTCTACGTGCACGTCATCGACGTCGGCTCCGACCGGGCCGTGAACCGGTTCTACCGCCAGGTCGGCCGAAGTGGAGCGGCTGCTGGTGTCCACGTTCGAGCGCGAACCCGACTGGCAGCCATCGGCGACACGGGAGGAGCCGACATGACAACCGTCTGGATCATCGCCGCGGTCATGCTGACCGCCGCCGCCGTCATCACCATGTTCCGGCTGCTCGCCGGGCCGAGCACACTGGATCGGCTGGTCGCGCTGGACACCCTTGTCGCGGTGACGATGTGCGCGATCGGCACCTGGGCGGCGTTCAGCCTGGACACCACGGTGACGTACGGCCTGACCGCGCTGGCGTTGATCAGCTTCGTCGGCTCGGTCAGCGTCGCGCGATTCCGGGTGCCCGACACCGACAAGCCCCGCGCAGCACGGAGATTGCGATGAGCGCAGCAGACATCGTCACCGCGGTGCTGGTGCTCGGCGGATCGACGCTGGCGCTGACCGCCGCGATCGGCGTGGTCCGCTTCCCCGACACCCTGACGCGGATGCATGCGGCAACCAAGCCGCAGGTGCTCGGCCTGTTGCTGGTGCTGGCCGGCGCGGCGATCCGGCTGCGCGGCAACGTCGACGTCGGCATGGTCATCCTCACCGGCCTGTTCACTTTGATCACGGCTCCGGTCGTGGCCAACCGTGTCGGTCAACTGGCCTACCGGGAGCAGAACGTTCGCGATGACCTGCTGACCAAGGACGAAATGCGTGAGTTCGCCGAAAACGGGGAACCCGGTAGCAATGGCCAGAACTGACGACGACAGCTGGGACATCACCGAAGGGCGTCGGCCAGACCGCGCTCGGTGTGGCGTGGCGCGCTCGCAAGAGTCGACGTCGGACTGCCCGCTGTTCACCGACCCGTACGCGCAGCTGTTCCTCGACGCCGCCACGGACGCGTGGATGGCAGCAGCCGCCGACGTACATGATCGAGCGGATTCGGGCCATCTCCGCGTATGCCGCTTCGCGCACCAAGTGGTTCGACGAGTTCTTCATCGCCGCCGGAGCCAGCGGCATCGACCAGGCGGTCATCCTCGCCGCCGGCCTGGACGCGCGGGCGTGGCGGCTGCCATGGGTTGACGGCAGCGTGGTCTACGAGATCGATCAGCCCAAGGTGCTGGAGTTCAAGACGCAAACACTCGCCGGGCATGACGTCCGGCCCGCAGTCTCGCGCTACGTCGCGGTGCCTGTCGACCTGCGACAGGATTGGCCGAAAGCGTTGCGCGAGGCTGGTTTCGACCCGAGCGAGCCGACCGCGTGGGCGGCCGAGGGGTTGCTGCCGTATCTGCCTGCCGACGCGCAGGACCTGCTGTTCGAGCGCATCCATCTGCACAGTGCCCGAGACAGCCGCATCGCGGTCGAGTCCTTCGGTGCCGGCTTCTTCGACCGCGAGTATCTGGCCAGCCGTCGCGAACAGTTGCGCCGCTGCGTGAAGAGGCCGGCGAAGACGTCGACGCGAACGTCCCCGACACTGCGGATCTGTGGTACATCGAGGACCGCACCGACGTGGCGACGTGGCTGACCGAGCACAGCTGGGAGGTGTCAGCGGTCGAGGCGACCGAACTGATGACGCGCTACGGCCGTTGCGACGCCGGATCAGGCCGACGCCGTCGTCGCCTCGCACGGTGTTCGTCGAGGGCGCGTCTGGTCGTGCTAGCTACTCCGACAGCTGAAACTCGACCATCGCGGTGACGGTGTCGACCGCGTCGCGAAGCGCCGCCACCCGCGCGGCGACGGTGGGCGCCGACAGCACCGCATACCGGTCGGCCTGCCCCATCGGCACCCGGGAGGCCAACGCGTACAACCACATTGCGGGGTCACCCGACTCGTCGGCACCCTCCACGATGTCGCGCCCGTTCACCTCGCGCACCGCGGGCGGCGGCGATCCGCTCGAACAGCGCGATCATCCGGTCCTCGACATCACGGATCGCGTCGACGTCGACCGCCGCACCGGGCTCGTCGGGCCAAATCTCGACCGCCGCCCGCGGGTAGGGATCGTCGGGGTGCCACTCGAGCACCCGGATCCGCTCAGCCATCACGCATCGGAGCCGGTAGCGCCCGTCACCGAAATCGGCGCACTCGGTGATGTGGGCCAGCGCACCGACATCGCTGCGGGTGTCCCCGCCGCCGACCTCGCGGCCCGCCGCGATCAGCACCACGCCGAAGGCCGGATCATCGCCGACGCGAGGCAGTCGGAGACCATTGCGGAGTACCGCGGCTCGAAGATCCGCAGCGGCAGCTCCTCGCCGGGCAGCATCGCCACCTCGAGCGGAAACATCGGCGTGACGGGCACGGTCAGACTTCCAACTCGCCGACCAGCGCGTCGACCACCGCACGCAGGTCGCCGTCGCTGTCTTCGGCGACCCGGCGTTGGCGTTGGTAGGACGCGCCCAACCGGTAGATGTCGGAGACCCGGGCCAGTTCGTCGGCACAGTTCAACGACTTGGCCACCGGCTCGAGCCGGTTCAGCAGCTCGTCGAGATCCTCGGTCACCAATCGCTCGTTGCTGTCTGCGTCCAGGATGATGACCGCGTCCAGGCCGTAACGCGCTGCGCGCCATTTGTTTTCCTGCACGTGCCAGGGCGGCATGGTCGGCAGCCGCTCACCGGCGTCGAGGCGGCGGTCCAGGTCGACGATCAGGCAATGGGTCAGCGCGACCAGCGCGCTGAGCTCGCGGAGGTTGGAGACGCCGTCGAAGATCCGCACCTCAATCGTGCCCAGATGCGGCGAAGGCCGGATGTCCCAACGGATCTCGTTCATGTGGTCGATGATGCCGGTCTTCTTCTGGTCGTAGACGAAGCCTTCCCACTCCGCCCAGGTCTGGAAGTGGAACGGCAGCCCGGCCGTCGGCAGCTGCTGGAACATCATCGCGCGGTTGGAGGCGTAGCCGGTGTCCTCGCCGTCCCAGTATGGCGAGGACGCCGATAGCGCCAGCAGGTGCGGGTAGTGGTTGAGCAACGACGTGTTGATCGCCATCACCTTGTGCGCCGACGAGATGCCCACGTGGACGTGCACACCCCAGATCAGCATCTGGCGCCCCCACCACTGCGTGCGCTTGATCAGCTCGGCATAGCGCGGCGCGTCGGTCAGAATCTCGTGCGACCATTTCGCGAACGGATGCGTACCGGCGCAGAACAGTTCCATCCCGCGGCCGCGAACGATTGCGGTGCGCGGCCGACAGCGTCGACCGCAGATCGTCCATCGCCTCCGGCACGGAATCGCAGATGCCGGTGACGATCTCGACGGTGTTGCGCAACAGTTCCTTGTGCACACGCGGGTTGTTCTCGCCGAGCTCCTCGATCACCTCGGTCGCCACGTTGCTCACGTCGCGGGTCTCGGCGTCGACGAGCGCGAACTCCCATTCGACCCCAAGGGTCGGCCGGGGCGAGCCGGCGAAGTCTATGTGGCTGCTAGCCGGTGCCGATAACACCGCACGCCACGCGCTTTCCGGCGTCGCCGGTGGCCAGGGTGGTTTCGTCCGGCGGCGGGTTGCCGTTGACCTGCTGGTAGCGCTCCGGCGGAATGTTGGCGAAGTTGTCCGCCTTCTCGTGAATGATGATCGCAGTCTTCGCACCGCCGAGCAGATCCTCGGCGGTGAACGCGTCGGTCGTCGTCACCAACTTCGCGGTGCCGTCCGCGCGGACCTGCAGCGACGTCAGGTCGCCGCTTGCGGGATGGCTGGTGTGGCCGGCCTTCTGGAAATGCGCACCCGCGGAATTGAAGTCACCGGGCGCGCCGCCGGTCGGGGCGACGGAGCTGGCCTCGCACTTACCGACGGAGTGGATGTGCAGACCGTGGAAGCCCGGCGTCAGCTTACCGGGTGTGGTCGTCTCCACCGTGAGGGTGGCGAAGCCGCCCGCGAACTCGATGTCGGCGGTGGCCACCGTGGTGCCGTCGGCGAGTTTCAGCTGGGCGGTGAGCTTCTCGCCGCTGGCCTCACCCTGACCGGCCGCCCCGTGTCCACCCTCACTGGGCGAAGCCGACGGTGACGGCGAGCCGGTCCAGACCGACGGCGTGGTGCCGGGTGTGGTTGCAGGCTGCTCGGGTGCGCTGCATGCGCTCAGCGCGAGGACGGGAACGGCGAACACGGTGGCTACAGCGACGGCTTGAGCATGTGCAAGAGCCTATCCGGTGACCGCCACGACCACGCCCGGTGGTTGCTCGGTCAACTCGGGCACGCGCGGCTGCACCGGCGCCTCGAGCAGCTTGCCCACCTCGTCGGCGGCCTCGCGCTCGCCGGGTGCGTCACTGAAGAACACCGTGGTGCCCGTGACTTCCGGCAGGGTCAGGTTGCCGGTCTCGGTGACGTTCCAGCCGGCGTCCCGCAGCCGGTTGGCGGTGCTTTCGGCGGCGCCTTCGGTCGACGAGATGTTGAAGACCCGCACGTCGGCTTTCGCCGGCGCGGGTTTCGCAGACGACGTCGCCGAGCTCGTGGTGGCGACGGTGCTGGTGGCGATGGACGACGACTGGTCGGCCTCAGAGTCGCCTGAACCCATCGCCTGGAACCCGACCAGCAGGAACACCACGCCCAGGAACAGCAACACCATCACCATGGCGCGCAAGGGCAGCCCGGAGGAGTTTCGCTGGTTCATTACCGCCCACTGTATCGAGAGGGGCCCTTTGGGCCGGAAAACCTCAGGTGACCTCGAAGCCCAGCCGACGCGCAGCCCGAGCCTTCTGCCGACTGGCCCGCAGCCTGCGCAGCCGTTTGACCAGCATCGGGTCGGCCGCCAGCGCCTCCGGGCGGTCCACCAGCGCATTCAGCACCTGGTAGTAGCGGGTTGCCGACATCGAGAAGAGTTCCTTGATGGCGTCTTCCTTGGAGCCGGCGTACTTCCACCACTGGCGCTCGAACGCCAGGATGTCGTGCTCACGCCGAGTCAGCCCATCGGTGAGAGCAGAGTCGTCCCCGGATTGCTCAGTCCGCGCGATCGCGCCGTCCATATCGCTCTCCTGGACCCTTCCGACAATCGAAATGACAACACTGGGGTTCGGCGAACATTCAACCACGGGTTTGGAACGTGAGGCGTCAGCTACACCCGCGAGTCGGGTGATAAGGATTGCCGACTTAAGCTCTACCGCGTGGCCGTCGTACCCATCCGCATCGTGGGAGATCCCGTCTTACGCACCGCGACCGAGCCGGTGCCCGTCGCCGATGACGGTTCGCTGCCTGCCGATCTCGCGGACTTGATCAAGGACCTGTACGACACGATGGACGCCGCCAACGGGGTCGGCCTCGCCGCGAACCAGATCGGTGTGTCCAAGCGGGTGTTCGTCTACGACTGCGCCGACGAGCGTGGCCGGACGTCGCGGCGGCGTGGAGTTGTTGTCAATCCCGTACTCGAAACATCGGAGGTGCCCGAGACCATGCCGGACCCGGACGACGACGACGAGGGTTGTCTGTCGGTGCCCGGCGAATCGTTTCCGACGGGCCGAGCAACATGGGCGCGCGTTACCGGCTTGGACGCCGACGGCACCCCGATCACGATCGAGGGCACCGATCTGTTCGCGCGGATGCTCCAGCACGAGACCGGCCATCTGGACGGGTTCCTCTATCTGGACAGGCTGGTTGGCAGGCACGCGCGCAGCGCGAAGCGCGCGGTCAAGTCGCATGGCTGGGGCGTGCCTGGGCTGACCTGGACGCCCGGCAAGGATCCCGATCCGTTCGGCCACTAGGCCGTGACTGACCTCGGAGCTCGCGTCATGGTGCGGTACCGGTTGCCGGCCGGATCGGTGCCGCCGCTGACCGACGTGATCGGTCACTTGGAGGCCATCGGCCCGACGCTGCGGGTGCGCACGAAACGGGGTGACGTGGTGGACGTCGCGGCCGCCGACGTGGTGGCGATCAAAGCCCTTGCCTCGGCGCCGGTGCGGACCGGCGACATTCGCAACCTCGAACACGCGGCGGCGCTGGCTTGGCCCGGCGTCGAGCACGAGTGGCTGGGCGGTTGGTTGCTTCGCTTCGGCCACGGCAGCACCCGGCGCGCGAATTCGGCTGTTCCGCTCGATGTTCCGACGGGTGGCGACGTGAGCGCGCTCGTCGACTGGTATGCGACTCGCGGGGTGGCAGCACTGCTCGCCGCGCCGGATCGATTGCTTCGCGTCCCGCCAAGGGTACCGACCAACGCCGAAACCCTGGTCATGACAGGCGATGTGACGACGCAGCGACCGTTCGCGGTTTCGATCGCGGCTCGGCCGGACAACGAATGGCTTCGGCTGTACCGGCGCGAGGTGCCGGTCGACGTGCTGACCGCCGTTATCGACGGTGAGGTGGCGTTCGCGACGGCCGCCGGTGCCGCGGTTGGCCGAGGTGCCGTCACGGAGTCGCCCGACGGCACCCGCTGGGTGGGGCTGTCGGCGGTGCACGTCGCCGACGGGGCGCGGCGTCGCGGCCTGGCCCGCGGACTGTGCGAGGCGTTGCTGGCGTGGGCGGCCGAGCGGGGGGCCACGCGCGCCTACGTGCAGGTGCTCGCCGACAACACCGCCGCCACAAGGCTGTACGAGTCGATGGGCTTTTCCGTCCACCACCGCTCGCGTTACGTCGACGCCCGTAGCCTGTAGGGCATGCGGATCGCCACGTGGAACGTCAACTCGATCCGCGCCCGCGTCGACCGTGTCACCGACTGGCTGGAGCGCGCCGACGTCGACGTGCTGGCCATGCAGGAGACGAAGTGCTCCGACGACCAGTTCCCCACCATGCCGTTCGTCGCGCTCGGCTATGACGTCGTGCACTGCGGGTTCAACCAGTGGAACGGAGTGGCGATCGCGTCCCGGGTGGGCCTCGACGACGTCCAGGTGGGTTTTGACGGCCAGCCCACGTGGAGCGACAAGCCAGATGTGGAAGCCGCGGCGGAGGCACGGGCATTGGGCGCGACGTGCAACGGCGTGCGGGTGTGGAGCCTGTACGTGCCCAACGGCCGGTTCGTCGGCTCACCGCACTACATTTACAAGCTGGAATGGCTTGCCGCGCTGCGTGACACGGCGCACGGATGGCTGACCGGAGATCCGTCGGCGCAGATCGCGCTGCTCGGGGACTGGAACATCGCCCCCACCGACGAGGACGTCTGGAGCCCCGAGTTCTATGCGAACAGCACCCACGTCACACCGCCCGAACGGGCGGCGTTCAACGCGATCGTCGACGCTCAATTCGCCGATGTGGTCCGGCCTTTCACGCCAGGACCTGCGGTCTACACCTACTGGGACTACACCCAGCTGCGGTTCCCGAAGAACCGCGGCATGCGCATCGACTTCATCCTCGGCTCGCCGGCGCTTGCCCAGCGCGTGACGCACGCCGAGATCGTGCGCGAGGAGCGCAAGGGCAAGGCGCCCAGCGACCACGCACCGGTCTTGGTGGAACTGACCTAAATACCACTTGTGGATAACCCGTTTCTTGTCAGTGCACCGATCTATAATCGAAAGTATGTTCGAAGACGCTCCTGAAGGCTGAAGGTGGCTGCTGGCCGCTGTTCCCCCATCGCCCAATCGTCGCACCCGCCGGGGCAGTGGTGTGTCGTCGTCCGGACCTGTCGGCGCGTTCTACTCGTTTTCTTTCGATCTCGGCGCAGACCTGGACCTCGTAGTCAAATCAGAAATCGTCATTTTCCTCTTCTTTCAAATACCTGCCATTATTGAGAGAATCGCTTGCCTCTTCTTCGGAAATTGCGCGAACGATATAACCGGTACTAACCAATACCGTGTCCTGTTTGATAGCAAGCCACAACTTGTTCGTACTCATCATTATGGATTCGGTTCCCCTGGCGCGGTTGGCGGTACTGCTGGCGCTGGCACTGGCTGCGTCGGCAACGGTGGGGGTATTGGTTGCGGTTCCGGTGTTTCACCTGGTTGCGGCGCCAGTTCCCCTGCCGGTGGGATACCTTCGGTGGGAAGTGTTGGCGCAGACCAAAAGCCAGCCGGTTCCATATGATCTTTACAGAAATTCGTGGTGTTCATCGGCGCCAAGTATTCTTTCCACGCCCCTGGCGGATTTGGTGCCGGTGCATCCGTGTTGTCGGGGCAGCGCCAATTGCACGACACGCCACTGACACCCTGACCGACACCGCCAATGCCGAGAGTGCCCATTGAACCGACACCGACACCGGTAGCGGCCAGTCCAAGGCCGACGCCACCGCCCTCACAATGCCAATGCGCCCCATTGATTTCAGTCGGGAAATCGCAAAAACCGCCACCGATACCACCGACATTCGCATTTAAGATGCCGACGCCGGGATATGGGCATTGCGTGTCAGCTTTGACTGGCGGTGCGAGAAATGTTGATGCGCAAAAACCGAATGCTACTGTGGAAACGAAAACTGCTGCTTGTGTTTTCATCGCCGTCCTTTTTTGAATGGTCCATTTAACGACCTGCTATGTTCGGTGATCAATCCGACCGCCACCCTAGTCCACCGCGTTTAACGTCTGTGGGGCCACTTCGACAGATTGTTATGCGTTGGCCGGTTCGTCCTCGTCATCGAACACCGATTCGTCGGCAATGTCGTCCTCGTCGTCGGTGAGGTCAACGTCGGCTTCCTCGGCCACCGCTCGTCGTCGTCAACGGTCTCGCTTTCCCGATCAGATCATCCTCGGTCGCGTCGAGCGCACGCACCTGATCCGCCGAGGCTGGCGGGTCTTTTTGTGTCGGAATCATCGGCGATTCCCCAACTTCGGCGAACTCCGATCTTGGGCCTTGGGCCGGGCTTCCATCTTGTCGAGAATCTGCTTGACCGCTCCGAGCGAGCCAACCGCGGAACCGGGGAAGGTTCCCCGGTTGATGTGTGAATCCTGTATCCCGCAACGATGCCTGTTGGCACCGTCATCTAGACCTCGCCAACGAACGCGCATGACGGCGCTTCTTCCAGTCGATGTCGATGTACCGATCGTCAAACACCCGGCTGCCGCGCTTCGCCGGGTTCACCGTGACGGTCATCAGCCGATCGATCACCTTGCCGCGCGCGTTGGGTGACGCCTTCTTCCAGTTCGCGGCAACCCCTTCGGGGCCGTCCTTGAGGATCTCATCAACCGGGTCGGTGCTGACCTCCTGCGCCAGTTGCGCGTTCAGCACAGCCTGCAGCGCGTCGAGTTGCGGCTTCAATTCCGCTGTGGCGCTGGCCAACTGCTCTTCATCGACGAGCCCGTTGGCATGCATGCGGGACTGCGCGTTGAGCCGCTCCCGCAGCGCCTTCCTCTGCGCCTTCACCATGACGACATCGACCCCGTCGTCCTACTCGCCGTCGGGTCCCAGCCGCCCCTCGTCGCCGGGCTTCGGATTACTCAGCCGCTCCACCACCAGATCGTTGATGAACGTGTCCAGCGGCTCCCCGGCGCGAGCCACATGGGAACTGGGCTGGCACAGGTAGGTCATCCGTGCGCGCCTGCCGTTGCCTCGGTGCGGGTAGCCCGCGTACATCTTGTTGCCGCAGATCCCGCACCGATAAACACCAGAACCTTGATACTTGATCTCAAACGCGTTGCCGTGCTTGCGCTTTGGGTCCGATAGGAACGCCACAAGCCCGAAGTGAATGTTCTCCTCCAGCAGCGGCTCCCATCCACCCTTCTCGACCGGCGCGGCGTGGCCGACCACCTTGCCCTCATGGGTCACCAGCGCGGCGTATAGCGGGTTGGAAAGCATCCGGCGTAGCTGCAGATTCGTCCAGGTGCTGCCGCGTTTGGTGGTCACCCCGTCCTTGTTCCACTCGATGGCGAGGCCGCGCAGCGACCGCCCACCCAACACCTCGGTAGCTGCCTTCTTCACCAGTGACGCCTCGGGCTCGAACGGTTCGCCGTTCTTGGTGTAGCCGAACGGGCGCTGGCCCGCCGTCGACCACTCACCGGCGGCGCGGCGCTGCAGATTGGCCCGGCGCTGCCGTGCTGACTTGCGCTCCATCTCAGCCTTGGCGAAGGCGACCTTGACGCGGAAGAACAGCCGACCGTTGTCGGTGGCCAGATCGTATTCGCCGTTGACCGAGGCGAGTGGGATGCCGCGCTCGTCGGCGATCTCGATGAACCGTTCAGCCTCGATGGGTTCGCGCACCAGCCGGTCGGCGTCGCCGACGACGACGGCCTTGATCGTGCCCGCCTCGAGATCGGCCAGCATCCGCTCGAAGTCGGGCCGGGGCTTGAGCTTCTTGCCGCGCTTGCGGCTGGCTGGTGTGTCGTTGTCGCAGTATTCGACCACGGTCCAGCCGCGCGAGACACGACGCATCAATCGAGCGCGTAAGCAAGAGATCAGCGACCGCAAGTGGCGAAACCACATGCGGAAGATGCTCATCCTCTTTAAGGGCACCGAGCCCAGTACCAGTCCCTGGTGCACGTGGGTCAACGACCCATTAATACCGCAGAGCTCCCACCAGACTGGAAACAACCACCCACACCACCACAACAACTCGACGACGAGCCACATTCTAGGAGGAACTATGAAAGTACTTGTTGCTACTACGCTTACGCAGGGCATCGATGACAAGAACGATCCCGACGGACCTTGCGGCTGTGGACGAGGCTTCGCTGGCGCGGCGTCACACCGGGCGCCTACCACAGCGATGGTCGTGGAGTCGGAAATGACGCGCCACGATATGGTCCTCGCCTTTGAAACCAGCCTTCCGGATGGCGGGTGGCCCCTCGAGTGGGCCGAGGAGGTTGCCGGCGACAACTTGGAGATCGCCGCCCAGCTACCAGTGGGAAGCATCATCGGTCGCAAGCTAGATGAATTCTTCCTCCGCGGCAGTCTGCTGTCGCGCTAGCCGAACAGCGGTAGGGCACGTTTGCGCGCCAACGCATCCATGCCGTGCTGGATGCTGTTCTGCACCTCCCAGTACTTCTCCTCGAGGTACTCCTCGTCGTCGGCACGACCCGGATCATGATCCAGCTCGATGGCCGGCATGAGCCGGGTGCGGATCTTGGCCGGCAGCGGGAACTGCGGCAGCGCTGCCGGTGCGATGCCCCACGGCAGCGAGACGGCGATAGGAAACACCTTGAGCCGCAACAGTTTGTCCAACCGCAGCGCCCGCGACAGCTGATCGCCGCGGACCAAGACAGGCATGGCGTCGGCACCCCCGACCGTCGCGATCGGGACGATCGGCACCCCCGCGCGAATTGCCATCTTGACGAACCCTTTTCGACCGGCCAGGTTGGCCTGGTCGCGCTCACTCCACGGCCGCAACGAGTCGACTTCGCCGCCGGGCCATACCGCGACGTCTCGGCCCTCCGCCAACGCGGTAGCCATCGAATCCGGCGCGGCGGGCAGCACCCCCATCGCCCGGAAGTAGCGACCGACGAGCGGCATGGCCATCAGCACGTCGTGCGCGGTGCCGTGCAGCGGCCTGTCCTGGCCGAACCGCCGCCACCACTGAACGCCGACCGTCCACGCGTCCCACACGAACGGCGCACCGGAGTGGATGCCGACCAGCAGCGCAGGCGGGTCGGGAAGGTTCTCCCAACCGTCGAACTCCATACGAAACCAGTGATCGACGAGGAAATTCCACAGGAACTTCTGGCGCTGCATCGTCGCCTCATCTGGACCGCTCAGCTCCCAGTCGCCTGCGCGCTTGTTCAGCCAGCCGGTGAGCCCCTCATCTTGCTCGGTGCGCCGCTGGCGTCCATGCGGGCCCGCGCCTCGTCTGCATGCCGTTTCGCCTGTAGGCGGACCTCGCGTGGCCGGTGTCGGTGGTGGTCATGACAACCGGATACCCAGGGTGCCCGGTGTCACACCTTTGATCACGCCTCGTTGTCGGCGCCCGGAGCGTCGGCGTAGCGGCCCGGGTTGAACATCGATGCTATCGCGCCGATCACCATCATCACCGCGGCGGCGATGAACACCACGGCCAGGCCGGAGTGGAACGGCTCGGTGATCAACTGCGGAAAGAACGTCTTCCCGGTCAGCACGTCGACGTTAACGCCGGAGTCCTGCAACGCGCCCGAGGGTGCCAGCAGCTCGGCGATCGGGTTGTAGCCAAGGAACGCCGCGAACAGGCTGCCGACCGGCGGCAGATTGGCCACGTCGTTCGCGACCGATGCCGAAACGCCCTGTGCCTGCAGGCCACTGCTCATCGCGGACGGCAGCGTGTGGGACAGCCCGACGATCATCAGCGAGAAGAAGACGCCGATCGACAGCGACGAGCCGGCGTTGAAGAACGTCGCACGTACCCCCGAAGCGGCGCCGCGCTGGGCGGCAGGCACGCTCGACATGATCGCCGCCGTGTTGGGTGCGGTGAAGATGCCGCCGCCCAGGCCGTTGAGGAACACCAGCACAGCGAAGAGCAGGTAGTTGAAGTCGACGGGGATCATCACCAGCGCTACGAAGGTTGCCGCCATCAGCAGCATCCCGCCGACCGTGAACGGCCGCGCGCCGAAGCGGTCGGACAGTGATCCCGCAAGCGGGCCCGCCACCAGGAACCCGGCCGTCATCGGGAGCATGTAGATTCCGGCCCACAACGGAGTGGATTCAAAGCTGTAACCGTGCAAGGGAAGCCAGATGCCCTGCAGCCAGATGATGAGCATGAACTGGAGGCCGCCACGGCCCATCGAGGACATCAGCCCGGCCAGATTGCCCATGCCGAACGAGGCGGACCGGAACAGCCTGATGTCGACCATCGGCGAATCGATGTGCAGTTCGATGAAGCAGAACGCCACCAGCGACAGCAGCCCGAAGGCGATCGACCCCAACACCCACGGGTTGGTCCAACCGGTAGTGAAGTCACCGTAGGGCTGGATGCCGTAGGTGATTCCCGTCAGCAGCACCGTAAGGCCGATGCCGAAGGACAGGGTGCCGGCCCAGTCCAGTCGGCCTCGCGTACGGACCCCGAGCTCTTTGAGCGACCGGACGCTCCAGATGGTGCCGAGGATGCCAATCGGCACGCCGACCCAGAAGATGGCCTTCCAGTGCCACTCGGAGAGGAAGCCACCGATCAACAATCCAAGGAACGACCCCGCAACAGCAGCCACCATGTTGACCCCGAGCGCCATGCCGCGCTGGTTGGCGGGGAACGCGTCGGTCAGGATCGCCGATGAGGACGCCATCAGCATCGCGCCGCCCACGCCTTGGACCACGCGCCAGCCGATCAGCCACAGCGCCCCACTGCCCATATGGAAGGGGTCGAAGGACAGCGCAATGGCGGCGAACGTGAAGACGGCGAAGCCCAGGTTGTAGATGCGGACCCGGCCGAACATGTCACCGAGGCGGCCGAACGGCACGACCAGCACCGCGGTCACCACCAGGTAGCCCATCAGCATCCACAGCAGATAGCTGACGTTGCCGGGCGCGAGGGGGTTCAGGCCGATGCCACGGAAGATGGCGGGCAACGAGATCAGCACGATCGACGCGTTGATCGTCGCCAACAGCGTCCCCAGGGTGGTGTTGGACAGGACGATCCACTTGTAGGACGGGTGGTCGTGATCCATCCGCCGCCGACGGCGGGCGGTCTCGGCAAGTGCCGTGTCGACATCCGCCACAACCGGGGATTTCGTCATCTCTATCTCAGTCGTCATCTACTTCGCTTACGTACCTAAGGCGCCGTCGGGCACAAAACACATATATTAGCTATACAAAGCTTCTTCGGGCAATTCGTACTCCTCCCCCGTTCCCGCCGACCGGCCCGCTGCGATAGCGTGGCAGGCGTCCACACGGGAGCGCACACCAGTGCGCTGAGAGGACAGCTGGGGCTGTCGACCGTACGAACCTGACCGGGTAATGCCGGCGTAGGGAGTTGCTTAAAATGCTGCAGCGTGATGTTTCCGATTCAATCTCTGTGACCACCGGCCCGATCGCGGGCAGTACCAAGATCTACCGCGATGGGGTGCCGTTTCGGCGGGTGAACCTGTCCAATGGCGAGCACCTCGACCTGTACGACACGTCCGGGCCGTACACCGACCGCGACGCGGTCATCGACCTGCATGCAGGACTGCCGCCACGGCCGGGCGTCGTTGGCGACCGCGGCACCCAACTGCAGCGCGCGCGGGCCGGCGAGATCACCGCGGAGATGGCGTTCATCGCCGCCCGCGAAGGCGTGCAGGCCGAACTGGTGCGCGATGAGGTGGCCCGCGGCCGCGCGGTGATCCCGGCCAACCACAACCACCCCGAGAGTGAGCCGATGGTCATCGGCAAGGCGTTCGCGGTGAAAATCAATGCAAATATCGGCAATTCGGCCGTCACGAGCTCCATCGCCGAGGAGGTCGACAAGATGGTGTGGGCCACCCGCTGGGGTGCCGACACCATCATGGACCTCTCGACCGGCCGCAACATCCATGAAACCCGTGAGTGGATTCTGCGCAATTCACCGGTGCCGGTCGGCACGGTGCCGATCTACCAGGCGCTGGAGAAGATCAACGGCGACCCGACAAAATTGTCGTGGGAGGTCTACCGCGACACGGTAATTGAGCAATGCGAGCAGGGCGTTGACTACATGACTGTGCACGCAGGGGTGCTGCTGCGCTACATCCCACTCACGGTCAAGCGGGTCACCGGAATCGTCAGCAGGGGCGGCTCGATCATGGCGGCCTGGTGCCTGGCCCACCACAGCGAGTCGTTCCTCTACACGCACTTCGAGGAGCTGTGCGAGATCCTGTCCCGCTACGACGTGACGTTCTCGTTGGGTGACGGGCTGCGTCCGGGATCGATCGCCGACGCCAACGACGAGGCGCAGTTCGCCGAGCTACGAACGCTCGGCGAGCTCACCAAGGTCGCCAAATCCCATGGCGTGCAAGTGATGATCGAAGGACCGGGCCACATCCCAATGCACAAGATCGTCGAGAACGTGCGCCTGGAAGAGGAGCTTTGCGAGGAGGCTCCCTTCTATACACTGGGCCCGCTGGCCACCGATATCGCCCCGGCCTACGACCACATCACCTCGGCGATCGGTGCGGCGATCATCGCGCAGGCCGGCACCGCGATGCTGTGTTATGTCACGCCCAAGGAGCACCTGGGCCTGCCGGATCGCAAGGACGTCAAGGACGGCGTGATCGCCTACAAGATCGCCGCGCACGCCGCCGATCTGGCCAAGGGCCATCCCCGCTCTCAGGAGCGTGATGACGCGTTGTCGAAGGCACGGTTCGAGTTTCGCTGGCACGACCAATTCGCGCTATCGCTCGATCCCGACACTGCACGCGACTTCCATGACGAGACCCTGCCCGCCGAGCCGGCCAAGACCGCGCACTTCTGCTCGATGTGCGGGCCGAAGTTCTGCTCGATGCGCATCACCGCCGATATTCGGGCATCCATCGAACAGCAGATGGCCGACAAGTCACGGGAATTCGCCGAAAACGGCAACCAGATCTACCTACCCTTGACGCAGTGATGAACGCTTGCGCGAAGAACAGAGGGCCATGACGTTTCTTCCACTAACGCCACCGGGCAAGACACCGCTGCGGGTGATGACGATCGCCGGATCTGACTCCGGCGGCGGTGCCGGCATCCAGGCCGACCTGCGCACCTTCGCCATGCTCGGCGTGCACGGCCTGGTCGCCGTCACCGCGGTGACGGTCCAGAACTCCGTCGGCGTCAAGGGTTTTCACGAGATTCCCCTCGACGTGATCGCGGGTCAGATCGAGGCGGTGGCCTCCGACATCGGTTTGCAGGCCGCCAAGACAGGCATGCTGGCGTCGTCGGCGATCATCGACACCATCGCCGACACCTGGCGCGGACAGGGCCTGGCCGGCACGGTACCGCTGGTGGTCGATCCGGTGTGCGCGTCGATGCACGGCGACCTGCTGCTTCATCCGAGCGCGCTGGATTCTCTTAGGGGCGAACTCTTTCCGCTCGCCACACTGGTGACGCCGAACCTCGACGAAGTTCGCCTACTGGTAGACATCGACGTCAAGGACGACGCATCCCAACGTGAGGCAGCGCGGGCTCTGCACGCACTAGGCCCGCAGTGGGCGTTGGTCAAGGGCGGGCACCTGCGCGCGTCGTCGCATAGCCCCGACCTGCTCTTTGACGGCACCGACTTCTACGAGTTCGACACAACCCGCATCGACACCGGCAACGACCACGGCGCCGGTGACACGCTGGCCGCGGCCGTTGCGAGTGCACTCGCCTACGGCTACTCGGTGCCCGACGCGGTGGCGTTCGCCAAGCGCTGGGTAACCGAATGTCTACGCGCCGCATACCCGTTGGGGCACGGTCACGGCCCAGTGTCGGCATTGTTCAGACTCGAGTCATGAACCTCGATCAGATTGCAGGTATCGCGCACGAGCCCACAGGCAAGGCCACGGGCGCCGTCATGCTGACGCACGGCGCGGGCGGCAGCCGGGAGTCGCCGCTGCTGAGGAAGATCTGCGACGAATGGGCGCGCCGCGGCTGGCTCGCCGTGCGGTACAACCTGCCGTACCGGCGGCGACGGCCCAAGGGTCCGCCGTCCGGATCCGCCGCGAGCGATCAGGCCGGTGTCGCGGAGGCCATCGCGCTGGCCCACACGCTGACCAAGGGGCCGGTCATCGCGGGCGGCCATTCGTACGGCGGCCGGATGACGTCGATGGTGATTGCCGACCAAGCAGCCGCCGTCGATGTGCTGACGCTCTTCTCATACCCGCTGCATCCGCCGGGCAAGCCCGAGCGGGTGCGCACCGATCACCTGCCGCGCATCGCCGCGAAGACCGTTTTCATCCACGGCACCGCCGATCCGTTCGGCACCCTCGACGAGTTGCGCCCCGCTGCTGCGCTGATCCCCGCCCCCACCGAGATCGTCGAGGTCACCGGCGCCCGACATGACCTGGGCTCCAAGACTCTCGACGTCCCCGCGCTGGCGGTAGACGCGGCGCTTCGGTTGCTTGCGTGACTTCGCCGCCACCCGAGCCGCGGCGGCCGGGCGGAACCAACGGCTGGGCCATCGCGGCGTTCGTCCTCGGGATCCTCGGCGGCACCATCCTCAGCGTGATCTTTGCGATCGTGGCGTTGTTCCAGATAAGGGCCCGCCGCGAACGCGGGCGCGGGTTGGCCATCGCCGCGCTCGTCATCTCGGCCGCCTGGATCGCGGTCATCACGTCGCTCATCACCTACGGCCTCTCCGCCCAAGGCAAGTCGGTGCAGGCCACCGAGCTCAGCACCGGAGACTGCATCAAGGATTCCGCCGAGGGCAAGCTCCCCACGTGGGTGAAGCGGGTGCGCTGCGACCGGCCACACTACGGCGAAGTGTTCGCGGTCCTGACGCTGCCGGACACGACGACCTATCCAGGTGAGGAACCCCTGAGGGCCCGCAGCGACGAGTGCGGGTCCACGTTCTTCGACTACGCCCCAAACTCGCCGGAGGGACCGACGTTCCGCGTTGCGGTGGCATACCCGACGGCCGACGGTTGGGCAAACGGCGAACGGTCGGTCGTCTGCGTTGCGATATCGAAACATGAGCGGTGGTCATCGCTGCGCGACTGACGCTACTTTGGCGTGCTCGCCGGACTGGGTGGGGTCCGGGGATTCCCGTAGCGGTTAGGCCGCTGTTGGGCTGCTTCCTGCTTCATCGCTCACCGCCACAACGGATTGCGGTCTTACATGAGCTCCACCGGAACCGCTGTCACGGCCCCGCCCACTGACGTGGGAGGCGTTTCGTCTCTCCGCCCGCCCGGCGGCGAGAATGACCCTGGCGGCATTGTGGTCGCGATCGTGCACCGTTTGGCAGGACGGACACGTCCACTGCCTGCCAGCGCATTAGCCGCACCGCCTCCAACTCGACGTCGAACTGGTCGAGTTCAACGGCGCAACCAACCTCCAACGCCTGCTCGAGCCATACCTGTACGCCGTGGCGATCTCACCCTGACGGAGCGGCTCATAGACCGCACGCGCCTACGCCGCGCAGCGCCGGTTCACCGGCGCTGCCTCCACCCCACGTGCAAAGACACTTCCGGTCCCTGTCCTACTTCACTGCCGCCCGCCGCCGCGCACGGCTGTCGACATCAAACAAGACCTCGATGACCAAACACCAGCACAATCAACGCCGTAATGCGCCCGCCCGCCGGACGCTACTGTCAGCGGGTGACCATGCCGCCGAGCTATCCCCCGCCATACGGGGAACAACCGCACGGACCGTATGGCCAGCCGGCCCAAGGCCCCTACCCCCCTCCACCGCCGATGCCCTATCCCGCACCGCCACCCGGCTACTACGCACCGCCGCCGCATGCGCAGACCAACTGGTGGGCGATCGTCTCGCTGATCTCCGGCGTCCTCGGCGGGGTGCTGATCAGCGTGATATGCGGCATCGTCGGGCTCAACAAGGCCAAGCAGGGCCAGAGCGGGCGCGGGTTGGCGATCGCCGGGCTGGTTCTCTCGGGGCTCTGGGCGCTGGTATTCGCCGCGGGCATCATCTTCTACTTCACGATCGGCAAGAGCACGGTCACCGCGACGGATGTCAAGGTCGGCGACTGCCTCAAGGAGATCCCCGGCAGCACCCGGGTGTTGACCGTCGACACCGTCGGCTGCGACCAAGCGCACGCCGGGGAGGTCTTCGCGGTGCTGTTGATGCCCGACGGGGCCTACCCAGGGCAGTCCGCGATCGAGGAGTACCAGAACAAGTGCGAGCCCGAACTGGCCTCCTATGCACCCGTCGCGATCGCCGACGACTCGGTCCAGCTGTACGTGCTGTATCCGACGACCGAAACGTGGGAGCAGGGCGACAGGGCGGTGACCTGCATCGCCACCCTTGACCCGCCGCGGACGGGATCGCTCAAGGGCTGAGCCGGTCATCAAAGTTTCCGGTACCTGAGGTACCGTCTGGGCATGACTTCGGAGCTTTACGACGCGGTCATCGTTGGGGCCGGTTTCGGGGGAATAGGCGCCGCCATCCAGCTCAGGCGTCTGGGTTACGACAACTTCGTGATCCTCGACCGCGAGGACGACCTGGGCGGGACCTGGCATGTCAACCGGTATCCCGGCCTGGCCGTCGACGTCCCGACCACCACCTACTCCTATTTCTTCGAGCCGAACCCGAACTGGTCGCGGCTGTTCACGCCGGGCCCGGAGATCAAGCGGTACGCCGACGACGTTGCCGACAAGTTCGATGTGCGCAGGCACATGCGGTTCAACACGGTCGTCGAGGGCGCCCGCTGGGACGAGGAGGCGAGCGTCTGGCGGGTCGCGGTGGCCGATGGTGAAACACTTTCGGCGCGATATCTGATCACCGCGACGGGCTTCCTGTCCCAGCCGAAGGTGCCCGACATCCCGGGCGTGGCCAACTTCGCAGGCAAGGTCATCCACACCACCGCCTGGGACGATGAGTACCCACTCGAGGGCCGCAGGGTGGCTGTCATCGGCACCGGCGCCACCGCCGTCCAGCTCATCCCGGAACTGACCAAGAACGTCGCCGACCTCACCGTCTACCAGCGCACCCCGATCTGGGTGGTACCGAAGATCGACCTGCGCTTCGGCGAGCGAGCCAAGCGGCTGTTCGCCCGGATCCCCTTGACGCAGCGCGCCATCCGCTGGCTGACCGATTCGATCTACGAAGTCATGATCAACACCGCGGTCATTCACCACCGGCACTTCCGCCGGCTCAACATCGCCGCGGCGGACCTGTCGAAGATGCACCGCTTCGCGTCGATCCGCGACAAGGAGTTGCGCCGGAGGCTGACCCCTGACTACGACTTCGGCTGCAAGCGGCCGACATTCTCCAACGGGTACTACCGCGCATTCACCAAGCCGCATGTGCATCTGCAGACCGACGGTATCGAGCGCATCGAGGCCGACGGTATCGTCAATGCCGATGGCTCAAAGACCGTCATCGACACCTTGATCCTGGCGACCGGGTTCGACCTGTGGGAGGCCAACTTCCCCGCCATCGAGGTGATCGGCCGCGAGGGGCGCAACCTCGGAAAGTGGTGGCGCGACACCCGATTCCAGGCCTACCAGGGTGTGACGATGCCGTACTTCCCGAACTACCTCAGCCTCGCCAGTCCGTTCGCTTTCCTCGGGTTGAACTTCTTCAACACGATGGAGTACCAGATGCGGCACATGGACCGGTTGTTCGGTGAGCTCAAGCGGCGTGGCGCCACCACGTTCGAGGTGACAGAGGACGCCAACACGAAGTACCGGGACCGGATGACCGAATTGCTTGGCGATTCGCTCTGGACGATCGGCGATTGTGCGACGTCGAGGTCTTACTACTTCAATCCCCAGGGCGAGCCGACGCTGCTGCGGCCGATGTCGACGAAAACGGCGATCAAAGAGGCGTCGCAGTATCCGTTGAGCGACTACCAGATTGCGTGACAACGGAGGATCGGTCGTGACCCGACCGCTGGCGATCGTCGGGACGATCGGTTACATGGCCTCCTTGGCCGGCAACGTGGCGCGCAAACGATAGCGACCGAGAAGCGTCAGGTCCACCAGCCGTTCCACGACCGCACGGGTCGGCGCCGAATTCTCGTACCGCATCAACCGGCCCAAGTCGATCACCAGTGACATCGCGGCGTGGACTGCGAACCGGGCCTGTCCCGGCGTCCACTCCGGCCGCACGGACACCACCAGGTCCACCCACGACTCGACGGTGGCTCGCTGCAGGTTGCGCAGGATCTTCTGATCACCCGGTGTCATGTTGAGCCGCTCGGTGTAATACACGTAGTCCAATTCCGGCCGGTCGAACGACCTCGTCACGTATGCATCGATGACGTCGGTCAGTGCTTCCTCCCGATCGGGCGCTGTTCCCACGATGGCCGACAGCTCCGACGACAGCCGGTCGGCCGCCCGCCGGAACGCCGCCGCGAGGATGTCGCTCTTCCCAGAGAAATACCGGTAGATGCCCGACGCAGGCATGCCAACGGCCGTCGCGATGTCGTCCACGCTGGTGTCGCGGTAACCCTTGAGGTTGAAAAGGCGCATCGATTCGTTCAGCAGCGCTTCGTATTTCGACGTCTCCGCGACCGTGGCGACGGGTGGAACGGCGTCGACAACGGTGTCCGCGACGTCCGGCAGATCGGCGGCGAGGACCGCATCGGCAAGGTCGGCGAGCAGAGCGCGCACCTGGATGGCCGGCAGCTTGGCACGATGATCGACGATGCTGCCTATCACGGAGAGCCCCGACGTCGACAGCGTCCAGCGCTGCCGCGAGGTCAACTCCGGCCGAATTGCCATGAGCGGCCGCTGGATTCGGTGGTGAACCGTCCGCAACTGCGCGATCAGCGTGGCCTGGTCGTCGCCCCGAAGGTAGCGGGCCTCCCAGCGGTAGAGCCCACCCGACTCGCGGTTGGCCATCGCGGTGTCGATCAGCGCCGAGACGAGCCGGCGAACGGCCAGCTCGGGATCACCGATAGCGTCGTCGGCGAATTCCGTACAGTCAACCAATTGCTGCCCGAGGGTGAGCACCGCGTCGCGAAACAGTTCGTACTTGCTCGAGTAGTGGCGATACAACGCGGCGGCGGAGATTCCCACGCGCGTCGCGATGGTCTCCATGCTGACGCCGTAGTAGCCGAGGGCGCTGAACGCCTCGGCGGACGCGCGGGCAATCTGCGCCCTGCGATCCTTCGGCCGACGCCGGACAACCTCACCACGTGTAGGCCTGGTGCGCGCCATGGCCAACACCATAACGGATGTCACGCATACATAGCGGCCCACTTCGGTTGGAAAATCAGAAGAAATTGTTTGCCTTTCCAAGAATGGCCATTAACATAGTCAGCATGCTCGGCGTTGCGACGACCGTTGGGGTTTCAGGTGACGACAGGTGAGCCGATCGTCGTCGAGCTGATTCTTGACACACCGTACCTGATCGTCGGTGTCATCTGGTCGAGCACGTGCTGCCCGTCGCCCACGTCTGCATGACCTGAACGGGGAACATCTTGAATCAGCGGCATCATCGCCTCGCCTACACCGGCATCGTTTGCGGCGTCCTCGTCGGCTTCGGCCTCATAGCGCTGAATTTTCCGGTCTTTCTCAACGCCTATGACCAATGGGGATTCCAGATCAAGTGCGGGACGGGATACGCCACCGATCTGACCCAGGCGGCGGCCACCGTCGGCCAGCGCAACTTCGTCAACGAGTGCGAGACCGCGCTGCTCGTCCGCAGACTGTGGACGATTCCGCTCGTCGCGATCAGCGGGCTGGTGCTGCTCGTGGTCACCGCCGCGTCGGCGATTACATCCGCCCGCGAATCTCTCGTCCCACATCACGACACCGCCTGACCGGACACTTCGTGGGCTGAAGCCTCGGACGTCTCTCCGGTGCGCCGCGGCTGGAGACGGCGAATTGGGAGGGCGACCAGAGGTGTTCGCGCACGTGGGCGCGAACGCTGCGGCCGGTGAACTCATCGCGCGTGGCGTCGCGGCCGGGAGGACGTCAAGTAGCATCACCTGCCGTGAGTACGCCGGACGGCCCTGCGCTGCAGCGGCGGCTCGGCACATTCGACGCCGTGACAATCGGGCTCGGCTCGATGATCGGCGCGGGCATCTTCGTTGCGCTTGGTCCCGCGGCCGCGGCAGCGGGGTCGGGTCTGCTCATCGGGCTGGCCGTCGCGGCCGTGGTTGCCTATTGCAACGCAACGTCCTCCGCTCGGCTGGCCGCGCTATATCCGCAGTCCGGCGGCACTTACGTCTACGGGCGCGAGCGTCTCGGTGAGTTCTGGGGCTACACCGCCGGGTGGAGTTTCGTCGTCGGCAAGACGGCGTCCTGCGCGGCGATGGCACTCACGGTCGGCTACTACGTGTGGCCGGGCTCGGCGCACGCGGTGGCGGTGGCCGCCGTGGTCGCACTGACCGCGGTGAACTACGCCGGTATCCACAAGTCCGCGATGCTGACCCGGATCATCGTCGCGCTCGTGCTGGCGGTGCTTGCGGCGGTGGTCGTCGTCGTCCTCGGCTTCGGCGACGTGGACGGTTCACGGCTGGCACTCGGCGACGACGTCAGCGTCCGCGGCGTGCTACAAGCCGCAGGCTTGCTGTTCTTCGCGTTCGCGGGGTATGCCCGCATCGCGACGCTGGGCGAGGAGGTGCGCGACCCGGCCCACACCATCCCGCGTGCGATACCGATCGCGCTCGCCATCACGCTGGTCGTGTACGCGGTGGTCGCGATTGCGGTACTGGGTGAATTGGGCAGTGCCGCACTGGCTTCGGCGAGCGCCCCGCTGGCTGACGCGGTGCGCGCGGCGGGGCTGCCGGGTCTTGAACCCGTAGTCCGGGTGGGTGCCGCCGTGGCCGCGCTGGGCTCACTGCTGGCTCTGATACTCGGCGTGTCCAGAACAACCTTGGCGATGGCGCGCGACCGTCATCTGCCGCATGCGCTGGCGGCTGTGCACCCACGCTTCAAGACTCCGCACCGCGCCGAGGTCATGGTCGGCGTCGTCGTCGCCGCTGTCGCGGCGGTGGTGGATGTGCGAGGCGCGATCGGCTTCTCGTCGTTCGCGGTGCTGTTGTACTACGCGATCGCCAACGCGTCGGCATTCACACTGGGCCGTAAGGTGATTCCCGCTATCGGCCTGATCGGATGCCTGGTGCTGGCGTTCCTGCTGCAGCTGAGCACGGTGTTGATCGGGGTGGGAGTGGTGCTGATCGGCACGCTCGCCTACGGCGTGCGGAAGATTGGACAGCACTAACTGTTCAGTTCTGACTGCACAGTCTAGACTGTCTACTGTGGGACAGGTCAATAAATCTTCTGTGGTCGCCGCCCGGGAACTGCGGGCCATGTTCAGCAGGTTGCGGCGGCGACTGAAGGAGTTGGCGACGGCCGACGACTTGACCCCGTCGGAGACTGCAGTGCTGATCCGACTCGTCAAGGACGGAGCTGCGTCCACCAGTCAGCTCGCTGGGGCGGAACGAGTCCGTCCGCAATCGATGGCGACCACGCTTTCCGGGTTGGACCGCCATGGACTGATCGAGCGCAAACCCGACCCCGACGACGGACGGCGTCAGCTCATCACGTTGACACCACGGGGCCGTAGGCACGCAGAAAACGATCGCAAGGTTCGCGACGAATGGATGGTGCGAGCCATGCAAGACCGTTACACGGAACATGAGCGACAGGTCATCATCGAGGCGCTATCGCTGCTGCAACGACTCACCGATTGAAAGGCGATATAGAGCAATGGAATTGAGCGTGCATTTCATCGACTTCTTACCCGGCGCACCGGACCGGCTGGCTACGACGGTGACGCAGGCCGCCGTGGCCGCCGAAGAGACCGGTGCCACGATGTTCACCTTGGCCGACCACTTCTTCCAGATGGAGGAGATGGGGCAGGCGCAGGACCCATTCCTCGAGGTCTACACGACGCTGGGATTCCTAGCCGGTCAGACACGAAGCATCGCGTTGGCCCCCCTCGTCACGGGTGTCACCTATCGCCATCCCGGTGTGCTGGCCAAGACTGCCACCACGGTGGACGTGCTGTCGGGAGGCCGTTTGGTGTTCGGCATCGGGGCGGCCTGGTACGAACGCGAGCATTTGGGCCTCGGCGTGCCCTACCCGCCCGTTCGCGAGCGATTCGAGATGCTCGAAGAGACGCTGCAGATCTGCCTGCAGATGTGGAGCGATGACCAGGGTCCCTACGAGGGCAAGCACTATCGGTTGGCGGAGACGATCTGTGAGCCACAACCGATTCGGCGTCCACCGATCCTGATCGGCGGTGGCGGCGAAAAGAAGACGCTGCGGCTGGTCGCCCAGTATGCGGACGTGTGGAACGCTACGACGTCGATCGCCGACGAACTCGCGCACAAGATCAATGTGCTGCAGCGGCATTGCGAAGCCGTCGGCCGCGATCCCGCCGACATCCGCTTGACCGCAGCCCTGTTCACGAACCCGTTGGGCGATGTCGACGCGTACCTGAAGACCGCCGAGCGCTTTGCCGAGCTGGGCATCGACCAGATCAATGTCGGACCCCTACCCGGCGACCCCGACCCGGTCGGCTTCATCAAGCGCCTCGGTGACGAGATCATCCCGAGGCTCGCCGCCATTTAGCATGCGTCCCGAGGCGGGATGGTTGTAGTCGACAACCGTGATCCCGCTGACATGGAAACCCGTCGAGACACCTTCGGTCGGACGACGACTTTGTGGTCGGCCGACGAGCGACTTAGCTGGGCGCGCACCGTCGGCATCGGCGCCCAGCATGTGGTGGCGATGTTCGGGGCCACCTTCCTGGTGCCGGTGCTGACGGGCTTTCCGCCCGCCACCACACTGCTCTTCTCGGGTGTCGGCACGGTGTTGTTCCTCCTGATCACCGGCAACCGGCTGCCGAGCTATCTGGGCTCGAGCTTCTCGGTGATCGCACCGGTGACCACCACGATGGCCTCGCACGGAACCGGCAGCGCGCTTGGCGGTCTGGTCGCGGGCGATCGTCGCGTTGATCGGGTTCAACCTGGCGCCGGCGGCCAAGTCGAATTTCGAGAAGGGCCCGCTGGTCGGACTCGTCACGCTGGTGCTTCTTGTCGCGACGCTTGCGTTCTTCTGCGGCATCATCGGCCGGCTGGCGATATTCCTTGCCGTCATCGCGGGTTACGTGCTGGCGTTGATCCTCGGCGACGTCGACACGGCGGCGATAAAGGCGGCGTCGTGGGTGGGGCTGCCCGAGTTCCAGACCCCGACGTTCACTGTGGCGGTGCTGCCGATGTTCCTGCCCGCGGTCATCGCGCTGGTCGCCGAGAACATCGGCCACGTCAAGTCGGTGGGCCAGATGACCGCTACCGAGGTCGACCCGATGATCGGCCGCGCGCTGGCCGCCGACGGGGGTGGCGACGACATTGGCCGGTTTCGGCGGCAGGTCTGCGACCACCACGTACGCCGAGAACATCGGCGTCATGGCCGCGACCCGGGTCTATTCGACGGCCGCGTATTGGATCGCCGCGGCGGTGGCCATCGCGTTGTCCCTGTGCCCCAAGGTGGGCGCGGCGATCTCGGCGATCCCGCCGGGCGTGCTGGGCGGCGCGACGATCGTGCCGTACGGCCTGGTCGGCGTGCTCGGGGTGCGTATCTGGCTGACCAATGACGTCGATTTCTCCAACCCGCTGAACCAGATGACCGCGGCCATCCCGCTGATCATCGGGATTGCCGATTTCAGTTGGCAGGCAGGCGATCTGACGTTCACCGGCATCGCGCTCGGCTCGATTGCCGCGCTGGTGGTCTATCACGGCATGCGGCTGCTGAGCACCGCTCGCGATCTGATCCCGCAACGCGGCACGTAAGGCCCGCCCCCGGCCTACAGTTCCAACCGATGCGTCGCACCTGGACCTGGACATTCGACCTGCCGCCGGATCGGCTCTGGCCGGTGCTGGCGGATACCAACCGGTTCAACGAGGCGATGGGCTTGCCGGCGTACACACTCGACGCGACGTTGCAACCAAACGGGACGGTCGTTCGCCGCGGCCGGGGCAAGGCCGCGGGCTTCGCGCTCGAATGGGAGGAGAAGCCCTACGAGTGGATCGCCGGTCGGCACTTCCGCCAGTCGCGCGTGTTCACGAAGGGCCCGTTTCGCCGCTTTGGCCCAGTCTTCGATCTCGAGCCGGACGGCGAAGGTGGTTCGCACGTCACCTATGCACTCGAATGGGAACCGTTGAGCCTGGTCGGCCGCGCGTTCGGGGCACGGCTGGCGGCACAGGCGGGTGAGGCGGTTGGCAAGCGCACCCTGGAGGCCGTCGCCTCTGCACGAAGGGACGATGCGGTCGGGCGCCTCAAGCCATTTGACTTGCCGCCGCCCGAACTGCCCCCCGGCGCGCGCGAGCGGGCCGAGGTGTTGGCCCGCGAGATCGACCGCAGCCCGTACGGCAACGGACTTGGCGCGCGGCTCGCCGACATCGTGCTTCAGGGCATGTCCGCCGACCTCGCCTATCTCAAACCCAAGGTGCTCGCGGGCGATCTCGGCGTGCTGCCGCGGACGGCAAGCGAAGCCTGCCTTGCCGGCGTGAAGGCGGGGCTTCTCACGATGAAGTGGGGTCTGCTCTGCCCCAACTGCCGCGGTGCCAAGATCAGCGTCGCCGCGCTCTCCGAGTTGCCACGTGGCGCACATTGCCAATCGTGCAACATCGACTACGAGCGCGACTTCGAGAAGAACGTGGAGCTCTCCTTTTCACCGGCACCCGCTCTGCGGTCGGTGCCCGACGGCGGCTTCTGTCTCTCAGGCCCGATGAGCACTCCGCACGTCGCCGTGCAGCTATTACTGCATCCGGGCGAACGACGAGACGCGACCATCGATCTGCCGCCGGGGCCGTATCGTCTGCGCACGCTCCATCCCGGTGTGTTCGTCGACGTGGACTACGAGTCCGGGCCATTCCCGGGTCTGCACATCACGGCGTCGGGCGTGGAGGTGCTGAATGCCACGGATCGTGGACACGGGCCGGGAGGTGTGACGTTCGTGAACGACGCGGGCTTCGAGCTCGCGGCCCTGATCGAGGACCGCACCTGGGTGCGCGATGCGCTAACGGCACCCGAAGTGATCTCGCTGCAGGCCTTCCGCGATCTGTTCGCCGAGGCGACCCTGCGGCCGGGCGACGACGCGGGCGTCAGCCAGGTCGCGCTGCTCTTCACCGACCTACAGGGCTCGACGGCGCTCTATGAACGTGTGGGCGATGCCGCTGCGTACAACATCGTGCGCAAGCATTTCGCGCTGCTGGCTGCAATCGTGCGCGACCATGACGGTGCGGTGGTCAAGACGATTGGCGACGCAGTGATGGCCGCGTTCAGCGATCCGGCGCAGGCGGTACGTGCGGCGCTTGCTATGCAGGCGGCGATCGGCTCGTCTGGACAAGGAGTCCGCGACCTCGTCCTCAAAGTCGGCGTCCACGCGGGCCCCAGCGTCGTCGTGACTTTGAATGACCGCCTCGACTATTTCGGATCGACGGTCAACATGGCCGCCCGCCTGCAGGGCCAGAGCACGGGCGGCGACATCGTGTTGTCGCTCGCCGTCGCCGACGATCCCGCAGTGCGGGAAGTGATTGCCGCCGTGCCGAAGGGCCGAGAGACTGTCGCGCTCAAGGGCTTTGCGGAGCCCGTCGGTTTCGTGCGCCTTCAGAGGTCTAGCAACGCCGCAGGACCGCGCGTCATCAGCTGACGTCCGACAATGATCCGCTGAATCTCGCTGGCCCCCTCCCAGATTCGCTCCACCCGCACTTCGCGGAACATCCGCTCGGCGACGTTCTCCCGCATGTAGCCGCGGCCGCCGAAGATCTGGACCGCACGGTCGGCCACCCGGCCTGCCATCTCCGAGCAGTACAGCTTGGCCATCGAGGCCTGGCCATGCAGGGTCTTGCGGTCATGGCCTGCGTCGATGGACCTAGCTACTTCGTAGAGCATCGTTCTGGCGGCGAACAATTCGGTCGCGCTGTCGGCCAGCGTGCCCGCCACCAATTGGTGCTCGCCCAGCGGCCGACCGTCGACCACGCGGGCCTGCGCGAACGCCGTGGTCTCGTCGACCAAACGCTGTGCGGCACCAACGCATCTGGCCGCCACCATCATTCGCTCGAATCGAAACCAGTCCTGGGTGAACGTCATCGGTTCGCCCTCGATCCCGACAAGGTTGGCCGCGGGCACACGAACGTCGTCGAACGCGACGATCGGATGCTCGTCGGCGATGTGGTGCGAATACTGCGGAGTACGAACCACTTCGACGCCCGGCCATGGCAGGTCGACCACCAGCAGCACGTGGTCTCCGCCGTCAACGCCCTCTAAGACGGCCTCGACGAAGACGTAGTCGGCAAGGTTGAACGACGTGACATGCCACTTCGTCCCGTTGATCACATACTCGTCACCGTCACGACGCGCGGTGGTCTGCAGCGCGGACACGTCGGAACCGGCGAACTCCTCGGTGATCGCATACGCCTCATGCTTCTCACCGCGCACCGACGGCACCAGCCACCGCTCGCGCTGATAGTCGGTCGCCACCTCGACCCACCACTGTGGAGGGGTGGCCATCACCCAGGCCAGTCCGTTGGTCACCCGCCCGCACTGCTCCTGCACCAGCACCTGCTGCAGCGCGGTATAACCAGGGCCGCCGACCGAGGTCGGCATATTGGTCGCGTACAGGCCCAATTCGATTGCGCTGGCTTGGTGCTCGGCCGTCAGCTCCTTGGGCAAGATGCCGCCCGCGAGCTCGGCTTCCACCTCATGCGGCATCAACGTCTCGACGAACGCACGCGCCGTGTCCCGGATGCGCCGATCCTCCTCGGTCAGGCCGTACATCCATACCTCCACCTCTTGACTGAGCGTTCAGTCTATGCCAGCGTTCCGTAGTATGACCAGCTTCCGCAGCGCGGATGTCGTGGTGGTGGGCGGTGGAACGGTCGGTGCATGGACCGCCGTGCTGCTCGCCGAAAGCGGCGTGCCGAATGTCGTGCTCATCGAGGCGAAAACGCTCGGGGACGGCGCCAGCAGTCGCGCCGCAGGCATGGTGCGGGCCCAGGGCGGCACAGAAACCGCGATCCGGCTGGGCCTTCGCACCCAGGAGTTCTACGCCGCCAGCGGTGATCGCTTCCCGCTGGATTGCGGCTTTGTGGCACAGGGCTATCTGATGCCGTGCTTCACCGATGCGGAGGTCGAGCAGGCACACGAGCGGATCGCGCTCCAGCGAACACTGGGCCTTGAGGTGGAATGGCTCTCGGGCGCGGCCATCGACGATCGGCGGACCGGGCTCGCGCCGGGGGCGACGCTTGGCGCGTCGTATGCGCGGGGCGACGGCTACATCGATGCGCCACGCAACGTGCTGGCCTACACCGCGGCACTCACCGCCCATGGCGTGGACGTCCGCGAGCGCTGCGCGTTCACGGGTCTCCGCACCGCCGGCGGACGCGTCGTCGGTGTCAACACATCGGACGGGCCGATCAACACCGAACGGGTCGTGCTGACCGGCGGCCCGCAGCTCGCCGAGGTGGGCGCGACCGCGGGGGTCCGGATTCCGGCCGGCGGCACCCGGCACCAGGTGGTAGTCACCGCACCGGTGCCGGAAGTCGATGTCTACGAACTGCCGATGGTGTTCGACATCACCTCCGGAATCTACTGGCGTCCAGGCGAATCCGGCGGCTTGCTGTGGGGCATGAGCAACCCCGATGAGCCGCCCGGTGTGGCGACCGACTTCGACACGGTGTATTACCGCAAGGCCCGTGACCGGATCGAAGAGCTCTTTCCGGCGGTGCGCAGCCTCGGGCTGCGACGGGCCTGGGCGGCGACCATTGACTACACCCCCGATCACCTGCCCATTCTCGGGCCGTTGCTCACCGAAGACGGACCCGTCGAGGGCACCGTAGTGGCGAGCCCGGCCGGCCACGGCATGATGTGGGGCCCGGCGGTGGCCCAGGTAGCCGCCGACCTGACGACCACCGGTGGGTGCGAGTGGCTTGATCTCACCGACCTCGGCCTTGACCGATTCGACGCCGACGGTAACAGCAGGCTGGCCCCCGAGCCGATCTCGCTGCCGTTCCCGGAAAGAGTTGCAGACGAGAGGATCCCCCAATGAGCCAAGCCGTAATCACCGCGCTCCTGGCCGGTGCCGCCGACGCCGAACTCGAAGATTGGGGACCGCTGCCCGAGGCGACCGCTCACCCGATGGCGACCCATGGACTCGAGGTGTGGGTTGATGGCGAGAAGTCGGCTGGAATGTGGCAGTGCACAGCTGGGCCGTCCTACTGGGTGCAGGATGAGAACGAGGTCATCTACGTGTTGTCCGGGCGGATGACCGTCACACCCGACGGCGGCGAGCCCGCTGATATCGGTGCGGGGGACATCGCGGTCTTTCCAACCGGCTGGAAGGGCACCTGGGACATTCACGAAACCGTCCGCAAGGTCTATTCGATCTTCTGAAGGCTCAACGCCGTCGCGTGGGAAGTTGATACACGTTTCTCCGAGGCGAGATATGCGTGTGTTAACTGGCCACTCGCGCGATGACGAGGGCGTCGACCGCGACCGCGCCGTGCGGAGATGCCATAACCGGATTCGCCTCTGCCGCATCGAAAACATCGCCCAACTCAATCGCCATGGCAGAGAATCGAACCACGACGTCGGCCAGCGCGTCGACATCGACCGCCGGCGCACCCCGCCAACCGGCCAGCAGAGGTGCGATGCGTAGCCGCTCAAGGAGTTGCAGCGCCCCGTGCCGGGACACCGGCGGGCACGCGATGACGCGGTCGGCGAGCAGTTCGACCAGCGTGCCGCCCGCCGCGACGACCACGAGCGGGCCGAAAGCGTCGTCGCGCACGAACCCGACCGAGACCTCGACGCCGTCCGTGACCATCGGCTGAACGGTGACCGCCGGGCCGAGTGACTGGGCCATTGCCGTGTACGCCTCGCCCAACGCCGCCTTATTCGCCAGATTGAGCGCGACGCCGCCGACATCGCTCTTGTGCAGGGCACCATGGGTTTTCAGCACGACGGGGTAACCGACCGCGCCCGCCGCCTCCAGTGCCTCGCCAAGTGAATGCGCAGTGAGCGATTGCACCACCGGAATCCCGTATGCCGACAGCAATTCGAACGCCGACGCGCCTTCGGGAATTCGACGTTCGATACACCTCGGTTCAGCCGTCCTGTCGACCTGCAGCGGCCAGCGCGCCAGGTGTCCCAGCGCCACCAAACCGCTGCGGAAACCTTCCAGAACCGGAATCCCGTTGTCGCGCACCCGTTGCGCGGTCGGGCCGTCGATCGCCGATGGCACCGACGTGAGCACGGCCAGCGGAGCGGCGGTGCTGTCGGCGAGGTCCAGAACCGCGTCGGCGTACGCGGTGTCACCGTCGAACTCGGTGACCATGTCCACGGCGAGCGCGGTGACGCCAACACCTGGGTCCGCAGCCATCGCGCGCAGGCAGGAGCCGAACAGGTTTCGGGTGTCCGCGCCGGTGCCCCACACGTCGAGCGGGTTGGTCGGCGCCAAACCGTCGTCGAGCATGCCACCGATGGTGGCCAGCGTGTGCTCGGCCAGATCGGCGAACGGCACATCCAGTTCGTGCGCGAGGTCGGCCAACAGCGCGCGTTCGGCGCCCGAGTCGTGCACCGTGGCCACCCCACCGCCGCGCGCGCGCCGTCCCCCCGCGAACAGTTCGAGCGTGTCGGTGAACTCCGCCAGATCGCTCACATGCACCGCGCCGGTGGCGGCGCAGAAGGCTTGCCATGCCGCGTGTTCACCGGCTAGCGCCCCCGAGTGCGCGGCGACCATGGCCTGGCCGCGCGGCGACCCGCCGACGGTGAGGACCACGACCGGCACATCCTGTTCGGCGGCGCGCAGCAGGGATTGCCGCAGCCGCGGGACCGAGCGCGGCGTCTCCATCAGTAGTGCGATGATGCGGGTCTCGGGATCGTCGAGCGCATAGTCGACGTAGTCGGCGGCATCGGTGACGAGCTCCTGTCCGGACGACACCGCTAGCCGGAATCCGAATCCACGACGCGCTCGCAACAATGTCGAGAAGGCCGACCCGGAATGGGTGACCAGGCTGATTCCCCCTGGCGGCAACGGATCTGGCTCGAGGTACCCCAGCGCCCGCACACCGAGTGCGTTGTTGACGAATCCCATGCAGCCCGCCCCGCACAACGCCATGCCCGCGTCGGTCGCCGTCGTCGCGATCTTCTCGCGCAGACCGTGCGCGGACCCGAACAGCACCGCCGACGGCGCACCCATCGCTGCGGCGATCTCCAGCTGCTCCACCAGCGCGGTGTCGGGCACCCCGAGCAGTACCACGTCGACGGGCTCGTCGAGATCCGCCAGCGACGGTGCGCAGGGCAGCTCGCCGATGCGGTCGTGGCGGGGGTTGACCAAATGCACACGGGCCGAACCCCGTTGCGCCTCGAGGACCATCCGCGCGCCGAAGCTGTCGGGGCGGTCACTGGCGCCCACTACCGCCATCGACCGGGCGCCGAGCATGGCGGCGACCGCTGCCCGGCGTTGCTCGGTCATCTGGCGAACAGGCGTCGCAGACCCCGCTTGTGATCGGCGAGCGCTGCGCGCGCCGCCTGCCAGCCGGGGATACCGCACACACCGCCGCCTGCGTGGGTGGCCGAACTGCCGTTGTAGAGCCCGGAGATGGGCGTTCGATAGTCGGCGAAGCCCGGTGCGGGACGCATGTGGAACAGCTGCTCCAGCGATAGCTCACCGTGGAAGATGTTGCCGCCGATCAGGCCGTACTCCTGCTCCATCTCGTACGGTCCGACGACGTCGCGGTGGGTGATCGAGGACTTGAACCCCGGGGCGACCTGGTCGTACAGCTCGATCAAGCGGTCGGCATACGCGTCGAGTTCCTCGGTGTGTGGCTGCTGGCTCCACTCAGAAGGCACCCACTGGGTGAACAGCGACATGATGTGCGTGCCATCGGGATTCAGCGTCTTGTCCAGCGTGGTGGGGATGACGCCGTCGCTGAACGGCATGAGCGCCGGCTTGCCGACGCGAGCGTCCTGGAACGCCGCCTCGATGAATTCCATCGTCGGCGCCATCTCCACCGAACCGGTGTGATGCTCGGCCTGGCCGGTGCTGGGATCCGCAGTGAAGTTGGGGAGTTCGGCCAGCGCCAGGTTGATCTTGACCACGCCGCTGCGCGTCTTCCAGTGCTCGATGTCGCTGACGAAGTCGTCGGGTAGTTCGGCGCGCGGAATATGGTCGAGGAACGCTGTTTTCGGGTGAAGGGTGGTGACCACCAGCGGCGCGTGGATCTCATCGCCATCCTCGAGGACCGCGCCGTGCACCCGGCCGCCACGGACGATGAGTCGCGCGACGCGGGCGTTGGTGCGGATCTCGGCACCGAAGCCGCGCGCCGAGGATGCGATTGCCTCGGAGACCGCTCCCATCCCGCCCTCCGGGTAGCCCCAGCTGCCGAGTTGGCCGTCGCCGACGTCACCGATCGAATGGTGGGCCATCACGTACGCGGTGCCGGGCTCGTACGGGCCTGCCCAGGTGCCGATGATGCCGTTGACGGCCATCAATCCCTTGATCTGCGGTGATTCGAACCAGTCGTCGAGCAGGTCGGCGATGCTCATGGTGAGCAGCCGGGTGACGTCGGCGGTGATGCGCGGCGTGATGCCGCGCTGGCTCCAGGCCAGCTTGGCCAGGTCGAGCAGATCCGACGGCCTGCGCGATCCGATGTTAGGTGGCACCTGCGTGAGCAGCGGTCCCATCACGTCGGCGATGCCCTCCAGCCAGGCGTTGTACTTTGGCAACGCTTCCGCGTCCTTCTTCGAAAACTTCGCGAGCTGTTCATGGGTGCGGGCCGGGTCGTCCTCGTAGATGATCAGTGATCCGCCCTCGGGGAACGCCTGGTAGGACGGGCCCATCGGGTGCACCTTGTAGCCGTGTCGCTCCAGCTCAAGTTCGCGCACGATCGTCGGCGGCATCAGGCTCATCACATAGGACAGCCGGGTGACTCGCAGGTGCTGTGCGTCCTCCCACGGAGACTCGGTGGTGGCCGCGCCCCCTAGCGACCCACGCCCCTCGAGTACCAGTGTTCTGGCTCCCGACCGAGCGAGGTATGCCGCGGAAACCAAGCCGTTGTGACCGCCGCCGATCACGAGGGCGTCGTAGGTATTCGACATGTAAGCACCACTTTCGTCGGCGCCGATCGCGCGTCCTGACTGACTGTTCAATCTAACTAAGTGTTAGGCTACAGACAAGTACCAGAGCTGCACTGGAGGGAGCAAACAACGCCATGGCCGAACCCGCACCCGCGACCGAGCAGAACGAAGCCCGGCGCATCGAAATGCTCCGTGCCGCAGCGGAGCTGATCTGTGAGCGGGGTTTCGGCGATACCCGCATCGCCGACGTCGCCAAGCGCGCAGGCGTCAGCTCGGCCCTCGTCATCTACTACTTCGGCACCCGGGACCGCCTGCTCGTCGACGCGCTGCGGTACTCGGAGGAATCGTTCTACGAGGCGGCCGAGCAGATGCTGGCCGAGGTCTCCTCGCTGCACGAGCGGCTCTCGCTGCTGATCAAGTGGACGTGCGTGCCCGACGGCAAGGACGAGATACCGGGCGCCTGGGGGCTGTGGTTCGACCTATGGGCGCAGGCCTTCCGCCACGACGAGATCAAGGCAGGCCGCGTCGAGCAGGACGCGCGGTGGCGCAAAATGATCGTCGACGCGATCAAGTCTGCCGAGCTGGATGCGACGGTCAACGCCAGGATGTTCGCGCTGGAGTTCGCCGCCCTGCTCGACGGCTTGTCCATCCAGGTCGCCCTGGACGACCCGGAGGTCGACTCAGACCTTGCCTACGACATCGCCATGCGCTTCGCGGAGCGGGAACTCAACCTGCCGCCGGCCAAGAAGCGAGTGAACGGCAGGGCGACGGCCGCTAGGAAGGGCTGAGCGCGCCGACCTGCTCGGCAGAGATGCTGGCGGGGTCGGCGATCGGCACCGCCGTGCTGCGGTGCAGCACTCGCACCGCGTCGTGCGTGCAGACGCAGCTGACCTTCGCGCCGGGTTCATAGGTCACCGAGGCCGGGCCTGCGTGGTTGGCTACCTCGACGATCAGTGCGGTGGGCGCCCCGACGTCGATGTGCACCTGCGTGAAGTTGCCGAGATAGACCACCTGCGACACAACGCCTCCAACGACGTTGCAGCCCGGCCCGATTGGGTCGCTGGGGTTCTGCAGCGTGATGCGCTCCGGCCGGATGACGATCGCTGCCGCACCTGGTACGGCCGAGGCGTCGACCGCGGCGCCCAGCCGGGTGTCCAATGCCGAGCACACCGCCGATCCCCCGCCCGCCTCGAGCACATCGGCGTCGAAAATGTTGGCAGCGCCGAGGAATCCGGCGACGAACGTGGTGGCAGGCGCAGAGTAGATCTCCTGCGGCGGGCCGACCTGTTCAACGCGACCCTCCGCCAGCACGGCGATCTGGTCGCTCATGGTCAGCGCTTCCTCTTGATCGTGGGTCACGTACACGAACGTGATCCCGACCTCGCGCTGCACCTCGCGAAGCTCCAGCTGCAGTTGTTTGCGTAGCTTCGCGTCCAGTGCGCCAAGCGGCTCGTCAAGCAGAAGGACGCGGGGACGCAATACCAAGGCACGCGCCAACGCGACCCTCTGCTGCTGGCCGCCGGAAAGCTGCGCGGGACGCCGTTTGGAAAAGTCGCTCATGCGGACGAGTTCCAGCGCCTCGCCGACACGGCGCTTGGTGTCGTCGCGCGATGTCTTCTGGTACTTCAATCCGAACGCGACGTTGTCCCACACCGTCATGAACGGGAACAGAGCGTAGGTCTGGAAGACGGTGTTGACCGGACGCTTGTGCGGCGGGTCGCCCGCAACGTCGCGGCCGTCGAGTTCGATCCGCCCGGAGTCAGGTTTCTCGAACCCGGCGATCATGCGCAACGTCGTGGTCTTGCCACAACCGGAGGCGCCGAGCAGCGAGTAGAACTGGCCAGCCGGGATGTCAAGATCGATACCGGTGACGGCGGGCACGCCGTCGAACGACTTGACCAGCTTTTCCAGCCGGATCGCGCCGCCCTTCACCGACCCTGCCATTCCCGGGTCGTCCCCCTACCCTTCGGGTGGGAGGTGTCCCCAACGCTCCTGCCCTCCGGATGCCCGTTCAGCGGGCCACCGCGTCCGCGAACAGCGCGAAGTTGGCTGCGAACCGGTCGACATCGTCTGAGTCGTGCTGAACCGACAGCAGCCATTGCTCCACCTTCCCCCATGGCGGGAGAAATACACCGCCATTGTGCTGCATGAGCCAGTGCAAGTGGCCGAGTCTGGCATCAATCTTCAGGAAGTCACGGAACTCCCGCACAGGATCGCGGCGGAACGTGACGCACCCCTTGGCGCCGGCGGTGACGACGTGCCACCCGAAACCGTGTTGGGCGATGGTCGCTTCCAGCGCGGTGCGCAGCCGGGTCGCCAGCTCGTCGAGATGCGCGTACGCCTGTGCGGTGAGGACGTCTGTCAGGTTGGCCCTGGCGGCCGCCATGGCGAGCGGGTTGCCGTTGAACGTGCCCACCTGCTCATAGCGGCCGTCGGCGATCGCCGACATCACCGTTGTCGTACCGCCGATCGCCGCCACCGCGATGCCGCCACCGAGCGCCTTGGCCAGGCACACCACGTCGGGGACCACACCAGTGCGTGCGGTGATGCCGCCCGGCCCAGTGGTGAAGCCGGTCTTCACCTCGTCGAAGATCAGCAACCCGCCCTCGCCGTGCACCAGATCGCGGATGACAGCGAGATACCCGTCCTCGGGTGGGATGATGCCTGCGTTCATCATCACCGGTTCGAGGATCATCGCGGCGACTTGTCCGCGGTGCTCGGCCAAGGCACGGGCGACGGCGCCTGCGTCGTTGAACGGCACGACAATCACTAGATCCCTTATCGCGGCGGGGATACCGGAGTTGCCCGGCACCGGCGTCGGATAATCGCGTGGGCCGACTTCGTCTGCCTCCGGCAACACCGAAACCTGCACCGAGTCGTGGTGGCCGTGATAGCAGCCCTCCACCTTGATGATGAGATCGCGTCCGGTCAGTGCGCGGGCGAGATGCACCGCATCCATGGTGGCCTCGGTGCCGGAGTTGGCAAACCGCCACAGCGGAAGGTCGAATCGGCGGGCAAGTTCCCCCGCGATCCAGATCGCGTCCTCGGTGGGCTGGGCGAAGTGCGTACCGCGCCGCACGCGGTCGCTCACCGCCTCGACGATCGCCGGATGAGCATGTCCGGCAATGGAAGCGCCGTAGCCGCCGTGCATGTCGACGTACTCGTTGCCGTCGACGTCGTAGACCTTCGAGCCCGTACCGTGACTCATCCACACGGCCTGCGGTTGGGCGATCTGCCAGTTGGATGTCGCACCGCCGGCGAGGTGTTCACCCGCCTCCGCTATCAGTTCGGTGCTGCGCGGCTGGCGCCGCAGGAACACCTGCTCCTCATCGGCGATCAGCTGGTCAACGATGTCGGTCACTGGGCTGTCTACCACCGAGGGAGACACGGTGGAACCTCCGCTCTGGAACGGTTGACTGAGCATTCAGTCTATGCGAGAGTCCTACCAGCGACAAGACGCGAAAGCAATGGGGAGGCCCGAGATGCCACAGCCCACGACCCGACGACAGTTCCTGGCGCGTGCTGCAATTCTCGCCGCGAGCGCCCCGGCCCTCGGCGCGTTCTTGGCGGCGTGTTCGAAGAATGCGCCGTCGTCCTCGCAGCCGAGCATGACGCTCGCCGCGCCCGAACAACCCGGTCAAGTGGCCGATCCCCGACGACAACAAACCGATCGCCGACGGCCTCGCGCCGGAGAAGGGCGCGACGCTCAAGATCTACAACTACGCCGACTATCTCAGCCCAGAAGCCGTCAAGGCCTTCGAGGACAAGTACGCGACGAAGGTCGAGATCTCGACCTTCAACGACGGGGACGAGGCGATCACCAAACTCCGCAGCGGAGTCGACTTCGACATCTACAACGCCAACTACACCGAGATCAGCCGCCTGGTGAATGGCGGACTGGTCCGGCCGCTGAACCACTCCTACATCCCCGACATCAAGAACGTCTGGCCGAGCTTCACCAACCCCTGGTACGACCAGGGATGGCAGTACACGGTGCCGTACACCATCTACACCACCGGAATCGGCTGGCGGACCGATCAGGTGCCCGCCGATATCGGCGCGCTGAAGAATCCGTACGACGTGTTCTGGGATCCGGCCTACAAGGGCAAGATCGCCGTGCTGGACGACTTGCACACCACGATGGCCATGGTGCTTCTGCGCCAAGGCATTACGGACATCAATACGTCGTCGGAGGCCGACCTGAAGATGGTCGGCGAGCAACTCAACGCGATGGTGAAGGCCACCTCGCCGAAGGTCACCATCACGGCCTACAACGACCTTCCCGCCGGGCAACTCGGCGTCGCGCAGATGTGGTCGGGCGACATCATCAACGCGCAGTACTATCTGCCCGAGGGCACCGGCCCCGAGATCCTTCGGTACTGGTTCCCTTCGGACGGCAAGGGCATGGTCGACAACGACATGTTGGTGACGCTGCAAAGGCGGCAAGAACCCGGTGCTCGCGCACCTGTTCATCAACCACATGCTCGACCCCGATGTGGCGAAGCAGAACTTCTCCGCAATCGGTTACCAGCCGCCACAGAACTCGATCACCCCGGATTCTCTTGTGAAAGAGCAATTCATCCCGGAGAACCTGCGCTCCGCGATCGTGAAGCCGGAGTTCTTCGACACCGGCTACCGGACGCTCGAGCTCGACGCGGCCAACGACGCCGCTTGGCACAACGTGTGGCAGACCTTCAAGGCCGGCGGATCGTAAACGCCAGTGGCGGTCCCGGTAATCGCGGCGCCATCGCAGACAGCCCCGCCCCGCCGCGAACGCGCCAGTGGGCTCTGGGCGGCGCTGGCGGCGCCCGGAATCATCTGGCTGCTCTTGTGTTTCATATTTCCGCTCTACGTCGTGCTGTGCATCGTCTTCGGCCAGGTCGACCCGTTGTTCCGCACCCCGATCCCGGTGTGGAATCCGCTGCAGTGGGATCCCTCTCAGTTCAACTACGTTCTCACCCACATCGTCGGCGCCGACGGCATCTTCGGCCCGGCGCTGCTGCGTACCGCCGTGTTTGTGTTCGTGGCCAGCTCGCTCTGTCTGCTCATCGCGTTCCCTGTCGCCTACTACGTCGCCCGGCTGTCGGGCAGGCGCAAGGGCCTGCTGCTGGCGCTGCTGATCGCGCCGTTCTGGATCAGCTACATGATGCGGATGTTCGCGTGGGTCAACCTGCTCCAGAACGACGGCATCGTGAACAAGGTGCTGTCCTTCGGCGGACTCTTCACCGTGCACGTGGACTGGCTGACCGGACAGCCAATTGTGGTGATCCTCGGCCTGGTGTACGGGTATGTGCCGTACATGATCCTTCCGCTCTACGCCGGCCTCGATCGGCTCTCCCAGCCGATGCTCGAGGCGTCGCGTGACCTTGGCGCAGACCGGTTTTCGTCGTTCTGGCGTGTGACGCTGCCGCTGTGCAGGCCCACGATCCTCGCCGCAGTGCTGCTGACATGTCTGCCGATGCTCGGGGACTACTTCACCAGCGACATGCTCTCCGCCTCGCCGAAGACCGCGATGGTCGGCAACCTGATCAACGACAGCGTGCACGCGCCTGGGCGGACCGGTCAGGCAGGCGCGTTCGTCATGCTGGTATTCCTGGTGGCGTTGCTGCCGATGCTCTATTACATCCGGGCGACGTCACGGCGCGACGAGGTGGCCTCGTGAGAAGTCCCGTCGCGTGGTGGAACGACCCGTGGCGGCCGCCGCGCTTTCTGGTGGGCATCACGATCGGCTACCTGGCGTGGTCGCTTCTTCCGGTGGCAATCGCGGTGTTGTATTCATTCAACAACGGCCGTTCCCGTACGACATGGCAAGGCTTTTCGTTGCGGTGGTACTGGGGGGATTCGACGCTGTCGGTCTGGCACAACGACGCACTGCACACCGCGCTGCTGCAGACGCTCAAGCTGGGTGTGGTCGCGACGCTCATCACCGTTCCGCTCGGTGTGCTTTTCGCGATCGGGATCGACCGGTGGCGCGGCAGGCTGCCCGCTGGGGCGAACTTCCTGATGCTGCTGTCGTTCGTGCTGCCAGAGGTGCTGCTCGCCGTGGCACTACTTTTCGTGATCACCACGATCGCGCTGCCGATCAACCTCGGGACGACGGCGCAGGTGATCGGGCTGATCACGTTCCAGGTCTCCTATCCCGCGGTGCTGGTGCGGGCACGACTGGCGACCATTGGCCCCCAATATGAGGAAGCGGCAATGGATCTCGGCGCCTCTCCGCTGGGCGCGTTGCGGCGAATCATTCTGCCGATGCTGATGCCTGCGATCTTCGCCAGCACCGTGTTGGTGTTCGCGGATGTCATCGACGACTTCGTGCTGGTGCGCTATCTGTCGGGGGACGCGTCGACCGAACCAGTGTCGGTGAAGATCTACAACACGGCACGCGGTGCGCCGACGCCTGCGCTCAACGCGCTGGCCTCCCTGCTGCTGCTGGCGGCGCTGACGGCCGTGGTGATCGGCTTCCTGGTGTACCGCTATCTGACCCGGGGCGACTCCACCGAGGACCGGGGAATCGGCGCATTCGCCGGAGAGGTGTAATCACTTGATTCACAACGTCATTAGGGGTCGATCTGCGCCCGCCGCCGCCGGTGGACAGCGCGAGCTTATCGACCCGGCCACCGGCAGGGTGCACGCCGTCGCCACCGAGTCCCGCGCAGCCGACGTCGACGACGCCGTCGCCGCGGCACGCGATGCGTTCCGGTCGTGGCGACTGACCACGCCCGCAGAGCGCTCCGCCCTGCTGTTGCGGGCCGCTGATGTTCTCGAGGCGCACGCCGACGAGCTCGCCGACCTCGAAGTCGCCGACACCGGCAAGCCGCGAGACGCCACGCGAGATGAGGAAATCCCCGCGAGCATCGACGTCGTCCGGTTCTACGCGGGCGCCTGCCGGACGCCGGAAGGCCGCAGCACCGGCGAGTACATCGAGGGCGTCACGTCGGGCATCCGCCGCGAGCCGGTCGGGGTATGCGGACAGATCACGCCATGGAACTACCCGTTCATGATGGCGGTGTGGAAATGGGCGCCCGCGGTGACAGCAGGCAACACCGTGGCACTCAAACCGTCCGAGCTGACGCCATCGTCGACATCACGCATGGCCGAACTTCTCGCCCAAGTGTTGCCTTCCGGCGTGGTCAATGTGGTGTGCGGCGGACCGGAGGTCGGGTCGGTACTGGCCGCGCATCCACACGTCGCGATGGTGTCGGTGACCGGCTCACCGCGGACGGGCCGCGCCGTCGCGTTGGCTGCGGCGGATCGGTTCGCCCGGGTTCATCTCGAACTCGGGGGCAATGCGCCCGTGGTGATCTGCGAGGACGCCGACCTCGACACGGCCGTCGAGCAGGTCGCGTTCGCTGCGTTCTACAACGCAGGACAGGATTGCACGGCGGCCAGCCGCGTGATCGCGTACGAATCGGTATACGACGACGTGGTGCAGCGGCTCGCGGAGACCGCCCGTGGCACAGTCATCGGGCCGTTGATCTCGGCCGCGCAGCGCGCCCGGGTGGTGGCGCTACTCGCAGGCACGCCGCCGCACGCGAAGATCGTCGCAGGCGGCGGCATCCCCGACCGCGACGGCTTCTTCCTTGAGCCGACAGTGGTGACCGGGCTGCGCCAGGACGACGAGTTGGTCCAGTCGGAGATCTTCGGTCCGGTGATCACGGTGCAGTCGTACCGCGGAGACGACGAGGCACTGGCGATGGCCAACGGCGTCGAGCAGGGTCTGACCGCGAGCGTGTGGACGGATTCACACTCCCGCGCAATGCGATTCCTGCGTGACTTGGACTTCGGCGCGGTATCGGTGAACGCCCATGCCCCGATGGGCTCAGAGCTGCCCCACGGCGGGTTCGGCTCGTCCGGATACGGCAAGGACCTCGGGCTCTACGGCCTGGACGACTACACGCGCATCAAACACGTCGCGCACGCTTGGTAGCGCCGACGTGCGCAGATATGTATTCGATATGTGTTTGGACCGACTCACGGCCAAGCCGTCTATCCTGGGCTGAGTGGTCGACCTCAATCGGAGAACTTTTGTCGGCGCGTCCATAGCGGTCGGCAGTGTCGTGGCGACGGCCCCGTTCGTCGCCGGCTGCGGCGAAGACGAGCAGGCAAACACCGCGACATCCTCTGTGGTGCGAGTACGCATCAACGGCGAAGCCCGCGAGATCACGGTGGACAACCGCACGTCGCTGCTGGACATGCTGCGTGAGCGGGCGGGCCTGACCGGCACCAAGAAGGGATGTGACCAGGGCGCCTGCGGTGCGTGCACGATCCTGCTGAACGGCCAGCGCATCAACTCGTGTCTGACGCTTGCGGTGATGCACGACGGTGCGGAGATCACCACGATCGAAGGGCTGGAGCGCAGCGGACGGTTGCACCCGCTGCAGCAGGCCTTCATCGACGAGGACGCGTTCCAATGCGGCTATTGCACAGCCGGGCAGATCATGTCGGGCGTCGGCTGCATCAAGGAGGGCCACACGGGATCCCCGGCCGAGATCCGCGAGTGGATGAGCGGCAATATCTGTCGCTGCGGCGCCTACACCAACATCGTCACCGCGGTCGCGCACGCGGCTCCCAACGCGTAGCCGGGCGATGTACCAGTTTCGCTACTCCAAGGCCGACGACGAGCGCTCCGCGCTCTCCGCTGCGACTTCGGGCGCGCGCTACATCGCAGGCGGCACGACGCTGATCGACCTGATGCGCGAGACCGTCGAACGCCCCGATGCGCTCGTCGACATCACCGCACTGCCCTACCGAGACATCGATCTGCAGCCGTCGCGACTGCGGGTAGGAGCCCTGGTGCGGATGTCCGAACTGGCCGCCCATCCGGGTGTGCGCGAACAGTTCCCGGTCATCGCGCAGTCGTTGGAGTTGTCCGCGTCCGCCCAGATCCGCAACATGGCCTCGATCGGAGGCAACCTCATGCAGCGGCCGCGATGCCTGTACTTCCGCGACGTGTCGGCCGCCTGCAACCGCCGCAGTCCCGGTACCGGCTGCGCGGCGATTACAGGGCGCAATCGCACCCACGCGATCCTGGGGACCAGCGACGCGTGCGTGGCGACCCACCCGTCAGATCTCGCAGTGGCACTGGTTGCACTTGATGCGCTGGTCATCACCCGGGATCATCACGGGGAGAGCCGCATTCGCATCTCGGACTTCTTCCTCCAGCCCGGGAGCACACCGGATCACGAGCACAGTTTGGGCCACGGCGCACTGATCACCGCCGTGGAGGTGCCGGTCGTGCCCGAGTCGCGGCGGTCAGGCTACCTGAAGGTCCGCGATCGTGAGTCGTTCGAATTCGCTATCGCCTCTGCGGCCGTCGCGCTCAACGTCGTTGCGGGCACGGTACGCGCGGCACGAGTCGCGGTCGGCGGCGTCGCCACCGTGCCGTGGCGGCTACCGACCGTCGAACAGGCGTTGATCGGGCGGACCGCGGGCGCCGACCTCTGGCGAGAGGCCGCATCACATTCGGTGGACGGCGCTAAACCGTTGACGGAGAACGGATTCAAGGTGGAACTGATCAAGCGCACCGTCGAGCGGCAACTGGCGACAGTGGCTGGGCTGCCATGACCCGCCCTCTGCCCGCCGCAGTGACCTCCGGGCAGCCGGTGACCCGGGTGGACGGTCGGCTCAAGGTCACCGGAAAGGCGCTTTACGCGGCCGACAACCCGGCACCCGACATGGTCTACGCGGCATTGGTGTGCAGCACCATCGCGCGCGGCAGCGTCGAGCGAATCGATCCCGCTGCCGCCGTCCGCGACCGCGATGTGCTGCGCGTCCTCAGCGACTTCGGCGGGGTCAAGCTGCCCTACGAAATTCGGCAGGTGTCCTGTTTCGGCCAGCCAGTGGCGGTGGTGGTGGCCACGACGCTCGAGGCTGCCATGCACGGCGCGACCCTCGTCGAGGTGCGGTATCGACCCGGCCCCCAATTGACGAATATCGATGCGCCGCAAGCCGAGCAGAAGCCGGGTAACAGGACGCGCGACTATGCGCGCGGCGACGCCGACGATGCGTTGCGGGGCGCCGCGGTGGTCACAGATCTGCGCTACTCCATCATGCGGAATAACCACAACCCGATGGAGATCCCGGCGACCGTCGCCAGTTGGGACGGTGATCGGCTCACGGTGTGGGACAAGGTGCAGAGCATCAGCGGGGCGCAGGAGGCCTACGCCGATGCGTTCGGCGTTTCCGGCGACAAGGTGCGGGTGGTCTCCCCGTTCGTCGGCGGCGCGTTCGGCAGCGCGGGCACCACGTGGCCGCACCAACTGCTCGCGGCCTTCGCGGCCAAGCAGATTCGGCGCCCGGTCAAACTGGTGCTGACCCGCAAGCAGTACTACAGCGGCATTGGATACCGGCCCACCAGCCGTCAGCGCATGGCGATCGGCGCCGACCGGTCGGGCCGCATAAGCGCGATCGTGCACGAGGCGCACACGGAAACCTCGAGGTACAACGCCTACGAGGACAACCTCATGACCGGTGCCAGGTTCCAGTACGGCTCGCCGAATATGCGGTCGACGTATCGCATTGTGCCGCTTGATGTCAATCCGCCGACGTTCATGCGCGGGCCCGGCGCCACGACCGGTGCCTTCGCGCTGGAGTCGGCGATGGACGACCTGGCTCACCGGCTGGGAATGGACCCGATCGAGTTTCGACTACGCAACGAACCCGACCGTGATCTGTCCGAGGACCTGCCTTTCTCCACCCGCCGGCTCACCGACTGCTTGCGCCAGGGCGGCGACGCGTTCGGGTGGTCACGCCGAAACCCCACGCCGCGCTCGACACGGGACGGCAATCAGCTGATCGGCATCGGCATGGCCACGGCGGTGTACCACACCACGCGCAGCGAGTGTGCGGCGCTGGCCAGGATCAACGCCGACGGCACCGCCGATGTCGAGTGCGGCACGAGCGACATGGGCCCGGGCACGTACACGTCCATGACGCAGGTGGCCGCGGACGCGCTCGGACTGCCGTTGAACCGGGTACGATTCGCGCTCGGCGACAGCAGGTTTCCGAATGCGCCGTCGCATTCCGGATCGAGAACGATGGCGAGCGTGGGGTCGGCGGTTTTCACGACGGCCAACATGCTGCGCGACCGGTTCGTGCGCACTGCGGTGGTGGATCCCGGCTCGCCGCTGAGCGGGCTGCGGCCCGAGGACGTCGCTGTCGCCGACGGACGGATGTTCCACACCGGCGAGCCGGGCCGCGCCGAAAGCTATCAGGATCTGCTGCGTCGTCGCGGCTGGAATAACCTTGACGCGCAACAAACCTGGTCGCCCGACGACGCGGACCAGCATTTCTCGATGTCCGCGTACGGCGCGGTGTTCGCCGAAGTCGCCGTCGACGAAGCGCTCGGCACTGTGCGGATTCGACGCATCTACGGGTGCTACGACGCGGGCCGGATCATCAACCCGAAGCTGGCGCACAGCCAGGCGATCGGCGGAATGGTGGGCGGTATCGGGATGGCACTGCTGGAGGGCACCCAGCTGGACTACCGCGACGGACGCATCGTCAACGCCAACATGTCGGACTACCTGGTTCCCGTCAACGCGGATGTACCCGCGCTCGACGCCGCCTACCTGCCCGCCGAGGACACCATCGCCGACCCTCTCGGCGTGAAGGGCCTTGGCGAGTTGGTCATTGTGGGAGTGCCCGCCGCCATCGCCAATGCGGTGTTCAACGCGACGGGAAGACGCGTCACGGATCTGCCGATCACGCTGGAGAAACTGCTCTGAGTCTGGACCGGCGGCCCGCAGTCGGACTAGGCTGACTGTATGTTCAAACAGGGTGGTCCTGCTCCGGTGCCCGCCGACGGCCTGGCCGCTGCGCTGGCGCCGTTCGGCCAGTCGCGCATGCTGCCCCGCGAGGCGTACGTCGACCCCGCGGTGTTCGAGTGGGAACAGCACAACATCTTTTCCGGATGGACGTGCGTCGGCCACGCGTCAGACCTCGACGCGGTGGGCACCCAGAAGGCGGTGGGGACCGGCCCGAACGCACTCCTGTTGGTGCAGGGCGAGGATTCCTCCTCCGAGAACGGCGGAGTCCGTGCGTTCGCCAACACCTGCAGGCACCGTGGCCACGAGCTGCTGGCGTGCAACGCGACCACCAAGGGCCGCAGCATCGTCTGTCCCTATCACTCGTGGTCGTATCGGCTGGACGGCCGGCTGCGCAACGCGCCGGGGTTCCGCGACGTGGACGGCTTCGAACCCGACAAGTTCGGGCTCGCCGAACTGCGGCTGGTCAACTGGCATGGCTGGTTGTTCGTCGATTCCAGCGGTGAAGACGCCGAATTCACCACACACGTCGCGGGTTTGGACGAGGTCGTGGGCCCTTACCGACCGGGGGACCTGACGATCGTGGCCCGCCACTCCTACGAGCTCGCCACCAATTGGAAGGTCATCGCCGAGAACTACCAGGAGTGCTACCACTGCTCCACCATCCATCCGGAGCTGTCCCGCATCAGCCCGCCGACCAGCGGTGAGAACCTCGACCTGCCGGGTTCGTGGATGGGCGGCTGGATGTCGATCGTCGAGGGCGCCGAAACCATGTCGCTGACGGGCAAGAGCGGCGGCGTCGCGATCCAGGGTCTGTCCGAGCACGAACTGCGCAGCGTCATGTATCTGGTCGGCTATCCCAACCTGCTCGTGAGCCTGCACCCGGACTACGTGATGACCCACCTGATGACACCCCTCGCCGTCGACCGCACCCACGTCGAGTGCGCGTGGGCATTCCCGAAAGATGTTGCCGCCAAGGACGATTTCGACCCGTCGTACGCGGTCGACTTCTGGGACCTGACCAATCGGCAGGACTGGGCAGCGTGTGAGTCGGTGCAACGTGGGCTCACCTCACCGCACGCCAGGCCGGGGCCGCTCGCACCCGACGAGGACGGCGTCTACCAGTTCGTCACCCGGGTGGCTAGGGGGTACTCCGGTGCCGCTGGTCCCGCGCCGGAACGCCGTTGACGCCTTCGATGGACTGCGCGTACGTGACGACCGCAAACGCGGCGGCCTGGCCCATGACGGACAGCGCCTGCCGGTCGATGTTGTCGACTGTGTCGCGACCGGTGTGGTAGTTCGGGTCGAACGCGACGCCGGCGCGCCCACCCCAAAGCCGCGCCTGCACTTCGGTTTTCCGCTGCGACGAGCCCGCGGTAAGGCCGCCGACCGGGATGCCTGCGGCCAGGAAAGGTCCGTAGTCGGTGGTCCGGCTCAGTGGCATGTCGGCGGGCCGCACGCCGGCCAGGTTGAGGTAACCCGCAAGCGTGCGCTCGACGCCCGCCGATCCCGCGGGCACGGTCTGTGACGGCACGTCGGGGTTGGGCTGGCCGGACTGGTCACCGTCATATGTGAAGTATCCGGCGTTCGGCGAGCCGAGCATCTCGACGCTGATATACATCGCGACGTCGTCGAGTCCGTCGCGGGCAAGTCCACGAACGTATTTCGTCGGCCCCTCTGCCTCGGATCCCCAGAAGGCGAACCGAACGGCGTTGGTGATCCGGGGTTGTGATCCCAGGGCCGATGCTGCTTCCAGCAATGCCGCGACCCCCGACCCGTTGTCGTTGATGCCGGGGCTGCGTGCGGAGCTGTCAAGATGTGCCCCCGCCAGCACGATGCTCTTCGTGTCGCCGGTCTTGGTCTGCGCCACAACGTTTCGTGACTTCACCATGACTGGCTTGCTGTCCAGCACCAGCCGCACCGGAGCGTTGGTGCGTCGCAGCGCAGCGTCGGCGTCATTGTCGATCACGCCGACCGGAACGGTGAGCCGCTGGTAGTAGCCCGGCGTGAACAGACCGGCCGGGCTGCCGCCGGTTCCGGGTGCGCTGACGACGAGCAACCCGACAGCACCCTTGGCGACCGCGGCGCTCTGCTTGTCGCCGACCGAACAGCCGGTGTCGTCGACGACGGCGATCGCCCCTCTCACCGACACGGTGCCGTACTCGGCCGCGGTGCAGCCGGGCGCCTTCTGCGGCCGCAGCGTGATCGCGTTGAGTCCGCCGGGCGGCGTGGTGACAAGCAGGGAAGCCTGGTCGACGTGATAGCCACGGCCGGCAACGGTCAGCGTCGGGTTGCCGCCTTCGGTGCGATCGAGCCGCTCGAACTCCGGGGTCTGGACGTCAAACCCCTTGTCCTTCAACACCTGTACGACATAGTCGACGCTGGCGTCGTAGCCGGGCGTGCCCTCGGCGCGGCTGCCCCGGTTGGCGTCCGCGATCTCCTGCAGCTTACGCAGATGCGTGTACATGCCGTCCGCGGTGACCTTGCCCGCCACGTCGCGCGCAGGGTCGGCCGCGGGTGCGGAATCGGTGGACGAACACGCCACAAGCGCCGTCAGGGCGACGGCCATGACCGCGGCGATGGCCCTCATGATTCGAGGACGTGCCTGGTGCGGTCGTCGCGGACCGGCACCCCGTTGCGGCCGCCCTGATCCTGCGCGTAAAAGCCCACGGCGTATGCCACTCCGCCTCCGTTGATCTCCAGCTCCGTCCGATCGATTTTGTCCAGCGTGTCGGTTGCCTTGTGGTAGTTGGGATCGAACGGTTCGTTCGCCTGCCCGCCCCAGCGCTCGGCCTGCTCGACGGATTTCTTCTCCTCGGCGCCCGAGAAGATGCCGCCGGCAGGCACCCCCGACTGGGTGAAGCCGTCGTAGTCCGACCGGCCGTCGAACGAGGTGTCCTCGGGGGGCTTTCCGGCGCCATTCAGGTAGGCCGTTAGCGTCCGTTCGATGCCCGCCGAACCTTCCGGCACCCGCGGTACCCCATCGTTGTCATTCGGCTTCGTGGACTGGTCGCCGTCGTAGGTGAAGTAGCCGGGATTCGGCGAGCCGAGCATGTCGAAGTTGAGGTAGAGCGCAATGTCTTTCAGCGCGTCGATGTTCAGCGACTGCACGTAGTTCTTGGACCCGAGCAGGCCGAGCTCCTCGGCGCCCCAGAAGCCGAACCGCACGGCGTTGGTCACTTGCGGCGAATTGCCCAGCTGCAGCGCGGTTTCCAGCACCGCCGCCACCCCGGAGCCGTTGTCGTCTATGCCCGGCCCTGCGGGCACGCTGTCGAGGTGCGCCCCGACCATCACCACATTCGCGGTGGATCCCGTCTTGGTCTGGGCGATGACGTTGCGCGTCCGCTCGTTGCGCACACCGGCGTTGAGCTTGATGGTGGTGGGGCCCGGCTCGGCCCGCAGCCGCTCGCCGATGGCCTTGGTGACGCTGATGACCGGGATCTTCACGTCGGTCTTCTCGCCGAGGGTGCCACCCATTTCGTCGCCGTCCTCGTTGTTGGCGACGATCAGCGCCACCGCTCCGCGTTCGGCGGCGACGGCCTGCTTGACGCCGAACTGACACTTGCCGCGGTCAACCAGTACGACGGCGCCTGCGACCGGCAAGCCGTCGTAGTCGGATGCCGTGCAGCCGGGCGTGTCCTCGACGCGGGCAGGCACCAGTGGGCCCGACACCCCTTCGGGCGGGGTGCCCTTGGTGAATTCGAGCGGCTTCGCAGCGATCTTGTTGCCGCCGACAGTCAGTGTCGGCTCGTCGGCAAACGGCAGATGCACCTCGAACTCGGGGGTCTGCACGTCGAAACCCTTGTCTCGCAGCGTGTTGGCCACATAGTCGACGCTGGCGTCGTATCCCGACGTGCCGAGGGCGCGATTGCCGTCGTGGGCGTCCGCGATCTCCTGCAACTTCTTCAGATGCGTCATCATCGCGTCGGCCGTCACCCGTTTCTGCAGCGCCGCGGCGAAGTCGGTGGCGGGGGTGGCCTGGGTGGTGGTCGGCTGCGCCTGGTGGGAGCGCATCTCGCGGCTGCAGCCACCAAGCGCCGCGACGGCGACAACCACCGTCAGCACCGCCAGGGATCTGCGCACCATCGCCACCACGTTAGCCTCCTCAGGCATCGCGGCGGTTCACCACGACGATCGCCACGGCGTACACCACCGCGACGACGGTCGTGAAGTACACAAGGCAGCCGAGTTCACCCCACGGCATGTCATAGACCGGATACAGCCACTGGACGCGGGTGAACAGGAACGCATTGCCGAACGGCAGATACGGTCCGACCTCGGAACCGATGTTTGGCAGATTCCCGAGAATCGGCTCGGCCACCAGCGGCCACATCAGCAGCACGCCGACCGCACCGGCCGAATGCCGCAGAAGCGCCGCGACCGCCACCCCTAACACCGCGGCGAGCACCCCGTAGAGGGCGATCGCCCCGACGGCGCGCCATGTCTCGGCGGCGGCGAGCGACAAGTGCGATTCGACTCCCACCAGCGGCGGCCCCGCCATGCGAGCAACCAAGACCGCGCCGATCACCATCAGAGCCGTGTTCACTCCCGAAAATGCCGCCGCTACAATGGCTTTCGCGGCCAACACCAGGCTGCGATTGGGCGTCGCCATGAACGTCGTCCGGATCATTCCGCTGCGGTACTCACCGGTCACCGTCATCGCCGCGAGGACCATCAGCACCGGCACGCCGAACACCGCTGCCCCCGTCGCCGCCTTTTCCGGCGGCAGCGGCGCCGCACCGTAGGCGGTCGAACCCTGCAGTGCGGCCAGACCGATGCTGAGCACCGCCGCCGCGGCGGCCGTCCACAGCACCGACCGAGTCGTCGACAGCTTGATCCGCTCGGCTCGGAATTCGCTGAGTACTGCGACCCCGCTCACCGGCTCACCGCGCGGTACTCGGTGGCCTCGTCGGTGAGCTTCATGTAGGCCTCCTCGAGCGAGGCCTGCTGTGCGCTCAGCTCGTGCAGTGTGATCGCGTTTCGGGCGGCAAGGTCCCCGATGACCTCGATGGCCGCGCCGCGCACCAGCAGCGCGGCGCCGTGGTCGGTGTCCGCCATCAGGCCGGCCTCGGTGAGCACTCTGCGCAGCGTGTCCAACTGGGGACTGCGCACCCGGACCGTGTCGGCACCGGAGCGGCCGACGAATTCGGCCACCGTCGTCGACGCGATCAACTTGCCCTTGCCGATGACGACGAGCCGGTCGGCGGTGTTGGCCATTTCGGCGAGCAGGTGGCTGGAGACAAAAACCGTGCGGCCCTCGTCGGCCAGCGCACGCATCAACGTTCGGACCCAGCGGATGCCCTCTGGGTCGAGGCCGTTGACCGGCTCGTCGAACAGCAGCACCGGCGGGTCGCCCAGCAGGGCCCCGGCGATGCCGAGCCGCTGGCTCATGCCCAGCGACAGCGTGCCCGCGTTCCTGCCCGCCACCGAGGTCAGCCCGACCATGTTGAGCACCTCGTCGACCCGATTGGCCGGGATCCGGTTGGTGGCCGCGATCCAGCGCAGGTGATTGCGCGCCGATCGGTTGGGGTGGGCCTGCCTGGCGTCCAACAGCGCGCCAACTGTGCGCAGTGGGTCGCTCAGCTCGCGATAGGCCCGGCCGTCGATGGTTGCGGTACCCGCCGTCGGGTGGTCGAGCCCGAGGATCAGCCGCATCGTGGTGGTCTTGCCCGCGCCGTTCGGGCCGAGGAATCCGGTGACCATGCCGGGCTCGACCGAGCAGGTCAGGTCGTCGACTGCACGGGTTCGGCCGAACAGCTTGGTCAGGCCCGCCAACTCGATCACGCTCGCGAGACTACGGATTGTGATGAAAAACGGGCAAAATCCATCAGAAACCGTACCGTCGGCGCGGCCTAAAGGGCCGGGGTTGAGGCCTGCGCGACAACCAGATCGGCGACCGCGCGCATGCCTTCCGCGTTGGGGTGCAGTGGCGCGGGCCTGCCCGGCAACGGCAACCCGAACTTCGTCGGCTTCATCGTCCAAGGACGCTCCGACCAGGCGTGGTGCTTGCGGCTGGCTTCGGCAACCCGCACCCATTCGCATCCGGTGTCGGCCGCAGCCTCGCCGGTGAGCCGCTCCAGCGTGTCGGCGACCCGGCGGCCAAGCGCGACATCGACGTCGGACAGCGGAGGCGCGGCAGTACCCGCCGGCGGCAGCAGCGTCAGGTAGTCGACAAACAGCACCTTCGCCCGCGGTGACCGCTGCCGCAGCGTACGGCCGACTTCCTTCAGCGATTCGGCCACGTCGACCAGCGCGCGATCGCGGGCCGTCGGGTCGAGCATCTTGCACACGGCGCCGCCCAATAGCGGCACGGCGCGAACCACGCGCGGCAGCCCCGCCGCCATCAGCAGCGGCACATAGCCGGCGTCGTTTCCTCCGATCGTGACGGTCACCAGATCCTCTGACCCGTCGAGCGCGTCGGCCTGCGGCGGCGCACCGTTACGCGGATCGGTGAGGACATTGGCGGTGGTCGCGCCGGAATAGGTCACATCGACCAGGTCGAGGCCCAGCCTCTCGGCGACCAGGTGCGGGTAGTTGCGCGCCGAGCGGCCTGCCCGGAACGGCGCGCCGTCGGCGGACGGCCGGATGCCAGGGCCTGACGCCATCGAGCTGCCAAGCGCGACATACCGGCTCATATGGCGGGGCTGGAGGCCTGCGCCCAGAATCGTTTGGGAATCCGGCCGGCCTGGCGGGCCAGGTATCCGGCGGTGACGGCGGCCGCCATCGCCGCAGCCATGGTCGGCGGATCGGCGGCGCGCGTGACCGCGGTGGCGAGCAGAACCGCGTCGCACCCGAGTTCCATCGCGATCGCCGCGTCGCTGGCGGTGCCGATGCCTGCGTCGAGCACCACCGGCACGCCGGCCCGCTCGACGATCATCGCGATGTTGTGCGGGTTGGCGATGCCCAGCCCGGTTCCGATCGGCGACCCCAGCGGCATCACCGCCGCGCAGCCGATGTCCTCCAGCCGGCGCGCCAGCACCGGATCGTCGTTGGTGTACGGCAGCACGATGAAGCCGTCGTCGACCAATTGCTCGGCGGCCCTGACCAATTCGACGGCGTCAGGCAGCAGGGTCCGCTCGTCGGCGATCACCTCGAGCTTGACCCAATCGGTGCCAAGCGCCTCACGCGCCAGCTGTGCGGTCAGCACCGCCTCGGCAGCGCCGCGGCAGCCTGCGGTGTTGGGCAGCGGGGTGATGCCGAGCCGGTTCAGCAGGTCAAGCACGCCGGTGCCGCCCTCGGCGTCGACACGGCGCATCGCGACCGTGGTCAGCTCGGTGCCCGACGCGACAAGTGCCTCCTCGAGCACGGCGAGATTCGCGGCGCCGCCGGTACCCATGATCAGCCGCGAGCCGAACTCACGACCGGCGATCGTCAACTTCGAATCCCCGGTCGCTACGCTCTCCCCCTGCCCTTCGGGCGGGTGGGCCCCCCGTTTGCGTGGGAAGTGCCCCCAGCCCTCCGAGATCGAATCAGCCACCCTGCACCGCCGTCACCACTTCCACCCGCGCGCCGTCGGTGAGCGCGGTCTCCCATTCCGATCGGGGCAGCACCGACCAGTCGACCGCGACCGCGATGCCCTTCTCCGGAATGCCAAGGCTTTCCAGCAGGGCCGCGACGGTCGTCTGCTCGTCGACCTCGACGGCTTCGTCGTTGACGGTCACTTTCATCGACTTGCTCCCACCGTGACGTTCAGTTCGGCCGCGATCCGCTCGGCGGTCCACGGCGCGAGCAGGAATCCGTTGCGCCCGTGCCCCGCAGCGACCAGTGTGCGCCCATCGAGCCGCCCGACGATCGGCAGCCCGTCGGGCGTCATCGGGCGCAATCCGGCGGCGCATTCGGCGAGTTCGTACTCCCCCAGCGCCGGGATCACCGCGCACGCATCGTCCAGCAGCTCACGCACCCCCGTCACGGCGGGTGCGGTGTCGCGGCCGTGCTCGTACTGGGTGGCGCCGACCACCACCCCGTCGGTGCGCGGCACCAGATACACCTGGCGGCCGTGCACGCGGGCGCGGATCACGCGCTGCGGTACCGGCATACAACCGCGCCGCCAGCGCAGCCGCAGCACCTCGCCCTTCACCGGCCGGATCGGCAGCCCCGGCCACAACGCGGGCGCGTCGATGCCGTTGGCGATGACAGTGAAATCGGGGCCGTCGGCTTCCTCCAGCTCAGACAGGTCTGTTACCGGCGGTGCCCACTGAACGCCGAGTCGTTCGCAGTGCGCCTCCAGCGCCTCGACGACGGCCCGATTGTCAACTGCGAGCTCGGTTTCAGCGACGAACCCGTGGCGAATGCCTTGCGCCAGAAGCGGTTCGATGTCGCGGGCGGCCGACGTCAGCGTTACGGGTTGGCCCTGGGCGGCCAACCACTCCCCGACCATCGTCAAGTCGGCGGCGTCGGCGCGGTCCACGCCGACCACCAAGGATTCGCGCGCGGTGACGACGTCGGCGGGCAGGCCGTCCAGAAACCCGTCGTGCCAGAGGGCCAGGGATGCCAGACCCAACTGCAGCAGGCGCTCCTCGCCGGGCCAGCCCTCGCTGTGCGGGGCGAGCATGCCGCCTGCCACCCACGACGTGCCTTTGTCGGCGCTTCTGTGCACGCGCACGGTCCAGCCGTCCAGCGCGGCGCGGCGCGCGACGGAGAGTCCGATGACGCCGCCGCCGATGACGGCCAGCGATCCTTTGGGGGTCAAAATCCCTCCCTTCGCCGGCATGACCCGGATCAGGTGTGACGGTAAGGGCAGGCGTGCCCACTCTCAGTCCGCGGTCCCGGGACTCCCGTGTTGGGCATCAACGTTAGTCGCTACCGTCGCCATGTGCACAAACCCGGTGAAAGGCTGGCCACGGCGTCGCTGTATCTCTGCACGGACGCCCGCCGTGAGCGCGGTGATCTGGCGGAATTCGCCGATGCCGCGCTGGCCGGCGGGGTCGACATCATCCAGTTGCGCGACAAGGGCTCACCGGGCGAGCAGCGGTTCGGGCCACTCGAGGCGCGGAAGGAGCTGGAAGCGCTGGAGGTGCTCGCCGACGCGGCGCGACGCCACGACGTGCTGGTGGCGGTCAACGACCGGGCCGATATCGCGGCGGCGGCGGGCGCCGACGTGCTGCATCTGGGCCAGGACGACCTGCCGCTGCCGATCGCGCGTGACATCATCGGCCCAGGCCCGTTGATCGGCCGATCCACTCATGACCTCGACCAGGTGGAAGCCGCGGCGGCCGAAGCCGTCGACTATTTCTGTGTGGGCCCATGCTGGCCGACCCCGACCAAGCCAGGCCGTCCCTCGCCCGGCCTGGACCTGGTCCGTGCCGCAGCCGAATTGGCTGCCGGAGCCGCCGGGCCGGCGACGTCCGGTTCAGACAAACCGTGGTTCGCGATCGGCGGTATCGACGAACAGCGGCTACCTGAGGTGCTGGCGGCGGGCGCTCGCCGAATCGTCGTCGTGCGCGCGATCACCGCCGCCGAGGACCCGAGGGCGGCGGCGCAACGGCTTAAAGCTCGGCTTGTAGCGGGATAGTCGCCGCCACCTTCCGTAGCCGCTCCCAGCTGGCGGCGAAACCGGGATGCAGAGGCAGATCGGCCACCTCATCCTCGGCCACCCAGCGCAGCTCCGAGCTCTCCCGGTTGGGAAACGTTTCGAGCAATTCGGTGGCATCGGCGATGACGGTGGTGTACGTCCAGTGACTGCCGGTCGTCCCCGAAATCTCAGCGGTGATGACGGTGGTGCGTACGGTCAGCGAATCAGCGGGCAGCCCGGCCTCTTCGTGAACCTCACGAACGGCGGCCTGCTCCGGTGTCTCGTGGCTGTCGCGGGCACCGCCCGGCAGACCCCAGGTGCCGCCCTGGTGACTCCACGGCGCCCGATGCTGCAACAGGACCGCGGGTGAGCCGTCCGGGCCCGGTGCCCGCAATAGCAGTCCGGCCGCGCCGTGCTTGCCCCAATAAGCGGCGCCGTTGTCCGACAACACCCAGCCGTCCCCGTCGCCTCGCACGGGTTCAGGATAGGGACACGGACGCAAGAAGTGCCGCTTGAATGCCCGCACGTCACCTCTGGAACTCTTAGAATTCTTTTATACTGTTGTGAGCAGTCGGGGGACGATAGCCGGAGAGCAGCGAAAAAGATGAGGTCCGCGCGCACGTGACTGTGGAGTTGGCGCACCCGTCGACCGAGCCACTTGCGTCGCGGTCGCCGACAACACCAGCGCACCCACGCTGGTGGTTCCTCTGGACCACCCCGGGCCGCATCCTCACCATCGGTGTCGTGCTGTCGGCGCTCGTCATCGCCAGCGCGTTTGCCACATCCACGACGATCAACGACCGCCAGCAGGCGCTGACCACCGTTTTGAACCACACCGAGCCGCTGTCGTTCGCGGCCGGCCAGCTTTATACGACGCTGTCGGTGGCCGACGCCGCGGCTGCCACCGCGTTCATCGCCGGCACCGAACCGCGCGATGTCCGGCAGCGCTACGAACAGGCCATCACCGACGCGTCCGTTGCGGTCACCCGTGCGTCAAGCGGGCTGACCGACGAGCCGATGGTGCAACTTCTCGGCCGGGTCAACGCCCAACTGTCGGTGTACACCGGGCTGGTCGAAACCGCCCGCACCAACAATCGCGCCGGCAACCCGGTTGGCTCGTCGTACCTATCCGAGGCGTCGGCGTTGATGCAGACCCAGATCCTGCCCGACGCGCAGCGGCTGTACGAGCAGACGTCGGCGCAGGTTGACACCGAAACCAGCGCGTCGACAAGAATTCCCGGGCCGGTCATTCTCGTCGTGCTCGCGACCCTGTTGTTCGGTGCGTTCGCAAACCGCTGGCTTGCGCGGCGCACTCGCCGCCGCGTGAATATCGGCTTCGTCGCAGGCGGCCTTGCCGTTTTGATTATGTTGATATGGGTGGGCACCGCCCTCGTCATCTCGACATCGGACAGCCGCAGTGCGAAAGACACTGCGGCTGAGTCCCTCAAGACCGTCACGAACCTCGCGATCACCGCGCAGCAGGCGCGCGCCGACGAGACGCTGTCATTGATCCGGCGCGGTGACGAGGATGTACGCAAGCAGTCCTACTACCAACGAATCGACACGATGCAGCAGCAATTGTCCGATTACCTGTCCCGGAACGACGCGATCGACAAGAACGATCTGGCCGATGCCGAACAACTGCTGAAGCGGTGGCGGGCGGCTGATGACCGGATCAACTCCTATATCGGGGTCGGCAACTACCAGGCCGCCACGCAGGTGGCGCTGGGCACCGGCGAGGACGACTCCACACCGGCGTTCGACAAGCTGGATTCGGCGCTGAGCAAGGGCATCGAGGAGAGCCGCAGCCAGTTGCGCAACAACATCCTCAACGCCCGCCGAGTTCTGTCGGGCGCGACCGTCGGCGCCGCGGTGCTTTCCGTGACGGCCGCGGTGGCGGTGGCGCTGGGATTGTGGCCGAGGCTTAGCGAGTACCGGTGATGAGCGCTCGCGCGAAGAACAGACAGCCGGTGATGAGCGCTCGCGCGAAGAACAGACAGCCGGTGATGAGCGCTCGCGCGAAGAACAGACAGCCGGGGATGAGCGCTCGCGCGAAGAACAGACAGCCGGGGATGAAGCTCCTCATCTTGCTTGCTGCGGCGGCGGTGCTCAGCGGCTGCGCCCAAGGGTCGGCGGTGATGCCGACACCCGGCGTCACACTCGCGCCGCCCACACCCGCAGGCATGGATGAGCTGCCACCGGAGCCGGCGCGGGCGCCCGCGGACGAGGCGGACTGTAACCGCACGGCCAGCCTGCGCCCGTTCAACAACCGGGCCGAGGCCGACGCCGCCATCGCCCCCATCCGCAATCGCGGCCGGCTGATCGTCGGTCTCGACATCGGCAGCAACCTGTTTTCCTTCCGCGACCCGATCACCGGCGAGATCACCGGTTTCGACGTCGACATCGCCGGCGAGATCGCGCGCGATATCTTCGGCACCCCGTCACAAGTCGAGTACCGCATCCTGTCGTCGGCCGACCGCATCGCCGCGCTGCAGAACAATCAGGTCGACGTCGTGGTCAAGACCATGACCATCACCTGTGATCGCAAGAAGCAGGTTGGCTTCTCGACGGTGTACCTGAACGCCAACCAAAGGATCCTGGCCGCGCGGGATTCGACGATCTCGCAGCCGTCCGACTTGTCCGGCAAGCGGGTGTGCGTCGCGAAGGGCACCACGTCTCTGGAGCGGATTCAGCAGATCACTCCGCCGCCGATCATCGCCGGGGTGGTGACGTGGGCCGACTGTTTGGTGGCGTTGCAGCAGCGGCAGGTCGACGCGGTCAGCACCGACGACTCGATCCTGGCCGGCCTGGTGTCGCAGGATCCGTACCTGCACATCGTGGGTCCCAGCCTCAACGAAGAGCCCTACGGGATCGGAGTGAACCTGCAGAACACCGGGCTGGTGCGTTTCGTGAACGGCACGCTGGAGCGGATACGCCGCGATGGCACCTGGAACACGTTGTACCGCAAGTGGTTAACGGTGCTCGGCCCCTCTCCGGCGCCCCCAGTCGCGAGGTACGTCGACTGATGGCCGAGGCGCACCAGGATTCATTCGACGACGCCGGACCCGGAACGCAACCGGCGGCCTTCGACGATCTCGACATGGAGTCTATGTCGACGATCCGCCCGATGGCCACCCAGGCGATCTTCCGTCCGCACTTCGATGACGACGTCGACACCACGTCGGCCGGCACGGATGACACAGAGCCGCACGATCACTCGACCACGGTGACGCGGGCGCTCTCGCCGACCCGTCGCCTCGGCGGTGGTTTGGTCGAGATCCCGCGGGTGCCCGCAACGGATCCGCTCGAAGCACTGATGACCGATCCCGTGGTGGCCGAGTCGAAGCGGTTCTGCTGGAACTGCGGACGTCCGGTCGGCCGATCGTCGGCCGACGGCCGGGCGTTGTCGGAGGGCTGGTGCCCGCACTGCGGCAGCGCGTATTCGTTCCTGCCGCAGCTCTCCCCTGACGACGAGGTCGGCGATCAGTATGTGATCAAGGGATGCATCGCGCATGGCGGCCTGGGCTGGGTGTACCTGGCCTACGACAAGAACGTCAACGACCGCCCCGTCGTGCTCAAGGGTCTGGTGCATTCCGGCGATGCCGAGGCGCAGGCCATCGCGATGGCCGAGCGCCAGTTCCTCTCCGAGGTAACCCATCCCGGAATCGTGAAGATCTACAACTTCGTCGAGCACGACGACAAGCACGGCAACCCGGTCGGCTACATCGTCATGGAGTACGTCGGCGGGACGTCGCTCAAACAGACCAAGGGCGACCAGCTACCGGTGGCCCGGGCCATCGGCTTCATCATGGAAATCCTGCCCGCGCTGGGGTATCTGCATTCCATCGGCCTTGTCTACAACGACCTCAAGCCGGAGAACATCATGGTGACCGAGGAGCAGCTCAAGCTGATCGACCTCGGTGCGGTGTCGCGGGTCAACTCATTCGGATACCTTTACGGCACACCGGGTTTCCAAGCCCCGGAGATCGTCCGCACGGGCCCGACCGTACAAACCGACATCTACACGGTCGGCCGCACGCTGGCGGCAATGACGCTGAACCTGCGTACCCGCAAGGGCCGCTACGTCGACGGGCTGCCCGAAGACGATCCGGTGCTGACTGAATACGACTCGTTCGGCCGGCTGCTGTGCCGCGCCATCGACCCGGATCCGCGGCGGCGGTTCGCCAGTGCAGAGGAGATGTCAGGACAGCTGCTCGGCGTGCTGCGCGAGGTCGTCGCCCAGGACACGGGGATGCCTCGGCCGGGGTTGTCGACGGTGTTCAGCCCGTCGCGTTCGACATTCGGGGTCGATCTGCTGGTCGCGCACACCGACGTATACCTCGACGGCCAGGTGCACTCGGAGAAGCTGACCGCACAGGAGATCGTCAAGGCGTTGCAGGTGCCTTTGGTTGACCCCACGGATGTCGGTGCGACGGTGTTGTCGGCGACGCTGTTGAGTCAGCCTGTGCAGACGCTGGATTCGTTGCGGGCGGCCCGGCACGGAACGCTGGACTCAGAGGGCATCGATCTGTCCGAGTCGGTGGAACTGCCGCTGATGGAGGTCCGCGCGCTGCTGGATCTCGGCGACGTCGCCAAGGCCACCCGCAAGCTCGACGACCTGGCGGGCCGGGTCGGATGGCGCTGGCGACTGGTGTGGTTCCGGGCCGTCGCCGAGATGCTGTCGGCCGACTACGAGTCGGCCACAAAGCATTTCATCGAGGTGCTCGACACGCTTCCCGGCGAGCTGGCGCCCAAGCTGGCGCTGGCCGCAACGGCCGAGCTGGCGGGTAACGCCGACGAGCGCAAGTTCTACAACACGGTGTGGTGCACCGACAACGGTGTTATCTCTGCCGGATTCGGGCTGGCACGCGCGCAGTCGGCGGCCGGCGACCGCGACGCCGCTGTGCGCACTCTCGATGAAGTGCCCGCTACATCACGGCATTTCACAACCGCGCGACTGACTAGTGCGGTGACGCTGCTGTCCGGCCGGTCGATAAACGAGGTCTCCGAGCAGCACATCCGTAACGCCGCCCGCCGCGTGGAGGCACTGCCCGACACCGAGCCGCGGGTGCTGCAGATCCGCGCGCTGGTGCTGGGCACCGCGATGGACTGGCTGGCCGACAACACCGCCAGCACCAACCATATCCTCGGCTTCCCGTTCACCGAACACGGACTGCAACTCGGCGTGGAAGCGTCGCTGCGCAGCCTGGCCCGCGTCGCCCCGACTCAGGCGCACCGTTACGCGTTGGTCGACCTGGCCAACAGCGTGCGGCCGACGAGCACGTTCTGACGCGTTAGACCTTCGCGACCAGACGCTAGGCGTCGATCACCTCGACACACGCGCGGGCAATCGCCAGCTCTTCGTCGGTGGGAATCACCAGCACGGTCGTCGGGGACTTGTCCGCCGAGATGCGACGCGCTGCCCTGGCGGGGCTGGCGTTGAGGTGTTCGTCGATCTCGATGCCCAGAGCCGCCATTCCGGACAGCGCGTCATGCCGCACCACAGCGTCGTTCTCCCCTACGCCCGCGGTGAACGTGATGACATCGGCGCCGCCCAGCAACGCCAGGTACGCGCCAATGTACTTCCGCAACCGGTGGATGTACACATCATAGGCCAATTGCACTGCACCGTCGCCGGATTCGATGCGTTGGTGTACTACCCGGAAGTCGATAAGACCGGCGAGGCCCAGCATTCCGGCATGGCGGTTGAGCATCGTTTCGATGTCTTCGACGCTCATCTTGGCGGTCCGCCACAGATAAGTGATCACGCCGGGGTCGATGTCGCCGGAGCGAGTGCCCATCACGAGGCCCTCCATCGGCGTCAGCCCCATCGATGTGTCCACCGGCCGCCCGCCGACGATGGCCGACGCCGACGCGCCGTTGCCCAGGTGCAGCACGATCTGGCTCAGCTTGTCCGGCGGGGTGTCCAGAAACGCGGCCACCTGCTCGCTTACGTATTGGTGTGACGTGCCGTGAAATCCGTAGCGCCGAATGTGCCACTGCGCCGCGATGTCTCGGTCGATGGCATACGTCGCGGCAGCGGGCGGCAGGTCGTGGAAGAACGCGGTGTCGAACACCGCAATCTGCGGCAGATCCGGCAGCGCCTCGCGCGCCACGCGGATGCCGAGCAAGGCAGGCGGATTATGCAGCGGCGCAAGCGGAGCCAGTTGCTCGAGCTTGACCATCAGCGCATCGTCGACGAGCGTCGGCCGGTACAGATCCGGCCCGCCGTGCACCACCCGGTGCCCGACCGCGACTAGCCCCAGCGTGTCGGGGTGTCGGCCGGCTTGCGCCAGTTCGTCGAACGCGACCTGCAGCGCCGCGGCGTGGTCGGGGACCGCACCCTCCCCAATCCGCTCGACGATCCCGTCGGCCACCATGTTGCCCGAAGCCGGTTCGACGACTGCGTATTTCACCGACGAGGATCCGGCGTTGAGCACCAGAACCGAGCGCGCCATCAAACGCCTTGCGCCTGGATCGCCGTGATCGCGACGGTGTTGACGATGTCCTCGACCAGGGCACCGCGGGAGAGGTCGTTGACGGGCTTGTTGAGGCCCTGCAGAACTGGCCCGATCGCGATCGCACCCGCGCTTCGCTGCACCGCCTTGTAGGTGTTGTTGCCGGTGTTGAGGTCCGGGAAGATCAGCACCGTCGCCCGGCCGGCTACCTTCGAGTCCGGCATCTTTGTGGCCGCGACGGACGGCTCGACGGCGGCGTCGTATTGAATGGGCCCCTCGACAAGCAGATCGGGTTCGCGCTTTCGGACCAGTTCGGTTGCGGCTCTTACCTTGTCGACATCCGCACCCGAGCCGCTGATGCCCGTCGAATACGACAGCATGGCCACATGCGGGTCGATACCGAACTGGGCCGCTGTGCGTGCCGACGATATCGCGATGTCGGCCAGTTGCTCGGACGTCGGGTCAGGCACGATCGCACAGTCGCCGTATGCCAGCACCCGGTCGGCCAGGCACATCAGGAAGATGCTGGACACGGTCGACACGTCGGGCAGCGTCCTGATTATCTCGAACGCGGGCCGGACCGTATGCGCGGTCGTGTGCGTGGCGCCCGACACCATGCCGTCGACCATGTCGTTTTGCACCAGCATGGTGCCGAAATACGACACGTCGTGGATGATCTCACGGGCCTGCTCGACGGTTACGCCCTTGCGCTGGCGCAACTCGGCGTACTGCTCGGCGAACTTGTCGCACAGGTCGCTGGTGCGCGGGTTGAGCACCGCGGCCGCCGAGAGGTCAACCCCCAATTCGGCGGCGCGTGAACGGACCTGAGCCTCCTCACCGAGGATTGTCAGGTCGGCGACCCCGCGCTGGAGCAGCCGTCCGGCCGCTTTGAGGATGCGGTCGTCCTCACCCTCCGGCAACACGATGCGCTTGCGGTCCGAGCGCGCCCGGTCCAGTAGCTGGTGGGCGAACATCTGCGGCGTGACCACCGACGGAATCGAGATGGCAAGCTGTGCCAGCAGATCCGCGCTGTCGACATAGGTGTCCATCAACGCGAGTGCGGTGTCGATCTTGCGCTGCGAGAGCGCCGTAACGCGGCCCCGCGCCGATGCGACGCGGCCGGCTGTTTCGAATGTGCCGAACCTGGTGGTGATGATTGGTAACCGCAGCCCCAGACCGTCCACCAGGGACGCGATCGACGGATGCAGCTCAAGGCCTCCGTTGAGGATCACACAGGACAACGACGGAAAGCCTTCGGCCGCATGGGCGCTCACGACGGCAAGCACGACGTCGGAGCGGTCGCCCGGGGTGATGACGGCCACGCCTTCCTTCAGTCGTTCGAGGACGTGTTCGGCCGTCATGCCGGCCACCAGCACGTCCATCGCCTCGCGAGACAGCAGCGCCGGGTCGCCGCTCAGCACGGTGCCTTCGACCGCAGCCTGCAACTCGGCCACCGAAGGCGCAACCAGTAGCGGCTCCTCGGGAAGCACATAGCACTTCGGCCCGAACGGCTTCAATGCCTCGGCGACCGCGGTCAATTGCGCGGGATCGCAACGGTTGGCCACGACCGCTGCGGTGTGTGCGTGCTGAGCGGCGATCTCCGCCAGACATACGTCGACGATCTGGACAACCTGGACGGGGGTACGGTCCTTGGCTTTCACCGCGAGCACGACGGGGGCACCGAGGTTGGCCGCGATGCGGGCGTTCGTCGACAGTTCACTCGGTGCGGCGACATCGGTGTAGTCGCTGCCGACGATCAGGACCGCGTCGCATTGGTCGGCGACGTGGTGATAGCGATCGACGATATCGGCGATCGCCGTGTCCGGGTCCTCATGCAGCTGCTGGTAGCCGACGCCAACGCACTCCTCGTAGGGCAGGCCCGCGGTGGTGTGTGCCAGCAACAGCTCGAGGATGTAGTCACGCTCCTCACCCAGCCGGGTGATGGGTCGGAACACGCCGACCCTGGCGACCGTGGCCGAGAGCCGGTGCAGGATGCCGAGCGCGATCGTCGACTTGCCGGTATCACCCTCGGGCGAGGCCACGTAGATCGCGGTGGGCACGACCTAGAGCCTGCCGTATCGGCCGCGTTCAGGCCAGCGGTCACAACCACCGGTTGCGGCGAAGTTGTAGTACAAGGCCAGGCACACGCACAACGTCGCCGTCATGACGGCCGGGTAGCCCGACTCTCAGTGCTCCAGCGGTATTTTGTCGAAATTCATCCCGTAAAGGCCTGCGACCGGGGTCGGACCGCGGCCAGCGCCACCCAGGCCGAGATCTTTCCACCAGGTCGCTGTGGTCGGTCTCCACCTGAGCCACCGACATCGTCGTCGGGCTGACCGCACGGCGAGCTCGGCGATCTCGCCGTCGATGTCGCGTTCGACCAGTTCCGCCACCTGCTCATAACCGTCGACGACGTGCTCCGCGATGGCATACATCACCGCGTATGGCCCCAGTTTCAGGATCGTCGGCGAGTGCTGCATCTGTTCTCGCACGTGAGCAAGACCGCGGTGCTGGCCATGTCGGACGGTGAGCACGAAATCCGGGCCGACGGCGATCATCACCTTTCCGGTCTTCACGAAATGCCGAACATTCTCCAGGCGATTGTGTTCGACGTAGTCCACCGTCTTGAGGACCAGAACCAGTGTGTCGTCGTAGCACTCCAGCTTCGGGCGGTGATGGGTCTCCACCGCGCCGGGCATCGCCAACGGATGACGCCCGAAAACGTCTGCAACGGAGCACATTTGGTGCTCGTCCGGTTCGTGCGGCCCGATCCAGTCGAACGCATTTCCGTTCTCACGCGCCAGCTCCACACCTTCGCCTGAGCGGCCGCGTGCGTGTACCTGCCGGGCAGTCGGCCACCGTCGAGGTGTACCCCGCAGTCAGGTCGCCTGGCTGACCGGGATGTGAATCCGGCTGGCGTCCGGTACGGCGCCAGTCTCGCGCACGCGGCACTGCCGTGCCGTTCGGAAGGTGTTCGCCGCGTATAGAATTCACCGCCACCGCTGCTCGGGTTAGCACACCGGCAAGACAGCCGACACCTAGCTGGCTGTCGGGTCCAACGGGACGTCGACGGTGACGAGCAGGCCGCGATGGTCTGACTCCCGCACGACGACCGTGCGCGCCGACGTCGCTACGCAGTTGTGCACCAGGACATGGTCGATGCCGAGCATCGGCCGGCGCCACCGACGGTTCGGGTAGCTGCGGGTCAAGCCGGCGCCGGCCTGCTCGGCGGCATCCCGATAGCCGTCGCTCAGCAGTCGCCGGAACGGCATCATGTCGAAGGTTGCGTTCAGATCGCCCGCCGCGATCACCGCGCCTGCGCCCGCGTCGCGAGCCAGCTCGTACAACGTGGATGGCAATCGCGCTATGTCCTGCCGCCAGCATTCAATCGGCTGCACCCAAGGGGCGGCGAGATGCACGGCGACCACGGTCGGATCGGTAACCACCCCCGGCACTCGGATCCGCGCCCTCAGCATCGGCATTGCATAGCCGCTGATGGAGCCGGACTCGCCGATCGGATACCTGCTCCAGATTCCGATTCCGGCCGCCCGGCCGCGGGGGTCGATCACCCGGTGCGGAAACATGCCGTCCAGCCCCGCCGCCGACAGCCCGTCAGCCGCTTGCGGAGTCATCTCCTGAACGACCAGCACGTCCGCCGAGCCCCGCGCCAACGCGACGACCGCCGGTGGATCAGCCCGTCCGTAAAAGAGATTCGAGCTCATCACCCTGACGGCCGCGGTGGGCAGCCCACTTGTCTCGGGTCCGACGTAGCGGGGCAGCTGGATGCCGACCATCACGACGCACAAACACGCCGCAAGCACCGTCGGCATCCATTGCCTGCCAAGTCCCAGCAGGATCGTCCCGACCGGACCTGCGGCCATCAGGTAGGGCGACGCCGCGGCGACGACGAGCAGGCCGTCGTTGCGGATCGGCACGTAGCGGGCCACCAGCCCAACGACGGCGACGCCGACCGCGAGCACACCGAGGATGGTCACGAGCACCCCAACCATGGTGTCCGCGTCGATTTCGATAAGTCGCGTCAGGCCAGTCGGCGCAGCCGCGGCTCCAAATCCTTCTGGAACAGCTCGAGGAACCGGCGCTGGTCGTGGCCTGGGGCGTGGAACACGAGGTGATTCAGGCCCCACGTCACGTACTGCCCGACCTTCTCGACGGCCTCGTCGGGATCGGACGCGACGATCCAGCGCTTGGCGACCTGCTCGATGGGAAGCGCGTCGGCGGCCTTCTCCATCTCGATGGGGTCGTCGATGCTGTGCTTCTGCTCTGCGGTCAGCGACAGCGGCGCCCAGAACCGGGTGTTCTCCAGCGCCAGCTTCGGATCGGGATCGTAGGAGATCTTGATCTCGATCATCCGGTCGATGTCGTCGGGGTTGCGGCCTGCCGCCTCGGCGCCCTCTTTCATCGCGGGGATCAGCTTGTCCTTGTAGAGCTCCTCGCCCTTACCCGAGGTGCAGATGAACCCGTCGCCCGCGCGCCCGGCGTACTTGGCCACCTGCGGTCCGCCCGCGGCGATGTAGATCGGGATGCCGCCCTCAGGGACGTCGTAGATCGACGCACCCTTGGTGTGGTAGTACTCGCCCTCGAAGTCCACCCTGTCGCCGACCCACAGCTCACGCATCAGCTTGACGGATTCGCGCAGCCGGGCATATCGCTCCTTGAACTCGGGCCACTCGCCGATGTACCCGGTCGCGATCTCGTTGAGTGCCTCGCCGGTGCCCACCCCGAGGAAGATCCGGTCCGGGTACAGGCAGCCCATGGTGGCGAACGCCTGCGCGATGACGGCGGGGTTGTAGCGGAAGGTGGGCGTCAGCACCGACGTGCCGAGGATCAGACGCTTGGTGCGCTCGCCCACCGCGGCCATCCACGCCAGCGACCACGGCGCATGCCCGCCCTTGTGGCGCCACGGTTGGAAGTGGTCGCTGACCGTCGCGCTGTCCATGCCGTGCTCTTCGGCCGCAACGGCCAGCTCGACCAGTTCCCGCGGAGCAAACTGCTCCGCCGACGCTTTGTATCCGAGTTTGAGTTCAGCCACGTGTTCGTTTCTACTCCCCTGCTTAGACTCGCGGGATGGCAGCAGTCCCGACGGCCGTCACCGACACTGTGCATTTCGTCCAGACCGACCTGGTCAACTGGACACTGGTCACCGACGGCAACGGCGTCATGTTGATCGACACCGGCTTTCCCGGCAGCCGCGAGGACGTGCTCGACTCGTTGCGGCGGCTCGGCTTCGGCGTCGACGATCTCCGCGCCATCCTGTTGACCCACGCCCACATCGACCATTTCGGGTCGGCCATCTGGTTTGCGAAAACCCATGGCACACCGGTGTATTCCCATGCCGCCGAGGTCGGGCACTCGAAACGGGAGTATCTGGAGCAGGCGTCGCCGGCGGACATCGCCAAGCACATCTGGCAGCCACGCTGGCTCGCCTGGTCAGTGGCGATCAGCCGCAATGGTGCGATGACGCGCGACGGCATCCCTAGCACACAGGCGCTCACCGAGGACGTCGCGGCTCGCCTGCCGGGCAAGCCGATGGCCATTCCCACGCCCGGCCACACCGGCGGGCACTGCTCGTTCGTGGTCGACGGTGTGCTCGTGGCCGGTGACGCGTTGGTGACAGGCCACCCGCTGTCGACACGTCACGGCCCGCAGCTGCTGCCTGACCTGTTCAACCACGACCAGGACGGATGCGTACGGAGCCTGGCAGCGCTGGGGCTGTTGGACACCGAGGTGTTGCTGCCCGGACACGGCCCGATATGGCGCGGCTCGATCCGCGATGCGGTCGAGCAGGCGACACCTTAGGCAAGGACTTCGTAGCCCAGCAGGAAGATGGCGGTCAGGCAGAAGCCGCAGCCGATGACGATGGTCGGCATCAGGATCATGCTGTCGAGTTCGTCATCGTCGAGTACGTCACCCTCGAATCGTCCGAACAACACCCGCGCCACCCCGGTCCTCCGGAAGGTGTGGACGAGCCTGCGCACAGCCTTGGTGTTGCGTCGGCGGCCGATGAACACACGTGACGCGAAGCCGACGACAAATGTCAGCACGGCGGCGCCGAGTAGCAGCCACCCCACCATCGTTTGTGAAATCGACACGTAGCTCCCCGGTGCCGCCGACACCTGCGGGCAAGCCTATAGGCCGAGGTGATCGCGCAGGGTATGGCCGGCGTATTCGGTGCGGAAGCTGCCGCGCTCCTGCAGAAGCGGGACCACCCCGTCGACGAAGTCGTCGAGCCCGTGCGGTGTCAGGTGCGGTACCAGGATGAAGCCGTCGCAGGCGTCTGACTGCACGTGCAGGTCGATCTCGTCGGCGACCTGGGCCGGCGTGCCGACGAACTGCTGACGGCTGGTCACGGCGATGACCAGTTCGCGGATGCTCAGCTTCTCGGCCTCGGCGCGTTCGCGCCATGCGGCGGCGACGGCCTTCGGGTCACCGTGGCGGACCCGGCCCTTCGTGATGGTCGGGTCGTCGGCCGGTTCGACGTCGGGCAGCGGGCCGTCCGGGTCGTACGCCGACAGGTCACGCTGCCAGACCTGCTCGAGCATCGCGACCGCGGTCGGCCCGCTGACCTGCTGCAGGCGGATGTGACGCGCCTTGTCGGCGGCTTCCTCGGCAGTGTCGCCCAGCACGAACGTCGCAGCGGGAAACACCTTGAGCGCCTCAGGATCTCGACCATAGGACGCCGCACGACCCTTGACGTCGGCGTAGTACTGCTGCCCTGCCTCCAGCGCGGAGTGCAACGTGAACAGCGCGTCGGCGTGCTTGGCGCCGAACGCACGACCGTCCGCGGAGTCGCCGGCCTGTAGCAGCACCGGATGTCCCTGCGGCGCCGGCGGAAGCGTCGCGACACCGCGGACGTCGAACTGTGCGCCGTTGTGCTCGACCTGCCGAATGCGGCTGGCGTTGACGTAGATTCCGCTGTCACGGTCGGCCACCACAGCGTCGGGCGCCCAGCTGTCCCAGAACTTGCGCGCGACGATGATGAATTCCTCGGCACGCTTGTAGCGGTCGGAGTGGTCGAGGTATCCGCCGCGGCGGAAGTTCTCGCCGGTGAACGCGTCCGACGAGGTGACTATGTTCCAGCCGGCCCGGCCGTCGGACAGGTGGTCGAGCGTGGCGAATTGCCGTGCCACTTCGAATGGTTCGTTGAACGTGGTGTTTATGGTGCCTGCCAGGCCCAGTCGGTCGGTGACGGCGGCGAGCGCGGCCAGGACCGTGAATGTGTCGGGGCGGCCGACCACGTCCAGGTCGTGGATGCGGCCCCGGTGCTCCCGCAACCGAAGACCCTCGGCGAGGAAGAAGAAGTCGAACAATCCGCGCTCCGCAGTCTTCGCGAGGTGCACGAACGAGTCGAACTCGATTTGGCTGCCCGACTCCGGGTCGGCCCACACCGTGGTGTTGTTGACGCCTGGGAAGTGCGCGGCGAGGTGGATCGGCTTGCGGCGCTTACTCATCCACCCAGCCCCCAGCGCTTGGCGATCAGTTCGTGCGAGCGGAGCCGGTCGGCATTGCGGTGCGTGACGGAGGTGATGACCAGCTCGTCGGCCGCGGTGACCCGTCGCAGGGTTTCGAGTTTGTCGGCAACCTCGTCGGGATTCCCCACGAATTGCGTTGCGGTGCGGTCCTTTACCACCGCAAGCTGGTCATCCGACAGCGGCTCGACGGTATCGGGGTTCGGGTAGGGGATGGCACCGTCGCAGGCGCGGATCGAGTACACCCAGTGGCCGTAGCTGGAGGCAAGATGCCGCGCGGTGTCGGTGTCGTCGGCCACCACCACGTCGGCCGACACCACCACGTACGGTTCGGAGAGCGCGGCCGACGGTTGGAACGCGGCGCGATACACGTCGATCGCGTCCAGCGCGGTCGCAGGCGTGATGTGGTAACTGGCGACGAATGGCAGGCCGCGGGCCCCGGCCACCTGTGCGCTTTGACCCTTGCTGCTGCCGAACACCCACGGCGTCAGGCCGGCTTGCTCACCGGGCGTCGCGTGCGCGTCGACACCGTCGATCTCGTAGCTACCGTCGAGCATGGCCAAGATGTCGCCTACCTGCTCGGCGAAATCGGGTGTAACGGCTTCGGGCTGCTGCAGCACGGACATCTTTGCGCGCAAGCGCGGGTTGCGCATCAAGGCGCTGATGTCGAACGGTGGCGGGACGATTACCCCGTCGACGTCGCGCCATTCGCGGGGCGGCTTCAGCGGTTTCGGCTCGCGAGGCTTTTGGGCTTCTCGGCGTCGGTGGCCCGACCGTCCGACGCCGAGGTCGATGCGGCCGGGATGGAACGCCTCGAGCATGCCGAAGCTCTCGACGACAGCGATGGCGGTGGTCTGGCCGAGCTGCACCGCGGCGGCGCCGACGCGAATCCTGTCGGTGGTGGAGGCGATCTGACCGATCAGCACCGCGGGCGACGAGCTGGCGACCGCGACGAAGTGGTGTTCGGCGATCCAATAACGCTTGTATCCCCACTGTTCGGCGTGCTGGGCGAGGTCGACCGTGTTGCGCAGCGCGGAGGCGGCGTCGCAGCCCTCGCTGATCGGCGCGAGGTCGAGTATCGACAGCGGAACGCTCATGACGGCTCCACCCTCGCATAGCGGTTCTCGGCGATGGGCAATCCGACCCGTTCGCGCAGTGTTTCGCCGTCGATGTAGGTGCTACGGAAGCGGCCTGCCTGCTGCAGCAGCGGCACCACCTGGTCGACGATCACGGGGAGGTCGGTGGCATTGACGGCAGGCCGCAGCCGCACGCCCTCGATGCCGAGCTGCTGCCAACGCAGGAGCAGGTCGACGAGTTCGGTTGGGGTGCCGTCGAACACCAACGCGTCCGAGCGCGGGTCGGTCGTGCCGTCGAACGAGACGAAGACGTCGGCATAGACCTTCAGATCGGCGCCACCAGCCTCCGCGAGCTCACCGAGGATGGCCAGCAGCGACTCGTCGCCCTGCGGTGTGATGAAGACCAGATCCACGCTGCGCGAGGCAAACTCATAGATCGGGAAGGCGTGAGCGAGGGCCGCCACGATGGGTTGGCCCTGCGGCGGGCGCGGGGTGATCGAGGGGCCCTTGACCGAGAAGTACCTACCTGTGAAGTCGATGTAGTGCAGTTTGTCCCTGTCGACGAACCGGCCCGTGGCGATGTCGCGGATGACGGCGTCGTCCTCCCAGCTGTCCCAGAGCCGGCGGGCCACCTCGACCGCATCGGACGCCTCATCGAATAGATCAGCCCCGCGGATGTCGCGCCGCCCGAACAAGTCCGCCTCGTGTGGGGCGCCGCTGACCCGCACCTGCCAGCCGGCTCTGCCGTGCGAGATGAAGTCAAGTGTGGCAATGGCTTTCGAGACATGGAACGGCTCGGTGTGCGTCACCGTGGCGACGGGGATCAGACCGATGTGGCTCGTCACCGGCGCCACCCGGGAGGCGACCAGCACCGCGTCGGGCCGGCCGGCGAGCCAACGGGACTCGATCCCGGGGCTACGACGCCGTTGAGCGGTTAACGCGTCGTCGAAGGTCACGAAATCGAGCAGTCCGCGTTCGGCGGTAGCGGCCAAGCCGGACCAGTACCGACCACTCGTCACTGGCTCGAGATCCGGCGTGTGTCGCCACGCCTCGGGGTGCCAGCCGTATCCGTCGAGCGCGACCGCGAGATGAATGTGGTCGCTCATGGCGCCGCCTTTTCCAATGTCTTTTCAAACGCGAGGGGATAGACCTCGCCCTCGGCGGGCAGCGGCTCGGACAGCCGGATGTATCCCGTCGAGAGGTAGAGCGCCTCGGCCTCGGGCTGACGATCGCCCGTCGTGAGATAGATGCGCCGGTAGCCGCGGGCAGCGATCTCCGCCTCGAGCTCGACGAGCAGCGCCTTCGCATGGCCTTGGCGGCGATGACGGCTGTCGGTCCAGATGCGTTTGAGCTCGGCGGTGGCGTCATCGAAGCGACGGAATGCGCCGCCAGTGACGGGCTCGTCGTCCAGAAGTCCGATGAGCAGGCCGCCACCGGGTACAGCGAACTCGTCGGCGGGATAGCCACGCAGCCATTTCGACACGGCTTGCTCGGTGGCGCCGTACCGGCTCGCATACTCGACGGCAAGCTCAGCCAGCAGCGGCTCGGCCAGAGGGTCGTCCTGGCCGACCGCCACGAAGCGAAGCCTGTTCGCGGCTGACACGGACATCACCTCAATGTCTAACGCTGGCCGCCGTGTCGCATTCCAAAGCCGCGGATTCGCTCAGGCTGATCGGAAATAGACTCACTTCCGCCCAAAACTTGACACATGTAAAGTTTGGGCACATGGACAACATCAGGGGCAGGACCGTCGCGATCACCGGCGCCGCGCGCGGTATCGGCTACGCCACCGCCAAGGCACTGCTGGCCCGTGGCGCCCGGGTGGTTATCGGCGACCGTGACGTCGCGCTTCAGGAGTCGGCGGTCGCGGACCTCACCAAGCTCGGCGAGGTCTCCGGCTATCCGCTCGACGTCACCGACCGGGAGTCGTTCGCGACGTTCCTCGACAAGGCGCGCACCGACGGCGGTGGCCGCATCGACGTGCTGATCAACAACGCCGGCGTGATGCCGATCGGTCCTTTTCTCGAACAGTCCGAACAGACGATCCGCTCGACCATCGAGGTGAACTTCTACGGTGTGCTCACCGGTTGTCAGCTGGTGCTGCCCGAGATGGTGGCCCGGCGCAGCGGCCACATCGTCAACATCGCCTCACTCGCCGGCATGCTGGCCGTGCCCGGGCAGGTTGTCTACGCCGGGTCCAAGTTCGCGGTGGTCGGTCTGTCCTCCGGGTTGTCCGACGAGTTCGCCCCACAGGGCGTCGAGGTGAGCTGCGTGTTGCCGACGTTCACCAACACCGAGTTGATCACCGGCACCCATACCTCTGCGGCGCAGAAGCCGGTGGAGCCCGAAGACATCGCGGCGGCCGTGGTCAAGGTGTTGGACAAGCCGACCACCCTGAGGTCCGTTCCGCCGTGGGGGCGGTTCGTCAGTGCGGTCACGCCGACGCTGTCGGCCAAGGCTCGTCGCTGGCTGTCGCACAAGATGGGCAACGACACCGTGTTCCTCACCTTCGACGCGAATGCGCGGCAAGCCTACGAACAGCGTGCGCAGGCCGCGCAGGGCGTGGTCGAAGGGCCGGATAAGGGGTAGCAATTTGCCCTGCTCTGAGTAGCCCTGTGTCGCCGGGTGCGACTTTGTCGCCATTAGGTGGGCACTACGATTGGTCAAACTCCGAAGGCGCATCCCCGACGCGATACGCCTCGATGACATCGACGTGCTCGAAGAACTCGTCCGGCGTGAACTCGTTGTCCTCCGCAGCTCCGGCCAGCATCAGGTGGACGATCCCGGCGCCTTCGTCGCCCGCCATCCAGATCGTCGTCACAGGTGCGAGTTCATCATCGTCAACGTCTGCGTCCGAAGGCTCGTAGAACCAGAACACAAAGTCCTCGTCAGACGAATCTTCGTCAAATGTCCAGCCGCGCTCGGTGATTCGCGCATCGAACGCTTCCAGATCAGTGGCGATGGCGGCCTGGGTGGCGACGACGTCGTCCAGGACATCGTCGGGTATCCAGCTCGCGTCCTTGGCGGCCCGACGCTTGGTGCGACGAGCCTTCTTGGCCTCGGTCCGCCTCGACACCTAGCTCAAAGCCTGGTCGAGATCAGCGATCAAGTCGTCAGTACCCTCCAGCCCCACCGAGATTCGCACCACCCCGTCGCCGAGGCCGATCGCGGCGCGACCCTCCGGGCCCATCGCCCGGTGTGTGGTGGTGGACGGGTGGGTGATCAACGATTTGGAGTCGCCGAGGTTGTTGGAGATGTCGATCACCTCCAGCTTGTCCAGCACCTCGAAGGCGCGCTCCTTGCTGCCGCCCTTGAGCTCGAACGTGACAACCGTTCCACCGCCGGTCATCTGGCGCTTGGCCAAGTCGTATTGCGGATGTGACTCCAGGAACGGATACCGCACCCAGCCCACAGCGGGATGGGCCTCGAGGAACTCGGCGACGCGCAGGGCGGATGCCGTGCTGTAGTCGACCCGCACGGCCATGGTCTCCAGCCCCTTGAGCAACACCCAGGCGTTGAACGCGCTGATCGCCGGACCGGTGTGCCGCATCAGTTTCTGCACCGGCTCGTCGATGTACTGCTTGTCGCCGAGAATCGCGCCGCCGAGCACGCGGCCCTGCCCGTCGATGTGCTTGGTGCCCGAGTAGACGACGACGTCAACTCCCAACGGGAAGCCCTGCTGCAGCAGCGGTGTAGCAAACACGTTGTCCAACACCACTTTTGCGCCAGCGGCGTGCGCCATCTCGCACACCGCGGCGATGTCGACCAGCGACTGCATCGGATTGGACGGCGTCTCGAAGAACACTGCCTGGGTGGGCACCGACAGCGCTTCTTCCCATTGCGACAGGTCGTCGCCGTCGACGAACACCGTCTCGATGCCCCAGCGCGGCAGGATCTCGTTGCACACCACGAAGCACGACCCGAACAGGCTGCGCGCCGCCACCAGCCGGTCCCCCGCCGCCAGCAGCGCACCCAAAGATGTGAACACCGCCGCCATCCCCGTCGCCGTCGCGAAGCACGCAGGCGCCCCTTCGATCAGCCGCAGCCGCTCCTCGAAGATCGAGATCGTCGGGTTGCCGTACCGGGAGTAGACGTAGCGGTCGATCTCGCCGGTGAACGCCTTCTCCGCCTCAGCGGCAGACGAGTAGACGTACCCCGACGTGAGGTACATGGCCTCGGCGGTTTCCTCGAAGCCCGACCGCAGCAGGCCGCCCCGCACGCCGATGGTGGCCTGGCTGACCCCGTCCGGCAGTTCGGCAGGCTTGCGAACCGACGGCACCTGGTCGTCCGGGCTGGTGCTCATGCCTCGACTCCCGCTCGCTCCGGTCCTCGCTTCGGGCGGGAGCTTGCGGTTCGCCCCATCGAGCCCGGTCTCGCTGCGATCCTCACTCGCGACCGTCTTCGGGTGCTCATGACTGCTTCCAGGGCAGGCCGACGGCTTTCCACCCGGTGCTCCCGCGGTGGCCATCCTCGTCGAGGTTGCCCTCGAAGCCGTCCAGCACGTTGTACGACGGGGCAATGCCCGCCTCAGTCGCGGTCTCGGCGGCGCCGATCGAGCGGTTACCGGAGCGACACAGGAAGACCACCGGCCGCTCACCGGGCGTCACGCCGGCGGTGACAAGGTCGTCGACGAATCCGTCGTTGTGTTTACCGTCGGTGGTGGTCCACTCGACGTACACCACGTCGCGCTGCAGCGAAGACAGATCCGGCACCCCGACGAAGCGCCACTCGGCGTCCGTGCGGCAATCGACCAACACGGCCTCGGGGTTGTCGTTCAGCAGCTTCCAGGCCTCCTCAGGCGTGATGTCTCCGGCGTATGTCATTTCTCGACTCCCGCTCGCTCCGGTCCTCGCTCGTTCCTCGCTGCGATCCTCACTCGCGCTCGTCTTCGGTGCTCACGGTCGGAAGTCTCCCACAGCTAGCCGGGGCCGGTCGAACAGACCTTCCATGCTCCGTCCTCGCGCGTGAACGTCATCGCAACACCGGTTTTGGCGTCCGGTGCCTTGTCGAAATGATAGGTCACTTTGCCGGTGGCGTGGTCGCCGTCGATCACCACGTCGGTGACATCGTCGACGAACCGCTCCCCGCGTTTGGCCGCCGAATCATGTTGCCGGGCAAGGACATCAGCCTCGACACCCTGCTGGTCGCGGCAGGTGTAACTGCGGAAGTCGGCGTAGTTCTGCCGTTGCAGCGCTTCGTTCTGACCGACCGCTGCACGGCCGACCCGCTGGTCTTCGGGAACGTCGTCGCCACCGAACACGTTGAACAGCCCGATTACGATCACGACGAGCACAATGATTGCCAGCGCGCCCAGGAACGGCGCCATTGTCGGCCGGTCAGCGGCCGAGTCGCCTTCGGGGTCGGTCACCAGAGTTTGCGAAGTGCCGCCGACACCCGTCGGGCCCGATCCCGCGCGACGATCTGGTCGGGGGCCGTGGCCAGCGCCACCCCGAGCCGTCGACGGCCGTCCGTCTCATCGGGCCGGTCGAACAGCCGCACGTCGCTCTCGGCGACGGCCAGCGCCTCGCCGAGCACCACGTGCAGATCCGCGTCCTTGGCGGCGGCCGACTCGGCCCCTGCGTAGCTCACTTCCGCCGCGGCCGGCGAGATCATGATGGTGTCCACGGCGAGCCCTAGGATCGCCCTGGCGTGCATCTCGAACTGCGAAAGCCGTTGCGAACGCAGCGTCACCAGGCCGCTGTCGTAGGGCCGGGGCCGCACGTCGGCGAAGTACACCTCGTCGCCGCGCACCATCAGCTCCACCCCGAACACGCCGCGCCCGCCGAGCGAGTTGACGATGCGCGCCGCGATCGACTTCGCCGCGTCCAGGGCGGCGGGCGACATCTGCTGCGGCTGCCACGACTCCAGCACGTCGCCGTCGGCCTGGCGGTGGCCGATCGGCTCGCAGAAGTGCACCGCGGGACCCGCCGGTCCGGTGGTGCGGACGGTCAACAGGGTGACCTCGAAGTCGACCTCGACGACGGTCTCGGCCATCACCCGGTTGTGCGCGATGCGGCCCGCGGCCATGGCGCGGTGCCAGGCAGGCTCGACGTCGTCGACACGCAACACCACCGACTGGCCTTCGCCCGGCACCGCCGCGATCGGCTTGACGACCAGCGGGAAACCCGCGTGCTCGGCGACCGCGGTGAGCTCCTCCACCGACCCGGCGAACCAGAACGGCGCGGTGGGCAGCCCGAGCTCATCGGCGGCCAGCCGGCGCAGTCCCTCCCGGTCGATGGACAGCCGGGTGCTGCGCGGCGTCGGAAACACCTCGATGTTGCCGCGCTCGGCGACGGCGATCAGGGCGTCGGCTGCGATGACGCCCGCCTCGGCGACGACGTAGCGCGGGTTTTCCTTCTCGATGAGCGCGGTCAGCTCGTCGGCGTCGTTCATCTTGACGACGGCGGCGCGGTCGGCCACGCCGTGCGCGGGGGCGTCGGCGTAACGGTCGACGGCGATGACGTCGGCCCCGAGCCGCTGGAACGCCAGCGCCAACTCGCGGCTCAGTTCGCCAGAGCCGAGCAGCATCACGGTGGATCCCGCCGGCTCGGGGGCGTTGCCGTTCGCGACCGGCTCCGGCGCGGTCGTCGTATCGCCTTCAGTCGTTTCGCTCATCGCACGTCCAGCCTGCCAGATGCTCAACCCAGCCGGACGTCGATGTAGCACCACCGCCAGTTCTCCCCGGGCTCGGCGGAGCGCATCACGGGATGACCGGTCGCATGGAAATGTTCGCTCGCGTGTTTATGCGGGCTCGAATCGCAGCATCCGACGTGGCCGCAGGTCAGGCACATGCGCAGGTGCGCCCACGTATTCTCACCGTGCTCGTCGCACTCCTGGCATTTGCCGGGTGTGTGGGGTTCCGGCTCGACCGCGGATGCAGCGTCGGCGGCGAGGTGTTCGCATGTTGCGGGGACCGCTGCGGCGTTGGCGTCGCTGCGGCGTGATCTCCTCAGCATGTTGTAAACGATACGGACAGGTTCGGCGAGGAGGTTTGGCGACGTGGGTGCCCCACTGCTGGCGGTACTGGTGGTGTCGGTCATATTGGCCGCGGTGGCGCGCCGCCATGACGTGTCGGCCCCACTGGCCTTGGTCGTCGCCGGCCTGCTGGCCGGCCTGATCCCCGGCTTCAAGGACATCGAGCTCAGCCCCGAGTTGGTGCTTTATGTGCTGCTTCCACCGCTGCTGTGGTCGGCGGGTCTGGAGAGCAGCTACGTGGCGCTGCGGCGCAACGTCAGGCCGATCGGGCTGCTGGCGGTCGGGCTGCCGTTGGCGACGACGTTCGCGGTCGGTTACGTGGCCTACAAGACAGTGCCCGAGTTGACGGTCGCGGCGGCGTTGACGCTTGGGGCGATCGTGGCGCCGCCTGATGCGGTGTCGGCCACCGCGGTCGGACGCAGGCTCGGGCTGCCGCGTCGCATGATGACGCTGCTCGGCGGCGAAAGCCTGCTCAACGACGCGACCGCGCTGACCGCCTACAAGGTGTCGCTGGCCGCGGCAATTGGAACTGCGGCCACTTGGGGCAGCGGTTTGGCCACATTCGTATTGGCGGCCGTCGGCGGGGTCGCGATGGGGGTGGCGCTGGGCTCCGTCATCGCCTTCATTCGCTGGCGGCTGGACGATCCGGTCGTGGAGAGCGCGCTGGGCCTGGTGGCGCCGTTCATCATCTACCTGGCCGCCGAGGAGATCCACGGCTCGGGTGTGCTCGCGGTTGTCGTCGCGGCACTGATCCTCGGCCAGAAGTCGACCCGCGCGAGCTACGCCACCCGGCTGCAGGACACGGCGGTGTGGAAGGCGCTGCAGCTGATCCTGGAGTCGTTCGCGTTCCTGATGATCGGCCTGCAGCTGCCGACCGTGGTCGGCGAGCTCGCAGGCATCACCGCGTCAGTGATCGCGATCTCGTCGGTGGCGGTGTTGGCGACGGTGATCGTCGTCCGGATCGTCTGGGTATTCGCGTTCGCATACCTGCCGCGAATGCTCTTCAAGGGCATCCGTGACCGCGAACCGGCGCCGCCGCCTGCGCAGGTGTTCGTCGTTGCGTGGGCAGGCATGCGCGGGGTGGTGTCGCTCGCGGCGGCATTCGGCGTTCCGATGACGACGATGTCGGGTGCGCCGTTTCCCGGGCGCCCACAGCTGGTGTTCCTTACGTTCGTGGTCGTGATCGGCACCCTGCTGTTGCACGGCCTGACGCTGCCGTGGCTGATCCGGCGGCTCGGCGTGCAGGGCGACGAGGCGCATACCGACGCGATCGCCGCAGCGGCCGCACAGGACAAGGCTGCGCGGGCGGCGGCCGAACGGCTCGACGAGGTGCTGGCCGAAGAGGAGGTCACCGACGTCCACGAGCGGGCCGCGGATGTGTTGCGCGGCTGGAACACTCGCAGGCGCAACTCGGCGTGGGAGCGGTTGGGCCGCAACGAGGAGGAGATCGGCGAGAGCCCGGTGTCTGCGTTCCGCCGGTTGCGGCTGGAGATGCTGGCAGCCGAACGCGCAACGTTCATCGCCGAACGTGACAGCGGGCAGATCGACGACGAGGTGCTGCGTGACATGCTGCGCGGGCTCGACCTCGAGGAAGCGACACTGAACCGCGGCTGAATCACGATTGATCGACACCGTGCTGGGATCGGTGCGGGTCCAGGTCCGCGGCAGCGGCGAGGCGATGATGTTCTGGCCCAGTCTGCTGATGACGGGCGACATGTGGGCGGCGCAGGCCGAGCATTTCGGTGCCGAGCATCAGGTGATCCTCGTCGACCCTCCGGGTTTCGGAGAAAGCCAAAAGCTCACGGCACCATTCACTTTCGAGGATTGCGCGCGCTGCATCGTCGACATCCTCGACGGCCTCGGTGTGCAGCGGACGCACTTCGTCGGAAACTCGTGGGGAGGCATGATCGGCGGGACGTTCGCCGCCACCTATCCCGATCGCATCGGCAGTGCGGTCCTGATGAACTGCACCGCGTCGCCCGCTGGCACGCGGCAGAAGATCGAGTACGGCTTGCTGTTGCGGATGGCCGGACTAGCTGGGCGGGATCCGGCCGCCGCTGACCCGTTCGGTGCTCAAGGCATTCCTCGGCCCGACGACGTTCACCACCCGGCCCGACGTCGTGGCGTTTGTGCGCGACTCGGTGCAGCGCGTCGATGTGCGTTCGGGTGGCTGGGCTGTTCGCAGCGTGGTGCCGACGCGGCCGGACCAGCGCGCGCTGCTGTCCCGGGTGACGACGCCGGTGTTGGTGGTCGCCGGTGTCGAGGACTCGACGTTCCCGTTGCCGGAGACGATTGCGATGGCCGAGGCGATCCCTGGCGCGGCCGTCGTCGTGCTCGAAGGGGTCGCGCATCTGGCCGCGCTGGAGAACCCCGCCGTCGTCAACACGCTCATCGGGGAGTTTGTGCTTCGCGGGTAGCGTCGTTTTATGGCTAAAGCCGATGCCGCGCCTCGCCACGGCGATGCGCAGGCGCTGCCGCCCCTGCACATGCGACGGGATGCGTTCAACCCGACTCCGGAACTGCGCGAGATCCGTGAGACCGACGGCGTGCGCACCATCACCAGCGCGTTCGGCACGGACGTCTTCCTCGTCACCCGGCACGAGGACGTCAAAGCGGTGCTGTCCGACCACGAGCGGTTCTCCAACGGCCGCCCGCCGGGTTTCGTCGTGCCCGGCGCACCGAACATGCCCGAGGAGGCGCAGGCAAGCGCGCGGGCCGGCAATCTGTTGGGCCTCGACCCGCCGGAGCATCAGCGGCTGCGGCGCATGCTCACCGCCGAATTCACCATCCGCAGGATGAAGCACCTGGAGCAGCGTGTCGTCGAGATCGTCGACGCGCAACTCGATGCGATGGAAAAGGCGGGGCCGCCAGCGGATTTGGTGGCAAGCTTCGCGCTGCCGATCCCGTCGCTGGTGATCTGCGAGCTGCTCGGCGTGCCGTATGACGACCGCGACGACTTCCAGCGCCGCACCGCCCGCCAGCTGGACCTGTCCATTCCCATTCCCGAGCGGATGGAACTGCAGCGCGAGGGGCGTGCCTACATGAGCTCGCTGGTCGAACGAGCACGCCGGCAGCCCGGCGAGGACATCCTCGGCATGCTGGTCCGCGAACACGGCCACGAGCTCACAGACGGCGAACTCATCGGCGTTGCAAGCCTATTGCTGCTCGCGGGCCACGAGACCACGTCGAACATGCTGGGCCTTGGCACCCTGGCCCTGTTGCGCCATCCCGACCAGCTCGCAGCCGTCCGAGACGATCCCGAGGCGATCGGGCCTGCCGTCGAGGAACTGCTGCGTTGGCTGTCGATCGTGCACACCGCCATTCCGCGCATCACCACGACCGATGTCGAGATCGCCGGCGTGCCCATTCCGGCCGGACAGCTGGTCTTCGTGTCGCTGCCTTCGGGCAACCGCGACCCGGAGTTCATCGACTCACCGGAGGCGCTCGACATCCGTCGCGGCGCGCCGGGGCATCTGGCGTTCGGTCACGGCGTGCACCACTGCCTCGGCGCTCCGCTGGCCCGCATGGAGATGCGGATCGCGTTCCCGGCTCTGCTGCGCCGCTTTCCGACGTTGGCGCTGGCCGAGAACTTCGCCGATGTGCCCTTCCGGTCGTTCCACTTCATCTACGGTCTGAAGTCACTGGAGGTCAACTGGTGAAGGTCGAGGCCGATCGCGATGTCTGCATCAGCGCGGGCAACTGCGTAATGGCCGCCGACGCCGTCTTCGATCAGGACGAGGACGGAATCGTCGTAGTGCTCGTCGACGACGTGCCCGATGGCGAAGAGGACCATGTCCGCGAGGCCGTAAAGCTGTGTCCCTCCCAGGCTTTGCGGGTAGCGGACTAATCTTCGCGGTTGAGGTCGATGACGCCGGCCCGCGTCAGAAGCAGCACGCTGACCACCAGCACCCAGATCGGGAAGGCGAGCGTCAGCCACATGCTGATGTCGCTGGATAGCAGCAGACCAACCGCCACAAGATAAGTCACGCCTACGAGCCACCGCGGCATCAACCCCGTCTTCAGCCAGATGGTGGCCAGCGAGATCATGAACACCGCCGCCATCCGGAGGGCATACGTTTTCGTCAATGTGAGCATCAGCATCTGGCCGAATGCCACCACCTCGGCATGCGCCACGGCGTCTTGAGTGAATGCGTGGCTCGAGCTCAATGCCACGCCGACCGCCGTCGCGGTAAACGTCATCGCCAGGAAGAGCAGCCCGCTGCCGAGGAAAACCGATGCGAAGAACTTGTCCTCCAAGCGGCCGAACCCGTCGCGCACGACACCGACGAACCACAGAAAGGTGATGCCGGCGAAGGGCATCAGCACCGCCGCGATTTTGAGCTTGTCTCGTCCGGAGTCGGCCCATTGCGTGCCGAACTCGGCGTGCTCGGGCATCGTGGTGCGAACGAGGACGAGTACCGCGCCGAACAGCAGGGCGAACAGTACACCGGCCACCGCAGCGGCCCGCGGAGTGGACAGCCGACGCACGTGGCGATCGATACTGTTTTGCGTCACGCCGTCATAGTGACACGGCTACGGCTGGCCGGGGAGCAATCGGATCATTAGCCCGTTCGCCTCGGCGAGCAGGTTCTGCTCGGAGTCGCGCAATTCCGCATTGACGAACGCCTTGCGCCCCTCCGCCTCTCGCACCCAGCCGCGCGCGGTCAGCGGTGTGTCGATCGGCGTCACCTTCCGGTAGTCGACATGCAGGAACGCCGTGCGGCTGATCGGTCGCCCTGCCGCGTGGATGACCATGCCGAACACCGAGTCGAACAGCAGCGGCAGCACGCCGCCGTGCACCGCATAGTTTCCGCCGACCGCGAACCGGCTGAACTGCACACTCAATTCGACGCCGTCGGGATCAAACTTGACCACCCTGTAGGGCGGCATCAGTAAGCTGCCGCTGCCCGGCAGGCTCGGCACGCGGTTGGCCGGCCCGACGCCCTCGGCGGCCTCAAACGGGTCGAGTAACTTGACCAGTTCCTCCGCGCGGTCGGCCGCCTGTTCCCAGGTCTCGCTGTCGGGGTCCGCCGACACGGCCAGATCCTGCGCCCGTCGCATCGCGGTCAGGAATCGCCCGAAACCCGGACCGGGTTCGGCCGCTTGGAAATTCGGGAATCCACCGTGTTTGTCGTAGTCGGGATCGAGGAGATGAGGATCATCCCCAGCCTTTCCGCTCCTCGCGTCCGCGGTCACAACCGCGCCGCCAGGACGTCGCGGCGCACGATGGTCTGATCGCGTCCGGGTCCGACACCGATGCACGAAACATGTGCTCCGGCAAGCTCTTCCAGCCGCAGCACGTAATCGCGCGCCTTGGCGGGCAGGTCGCCGAACTCGCGGGCGTCGGAGATGTCCTCCCACCAGCCGGGCAGCTCCTCGTAGATGGGTTCGGCGCGGGCGATGTCGCTCTGGGTCATCGGCATGTCGTCTACCCGCTTGCCGTCGACGCGATAACCGATGCACACCGGCACCGTCTCCAGGCTGGACAGCACATCGAGCTTGGTAAGGAAGTAGTCGGTGATCCCGTTGACGCGGGTCGCATACCGCGCGATCACCGCGTCGAACCATCCGCAGCGCCGACGCCGGCCCGTGGTCACGCCGACCTCGCCGCCGGTCTTGCTCAGGTACTCGCCGAATTGATCGAACAGCTCGGTGGGGAACGGACCCGAACCGACGCGGGTGGTGTAGGCCTTGAGGATGCCCAACACGGTGGTGATGCGGGTCGGGCCGATGCCGGAGCCGACGCACGCGCCGCCGGCGGTCGGATTCGACGACGTCACATAAGGATACGTGCCGTGGTCGACGTCGAGCAGCGTGCCCTGCGAGCCTTCCAGTAGAACGGTGTCGCCCTTTTCGAGCGCGGCGTTGAGCAGGTAGCGGGTGTCGGCGATGCGGTGCTTGAAACCCTCGGCCTCCGCCAGCAGCGTGTCGACGACCTCCTCGGCTTCCAGCGCCTTGCGGTTGTAGATCTTGACCAACACCTGATTCTTGAATTCCAGTGCGCCTTTGATCTTTTCGGCCAGCAGCGTTGGGTCGAGGACGTCGGCGACGCGGATGCCGATGCGGGCGATCTTGTCCTGGTAGCACGGGCCGATCCCGCGGCCGGTGGTGCCGATCTTCTTGCTGCCCGCATACCGCTCGACTACCTTGTCGATCGCCACGTGGTACGGCATCAACAGGTGTGCGTCGGCGGAGATCAGCAGCCGCTCGGTGTCGACGCCGCGGTCCTCCAGGCCCTTCAGCTCGGTGAGCAGTACACCCGGGTCGACGACCACGCCGTTGCCGATGACGTTGGTGACCCCGGGCGTGAGGATGCCCGAGGGGATCAGGTGAAGCGCGAAGTTCTCCCCCGTCGGCAGCACCACGGTGTGGCCGGCGTTGTTGCCACCCTGGTAACGCACAACCCATTGGACGCGGCCACCGAGCAGATCGGTCGCCTTTCCTTTGCCCTCATCCCCCCATTGGGCGCCGATGAGCACGATTGCCGGCATGGCATTTCTCCCGCTTATTGCGATAAAGCTGAGCTGTAGGCTAAACCTGCTGGTAAACGATGGTAACTAGGCAATGCCACATGTTTTTGCGCGGTCCACGCACAAGCTCGATCGAATCCACGCACCAGCCCTGGTTTGCCGGTGGCGGTTGGTGGCCGATGATTGCCTATCACGCCAGTTAGGGTAGTGGACTCTCGCTGCTGGTCGTGACTTGACGTGCCCGGTGCGGTATACGAAACTGCAGCCCTGGCCGCCGCAAGTGCGCCACCGTCAGCGCCGATATTCGCTCGACAGCATCGAAATTGCCGAGAACGCTGGTGTTTCTCATGGAACACCCTTTGCGTTGGGTTTCAATCCGCCACGCTTACAAGGAGTTTCGTAGTGTCGCAAAAACGCTGTCTATCAACAGATGAAGCTGCTGAGTACCTGTGAGCTTCTCCGAAGTCGTTGCGAACAGCAGTGAAAGAAAGCAACTACGCGCCGACCGGTGGGCGGGAGAATCTACCGTTTCGACCCGATACTACAGCGGCCGTCGCGGCTATCTCCGCACCCCATCACACCCTACGAGACACACGCCAACTGCCAAGTACTGCCGTTCTTTTCGCGCCCGGGTGGCGGATTCAGGACGGGCGGCGTTCGTGGTGTCCGACCGCGAGCAGGCGCTGCGTTCCCTGTAAACCGATCCGCCCCCTCCGTTGTGGAGGGGGCGGACGTCGCCGAGTCGGCTGGGCTTACTTCGCGCTCTCGTGGGTGGTGCCCTTGTGGGTGGTGCCCTCGTGGGTGGTGCCCTCGTGGGTGGTGCTGCCGCCGGTGGTCGTGCCGCCGGTCGTCGTGCCACCGGTCGTCGTGCCGCCGCCGGTGGTCGTGCCGCCTGCAGTCGTGCCGCCGGTCGTCGTGCCGCCGGTGGTCGTGCCGCCGGTGGTCGTGCCACCGCCGGTCGTGCCGCCGCCGGGTGTCGTGCCGCCGGTCGTCGTGCCGCCGGTGGTCGTGCCGCCGGTGGTCGTGCCACCGCCGGTCGTGCCGCCGCCGGTGGTCGTGCCGCCGGTGGTCGTGCCGCCGGTGGTCGTGCCGCCCGTGGTCGTGCCACCGCCGGTCGTGCCGCCGCCGGGCGTCGTGCCGCCGGTGGTCGTGCCGCCGGTGGTCGTGGCACCGGGCGTCGTGCCGCCGGGCGTCGTGCCGCCCGTGGTCGTGCCGCCGGGCGTCGTGCCACCGCCAGTCGTGCCGCCGGGCGTCGTGCCGTCGTCGACCTTGCCGAGCTCATCCTGCCCCGAGGCCTCGCCCCCTACTGCTGACGCTTTGAGCAACGAGTTCACCGCCGTAGTGGTGCTGGGCGTGGCGCCTGTGAGCACCCAATTGAGGGTCTGGGTGAACGAGGTGGGCAGGCCCTGCGTCAGCGAGTTGAAGGCGGTGGTGACGGCGGTGTTGATGGTTGCGGGAATTGCGTCCCACTGGCCCTGCAACGCCATGTTGGCCACGGTGAAGGGAAGGACGCCGACCTGGACGAAGTTCGAGATGACCTTTAACACCGAGGTGTAGGTCGCCGCGGTAAATCCGGGGGGCAGAGGCGCCGTCTGGGCGGAGTTGTTAATCCATACGGAGATGTCCCATAGGCCCAGCAGGCCCCGTGTCAGCACATTGTCCGTCGGCGTGTCCGCGAGCAAGGACGCCTGATTGGCTTGCAGCGAATTCACGGTCGCTGCGGCCGCCGTAGTGGTGCCGGGCGGGTTGCCCGTGAAAACCCAATTAAGTGTCTGCACGAAGGAGGTGGGCAGGCCAACGAAAAGCGAGGTGAAGGCCGTCGCGGAGGTGTTGGTGATGGTGGGGAGAATCTGGTCCCACTGGCCTTGCAGCAGCATGTTGGCCACGGTGAAAGGAAGGACGCCGACCTGGACGAAGTTCGAGATGACCTTTAACACCGAGGTGTAGGTCGCCGCGCTAAATCCAGGGGGCAGAGGCGCCGTCTGGGCGGAGTTGTTAATCCATAAGGCGATGTCCCATAGGCCCAGCAGGCCCCGTGTCAGCACATTGTCCGTCGGCGTGTCCGCGAGCAAGGACGCCTGATTGGCCTCCTCGAGGATGTTTGCCGCCGCCTGCCGGCCGGCATCAACAACCGTGTTCGCGAGGCCGACGGTTCCGTTCGCGGCCACGTTGTCGGCGAGTTTTTGCGGAAGCGCAAGCATCTCGATCTTCTGTCCGGCGTTCGTCGCCGCGGCGCCCACCCCAGGATTGCTCCCGACGTTGGCGAAGACCAGCTTCAAGCCGGACGTTGCGGCCGCTAGCGCTACCTCTGGCGCCGCGGTGCTGTGCGGCGCGGAACCTGTTGCTGCATCAGTACTCGCGAAATTTGCGACCGAAACCCCGGCCGGCATCGAAATGCAAACCGCGGTCAATGCGGCAATGGGTGATTGCAGGACTGTTCGCATCCGGAACCCCTTTTGGATTGGATGAATGACGGTTGAAATGTACCCACGTACCGAACCAGGGACGGCTGACTTTAGCAAGATTTAACTTCGCGGTCAGCCCAAGTCCGCAAACCCCGTGAACTGGTGATTGGCGAGTAAATTGCGCGATGCGCTTGCATGCAGCAAATGGTTAATTGAAGTTGTACACGGCCTTAAGAAATGGTGTCCAGATTCCGACAAATAGCCTGTGTCCCAGCAAATAGATGCATAGTCGCTGCCCGCTGATGCGAGCTGAATCCGCATCAAATTCGCGCGGATGCGTATTTGGCACGACCACGCCGGTTCTCCGGGCGGTCACGGGTCCTGCCCGCCCTCTCGCCCGGTGCTGGCAAAGCGAGCGGCTCGCGCTCGACCCGCCGCCCGACGCGCGAGGCGCCCGCGGTAGGTCTGGGAATCGGAGTTGTCGTGGTCACTGGACACGGGCCGAGCGTTCAGGTGCGTCCGGGTCTGAGTCGTCGTCGACGAACTTGTCGACATCGAGTGGCAACGCGGCGTCGGGCGCGGCAGGAAGTACGAACGGGGACAACCAATCTCGAAACATCGATTGTAGTGCCAGCTGACGGCTCGCGACGGCGCGGTACCTGTGACCAGAGAATAACTTGAGCCTCTGGCCACTGGTGGACGGTTCTATCTCTCGAGATGGGCGAACAGTTCTCCCAGCTCAAGGCCGGTAAAATGGACGTATGCCACCGATCGCCGAGGCCGAACGCGCGACGTTTGAATACTACTTGCGGCGAGACATCTTTTCCGGCGAGAACTGCGAACAGGAGATTCCAAACGTCAGCCTTGATTCAATCCTGTTGGCACGTACTGAATTAGAACGCCAGCTAGACCGTAGGCAGTTCAATCAACCCTTCCAACACTTTCGGGCACATCGGCAACCACTCGCGCCGCCACGTAATCCGTTGTGGCTAAACGGATCTGCGGGCACACCCATCCGTCCAGGAGAGCCTCACAGCCAAATCGTGATGCAGCCATCGACCCACCCTATCCGAGCCGATCGCGAGGGGCCGCGTTGACAACCACGGATGTCGTGGTGTTGCTGTTCGGCGGCCGTCGATTGCCCCGCGCGTTGCGGGATCTGTCGGTGGTCGGCCTCGACGACATCGTCGACTGCCGCAGGATCGTCGTCGTGGGGTCGGACACCGATCTCGCGGCGATACTGACCCGTTTGTTGCGGGCGGACCGGCTCGATGTGGAGGTCGGCCACGTTCGCCGACCGTGGAATGCGCGCCGGGCCCGCACCGGCGAGGCGCAACGGGTTCCGCTCATCCGCGACGAGACCGGGACCGTCATCGTCCGCGCCGCGTACTGGCTGCCGCCCGACGAGCAGGCCCGCACGATCCACGGCGAGGCCGTCGTCGACGACACGCTGCTGTTCGACGGCCAGGTGACCGGCGTGCGGATCGAGCCGACGCCGACCCTGCCAGGCCTGCGCGCGAGCGCGCTGTCCACCAGGATGCGGCCGAAGCGATGGGTGACCGGCCGCGCCGCCCAGCTCGGCACCGATGCCGCGCTGGTGGTGCGCGACGGCGTGACTGCACCGAGGCCGGTCCGGCGGTCGACGTTCTATCGGCACACCGAGGGCTGGCTGTTGGTTAGCTAAGGGCCGCCGCGGCCCGGGCTCAGACGTATGCTCACCTCCATGAGCGCGCCCGCGACGGACGCCGTCTTGGTTCGCACCGACGGGCCGACGGCGCGTATCACCCTCAACCGGCCGGGGAAGCGCAATGCGCTCACCCTCGAACTCATGGGAGAGCTGATCGCCACACTGCACCGGCTGGGCGAGGATCCGGGGGTGCGGGCGATCGTCATCGACTCCGCAGGCCCGGCGTTTTCCGCGGGTCACGACCTGACCGAGATGATCGGCCGCGACGTCCCGTTCTACCAGCAGTTGTTCGATGTCTGCTCCGAGCTCATGGAGACCATCCACAATGTGCCGCAGCCGGTCATCGCAAAGGTGGAGGGCATGGCGACGGCGGCGGGCTGTCAGCTTGTGGCCGCCTGCGACCTGGTGGTGGCCGCCGATGGTGCACGCTTCGCCACTCCGGGTGTGAAGATCGGCCTGTTCTGCTCCACACCGATGGTGCCGCTCTCGCGCGCGATCGGCCGCAAGCGTGCGCTGGAGATGCTGCTCACCGGCCAGCCGATCGCCGCAGACACCGCGCTCGACTGGGGCCTGGTGAATCGCGTCGTCCCGGCCGAGGCGCTCGAAGACGAGGTGAGCACCATCGTCGACGCAATCGTTGCCTCGAGCCCGCTGACCGTCGGTCTCGGCAAGGAGGCGTTCTACGCCCAGATCGAGCTCGACGAACACCGGGCATACGACCTGACGAAGGCCGTCATGGCGATGAACGCCTGCGCCGACGATGCCCAAGAGGGCATGTGCGCGTTCCTCGAGAAGCGCCCAGCGACCTGGCGTAGTAGCTAGACGCCGGGGCGATACGCCCAGTCCGGTAGCTTCGTGAAGTGAACATCCGTCCACTCCACCAATCGGTGCGGCCCAGCCCGATCTTCCTGGCGATCGTGGCGCTCACGGTTGTCGGCGGGGTGCTGGCATGGCTGGCCGCGGACACCGTACGGCCGATGGCCTACGCCGGGGTGTTCATCTTCGTGATCGCCGGCTTTCTGGTGTCGCTGTGCCTGCACGAGTTCGCGCACGCCTACACCGCGTGGCGCTTCGGCGACCACGACGTCGAGGCGCGCGGCTATCTGACACTGAACCCGTTGAAGTACTCGCACCCGCTACTGTCGCTCGGGCTGCCTGCCCTGTTCATTGCGCTGGGCGGCATCGGCCTGCCCGGCGGTGCGGTGTATCTACGAACTTCGTGGATGACCAAGCGGCAGAAGACCCTCGTCAGCCTGGCCGGGCCGGCCACCAACCTCGCGTTCGCGGTCGTCCTGCTGGCGCTGACCAGCCTGCTGCGGGAGCCGGACCACGCGGTGTTCTGGGCGGGCATGGCGTTTCAGGCGTTCCTGCAGGTGACCGCGTTCCTGCTCAACATCCTCCCGGTCCCGGGACTGGACGGTTACAGCGCACTCGAACCGCACCTGAGCCCGCAGACTCAGCGCGCCCTGGCGCCGGCAAAGCAGTGGGCATTCCTCATCCTGCTGCTGCTCCTCTTCACGCCACAGGTCAATCGTTGGTTCTTTGGCCTTGTGGACTGGTTCTTCGGTCTATCCGGGATCTCGACCGCCCTGTGGCAGATCGGCAGCCAGCTAACCCGGTTCTGGTCAGCCTGGTTCTAACGGCGGCCTTGCGACATATGCGTCTTTACGCATAGATTGCAGACATGGGCGCCGGACACGATCACAGCAATGCCGACACCCGTGTCAGCCGGATGGTCATCGCCGCCGCGATCCTGACCGCCTTCTTCGTCCTCGAGCTCACCACCGCCCTGGCGATCAATTCGCTTGCGCTGCTGTCCGACGCCGGACACATGCTCACAGACCTGGTCGCGATGTTCATGGGTCTGACTGCGGTGCTACTCGCCCGCCACGGCAGCGCGTCGCCTGCCCGCACCTACGGCTGGCACCGCGCAGAAGTGTTCACCGCCGTCGCCAACGCGGTGCTGCTGCTGGGCGTCGCGGCGTTCATCCTCTTCGAGGCCTCCGAGCGGCTGGGTGACGCGCCAGAGATTCCCGGTGTGCCGATGATCCTCGTCGCGCTCGCGGGGCTGGTCGCCAACGCCGTCGTCGTGCTGCTGCTGCGGTCGCACTCCGCGGAGAGCCTGGCCGTCAAGGGCGCCTACATGGAGGTGGTCGCCGACACCGTCGGCAGCATCGGCGTGCTGATTGCCGGCATCGTCACGGTGACCACGAGCTGGCCCTACGCCGACGTCGTGGTCGCCGTGTTCGTCGCGCTGTGGGTGCTGCCGCGGGCGATCTCACTGGCCCGTTCCGCGCTGCGGATCCTGTCCGAGTCGTCGCCCAGTCACATCGACGTCGAGGAACTGCGCTCCGCTCTGTGCGCCGTCGAGGGTGTCACCGAGGTACACGACCTGCACGTGTGGACGCTGGTGCCGGGCAAGGACATGGTCACCGCGCACCTGACCAGCACCAGGAGTTCGGCGCTGGTGCTCGACGACGCCCGTGCGGTGCTCACGGCCCGAGGCCTCGCCCACGCGACGGTTCAGGTGGAGCCGCCCGACGGCGCCGCCGACTGCAAGTGCGAAGCGCAGTGGTGACGCGTTAGGGGCGATGAGCCGCTTGCGCGAGGAGCATTCAGCCCAGCCCCAGTTCGGAACGCGCCGCCGGATCGCAGTCGTCGAGCAAGTCCAGGCAGCGCTGATACTCGTCGGTCTCGCCGATGACGTCGGCGGCCCGTGCCAGCGCGGCCACGCAGCGCAGGAACCCGCGGTTCGGTTCGTGGCTGTAGGGCACCGGGCCGAAGCCCTTCCATCCGTTGCGGCGCAACTGATCCAGGCCGCGGTGATAGCCGGTGCGGGCGTATGCGTAGGCGGTGACGCCCTTGTCGTCGGCCAGCGCATCCTCGGCGAGCGCGGCCCACGCCACCGACGCCGTCGGATGAGCGGCAGCCACGATGGCGGGGTTTTCGGAGGCGGCGAGTTCGGCCTCCGCCGCGCTGTCGCCAGGCAGCAGTACCGGCTCCGGTCCGAGGAGATCACCCATCCGTGTCATGGGCCCTATTGTGCCGTGCGGGCTTCCGCGGCGAGCCGCGAGATGGGTTTCCGCGGCGAGCCGCGACATCGGCCAAAGCGTGCTCCGAGGCGGATGGTTAAGCTTCGGGCCGTAGCGTCGTTAGGGAGGAACCGCAGCAGGGATGTCGAACCTAACAGGGCCTGACCAACCGGATGAAGCCGCCGAAGCGGCGGCACAAGCGATCGACGATACCGATGAAACCCAGCAGGCCGAGGCCGTGACCGACTCGGGGCACGAGCCCGCTACCGAGATCTTGCTGTCGCCGGAAGCCGAAGCCCAGCTGCCCGCCGAAGAGGCGGACCAGCCCGCGGAGCGCCGCTTTACCGCGCCTTCAGGATTCGACGCGGGCTTGACGCAGAAGATCGACACGCCCGCTGATCCGGCCACCGAGGTGATGCCGGTGTCCTACGCGCCGGCAGGTGTCGCCGCAACGACATCGTTCACCGAGGCGATGCCACAGCAGAAACCCGTTGCGCCGCAACTCATTCCACCCCGCACTAACTCTGCCAAACCGCCGCGCACCCGTCGCAGCTGGGGCTGGGTGGTGGCCCTGCTGTTGGTCATCGCCGCGTTGGTGGCCGTCGCCATCCTCGGCACGCTGCTGCTGACCCGCGATTCGTCGCCGAAGGTGTCGCAGGAGGACATGGTCCGCTCGACGATCCAGAACTTCGACGTCGCGATCCAGAACGGCGACCTGGCCACGCTGCGCGGTATCACCTGCGGCACCACCCGTGACAGCTATGTGAACTACGACGAGCGGACCTGGACCGAAACCCATTCACGGGTCGCGGCGGCCAAGCAGTACCCGGTGGTCGCCAGCATCGACCAGGTGGTGGTCAACGGTCACCATGCGGAGGCAAACGTCACCACGTTCATGGCCTATGCGCCGCAGACCCGGTCGACACGCAGCTTCGACCTGCAGTTCCGCGACGAGCAGTGGAAGATCTGTCAGGCGCCCGACAGCTAAGGCTGCTGCGACATTGCGTAGCAGGTGGCGAAATGTTCCTCGTTGCACGGGATGCCGTTCACCGTCGGAAACTGGCCCGGCATGTTAACGACGTCGGCCCCTCCCTGCTGCGGAACGGTGATGCCGGCTGGCGGCGGTCCGCCCGCCTGACCCTGCGTGCATACCCCGGGGAAACGGGTGGGCACGGTACCGTAGGGGCAGCCGTCGGCACCGGCCGGCGACGCGACGGCGAGCGACCCCAAGGCGGTCGCGAAGGTGGCGCAGGCGATCAGGATTCCTCGCTTCACCGGTCCGACTCTAGCCGGATCTGCTTGCGAATACCTGAGTGACCTCAGCCGGCGGTAACACTCCTGCCCGCGCTGTGCAGGTCGTTGCACGCCTCGATGACGCGCTCCGACATGCTGGCCTCGGCCTTCTTCATGTAATTGCGCGGGTCGTAGGCCTTCTTGTTGCCTACCTCGCCGTCGACCTTGAGCACACCGTCGTAGTTGGTGAACATGTGCGCGGCGACCGGGCGGGTGAATGCGTACTGGGTGTCGGTGTCGACGTTCATCTTCACCACGCCGTATTTGAGCGAGTCCTCGATCTCGGACTTCAGCGAGCCGGAGCCGCCGTGGAACACGAAGTCGAAAGGCTTTGCGCCCTCGGGCAATCCGAGCTTGGCGGCAGCCACCTTCTGACCTTGTTCGAGGATGTCGGGACGCAGCTTGACGTTGCCCGGCTTGTAGACCCCGTGCACGTTGCCGAACGTCGCGGCGAGGAGGTACTTGCCGTGCTCGCCGTGGCCGAGCGCCTCGATGGTCTTCTCGAAGTCCTCGGGGCTGGTGTAGAGCTTCTCGTTGATCTCGTGGGCGACGCCGTCCTCCTCGCCGCCGACCACGCCGATCTCGATCTCGAGGATGATCTTGGCGGCCGCGGCCTCCTTGAGCAGCTCGCGGGCGATCTCCAGGTTCTCGTCGATCGGCACCGCCGACCCGTCCCACATGTGCGATTGGAACAGCGGGTTGCCGCCTTCCGCGACCCGCTTCTGCGAGATCGCCAGCAGTGGCCTCACGTAGCTGTCCAGCTTGTCCTCCGGGCAGTGGTCGGTGTGCAGGGCGACGGTGACCGGGTACTTGTCCGCGACGATATGCGCGAACTCGGCCAGCGCGACCGCGCCGGTCACCATTTCCTTGACACCCAGGCCGGACGCGAACTCGGCTCCGCCCGTGGAGAACTGGATGATGCCGTCACTGCCCGCGTCGGCGAAGCCCTTCAGCGCGGCGTTCACCGACTCCGAGCCGACGCAGTTGATCGCCGGGAATGCGAACGAATGCTCCTTGGCGCGGGCCAGCATCTCTGCGTAGACCTCGGGCGTTGCGATGGGCATGAGCTGTTCCTCTCGGGTGATACAGGTCTGTTTCAGTATCTCAAGAACGATGTGAGCTCACATCGTCAGCACCATCCGGTAGCGCGCACGGCCCTCGTCCATTGCCGCGTACGCCTCGGCGGCCTCGGCCAGCGGACGCTCCTCGATCCACGCGCGCACGCCGGACAAAACCGCGAAGTGCATCGTCTCCTCGACATCACGCGATGTACCGGACGGGTGACCGATCACCGAGTACCCGGGGGTGATCAGCTGGACGGGCGCGATCGGTAGCGGTTCGGCGGTGACGCCGACGGTGATCAGCTCACCCTCGGCACTGAGGCCGCCGACGGTCTGCGCCATCGCCACCGAGTTGGCGGCCGTCGCGAGCACCACCGACGCGCCGCCCAGGGCCTGCAACGCGACGGCGACGTCACCGGCTGTCGAATCGATGTAGTGGTGGGCGCCGAGTTCGCGGGCGTTGGCTTCCTTGTCGGCGCCGCGGGCGATCGCGATCGTTTCGAAGCCCATCGCCCTTGCCCACTGCACCCCGAGATGGCCAAGCCCGCCGATGCCCAGCACCGCGACACGATCGCCGGCGACTGCCCTTGCCCTGCGCAGCGCGTTGTACGTGGTCACGCCTGCGCAGCCCAGCGGCGCCGCTTCGGCGAATGACAGTTCGTCGGGGATGCGGGCGAGCGCGGTGACCGGAACCGTCACCGATTCCGCATAGCCACCGGGATAGTGCCAGCTGGGAACCTGCATGTGCTGGCACTGCATGAACTGCCCCTTACGGCACGGGATGCAGCGGTTGCAGTTGCCGCCGAACCAGCCGACCGCCACCCGGTCACCGACCGCGAAACCCTCGACACCGTCACCGAGTTCGGCGACCGTTCCCGCGATCTCGTGGCCCAGCGTCAGCGGCCAGGTCATGTTCGGAAAGCCGCCGCTGACGAATGTTTGGTCGGTTCCGCATACGCCGCAGCCGGCGACCGCGATGCGAACCTGCCCCGGCCCGGGAGAAGTGGTCTCGACGTCGACGAGGGTCAGTCGTGCTTGCACGGACGCGACGTGAACGGCTTTGTGGGTTGCCATGGCCGAACCCTATCGCCGGAGGAAGCCCGGCACAGCGGGCTCGAAGGAGCTCGCCGGTATCTTGGGGGGCCATGGACACAACCACCGCCCTCTCGGCGGCTGCGACCCAGCCGGCGCTCATGCCGGACTTCCTGGATCCGATCAAGCTCATCAGCTATTTCGGGACGTGGGCCCTGGTGGGGCTGCTGGTCGTGATCTTCGTCGAGTCGGGCGTGCTGTTCCCGGTCCTGCCGGGCGACACACTCTTGTTCGTGGCGGGCATGCTCGCTGCGGGCACAGCCGCCGCGGGACAGGCCAGCTTCCAGCTTTGGCAGTTGCTGGTCTTCATACCGATCTCCGCCGTCCTCGGTGGACAGCTCGGCTACTTCATCGGCCGGTACGTGGGTACCGCGATGTTCAAGCCCAACGCCCGCTTCCTCAAACAGCGGTATCTCGACGAGGCCCACACCTTTTTTGAGGAGCGGGGGCCGTTCGCCATCGTGATCGCTCGCTTCGTGCCGATCGTGCGGACCCTTGCGCCGATCACCGCGGGCGCGGCCCGGATGAGCTACGGCGTGTTCACGCTCTTCAACGTCATCGGCGCCGTCGTGTGGGGAATCGGCCTGACGCTGCTCGGGTACGGACTCGGCCAGTTCGAGATCATCCAGAAGCTGCTCGAGCCGATCTTCATACTCATCGCGGTCGCCTCGGTCAGCCCGATGATCTACGAGTGGTACAAGCGGCGCCGGGCGGCCAGGAAGGCCAGCGAGGAGCCGGCGCCCGAAGCCTAGGTGGGCGGGCCGCTACTGGTCGGCGAGTACGGCGAACAGCTCCCTCAGACCTGTCAGCGACTGTGCCGGCAGGAAGAGGTCGCAGTACGGCAACGCCGCCGCCATCGACGCGGCCAGCGGCCGGAAGTCGCGCTGAGCGGCGCGTGGGTTGAGCCAAATCAGCTTCTGCGCCCGGCGACGCACCCGGACCAGCGCCCGTTCGAGCACATCGGGCGGATCGCTGTCCCACCCGTCGGACGCGATGATCACCACCGCACCACGCAACGCGTTGCCGTGCGATGCCGAAACGAGTTCCCCGACGCAGCGCCCGAGATGCGTACCGCCGTAGCGGTCGGTGACCTTCGCATTGGCCTTGGCCAACGCCACCTCCGCTGAGCGATGCGACAGCGCAGCGGTCAGCCGCGTCAGCGACGTCGAGAACGCGAACACCTCGGGGCGAATTCCGTTCTGCCGCAGGGCCGCTGCTCGCATGAGATGCAAATAGATGGTGGCGTACGGTTGCATCGATCGACTCACGTCGCACACGAGGACCACCCGGCGCGGGTACTCGCGGTTGCGGGTGCGCGCCACCCGCAACGCCTCCCAGCCGGTCGCGCGCGACGCCTTCATCGTCTCCCGGAGATCGACCCGCTTGCCGTGCCGGTGCAACTCTCGGCGCCGGCTGCGTCGCTGCGGCCAGTGGGCCGCCGCCTGCTCCAGCCATTCGCCAAGCAGACGGAGGTCGTCGGGATCGAACCGCTCAAACGGTTCGTCTGCCCGCGCGACAATCCGGCTCGGCAGGGCGTCGGGTACGCCAGTCTCGCCGTTATGGCTATCAGCAGCGGTGATCGACGCGGGTCGGGTGGTCCATGGCAGGCCACCTTCCGCGACCACGCTGTCGCGACCGGGCACACCGGCGTCGGCAGGGACGGTTGTCCCGAGGCTTTGTTTCAGGCCCGGTGGATCCATACCCAGCACCGCATCGGCGAACACCGCATCGAACACCGCATCGAAGGCGGCTAGGTCCTCCACCCGATTCACCAGCGTCAGCCGCGCCGCCCAGTAGAGCTGCGGCCGCGTTCTCGGCCAGTCGCGGCGCAACGCCTCAACGAATCCCGTTGGACCGCTGGCCGACACCACCACACCACCGGCGTGCAGCCGGTTCACCAGCGCAACGGCGAAGGCGGCAAGGTCGACGCCACGAAGAAGAAACGGCGCGGTCATCGCTTCCCGCGCAGCGCCTTTCGTGCCATGCGCAGCCGACCCAGCGTGAAGACGACAGCCGCCAACAGGAAAGCACCAAAAACCGGCGGCCCGTACTTCTTAAGCGCACCGCCGCCCGCCAGTTCGAGCAGGTCGATCGGCGCCGGCTCCGGCACGGGCCTTTCGACCTGGCCGTTGGTTGACATCGGTGGCGCCGCACCTGTTTCGGCGTGGCCGGCGGCCAGCTTGGCTTCCAGCGAGTCGACGAACTCGCCCATCAGCTTCTCCGACACCTGCTGCAACATGCCGCCGCCGAATTGGGCGAGCTTGCCGACGATCTTGAGGTCGGTGTCGACCGTGACCCTGCTACGCTCCCCGGCCTCGTGCACGCCAAGGGTAATGGTGGCGGCCGCGTTACCGGTCCCGCGGGCCTCCCGGCCGCGCGCGTCCACCACCGCGCGGTGCGTGTCGCCGTCTCGCTCCACGAAGTGTGCCTTGCCGCTGAACTCGCTGGTGACCGGTCCGACCTTCACCTTGACCTTTCCGAGGTAGTCGTCGCCCTCCTGGCCGACCAGCTGCGCACCCGGCATCAGCGGGACCACCTGCTCGAGATCGGTCAGCACCTCCCAAGCCCGTTCTGCCGGCGCGCTCACGGTGAACTCGTTGGTGATCTTCATCGGCAGATTCCTCTCGTGTACTCGCCGAAGGCTTCGGCGATCGTGTCCCGGTCGTCGGGCGTCTTGGCTAGCGCGCCCAGGCTGGCGACCGCCGAAATCTGTGCGTCGTCAGCGACCAGATCGGCGACGCCGAGCGCGACCAGGGCCGCCACCCAATCGATGGTCTCGGCGACACCTGGCGGTTTGTCCATATCCAGAACCCTTGCATCACTGATGAACTGGGCGGCGTGCTGAATCAGCGCGGCCGTCGCCCCATGCACCGTCCTGCGCACGATTGCTGCCGCTCGCGCCGAATCCGGATAGTCGATCCAGTGGTAGAGGCATCGCCGCCGCAGTGCGTCATGCAGGTCACGGCTGCGGTTTGAGGTGAGTACGACGATCGGCGGGCGCTGCGCCACAAAGGTGCCCAGCTCGGGAACCGTCACTGCCGCCTCGCCGAGAAACTCAAGCAGCAGCGCCTCGAATTCGTCGTCCGCACGGTCGATCTCGTCGATCAGCAGGACGGGCGCGCCGGGCCCGCGGTAGCGCACACATTGCAGAATCGGCCGGTCCACCAGGTATGTCTCGGTGTAGAGGTCGGATTCATCGATGCCCGCACCCCGTGCTTCGGCGAGCCGGATGCTCAGCAGCTGTCGTTGGTAGTTCCAGTCGTACAGCGCCTCGCTGGCCGTGAGCCCCTCGTAACACTGCAGTCGCAACAACGGCGCATCAAGAACTGCTGCGAGGGTTTTCGCCGCAGTGGTCTTGCCGACACCAGGTTCTCCCTCCAACAGCAGCGGGCGGCCGAGCACCGCGGCGAGGTAGATTGCCGACGCCGTGCCGACGTCGAGGAGGTAGTCGTGTGCATCGAACCGGCTGATCACTTCGTCGACATCGGAGAACAGACCGGCGACAGGCTCGGTCATCGTGCCACCGACCCAAGCAACCGCAGGTAGTCGTCCCAGGTGTCCACGTCCAACGGAACGGTGCCGTCGGTCGGGACCTGCCGCACCTCGAACCGGCCTGACTCGATCAGTCGCCACACGCCCTTGTCGCCGTGCAGTTCGGCGACTTCGCCGAACACCGGGCGGCACAGCCAGAACGGATGGCCGATCCCGTCGGAGTATCGACACACGGCGATCGGCGCACCGCGGCCTGAATCGATGAGTTTGTCCACTGCTTCGCGCGATACGCCGGGCTGATCGCCCAACATCACAACGATCGCATCGGCACGCGGATCCACCCGCAACAGAGCGGCCCGCAGGGACGAAGAACAGCCCGATTCGTGGTCATCGGCGATCACGGTGTCGATGCCGTCGAGGTTCACGACCTCACGCACTGCTGTGGCGGCACCGCCGAGCGCCACGATCAACTGGTCGAACGGGCAGCCTCGGGCGACCTCTATGGTCGCGCCCAGCACCGTTGAATCGCCAAATGGCAGCAGCTGTTTCGGCGTGCCCAGTCGGCGCGAGATACCGGCGGCCAGCACGACACCGGTCACCCGTGACCGTGGCATTCTTCTTCTCTCGACACGTGTGCGCTGGCCGCGTTGCGCGCGGGTGCGGCCAGGCCTTCCACCCGGATGGCGCGGACAACCTCGGCGAGGATGGACACGGCGATCTCAGCGGGCGTCTTCGCGCCGATGGGCAGCCCGACGGGGGTGTGCACGCGTCGCCGTTCGGCGTCTGTGAGCGCCAGCGCATCAACGATCGCACCGCCGCGGACCCTGCTGGCGACCAGGCCGACATAGCCCACGCCTGCGTCGAGTGCCGCGCGGATCATCTCGGGCTCGGGCCCGCCGTGAGTGGCGATGACGACGGCGGCGGCCTGTGCCACGTCCGCGTCACCGTCGCATTGCACGTCGTAACCGAGAGCGGCGGTCATGGCGGCCAGCGCCTGTGCGATCGGTGTGGCACCGCAGATTCGGACCAGCGTCGCGGGCACCTGCGGGGCGAGGAAGATCTCCAACGCACCGCCGGACAGGCACGGATTGACGACCACGCATGCGCCCGCTGCCTCCGGGAAGTGGACCTCGCCGTCGGGCAACACACGCAGCAGGACGCTCTCACCTGCTTGCAGCGCGCCGAGTGCCGCCTTGCGGACCGAGCTCTGCGCACACTGGCCGCCGACGAAGCCCTCGATGGTGCCATCTGACAGCAGGATCGCTTGATCGCCGGCGTGTGCGGAGGTGGGCTGCTGTGCCCGCACCACTGTGGCGTGCACGAACGGCGTCCGCGAGCGCCGCAATTGCTGGACCCGTTCGCTCATCGTCATGGGTCGCTCCTCTAGATCGGCGGCGTGGGTCTGCCCTGCATGGCCTCCCACACTCGGGACGGCGTCAGTGGCATGTCGGCGTGGCGAACCCCGAACGGCGCCAACGCATCCACGACGGCGTTGACGACTGCCGGCGGTGAGCCGACCGTGGCCGATTCGCCGATGCCCTTCGCACCGATCGGATGGTGGGGCGACGGGGTGACGGTGTGACCGGTCTCCAGGTGCGGGACCTCCAGCGCGGTCGGTATCAGGTAATCCATCAGCGAACCGCCGAGGCAGTTGCCTTCTTCGTCGAACGCGATCATCTCCATCAGTGCCATCCCGATGCCGTCGACGATGCCGCCGTGTACCTGTCCCTCGATGATCATCGGATTGATCCGCGTGCCGCAGTCGTCGACCGCGAGGAACCGGCGCACCTTCACCACCGCGGTGCCCGGGTCGATGTCCACCACGCAGAAGTACGCGCCGTACGGGTACGTGAGATTCTCCGGGTTGTAACAGATCTGGGCGTCCAGGCCACCCTCGATGCCCTCAGGAAGGTCGCCCGCACCGTGTGCGCGCATCGCGATGTCGGCAATGGTGACCGCGGCTGAAGGATCGCCCTTGACCCTGAAGGAGCCCTTCTCCCATTCCAGGTCGGCGACCGACGCCTCGAGCATGCCCGAGGCGATGATTTTCGCCTTGTCACGCACCTTGCGCGCCACCAGCGCGGCCGCCGCACCCGACACCGGGGTTGATCGACTGCCGTAGGTGCCGAGTCCGAACGGGGTCTGGTCGGTGTCGCCGTGCACGACGTCGATGTCGTCGGGCGGGATCCCGAGTTCTTCCGCGACGATTTGGGCGAAGGTCGTCTCGTGACCCTGGCCCTGGGTCTGAACCGACAGCCGCACAACGGCTTTGCCGGTCGGGTGCACGCGCAGCTCGCAGCCGTCGGCCATTCCGAGACCGAGGATGTCCATGTCCTTGCGCGGGCCCGCTCCGACCGCCTCGGTGAAGAACGACATGCCGATACCCATCAGCTCACCTTGTTGCCTGCTGCGACTCTGTTCTTCGCGCAGCGCGTCGTAGCCGATCATCTCCATGGCCTTGCGCATGGTGGTCTCGTAGTCACCGGAGTCGTACACCCAGCCGGTCTTGGACTTATACGGAAACTGCTCCGGCTTCAACAGGTTTCGCAGCCGCAGCTCGGCCGGATCCATCTTCAGGTCGAAGGCCAGGCAGTCCACAAGCCGCTCCACGAAATAGACCGCCTCGGTGATGCGGAACGAGCACGCGTAGGCCACCCCGCCGGGCGCCTTGTTGGTGTACACCGCAGTCATATGGCAGTAGGCGGCCTCGATGTCATAGCTACCGGTGAAAACGCCGAAGAACCCTGCCGGATACTTCATCGGCGCCGCCTGCCCGTTGAAGGCACCGTGGTCGGCGAGCACATTCGACCGGATCGCCAGGATCTTGCCCTCCTGGGTGGCGGCGATCTCGCCGACCATGATGTAGTCGCGGGCGAAGCTGGTGCTGGTCAGGTTTTCGCTGCGGTCTTCCATCCACTTGACCGGCTTGCCGAGCAGCAGCGATCCGACGATCGCGCAGACGTAACCCGGGTAGATCGGGACCTTGTTGCCGAAACCGCCGCCGAGATCAGGTGAGATCACCCGGATCTTGTGTTCGGGCAGCCCGGCCACCAACGCGTACAGCGTGCGGTGCGCGTGCGGTGCCTGCGAGGTGGACCAGAGTGTCAGTTTGCCGGTCACCGGGTCCAGATCGGCGACCGCGCCGCAGGTCTCCATCGGCGCGGGATGCACTCGCGGGTAAACGATTTCTTGTTTGACGACGACGTCGGCCTTGGCGAACACCGCCTCGGTCGCGGCGGCGTCACCGGTCTCCCAGTCGAAGAGATGGTTGTCGGTCTTGCCGTCCAGGTCGCTGCGGATCACCGGGGCTGACTCGTCGAGCGCGCGCCTCACATCTATGACGGGCTCCAACGGGTCGTACTCGACGTCGATGAGCTCCAACGCATCGCGTGCGGCATAGCGGTCTTCGGCGACCACGAATGCCACCTCCTGGCCCTGGAAGCGCACCTTGTCGGTGGCCAGAACGGCCTGCACATCGTTCGACAGAGTCGGCATCCACGCCAAACCTTTTTCTGCCAGATCGGCACCGGTCACCACGGCTTTGACCTTCGGATGGGCCTGTGCCGCAGTGGTATCGATGCTGACGACGCGCGCGTGCGCATACGGCGAGCGCAGGATCGCCAGGTGCAGCATGCCGGGCAGCTGCACGTCGTCGACGTAGGTGCCTTTGCCTCTGATGAACCGGGGATCCTCCTTGCGGAGCATCCGGCCATGGCCGCACGGCTTCTGGTCGTTGTCAGCCAGGTCGTCTGGCGAGCCTTCGGGTCGAGCTTCCGTTGTGGTCATGAGCTGGCCGCGGCATTCGCGTTGTCGGCTGCCCATTGGATGGATCGCACGATCGTGGTGTAGCCGGTGCAGCGACAGATCTGTCCGGAAATCGCCTCGCGGATGGTCTCCTCGTCGGGGTTGGGTATGCGATCGAGGAGGGCTCGCGCGGTGATCATCATCCCTGGCGTGCAGAAGCCGCACTGCAGGCCGTGACAGCGCATGAAGCCTTCCTGCACAGGGTCGAGGTGTCCGTCGACCTCGAGGCCCTCGACCGTGCGAATGCTGCGGCCACCGGCCATCGCTGCGAGCACGGTGCAGGACTTCACTGGTTCGCCATCCATTTCGACGACGCAGGTGCCGCAGTTACTCGTGTCGCAGCCCCAATGTGTCCCGGTGAGCCGCAACTGATCCCGCAGAAAATGCACAAGCAGTGTCCGGGGTTCGACCTCGGCGGTGACGGCCTCCCCGTTGACGGTCATGTTGACTTGCATCATCAGTTCCCTTCCACGGCAGGGGCGTTACGTACGCGTTCTGCGGCCTTACGCAACGTTCGGACGGTGAGCTCGGAGGCGAGGTGGCGCTTGTATTCCGCGCTGCCCCGCATGTCGGTGACCGGGCTGCAGGCCCGCGCGGCGTCCCGGCCGGCCTGCGCGAATGTCTCTTCGGTGGCGGGCCGCCCGGCAAGGCCCTCACCCACCGCTGCAAGCGCGGCGCCGTCGGTGTTCACCGCCGTGAGACCGAGCCGGGTCGAGACGATGGCGTCGCCGTCGAGCGTCACCGCGGCGCCCGCTGCCGCCACCGCCCAGTCGCCGACTCGCCGCTCCACCTTGGCGTATGCGCTGGAGGTGTGGTGCCGCAACGGAACCCGTATCTCGATGAGCATCTCGTTGTGGGCCAGCGATGTCTCGTACGGCCCGGTCAGGAAATCGTCGATGGGGATTTCGCGCTCTCCGGACGGGCCGCGGGCCAGACATACTGCGCTCAGCACCGTGCACACGGTCGTGAGATCTTCGGCGGGGTCGGCCTGACACAGCGATCCTCCGACAGTGCCGCGGTTGCGCACGACGGGGTCGGCGATGACGCGTTCGGCGTCGCGGAAGATGGGGCACACCGCCGCCAGATCGTCTGACTCCAGTGCTTCGTGGTGACGCGTCATCGCACCGATCCGAACGACCGTCGGATCGACGACGATGTAACCGAGTTCCGGGATCAGGTCGTTGATGTCGACCAGGTACTCGGGGTTGGCGATCCGAAGTTTCATCATGGGCAACAAGCTGTGGCCACCGGCGACGAGCATCGCTCCGTCACCGAGCCGGTCGAGCAGCCCGATGGCGTGATCGACGCTTGTGGCACGTTCGTACTCGAAAGGTCCAGGAACCTGCATGTGAACGACCTCACACTCTTGCGTAGAGGAGGCCAGTCTTCGGCCGCACGTCGGGGCCGTCAATAACGGGTTAAGCGATCACTTAAGTCACTCAGTAGGCTCGATACGTGACACCGGCTCAGCTTCGTGCCTTTTCCGCCGTGGTCAGACTGGGTTCCGTCCACGGGGCGGCCGAGGAACTTGGCATGTCCGACGCCGGGATCTCCATGCACGTAGCTCAGCTGCGCAAGGAACTGGATGACCCGTTGTTCTCCCGGACCTCGGCGGGACTGGCATTCACGCCGGGAGGGCTGCGTCTGGCCAGCCGCGCCGTCGAGATCCTCGGCCTGCAGCAACAGACTGCGATCGAGGTGACCGAGGCCGCGCACGGGCGGCGCTTGTTGCGCATCGCGGCGTCCAGCGCATTCGCCGAGCATGCCGCGCCAGGGCTGATCGAACTATTCTCGTCACGCGCCAACGATCTCTCGGTCGAATTGAGCGTGCACCCGACGGGCAGGTTCAAGGAATTGATCTCCTCACGCGCCGTCGACATTGCGCTCGGTCAGGCCAGTGGCGGCCGTGAGGCCACCGACAACGCGATCGTCGTCCGGCCGTTTCTGAACTACCAGATCCTTACCGTCGCGGCACCGGGGAGTCCGCTGACCACCCGTGCTCCGACCCCCGCGTTGCTGCGCGAACAGCTATGGATGCTGGGGCCGTCGGCCGGCAGTGTCGACGGTGAGATCGCGGCCGTGGTGCGGGACTTGGCGATTCCGGAATCTCACCAACGGATTTTCCAAAGCGATGCCGCGGCGCTCGAAGAGGTCCAGCGTGTCGGCGGGGTCAGCCTGGCGATCGGCTTCACGGTCGGTAAGGACCTGGCAGCTGGACGGCTGATTCACGTCAAGGGGCACGGGTTGCAGGTGCCGGGCGAATGGTGCGCATTCACGCTCACCCCGGCTGCCCGCCAGCCCGCGGTCTCCGAACTTGTCCGGTTCATCACGACGCCGCGGTGCACCCAGGCCATGCTGCGCGGCACCGGTGTGGGCGTCACGCGGTTTCGGCCCAAGATTCACGTCACCCTGTGGAGCTAGGTGCGGGTGGCTTCCAGCGCGCGGATCAGGCTGGCCGCATCCCATGGACCCTTGTGCCGCTTGCCGTTGACGAAGAACGTCGGCGTCGAGTTGAGGTCCATCAGCTCGGCGTCCTGCGCATCGTCCTGCACCCGGTGCAGCACCTTCGACGGATGCACGCGAACGTCCTGGTCGAATCGGTCGAGGTCCAACCCGATCGAGTTGCCGTACCGGTAGATGTCCGACCACTCCAGATCGTCCTGATGCTCGAACAGTTCGCGCCCCATCTCGAAGTACATGCCCTGCAGCCCCGCCGCCTCGGCCGCACATGCGGCGTCGAACGCACGCGGGTGCACCCGCTCCAGCGGCAGGTGCCGCCACACATAGCGCAGTTCGTCGCCGAAGTGGGCTCGCACCTCGTCGATGGATCCCGTGGCCCGGCTGCAGAACGGGCACTCGTAGTCGCCGTACTCCACCAGCGTCAACGACGCGTCGGGATTGCCGCGGAGATGGTCGCGGTCGGGGTCGACGGGGCGAATCAGCTTGAGTCCCACCGGTTCCGGCGGGCTGACCCAGTCGGTGATCCGGAATATCGCCCATCCGAGAAGGAAGGCGACGGCGGAGGCCAGCAGGACGCCGATCCGCGCTTGGTCTTGCTGTGCCGGTTCGGTGATCGCGACGTCGACGATGAAAAGCGAGATGGTGAATCCGATTCCGGACAACGCTGCGCCACCGGCGATCCGGCGCAGGGTGAGCCCTGGCGCGAGCTGTCCCACTCCCGTGCGCTGCATGAACCACGTCGCGCCGGTGATGCCGATGAACTTTCCGACCACCAGACCCGCGACGATGCCCCACGTCAGGGGTGACCGCAGCGCGGCCGCGACGCTGTCCGCGTCTAGCCGCACACCGGCGTTGGCCAACGCGAACAGCGGCAGCACCACGAACGACACGAACGGCCCGACGTCGGTCTGCAGCCTCTCATTGATCGAAATCGACTCCCGCAGACCGCGAGTGGCGGCGCGGGCGTACTGCGAGTTGGGCGATTGGCGGAACGCGCGGATCATCTCGACCGCCTGTTCCACCTGCTGACGTTCGGGTGTGAAGACCGGGATCAGCAGCGCGAGCGCGACTCCGGCCAGGGTGGGATGAATGCCTGCCATGGACAGCGCGATCCAGAGCGCAACTCCGAGCACCGCGTAGGCCGGGCCGCGCGCCGCCGGCAGGAACCGGACCAACGCGATCGCCACGATCAATGCCACCGCGACGACCAGCGGCACGACCTCGATGCGTTCGGAGTAGAAGAGCGCGATCACTCCCAGCGCGCCGATATCGTCGACGACCGCCAGAGTGAGCAGGAAGATCCGAAGCCGAGCAGGGTACTTGGGCTTGATGATGGCCAGCGCGCCGACGAGGAATGCGGTGTCGGTGGAGATCACCACCCCCCACGCCTGCGCGTTCTCCCCCGACGCGTTGAAAAGCAGGAAGATCAAGCCGGGCAACGCCATTCCCGCAATCGCGGCGAAAACGGGCACTGCCGCCCTTGCGCGATCGGTGAGCTGACCGATGGTGAACTCACTCGTGACTTCCAGGCCGACGATGAAGAAGAAGAACGTCATCAGGCCGTCGTTGATCAGATGCTTGACCGTCAGTTCGAAGGTCTGATTACCGAACGTGAAGCCGACGTGGGTGTCCAGCAGCGCCCAATAGGTTTCCGCCCATGGCGAATTGGCCCACAGTATTGCCGCGAGGGTGAACGCAAGCAGCAGCGCGGCCGCGGTGTTTTCTTTGGTGCCGGGCGCCTTGGGGTCGCGGCCGAACCGGCCAGGCAGCAGGCGAACGATCCGCGGATGGGGCTCTGCAGTCACCTGCGGGCGAACTCCGCGAAGGTCATGCGTCGTCGCCGCTCGCGACGTGAGCGGCCTCCATCAGCATCCAGCCCGACAGCTGCACCGACAGGTCCCGTTCGGGGATCTCGGAGGCGTTGACCGCGCCCGCGACGAACTGAGCCTCCTTGCCCTCCGCCGTGGGCATTTCGGCGAAGCGTTCCCAGAACGGCCCGAACAGCGGTAGGTCGTCGACGGTCTGCCGGTGATCCCACGCCGCCTGCCCGGACTTGAGCACGAGCGTGCGGGCAGTGTCGCGAGCCTCGGCATCCTTGGCGCCGTTCTGCGGCAACGTGGTGACCACCAACGCCAGATAGCGCGCCAGGATGCCGTTGAACAGGCCACCGTCGCCGCCGCCCGCGCCCTTGATGATCCCGTCGGGCGCCATATTGTCGCGCACGGCAGCGACGAGCCGATGCACCCGCGAGGCGTGCTCCGGGTCCTCGGTGCGCGCCGACAGCTCGACGTCCAGCCCGATCACCACGCCCTGGCAGTACGTGTACTGCGCACGCACCAGCGACCCGGCCTTGATTCCGTCGAACACCAGGTGAGTCTCCGGGTCGATGATGGTTTCGTCGATCCAGTCGGACATCTGCTGGGCGCGCCGCAGCCGGTCGCCGTATCGGGCCAAAAAGATCCCCGCGGGCCCGTTAGCCGGCGCGTTGAAGAACTGGTCCTGTTTGCGCCACGGGATGCCGCCGCCATCCTCGGGCACCCACGCGTTGAGGAATTGCTCGGACAGCTTCTTCAGCGCGTTCGGGCGCTCCACCCCGGCCAGCCGACCGGCCCGCTCGAGAGCCAACGCGAGCCAGGCCATGTCGTCGTAGTAGTTGTTGGTCCAGGAACCGTTGTTGCGCAACCGATGTGACCGGATCTGGCGGGTGATCTTGGTGATCCGGTCCGGTTGCGGGTCGCGTACCTGCGCGTCGACCAAGCAGTCCAGCAGGTGCGCCTGCCACCAGTAGTGCCAGGTGCGGAACTCGCCGTCGTGGCGCGTTGGCGGCCACGACACCACACCGAGCTGGGTGCCGGGCACTTTCCAGATCCGTTTCAGGTGCCGCTTGGCAACGGCGGCTTCCGCGCTTGCTGCTCGGTTGGCCCATAGCTGATCCATGATGTTGATCCTGCCCTACCAGGCAGTGGAAGTGTCCCCATGTTGAGTGATCCAGGTGTGCATGGCGATGCCCGCGGCAACCGAGGCGTTGATACTGCGGGTCGATCCGAATTGGGCGATCGACACGGTGACGGCGGCGCCTGCCTTCGCGTCGTCGGTGATGCCCGGCCCTTCCTGGCCGAAGATCAGCAGGCAATCGCGCGGCAGTTCGGTGTGTTCGAGTCGCACCGCGCCGGGCACGTTGTCGACGGCGACGACGGTCAACCCTGCGTCCGACGCGAACGTCAACAGTTCGGCGGTGCCGTCGTGGTGTCGCAGGCGTTGATAGCGGTCGGTCACCATGGCGCCACGCCGGTTCCACCGTCGACGGCCGACGATGTGCACGGTGTCGACAGCAAACGCGTTGGCGGTCCGCACCACGGCGCCGATGTTCGCGTCGTTCCCGAAGTTCTCGATCGCGATGTGCAGCGGATGCCTGCGCGCGTCGATGTCAGCGATGATCGCATCGCGTGTCCAGTACCGGTACGCGTCAACGACGTTGCGGGTGTCGCCTTCGCGCAGAAGCGCGGGGTCGTACCGCGGGTCCTGAGGAAGGGGCAAGTGCAGCGGCCATGGGCCGACGCCGGGGGTTTCGCCCCATTCCGTGGGTCCCGGAGCCGCCCTGCCGGCGACATCAGGCGGATGCTCAGTCACCCTTTTCCCACAATCCGGCGTGCGTGCCGACGAGCGATACCGTCGCATATAGCAGTGCCGCGTTGATGTCACCCTGCGTGCACAGCGACGCACGGACCTGGACCGCGTCGAGCGACGCCTCCGGCAGTACGAGCGCCGAAGCGCCGTAGATATCGCAGGCGTGGCTCAGCCCAGGGGCGGGCAGCGTCGGCGCTGCCAGCGCCATCATGGGGCCGCCGCGGCGCGCCGAGTCGTCGCGATATCGCGCTGCCAAACCGTCGATTTCGAGTCCGAGCAGCATGTAACCGTTGCCGGAGAACGCCGTCGGGTCACCCATCGCAGACGGGTTGAGCTGTGCGCCGTCGGCGCGGAACGCGTCGACGCTCGTCGTCTTGAGCACCAGCCCGGTGTCGTTCTCGTTTGTCGGCAGCACGCCGACGGGAAACGCCGCCGGGTACGCCGCGGCGGTGTCGGGGATCCGCTCGCGTGGCGAGTACACGTAGATTCCGCGCACTTGGGACTGGTCGCGTTGCGGTCCCAAACACACTGTGCCCGTGAGCCGGTCCGCCTCTGCCGACAACGGTTGAAGCGCAAGGCTTGTCACATCCTTGCAGGCGCCAAGGCCGTTAGCCTCGATCGGATGCGCCAGCGCACCGTACAGCCCGAATCGGATGTCCTCGGGTTTGGCGTGCTGGCCGTCCTTCTGCGACGGGGATGCGTCCACGTCGACCAGGACGTAGTCGCCGTCGAAGCGCAGATTCGTCACCGAGATGTTCCAACCGAGGACTGACAGCGATTCGCCGATAGCCGCGGATTGAGTGGAGTAAGGATGGGCGCGGCCGTCGTCGCCTGAGCACCCCGAGGCGACGACGACGATCGCCGCCATGACGGCGACTAGTGCACGCAACGACATCTAGGTACGGCTCAGGTTCTATTCCGGCCGCGGCCTACGACTTTCGTCATGGCGCGCACCAGGTTTCGCGGCACCACCCGTCCGCCGGTCGTGAGCGCCTTGTACTGCAGGCCGGGGACGATGACCACCTTGCCCTTGGCGACGTCGGCCATGCATTCGCGGACCACGTCGTCGACCTCGAGCCAGAGGAACGACGGCGTGCCGCTCATTTCGATGCCGGCGCGAGCGTGAAACTCCGTGTGCACGAAGCCCGGGCACAGTGCGTGCACCCCGACACCGGTGCCGTCGAGGCCGTTGGCCAGCCCTTCGGAGAACGCGATCACCCATGCCTTGGACGCCGAGTACGTCGACCCGCGGCCGGGCAGCAGCCCCGCCACGCTGGCGACGTTGATCACCGTGCCCTCGTTGGCGGCCATCATGGGCGGCAGCGCGGCGTGCGTCAGCTGCATCACCGCGGTGACGTTGACGTCGAGCTGGGATTGCAACAGCGCCAGGTCGGCGCTCCAGAATTCCCCGGACGTGCCAAATCCGGCGTTGTTCACCAGAACTCGCACTCCGGCGGCCAGCCGGTCGGACACCTTCGCGCGGTCGGTGACGGCGGCCAGGTCTGCGACAAGAACTTCCACTTGCGCACCGGCCTCGTCGCGCAGTTCGGCGGCGAGGCACTCCAGTCGGTCAGCGTCGCGGGCGACCAGCACCAGGTCGTAGCCGTCGATGGCGTAGCGGCGGGCGAATCCCGCGCCCAGCCCGGACGTCGGTCCAGTGATCAGTGCGACGGGGCGTGACATACGTATGAGACTACTTACCGCTGATAGTGCGGCGACTGCCTTCCGTTGCGCGACGGCGGCGGCGGGCGGCGCACCGGTTCGGCGCGGCCGGCATCTGGGCGCGGTTGTGTGTAGCGACCGGCTTCGGGGCGGGAGGGCGGGAGCACATCCGCGCGGTTCGGCGGCAGGTCGGCCCGGCCGTGCGTCGGCTCGGGGCGGGCGGGCGGAAGAGATTCAGCGCGTGCAGGCGCCGGCTTGAGCGGGCGGCTCGGCGAGCCACTGCGCCGCGCGACCGCATGGCCCGCAATGGCCTGCGGAATCGGCGGCAGCACCCGCAGCAGGTCGTTGAACTGGCGCACCGTGCGTAGGCCCTCGTCCCACTGGGCGCGAGTGCTAGTGACCGGCATGGACACCAGCGTCCAGTTCTGTTCGTTCCACATGATCTCGGCGCAGTCGGGCGCCGTGTGGGCGAATGTGACCATCCGACGGTCGCAGGCCCGGCGCGCGGCGTCGAGGTTGGTGGAGTACACCATCCGCGGGCCGATCGCGCCGAGCAGCCAGATGTCGTTCTCCCGGGGCTCTTTGATGCCCTTGAGCCGCAGGTCGACGACGACGTTGGTGCCCACCTTGCGATGCAGCGCGATGACCGTGGCGACGTCTTCGAGGTCGAAGATGAACACGGCCTCGCCGCGTATCTGCCCGAGAACGACGTTCTTGGCGGCAATGTCGCCGACCGTCGACATCACGCCGCGCTTCCAGCGCCTCATGATGTCGGTGGACTCGTGTTCATAGTCGAAGCCGTGCGACTTCGCCCACGACTTGCGCCGACGGCCCAGCCCGCGTCGACGGTCGATGTCGACATACAGCAACACCGCCGCACCCACGAAACAGAGTGCGGACAGCGTGAACCAAAGCGGGACCATTACGCCTAGCCTACTTGCAGGTACTCCTCAATTCCGAACTAAAGCAAGTCACAACCCCGTCACATAGCGTCCGGCCATGGCCTATGACGACTACCAGCGAATTCGGGTCGCCGTCGGCGACGCGGCCGGACCCGCGAGGCCGAGATCGGAACTTTGCGCCTCTAACTTCCGAAGGTCGCGGCGGCGAGCTCGAGTATTTCGGAGCGGTCCGCAGGCAGGAGGAACCCCGAGTCGATGGCACGGTCGAGCGCCCCGGTGAATCGCTCGAGGTACTCCGCAGAACCGCGCGGGTAGAGCGCGTGCAGCGCCGTGGTGTCGAACATCTCGCCCGATCCGAAGATGAACGACATGGGGCTTTCGTCCGGGGCCAGGCCCGATGTCTTCGCGATCGGGACGTCGACCCACGGCGTGCGGGCACCGCCCTTGGCAAGCCCATTCGCGTCGAGGTCGAGCACCGGCGGGTCCGCCTCGGTCAGGTCGATCGGTGGTGCGGGCGGTGCGGGTTCGCCGGTCCGGACCCAGGCGTTCAGCTTCGCGATGGCTGCTTGCAGGACGTAGTGATGCTGTGGAGCGAAGTTGATGCAGTAGGACAACCGCGTACCCATCAGCTCATTCGTCGGCGCATACGCCGCGACGATGTCGTTCATCGATGCGGATCCGTTGTCGATGTATCCGACGCGGATGGTGTAGTTGTCCGCATGGGCGGTGCCGGGGATCTCCCACGCCCGGAAGAGGTCGTCGTCGGGACGTCTCGCCGAGTGGTACCCCGTGCGCCAGCCACCGATCAAGTCGGTTTCGGTGATGACCGTCATAGTTGGGACGCGCAGGTCGGACCGGAACGGCACGGCCTGTACGGCATCCGGCTTGGACTCGTCGAACACGCTGCTTCCATCCAGCGGCGCCGCGGGCCCGAATCGCGAGTGGACCAGGAAGCCGTCGTAGACCTGGGCGAGCGGATCGACCTCGTTGACGTAGGTCGTCAGGTACGCGGCCGATTGCGACTCACCCACTGCCAGAACAGCTTTCACATCCAGCTGGCCTAGTAGGCCATCCCTGACCAACAACGCGGCCTGAGAGAAGATGTCGTAAGCGAAGGCGTCGCCCGGGTGGCTGAGACGCGAATACCGTTCTGGTTCCAGGGTTTTGAGCGACATGTCCAAGCCGACGAGGCTTGCTCCACCCTCCACACCGACCCGCTGAACCGAGACGGCGACGAAAGCGTAACCCTCGCGCGCGATCTCGCGATGCGCCATGAACCACACGGCGGGAGCGTCGATGCCTCCGCTGACATTGAGCCACTCGACGATGACCGTTCCGTTGAACGCCGCATCATCCGTCGGCGTGAGAACCACGATGCGGGTCGTGTAATCCGCACGATCATCGGTTGCATACGAGGACGCGGTCCCCGACACGAAGAACTCCGCCGCGCGGTAGCCCAGCGTCGCAAGGTCGTACGTGCTGAGGAGCAGGTTCGGTTTACCGGGTACGGGTGTGATCACCGTTCATCGATATCACGCCCGTCCCCGCCATCAGCCCAAGACCAGGGAATCCCCGTCGGCGCTGACGTTGACCGGCACCACGTCACCGTCGTGCACCTCGCCGGCCAACAGCATCTTCGCCAGCTGGTCGCCGATGGCCTGCTGAATCAGCCTGCGCAGCGGCCGTGCACCGTAGAGGGGGTCGAACCCGCGGTCGGCCAGCCACTTCTTGGCAGGCAGCGACACCTCCAGCGTGAGGCGACGCTGTGCCAACCGCTTGGCCAGCTGCTGGAGTTGGATATCAACAATCTGGACGAGCTCCTCCGGGTTGAGCCCGTCGAAGATGATGACGTCGTCGAGGCGGTTGATGAACTCCGGCTTGAACGCCGAGCGCACCGCGGCCATCACCTGCTCTTCCGTCCCGCCTGCACCCAGGTTGGACGTCAGGATCAGGATGGTGTTGCGGAAGTCGACCGTGCGGCCCTGGCCGTCGGTCAGCCTGCCTTCGTCGAGCACCTGCAACAGCACGTCGAACACGTCCGGATGGGCCTTTTCGATCTCGTCGAACAGGATCACCGTGTACGGACGGCGGCGCACCGCTTCGGTCAGCTGACCGCCCTGGTCGTAGCCGATGTAGCCGGGGGGCGCACCGACAAGGCGCGCCACCGAGTGCTTCTCGCCGTACTCGCTCATGTCGATGCGGACCATCGCCCGTTCGTCATCGAACAGGAACTCCGCCAACGCCTTCGCCAACTCGGTCTTGCCGACGCCCGTCGGGCCGAGGAACATGAACGAACCCGTCGGGCGGTTCGGGTCGGCCACGCCGGCGCGGCTGCGGCGTACCGCATCCGAGACGGCCTGCACGGCCTTCTTCTGACCGACGACGCGCTTGCCGAGCTCGTCCTCCATGCGCAGCAGCTTGGCGGACTCGCCCTCGAGCATCCGGCCCGCGGGAATGCCGGTCCACGCCGACACCACGTCAGCGATGTCGTCGGGCCCGACCTCCTCCTTGAGCATGACGTCCTCGCGCGCCTCGGCCTGGGGCACGGCAGCGTCGAGTTTTTTCTCGATTTCGGGGATCCGGCCGTAGCGCAGCTCGGAGGCCTTGGCGAGGTCGCCGTCGCGCTCGGCGCGGTCGGCCTCACCGCGCAGCGTCTCCAGCTGCTCCTTGAGGTCGCGGACGATGTCGATAGCGTTCTTCTCGTTATGCCAGCGCGTCGTCAGCTCGGCGAGCTTTTCTTTCTGGTCGGCCAGCTCGGCGCGCAGCTTCTCCAACCGCTCCTTCGAAGCGGCGTCCTCTTCCTTCTCCAGCGCCATCTCCTCGATCTCGAGGCGACGGACCAGGCGCTCGACCTCGTCGACCTCGACAGGTCGCGAGTCGATCTCCATCCTCAACCGGGACGCCGCCTCGTCCACCAGGTCGATGGCCTTGTCGGGCAGGAATCGGCTGGTGATGTACCGGTCAGACAGCGTGGCCGCCGCAACCAGCGCCGAGTCGGTGATTCGCACGCCGTGGTGCACCTCGTAGCGGTCCTTCAAGCCGCGCAGGATGCCGACCGTGTCCTCCACCGACGGCTCGCCGACGAACACCTGCTGGAAGCGGCGCTCCAGCGCGGCGTCCTTCTCGATGTACTTGCGGTACTCGTCGAGCGTCGTGGCACCGACCAGGCGCAGCTCGCCGCGGGCGAGCATCGGCTTGATCATGTTGCCTGCATCCATCGAGGACTCGCCGGTCGCGCCGGCGCCGACGATGGTGTGCAACTCGTCGATGAACGTGATGATCTGGCCTGCCGAGTTCTTGATGTCGTCGAGCACGGCCTTGAGCCGCTCCTCGAACTCGCCGCGGTACTTCGACCCGGCGACCATCGAACCGAGGTCGAGCGAGACGACGGTCTTGTCACGCAGGCTGTCCGGTACGTCGCCTGCCACGATGCGCTGGGCCAGGCCCTCCACGATCGCGGTCTTGCCGACGCCGGGCTCACCGATCAGCACCGGGTTGTTCTTGGTGCGACGGGAGAGCACCTGCACGACGCGGCGAATCTCGTTGTCGCGCCCAATGACTGGATCGAGCTTGCCTTCGCGTGCACGCTCGGTCAGGTCGGTGGAGTACTTCTCCAGCGCCTGGTAGCTGCCCTCGGGGTCCGGGCTGGTGACCCGGGCGCTGCCGCGGACCTTGACGAACGCGTCGCGCAACGCCTGCGGCGAGGCGCCGTGTCCGGTGAGCAGCTTGGCCGTGTCGGAATCACCGGTGGCGAGGCCGACGAGCAGGTGCTCCGTCGAGACGTACTCGTCGTCCATCTCGGTGGCCAGGTTCTGGGCGGTCGTGATCGCCGTCAGCGAGTCACGCGACAGCTGCGGCGTCGAAGCCGAGCCGCTCGCGCTGGGCAGTCGGTCGATGAGCCGCTCCGTCTCGGTGCGGATAGTCGCTGGATCGACGCCGACGGCCTCAAGTAGTGGGGCGGCAATGCCATCGTTCTGAGTGAGCAGTGCCATCAACAGGTGGGCGGGACGGATCTCCGGGTTGCCTGCGGCGGTCGCCGCCTGCAGGGCCGAAGTCAGGGCCGCCTGAGTCTTGGTCGTCGGGTTGAACGAATCCACGACGGTCCTCCGATCAGTCAGGAAGGGGGTGTGCAAAATGCTTGTCGTGATGTTCAACGCCGTCAAGGTTGAGTCTGTTCCGCTCAACTTTGATTTTTCCGCCGGCGGCGCGTCGAGTCCGCGTGCACGCAATCATCGGTAAGGCTTGACCAATGGACAGGAGCGCTCGCAAAGTGCTCTTTATCGCAGGCGGCGCGCTGGCGGTCGCGCTGGCGATCGTCGCGGCGTTGATGCTGGTCACGACCCGGCCGGCGCCGACGGCAACGGACGGAGACCAAGTCCGGAGGGTGCTCGAGGGGATGAATGGCTCGTACAACCGATCCGATTTCGAGGCGTTCGCCTCACACGTGTGCGCCGACATGTTGCGAGCCGGCGGTTACGAAGCGGGCTGGTATCAGAGCAGAAAGTCCGACGGGCCGACACAGATCACGGTCAACTCGGTCGATGTGGCGGGTGACGACGCTGTCGCCAACGTCCGATTCGTAGCCGCCAACCACAGCGACGCCAAGACACTCGACGTCGATTTCCTGCGCGAGGGCGACCAGTGGAAAGCCTGCCGTTATGCGGCCGGGCAATCGCTTTAGGTCGGAGCTGGTTTCTCGATTACCGCAGATCCGCAGGTTCGGTTGCGGCTGAACGCAATTCGCCAGGTTGGCGACCGACCTTTGCCGGAGGCAACGCGAGCGGACGCTGGTAGCACGGGTCGGATCTACACTGTGCCCATGACTCGATGGCAGGCCGTCGGATCCTACGTACCTTCTACCACCACAGCCTGGATCATCTTCATCGGCCTTTGCATCGCGCTCATAGTGTCGAGGTACGCGATCAACCGGTTCTTTACCGACCGACACGCCGCACGGCTTGACATTCTGATGCGGGAGTCGGCGACTTTTTTTGGTCGTTGGCCGCGAGAACGGCTCCCGTACGCCCCCCGTGCTGACCTTGCGGCAGAGGCAGACAGGTGTACGCAAATCGTCTCGTTAATGCAGACGCTCCGCGCCGCTAAGAAAGCCGACAGAAATTACTTCGACAGCCAGATCGCCGCTTTCCAGGGCTGGCTGGCGACGGTTCATGCCGCGGCGAGCGTCGCGACCGACAAGGAGCCCTGGGAGCAAACGCAGCGTGGGCAAGAGCCGCCTGTTTAACGGCTCTTCGCACCCAACCCAGCAATGCAAATTTCGCGCTCAGGCACCCCTCTGTGCGCTGTTAGGCTCGCAACAAACGAAGGGGATAACGTCGGCATGAATCCGTTTGACGTTTTGTCGGGCATCAGCACGATCCAGAACGTCATTGACCATGTTCAGAATGCCGTCGATGGTGATCTGTGGGGTCTTGCGGGGCTTGGCGCGGACGGCGTGGGTGTCACTCAGGGTGTGATCAGCCTGGAGAGCCTGGCCGCAGAGGCAGCGGAGACGCCGGTAATCGAGGCCGGCCTGTGGGCAATCATCGCGTTCAACTGGATGTGCGGATTCGGAGAACCTGAGAAGGGCGACCGGTTCGGCGAGGGTGGGTCACACTTCAACGAGATCATTGAGAAGCTGGAATCCGCCGCTGCGGGCGCTAGCTGGACGGGTTCCGCTTCGGATGCCTACGCCGGCCAGAACGTCAAGCAACAGGATCGCGCGAAGACGATGGTGGACGCTGACTTCGACATGAATCAGATCATCTCTTGCGAGGCGAACCAGCTGAATGGCACGAGAGACATCCTGGATCACGCTGGCACCGTTCTCGCCTACGCGATCGTCCCCGCACTCGCCGCCCTACGCATCCCCGTTATAGGACCTGAGATTTCGATGGGCATCCAGCTGGGCGCCGTCGGTGGGACGGTTCCTGTATGCCAAGTTGAGATGATCAATATGGCCACGAACGCACTTAGAAACGCGCAATCAATCGAGAAGGCGCTCGACCTCTACAACTCCGCGAACCCGGACCCAGCCACTAGGACAATGGAAGTCGGTCTTTGGGGGGCACCCCGATCGGGAACCGTTGAGCAGAGCACTGACGACTCGTCCGACAACCCGCCGTCAAGTCCCACGCCGAACGCGCCGTCAATCCCAACACCAACCGCGCCTCCTAGCACGCCACCGGTCCCAACGCCGAGCGCTCCGAGCGTAGGGGGCTCAAGTCCCGATAATGGTTCGGCAACGCTGCCGTCGACACCGCCTGTCCCGCAGGCTTTTTCGATGCCGACCCCACAGGGCAACGGATCGGCCGGAGTCCCCGGCGGCGGCGCGCCACCGTCGGCAGGCCCTGGCTCGGTGGGCATACCGAGTTCACTGCCTGGCCCGTCGGGGCAGCAGGCCAGCCGGTTCGCCGCAACACAGCCGGCGCCTCCAGTCCCGAATGCTTCGCCACGATCGAGCGTTCCGAAAAACCTTGCAGTGCAAGAGAATCAATTCCAAGCAGCGTCGGGAACCGGCTATGGTGAGCCTGCACCCGTATCCCGCGCGGCGCAAAACGACCGCGATCCACAGAGCCCGTCAGCACCGACCACCAGAACAGGGGATAACGATGTCCGGTGAGCTGCGAGTCACCACTGAGCACTTGCGCAAGCTGTCCGCCAAACAAAGCGCGGCGGCGGCCCAGATTGCGGCGGCGGCCACCGTCGCTGACGGAGTCGGTTCATCCATGTGGGTCAACCACGGCTTGATCTGCGCTCCAACGAACATCGCCGTATCCAATGCCGAGCTAGCGCGCACAAACGCGTGCGCCGGCATGGAATCGACGTCGATCGGCCTCGCCGAGAAGGTGAACATCGCTGCCACGCAATACGACCAGACCGACGCACAGGCGGGCGACAAGATCGACGACAAGATGCGTCCCCGCTAACGGTGGTTGACGATGTCTCGGCCCACGCGTCAGAAGATGACGGCTCAGACAACTCCGCCCGCGATCTGACTGCGCTCGACTTCTCTCCGACCGGCGGCGACGAAGGGTCCGACCTCGACGCAATTGATGAGTACGTCGCCGTCGATGCGATAACGGACAACGATGGCGCTGACCCGCAGGGCCCGCTGTTCACGGTGACCAATCCCCCCGGAACCGTGTCCGTGATGACGTATCTGAACGGTCGAGTGCAGCACGTTGGGCTATCTCCAGGCGTGACCAAGATGACCGAAGCTCAACTCGCGCAGGAGATTCTTGTTGTCGCAGACGTGGCCGCCGTTAAAGCACGGGCTGCGCTGCACACATTCGTCGCTGGTCTCCTGCGCCTACAGGGTCTGGACAGCCAATCGGCCCGTGATTTTGTGGAGCACCGCCTTTCCCTACCGACGCCGGAGCAGTCGTCAGCGGCAGAACGGGAGTTCGCCGCACGATATGCCCACGACGTCGAGTAACAGCCCCGGCTGGGCTTGCGGCCTTGCTAGTTTCTGATCGTGCTGACTGAACTCATCCCGCTGGCGCTGGTGGTCGCGCTCTCGCCGCTTTCGATCATTCCGGCGGTGCTGGTGCTGCACACGCCGCGGCCGCGGCCGACGGGCCTGGCATTCCTGGCGGGCTGGCTGCTGGGGCTTGCGGCGTTGACGGCCATCTTCCTCGAGGTGTCGAACCTGCTCGGCGGCCTCGGTGACAAGCCACCACCCTGGGCGTCGTGGCTGCGCGTCGTCGTCGGCGCGCTGCTTATCGTGTTCGGCATCTACCGCTGGCTGACCCGCAAGCGGTCCGCCCATACGCCGAGCTGGATGCAGAGCATGGGAAAGCTCACGCCTGTCAGGGCAGGCGGTGCCGCCACCGCATTGGCCGTGGTCAACCCGAAGGTGCTATTTGTTTCCGCCGCAGCGGGTTTGGCGATCGGATCCGAGGGACTGGGAACCACGCACGCATGGGTCGCCGCGGCTTGGTACGTCGCGGTCGCCGGGTCGACGGTGGCGCTTCCGATACTCGCGTACGCCGTGTCGGGCGACCGCCTCGACGAGCCGCTGCGGCGACTGAAGGACTGGATGGAGCGCCAGCACGCCACCCTGGTCGCGGCCATCTTGGTCGTCATCGGTCTTCTGGTGCTGTACAAGGGAATTCACGGGTTATAGATCCGGCAGGCCGAGTTCCACCGCATCGGCCGTCAGGTACCGCGTCACCGTGGGCGCGATCAGCGCACCACCTTGTCGACCGACAGCGTCGCCAGCGGCGGCACTTCCATCACGTGTCGCAGAATCGCCGTGCCGACGAGCTGACTGGCTGCCCGCATCGCGCGCAGCCTGGCCTCCTCGCCGCCCTCAGCTCTTCGCCGACGCCGCGTGCTCACGCAGCGCGGCGGTGTACTCGTCGGGTCGGTCGAGGTTCGCCAGGTGCCCGGCGCCCTCGACCACCCGCGTCCGCCCGTTGACTGCACCGGCGATCATCCCGTCCGCCTCGCGCACGTGGGTCTTGTCGAGGCTGCCGTTGAGTATCAGCACCGGCTCCGGGTAGCCGTCGAGCTTGCCGTGCCAGTGGATCTTGCGCGCGGCGCGCAGGGCGTCGGCGTAGCCGCGCCAGTACTGCCCCGCCTGCGCGACCTCGGGGACATCCGGGTAGCGCCGCTCGAAGGCCGAGCGCTGCGCGTTCGCGAGCATCCGCTTGGGCCACGCGCGCTCGAACAGCTCTCCCGTCCAGGCCACGAAGCGGTCGCGACCGCGACTGTAGTCGACGGAGCTGCCGGTGAGGACGAGGCCGCGGGTGAGCTGCGGGCGCTCTGCGGCGGCGAGGGTCGCGACGTAGCCGCCGAGTGAGAGGCCGATCAGGAGCGCACCGTCGTCGACGGCCTCCGAGACGACGTCGAGCGCAGCGGGAAAGCTGAAACGCTCACCCGCGCGGCTGCCGTGACCCGGGAGGTCGATCGCGGCGACGTCGAACTCATCGGTGAGTGCCTCGAGCTGGGGCGTCCACATCGCTTTCGTCAGTCCTGCGCCGTGCAGGAACAGCAGTCGCATCGCACCCCTTTCCGGTCGCGACGGAATCGGACTGCGGTACTTGCTCGCCGCAGCTGAGTCTGTTTAGGCTCCCACAGGGGCTCCTGCTGTGGGTCCCGACGCGGCGAACGAAGGACGAGATGATCGACGGCCGTTCCGATCTCGGTCTTGCTGGCGCGGACACCTTCACGACCGCGTACGCGCACCTCGTCGAAGACCTTGAGCGCGCGCTCTGGCAGGACGAGACGGGCGCGGTCATCGACGCTTACCAGACCTACACGAATGCGTGCGAGCAGGCGCTCGCCGACCCTCACGTCCAGCAGCGCGTGACGAACGCCCTGGAGGACCTGACCGCGGCGTTGAGCAGGGCGCTGGAGCGCCCCGGTGCGCGCGCGGCGATCGACGAGGCGGCGGCGGCCTACGTGCTCGAGGTGGGCGCGGCGTGGCCGCAGCTGCATCCGGACGAGCACGGCGTCGAGGCGCTGCTGGCGCTCGCGACCGGCATGACGACGCTGGCGTGGCTGTTCGGGCTCGGGTCGTCGGGGCTGGTGTCGCCGTTCGGGCTCACGTCCACGCCCACGTTCGACCCCTCATCGAATGGGTTCGGCGACGCGTTTACGGTGGACCCCGGCGTGGACGACGACGGGATCGTGTGGCAGGAGTTCGGCGTCGGCGAAGACGGCGAGATCGTGCAGCGCACCGCCGCGCCGTCGAGCCCACCGCCACGCGCGAAGGCACCGCCTCCGCCGCCACCGTCGGACGACCCGGTCGAGCAGGTGCGTCGCGCACTCTCCGATTATGAGGCCGGGTTGAAGGCGATCGGGATCCCGGACGGGCCCTCAGACTCGCCCGGGCAGGCCGCGGATCTGACCGGCGCGTACCTGCGGCTGCTGCAGGGCACCGGCACCGTGCCCGACGTGTATGCGAGCTACGCGCGGCTGGTCGAGATCGCCACCGAGCTGGTCGAGCGCCAGGTACGGCTCGCGCGCGGGTACGAGCAGCTCCTGCAGGCCGCGCTGAGCGGTCATCGGCCCGACGAGCTGCAGCGCACCGCCGACGAGCGCTACCGCCGCCTGATGGAGACGATCCGCGACGCCTGGGCGCGGCTCGATCCCGCCACCGCGAGCTCAGAGCAGCTCGCCGAGCTCGCCGCGGCGACGTCGCGCGCGGCCAAGCTGCACGAGGCCGCGAGCCCGCCATGAGCGACGGGGGCGCCGCGGCTCTGGAGCGCTATCGCTTCCCGCTGTCCTCGGGCCAGGCGCGCTTGTGGATCCTCGACCAGCTCCAGCAGGGCGGCACGGCGTACAACCTGCGCTTCGCCGTCCGGCTCGACCAGGAGGTGCAGGCCGGCGCGCTGCAACGCGCGCTCAATGCGGTGGTGGAGCGCCACGAGGTGCTGCGCACCGTCTTCGAGGTCGTCGAGGGCGAGCCGGCCCAGGTCGTGCTCGAGCGCATGCCCGTGCGCATGGCCGCCTTCGATCTGCGCAAGCTGCCCGCCGCGCGCCGCCAGGCCGAGGCGGCCCGCTTGGCGGCACAGCTCGCCGACCGGCCGTTCGACCTGGCGAAGGGACCGCTGCTGCGCGCCGCGCTGATGTGGCTCGGGCCGGCGGAATTCGTGCTCGCGATGGCGGTCCACCACATCGTCGCCGACGCATGGTCGATGGGCGTGCTGGCGACCGAGCTCGGCGCCCTCTACGAGGGCGAGACGCTCGCACCGCCGCCGCTGCAGTACGCGGACTACGCGGTCTGGCAGCGCGACGCGGCGGCCGCCGAGCAGCTCGACTACTGGCGCGACGCGCTCGCCGGCGCCGAGGAGCTCGCGCCGCCGTTCGACCGTCCGCGGCCCGCCGTGCAGGCCCACCACGGCGCGGGCTTCGGCTTCGAGCTGCGCGAGGACACGATCGCCGGCCTGCAGCGCGTCGGCCTCGCCGAGGGCGCGACGCTGTTCATGGTCCTGCTGGCGGCCTGGGCGGCGACGCTCGCACGCTGGTGCGAGCAGGACGATCTCATGATCGGCGCGCCCGTCGCCGGCCGCGACCGGCCGGAGCTCGAGTCGCTGATCGGCTTCTTCGTCAACACGCTCGTGCTGCGCGTCGACGCCCGCGGCGACCCGCCGTTTCGCACCCTGCTCGAGCGCGTGCGCGAGGTGGCGCTCGGTGGCTACGCGCACGCGGGCGTGCCGTTCGACAAGCTCGTCGAGGCGCTCGCGCCGCAGCGCGACCTTTCGCGCAACCCGCTATTTCAGGTCACGTTCCAGCTCTATGAGTCGCCGACCGCGCCGGACGCGATCGCGCTGCGCCAGCAGCTCGACATGCCCGTCAGCGCGTCGTTGTTCGACCTGCGGGTGGACCTGTTCCGCGGGCCTTCCGGCCTCTCGGGGCGCGTGGAGTACGACACGGCGCTGTTCGACGAGCCGTCCGTGCGCTGGGTGACCGAGCGCTTCTCGTTCATCTGCGAGCAGGTCGCCCGCGACCCGGACCGGCGCCTGAGCGCGCTCGACTGGGTCCCGCCCGCGCAGCGCGCGCTGCTCGAGCGCTTCAACGCCACGACGGCGCCGGTCGCGACCGGGACCGTGCCGGAGCGGATCGCCGACTGGGCCGCGCGCGAGCCGGCGCGGACGGCGGTCGCCGACGGCGGCGGCGCCTGGAGCTTCGCCGAGCTCGATGACCGCGCCGGGCGGCTGGCGGGAGCGCTCGCGCGGGACGGCGTGGGGCGCGGCGACGTAGTCGCGGTCAACCTGCCGCGCGGGCGGGCGTTCGTCGCCGCGGCGCTTGCCGCGATGCGGCTCGGCGCGGCCTACCTGCCGCTGGACGTCGCCTACCCGGCCGCGCGGCTCGAGCGCGTGCTCGCCGACGCCCGCCCCGCCGCACTCGTGGCGACCGCGCCGCTCGGCGACGTCGGGCTCGTCGGCGTCGACCCGTGGCCGGACGCCCCCGCACCGCCGGTCCGGCCCGGTGAGCTGGCGTATGTGATCTACACGTCCGGCTCGACCGGCACGCCGAAGGGCGTCGAGGTCGAGCACGGGGGCCTGATGAACCTCGTGAGCTGGCACCAGCGCGCCTACGGCTTGACTCCGGAGGACCGCGGCGCGCAGATCTCGAGCGTCGGCTTCGACGCCGCCGTGTGGGAGATCTGGCCGCAGCTGTACGCGGGCGGCAGCCTGCACGTCTGCGACGACGAGACGCGCGGCGACGCCGACGCGCTCCTCGCTTGGCTGCGCGACGAGCGCATCAGCCTCTGCTTCATCCCCACACCGCTCGCCGAACTCGTGCTCGACCGCCCGTGGCCCGCGCACGCGCCGCTGCGCCACCTGCTGACAGGCGGCGACACGCTGCGCCGCGGCGCCAATCCGCGCCATCCGTACGCGCTGGTCAACCACTACGGGCCGACCGAGCACAGCGTCGTCGCCACCGCCGGACCCGTGACCGCCGCCGACGACCGCCCGTCGATCGGCGCCCCGATCGCGAACACCACCGCCTACGTCGTCGACGGCGCCGGCGGCCTCGCCGGCCTGGGCCAGCCAGGGGAGCTGCTGCTCGGCGGGCCCAGCCTCGCCCGCGGCTACCACCACGACGACGCGCTCACGCGCGAGCGCTTCGTCCCCAACGCGTTCGCCGAGGACCCGCCGCGCCTGTACCGCACCGGCGACCGCGTCCGCTGGCGCCCCGACGGCACACTCGCGTTCCTCGGCCGGACGGACTCGCAGATCAAGGTCCGCGGCCACCGGATCGAGCCGCGCGAGATCGAGACGCTGCTGGCCAGCCACCCGCGGATCGCCCAGGCCGTGGTCTCGGCCACGCCCGAGCTGACCGTGCACCTCGTCGCGAGCGGCCCGCGGCCGGACGCCCGCGCGCTGCGGCAGTGGCTGCGCCAGCGCCTGCCCGCGCCGATGGTTCCGACGGCGTACGCGTTCGTGGACGAGTGGCCGCTGACGCCCAACGGCAAGCTCGACCATGCCGCGCTCCCAGCCGCGCGCAGCCTCAACGAGCCGGGCGAGCCCTCCGCCGAGTCCGCGGACGCGCTCGAGCAGGCCCTGTGCCGGCTGTTCGAGCACACGCTCGGCGTCGACCGGGTCGGCGTCGAGGACGACTTCTTCGCGCGCGGCGGGCACTCGCTGCTGGCGACCCAGCTCGTCACGCGGATCCGCGACGGGCTCGGCGTCGACCTCGCGCTGCGGGCGCTGTTCGAGCGCCCGACGCCGACTGGGCTCGCCGCCCTGCTACGGCGCAACGCCCCCGATGCCGGCGCGCTCGCGCGTGCCGCGGAAGCGCTCCTACAGGTGCTCGCGCTGTCGGACGACGACGTCGAGGCGCTGCTCCAGGAGCGCGAATGAGCGCGCTCGGCGACCGCCGCCAGGAGCTGCTCGCGCGGTTGCTGCGCGAGCAAGGAGCAACCGGCAGCGACGGGATACCGCGCCGCGACCAGGACGGGCCCGCGCCGCTCTCGTTCGCGCAGCAGCGCCTGTGGTTCCTCGACCGCCTGAGCCCCGGCAACCCGTTCTACAACGTGCAGGCGTCGATCCGCCATCGCGGCCGTCTCGACGCCAACGTGCTCGAGCGCGCGGTCAACGCCGTGCTGGCGCGCCACGAGGTCCTGCGCACGGTCTTCGCCGTCGCCGACGGCGAGCCGCGCCAGGTCGTCCGCCACGACCTACGGCTGGCGATCGAGCACGCCGACTTCCGGCGGCTCGCGCCCGAGCGGCGCGAGGCCGAGGCGATCCGGCTGGCGGTCGAGGAGCGCCGGCGCCCCTATGACCTCGCGTGCGGACCGCTCGCGCGCGTCAAGGTGCTGCGCCTCGACGAGGCGGACCACGTGGTGCTGCTCGGCATGCATCACATCGTCGCCGACGGCTGGTCGATGGGGCTGCTGGCGACCGAGCTTTCGGAGCTCTACGAGAGCTTTGTGCGCGGGCGCGCGCCGCGGCTGGCGCCGCTGGACGTCCAGTACGCCGACTTCGCGGTGTGGCACCGCGGCTGGCTGTCCGGGCAGCGGCTGGAGGAGCAACTCGGCCACTGGCGCAGGCAGCTGGACGGCCTGCCCGAGCTGGTACTGCCGACCGACCGTCCGCGGCCCGCGGTGCAGGCGCACGACGGCGCAGGCTTCGCGTTCGCGCTCGGCGAGGACGTCGCGACCGGGCTCGGGGCGGTGGCGCGCGAGCACGGCGCGACGCTGTTCATGGCCCTGTTCGCGGCCTGGATCGCGGTGCTCTCGCGCTGGTGCGACCAGGACGAGGTCGTCGTCGGGACGCCGATCGCCGGCCGCGACCGGGCGCAGCTTGAGCCGTTGATCGGCTTCTTCGTCAACACGCTCGTGCTGCGCGTGGACACGGCCGGCGATCCCGACTTCGGTGAGCTGATCCGGCGCGTGCGCGGCGTCGCGCTCGACGCCTACGCGCACGCCGACGTGCCGTTCGAGCGGGTCGTCGAGGATCTCGCCCCGCAGCGCGACCTCTCGCGCAACCCGCTCTATCAGGTCACCTTCCAGTTCTTCAACTCGCCCACCGCGCCGGACGCGGTGGCGGCCGGCCAGCAGCTGGACGCGCCCGTGACATCCTCGTTGTTCGACCTGCGGGTGGACGTCTTCCGCGGCCGGTCCGGGCTGGCTGGGCGCGTCGAGTACGACACCGCCCTCTTCGACGAGTCCTCGGTGCGCGCGTTGATCGAGCGCTTCGTGTTCGTCGCGGGCCAATGGACGGTCGACCCGTCGCGCCGGGCGAGCGGCCTCGACTGGGTGCCGCCCGGCCAGCGAGAGCAACTCACCGCTTTCAACGCGACCGCGGCGCCGATCCCCGCGATGCCGGTCCCCGAGCGGCTCGCGCGCTGGGCGGCGGAGACGCCGGACGCGCCCGCGGTCGGCGGCTGGAGCTATGCGGAGCTCGATGAGCGCGCGGGCCGCCTGGCGGGCGCGCTCGATGCCGGTCCCGGCGACGTCGTCGCCGTATGCCTGCCGCGCGGACCCGAGCTCGTGGCCGCCGCGCTCGCCGCGATGCGGCGCGGCGCGGCCTACCTGCCGCTCGACGTCGCCTACCCGCCGACGCGCCTGGCGCACATCCTGGCCGACGGACGGCCGGCAGCGATCGTCACCACCGCGGCGCTCGCCGAGCAGCTGCGCCCGGACACCGCCGTCGTGACCGTCGACGCGTGGCCGGCGTGCGAGATCCCGCCGCTCGTCCCCGTCGAGCCCGACGAGCTCGCCTACGTGATCTACACCTCCGGCTCGACCGGCACGCCGAAGGGCGTGGCACTCACGCACGGCGGGCTGCTCAACCTGGTCGGCTGGCACACGCGCGCCTACGCGATCACCGCGGCCGATCGCGGCGGCCAGGTGTCGAGCGCCGGCTTCGACGCCGCCGTCTGGGAAACGTGGCCGCAGCTGTACGCGGGCGGCAGCCTCCACGTCTGCGACGACGAGACGCGCGGCGACGCCGACGCGCTGCTCGCGTGGCTGCGCGAAGAGCGCATCAGCGTCTGCTTCATCCCCACACCGCTGGCGGAGCTGCTGCTCGACCGCCCGTGGCCGCCCGAGGCGCCGATGCGCTACCTGCTCACGGGCGGCGACACGCTGCGCCGTGGCGCCAATCCGCGCCATCCGTACACGCTGGTCAACCACTACGGGCCGACCGAGCACACGGTCGTGGCGACGGCGTGCCCCGTCGGCGCCGGTGACGCCCGCCCGCCGATCGGCGCCCCGATCGCCAACACCACCGCCTACGTAGTCGACGGCGCCGGCTGCCTCGCCGGCCTCGGCCAGCCAGGCGAGCTGCTCATCGGCGGGCCCAGCCTCGCCCGCGGCTACCACCACGACGACGACCTCACCCGGCGGCGCTTCATCCCCAACCCGTTTGCGACCGACCCGGCGCGCCTGTACCGCACCGGCGACCGCGTCCGTTGGCGCCACGACGGCACGCTCGGCTTCCTCGGCCGCACCGACCGTCAGATCAAGATCCGCGGCCACCGGATCGAGCCGCGCGAGATCGAGACCCTGCTGGCGACGCACCCGCGCGTGACCCAGGCGGTCGTCACCGCCGGGGATGAGCTGACCGCCTACGTGACCGTCGCCGACGACCAGGTCGAGCATTGGCAGGCGCTCTACGAGCAGGTCTACGCCGACGGCGCGCCCGACGATCCGCACTTCGACATCCGCGGCTGGAACCGCAGCGCCGACGGCGCGCCGCTCGGCGAGGCGGTGATGCGCGAGCAGGTCGACCAGACCGTCGCGCGCGTGGCAGCGCTGCGCCCGCGCCGCGTGCTCGAGATCGGCTGCGGCACCGGTCTGCTGCTGCTCCGGCTGGCGCCCGGCGTCGAGCGCTACGTCGCGACCGACTTCTCGCCGACAGCGCTGGCCCGGCTCGCCCCGCTGGTGGGCGAGAACGTCGAGTTGCTCGAGCGACGCGCCCACGAACTCGACGGACTCGCCGGCTTCGACGTGGTCGTGATCAACTCGGTCGTGCAGTACTTCCCCGACGCCGCGTACCTGCGGCGCGTGCTGTGCGGGGCGCTCGGGTGCCTGCGGCCGGGTGGCGCGATCTTCGTCGGCGACGTCCGCAACCACGCGCTGCTCGAGGCCTTCCACGAGTCCGTCGAGCGTGAGGCGGGGCCGGCGGATGGGCTCGAGCAGCGTGTCCGGCGGCGGGTCGAGAGCGAGCAGGAGCTGCTGCTCGATCCGGCGTGGTTCACGCGCTTCGCCCCGGAGTGCGGGCGCGAGACGCGTGTCGAGGCGTGGCTGCGCCGCGGGCGGCACCATACCGAGCTGACGCGCTTCCGCTACGACGTGCTGCTGACCCTCGACGCCGGGCCCGCTCCACTCCCGGGGCGCGTGCTCGAGTGGGAGCCGGGACTCGACGCGGCGTGCGCGCTGCGAGCGCCCGGCGTCCTGGTCCGCGGGATCCCGTCGGCCCGGCTGCGCGACGACGGGGTCGACCCCGAGGACCTCTGGGACGTGCCGGGGGTGGCGGTCGGCTGGCACGGCAGCGGCGCCGACGCGCGCATGGACGCCGCCAGCACGGTTCTGCCGGCGCCGCCCCCGCGCGACGGGGCGCTCAGCAACGACCCCGCGCGCGACGAGCGGCGGACCGGCGCCGAGCTGCGGCGCTGGCTCCAGGAGCGGCTGCCGGAGGCGATGGTCCCGGCGACGGTCGTGGTGCTCGACGCGCTGCCGCTCACCCCGCACGGCAAGCTCGACCGCGGGGCGCTCCCCGCTCCTGAGCCGCCCGAGCGCAACGCTGCGCCGGCCGCGGCGGCGTCAGACGCCGAGCGCCGGCTCGCCGAGGTGTGGGCGGCGACGCTCGGCCTCGACGCCGTCGGCCCCGACGAGAACTTCTTCGAGCTCGGCGGCGACTCGATCCTCTCGATCAAGCTCGTGGCTCGCGCGGCCGACTCGGGGATCTTCTTCTCGACCAAGGACCTCTTCGAGCGCCAGACGGTGCGTGAGCTGGCGCAGGTCGTCTCCTCCACGCGCCGCGTCGAGGCCGAGCAGGGATCGGTGGTCGGACCGGTGCCGCTGACGCCGATCCAGCGTTGGTTCTTCGAGCAGGACCTGGCCGAGCCGCACCACTTCAACCAGGCAGCGTCGATCGCGGTGCCCCCGGCGGTCGACGCCGAGCTGCTGGTGCGTGCGCTGCGCGCCGTGGTCGCCCACCACGACGCGCTGCAGCTGCGCTTCGATGGGCGCGAGGCGCGCTGCGAGCCGTTCGACGGCCAGCTCGCGGTCGTCTTCGCGAATCTGTCGGCGATCGCGCCGGACGCCGTGCCGGGTGCGCTCGACCGCGTGGGTGGGCGCCTGCAGGCCTCGCTGGCGCTCGCGGGGCCGCTGGTGCGAGTCGGGCTGGTCATACACGGACCCGGGCGCCGGCGCCGGCTGCTGATCGTGATACATCACCTCGCGGTCGACGGCGTCTCGTGGCGGATCCTGGTCGAGGACCTGTGGGCCGCCTATGAGCAGCTGGCCTCTGGGCTGCCGGCGTCGCTGCCGCCGAAGACGACGTCGTACAGGACGTGGGCCGAGCGGCTCGTCGAGCGCGCGGCGCGGCCCGATCAGTCCGAGTACTGGCTCGCTGCGCGGGACGCGGCGCGGCTGCCGCGCGACCTGCCCGGCACCGACAACCGCGTCGCGGTCACGCGCAGCGTGCGCGTGGGGCTCGACGAGGCCGAGACAGACGCGCTGTTGCGGACGCCGGGCACGGTCCACGATGCGCTGGTGTACGCGGCGGCGCGCGCGGTCGCGCGCTGGACCGGTTGGAGCAAGGTGCCGATGGCGATCGAGGGGCACGGTCGCGAGGCGCTGTTCGACGACGTCGACCTCGTGCGCACGGTCGGCTGGTTCACGTCGATCTACCCGCTGGTGGTGCAGCCGGACGGCCTCGACGCGGTCGCCTCGCAGCTCGCGGCCGTGCCCGAGCGGGGGATCGGCTACGGGCTGGCGCGCTACCTGTCGCCCGATCGGGCGCTGCGTGAGCGGTTGGCCGCCCAGCCGTGGCCGGAGATCAGCTTCAACTACCTCGGGCGGCTCGGCGACGAGGCGCCGGACCCGCTCGCCGAGCGCGTCGGGGCCGTGCGCAGCCCGGCCGGCGAGCGCGCGCACCTGATCGAAATCAACGGCGCGATCGCCGGCGGCCGGCTCGCGTTCGACGTCTTCTACAGCACGGCGATCCATGCCGAGGCGACCGCGCGGGCGCTCGCCGAGGGCTTCATGGGCGCGCTGCGCGACGTACTGCCGCGGCCAGGGGTCGGCCGCGTGTCCGAGCGCGACCTCGAGACCGTGCTCGCGCGGGTGGCGGAGCGGCGCCCATGACCGCGGTCCAGGCCGACGTCGACCGCGTCTACGCGCTCACCGCGCTGCAGGAGGGGCTGTTGGTCGAGAGCCTCGCCGCGCCGGGCGCGAGCCTGTACCTGGAGCAGGTCGTGGTCGAGCTGCCGGGCGCGTTGTCGGTGCCCGCGCTGGCGAAGGCGTGGCGCGCGGTCGTCGACCGGCATGCCGTCCTGCGCAGCTCGTTCCACTGGGAAGGGCTGGAGCGTCCGCTGCAGGTCGTGCACCGCCATGTGCAGTTCGGCGTCACGCACCATGACCTCGGACGGCTGCCACCCGCCAAGCGTCCCGCCGCCGTCCGCTGGTACCTCGAGCGCGACAAGGAGCGCCCGTTCACGTTCGAGCGCGCGCCGCTGCTGCGGGTCGCGGTGCTGCGGCATGGCCCGGCGCGCCATCAGCTAGTCGTGACGATGCATCACATCCTGCTCGACGGGTGGAGCCTGGGAATCGTCATGGACGACGTATCGCGGCTCTACCGCGGATTCGCCGACGGCGTGCCGGTCCAGCTGCCGCCGCCGCCCGTGTTCGGCGACTACGTCGCCTGGGTCGACGAGCACGAGCTCGGCGAGGCGGAGCGCTTCTGGCGCCGCGAGCTGGGCGACCACGAGGGCGCTCCGCCGCTCGCACGGCGCTTCGGCGGCCACTCCCGCGAGCACGACCACCGCGAGCTCGAGCTGGCCCTGAGCGCCGGGGAGTCGGCGGCGGCGCGCGAGCGGGCGCGGTCGCTGCGGGTCACGCTGAACACGCTCGTGCTCGGCGCCTGGTCGCTCGTGCTCGGAACCGAGCTGGGCATCGACGACGTAGTGGTCGGCACGGTCGTGTCCGGTCGCGAGGCGCCCGTCGACGGGATCGAGCGAATGGTCGGGCTGTGCATCAACACGGTGCCGGTGCGCGTGCGGCTGGACGGCGATCGTCCCGCCGGCGCGTGGCTCGCCGACCTGCACGCCCGGCAGCTCGTGCTGCGCGACGTCGGGCACTGCCCGCTGACCACGGTCCACGGCTGGAGCGGGACCCCGCGCGGACGGCCGCTGTTCGAGTCGATCTTCATCTTCGAGAACCACGCCGACGGCCCGGGCGCCGGGCAGGCACGCGCGTTCGAGCGCACCGGCTACCCGCTGACGGTGATCGTCGGGGTCACGGGTGCGCTGCGCGTCCGGATCCTCTTCGACGCGTCGGTGATCGGCGCCGACGCGGTGCGCCGGCTGAGCCGGCGGCTGCGCAGCGTGGTCGCCGGGCTGGTCCGGGGTCTCGACCGCCCGCTGCGCGAGGCCGCGCGGCTGTCGGACGAGGAGCGCGAGGCGGTCCTGGCGTTGGGCCGCGGTGAGCCGGTCACGCTGCCGGAGGGATGGGTACACGACTGGATCGCCGCGCAGGACCCCGCGGCGGTCGCATTGATCGACCCGGCCTCCGGCGCTCGAGTGTGCTTCGGCGAGCTCAACGCGCGCGCCGAACGGCTCGCGCGCCGGCTCGCGGGACGCGGGATCGGGCGCGGCGACGTGGTCGGCGTCAGCCTGCCGCGCAGCCCCGACCTCGTCGTCGCGCTGCTGGGCGTGCTGCGCGCCGGCGCGGCCTATCTCCCGCTGGAGCCCGACCTGCCCGAGCCGCGGCGGGAGTTCATGGCCACCGACGCGGACGTCGCGCTGGTGCTCACGAGCGCCGAGCTTTCGGGCGAGGAAGCAGAGCCTCAGCGCGTCGCGGGCGCGGACATCGCGTGGGTGCTCTACACGTCCGGCTCGACCGGGCGTCCCAAGGGCGTCCCGGGCACCCACCTCGGGCTGGCCAACCGGATCAACTGGGGCCGGCGCGCACAACCCTGGCAACGCGATGACATCGCGATCGCCAAATCCCGCCTGGGGTTCGTCGACTCCGTCTGCGAGCTGTTCGCCCCGCTCGCCGCCGGCATCCCCGTCGTGCTCTGCGACGACACCACCGCCGGCGACCCGCTCGCGCTCGCCCAGCTCATCGCGCGCGAGCGCGTCACCGCCCTGGTCACCGTCCCCTCGTTGCTCGCCCTCATCTGCGACCTCGCACCGGAGACGCTCGTCCGCCTGCGCCGCATCAACATCTCGGGCGAGCCACTCCCGCCAACCCTCGCACGACGGCTGCCGCACGCCGAGCTGTGGAACATCTACGGGACCACCGAGATCGCCGCCGACGCCACCGCCCACCACATCGGCTCGACCAGCGGACCGCGCATCCCCATCGGCCGCCCGCTCGACAACACCACCATCGAGCTCCACGACCCCCACGGCGAGCTCGTTCCCCTCGGCGCCACCGGCGAGATCGTCATCAGCGGACACGGCCTCTCACCCGGCTACATCGGCCACGCCCACACCGACAACCACCGCTTCCACAACCACGCCTACCGCACCGGCGACCTCGGCCGCTGGCGCGAAGACGGCACCCTCGAGCACCACGGCCGAGCCGACCGCCAGACCAAGATCCGCGGCGCCCGCGTCGAACCCGACGAGCTCGAGCACGCCCTGAAGACGCACCCGGCCATCAACGACGCCGCCGTCGCGATCCACGACACACCCGACGGCCCCGAGCTCACCGCCTACTACACCACCGCCACACCCACCGACCGTCACGCCCTCCACCACCACCTCAGCGCCCAGCTCCCCGCCCACCTCATCCCCACCCACCTGACAGAGCTCCCCGAACTCCCCCACCTCCCCAACGGCAAGCTCGACCGCCACGCTCTCACCCGCCAGCCACCGCCCACACCCCAACCCACCACCCAGCCACCGGAGACGCCCACCGAAGCCACCATCGCCAGCGTCTACGCCCAGCTCACCACGACCCAACCCATCAACCGCCACGACGACTTCTTCAGCCTCGGCGGGCACTCACTGCTCGCTACCCGGCTCGTCTCCGCGCTGAACGCGCGCTTCGACATTGAGCTGCCGCTGGGACTCGTGTTCGACCGGCCGGTCGTGGCAGAGCTCGCGCAGGAGATCGACCGCATCCGCTCCGGAGCCGGCGATGGCTGACGTGACGGCACCCGCGCGCTCCGGCGCGATCCCGCGGCGGGCGGCCGGCGCACCGGCGCCGCTGTCGTTTGCCCAGACGCGCCTGTGGTTCTTCGACCGGCTAATGCCGGGCAGCCCGCTCTACAACATCTCGTTCGCCGCGCCGATCCGGTTCGCGCTCGACGTGCGCGTCCTACACCAGGCGATGCAGGAGATCGTGCGCCGCCACGAGGTGCTGCGGACTGTGTTCGCGCTCGACGGCGAGGAGCCGGTGCAGATCGTCCTGCCGTCGGTGGCGGTTCCGATCAAGGCGATGGACCTGCGCCGCCTGCCGGCCGCGCGCCGCCAGGCCGAGGCGGTCCGGCTGGCCGCGAGCTTCCAGGACCAGCCGTTCGACCTCGGCCGCGGGCCGCTGCTGCGCGTGATGGTGGCGTGGCTGGCGCCGCGCGACTACCTGCTCGTTTTCGCCGTCCACCACGTCGCCGCCGACGGCTGGTCGCTGGGGATCCTCGCCCGCGAGCTGGAGACGACCTACCAGGCGCTGGCCCGCGGGCGGCGCCCGGAGCTGCCGCCGTTGCCGATCCAGTACGCCGACTTCGCCGTCTGGCAGCGCGAGCGGCTCAGCGGTGCGGCGCTCGCCGCCGAGGTCGACCACTGGCGGGAACGGCTCGCCGACCTGCCCGTGCAGGACCTCCCCACGGACCGGCCGCGGCCGCCGGTTCAGCTGCACCGCGGCGCGGACCTCGCGTTCACCATCCCCACGCCGTTGGCCGACCGGCTCGCGCGGCTCGGGCGCGAGCGGCGAGCGACCCAGTTCATGGTCCTGCTCGCGGCGTTCGACGTCGTCCTCGGCCGCTGGTCGGCGCAGGAGGACGTGGTCGTCGGCGCGCCGATCGCCAACCGCAACCGCGTCGAGACCGAGCCGCTGATCGGCTTCTTCGTGAACACGCTCGTGCTGCGCGTCGACCTCTCAGGCGCGCCCACGTTCGCCGAGCTCCTCGACCGCGTGCGGACGGTGGCGCTCGACGCCTACGCACACCAGGACCTCCCGTTCGAGAAGCTCGTCGAGGAGCTGGCGCCCGAACGCGACCTCTCGCGCAACCCGCTCGTCCAGGTCATCTTCCAGCTCTTCGAGTCGGCCGAGGGCCGCCAGGCCGGGCTGTCGCTGCCGAGCCGGACCTCGCTCTTCGACCTGCGCGTCGACCTCGCGCCGGGGCCCGGCGGGCTCGCCGGCCGGGTCGAGTACGACGCCGACCTGTTCGACGCGGCGACGATCGAGCGGCTTACCGGCTGCTTCCTGCGGCTGCTCGAGCAGGTGGCGGCCGATCCCGGGCGCCCGATCGGCGACTACGCACTGCTCGGTGCCGAGGAGCGCGAGGCGGTCCTGGCGTTGGGCCGCGGTGAGCGGGTCACGCTGCCGGAGGGATGGGTGCACGACTGGATCGCCGCGCAGGACCCCGCGGCGGTGGCGTTGATCGACCCGGCCTCCGGCGCTCGAGTGTGCTTCGGCGAGCTCAACGCGCGCGCCGAACGGCTCGCGCGCCGGCTCGCGGGACGCGGGATCGGGCGCGGCGACGTGGTCGGCGTCAGCCTGCCGCGCAGCCCCGACCTCGTCGTCGCGCTGCTGGGCGTGCTGCGCGCCGGCGCGGCGTATCTGCCGCTGGAGCTGGATCTCCCGGAGGCGCGGCGGGCGTTCATGGCCGCCGACGCCGGCGTCTCGCTGGTCCTTACGAACACCGAGCTGGACGGCGAGGAGGCGGACCTTCCCGACCTCGTGGGCGAGGATCCGGCGTGGGTGCTCTACACCTCGGGCTCCAGCGGGCGCCCCAAGGGCGTGCCGGGCACCCACCTCGGCCTGGCCAACCGGGTCAACTGGGGACGGCACCACCAGCCCTGGCAACGCGATGACATCGCGATCGCCAAATCCCGCCTGGGGTTCGTCGACTCCGTCTGCGAGCTGTTCGCCCCGCTCGCCGCCGGCATCCCCGTCGTGCTCTGCGACGACACCACCGCCGGCGACCCGCTCGCGCTCGCCCAGCTCATCGCGCGCGAGCGCGTCACCGCCCTGGTCACCGTCCCCTCGTTGCTCGCCCTCATCTGCGACCTCGCACCGGAGACGCTCGTCCGCCTGCGCCGCATCAACATCAGCGGCGAACCGCTCCCGCCGGCGCTCGCCTCCACGCTCACGGAACGGCTGCCCGATGCCCAGCTCTGGAACGTCTACGGCACGACCGAGGTCGCCGCCGACGCCACCGCGCACCTCATCACCTCGACGAGCGGGCCGCGCATCCCCATCGGCCGCCCACTCGATAACACCACGATCGAGCTCCATGACTCCGACGGCGAGCTCGTCCCCCTCGGCGCCACGGGCGAGATCGTCATCGGCGGACACTGCACATCTCCCGGCTACCTCGGCCACGCCGTCACCGACAACCACCGCTTCCACAACCACACGTACCGCACCGGCGATCTCGGCCGCTGGCGACCCGACGGCACCCTCGAGCACCATGGGCGCGCGGACCGCCAACTCAAGATCCGCGGCGCCCGCGTCGAACCCGACGAGCTCGAACACGCCCTCACCAACCACCCCCACATCAAGGAAGCCGCCGTCGTCACCCGGCCCACGCCCGACGGCCCCGCTCTCGCCGCCTATTACGCCACCACCGCTCCGCTCGACGCGCACAACCTCCGCCAGCACCTCACCACCGAGCTCCCCGCCCAGCTCGTCCCGACCCACCTCGTCGAGCTCCCTCAACTCCCGCACCTGCCCAACGGCAAGCTCGACCGCCGCTCGCTCACCGACCAACCATCCCCGACGACGCAACACCCCACCCAACCACCGCAGACCCCGACCGAACACGCGGTCGCCGAGATCTACGCCCAGCTCACCACCACCCAACCCATCAACCGCCACGACGACTTCTTCGCCCTCGGCGGACACTCACTCCTCGCCACCCGGGCCGTCGCGCGGCTCAGTGAGCGTCTCGAGAAGGCGATCGACCTGCGCCTGATCTTCGAGCACCGCACGGTGGCCGCCCTGGCGGCCGCGGTCGACGCGCTCGACGCGTCGCCCGGGACCCGTATCGAACCCCTCGACCGCGAGCGCTTCCGCATCACGTGACGCCGATGGTATGGTCGCCTGAACCGGTCGCATCCCCCTACTGGCCCGCGTTTCCGGTGGGCGGAAAGGACGTCGGCAATGGCTGACGAGAGCGCCGAGATCACTCTGAACAACAACAACAACTCGAATTCGAAGTTCGAGCTGGTTCAGCCCTTCAAAGCCGAGACGGCGACCACCACCACATCGACGGCGACGAGCAACGAGGTCGTCGAGGTCAAGCCGCTGAGCCAGACGCTTGAGGTCAAGCCGCTGAGCCAGACCTCAAAGTCGGATCAGACGCTCGAGCTCAAGCCGCTCAACGTCGACAGCCGGCAGGAGATCGCCGTCACCGACCCGATCCGCACGGATGCGAGCTCGACCGTCGACCTCAAGCCGGTCGCCTTGGACGTGTGCGTGCGCACGGGCCAGGCCTCGATCCCACCGACGCACATCTGCGAGCCCTACAACCACCGGATCGGGCTCTCGCTGCTCGGCGTCGAGGTCTTCGGCATCGCGTGGTGTGGCGAGAGCCAGACGATCGTCGACGACCGGCGCATGCATCCCTCGGTCGCGTGGGGCGCGGTGATGCCCTCGCCGCTGCACGTCGGGCTCCCCTACGCTCCGCCCCCGGCGCACAAGAAGGACCACCGCGGCGGTCGCGGCGGCCTCCATATCAGGCTCACGGACTGAGGCGTGTCGTGGCTTCGGTGCGTCCGGTCACCGCTTCGCCGGCCGACCGGCCTGTACTGACGGGCCGTGCGGGACGGCTGCGCGGTGAGGTGACGCTGCGCAACGACAGCGCGAAGCCGGTGCGTTTCGGCCACGCCGAGGTGCACGCGGAGATCGGCACCACGGTCGCCGAGATCCGGCCGCCGGCCAGCGCGCCGGCCGAGCTCGAACCCAAGAGCGAGGGCAGCGTCCTGCTCAGCGCGTCGCTCGATCGCCTAACCCCGCCTGGCACCTACGAGGCCGACGTCGTGATCGACGGCGCCACCCTGCCGGTGACGCTCATCATCACGGAGGAGATCGCGCTCACGCTCTCGCAGTCGGAGCTCGTGGTGATCGCCGGGCAGGAGGCGACCCGCAGCATGGCGATGCACAACCGCGGGAACGTCCCGCTGGCCGTCAGCCAGATCGGGCCGGCCGACCTCGAGGTCGACGTGCGCCGCCCGACGCTGCTGCAGCGGATCGGGCTGCTGCCCGTGGAGGACCCGATCCGGCCGGTTGTCGAGGAGTGCGACGACGACACCGACGACGAGGTCGAGAAGCCAACCCGGACCGTGACGGCGCGGCTGAAGACCCCGATCATCGTCGCGCCCGGCGAGACCGTCGTCGGCGACTGGATCGTGAAGACCGACGGTCCGCTCGACGCGGGCGTCCGCTACCGGGCCGTCGCCCCCCTGTACACCACGGACATCGGCTTTGTAGTGACGCCGGCGCAAGATGCGCCTCCGCCGGCGCCCAAGCGGGCGAAGCGCGCAGCAAGTCAAGCAAGTCAACGGAAGGAGTCGCCGTGACCACGGCCACCGAACAGCACGTGGACCCGATGACCGCGATGCTCTACCCGGCCTACACCAAGCGCTGCGATCAGTGCGGCGGCTTCGTCGTGGCCTCGCCCGAGGAGGCGATGCAGCGCGTTGTCGAGGCGGCCTACGAGCCGCTGAAGACGCTCGCGCAGACGCTGCAGGATCCCTCGTCGGTCTACATGGCCGGGCAGCCGACGATGGGAACGGCGCCGATGGGCTATGGCCGCAAGCATGAGCATCACCGCCGCCATCACCGCCACGACGACAAGTGCGGCTGCCACGACGGCGGCGACTGCCACGACGACGACTGCGGCTGCCACGAGCACCGGCACCACCAGCATCACCACCCCCACGGCTGCGACTGCCAGGAGTGCCGCGGCCAGCACCACCCCCACGGCTGCGGCTGCCATGACCGTCACTGCGAGTGCCGCGTCTGCGACGCCGACCTCGTGGTCAACGCGCGCCTCGGCGAGCGGCGGGTCGTCCCGATCACGATCGAGAACAACCGCCGCCGCGAGCGCGAGATCACGCTCGAGCTGAGCGACTTCAGGTCGCGCGGCGGCGCCGACTCCGCGGTCACGGGCTCGATCGTGCCGCCGACCCAGTTCACGCTCGACGCCTGCCGGGAGCACCAGGCCGTGGTCGTGATCCAGGTCGGAGCGATGAGCGACAACGGGGATGACAAGAAGACCGAGGGCGAGGACCATAGTCACCCCGACGTCGACGACTGCGAGGTCGCCTACGCCGACCTGCGGATCGTCGGCTGCGACCACCGGGCGTTGCGGATCGCCGTCACGACGCTTCCGCGCGACTGCCATACGTACCCTGTCGACTGCTCGTGCGGGTGCTGCTGAGCCGGCATGCGTCACTCCGCTGACGCGAGCTTCAACGGGCTGCTGGAGGAGCTGACCGCACGCTCGCTGTCCGAGCAGGTCCGCACCGCCCAGCGCTACCGCGAGCTGCTCGCCCAGGTCGCGAACGGAGACCTCGACGCGGCCGCCCTGCGCGCCGAGCACGACCGGCTGCTGAGCGAGCACCAGGCGCAGCTGGCGCACGACATCGCGGCGCTGGGCGTCCGCTACTACGAGTCGATCCTCGACCTCAACCGCGCCTACGTCGACCGGCTGTTCGACGCGCTTTCGGCGGCCGCGCGGCCGGCGCACGCGGAGAGCGCGCCCCGGGTACAGCTGCGGCTGCGCGGTCAGCCGGGCGAGCGCGTCGAGGCGCGCTTCGCGGTCGCGAACACGCATCCGGAGACGGCCGACGTCGTCTTCTTCGCGTCGGAGTTCACCGACGACGAGGGCGCCGTGTTCCGCGCGCCGATCGAGCTCGACCCGCCGCGCCTGGGGCTCGCGTCGCAGACCGAGCACGCCGTTGTGCTCGGGCTCGTGCTGGCGCCGGAGCACTTCCAGCCGGGCCACACCTATCGCGCGGAGGTGATCGCCCGCGGCGGCGACGAGGTCGAGCTCGAGCTCGTGATCGAGGTCGAGCCGGACTAGCCGCGCCACTCCATCAGGCGGACCGGGCGCGGCGGCCCGACGACCGCGAGCGCGGCCACGAACGGCAGCGGACTGGCGCGCTCTAACAGATGCCCTGCGAGCGCCGCCCATCCGGCACAGCTCAAATGCGGCGGTCACCGATCGGGCGCTCGAGATCGATCACCGCGCTCGTGTGGGTGAAGTACGAGAACCAGCCGCCGGACGCGTCGCCCGCGGCGTTCCAGACCGCCTCGGCGGTCACGACGACTTCGTGGGGCCCCGGCGGACAGGTGGAGGGACATCCTCGAGCAGCACGCCCCCGGCGCGTTCGCCATTACCTACTACCCCGGAGAGGCGGCACTGCGCGACGCGATCCATAACCGGGATGTCTACGGCGGCATCTCCTTCGGCGCTGGTGCTGATTTCGCCGGCCAACCGGCTCCGGAAGGCCGCAGCCTGCTGATCGCCACAAGGGGAAGCCCGATGGTCGCGCAGATGCTGACGCAGATCGGAAACGGCATTGCCCACGGCGACGCTGCTGCGGTCCACCGCCTTCTTCGACGGTGCAGGCGCGACAATGGCAATCGCGGTGCTGACCTGCTGGGCGGTTGCCGACACGACGCCGATCGTGATCGCCGCTGTCCGGGGTAGGTCTATGCCCGCCTAAACTCGGGCGGCGTGGGACTCGACGACCGTGACGCGCTGTGCTTGCTGCGCAACGCGGTCGATCCTGCGCTGGGGTCCGACGATCTGATCCGCAGGTTCTACACCCGCTGGTTCGCCATCGACATCGCCGTCCGCGACCTGTTTCCACCCGACATGGATGAGCAGCGCGCCGCGTTTGCCAACGCGGTGACGTGGCTGTTCTCCGAGTTCATCGCCCAGCGCGCCCAGGAACCGGTGGCGTTCCTCGCTCAGCTGGGTCGCGACCACCGCAAATACGGTGTCACGCAACGGCATTACGACAGCATGCAGGATGCGCTGTTGACCACGCTGCGCAGCCATCTGATCGAGAGCTGGGACGACAAGCTCGCCGAGGCCGCACACGATGCGGTCGCGCTGATCATCGGGGTGATGCGCGGCGCCGCCGATGCCGAGAAGGGACCGCCGTTCCGCGACGGCACGGTGATCGAGCACATGCGGGTCACCCGCGACGTCTCGGTGGTCCGGCTGCAGCTGGATCAGCCGCTGTACTACCACCCCGGCCAGTACGTCACCGTCCAGGTGCCGCAGTGGCCGCGGCGCTGGCGCTACCTGAGCCCCGCGATTCCCGCCGACCGCGGCGGAGCCATCGAGTTCCACGTCCGCTCGGTCACCGGTGGCATGGTCAGCACCGCGATCGTCGGCGAGACCAAGCCCGGCGACCGGTGGCGGTTGTCCAACCCGCACGGCGGCATGCAGATCGACCGGGATCGGCGGCGACGTGCTGATGGTCGCGGGCAGCACCGGTCTGGCGCCGTTGCGCACGTTGATCATGGACCTCACTCGCTACGGGGAGAACCCGCGCGTGCACCTGTTCTTCGGCGCCCGCTATCCCTGTGAGCTCTACGACCTGCGCACGCTGTGGCAGATCGCGTCGACCAACCCCTGGCTGTCGGTGACCCCGGTGTCGGAGTACAACACCGATCCGCCGTGGGCCGCCGACTACCCCGATGTCCAGCCCCCTCGCGGTTTGCACGTGCGGCAGACCGGCCTGCTGCCCGATGTGGTGACGCGCTACGGCGGCTGGGGCGATCGGCAGATCCTGATCTGCGGCGGGCCGACGATGGTCGAGGCCACCAAGGACGCGCTGATCGCCAACGGTGCGCCCGCCGAGCGCATACAACACGATCCACTCGCAAGCTGAGCATGGCAGGATCGGGACCCATGTCCGAGTTTGAGACCATCACGCTGAAAGACCCGTCGTCGTCGGTGACCGCCACCTTCGTACCGGTGGCCGGCATGATCGGCACCTCACTCGCCGACGACGGCGTCGAGTTCCTCGGCCAGCGCCGCGGACTGAACGCCTACGTGACTACCGGCAAGACGATGGGTATTCCGATCCTGTATCCGTGGGCAAATCGGTTGAGCGCCAGCAAGTATGGAATCAACGGCGCCGTCGTCACCCTGACCCCTGGCACCGGCGGGGTACGCACCGACGAACACGGCGTGCCGATTCACGGTGTGCTCGCGGCGTATCCCGGCTGGCTGGTCACCGCCCGATCGGAGAACACGCTGACGGCAGTGTGCGACTACGGCGGCAAGCCGCGGTTGCTCGCGTCGTTCCCGTTCCCGCACGTGCTGACGCAGAGCGTGACTCTCGCGGACCGGAAGCTCACTATCGAGACCACGGTGATGCCGACCACGTTCGGCGTCGGTGCCGCTGTGCTTCGGCTACCACCCGTATCTCAAGATTCCGGGCGTGCCCCGAGAGGAGTGGCTGCTGACGACCCCGACGATGCGCCATCTGCCTGTGGACAACTGGGGCATCCCGACCGGGGCGCACGATAGAGTGGACGGGCCAGACGGAGCCGCTGAAGACCGTCGAGTACGACGACGGATTCGACCAGGTGCCCGACGGCGCCCTGTTCGCGCTCGCGGGCGGCGACCGGCGCATCGAGGTGAAGTTCGAGAAGGGCTATCCCGCCGCGCAGCTCTTCGCGCCGCACAACGACGACGTCGTCGGCATCGAGCCGATGACCGCGCCGACCGATGCACTGCGCCGCGGCAGTTACCGCTACGCGGTGCCGGGCAAGCCGGAGACGGTCGCGCTTCTCGATCACGGTGACTTAGCGCGGACCGCTCCGCGGCTGCCAGACCACGAGGGCCGTGCTCTTCGGCACGACCGCGACGTCGCGACGCTGCTTGGCGCGCAACTCGTCGAGCTCCTCGGCCATCTCGGCGAGCCGGGACTGCAGCGCCTCGACCTGGTTGGTCAGCTCGATGATGCGCTTGATGCCTGCGAGGTTGACGCCCTCGTCCTGGGACAGCCGCTGCACCTCGCGCAGCAGGTCGACGTCGTGCTGCGAGTAGCGGCGCCCGCCGCCGGAGCTGCGCTGCGGGCTGACCAGACCGAGCCGGTCGTAGGTGCGCAGCGTCTGCGCGTGCATGCCGGCCAGCTCGGCGGCCACCGAGATCAGGAAGGTCCGGGCGTCGTCGTTCTTTGCCATCTACTGCTCTCGCGTGCGCGGCACATCACGCACCCGCCCATCCGGCCCGCGGGTCGAACCCGCTGGCCCGCTCGGCTTTCGCGTAGGCCTCCAGCGCTTCCTGCGCCTCACCTTCCAGGTTCGGCGGCACCGCGACCTTGACGGTGACCAGCAGGTCGCCGTGGCCGCCGGAGCGCTTCGGCACCCCGCGTCCGCGCACCCGCAGGATGCGGCCGTCGGACGTGCCCTTGGGCACCCGCACACCGACCTTGCCCTCCAGCGTCGGCACCGAAAGCGTTGTGCCCAAGAGCTAGTTCGTTGAAGCTGACCGGAACGGTGACGGTTAGATCGTCGCCGTCGCGGCCGAACACCTTGTCCGGCTCGCACATGCACGGTCACGTACAGGTCACCCGAGGGGGCGCCCGCGCAGGCCGGCCTCACCCTGACCGGCCAGCCGGATCCGCTGGCCGTCCTCGACACCGGGCGGGATCCGCACATTGATGGTGCGGGTGCGGGTCGTGACGCCGGTGCCGTTGCACTCGTCGCAGGGGTGCTCGATGATCGAGCCGCTGCCGCGGCATTCGGTGCACGGTTCGGAGAACCCGAACGCACCCTGGTTGCGGTTGATGACACCCGAGCCGTTGCAGTTCGGGCACACCTTCGGGCTGGTGCCCGGACGCGCGCCGCTGCCATGGCAATTGGTGCACGGCGCCGGGCTGGTCAGCCGCAGCGGCATCGCCACACCCTTGGTGGCCTCCATGAACGACAGCTCGGTCTCGGTCTCCAGATCGTTGCCGCGGCGCGGCCGGCTGGGCCGCGGCTGCGCGCCACGGCCGAACAGTCCGCCGAACAGGTCGCCGATGTTCGCGCCGCCGGTCTGCCCGGCCGCGTCGAACAGGTCGTTCAGGTTGAACTCGGCGCCGTCGCCACCGAATCCGCCGAAGTTGCCGCCGTTGAAGCGTCCGCCGGCCGAATCCGCCGCCGGCGAACAGCCGTCGGGTTTCGTCGTACTCCTTGCGCTTGGCCGCGTCCGACAGCACGCTGTACGCCTCGGACACCGCCTTGAATCGTCTCGGCGGCACTCGGCTCGGAGTTCTTGTCGGGATGCAGATCGCAGGCCAGCTTGCGGTAGGCCCTCTTGATCTCTTCGGCGCTGGCGTCAGAGGAGACGCCGAGCTCCTTGTAGAAGTCCTTTTCGACCCATTCGCGTTGGGCCATACCGCGTCACCTCCTTACCTTTTCTCTAGTTGTTCTTACGATTCTGCGGCCCCGTCGGGCGGCTCGTCGCCGTTATCGGGCGTGTCCGCGGCATCGTCGGCGTCGGGAACGGTGTCGACCACGCCGACCAGGGCGTGGCGCACCACCTGATCGCCGACCTTGTAGCCGCGCCGCATCACGGCACCGACGATGGGATGCGTTCCCTCGCCCTCGTGCTGCACGGCCTCGTGCAGCGCCGGGTCGAACTCGTCGCCCTCGGCGCCGAATCCCGAAAGGCCAAGCCCCTCAAGCGCGGTCACCAGCTTGTCGGCGACCGACTTCAACGGGCCGGACTCCAGGTCACCGTGGCTGCGGGCGCGGTCGAGATCGTCGAGCACGGGCAGCAGCTGGGTGACGACGGCGGCCTTGGCTCGCTCGGCAGCGAACTGCTGGTCGCGCAGCGCCCGCTTGCGGTAGTTGTCGAAGTCGGCCTTGACCCGCTGCAGAGTGGACTTCAGTTCGGCGACTTCGTCAGAGTCCGATGCACCGGTCCCTTGCGCGGCTCCAGCCGCGGTGGCTTCCGGCGCCGGCCCACTTGGGGCCGGCCCGCTCGCCTGCTCACGAACTTCGCCGGTCTCGGGATCGATACGCCGTTTGTCGGTGACGGTCACCGGCTCGTGCGGATCGTTCTGGCTCACTTGTTCTCCCGGTCATCCTCGACGACCTCGGCGTCCACGACGTCGTCATCCGACGACCCGCCGGCCGACTCACCGCCGCCGCCCGCGGCCTGCTCGGCCTGGGTGGCCTCGTAGATCGCCTGGCCCAGCGCCTGGGACTCCTGGCCCAGCTTCTCCATCGCGGACTTGATCGCCGAGATGTCGGTGCCCGCCAGCGCCGTCTTGGCGTCGGCGATCGCGGCGTCGACCTTGCTCAGCGTCTCCTCGGGAACCTTCGAGCCGCCCTCGGCTTCACGCTGCTCCTTGACGAACTTCTCCGTCTGGTAGACCAGCGACTCGGCCTGGTTGCGGACGTCGGCCTCCTCGCGACGCTTGCGGTCCTCCGTCGGCGTGCGCCTCGGCGTCCTTGATCATCCGGTCGATCTCCTCCTTGGACAGGCCGGAGCCCTCCTGGATCTTGATCGTGTTCTCCTTGCCGGTGCCCTTGTCCTTGGCGGTGACGTGCACGATGCCGTTGGCGTCGATGTCGAAGGTGACCTCGATCTGCGGGACGCCGCGCGGAGCCGGCGGGATGCCGGTCAGCTCGAAGCGAGCCGAGCAGCTTGTTGTGCGAGGCGATTTCGCGCTCACCCTGATAGACCTGGATCTGCACCGACGGCTGATTGTCGTCGGCCGTGGTGAAGGTCTCCGACCGCTTGGTCGGGATCGTGGTGTTGCGCTCGATCAGCTTGGTCATCACGCCACCCTTGGTCTCGATACCGAGGCACAGCGGCGTGACATCAAGCAGCAGAACGTCTTTCACCTCGCCCTTGAGCACACCGGCCTGCAGCGCGGCGCCGACGGCGACAACCTCGTCGGGGTTGACGCCCTTGTTGGGCTCCTTGCCGCCGGTCATCTCCTTGACCAGCTCCGACACCGCGGGCATGCGGGTGGAACCACCCACCAGCACCACGTGGTCGATGTCGGACACCGAGATGCCGGCGTCCTTGATCACCGACTGGAACGGCTGACGGGTGCGGTCCAGCAGGTCCTGGGTGATCCTCTGGAACTCGGCGCGGGTCAGCTGCTCGTCGAGGAACAGCGGGTTCTTGTCCGCGTCGACGGTGATGTAGGGCAGGTTGATCGAGGTGCTCTGCGAGCTGGACAGCTCGATCTTGGCCTTCTCGGCGGCCTCACGCAGCCGCTGCATGGCCATCTTGTCCTTGGTCAGGTCGATGCCCGCTGTGCCCTTGAACTTGTCGACGAGCCACTCGACGATGCGGTCGTCCCAGTCGTCGCCACCGAGGTGGTTGTCACCGGAGGTGGCGCGGACCTCGACGACGCCCTCGCCGATCTCCAGCAGCGAGACGTCGAAGGTGCCGCCACCGAGGTCGAACACCAGGATGGTCTGTTCCTTCTCGCCCTTGTCCAGCCCGTAGGCCAGCGCCGCGGCGGTCGGCTCGTTGACGATGCGCAGCACGTTGAGACCGGCGATCTGGCCGGCCTCCTTGGTGGCCTGGCGCTGGGCGTCGTTGAAGTACGCGGGCATGGTGATCACCGCGTCGGTGATGTCCTCACCGAGGTAGGCCTCGGCGTCGCGCTTCAGCTTCATCAGAATGCGAGCGCTGATCTCCTGCGCGGTGTACTTCTTGCCGTCGATCTCGACGGACCAGTCGGTGCCCATCTGTCGCTTGACCGAACGGATGGTCCGGTCGACGTTGGTCACCGCCTGGTTCTTGGCGGGCTGGCCGACCAGCACCTCGCCGTTGCGCGCGAACGCGACGACCGACGGCGTGGTGCGGGAGCCCTCGGAGTTGGCGACGACGACGGGGTCGCCACCCTCCAGTACCGCGACGACGGAGTTGGTGGTCCCGAGGTCGATTCCGACCGCACGAGCCATGGTTGTTCCTCCTGAATAGACTTGTTAGGGGTCTGAGTGGACCGCACTCAAGCCTGCTCCTGCCGACACTACCGTGTCAACCCAGACTTGAGTCTGTCTCACTCAACTGTCAGAGTGGTCAACGGCGGGTCGGCAGAGTTTGTTCCCGTTTGCTGTTTCGTTCCGCGACGGCTTGTCCGATTTGCGGGGCGGCGACGGCGCACACGGCTGACGCGGCAAACTAGCGGCAGAACGCCGCGGAATGGGTGTTCGACGATCCGCGCTCAGCTACCGCCCGAGGCTCCCCTGGCCGAACGCTAGGGGTTAGCCGATCGGTGATCCGGGCACGAAATGACTGACTAAGGTCATTTGTCCTCATCATCCTCGTCGCGTGGCGGCGGGCGGTTGGCGACGACCGGGAACTGGCCGGTGAAGCCCTCGCGTTCCCGAGCGACCTCCAGCACCCGCCCGCGGACCGCATACCAACCGACGATGAGGGCCGGAATGATGATCACCAGGCTGGCGACGGTCCAGGTGCCGATCGGCGGGTCGAGTGCCATCAGCACGACGACGCCGAACAGGAATGCCAACGTGAGATAGCCGGTGTACGGCGTGCCCCACAACCGGAATGACGGCCGCTCCAGGATGCCGCGTTTCGACCACCGGTAGAGCTGGATCTGACAGATGACGATGGTGCCCCAGGACGCGATGATGCCGAGGGCCGCGATGTTGAGCACGATCTCGAATGCCTGGCCGGGCACGAGAAGGTTGAGAATGACGCCGAACAGCCCGACGAGCGCGGTCAGGAAAATTCCGCCATACGGCACGCCGCGGCTGGACATCCGTGCCGTGAACTTCGGTGCGCTGCCGTTCATTGCCATCGACCGCAGGATCCGGCCGGTCGAGTACAACCCGGCGTTGAGGCTGGAGAATGCGGCGGTCAGCACGACGATGTTCATGACCGTGCCCGCGCCCTCGACTCCGATCTTGGAGAAGAACGTGACGAACGGGCTCTCGCCGGCCTTATAGGTGGTGTACGGGAGAAGAAGGGCCAGCAGGAACAGTGAGCCGACGTAGAAGACAGCGATACGTGCGATCACCGAGTTGATCGCACGCGGCATGATCTTATGCGGATGGGCAGTCTCACCGGCCGCTGTTCCGACGAGTTCGACTGCGGCGTAGGCGAATACGACGCCGGACATGACAATCACCAGCGGGAACAGGCCGGCGGGGAAAAGTCCGCCGTTGTCGGCGATCACGCTGAAACCGGTTGGCTGCCCTTGAATTTGGTAGCGGCCGGCCAGGAAGATGGTGCCTGCGACCAGAAATGTCATCAGCGCAAGGACTTTGATGGCCGCAGCCCAGAACTCGAGCTCCCCGAACAGGGTAACCGAGATGAGGTTTATGCTCACCACGGCCGCCAACGCGAGCAGGGCGATCAGCCACTGCGGGACGCTCCCGAACGACGTCCAGTAGTGGAAATAGGTGGCGATCGCCGTCGAGTCGACAATGGCCGTGAACGCCCAGTTCAGCCAGTACATCCAGCCGGCGACGAACGCCGCCTTCTCGCCGAGGAATTCGCGCGCATACGACACGAAGGACCCCGACGACGGCCGGTGCAGCACGAGTTCGCCCAGCGCCCGCAGGATGAGGAAGACGAAGATGCCGCAGAACGCGTAGCTCAAGAACAGGCCCGGTCCGGCGTTGTGTAGTCGGGTGCCGGCACCGAGGAACAGTCCGGTGCCGATGGCACCGCCGATCGCGATCATCTGCAGCTGCCGGGGCTTGAGGCCCTTGTGGTACCCCTCGTCCTCTGCCAGCAGCGCGGAGTTGTCGTATGTCGACGGGGGCTTGGGTGTGGTGGTCATCGAACCGGTCCTCGCTCTAGTCAGGTTTGGGGTGACGCAGGATCAACGGGGTTACCACGGGCATCCCAATGCTCCGGAGGTCCTGGCGTATCCCTGACGTCGCGAAACGTCATGGCGAAGCCCAACACGGCGACGACGGCCGCAATTGCGTAGCCGATGATCGAATACCAGCCGGCGTGAAGGTACGCGGTGACCGCGACGATGAACATCGCCAGGAACACCAGCGACATCCCGATCAATGGAATCTTCGCAAACAAATCAATGCGTGCCATGAGACCCACCTCGATAGACCGAATGACGGTGGTACCAGTGAACACCTTCCGGCGTTTTGGCGGTGGCGAAATGGAACTACGCGCTGCTCGGGCGGGCGGTGATCCAGTCGAGCAACAGGTCTTGCCACCGCGTCGGGCTTCTCCTCGAGCATCCCGAAGATGATCTGAAGGTCCAAGTAGGTCTGATCAACGCGCACAGCTTCTCGACCTAGCCCGGGGTATGAGTCAACGCGGTTCTTCCCAGCCACAGCCCCGAGACCTACGCTTAGTGCCGTGAGGCAAATCCTGCTGCGGGCAGTTGTGCTTCTGGGATCGTGGGCGATCGGACTACTGGTCGCGGCGTGGGTTGTTCCCGGTGTTTCACTATCGGTGTCGGGGTTCATTGTCGCCGTAGTGGTGTTCTCGGCGTCGCAGGCGATCCTGTCGCTGTTGATCTTGAAGTTGCCCCATGGGTATGCGTCGCTGCTCCTCGGGGGCGCCGGCCTGGCATTGACCATCGTCGCGTTGAGTCTCGCCTCGGTATTGACTCACGGACTCACCATCCGCAGCATTGCATCCTGGGTGGCCACAACGGTCGTGGTGTGGCTCGTGACAACGGTCGGGGCAATTTCAGTGCCCGAGATGTTGGCCCGCGACGACGTCGGCTCGACCTGACCAAATCGAGGCGGACGCACGTCAGAGCCGTGTATTCGCGACATCGTGCGAATTCGGCTACAGCTCTGGAGCGCCGCGCGCAACCTTCTCAAACGACCGCGCATGACTGTCAGCCCGCGCGTGTTCGATGAGGTGTTCGCACCGTCGACGTTGGTATCTTCTTGCGCGAGTTCAGGTTCGGGGCGCGGATACTAGTCGTGATGACGATGACCGCACCAGCGGCGCTGCCGTAGCGCGGCCAACAGTATTCATCGACGGTTGAGCCGCTGGTCGGCGGCAAAAGTTCTGCATTTCGCTGGGTCCGCCGAGTGAGTAGGATTTTGTTATCTCGCCCGACGACGGAGGGAGACGTGGTGGGAGACACGCATCACGATCCGACGGATCATTCCCGGACCACGCAACCACACGCTGGTATCGCGATGAAGGACAACTTCTTCTGGCCCGGGTTGATCCTGCTGGCTGTGGCAGTGTTCGGCTTGATCAGCACGGCGGCAGCCGCCGCCTACCGACATTACGAGTGGCTCGCCACGACGCTGCTCATCGCCGTGCTCGGAACGGTCGCTGGAACGCTGTGGCTCGTCGTGGAGCATCGCCGTGTGACCCGCATCGAGGAGCAGTTGGTACGCCGCACACCCCGATAGTCGGCCGCCAGCGCGCAGCCTGAAGCTAAGAGCCGACCCGTAATTAGTGAGGTCTGGAGCGACGGCGGACAGCGGATTGGGTTGGCCCGCCACCCCGTCACCCACCGATGACCGGGCTGGCGATGGCGAGCAGTCCCATCGTGAGGGCCAGCAACATCAGGATGAGCTGGAACCAGCCGGCGCCCCGCCGGGCCACCAGGTGCCGCGTTCCCGCCAGAGTTGGTAGGTGCGGAAAAAGGCCCACAGACCGTCACCGCCTACTACCACCTCGGTTGGTGGTCGATCATCGGCTACGCAATCGCCGCGGTCATCGCGGTGGCAGGGTTTGCCCTCGCATTCCGCGACTTGTCGTGACAACGAGGCGCACTATGGGCGCATGAATGCAGGGCCGCAAACCCAAGTCGACGAGATCGCGCCCGACATCTTCCGGATGTCCACCTGGGTCCCGGACATCACCGAGCACGGCTTCACCTTCAACCAGTTCCTGCTCACCGGCGACGAGCCGTTGCTGTTCCACACCGGGCAGCGGCAACTGTTCCCACTCGTGTCGGCGGCCGTCAATCGGGTTGTTCCGCTGGAGAAGCTGCGCTGGATCTCGTTCGGCCACCTCGAGGCCGACGAGTGCGGCGCGATGAACCTGTTCCTGGACGCCGCACCCAACGCCGAAGTCATCCACGGCGCGCTCGCGTGCATGCTGTCGCTGACCGACATGTGCGACCGCCCGCCAGTGGAAGCCCCCGACGACGGCGTGCACGACACCGGCGGGCACCGGCTTCGCTTCATTCCCACGCCGCACGTGCCGCACAACTGGGAGGCCGGGCTGTGGTTCGACGAGGTGACGTCGACACTGCTGGCCGGCGACCTGCTGACGCACACCGGCAAGTGCCCGGCGCTGACCGAATCCGACTGCGTGGCACCGGCGTTGGAAGCCGAGGAGATCTTTCACGCCACCGGGCTGACCACAAACCTCGGGCCGACGCTCGAGCAGCTCGCCGAGCTACAGCCGACTACGCTGGCGATCATGCACGGTTCGTCCTACTCCGGCGACGGCGCCGCGCAGCTGCGGACGCTCGCCGACGGATACGCGGCGATGGGGGGCACTGGATGAGGGTGCGGCGGACCCTTGCGGTTCTTCTCGCGCTGGGCGCCGCCCTGACCGGCTGCCACACGAGCACCCCGGGCACGCCCGTCGCGAGCCCGAAATCGCCCACTGAGCCGAACTTTCCGACCAGCAGGCCTACCAGGCCGACGGCCGCGCCGACGACCCTCACGCCCGCACCCACCAGCTCGCCGACGGTGGCCGCACCGGGCGCGGTGCTGCCGCCGGAGAACGGTTACGTGTTCATCGCGACGAAGTCCGGCAAGACCCGGTGCCAGCTCAACGAGCAAGAGGTCGGCTGCGAGTCGGACTTCACCAATTCGCCGGTGATGAATGGCATGCACGCCAACGGCGTGCGGCTGACCGCGGACGGTGAAGTGAGTTGGCTGGTAGGCAATTTGGGTGACATCCCCGCCGTCACCCTCGACTACCGGACGTACTCAGCGGTCGGCTGGACCATCGACGCGGGCGAGGACGGCACCCGGTTCACCAACGACCGCACAGGCCACGGCATGATTGTGGCCGTCGACGGGGTTCAAGCGTTCTAAAGTCGAGCAATGACCGCAGCTCAGCGTGAACGCGCCGCACTGGTAGAGACCATGCGCACCGTCGGACCGGACGCGCCCACCCTCTGTGGCGACTGGAAGACCCGCGACCTCGCCGCTCATCTCGTGGTGCGGGAGCGCAGGCTGGACGCCACGCCGGGGATCACGATTCCGGCTCTCGCCGGCTACACCGCCAATGTCCAACGTCAGGTCGCCGAATCCACCGACTGGGACGAACTGCTGGACAAGGTCGCCTCCGGCCCACCGCTGTATTCGCCGTTCAAACTCCTCGACCCTGTCGCGAACATGGGCGAGATGTTCATCCACCACGAGGACGTCCGCCGCGCTCAAACCGATTGGGAGCCAAGGCAGCTCGACGACGGGACGGTGCGGGCGCTGGGCCGGGGACTTCCGATCATGGCCCGGCTGACCTTGGCCAAGGCGCCCGCGCGAGTATCGCTGCGCACGCCGGTCGGCAAGACGCTGGCCACCGTCGGCCGCGGACCGGAGGTGACCGTGACCGGCGAACCACAGGAACTGCTGCTGTTCATCTCGGGCCGCGACGCCGTCCGGCTGGAGTTCGACGCTGATGAAGCGCTGGTCGACGCCGTTCGTGCATCCCGCCGCGGGCTGTGATGCAGGGGTAGGACGTCAGGGCATTTGGTTCTTCGAGGCCAAGCCCGCGGGAGCGGAGGTGATGGCGCGGTGGATTGCTTCGGCCAGCGCAAGGGCAGTCTCTTCGGTCAGTTCCAGTGCGACGCGGGCCGAGGGGCCCAGCGCCGGGTTGAGCACGTCGATGTTCACGGTGTGGCCGTAGGGAGCGTGGACCGGGTGGTCGACGTAGACCGTCGCCTGGCTGGCACCGAACCAGCCCCTCGCACCCTTGCCGCTGCCGTCGACGTCGATCTTTTGGGTCAGGTAGGTGCACATGCGTCAGCCCTCCAGGTGCTTGGCGAAGAAGTCGTCGATGCGACGCCAACCGTCCAGCGCGGCTTCCACGCGGTACGCCGGGCGGTCGACCGAAAAGAACGAGTGTCCGGCCCCGTCGTAGGAGTGAAACTCGTGGCTCTTGCCCAACCGTGTCAACTCGGCGTCCAGCTTGGCCACCGCCTCCGGTGACGGGTAGCGGTCCTCGATGCCGAACAACCCGAGCAGCGGGCAGCTCAGATCCGGTGCGAGTCCCAGGATCGGCTTCATGCTCGCCGGCATGCCTTCCGGCGGATCCTCGACAACGAAAGCGCCGTAACAGTCCACTGCGGCATCCAATTGCAACGAGCACGCCGCCAGGAACGCCTGCCGACCCCCCGAGCAGTGCCCGATCACTCCCGTCTTGCCGTTAGCGCCATCCAGGCCACCGAGATACTGCGCGGCGCCCGCTATATCGCCGACGAGTCGGTCGTCGGGCACGCCGCCGGCGGCACGCACCGTGGCAGCCGCGTCATCGGGGTCAGCGCCCGGCGCCTCGCGGGAGTACAGGTTAGGGCAGACTGCGTTGTAACCGGCCACGGCTAACCGACGGACGAACTCCTTGGTCTCGCGGTCGTACCCCGGCATGTGGTGAATCCACACCACGCCACCGCGCGAGCCCGGCGCAAGCGGCACAGCACGGTATGCCTCGATTTCGTCGCCGCCGTGACCGGCGATTGTGATGGTTTCCGCACGAATTGCATCTGCGCTGACCACGGTCATCCGCGTTCCCTCCTTGGCGGCATCGGGAGCAAGGTCGGGCGGCTCGCCCATAAGAACTAAACCGACGAGACCAGTGCCGACAGTCCCGCGTCATAGCTGGGCTCGACGCCGATCTCGGGCACCAACTCGGCGTAGGCAACGTTACCGTCGGCGCCGATCACCACAACAGCCCGCGCAAGCAGCCCGCCCATCGGACCGTCGACGATGGTGATGCCGTAATCCTCGCCAAAGCTGTCCCGGAAGGCCGATGCCATCACGACGTTCTCGATCCCCTCGGCGCCACAGAACCGCTTCTGCGCGAACGGCAGATCTTTCGAAACGCACAACACGGAGAGCCCGCTTGCCCGGGCGCGCTCATTGAATGTACGGACGCTGGTCGCGCACACAGGCGTATCCACGGACGGAAAGATGTTGAGCAACAGGGGCTTACCGCGGAACTGCTCGCTGGTCACCGCACCGAGATCAGTGCCGGTCAGGGTGAATTGGGGAGCGGTTGAATCGACGGCGGGCAACTCGCCGATCGTATGGATCGGGTTTCCGCGCAGAGTTATCTGTGCCATTCGTACAGTCTGCCAGGGCCGGCGCTACAGCTCTTGCCAGGGTGGTTGGAGCTGTTGAGTCGCTCGATTCCGGTGACCTTGCAACCCGGCAGCGGGTAAACAGCGGCGCCGTTGAGGATTACGTTGAAGCCTTGGCTTTGCAGGGCGTTGATCGTGTCTTCGGCGTTGCCGAAACCGGATGGGGCCGCCGCAGCCGCGCTGGCGAATCCCAGTGTGGTGGCTGTGAAGCCGCCGATAACGGCGACTGCGATGGTGAACGTGTTCATCATCGAAACCCTTCTTCCCGGCGGCCAGATTTGGCTCTTGCGAAGGGAGCTAGCGACGAGGCTTACAGTGACGACCTACGAGCAGCGCCGCTAGGCTGGCGGTCGTGGATTTCCGCGTCTTCGTCGAACCCCAGCAAGGTGCCACCTACTCCGATCAGCTCGCGGTCGCCCGTGCCGCCGAGTCACTCGGCTATTCGGCCTTCTTTCGGTCCGACCACTACGTCGCGATGAGCGGCGACGGGCTGCCCGGTCCGACCGACTCCTGGGTGACGCTGGCCGGCATCGCGCGCGAGACGTCGACGATCCGGCTCGGCACGATGGTCACCTCGGCGACCTTCCGCTACCCTGGCCCGCTGGCGATCTCGATTGCCCAGGTCGACGAAATGAGCGGTGGCCGTGTCGAATTGGGCATCGGTGCGGGCTGGTTCGACTCGGAACATCATGCGTATGCGATCCCGTTCCCGTCGCTGGGTGAGCGCTTCGACCGACTGACCGAACAGCTGCACATCATCACCGGGCTGTGGACGACACCGGTCGGCGAGAAATTCGATTACGCGGGGACGCACTACACCGTGGCGGAATCCCCGGCGCTGCCCAAACCCGCCCAGTCGCCGCACCCGCCGATCATCATCGGTGGCGGAGGCCCCAAGCGCACACCCGCGCTGGCGGCGCAGTTCGCCGCCGAGTTCAACATCCCGTTCGCACCGCTCGACATGACCAAGACCCAGCACGAGCGGGTTGCGGCCGCGCTCACCGAAGCTGGACGGTCGCCGGACTCGCTGACCTACTCGGCGGCATTCGTCGTGTGTGCGGGCCGCGACGACGCGGAGATCGCGCGGCGCGCATCCGCGATCGGCCGGGAGGTGGACGAGCTTCGCAGCAACTCCCCGACGGTCGGCACGCCTGCGGAGATCGCGGACAAGCTGGCCGCCTATGTAGAGGTGGGCGTGCAGCGGGTTTACCTGCAGCTCCTCGACATGTCCGACCTCGACCACCTGGAGTTCTTCGCCACCGAGGTCGTGCCGCAGTTCGGCTGACCCAGCGTCTGGCCGCGCGCCGCGGCTACTATCACTGGCCATGGCCGGCCAGGACCCCGACGACCACGACGACGAGCAGTCGCCGTCGTCTGCGCCGTGGTACAACCGCACCCCAGCGGTGATCGGGGCAAGCGTGGTCGGCCTCGCCGTGGTCGGCATCCTCATCGCGGCCGTGACGTTCGTGACGAGCCAGTTCAACGAGCCCGAGCAGGCCCCCTCGAAATTCGTCGAGCCGTCGTTTTCGGCGACCGCCACCGGTTCGTCGTCGACGCCGACCACGACGGCGACGATCACCAGCACCAGTCCGCCGGTCACGACCGACATCGACGGGCCGTCGTCCACCACCTCCTCGTCCGACACGTCCTCGTCCGACACGTCGAGCAGCACCGACACGTCGACCCGAACCGCGTGGACCAAGCCGTACACTCCGCCAAGCGGCGACGAGTCAGCGCCGACGACGACACGTCGCGGCCCGCGCACGAATGTGACACGCACGCTCTATCCGCAGCCCTGAACGCCTACTATCAGTGCCCGTGGCGCGCTACGGACCTCCCAACGACCCGAACTCCCCTCACGACGAGCCGACCGCCTACGCCAACTACGGCGACTACGGTCCGCCGCCCGGTCAGCCACCTCGTCAGGCGCCCGGCCCTCCGCCCGGTGAACCGCTCCCCTGGTATCGCAAACCCGTGGCGCTGGTCGCATTTGGCGCACTTGGCGCGGTGCTCGTCGCGTTGATCATCTTCGGCCTTGTCAAACTCGTCACGGGTGGCACATCGCCCGACACCCCGCCGACCACGCTCACCCCGATCACCCGCACCTCGACATCGGTGACCGCTCCGACGACAACGACGGCGGCCAGCACAACGGAACCGACCACCACCGAGCCGACCACGACAACCACGACTACCGAACCCACTACGACGACCACCACGACGACGACCGAACCGAGCGTCAGCACAAGCATCAGCACGAGTACGAGCACCAGCACGATCACCCAGACCGTCACCGTCCCACCACCGCCACCCTGACGTGACCCGCACCGCATACGCCCACGACGCCGTCGTGATCCTTGATCCCGGTGGGGATTCCCACGCCCCCGGCGGTGCGATAACCGTTGCGCTGTGCGGACATTGGGACCACGAGCCGCCGTGCCCGCTGGCGCCGCACCACACCGATGCATCGCCCACCGGCGACGACACGGTCCGGCTACGGGTGCTGTTCGCCGCCGATCCGGCCGACGAGGAGCGGGTGCGTTCGTTGATCGGGCAGGCGTTGTCGTCGGGGCGGCTGACGGGTCCCGACGGCCGAGTCACCAGGTGGATGGTGAAGTCCAGCGGCGCGGGCAGTGTGCGGCCCGACGAGGCCGACCACGCCGCGAGGCTAGTGGCGTCCTAGCGCCCGCGGGCCGCGTACTCGGCGACCAGAGCCTCGGCGCTGCGAACGGCCGCCCGGCAAGCGCGGGTGGTGAACGGGTCGTTGAGGGGATGGTCGGCGCGCCGCCGCCATCGCTGAGCCGCCGCGAACGCCGCCCGCGGCCCGTCGTAGGGCGCGTCGGGCTGCAACCCCAGTCTGCTGGCGGCGTCGGTGCCGGAGCCGCCGATGATCCGCCGCAGTGACGCCATTTCATCTTCGTTCAATGTCGTTGAACGCGAACGCAATTGACTCAGCAGCCGAAGCTCCTCGAAGGCATGCGTGTCGGCCAGCAGCGGGTCGATGTCTGCGATGATGTAACGCGTCGCATAGATAGGGTTGCTCTCTACGCAGCGCCGCAGCGAAAGTAGCGCGGTATGCGCCTTGAGCAGATCCGAGCGCTGCGCGAACTGCTGATCGATGACGTCACGCAGTGAGACCAGCCCACTGCGCTCCAGCAGTTCGTCGGCCAGTGCCACCGAATCGGTCACGCCGGCGCGCAGGACGGCGATCGAGATCCTGATGCCGAACATGCCGAACCTGTCGAGCAAGGCGGCCCGGGTCGCGGCGTCCACCGGAAGCGAACTGTCCTCACGCACGAAGCGGTCCACCGACAGCATGGCCTTGGTGAGCTCGGCGGCGTCCACCCCGGCCAGCTTCTCCAGCGCGACGAACTCGCTCTGCCGCAACGTGCGGGCGGTCAGCGCCAGCAGCCCGGACACCGGCACCACGGCCTGGCAGATCCCGGTCTTGTCCATCTCGTTGGTGAACCGTTTGGCCACATCCTTGGCCGAGAGCATGGCGTCGATACGGCCGGCGCCGATCTCGTCGGCGCGCGAGGCGACCCCGATGACGCCCAGCGCACCTGCCGATCCGCCGACCAGCTCACCGATCTGCTTGAGCAGCGCGATATCCGCGGCATTCAAGGTGCGCAGCAGGAACACCACCGCATCGATGCGCGGCACCCCGTCCTCGGGCACCAGCAGCCGCAAGGTGCGTTCGGAGACATCGCGCGACAGCGACGACGTGCCCGGCGTGTCGATGATGGTGGCGTCGATCAGCTCGGCGGCGGGCCACTCCACGTCCAGGTCGGCGACGTCCTCGGGGTCGAGGCTGGCGAAGTCGAACGTCAGCCCGCCGTCACGGGCGATCGGCACATTGGAGCGGCGGCCGCCGCGGTGGTTGGCCGTCACCTTCGGGATGGGGCCGTGCCGGAACCAGGTGACGATGCGGGTGGCCTCGGTGGCGTCGGTCGGCGCGATGTCCTCGCCCACAAGCGCATTCACGAGCGTGGACTTGCCTGCCTTCAACGTGCCGGCCAGCGCGATGCGGATCGGCTGGTTCAGCCGATAGCCGATGCGCTCCAGCTCGTTGTGCACGTCGGGTCGGTGCCGATACGCCGGATCGTTGCGGTATGCCTGGATGGTTCCGCCCAGGATCGCGCGCACCTGATCGCTCGTGCTCATCTCGCGCTACTCCCCAACGTTCCGGGCTGTCCTGCCACCCGGCAATGGCCGGGTACCCAGCTTAGGCATCAACGGGTCATTCGACGGCTTCGCCCCAAACGACGCCGCTGATGTCGAGGTCAAGACCGCCGTCGTCGGGGGCATGGTCGTCGCCCGGTTCGCCGACCTCGCGCAGGTCGGGGTACTCATTGACCGGCACTGGGCCGCCCTCTTCGATCTGCGGTGCCAACGGTTCGCCGAGGCCCTTGTCCGCCTCCTCGACCAAGTCCCAATGGCGAACATGGATCGTCTCGGCGGGCTCGTCTCCGTCGTCTTCGTCTTATTCGTCGACGGGTCGGCACTCGGCCGAACCAAGCGCCTTCTCGATCAGCTGCGTTTCGTGGTGATGCTGATGGACCTCGGCGACGAGCTCGTCGATGTCCAATTCGGCAAGCGCCCTCACCGGTGGTGGTTTACGTCGTGCCCACGGGTTCGCGGGCCGCTTCGGTGGCGTCGGGCGCCAGCTTGACCGCGTGATCGGTCACCTGTTTGAGAATGTTGAGCTGTCGCTCGAGCTCGCGGATCCTGGTAGCGCGCTCGTTCTCCTCGAGCTGCGCCGACGCGATGGTCGCCTGCAGCGATTCGTTCAGCGAGCGGGTGGTCTGGTTGGCGATGCCGCGGTAATGGTCGCGTAGCTGACGCTGAATTCCCTTGAGCCGGTCGCGCGATTCCTTGTTGACCACGAAGGAAACGTCGTCGACGAAGCGTCGCATGTTCATCTTCGCCTCGTTGCGCACCCGCATCATGCGGTTCTCCATGTCGTCTTTGTAGGTCTTGCGGCCCAACAGAAGTCCGGCGCCCAGCGACAGCGGGTTGAACATACCCAGCCCGGCGAACGAGGTCAGCATGCCGAACATCAGCACGCCGCCGTACGACCCGCGCATGCCGGTGACGACCTTGTGACCCGCCTTGATCGGCTTGGCCTCCAGCTTGGCCAGCGACTTCAATTCGCCGAAGCTGGCACCCATTTCGCGCGCGTCGATCTGCGGCATCTTGATCGCCTCGAGGCCGGCCTCGACGAACGTCCGCGCCACCTCCTGGGCCAGCACATCGGCGCGCTGATAGGCCCAGACGAAGTTGTCGCCGACGGCGGTGGCGATCGCGTTCTCCAGCTCGGCGCCGATCTCGGCCCAGTGGTGAGTCGGGTCGGTGGTGTCGATCACGTGCTCGGTGTGCTGAGAGATGGCCCGGAACCGGCCGCGCAGGTCGTGATCGACATCGGCTGTCAGATCGGCGATTCCGTCGTTGAGCACCTGCTGCCACAGCGCGGTCTGTTGCAGCGCCTCCTGTGCTTCCTGCTTGCGGCGCTCGAGATCGGCCTTCAACCGGTCGCGAGCCTCCGGGTCGTTGATCGCCGACATTTCGGAATCCACGGCCATCGTCAGATGCTCTGCGGCCGAACGCACTTCGGCGAGCACCTGGTCGCGGACCCGATCGTTCTCCCGGGACAGCACCTTGTCGCTGAGGAACTTCACGATGGCCGGGAAATTGGACTCCTCGTTGAGTTCCTTGTCGTTGAGTTGGATGGCGTGGCTGCGCAGCAGCGACGACGCCGGAATCATCGGCATCGAGAGCCCGGCGCGCTGCAGGTGCGCCTTGTTGGCCTCGACGATCTCCCGCCAGTGCGGGTAGAGGTCGATCTTGGTCGCGACAAAGGTTGCGACGGGGCAGATTTCGAACGCCTGGCGCATGAAGCTCATCTCGGGTTCGGTGAACTCCTGGCTGGTGTCGCTGATCATCAGCATGGCGTCTGCATCGGGCAGCAGTCCCAGCGTCGCCGACAGATGCGGCTGACCGTGCCCACCCACGCCAGGGGTGTCGACGAATACCAACCCACCCTTGAGCAGCGGGCTCTGCGCGGTCACCGCGATTCGCATGACCTGGCGACCGCCGGCCGCCGGGTGACGGCGCAAGTCCTTTTTGATGTCGGCGATCGGGATCTCGATTTCATCGGGCTCATCACCGTCGACGCCCGCGACGATCAACTTCGCCGTGGCCTGATCGCCGTAGGACACCATCGTGGCGACCACCGTGGTCTCGTCGTCGCCGACGCGGGACACCGGCACATTCAGCAACGAGTTGAGCAGCTGGCTCTTGCCCTGCTTGAGCTGGCCGGCGATCACGACCCGGATCTGCGGGTCGGTGATGCGCGCCTTGGCCTTGGCCAACCGCTCGACCAGATCGCCACGCAGGTTCGCATCCGCGATCTTGCTGGTGTGGTCGATCAGTTCGACGATGACCTTGACCTTGCGGGGGTCGTTCGATTGCGTCATGGTGTCCCTTTTGTTTGCCGCCGCCGCACTAACGGTAGGCGTGCCAACTGGCGGGGACCTGAGGTTGGTCCCCGCCAGCTGCGCTATTTGGTTGTCTCGTCGATCAGAAGAGCCCGGCGTCCACGTCCACATTCGTCTCGACAGTCGCGTCGTGGCTGTCATGGGTCGAGTTGTCGTCGTGGCTGTCGTGCGTCGAGTTGTCGGTGTTGTGGCTGTTCGACGAGTTGTCGTCGTGGCTCGCGTCCACACCACCGGAGATGTCGCCACCGCCGGTGTCAACGTCGGTGATGTCGCCGCCGCCGGTATTCGTGGTCTGGGTCGGGGAGATGATCACCCCGCCGCCGCCGCCGGCGTTAGCGGTGCCGCCGTCGCCGCCGCCGCCGAGGATGCCGCCGTGGCCACCGTCGCCACCGGAGGCATTGCCACCGCTGGTGTCGATGTCGCCAGTCTTGACGACCGGGCCGTCGTTGTCCTGGATGATGTCGCCGCCACCGGTCTCTTGCGAGTTGTCCTCGACGTCGTTGTCGTTGCCCACGATCACAGGCGAGTGATCGCCGGTCTCGATGTCGCCGGTGTTCGCGGTGTTATCGTCGCCGGTCTGCTTCACCGAGCCATCGGTCAGGATGTCGCCGGCGTTGCCGGTGTTCACCACGCCGCCGTCGGTGGCGGTGTTCGTGGTCTTGTCACCGAAGGTGATGTCACCGAAGTCCAGGTTGACGCCGCCCTGTTGCACATCGTGGCCGGCCTCTGGGCTCAGGACGTCGTTGTGGCTCAGCGTGTCGTTGTTGCTGAACGCCTGGGTCTCCGGAGCGAACACGTGCTGGGACTGCGGGACGAAGGCGATGCCGTGAGTCTGGGCCACCGCCTGCTGCAGCCCGTGCACCGGGTTCCCTCCGCCCTGGATTACCGCGGCGGGTGCCACGGAGGCGGCCACGGCGTTCACCTGGGCGGCCGAGACGTTCTGCACGCCGGCGTTCTGCATGGACTTGTCGGGGTCGTTGATGAAGGCCTGGGCCTGAACCGGGTCGTTGAACAGGTCGAGAATCCAGTCGAGAACGTTTGTCATTTCTGTGGTCCTTTTCTGTGTGAGTTTCTGGGAGCTGGTCGCCGGGCTGTCCGGCGAACTGGTGACAACGTTATGGACCTCGCGACGTTGCAGAAACGGGGTCAGAACCCCTCCCTACTGGAACACATCCCGGGATAGCAGTGGGGTCCCTATTAGGGGATTAGGGGGTAATTGGGGAGTTCAGTCGGACGCGTCGCGCCGACGTGACACGGATGCCATTTCTGCAGGTAAATGGGCATGAGAAAAGCCCGGCCTTGTGGGCCGGGCTTTCCAGCGTGCCTGGCGGAACTAGTCGAAGATGTCGAAGCCGGAATCGTCGGCTCCCAGCGGGTGATCCTCGGGGGCCGAATGGCTCCAGTCGTCCACGACGGGCGTGTCTTCGGCCGGCGATTCGTCGATCACCGGGCCGTCGAACTGCAGCGACGGGTCGTCGAGGGTTGCCACGTCGGGCACCCCGGCGTCGGCGAGCACGTCGAGCCCCGACTGCACCCCGGCGTCGGGTTCGTTGACTATCTGGGCGGCCGCCGTGTGCACATCATCGACCACCGTGGCCGGCACATGGTCGTCGAACGCATCGAATGCGGCGGTTGCCGCGCCACTTGCCCACACGTTGCCGGACTGATCGTCGACCAGGCCGTCGGTGCCCGTGGAGGGCACCGCCATCGACAGCGATTCCGAGACGACCGGAATTAGGTTGTTGACGTCCACGCTGGTCACGTCGGTCAGATCGGCGTCGGCGATCGCCTGCGCCGGATCAGCGGCGTAGGCTGCTGCGGCGTCGGGGTCACGCACCAACGACATCACAAAGTCGAGCAGCTCGTTAGCCATGGAACACCCGCCTTCCATTGCAGATATATATGCGGCGTTAGCCCGAAGGCTTGTCTCGATGCTATCGACGGATATCGCGGCGGTGATCGGTGCCAAACCCACCTCTGCCGCACCGGCGTTAGGGGACTGACCGTTAGGGGTTTGCCGCCACTAGGGGGATCTCCCCGTTCCGGGCGTCCTGAGCCGCTATCGTGAGCATCGGCCGAATTCACGGCCAAACAAGAGGGGGACATGAGCGACTCACTCGGGTTGTCGATTGGGATGACGAACCTGGTGGCGGCCCGGATCGGCCGCCCTCCCGTCATGCGCCGTTCCGTTCTCACCCTTTTCAACGATCGCGCCCCCGAAGTCGGCGTGCCCATCGAAAATCGAGCGAACCCGAACGTTAGTAATCAAGGCCTCGTGCTGACCGGTTTCGTCGAGCGGGTCGGCGACCCGGTTCCGCTGGTGGCCGCTGACGGCTCCCCGCATGTCGGCGAGCGAGTGCTCGTCGAGGCCCTCGACGCGATGGCACGCACGGTGGGCGGCGGCGCCCCTGTCGCGATAGCCGTGCCCGCGCACTGGGGCACCGGAACCGTCGGTGCACTGCGGGGTGCGCTGCGCGCAAAGCCGAGCCTCGCGCCGAACGGTGTGCCCGCGGCGCTCATCCCGGATTCGGTCGCGGCGCTCGCCGCGCTGCAGGCCGCACCCGGGCTGCCGTCGAGCGGCGTCGTCGCGCTGGTGGACCTGGGCGGTAGCGGAACCAGCGTCACGCTGGCCGACGCCGGTTCGAACTTCGCCCAGATCGGCGAGACGATCCGCTATTCCGACTTCTCCGGCGACCAGATCGACCAAGCACTGCTCAACCACGTGGTCGCCGGAATCGGCGACGCCAACAACGCCGATCCCACCGGCACGCTGGGGCTCGGATCGCTGGCCCGGCTGCGCGACGAGGCCCGGCAGGCCAAGGAACGGCTGAGCGCATCGACAGCGACGGTTGTGCCCGCGGAGCTGCCCGACTTTAACTCCGACATCAGGGTCACCCGCAACGAGCTCGAGAGCCTCATCTCTGAGCCGCTCGCCGGTCTGCTGAACACCATCGAAGAAACGTTGCAGCGCAATAACATTCCCATATCCGATGTGTCCGCCGTCGCGACGGTCGGCGGCGGGGCCAACATTCCGCGGGTCACCCAACAGCTGTCGGAGCGGCTGCACGCTCCCGTCGTCACCACGCCGCAGTCCGAGCTCAACGTCGCTGCCGGTGCCGCGCTGGTGGCCGACCGCGGACTGGAGGCGGACGCACCCACGGGGATGGCGCCGACCGGCCTGGCCGCCGCCGCGGACGCTCCGACGGGCATGGCCGCGGCAGGTTGGGCCGCGGGCGCCGCGGGTTTGGCCGCGTCCGAGTCGGCCTCTGACGGCGCAGCGTCGGCGACGTTCCGGGCGCTGGCCTGGTCGCAGGACGATTCGCCTGGCGCAGAGCCGGTTCCGTACTCCGGCGAGGACTACACGTTTGATCAGGGACCGACCGACGCCCGCCCACAGGTCGCGTTCGCCCACGAAGAAGAGGGCTATGAGCCCGAGCCAGGGCCGCTACCCTGGTACAAGCGCCCGCCCGTCCTGTTCGGGGCGGCGGCCGCGGTGCTACTGCTGGCGATCGGCGGGCTGGCGGTCACGCTCACCAGCACCGGCAGCAGCACCGGCCCGGTGACCGAGACGGCCACTCATGTCGAGACCGGCCCGTCGCCCGGGCAGCCGCCGACTTCGCAAGCGCCGCAGACGATCACGGTGACCGGCTCCAACGGCGAGCCGAGCACGACCGTCGTGCCCGCGCCCCCGCCGCCGAGCACGACCACCACGTCGCCGACCACCACGACCACCACCACCACAGCAACGACGACCACCACCACGACCACCACCACCACCACGACGACCACCACGACGCCGCCCACCACCACCACACAACCGACGACCACTCAGCAGGTGACCACGACCACGGCCGCTGCGTTGTCGCCGGTGACGACCACTTAGCCGTGACCCATGACGAGACCGGCGTCAGATCCGCTGACCGACATCCCGCCGGCCGCGCGCGACACCGTGGCATCGCTGCTCGCCGCGCCGACGATTCCGGTCAAGGTGCTGGTGTCCGGAGGGATCGGCACCGGTAAGAGCTCGGTCCTTGCGGCCATCCGGACGGCGCTGCGCGAGGCCGGAGGGGCGGTGCTGACGAGGCCGCCCCGCGACGGCGACGATTCGGCCGCGGCGGTCGTCATCGATGACGCGCAATTGCTCGACGACGCAGAACTCGGCCAGCTCGGCGAGCGGGTCGCCGATCCTGCGTCGACGGTCGTCGTCGCCGCCGAACCGCTCGCGCACCACCCGGCGCTGCGATCGCTCGCCACCGCCATGGAGCGCGAGAACCCCGTGGTGTCGCTGGGCGGGCTCAGTCCCGCGGAGGTCAACCGCATCGCGACCGAAACACTGGGCGCCCCACCGACTTCCGAGATCATCCGGTCGTTGATGGTGGCGACGGCGGGCCTGCCGTTCCTGCTGCGGCCCGCGATCGCCGCGGCCGGCTCACCCGACGGCGAGGCGCCGGCGACGGCGATCATGCAGGCCGCCAAGTTCGCGCTGATCGAGCGGCTGCGCCGGCTCGACGAACCGGTGCTCGACACGCTGCTGGTGTCGTCGCTGAGCCCGGAACTCGGACCCGATGACGTCGCCGCGGCGCTGCGCGTCGGCGCGGAGGAGGCGCAGGACCTTGTCGACCGCGCCCGCGCCAGCGGCCTGATCGAGCCGTCGCACAGCCACACGTTCCTGCGGTCGGTGCACCACTGCATCGCTGGGATCATCGGCACCGCGCGCCACCATGACACCGAGATCTCGCTGCTGGTGTCGCAACTCGAATCGTCCACGCTCTCAGCGGATCTCGCGTTGCGGATGGCCGAACACGGGCTGCACGACGATCGACTGGCCACTGAGCTCGTCGATTTGGCGTCCCGCACCACCCGTGGCCAACCCGCGCGGGCCGCGCGGCTGTACCGGGCCGCCGCCGATGCGGGGGCGACGGCCCTGTCCGCGCGCCTTGCCGACGCGCTCGCGTTGACCGGCGACTGCACCACGGCCGGTCGGCTGGCCGACGAACTGCTCGGCTCCGAGGACGCGGCCGAGCGCGCTGCAGCGGTCCGGATCGCCGCCAGCATTGCCCTGCACGACGGCAGCGCGGCGCAGGCGGCCGACCTGTTCCGGTGGCTGGGGCCGTATCCCGACGCGTTCGTCAGCGCCTCGGGCGCCATCGTCGCGGTCGCCGCGGGTGACCTCGAGGCCGCAAGGGCGGCGCTGAGCGCTGAGAGCGCGGGGCCGCCGACGTCGACTGCACGCGCCGCACGCAGCCTCGCCGAGGGTCTGCTGTTGTCGCTGGATCAGCCGTTCCCGATCGCCGTCGCGCGGCTCGGGAATTCGATCACCGCCGAGCAGCAATCGCCCGGCGTCGCACCGGACACCCCCGCCGCACTGGTGACGCTTGCCGCGCTGCACGGCGGCGACCCGGTACGCGCCCGCAGCGTGATCGGCCGGGCCGTGCGCGCCGGTAGCCAGACGGAGACCGCGGATGAATCCTTTGCTTCCCACCGGCACCGACTGCTGCTCGGCTGGGTGCGGATGCTCGACGGGCAGCTGCCCGCGGCGGCCGCCGATGCCGCCGCGACGGCCGATGCGGCGCTGCACCGCCGCGACGCGCTCTGGGCGGCCGCGCTACAGACGGCAATCGCCAGGCGCAGCGGCGACAGCGGTGCGGTACAGAAGCATTGGTATGCGGCGGCCGAGGTGCTCGCCGAATACTCGATGGATCTGTTCTCGCTGCTGCCACTGGGCGAGCTGTGGGTCGCCGCCGCACGAATGCGCCAGGTCGACCGGCTGCAGCACACCCTGACCGAGGCGTTCGCGCTGCTGGAGTCGCTCGGCGATCCGGTGCTGTGGTCGGTGCCGCTGCACTGGGCGGGCGTACACGCGGGAATCCTGGCGAATTCACCGGAAGCGGTTGCGCCGCACGGACAGGCGTTGACCGCCGCCGCCGCCCACAGCGCATTCGCCAAGGCCCTGGCCACCGCCGGGCGTACCTGGCTGCGGGTGCTGGCCAATCATGTCGACATCGACGAGGTGACCGCGGCGGCACGGGGGTTGTCGCGGTTCGGGCTGACGTGGGACGCCACCCGCCTGGCCAGCCAGGCCGCCCTGCAGACCCCCGACGGGCGTGTCTCAGGCGCGATGCTGCAACTGGCGCGCGACCTCAAACAGGCAGTCGCGGTCGACGACGTGCCGGGCCTCGAATCGGTGACCACCGTCGCGGATGGTGCTCGCGGCGGCCCGTCGCGGCCTGCCTCCTCGAGGCTGTCCGACCGTGAGCGCGAAGTGGCCGAACTCCTACTGCTCGGCATGCCGTACCGCGACATCGGCAGCCAGCTGTTCATCTCGGCCAAGACCGTCGAGCACCATGTCGCGCGGATCCGGCGCCGGCTCGGCGCCGAGTCGCGATCGGAGATGTTGTCGATGCTCCGCGCCATGCTGGCTCCCCAGGGCTGAGCCCCCAACGCTGCCGTATCCCCTAATCGAAATCCCCTAGAGCTCCCGCTGCGCGACGGGTCTGGCACCGGATTTGGTGCGGCGCTGCTCGCCATACGGTCATTCGCATGTTGAATTCCCCAGGCAATCACGGCCATTCCCTAGGTCTGTCGGTCGGTGCAACGAACCTTGCCGGCACCCTCGACGGGCAGGCCGCCGTCATCCGTCCCGCAGAGCTGACGCTGCAGGGCCAGCGCCTGACCGGGTTCGTCGACCGCGTCGGCGATCCGGTGCCTCTGGTCGCCCCCGACGGCTCGAAGCATCGGTCCGAAGAACTGCTCGCCGATGCGCTCGGCGCGATGGCCCACGCGGTCACCGACGGCATGCCGGTCTCGGAGGTCGCCGTCACCGTCCCCGCCCACTGGCGCGCGTCGGTCGTCGACACCCTGCGCAGGAATCTGCGCGGCAAGCTGCCGGTGATCTCCGACGCGACAGCGGCGTTGACGGCGTTGCGGGCCAATCCCGGCCTGCCGACGCACGGCGTCATCGTGTTGTGCGACTTCGGCGGCAGCGGCAGCAGCATCACACTTGCCAACGCCGCGCGGGACTTTTCGCCGTTCGGCGAGACCGTCCGCTTTTCCGATTTCTCTGGCGACCACATCGATCAGGCACTGCTGACGCACGTCATGGGCGGACTCGTCGACGCGTCGAAGGCCGATCCGTCGAGCACCGCCATGGTCGGATCACTGGTGCGGCTGCGCGACGAATGCCGGCGCGCCAAGGAACGTCTGTCCGCGGAGACCGCGACCGCCGTCGTGGCCGAACTACCCGGCCACCGCGCCGACATCCGCGTCACGCGTACCGAACTCGAGGACCTGATGGCCGCGCCGCTCTCGGAATTCGTTGCCGTGCTTGACGAAACGCTGGAGCGCTACGGCGTGCCGACGGCGAGCGTGTCGGCGGTCGCCAGCGTCGGCGGTGGTGCCCGCATCCCGCTGATCACCCAGCAGCTCTCCGAGCACCTCCGTGCACCCGTCGTGACCACCCCGCACCCGCAGCTCACCGCGGCCGAGGGCGCGGCGCTGATCGCGCACCGCGGCCGGGTCGCCGACACGCCCACCACGGTCACGCCGAGCGCCCCCGCTGCTGCTGCCGCCACAGAGACGATGACAGCGACCGAGCCGTCCACGGCGTTGGCCTGGTCCCAGGACGACAGCACCGAGGAAGTGCTGCCCTACAGCGACGTGACCGACTCCCGCCCCGAGGTGCACTTCTGTCACGAGGAGTGGCAGGACGACGAGCCGCCGCGGCGTGGACCGCTTGTGCTGTTCGGTCTGGCGGCGGTCGCCGCCGCCATCGCCACAGCGGTGTTCGGCATCACGTTGGTCAGCGACACCACCACGACTCCGGTCGATGCGGCAACAGCCGTGTCGTCCGTCCCCGCGCCTGCGGCGTCGGCGCCTCTCCCAGCACCCCCGGCGCCGCAGGCCCCCCAAGTCACGACAGTTACGGTCAAGCCGGCCCAACGGTCGTCTTCCGCGCCACAACGACAGCATCCGGTGACCCAGCAACCGCCCGCCCCAGTGACGACGGAGCCGCCGCCTACGACTGAACCGACGACTGAGCCGACATCGCCCCCGTGGACGCCGCCGGTGTGGACGCCTCCCGTGTGGACGCCGCCGTGGAAAATTCCCACAGCGCCGCCGATCGATCCGGGACCTGGCGATGGCGGCACCGGCACGCCACCGATCGACCCGGGCACGGGCGGCGGGACCGGCACCCCGCCCGTCGACCCCGGCACCGGGGGCTCGGGCACCGGCCCCGGCGGCACGGATACGGGCACCACGACCGCTCCCAAGGCGTAGTTAGGGCGACCTTCGTAGCGACGTTTCCCCGCATGATGCAACTATGAGCAGGCATCGAGCGAAAGTTACCGATGGGTAACATTTGTTAAGTTACTCTTGAGTAACTTAGAAATACGGGAGGCACGCGGTGGATACCCAGATGCTGATCAGGCTCGTCGTCGGGCTACTGATGACAGCGGTCGTGCTGGCGTTCGCCGCGAAGCGCGTCCTGTGGCTGACGAACCTGATCCGCTCCGGCCAGAAAACCAGCGACGAGCACGCCCGCAAGGACCACCTCGGCACACGCATAACCACGCAGTTCAAAGAGGTCTTCGGGCAAACCCGACTGCTGAAGTGGTCGATCCCCGGTCTTGCCCACTTCTTCACGATGTGGGGCTTCTTCATCCTGGCGTCGGTCTACCTCGAGGCCTTCGGCCTGCTGTTCGTCCACAACTTCCACATCCCGTTCGTCGGTCGCTGGGACGCTCTGGGCTTCCTGCAGGACTTCTTCGCCGTCGCGGTGCTGCTCGGCATCGCCACGTTCGCGGTGATCCGCATCGCGCGCGAGCCCAAGAAGCACGGCCGCGACTCCCGGTTCTACGGATCGCACACCGGTGGGGCCTGGCTGATCCTGTTCATGATCTTCAACGTCATCTGGACATACGCACTGGTGCGCGGTGCAGCCGTGAATACCGGGACCCTGCCCTACGGCAACGGCGCATTCTTCTCGCAGCTGATGGGCTGGATCCTTCACCCTCTGGGCACCACCGCCAACGCGTGGATCGAGACGATCGCGCTGCTGCTGCACATCGGCGTGATGCTGGTGTTCCTGCTGATCGTGCTGCACTCCAAGCACCTGCACATCGGGCTGGCACCGATCAACGTCACGTTCAAGCGGCTGCCCGACGGCTTGGGTCCGCTGCTGCCGGTGGAGTCCAAGGGCGTTCCGGTCGACTTCGAGGATCCCGCCGAGGACGCCGTGCTCGGCCGCGGCAAAATCGAGGACTTCACGTGGAAGGGCTACCTCGACTTCACCACGTGTACCGAGTGTGGCCGCTGCCAGTCGCAGTGCCCGGCCTGGAACACCGGCAAGCCGCTGTCGCCCAAGCTCGTGATCATGAACCTGCGCGACCACCTGTTCGCCAAGGCGCCGTACATCCTTGGCGACAAGGAGACCCCCGGCGATGAAACGGTGGGCAAGGAACTGGAGTCCGCCGAGGGCGGCTTCATCGAGACGAAGCACGACGAAGAGCACCACGTCCCGGAGTCCGGATTCGAGCGGGTGCCTGCGGACAGTCCGCAACAGGCGACGCGTCCGCTCGTGGGCACGCTGGAGCAGGGCGGCGTCATCGACCCCGACGTGCTGTGGTCCTGCACGACGTGCGGCGCGTGCGTCGAGCAGTGCCCGGTGGACATCGAGCACATCGACCACATCGTCGACATGCGTCGATACCAGGTGATGATGGAGTCGGAGTTCCCGTCCGAGCTCGGCGTGCTGTTCAAAAACCTTGAGAACAAGGGCAATCCGTGGGGTCAGAACGCCAAGGACCGCACGAACTGGATCGACGAGGTCGACTTCGACGTGCCGGTGTACGGCAAGGACGTCGACTCCTTCGAGGGCTACGAATACCTGTTCTGGGTGGGTTGCGCCGGAGCGTACGAGGACCGCGCAAAGAAGACCACCAAGGCCGTCGCGGAGTTGCTCGCCATCGCGGGCGTGAAGTACCTGGTGCTCGGCGAGGGCGAGACGTGCAACGGCGACTCGGCCCGCCGGTCCGGCAACGAGTTCCTGTTCCAGCAGCTGGCCGCGCAGAACGTCGAGACCCTCAACGAGATGTTCGAGGGCGTCGAGCGGGTGGACCGCAAGGTCGTCGTCACCTGCCCGCACTGCTTCAACACGCTGGGCCGCGAGTATCCCCAGCTGGGCGGCAACTACACGGTTCTGCACCACACTCAACTGCTGAACCGGCTGATCCGGGACAAGAAGCTGGTGCCTGTTTCGCCCGTGGACGGCGGTGCCGACATCACCTACCACGACCCGTGCTACCTGGGCAGGCACAACAAGGTCTACGACGCGCCCCGCGAGCTGATCGGGGCGTCCGGCGCGAAGCTCACCGAGATGCCCCGCCACGCCGACCGCGGCCTGTGCTGTGGCGCCGGCGGTGCGCGGATGTGGATGGAAGAGCACATCGGCAAGCGCGTCAACCACGAACGCGTCGAGGAGGCACTGGACACCGGCGCCTCGAAGATCGCCACCGGCTGCCCGTTCTGCCGCGTGATGATGACCGACGGTGTCGACGACGTCGCCGCAGCCAGCGACATACCGAAGGCCGAGGTGCTCGACGTGGCGCAGCTGCTGCTGGGCTCGCTGGACAAGAGCTCGGTCACGCTGCCTGAGAAGGGCACGGCCGCAAAGGAATCCGAGGAAAGGGCAGCCCGCGTCGAGGCGTCCACGGCAACGGTCGAAAAGGCCGCGCCTGCCGAGGCCCCGGAGGAACCACCGGCGGAAGCCAAGGCATCGACCGCGAGCGAGACCAAGCCGGTAACCGGTCTGGGTATCGCCGGTGGCGCCAAGCGTCCGGGTGCACAAGAAAGCCGCACCAGCGGAGCCGCGCCGAAGCACCGGCCGCCGCTGCACCGCCGGCCAAGGGACTCGGCATCGCCGCGGGCGCCAAGCGTCCCGGCGCGAAGAAGGCCGCGCCCGCCGCTGCCGAAGCGCCCGCTCCGGCAGAGCCGGTCAAACCCGAGCCCGAGGTCAAGGGGCTCGGCATCGCCGCAGGAGCACGGCGGCCAGGCGCCAAGAAGGCCGCCCCGGCGGCGCCCGCAGCGGCGGCGCCCCAGGCGCGAGCCCGAAGCACCCGCTCCGGCCGAGCCGGCCAAACCCGAGCCAGAGGTCAAGGGACTCGGTATCGCGCCGGGCGCCCGTCGGCCAGGTGCGAAGAAGGCGCCAGCGGCGGCACCGAAACCCGCTGCGCCACAACCCGAACCGGCCTCCGATGGCGAATCCGGCGCTGCGCCTGAGCCTTCCGCTGAGGGCAATGGGGAGAAGCCTGCGCCGCCGGTGAAGGGCCTTGGCATCGCCAAAGGTGCGCGGCCGCCAGGCAAGCGGTAGTCATTTTCGCTCCTCGCGTGCCGGGTGACCTGCGTTTTTAGCAAAATCGCTGGACGACAATGCGACCATGGGTGACGTGACCACCCACCAGGTGCCGTGGCATAGCACCGGACATCACCCGCGGCAGCGTACGTTCACGCAGTCGTCCAAGCTGCAGGACGTCCTGTACGAGATCCGCGGCCCGGTGCACGATCACGCGGCGCGGCTGGAGGCCGAGGGTCACCGCATCCTCAAGCTGAACATCGGCAACCCCGCGCCGTTCGGCTTCGAGGCGCCCGACGTCATCATGCGCGACATCATCCAGGCGCTGCCGTACGCGCAGGGCTATTCGGACTCCAAGGGCATCATGAGCGCCAGGCGGGCTGTGTTCACCCGCTACGAACTCGTCGATGGCTTTCCCCGATTCGACGTCGACGACGTCTATCTCGGCAACGGCGCCTCCGAGCTCATCCAGATGACATTGCAGGCGTTGCTCGACAACGGCGACCAGGTGTTGATCCCCGCGCCGGACTATCCGCTGTGGACGGCGTGCACCTCGCTGGCCGGCGGCACGCCGGTGCACTACCTGTGCGACGAGACTCAGGGCTGGATGCCCGACATCGCCGACCTGGAGTCGAAGATCACCGACCGCACCAAGGCGATCGTCGTGATCAACCCGAACAACCCAACCGGCGCGGTGTACAGCCGCGAAATCCTCACGCAGATGGCCGATCTCGCGCGCAAGCATCAGCTGCTGCTGTTGGCCGACGAGATCTACGACAAGATCCTCTACGACGACGCCAAGCACATCGCGATGGCGTCGGTGGCGCCGGACGTGCTGACGCTGACCTTCAACGGGTTGTCGAAGGCATACCGGGTCGCGGGCTACCGGTCGGGTTGGCTGGTGATCACCGGTCCCAAGGAACACGCCGAGAGTTTCATCGAGGGCATCAGCCTGCTGGCCAACATGCGGCTGTGTCCGAACGTGCCTGCGCAGCACGCGATCCAGGTCGCGCTCGGTGGCCATCAGAGCATCGAGGACCTGGTGCTGCCCGGCGGGCGGCTGCTCGAGCAGCGCGATGTGGCATGGACCAAGCTCAACGAGATCCCCGGGGTGTCGTGCGTGAAGCCGGAGGGCGCGCTGTACACCTTCCCGCGGCTCGACCCCGAGGTGTACGACATCGCCGACGACGAGCAGCTCGTGCTCGACCTGCTGCTGCAGGAGAAGATCCTGGTCACCCAGGGCACCGGCTTCAACTGGCCGACACCGGATCACCTGCGCATCGTGACGCTGCCGTGGGCCCGCGACCTGGCCAACGCGATCGAGCGGCTGGGCAACTTCCTGGCGTCCTACCGGCAGTAGCCGGCCAGTAACGACCTCTACCCTGTTGCGGGTGACGCACTCGCACGCCCACTCGCACCCCACCGGTCCCGCGCCGCTGGGCCCGATTGGCCGCCAAGATCGTCGTCGGAGCACTGGTCGCCATCGGCATTGCGGTGCTGGCCGGCGCGGTGTGGCTGTGGCCCAGCCAGCAGAAGGTCGACATCCCGCTGCCATTCCAGAACGCCGCGGGCGGTGCGGTCACCACCGAAGCCGGGCACGTGTTGTCCAGCAAGGCCGCAACGTGCGGGAGCCCCTCGGCGGGTGCGGTGCTGACCGCCGATCCAGCGCAGGCTCCGGAGGGCGGTGGCCAATGCGTGCAGACCCTGGTCGCCATCGACTCCGGGCCCCAACAACGGCGCCAACACGGTGCTCGAGTTCAGCGGCGGACCCGGCCAGCCCAACCTCGCCGTCGGCGACCACATCCGGATCAGCCGCCAGGTCGACCCGGCGGGCGCGACCAGCTACGCGTTCTACGACTACGAGCGGACGTGGCCGCTGATCGCGCTCGCCGCAGCGTTCGCCGTCGTGATCGTCGCGGTCGCCGGCTGGCGCGGCCTGCGGGCGCTGATCGGCATCGTCGTCGCGTTCGCGTGCTGGTGGTGTTCCTGCTGCCGTGCCCTGCGCGACGGCGCATCCGCGATTCCGGTCGCGCTGGTCGCCTCGGCGGCGATCCTCTACGCGGTGATCTACCTGGCGCACGGGGTGAGCCTGCGGACCAGTGCGGCACTGCTCGGAACGTTGGCGGCACTGTTGCTCGCCGCGTTATTGTCCTGGGGCGCAATCGAATTGGCGCACCTGACCGGACTGTCGGAGGACCAGAACAACGAAGTGGCCGCCTACCTGGGCAACGTGTCGATCACCGGGCTGCTGCTGGCCGGCTTCATCATCGGCTCGCTCGGCGTGCTCAACGACGTCACCGTCACGCAGGCGTCGACGGTGTTCGAACTGGCCGAGCTCGGCGACGGCAGCTCGCGGCGCGCGATCTTCCTCGGCGCCATGCGGGTGGGCCGCGACCACATCGCCAGCACCGTCTACACGCTGGTGCTGGCCTACGCGGGCAGCGCGTTGCCGCTGCTGCTGTTGTTCAGCGTGGCCAACCGGTCGCTCGGCGACGTGCTGACCAGCGAGAGCGTGGCCATCGAGATCGCCCGCTCCGCGGTCGGCGGCATCGCGCTGGCACTGTCGGTGCCGTTGACGACGGCGATCGCGGCGGTGCTGGCGACGCCCGCTACCGCTCCAGCAGCTCCAGCAGGTAGGCGCCGTATCCGGACTTGAGCAGAGTGTGCGCGCGGTCGGCAAGCTGGTCGTCGTCGATGAAGCCCACCCGCCACGCCACCTCCTCGGGCACGCTGATCTTCAGTCCCTGCCTGCGTTCGATGGTGCGGACGTAGTCGCTGGCGTCCAGCAGCGAGTCGAACGTGCCGGTGTCCAGCCACGCCGTGCCGCGGGCCAGCACCTCGACCGACAGCCGGCCCTGGTTCAGGTAGGTCTGGTTGACCTCGGTGATCTCGTATTCACCGCGCGCCGACTTTCGAAGCGACCGCGCGATCTCGATGACGTCGTTGTCGTAGAAGTACAGGCCCGGCACCGCGTAGTGCGACTTCGGGGTGGCCGGCTTCTCCTCGATCGACAGCGCCGTGCCGTCGGCGCCGAACTCGACGACACCGTAGGCCGACGGGTTGGCCACCCAGTACGCGAAAATCGCTCCGCCGCTGACACTTTGGAATCGGCGCAGACTGGTGCCCAAGCCCGGGCCGTAGAAGATGTTGTCGCCCAACACCAATGCCACGGAGTCGTCGCCGATGTGGTCGGCGCCGATCACGAACGCCTGCGCCAGACCGTCGGGTCGGTCCTGCACCGCGTAGGTGATGTTGATGCCGAAATCCGAACCGTCGCCGAGCAATCGGTGAAATGCCGGAGCGTCGTCAGGCGTGGTGATCACCTGGATGTCGCGGATGCCGGCCATCATCAGCGTCGACAGCGGGTAGTAGATCATCGGCTTGTCGTAGACGGGCAGCAGCTGCTTGCTGACGCCCATGGTGATCGGATACAGCCGGGTGCCCGATCCGCCGGCCAGGATGATGCCACGCATCAGCCGGCCAGGTCCTTCTCGGTCAGCTCGGTCGCGGCCAGCGCGGAGGCGAGGTCGTCGTGGCGGAACACCGACGTGACGTGGTCGTGCACGACGCGGAACGCCGACGCCTTCCCGTCCTGCTCCTCGGCGACAACGACGCCGTCGTGGACATACATCCGTCCCGGGATGGCGGCGGTGATGTCCAACGAACTCGCCCACTCGCGCAGTGCCGCATGGCCCTGGCCTGCGCCGTTCGCGTCACCGAACTCGATGTCGTCGCTGGAAACCAGAATCAGCGTGTCGAGGTCGCGCTCGTTCAGCGCGTCATGCCAGGCCAGCACCGTCGCGATCTCCGAAGTGGTCATGGTCGAGAAAATACGCCACCTAGAACTGCGTGTACTCCAGCCAGCGGTCCCACACGGTGGTGTCGCCGAATACGTCGACGCCACCGTCGGCCGCCGTGCGCCGGCGCACGATCGCGAGCAGCAGGTCGTTGGCAGGCCCGCGCACCGCAGCGTCGCCCTTACCGTGCTCGTGCGACCAGCCGACCCCATCCTCGTCGTTGACGATCGTCCACTCACCGGTCGGACCCAGCCCCTGATCGGTGGCGTGCAGATGTAACGTCTGCCCCCTCGGCAACGGCGGCGCTTGCGGCTCGGCCTGAACGGTCATCAGTTCGACCCACTCGCTGATCCCGTCGGCAGCCAGCTCCGGCGACAGGTCGTAGTCCAGGCCCAGCGCCAGCGCTGCGTCGGCGCGGTGCACGGTGGCTTCGTGCAGCCGTCGTCGGATCCACCAGCCGCAGGGGCGCGGCCCGATGAACGTCCACACCCGTGTCCCGGGGCCAACGCGGTCGACGGCGTCGAGGATGAGCTGTGCGCCATTGTTCAACCAGTCGATGGCTGCGTCGGGGTCGTCCGGCGGTTTGCCATCGCGGACGTCGCGCTGGTCGAGTTGCTCGTTCCGGCGGTCGGCGATGATCTGTGCGGCCCAACGGTTTCCGCGCCCGACATGGCGGAACAGCTGTCGCAGCGTCCAGTCGGGGCAGGTCGGCACGGGCGTTGACGGGTCTGCACTGCGGATCAGTTCCCCGAAGTCCCGGGTCTGGTCGAGCAGCGCCGCTCGGAAATCCACGTTACGAAGGTACAGTGGCGCGGGCCGTCCCAAGCATGATCGGCAACGATGACCATCCCCGCAGCACCCGGGTGTCGCGGCGAACGCCGTCGCCGGCAAGCCGGGCGTCCGGGAAGCGCTCGAAGAACGTCCGCAGCCCGACCTCGCCTTCCGCCCGCGCCAGCGCGGCGCCGAGGCAGAAGTGTCTGCCGCCGGAGAACGACAGATGCTTGCCCGCGTTCTCGCGCTCGATGTCGAAGCGGTGCGGATCGGTGAAGACCTTCGGGTCGCGGTTGGCGCCGGCGAGGTAGATGATGACTCCTTCGCCGCGCCCGACGCGGGTGCCCGCAATGTCGATGTCTTTGGCTGCAATCCGTGCACTGAGCTGAACCGGCGAGTCCAGCCGGAGGATCTCCTCGACCGCAGTCGGCCACAGCTCGGGACGCGCCGCCAACGTATCCAGATGCCCCGGTGTTTCCAGCAGCATCCGAATCCCATTGCCTAGCAAGTTAACTGTGGTCTCGAAGCCCGCGGCCAGCACGAGTCCTGCGGTCGCCAGCAGTTCCTGGTGGGTCAGCGGACCGCCTTCGGCACTCCCGGAAGCCCGAATGATTTGGCTCATCAGGTCGTCGCCAGGGTTGCGGCGTAGTTCGTGTAGGTGGTTCGAGAGCCAGTCGTTGAAGCCCTCGATACCGCGATAGACCCTCCGGTACTGGCGCCACGTCAGGCCGATGTCAAGGCTGGGCGCGCCGAGTTCACCGAACTCCAGGATCCGGGGCCGCGCGTCGTCGGGTACCCCGAGGATGTCTCCGATCACGGTGACGGGGAGTTGTGAGCAATACCGTTCGACGATGTCGACGGTGCCGGCATCCTCGGCAAGTTCGGCGAGAAGCAGATTGGCGGTGTCCTGTACCCGATCTCGCAGCCTGGCTACGGCACGCGTGGTGAAGACCGACGACACCAGCTTGCGGTAGCGGGTGTGGTCCGGCGGCTCGACCGACAGCATCGACGGCGGCTGAATTGGATGCAGCAGATCGGGCTTCGTACGGTCCGCCACCCATTGCAGCGGTTTGGGCAGGTTCGTCCCCAGTCCGAAGACGTGGAAGTCGTCAGATCGCAGCAGATCGTTGGCGATCTTGTGGTCGACGGTCATGTACATGGCGCGACATTTCACGATTGGGCCCCGTGCGCGCAGCTCCTCGGTGAACGCGACGGGGTCGGCCCGCACGGCGGGATCGATGAGCAACCGCCCCTGCGGATCACCCTGGCGCGCGAAGAGCTTCGAGATTCCGCGGACCACGCCGTGCACGGCGAGCCATTGGATTCGTTGCCTTACTGGACCTTGCTTCATGGGCGACACTCCGTCCAACCGAATTGCGGTTCGGTAATGTGGTCGCAGCGTACCGAATTAGTATTCGGTATGCCAAGGACGCGGATACCAGCCGCGGAGCGACGGGCCCGCATCCTCGACGCGGCCGTCGAAATGTTCGCAGAGCACGGATTCGCCGAGGCGAAGATGCAGGACATCGCTGCGCGCGCCGGTGTCGTGCCGTCGGTCCTCTACGACCATTTCGGCTCCAAACGCGAAGTCCACATCACGGTCCTCGAACTACACGCCGAGCAGTTGAGGGAACGCTCGCTGCGGCGCCTCGAGGGCGCCTCGGCCGAAGAGCTGCTTCGCGCGAGCATCGCGAACTACTTCGAGTTCGTCGAGGAGGACCCGTTCATGTGGCGCTTCCTACACCGAGATCCCCCGGCCGACCCGGAGATCGCCGCAGTCTGTCAGGAGATCGCCGACCGTGGCACCGAAGCCATCGCCGATCTCATCCGGTTCGGCGCCGCAGACGCCAAGTCGGTGAAGGGGATCACCGTCGACGACGCGGCCTGGATTCTTGCCCGGGCCACGCAGTCGGCATGCGGGGGCGTGGCCACCTGGTGGTACGAGAACCGCGACGTGCCGCGCGAGCGCGTGGTCGAACTCGTCTTCATGCTGTTATGGCAGGGCTTCGACGGAATGCTCAAGCAAGCGTCTGCTGATTGACGCTGTCCACGCTCCTGCCTAGGGCGTAGACCCGCCAGCCTGCGCTGTTCCACCGGTCGATGTCGAGGCAATTACGGCCGTCGACAACGACTTTGGCGCGCACTGTGGTGGCAAGGTCGTGCGGATCGAGCTCGACGAACTCGCGCCATTCGGTGAGCACCAGCACGGCGTCGGCGCGGTCACAGGCCTCCACCACCGACGTCGAATAGTTCAGCGTGGGGAACAGGCGCTGCGAGTTCTCCATCGCCTTCGGGTCGTAGACGTTGACCGTGGCGCCGTTGAGTTGCAGCATGCCGGCGACGTTGAGCGCCGGCGAGTCCCGAACGTCGTCGGATTCCGGTTTGAATGCGGCGCCGAGCACGGCCACGTTTGCGCCGAGCAACGAGCCACCGCAGGCCTTGGTAGCCAGATCGACCATGCGAATGCGACGCCGCATGTTGATGCTGTCTACCTCGCGCAGGAACGTCAGAGCGTGGTTGGCGCCGAGCTCGCCGGCCCGAGCCATGAACGCGCGGATGTCCTTGGGCAGGCAGCCGCCACCGAAGCCGAGGCCGGCGTTGAGGAAGCGGCGCCCGATCCGCGGGTCATATCCGAGGGCGTCTGCCAGCAGTGTGACGTCGGCATCGACAGCCTCGCAGACCTCGGAGATCGCGTTGATAAACGAGATCTTAGTGGCCAGAAAGGCGTTCGCGGACACCTTGACTAGTTCCGCTGTCTGGAGGTCGGTAACCAAGAACGGCACGCCCTCTTCGAGGAATGACGCATACATTTCCCGGATCGCGGCCTCGGCCCGCACCGAATCCCGTTGTACGCCAAGCACAATGCGATCGGGATGAAGAGTGTCGTGAACGGCGAAGCCCTCGCGCAGGAATTCTGGATTCCACGCCACCTCCACGTCGACGCCCTCGGGCGCCAGGCCGCGGGACCGATCCCCCAGCTCTGTGGCCGTGCCGACCGGAACCGTTGACTTGCCGACGATCACCGCCGGCCGGCGCAGGCGCGGCACCAGGGTGTCGATCACCGCGTGCACGTGGCGCAGGTCGGCGCCGTACTCGCCCTTCATCTGTGGGGTTCCGACGCCAAGGAAGTGCACGTCGGCGAAGTCGGCGGCCTCGTTGTAGTCGGTGGTGAAGCGCAATCGACCGGCAGTGATGTTGTCGCTCAACACCTTTCGCAGACCGGGCTCGTAGAAGGGGATGTCGCCGCCCGCGAGCTTGGCGACCTTGCCTGCATCGATGTCGACGCCGATCACGTCGTGTCCGAGTTCTGCCATTCCTGCGGCGTGTGTCGCGCCGAGGTAGCCCGTGCCAAAGACGGTGCATCGCATACTGCCTCTATACGCAGCTGCGATGAGCTAACTGCTAAGGGACACCAAGCGGCAGACCAACAGCAGGTTACCGCTAGTGACGCCCGCCGCCTCCGCCGCAGAAGATCAGGAAGCAGCCTCCCGAGCCGCCGCCGCTGCCGCCGGACGAGCCACCAGAGCCGCCGGATCCGCCGAATCCGCCCGAGCCACCGGAGCCGCCCGAGCCCGAGCCACTGGAGCCCGAGCCACCCGAGCCACCGCCTGGCCAGGGCCACTGCGGGTTCTGGTGGGACGGCTGCTGCGGCTCTTGGGGTTCTTGCGGCTCCGGATCCTGCGGCTCTTGTGGATGCTGCTGCCACCCCGGTGTCCACGGTGGCGTCCACGGGCTGGGGCGTGGGTAGAGGACGGGCGGCGGCAGGTACGGGTTGTACACCGGCGGGTTGTACACCGGTGCCGGGATATACGGGATCGGCGCTGGCGCCACGGGAGCAGGCGCGGGCGGCGGTGCCTCGGGAGCCGGTGGTGGCGCAGCCGGAGCGGGCGCGGGTGCCTGCGGAGCCGGTGCCTGCTCGACATAAACCTGACGCGGCGGGGGTGCTTCCTGCACGGCGACGGGCACCGGTGGCTTGATGGTCTCCGCGGGGGGTGGAGGCGGGGCGACGGGCTGCTGCGCTTCCTGCACGGGCGCCGGCGGGGGCGCTACGGTGCTGGGCACAATCGCGTTCGGGCCCGGGCTCGGCCGTTGATCGACCGTCGGTCGGATGCTGACGGCGAGCGAAATGACCAGCGCCACAACGCCAACCACGAAGATCGACGTCAGCGCGCTGCCGACGAGCAGAAACGGCTTGCGGCCCTCGTCGACAGCGATCGGCTCCATATCCGTCTGCGACGCGTAATCGTCGACCAGCGCATCGGCGCCGCCGACCGGCGCCATCTGAGTTTCGGCGCCGGCAAGGGCCGCATAGGCGTTACCGGCCGTGGTTCCGTCGGGGTCCTGGGAGTAGGCCAGACCGACGGTGGTCGCCTCGAAGGCCGGCGCATTGGCCGATGCCAGGGCCGCACCACGGGCCAGTGCGATTTCCGGTTCATCGGGTGCACTGACCGGCAGGCTGACGAGGCTCTCCAGGTGTGCCTTCACCAAGGTGACGTCGACCCCGGAGCCGACAACGAACATGCCCTGCGGCGCCGAGTCCTGGGCGTCGACGGCCGCGGCCATGTCGGTGAGGACGGCCATCGCGTCCTCGCTGTGCAATGAGCGGCTCAACACCTTCACGACGGAGCCATCGTCGGTCTGCACCACCGACAGCGTGGCGGCGTCCCGGTCGATGAATAGCAGTGCGGTGGTGGCGTACCCAACGGCGCGACCCACAGCCTGGGCGAGCGCCGCGGCGGCATGGCCGTCGGACACGAGCATGACGTCGTCGATGCCGCGCGCGGCCAGCGTGTCGCGCAGTGTGGAGGCTTCGACGTGGTCACTCCACGTGACGCCGATCGACTTCAGGTGATGCCCGCCCGCGGCGGCGCTTTCCTTGGTGCCAAGGACGGCCTCGATGACCTGTTCGGCCGCGCTCGAGGACGTTGCTGAGCCGTCATTGGCGGTGATGTCGAAGGCATCGTGATCAACGATCGACCCGTCGGCCTTATCGCCTTCGACCAGCACCATGCGGACCGTCGTAGGTGTCATCGACACACCTAATACGATGTCCACTGACCCCTCCAAAGTGTTTGCTACGCTGTCTAGATCGCCGTTGCGTACTCATCCCTCACGAGCCGACAACTAGATACTTCATCGGCGACATCAGCTCGGGCGTTACATCCAACGGCATTTGCTGATGGCGCTGAAGTTCTGGCCGGATCGCGTCGGCACCGGTACTCGCCGGCGCCCGTATTAAACCCTACCCGGGTGAACGACAGCCCACCCCGGTCGGTTCAAACTCAGGCCTGAGACGCCAACCGCCGGGCTTAGTCGGTCAAGGGACGGCGCGACGGCTGATGGCCATGCACGCCCTCCGCGTAGGCGGTCCCGGCGTGCTGCGTGAAGTCGACCCCGGTCGTCTCGTCGTCGGCACTGACCCGGAAGCCCATGAAACGGTCGATCAACTTGGCCAACACGTACGACACGGCGAACGCGTACACGCCCACCACCACCGCGCCGAGCGACTGCTTGCCGAGTTGGGCGAATCCGCCGCCGTAGAAGAGGCCCTGGGCGCCGTCGGTCATCACGTCGGTGGCCAGCAGTCCGATCAGCAGCACACCAACAACCCCGCCGACGAAGTGCACCCAGCCGAACCAGAGCAAACCGCAGCCAAGCAACACGAACTGCAGGTTGTGCGGGCGCATGGCGTCTTTCTTGAAACCGATGCGAGGGCCGAGCACCTGGGCCACGGCCAGTGCCGACATGCCTGAGACGATCTCGACGACCAGGCCGCCTGCGTGGTCAAGCGCCCCGAGCTCGAACAGCCAACCGCCCGGAGCCCACACCCGGTGCGCTACCACGGCATACACGGCGACCATCCACAGCGGGACGAAAACCATCCAGGCCGCGAACTTGGCGCCGGATCAGCTGGACTTGATGAAGTTCTGGTACGAGCGCGACGGGGTCGGGCCGCGCTGGCCCTGGTATTTAGAGCCGGCCTGCGCGCTGCCGTAGGGGTGCTCGGCGGGGCTGGTCAGCCGCAGCAGGCACAGCTGGCCGATCTTCATCCCGGGCCACAGCGTGATCGGCAGGTTCGCGACGTTGGACAGCTCGAGGGTGATGTGGCCGGAAAACCCGGGATCGATGAAGCCCGCCGTCGAGTGGGTAAGCAGCCCGAGCCGGCCAAGCGATGACTTGCCCTCGAGCCGGCCGGCGAGGTCGTCGGGCAGCGTGCACAGTTCCAGCGTCGAGCCGAGGACGAACTCGCCGGGATGCAGCACGAAGGGCTCGCCAGGGTCCGGCTGCACGAGGCTGGTGAGCTCGTCCTGCTGGATGGACGGGTCGATGTGGGTGTAGCGGGTGTTGTTGAAGACGCGGAACATGTTGTCGAGGCGAACGTCGACGCTCGACGGCTGCACCAGGGTCGGGTCGTACGGATCGATGCCCAGCCGCTCGGCGGCGATTTCGGCACGGATGTCGCGATCGGAGAGCAGCACGCGACGAGCGTATCCGCTCAGGTGCTAATCTCCGTGATCACCGACGCCGATGTAGTTCAATGGCAGAACATCAGCTTCCCAAGCTGAATACGCGGGTTCGATTCCCGTCATCGGCTCCGCTCTGACCAGCGCGAACGCCGTTCGACTCTGTTCGAACGACGGCGTCAGGGTCACCAAGGGTCACAACTCAGACGGAACTCTTGTTCGGGGACCGTCCAGCGATGTCCCTGCCGCTCTAAGGGCTTCGTCCTGCGAGTGCGCGTAGACCTGCAGCGTCAGCGTCGGGTCCGAGTGTCCGATCCATGCGGCGATGACTGCCACGGGCACCCCGTCCAGACGCATCAGCGTGGCCGCGGTATGCCGACCACCGTGCAGCTTGATATGCCGGACACCCGCAGCCGCGACGGCATCGGCCCAATACCGGGATGGCGGGCCGAGTAATAGGTCAGACGCGCTGCGTGGCCGTCTGGCTACGCGGGCCCATGACACTCGTTGGGTCGGCCACGCCGCGCCGTACAAAGAAAGTTAATGCTGCAGGCGAACCGCAGGCCGCCAGACGTCGTGGATGTAAGTAGGGCCGTCACCGCGACCTTAGGGCGGCGCGCGGTGACAGCGGGCCGGTGTGCGCGTGAGTGTTCTGCGCCGCAGTTGTTGCACCCGGCCCGTGCCCGGGGGAGGCGAGCGCGCGGAGTGGAGTCGGCCCGCCACCCGGGGGGTGATGGCACGGGTGGCGACAACTACAAGGCGGCGTTGGAGATGTGCACTACCGCTAGCCCGTCGAGTGTCGAGCAACGGGTGTTGAACGGTGGCCCGTACCCCGTCTGATCGCACGTGCGGGACGCCCATGTGGTTGACGTTTGGGTTAAATGTTTCTGCAGCGTCCCGGGGCTGGGGTTTGCGTGGATAGCGTTGATTCATGGGGGCCGGGGCTTATCTGCACGGCGCGTTTCAGCATTCGCTGAACTGTGCCATCGCAGATGGTGTGCGCCCTTCCCTCGGGATCGGTTTGGGCGAGCAGACGTGGACGGCTATTGAGGCTGTTGCGAGGGAGCATCCGGATGCGACTGTCGAACAGATTGCCGATGCCTACGATGCGTTCGCCCGCGAGCACGAGGCCGCTTCTCCCGTGGCGGCCCCACGGGAGAAGCGGTCAGTGCGCCGGCGGCGCGGGTTCAAGCGAAGGTGAAGGCCACATCAACCGCTTCGCATGAGTCCGGCCCCGCCACCAGGGAAGCGGGTGGGCGGGCCGCAGGAATACGCCGACTGATAACTGATTGCAAGTATTGACTGTCAGGCAAACGCGCTGCCAACAGCTGCAATAACCTTGTCCGCCTAACGAAATCAGCCCTCCGACAATCAAAGGTTGGCGACTCGTGGTGCGGGCGCCGAAGCCACCTGTTAGGCAGGCCAACCCGAGTGCGTGGAACCCTCTTCGTCATCCTTCCGTGCCGATCGCCGCCTTGTGTCCAGCCCCACATGAACAGAGGCTGCCGAGTTTCCGTTGCAACGAGAGGAGTTGCGAAAACGAAAAGGAGCACGACCATGCGAATCAAACTGACCTACATTGCGCCGCTGTTGGCGGCGGGTGCTGCTACGGCGGCGATCGCCGCTGCACCGACGGCTGCGGCGGAAAATGGGCAGACCTGCTCGGGAAATATCTGCCAGTCGCCCGGCAATGTTCAGGTCAGCAGTGCCCCTCCGCCCGTTCAGTACCGCCCCTACGGAGACACACCGTTTCTGCTCGGCGGCCACGGTGGCCTTCGCGGCGGCTTGGGCTGACACCTATTAGTTCGCAGTAGTCGGCCCGAGCGGGATGACGGGCCACAGCCGTTCATCTTCTCGGCCTCGTCTTGGCGGTGAATTGTTTTCTCGAAAAGTGTTGCACCGCAATGTGTCCCGTGCGACGCTTCTTTCATAACAGAAAAGAGAAATCGGCGGGGCTGGATGGCTAACCACACAGCATCGCTCACCCGAATGGGACCGAGCCTGACCGGAACCAAGGCCCCAGACAGATCGAGGACTGTCACCCCGCCGACTACAACAGCCCGGCCGAAAGGTGGGGCTGGCTCTGTTTCACCGCGCCTGGCGGCAAGGCTCGACAGCCGCCACCCAAGCAGGATGACGGGCCGATGGGCTGGCTACGACTACGATGTGGCGTTGGAGATGCGCACTACCGCCGGCCCATCGAGGCGTGTGCAGTGTGTGTTGAGCGGCGGCCCGTACAACCGTCTGGTCACGTGCGGCACGTCCAGGTGGTGTGCCCGCCGCCGTGACCGAGGCAGGCCTGGTGACCGACGTGGACCTGGCCAGCGACCACCCGGTGCCCGTTCGGGCAGCGCGTCGGTGGACGGGTGATCCACTTGGCGTCCGTCGTCTGCACCAGCTCGCCCAGCACAGCACGGAGCATATTCTGCGGCGCCGTATGCGATCAGCTACATATCCAGCCGGCGACCCGGCAGCCGGCGCCGTATTGACTGCATGAGATTAGTGCCTTGTTCTGCGCGCCGGTGCTGCTGTGGTCCCAGCCCCATCCCCAGGACGTGTTTTGAATGCTTTGGGCGACCGCGCCGCACGCCTTGGTGAAGTTCACGACTGCCCGGCAGTCGCGGGCTTTGCACAGGCCGACGGCCGCCTGTTCGGCCTCGATAGCCGAATTGAGGCCCTGCGAGTAGCCCACCCTCCCGGCCGTCGGTGAGATCGCGATCGCTCCCCACCCCAAGGCTCCGGCAGTCGGTGCTGTAATTCCCATACCTCCGAACAAGCCGGCGGCCACCAGCAAGACCGCAAGCAGACGCCGGAAAGCCACCCGCATGAGGCCGGATTCTATTAGCCCGAGCTTTGCTGAGCGGACCGACACGCCGAAGGTCGTCGGCTCCCGCAACGAGGTGCTCGCCCAGTTCAACGGCCTGCTACTGGTGATCCGCGTCATTGGCGCGTGCCGGTCGGTCACCACGTCGTTGACCACGCCGTTGTTGGCGCCGTCGGTCATGTGGATTCCGTCCGCCCGGGAGCCTCGTACGGTGATCCGGTCGAGTCGGAAGCTGCTCGAGCCGAGCACGAAGACCCCGGTTGCCGCCGACCCGGTGATCGTGATGTCGCTGAGCGTGACGTGATTTCCGGCGACGAAGATCTTGTCCTGCTCGGGAACGCTGTAGCGCGGACCTTCCGCCGGGGCGTCACCACCACCCTCCTGGTGGCGTGCGGTAACCAGGCGCCTTCGCCGCCGACGCAGGCCCTGACGGCACGGAAACGCGCCGACAGGCCCGAAAGGCCCCGGTGCCCTTCTGGCAACATAGCGGCGTATTCAGCGGGGAGTGCAGATGAGCGAGGGCTACGTGCTTGGGTCGGCAGGGTGAGCGTCTCGTCTACCGGCGAATTACACCGTGGTCGCGGGGGGCTTCCCGCTGACCAGCTGGCGAAGGCACCCGCTGTGGTGGACCCGCTGATCGTTGGAGTGTTGGGCGCCGCAGTGAGTCTGGCCGGCGCCGGCCGGCCGTCTTTCTGGTACGACGAGGCCGCGACCATTTCGGCGTCATACAGTCGTTCGCTCGGACAGCTGTGGCAGATGTTGAGCAACGTCGACGCCGTCCACGGCCTGTACTACCTGATCATGCACGGCTGGTTCCAGATCTTCCCGCCCACGGAGTTCTGGTCCCGCGCGCCAAGTGGGTTGGCTGTTGGAGGCGCCGCTGCCGGAGTAGTGGTGCTGGGCAAGCAGTTCTCGTCTCGCACGCTCGCGGTGACCTCCGGGGTTCTCTGCGCGATTCTGCCTAGGGCGACGTGGGCAGGCGTCGAAGCTCGCCCCTATGCCCTTTCGATGATGGCCGCCGTTTGGCTGACCGTACTGCTCGTTCACGCCGCGCGCCGCAACGACGCTTGGGTCTGGCTGTTTTATGGCATCGCCCTGGCGATCTCGCTTTTGCTCGACGTGTACCTCGCTCTGTTGTTCTTGGCGCACGTCGTTTTCATCTGTGTCTTCCGGCGCACCGGAACGGTTCTCGTAAGATTCGCCATCACATCGGTGCTTACTGTTTGCGCTCTCGCGCCGTTCGTGGTCTTGGCCGCCGGTCAAGTTCATCAGATCAGTTGGATCACACAGATTGGGCGCCGGACGATCGAAGATGTGACGGTTCAACAATATTTCGAAAGAAGCCCCCCGTTCGCGCTTCTGTCGGCGCTCGTATTAATAGCGGCGATTGTGTTGTGGCTCTGCACATCCGCGCAACTCGGAGAGGCGAATCGGCAACTATTGACCCTTGGGGCCGCATGGCTCGTGATACCGACCGCCCTGATCGTCATCTGGTCGGCGTTGATTCACCCGATCTATACGCCACGCTACCTATGCTTCACCGCACCGGCGTTGGCACTGGTCCTGGGGGTCTGCGTCGCCGCATTGGCCGTTAGGCCATGGATAGCGGCCGCTCTCGTCAGTCTTTTCGCTCTCGCCGCAGCGCCGAATTATCTTCTGGTGCAACGAAGCCCGTACGCAAAGTACGGAATGGACTACAGCCAAGTGGCCGATCTGATCACCGCGAGGGCAGCGCCAGGTGATTGCTTACTGGTAAACGACACCGTGACTTTCCAACCCGCCCCGATGCGCCCATTGATGGCTGCGCGCCCCGATGCATACCGGAAGCTGGTTGACCTCAGCCTGTGGCAACGCGCGACGGACCGCAACGACGTCTTCGACACCAACCTGATACCGGAGGCTTCCGCCGGACCGTTGAGCGACTGCCGAGTGGTATGGATCATCACCCAAGCCGACACGTCGAGGCCCGCTCACGAGCAGGCCGCGATGCTGCCGCCAGGCGAACGCTTCGGAGTCACCCCCGCGTTCTCGGTTCCGAACGACCTGGGCTTCCGGCTTCTCGAGCGCTGGCAGTTCAACCTGGTTCAGGTGATCAAGGCAGCGCGATAACCGCCAAGCGTCTACCAGACGCGTATCCAATCGACGAGCATGGCCGCCGGAAAGTTACCCAGCGCGGGATCGCCGCCGCCAGGCCCACCGACCGCGAGGGTGAACATGGGGGTCATAAAGTAGCCGGGATTGTTGAACGGCCATCGCAAGTCGCTGGTATTGCCGTGGACCGGTATGGGCTTCGGCGGAACACTGAAGTACGGTTTCGCACCGTCAACGTAGTCCCGCCAGAACTTGAAACCATCCTCGTCCCATAGCATTCGCCAGTTGTGCCACCCGCCGTCGACCAATCCGGGGATCGATCTCCCTTCCCAGGTTTTCCCGTTCGATGCCGCGTGGACCGTGGTTCCGGGGGGCCAACTCCCGTTGCCGTACCACTCGAAAATGTCGATTTCGCCATCAGGCACAGGATCCTCATTGACCGTCCAGAACGAGGGCCAGGCACCGGTGGTCAGGCAGTCCAGCTTTATCCGCGCTTCCCAGGTGTGGCCAATGAGGCCCCGCCAGTTGCCTCGCAGTTTGCCGGTGAAGTAGTCGCCGTTTTCTTGGGTGGCAAGGAGGACGAGGTTGGAGTTGCCGTCGAGGAAGACGTTTCGGCGATCGTCGCGGTATTGCCCCGCGACCGGCGGCCAGACGTCGTCCTGCCAGCTCTGCACTGTCCACTTCGCCGGATCAGGACCTGAACCTGACGGGCCATCGAACTCGTCCTGGAAAATGTAGTTCACGCCGGAGGCATCAGTCGGCGGCGCGGTGGGCAGTGGCGCCGTTCGGGACGGGAGGGCCCGGGCCTCGGGGAGGGGCATGGCGGCTGCCACCGCAGCAACCCCCGCCATCAACATCATGCTGCGACGATCCATCTCAGGCACAACCAACCAATCGTTAGAAGCCGACAAGTCCCCCGGCGCAATCGCTGGAGGCGACTGTCGCCGTCGGTGGTCGAATGAAACCACATGACCGTGGGAGCCGCACCAAAGTTCGTCGGTGCGCCGCATCGCGCCTCGTGGTGCAGGCCCGTACCCCCCAGGTCATCGGCCAAAATCCCACTGCCCGAAATCGGTCGCAACGACGTCATCCACATCGACGTGTATCCCGCCAATGAGGGGACCCGGGCTCGACGGGGTGTTGACCACGGCCTGATAGAGCACCGCCCTGGGCTCGCGCTCACCGTGAGACCATGCGGTCGTCTGCCATGCCCACCAGCGCCCTGCAGTGGTTGAGCGCCCAATCACGCCGTCTTGGATCGCCCACGCACACGCCCGGAAATGTCCATAGATGCCGGTGCGGTCAACGCCCAGCACCGAGTTGATTCCTCGAAACCACTCGACAGCAACGCTTTTCCAGGTGTTGAGGTCGATTTCCTCATCGACACTGAAGAAGATCGGCGCCGAATCCCCACCGCCGGCCACAGCGTGCAGCCGCAGAGCTGTCTGAGCGTCTGCCACGCCCCCGTCGTACCCGCGGGTGTAGTCCGACGGGTCGGGCCAACCGGGTTTGCCGTACTGATAGCAACTGACGATTTGAAGACCCTCCGCGCGTAGCGCGTCGGCATACTCGCGGGTGACGGGCTTGAAATCGAAGTTTGCGCCCGGCCGCGACTCGGATACATAGACGAGTGCCCCGTCATAGCCCGCCGATTTGATCTGATCCGGCGGTACCAGCCGCTCCGTAAAATCGATCAGCCTCATGTTGGCGGCTGATGCCTTCGGCCCGTCGACTGTCGCAGCCACCGTCGCGAGGCTCAGTAGAACCGGGGCGGAAAGAGCATATTTGAGGACTTCGCGCCGTGAAACAGGTCGCTGTCCGCCGCGTCCAGATGGCGCAGGCGAATCGTGGTCCGCGCGAGGTAACAAGTTCAGGCCACACCCGTTCGCCATCACGGGTTTTCCTCGTCCCCAGTCACCACGAACAGACGCCACGTGTCCGGAACGCCCTTCAGCGCGCGCTCGCCTCGGTCGTCAAAACGAAGGCCTGATCCGACGACGAGGTCCTTCACGGTGCTCGACACCACGACCTGGCCCGGGTCTGCGTCGGCCTGGATGCGGGCGGCGATGTGCACGCCGATCCCGCCGACGTCATCGCCGATCAGTTCGCATTCACCTGTGTGCACACCGACTCGCAGCTCGCTGCCCAATGTGTCGGGAGCGGCGCTACGCAGCGCCATACCGGCGCGGACTGCCCGCGCGGGCCCGTCAAAGGTGGCGAGCACACCGTCTCCGGTCGACTTCACGACGCGGCCTCGGTAGCGACCCACTTCTCGCTTCACGAGTCGGTCGTGGCGCTCGAGAACATCCCGCCATCGGCGATCACCCAACGCAGCGGCGCGCTCGGTCGACCCCACGATGTCGGTGAACAGGACAGTTGCGAGCACCCGATCGACAGGCCGGTGCGCTAGGTCGCCCGTCAGGAAGCGCTCGATCTCATCGAGCATGGCGTCCTGGTCGCCGGTGCAGAAGAGATGGTCGCTGCCCGCAAGCTCGACCTCGCGGGCATCCGGGATTCCTCGTGCGACCCCGCGCGAGAGGGCAGGCGGGACAATCCGATCACCTTCGCGGTAAAGGATCAGGGACTGCGCCCTGACACTCGACAGCAACGGACGGACGTCGAGATGCAGATACATCTCGAAGAGCGCCCGGGCACCGCGCGGGCTCAGCCCTGAGCGAAGGAGCCGACCCCACCATTCGTGGAGCTCGGGGTCGCCCGCGCGACTCGGAGCCCAGCGGTCGATGGTGGACGGATCGACCCAGTCGTCCGACAGACGACTCCAGAATGCCTTGAGCCTGTCGACGGGGACGCCCTCGGGGTGATCGCCGGCTTGGCCGAGACGGGCATAGGTGCCGTACTGGACCATCGCGCTCACGCGGTCGGGATGTGCGGCAGCCAGCATCGTCGCCGCCGATCCGCCTTCGGAGATGCCGAAGATCGCCGACTGAGGGACACCCATGGCATCGAGGACAGCCAGGGCGTCGTCCACCACGTTCTCCAGCGTGTACGCGCCGGCGTCCCGGTCGGAGAGCCCCATCCCGCGCTTGTCGAACAAGATCACCCGCGCGAACGAGCCCATCCGATCCCAGAAGCGCTGTGCCGCCGGCAGCGTCGGGAAGATCTCGAGATGGCTGACGAACCCGCCGATCACGAGCAGATCGATCCCGCTGCCGCTCTCCATGTACGCGATCGACACGTCGCCGTTGCGTGCGTAGCGGATAGCGGACCGCGTGGTCATTGAGGCGTTCGGCGGTCCACGCACCCGTACACGTCGACCTCCTCACTCGCGTAAGGGGCGATCCTACGTTGGTCCCACAGCGAATTGTCGGAGATCCGTGACGACGACGGTAGTAAGCTGCGGATACCCGACAGCAAACTTCGCACCGTCGGATCGCGAAGGGGTGGGCGCGATGTGCGATACCTCCGATACGCACGAACTGACCATCGAACTCCGCGATGTGGTGCGCGAGTACAGGGTCGGCGGTCAATCAGTGCGCGCACTCGACGACATCAGCCTGCGCCTCGCGGGCGGGCAGTTCGTCTCGGTCGTCGGGCCGTCGGGTGCGGGTAAGAGCACGTTGCTGCATCTGCTCGGTGCGTTAGACTCCCCCGACTCTGGGTCGATCACCTTCGACGGCGACGAGATCGGCCGCCTCAGCGATGAGCAGCAGTCGGAGTTTCGCCATCATCGCGTGGGGTTCATCTTTCAGTTCTTCAACCTGTTGCCAACCTTGACGGCGTGGGAGAACGTGGCAGTCCCGAAGCTGCTCGACGGCGTCCGGCTGGGCAAGGTGAAACCGGATGCCTTGCGGCTGCTGGACCGCGTCGGGCTCGGTAGCCGGACCCAGCACCGACCGTCCGAACTCTCCGGCGGCCAGATGCAGCGGGTCGCGGTGGCGCGGGCATTGATGATGGATCCACCGCTGATCCTCGCCGACGAACCAACCGGAAACCTCGATTCCGCAACGGGCGCTTCGATATTGGCGCTCCTTGCCGAGGTCGCGCACGAGGAAGGCTGCGGTCGGCTGGTGGTGATGGTCACCCACAACTCGGATGCCGCAGCGGCGACCGATCGGGTGATCTCACTGCAGGACGGTCGGCTCGGTTCCGACGAGATGTCGGTGGTGCCGGGGTGAGACCCGGCTCGGCGATCGCTGCCGCAGCGAGCCGGCTACGACTATTCAGCCTGCGCGAGCTCGCCGTGCACCGCCGGCGCACGATCGCCTCGATCGCCGTAATGGCCGTGTCCGCAATGTATCTGGTCGCGATATTCGGCATCTTCGGGTCGATCACCGGATCGGTCAACCGGCTGGCCGACGGGGTCGCAGGCATCGCCGCACTCGAGGTATCGGGCATCACCGACGCGGGATTTCCGGACACGATTACGGCCGATGTGGTCGCGGTTCCCGGCGTCGCGACCGCGGCGCCGATGATACGGATGTCTGCACCTACGGCGTCGGGATCGGTCTTATTGTTCGGCGCAGACAAGAGCAGCGCCGAATTGGGCGGCGCCTTGAAAGACGCCGTCTCGCGACCGCTCGAAGAGCTGTCCGAGGCACCAGACGGTGTCCAGGTCGGGCCGGCCGTTGGTCACGCGAAGGGCGAGAAGTTCCAACTGAGCTCGGGCGAAGTCACGGTCACCGACGTCCTCACGGGCGAACAACTCGCAGATCTCAACGGCGGGCAATACGTCCTTGCCCCACTTACGTTGGCGCAGAACGTTACCGGACGACAAGGCCAGCTCGACTCGATACTGATCACGACGAAGCCCGGCGCTGATCTCGCCGCCGTTCGCGCCTCGGTCACCTCCGCGGTGAATGGCCGTGCGATCGTCGCGCCCCCCAGCATGCGGGCCGCTCGGGCCGGCGACGGTGTCAAGATGATGAACTATATGGCCCTGATGGGCGCGGTGGTTGCTTTGGTGGTCGGTGCGTTCCTCGTCTACACGACGATGACCATGGCGATCACCCAGCGCCGGCCGGTCATCTCGATGCTTCGGGCGATCGGCGGCCGCCGCGCCACCATCGTTCGCGACATGCTCGCGGAGGCAGCGATTCTCGGAGTGATCGGCGGAGCCATCGGGTCGGGTATCGGAATACTCTTGGGCCGCATCGCGATTGGTCGACTACCACCGGCAGTAACCCAAGGGCTCGAAGCTCGGGTCGAGTACTCGCTGCCCGTCTACGCGATACCAGCCGCACTGACGGCGACGGTGCTTGCCAGCGTGGTCGCGTCGGCGATGGCTGCGCGCCAGGTGTACAAGGTGTCACCGATTGAGGCGTTGGCACCCGTCGGGGTGTCAACGGCGGACCGCGTGCCACGTTGGCTGCGTATCACCTGCGGGGTTGGGGCCGTCGCGGTGTTCGCGGCGTCGATCCTGATCGTCCTCGGTCGAACCGGCACCATCGCCGTCATCGCGATGTCTGCTCTGTTCTGCGCCGAGATCGCGCTTGGCTTCGCGCTCACCGTGCCGATCGTCCAAGCCACCGCCGGAACGGCCCGAGTGTTCGGATCGGTCGGTGCGCTCGCGGCGGCGACGATCGAGCGTTCGCCGCGGCGAGTGTGGGCCACCGTGATGACGGTGCTCATCGCGGTTGTCACCACCGTCATGATCACCGGTACTAACGCCGACATGATCCGGTCGGCGCGTGGCATCTTCTCGTCGGTCGCGGATGCCGACGTGTGGGTGAGCGCCGATCCTCCCGACCGGTATCCCACCAACGCTCTGCCGCAGGGTCTTTCCGAGAAAATCGCCGCAGTGCCAGGCGTAGCCCACGTAGCCGAGGGCGCCTTCGCATTCGCTGACGTCGGCGGCACGCGCGTGATGCTCGACGGGTTCTCATCCGGAACCGCCGATGCGCTCTACCACGCCCTCGATGAACAGACACGCAACGACGTGCTCTCCGGTCGGGGTGTGGTGCTCACGCAGAATCTGGGCAAGACCCTCGACGTCCGGGTTGGCTCCGAACTGCAGCTGCAAACGCCACACGGCCCACAACGGACGACGGTGCTGGCCTTGGTGCCATTCTTCTCGACGGTCATCGGCACCGTCGGGATGGAACTCGATCAAATGCGGGAATGGTTCGACCGCCCGGCAGCGACAACACTGCAGATCACCAGGGCCGCGGGCGTGGATCCGATACGGCTGTTGGGTGATGTCCGCCGCGTCGTGCCTGAGCCCAACTACACCTACGACGGTCGCGCGGCGCTGGCGGGCCTCGAAGCGCCGCTCCACCAGAGCATGTTCATCGCCAACGCCGTATGGATCATTGTCGTGCTCGTGGCCGCCGTCGCACTGTTCAACACGTTGACGCTCTCGGTACTCGAACGCCGCCGCGAAATCGGCGTGCTGCGGGCGATGGGATCCAGCCGTCGGTTGACCTTGCAAATGGTCCTGGCCGAGGCGGCGGGCATCGGTGTCGTCGGCGGGGTCTTCGGGCTTGTGTTCGGCCTGACGGATCAGTGGTTGTTCAGTCTCGTCAGCGGGGACATCATGAATTTCAACGTCGGCTTCCGGCCGAGCCCGATGGCGCTCGTCTTCACAATCGGCGCGTTGGCGATCAGCCTGCTCGCCTCGGTGCCACCGGCGCGACGCGCGGCGCGGCTGAACATCATCGAGGCGCTCAGCGTCGAGTAGAGCTACCGTTCGCTGCTCGACGAGTTATTACTTCATTGCCGTAGCTGACATCAGACGATGCCGAGTCGAATTAGCTCAGTAAACAGTCCCGCGAACGGATCCGCGACAGGAATGGCGATACTGAAATTCAAAAACGGACTTAGGAATGTGTTTACTGTCTGCCCAGGAACCCCTACGCTTGCGGCCCCGAACCCCAAGTTGTCCTCGGGGTCAGCCCCGGAAGTCAAAATATCCGTGAAGAACGGAGTCGAGATGACAACCGCAACATAATTGTTGTCATCGGGATCGGCAGCTGAAGTGATCGAGAACAGGCCGAAAAGATTCCTGGTCGAACTAATAAAGCCCGGGTCAACCGCTGGGCTCGCGTCTTGCGACGTGGTGCCGACGGTGTTGGTGACGAGCCCGTTGGTGCTTTGACCGGCTGGCGGGTTGACGGTCGTCGAAGGATTGAAGAAGGAGTGCTCGAATTCGCGGCGCGCGAATCCCAGCATTGTCAATGCTGCAGGCGGCTGCACCGGGGCGGTGGGCCCGCTGTTGGCGAACGGAGACAGGACTGCGTTGATCAGAGTCGACACAAGGTGCGACACCGGGTCGGCGGGGGTCGGGGTGATGACCTTGGGCGCGCGCTGGGACGGCGCCATCGCCGGTGCGACAGCGGTGGAAGACGTCGGCGCCGCTGCGAGAGCGGCGACGGGGGTCGCCGCAGCCGATTGCGCGATTGACGCGGATGACGACACCGCGGCGGTGTGGCGAGTGAAGACCCGACTGCTGCCCCGCGTCATGCGGTCGGCGGCGGCCGTGTTGACCACGGGCGGGTTCGGGCCGGTCTTCGCCGATATGGAGCCCGACCCTGGGCCGGAGGAAGCCCCACCGCGTTGCCGCGCAGCGGTGCCGGCCGTTTCCGGCGTCGCGCCCGCCCGCCCTGTCGACGAGGTCGATGTCGATGGGGTGGTTTGTGGACCGAATGAGCTGCTCGCCGTCGTCTCGGCAGGCGGATTGTGCGCCCGCCGATGACCACTAGGGGCGTCGTTCGTTGCCGACAACGCACGCTTTGCCGACGGCGGATCAGACGACGTCGAGCCGGAATGCCCCGACGAACTCGACGGCGACGACGCGCCAGACGACGAACCCTTGCCGGAATCGGACGGCGCGGCCAACGCCACTGCCGGCGTATTGGCGACCGCCATCCCCACGCCCAGCGCGACAGCCAGCGCCCACATGCAACCGATGTGCTTTGCGTTTTCCATGGGTGGTTTCCCTTCGCTCACCCGCGCCGCATCAACGGGGCGGTGGTGATCAATAAAGGCGTTGCAGAGTGTCGGCAGACCGGGGCACGCTACCCCTACGATCGAGGGTCGCAAGCCGCCGCTGTGGTCGCTGCATAGCTGTCGCCGAGCCTTGAAGTAACTTTGACGTTGAGCATTCCCTACCCGGTTCACGAAGAACCCCGTCCAAGGGTTCAAAGCGGATCCACGGAATTCAGGCGCCACCTTCGACTACGGTGGCGAATCCCTGCAGATGAGGTGTACACGGGGGCGGCACAAGGGTTCGCCGGATGCTGCGCAGTCCCCCGGTATCGAATCCCGCCGCAGCAATGGCGTCGATGGTGCGGCGGTTCGGGTGGCAACCGGAAGCCAACCAAGACCACGGCTTTGCGATTAGGTCCTGGAACCGACCCATCGCACCATCCCCACGGACGTGCTCGAGGACGACCAATCTGCCTCCGGGTGCCAGCACACGCCGGATCTCGCCGAGGGCAACACCCACATCCTCGACCGAGCACAACGCCAGCCCGACGTGGACCGAGTCGAAACTGTTGTCCGGGAACGGAATCGACTCGGCGACCCCATCGACGATGTCGACCGCAATGCCGCGACGGCCGGCAAGAGCCGAAGCCATCCGCCGAAACGCCGCCTCCGGCTCCACGGCGGCCGTCGACGTCACCGCAGGCGGAAGAAACATCAGGTCGGTTCCCGGGCCGACGCCTATCATCAGCAGCCGGCCTACCGCATTACTCATCGCCTCTCGGCGATACCGGCGATAGAACAGCCGGTCGAAGATCGGCATGCCGAGCCGATACACATAAGGGAACAGTGGATTGCGGCGCGTTATGTCTTCCTAACTCCAGTCGCAAGTGCGGATATTCAGTCTCGCATCGAGCTTGTCGAGCTCGCCGGCTTATCGGCTGCCAATCCTGCAGAGCCGGCGACCAATCGATCGACGATGTCGGCTAAACCGGCGAAGCCGGGGGCAGCAGCCATATCGGCCGCAACGCGGCGGCTGGCTTGACGGTAGCGCGGCTGATTCGGCACAGCCAGAATGTCGCGGCGCAGGGCACGCGGTGTCGGGTGCTCACTTCTGATGCGCCGCCCGACGCCGGACCACGCGACGCCTTCGGTGACCGTGGCTGGCTTCGTGTTGATGTGCCCTTCGATGAACTCGTCGAGACGGCAGCGGTGCTCTGCAGCGTCGACTCGTACCTGCGGATCACCCACCACGACGGATGGAGCGTGGACGCCTACCGATCATGGTGCCGCCGCATGCTCGCCGAAGCGGTTTTTCATGCGCCCAAATCCATTCGGAACGGCGGATACTCGTCGCGCATCAAGGACACATAGACGGCCACCCGATAGCGCCACCGCACCATGCCCATCAGGAAGTCGAACATGCCGGGATGGGTGGTCCCCTTGAACAACAACCACCCCGCGTTGATGACGCAGAGAACTTGTAGCAGCGGCTCCATCGCCCAGCAGAACAGGATCTGCGGCAGCCCCAACAGCCACCACTTCACCAGCACCGGCCACCTGTCCAGCCGGTCTGGATAGTCGACCTCGAGATCGCCGGGGTAGTCGGGCCGCGACGCCAGCGTGAACGGCGGGTACTTGTCGGTGCTGTTCATCGGAAATCGGTAGTTCATGACTCGCCACGACCAGCGCAGCACGCCGACGTTGAAGTCGAAGATGAGCCGCGGATACCGGCCAGTGAACAAGATGGCAACGCCCGCAACGAAAGTCAACACCGGATACACCAGGTATAGCGCTATCAATATGGGGTAGTGCGGGGCGGCCAGCACGCACCACTTGACGAGCCAGAGGCCGCGCTTGGGCGCGTCGATCGCACCGCGTACTCGTACGGGCTCGACCGCGGTGATCGTCATCGTCATAACGACGTCTTCGCGGTCGCGAGATCTCGGTCGATCTCCGCGGAGATTCGGCGGTGACTGACCCACGCCATGAACATCCCGAGCGACCACGTCATCAACCGGTCCGGGATCAACGCCGCGGGTTTCAACACCGACTCACCATGGGACACCTGCAGCGACGCCACCCGCGACACCGCAGTGACCTTGCGCCGCCTCGTCTTCTCGTACCAGCGCAGCGCGCTCGGCACATCACCGCTGCCGCCGTTCCGGACACCCGAAAGCGCCTTGCACAACACCATCGTGTCGAGCAGCGCCTGATTGGTCCCCTGCGCGAGGGTGGGCGGCATCGTGTGCGCGGCGTCGCCGAGCAGCGTCAGTGCGCCCTCACGCGGCACGCGCGGAATCGGATGCCGAAAATGCGGATACGGCGAATGGCTCAGATCGTCGTCGGTCAATGTTGCGAGTACTCGATCGACCATGTCGGACCACCCGGTGAAATTCGATCTCATCACCTCGATCGGCCGCTCCGGCCGCACGAAGTCCGGCGGCCACGGCAAGTCGAACCACCACTGCACATCCGAGCCGCCCGCCGGCCACAGCCCGAGGTTTCCGCGGGGGCCGACGATCATCAGTGCGACGCGCTTGTCGGGACCGTCCGGCAGGGTGGCCAGTCCCTGCCAGCTGCACCAGCCGGTCGGCTCGGCCTGTTGCGCGCCGACGATGTCGCGCACCACCGAGTGCATGCCGTCCGCCCCGATCAACAGATCGCCTTCAGCGCGCCTGCCGTCTTCGAACTCGACCTGCACCCCGTTCTGTGTACTGACCACGCCGACCACTCGGGAGTCGTACCAGATGCGGTCGGTCGGCAAGCCGTCCAGCACCCGCTCGAGCAGAACTCGACGCGGAACCATGGAAACAGGTGCGCCCAGCCGGTCCACGATTGCGGTCAGGTCCAACGTAGTGAGCCGGCTGCCGGCCGATGTCACCACGCGCACGGTGGACAGTTGCTGACCCGCCCCGTCCATGTCGACGCCCAGCTGCGCCAGAACCGTCGCGCCATTGGACCAGATGGTCACTGCCCCGCCGCCCGCCTCCACTCGTGGCCGCCGTTCGAAGACGGTGACGTCATGACCGTCCCGCAGTAATCCCCGGGCAGCGGAAAGCCCGCCCACACCGGCGCCGACGACGAGGATTCGCAGCCGACGGTGCGCTACTGACAACGACTTCCTCCCCACGCCTCAAATCTACGACGTGGTGGTGCTGAACAGGAGGTATAGGCGGCAAATGGGGCCCGCAAAAACTAGCGGACGAACACCTCACTACCGGTGGGGTAGCCGCCTCCGGTGGTGGTGATGTGGACGTGGTCAAAGTGGCCGTACCCACCACTTCGTTGCACGCCATTGGGGGTGTAGTAGACGCCGCGCCAGATTGCATCTTGCATTCCGAATCGAGCCGCGTTCCTGAACACGTAGGCGACGATCTCGTTTCCAAGCGCGATGCCCTCGTGGGTGCCGGGGTTGGGGATGATCACGTCGAGCGCCAAACCGTTGGGATGCCACGGCAGCGGGTCAGGTCGGACGCCGCCGATTTCGTGAATCTCGGGGAACGCCGCACTGATACTGCGAGACGCCAAGATGGTCTTGACCTGCAGGCCCCGCTCCGGCGCGAGCCCGACCGGCAACATGCGATCGACTGTCCGCCACCTCGATGCCGAAACCAATTGGCCGGGAGCGGAACTCGAACTCGACTGACTGTCGGACGTCGCCGACGACAGTGCGACCGGTGCCGCCGCGACGATCTCCAAGCAGCATGGCGCACCGGTGTCGACAACCGGCGCAACCTTGCCGACCACTGGTTTGGCGGCGAGGTCGGCGGCGAGTGGATGGACATCAGCCCCGACCGCGAAGAACACGGCGGCCGGCGCGACGACCACAGCCAGCAATACAGGCGACCTCCGTCGGTTCCTGGCTAATTCGTGTCGCCCCACAGACAGCACCGTATACCAGATCGTTATATTCGCAGCAAGGTTCAATGATCCGATACCTCCGCAGAGGCCGACCTTGGACGCAGAGACCGTCAGGCCGGGTACGGCTAACGACGGTTTCCGCAGCAAATACGCTCTCCGGCGGGGCGTCAAGCGATAGACGGGTGATCGGGACCACATCCCGCAGTTCAAGGGCGCAGAACCACACCTACCGCTTGGCAAGGTGTCACCGCTGGCGGCAAACGCACTGCCAGGCCGCCGAATCCAAGATGGTCACAGTGTCGACGGAATCCGGCGCCCCTGCGGGCAACAACGCCGCGCCCGCCAACGCGCCGCTTCTCGTGGAGACGGGCGGAGATCCCCAGGCCGCCGAGGAAGAGCAGCGGGAATCTCCCAAGCCCGCCAAGCCGTCCGGTTCGAGCTCGAGCTCGACGCCGAAACCGGCAGGACCATCGGCCTCACCAAAGCCGCCCAAACCGGTGACCAGCGGCGTCAGCCGCTTGATCCCAGTCATCAACAACCCTGAAACCGTGCGCGATTTGTTGACGGTTTTTGTGTTACCGGGTCGAGCGGTAATCTCGGAGACGATTGATCCGTGATCGGGGGCAAATAGGTGGACCTCGTACTCGGTCTGTCGATGACGTCGGCAGACGTCCAATGGGCACTAGTCGAGGGCACGACCGCTGAGGGCGCCACCATCCGCCGAGACGCGGTTGATTTCGACACTCTTAACGACGTGGTCGCCGCTGTCGGGGAAAACCGGCTCCACGCCGTCGGCGTCACCTGGGCAAACGAGGCCGAATCCGCCGCGTCGACCCTCCTGGACGCGCTGGCGGAAAGGGGTATCGACAACGTCATCACGGTGTCGGAGGAGGAGGCCGCTGACGCGCTGGCGATGGGCATCGCCGAACGCGGCGGTTACAGCGAGGTCGCAGTGTGCATCGTCGATCCCGACAACGCTCTCGTTGCGCTGGTCGACGCCGACGGGGTAACGACCGAGCGTGTCGATCCCGACGACACGCTCGCGCTGCTTGATCGCAGCGGCGCCCAGCCCGAGGCGATCTTCGTCCTCGGTTCGGCCGACGATATCAATTCGGTCGCGGGCGCCTTCCACGGTGCCGCGGTGCCGGTCATCACGGCGGCCGAGGCCGACCTGGCACTGGCCCGGGGAGCGGCGCTGGCGTCGGCGCAGGCGGTCAACACCCTGGAAGCACAGCCCGCCCGGTGGCGCGTGCCGTCGAGAATCGGTGTGTTGACGTCGGTTCTGGCCGCCGCGGTCGTCGTGTTCGTCGTCTCGATATCCGTCGCCCTTGGCCTGCGTCTGACCCCTGGCACGGATTCGACTGTTGCCCAACGGGATACCGCAGCCACAGCCGAACAGCCGGCCAGCGTTCCCGCCGTCCCACCTGTCCGACGGGCTGTGCCGAAACCGGTTCCGGCCGCGCCGCCGCCGGCGCCGGTAGCACCGCCTCCGGACGCCGCGCCACCGGTTGCGCAGACGATCGTCGAGGCCGCGGCCCCCGCACCGCAAGCCGCCCCGGAGATCGAGCCACCCGCGGCGCTACCGCCTGCGGATGTTCCTCCGCCCGCCTATGTCCCGCCGGCGCCCGCACCCAATTACGTTCCGCCTGCCCCGCCGCCGCAACCGCGGCTTCGCGACCGGATCATTGAACGCATCCCGATCATCAACCGGTTCCACGAGCCCAACCCGTACGGGTAGCTAGCGCCGCGAGTTGTCGCGCCAGATAAAGCTGTTCACGTACTTGCCCATATCCAACGCCAGTTGCATGTTGGCCCCGGACGGGTGGCCACTGCCGAACTCCGGGCTGAATTCGTGGTACGGGCCGATCGCGACGGCGACCAACGCATAGTTCTTCTTGATTGCGACCATCACTAGCAGCCGCAGCCGCGTGAAGGTGCCCGACGCATCCTGCGGGTACTCGTCTTTGACCACACCGTATCCCGGCTGATAGCCGACCATAGCGTTGGGAATCTCGTAATCTGTTGTGGCGTTGGGGTATTTCTCACCGATCAGCTCCTCGGTGATCTGCTTCGATGTGCGACCCTGCGCCGGCAATCCAAAGAACTGCATCTTGCCGGTGTCTCCGGCAGTGAAGTTCACATCCACACCGTCGGGGTCGAACGTCACCTCATACGCCGTACCTGCGCGTGGGTACTGGACGGAGAACCTGGCGTCGCTGGACATGAACCATGGATTCGTCTCGACAGGCTTGCCGATCGGAGGCTGCCCGCAATCGGGCGGGCAGACGTAGCGCGGAGTGCTCGGCGTGGCGAGTACAGACGCCGTCACCGCTGCCGCAACGGCGACTGCTAAGCCTGCGCCGACCGTCGTCAGCAATCGGGTATGCGTGGTGGTCCGAACCGGCACTGCCTCATACGGTCCGGCGGGCAGCGCGTATCCCGGCCGGTTAACTCCCATCCCAGCGGGCGAGCGCCGCTTCGTGCGCGATGTCCGCGAGGCAGCCCGGGCGGCGACACCACAGTTGGGACAGAATGCGGCATCCGGCACGACGTGGTCGCAGTGCGGGCACAACACCTGCGCCTCGGGGTTCATCTCGTCATGCGCTTCGTGCAGTAGTGCCGCTTGCACGCCAATTCTCAATGCCAGCAATGCAAGAGCCGCGACTATCAGCTGCACTCCGAAATGGAGGCCATTTGTGAACGAGGCCACCTCCATCAACCCGAGCGCAACGTAAAGGACAAGCACCGCAAGGAAGCTCGCAACAATTAGCACAACTGCCGGCCAACGGTCCTTATCGGCAGGCCGGGTGAACCACAGTGCCACACCGACCAGGCCGCCCGCCGCCGCGGCGGTCAACGGGAGTGCCACCCCTTGGATGCCCGCCTCCGCGAGCAGTCCGCTGACCGCTCGGTCTGGCGCCGTCGTCCCCGTTGCGAACTGGGGAGCCAGTCGGGTCAGCGTTGCCGCGGCGGTGAACGCGATCGCGCTCAATGCGCCGATCACGTACCCGTCCAACGACTCTCGGGTCGCGGGGCGCAGCAGTCGCACCACCACGGCGGGGAGGAGCATGAGGACCGCACTACCTGCCGGGATGGCCAACGCCTCGAGTACCGAGTGCCCCTCCGAGGTTCCGTCGGAAAGCGCGACATCGTAGGAGTCGGCGACAATATCGCCGGTCAGCAGTGCCCAGCAAGCGCCCAGTCCGACGCCCAGCCCTGCAGTCAGCACAAGGGAACTGATCGGCAGGTCATCGTCGATGTCTGACTCGTGGAGATAGAGCAGGAACAGCATCGGCAATCCCAGCGCGCTGACCACGATCAACGGTGCTTGCCACCGCAGCAGCGCTAAGGCCACCAGCGCCAGGAACAGGGCGGCCAACGCGACCCGAAACGGTGCCCGAGAACGGTGCGGCAAGTGCGGAAACAGCGAACTCGCCACGGACAGCCGCAACACGTGCTCGCCCGGCGCCGCCCCGTATGCCGCCGGCCGCAGGACGCCGCGCCCATTTCCGCGGCGAGGCGACAGATGCGCACCGCAGGTTCCGCAGAACGCGCCTGCGGGGACGTCTGTGTCGCACACGGCGCAGTGCATCGTCGGCACCCCTTGGTGCGGCGAGGGCGGGTCGGTCATCGTGGAGCAACGCCCTTCTGGATGTCCAAAAGGTCGCGGACCAAGTCGTCGACGCTGGGGCTGCCGAGGCCGGTCACTACGTCGTACCCGGGCTGTGAGATATCTACGGCGTTCCCGCCAAGGCTGATGTCGCGGAACGCGGGCCGGTTCGCACCCGCCGCAACCCGATACAGCAGCGGGTTGATGTTGCCCAGCGGCTGTCCGCCATGCGCCAGCAGGTACTGATTCATCAGCACCGTGAGTGCGGCCCAGATTGGTGCTGCCTGCGACGTCCCCGCACCGACCGCGTCCTGCTGATCGAACACGATTCTCACTCCGGTGAATGGGTCTGCGACGGCGGCGACATCCGGGGCCAGGCGGCGGTGCCTGATGTCCCGCTCCACCGACAACGCGCTCTGCCAGGCGGGGCGGGCAAACAGAGCCGACACTCCCCCACTGGTGCCTTGCGACAACGGCGAGTCGACCCAGGCGCGTTCTGCCATCCACCCGCCCTGGTCATCGGTCGACAGGGTGGTGCCCCCGACAGAGGTCATCGCGGGCAGCGACGAAATGGCATCGAGGCCAACGTCATCGGGGCCAGGTGGCGCCGACCACTCGTCGCCACCCTTGCATTCCAGGCCTGCGGTGTCTCCGCTCGCGTCGAACGCCGACGTCCCGTGTTTTTGCACGGTGGCCAGGGCGGCCTCGACGGGGGCCAGGTCGGCGGCCGTGATCAGCGCGTCGCATCCCCACCCGATCGACAGGCTCCACACCGCGCCTGGGAACTGCCGGTCCACCGACTCGAACAACTGCCCGATCTTCTCGTAGACACCGTCGCCTTCGACGGTCGGCCGTGCGTTGACGACAACCTTCTGCGCATCGGGCGCAATCGCATGTGCCACTTCGAGATCCATCACCGTCTCGGCACCGGATGGGCCTGGCTGACCCCCGACCAACACCGGCGTGAATCTCGGCAACCCGGACGAGTCGGAGAACGTGTCGAGGTCCTTCTGGTCGTAGCCACTGAATTCGAAGAACACGATCGTCGTGCCCTTGCCCGTCAAGCCCGCGGCGGCCAGCGGGTTGGCGTTGTACGCCTCGAGCAACGCGTTCGGGCGCAGTCCCTGGTTCGGAACGTCCAGCGGAAGGAATCCGGGCCTCGCATCATGGTGCGGGGTATAGCCGAGGATTCGGCCAAGCTCCGTGACGACGCCGCGAAGTGGCCCCGGAACCGACGGCTGCCGCGGCGACGCGTAGAACACCTGCCCCTTGCGCCCGCGGTAGTCGTTCACGGGCACGTCGAAGGCGGTCGCCACGTCCTGTGCGGCACCCTCGACGATGGCCCATTCGTCGCCAGGTCGCCACCGCACCCCGATGCCGTGTGCGCTTGCCCATTCGATCAACGTCTGCGGGCGAGCCGCATCAGGCAGCGTGACAGTGAGCTGAGCACTGCCGTCCCGGGATGGGCCGAGATCGGTTGAGCTGGCGAGTAATAACGCCAGCGGACCCCCGATAGCCGCCCGATCGTCGGACTGCGACACGGCGCGTATGCCTGTGACGAGTACCAGCATGCCCGCCACGAGGATCGCCAGCAGGCGCCAACGCACCCTCATATGCGATCGAACGATTTACGGAATCCCGTTGATACCGGGATGCTGGCCGGGAGGAACAGTTGGCGCTGCGGGCGCCACAACCGGCGGCGTGAACAAGTTACCGCCCGTCGGGTTGATGCTCTTCTCGGTCGGCGCGGGCGCTGTAGTCGTGGTGGTCGTCGTTGTCGTGGTTTCGGGTGCCTTCTGCTCTTCCTTGGCACAGGCGGCGGTTATCGCGCCCATCGCAACGATCGCGGACAGGCCCGAAATCGCCGCGACTCGACGACCCAGGAGACGTGAATCCATGGTGCAGTCCTATCTATGTCTTAACCGGGCGCGGTGGCCGGCCTCGCGAAGGCGACGGCCGACGACCGCGTGACGCTAGTTATTGCGGTGAACACCAGGAGGTGCTGTCGGTGCCGGGGGCGCATAAACCGGCGGCGTGAACAGGTTGCCCCCGGTGGGGTTGATGCTCTTCTCCGTCGGCGCGGGCGTCGGCGCAGGAGCTGGCGCAGACGTGGTGGTCGGCGTCGTGGTGGTCGTGGTTGTCGAGGTCTCGGGCGCCTTCTGCTGTTCCTTGGCGCAAGATGCGGACAAACCGACCATCGCCAAGATTGCGAGACCGCCGGCAACGGCCGAGAGGCGGCGGACAATACGTTGTGATTCCATATCAACTTCCATTCTGGTGACCTGCTACCAGCTGATTCTCGACCCTGGACCAGTCTGACAGACGGAGTGCGTTGTGACTTCGATCATGCCATAGTTAATTAGTGCTGTCCGAATTAGTGCTCTCCGCAAATTTGCTGAAATTGACGGCAGCGAAATTTTTCTGCTCGATAGGTGGGCCGCGGCTAAGGGTAGCTGCTTCGCCGAGTACAGGGATGGTCTTCGGCGACCGCGCCGACGCGCTCGGGTGCGGCTGGTCTAGGTCTGTTCGGCGATTCGCCATCTGGACAGGAATATCCACACACCCCGGGTGGCGAGCTAACGGTCCGGGCAAACAATTCCTCAGCGGAACCAGACTGCGCGGCAATTTCTCTCGACACTGATGTTGCCGCCCGCACCCACACCACGCTATCTAATGCCGACGCAACTTAGAGCCAGAGGCAAACTTTTGCGAATCGATCTGGCCGCCTGGCGGATTGGCGCCTCGAGTTGCCGATCGGAATTTTTCCTCAAAGATGCAAACCAACGCGACTCACAGGCGTACAGCTTTAGACGAGTCAACCCACATGCGAGCCCCAGGGAGCGAGATGAACACACTGAGCAAGGTCCGCCAAGTGCTAGCCATCGCCTGCATCATCCCACTGGCAGCGTTCGGCGTGGCGGCCTGCGGCAGTGACAAGGGCGGAGGCGGTGGCGGTGGCGGCGGGGGCGGCGACATCAACGTCGCGCTGACCTCCTTCCCCGACTACGTCGACCCGCAGCTCTCCTACACGGTCGAGGGGTGGGAGGTGCTCTGGAACGTCTACACCCCGTTGCTGACGTACAAGCACGCCAAGGGCAAGGAAGGCACCCAGGTGGTGCCCGCGCTGGCGGAGAAGATGCCCGACATCTCGCCCGACGGCAAGACATACAAGCTCAAGCTCCGGCCGAACATGAAGTACTCGGACGGGACGCCCATCAAGGCATCCGATTTCACGTATGGGATCCAGCGGTTGTTCAAGGCCGACTCCGGCGGCTCGGTGTTCTTCGACGTCATCGTCGGGGCCAAGGACTACGCCGACGGCAAGGCGCAGACGATCAGCGGCATCAAGACCGACGACAACACCGGTGACATCACCATCGAACTGACCGAGCCGAACGGCACGTTCGAGAATGTGCTCGGGCTGATGTTCGCCGCGCCGGTGCCGCCGAGCACCCCGCTGGACAAGGACGCCACCAACAACCCGCCGCCGTCGAGCGGCCCGTTCATGATCAGTAAGGTGGAGGCGCCGCGCACCCTGACGATGGAGCGCAACCCGAACTTCAAGACGGTCAAGGATGCGGGAGCCGACGAAGTGGCCGACGCAACCGTGGACAAGATCACCGTCACGGAGAACAAGAACACCAGCGCCCAGGTGACCGACATCGAGCAGAACAAGGCCGATTTCATGGCCGACCCGGTCGCGTCCGACCGTCTGCAGGAGGTGAAGACCCGCTACGGCAACCGTTTCCGCCTTGAGGAGTCGATCAACACCTACTACTTCTGGATGAACACCCAGACGGCCCCCTTCAACGACCTCAAGGTCCGCCAGGCGATCAACTATGCCGTCGATCCCGAGGCGCTGAACCGGATCTTCGGCGGCCGACTGCACCCGACGCAGCAGATCCTGCCGCCGGGCATGCCGGGCTACCAGGAGTACAAGCTGTTCCAGGGACCCGACATGAACAAGGCGAAACAGCTTATCGCCGAGGCCAATCCGGCAGACAAGAACATCACGGTGTGGACCGACGACGAACCGGACCGCAAGCGGATCGGTGAGTACTACCACGACCTGCTCACGCAGTTGGGCTTCAACGCGACGCTCAAGGTGATCGCGGGCGACGTGTACTGGACGACGATCGGCAACCAGTCGACGCCGGATCTCGACACCGGTTTCGGCGACTGGTTCCAGGATTTCCCGCATCCGGACGACTTCTTCCGCCCACTGCTGCACGGCGACAGCATCCTGCCGACCAACGGCAACAATTACTCCCGGGTGAACATCCCCGCGAACAACGCCAAGCAGGACGAATTGCTGACGAAGCTGATCGGCGACGGAGGGGTCGAGGAGCAGTACGCAGCCCTGGACAAGGCCTACATGGAGCAGGCCGTCTGGGCGCCCTACGGCAACGAGCAGTACACCACGTTCCTGTCCGAACGCATGGACTTCGACAAGTCCTATCAACATCTGCTGTTCAAGCAGGACTACACGTCGTTCGCGGTCAAGTAGTCATTCATGGTCGCCCCGATCGGCGAACTGGAGGTACCCGGAGACCCGCCACTTCCCACCGGTGTGCCCGCATCGCAGATCCAGGGCCGTAGCCCGTGGTATCTGGCTTGGCTTCGGCTGCGGCGCAACAAGGTTGCGCTGGCCTGCGGCGTCCTGTTCGTACTGATTGTGCTCTTCTGCCTTGCTGCGCCGCTGTGGGCCGAACACGTCGCACACACCGGGCCGAACGCGAACCACATCACCGAGAAGGTGGTGATCAACGGCGAGCCGACGAATGTCGTGGCAACCGACGGCTCACCTATCGGGCCCGGGTTGCACGGACAGTTCCTGCTCGGCGCGGACCAGAACGGTCGCGACGTAATGGTCCGGCTCATGTACGGCGGCCGGACGTCGATCTACATCGGCCTTGCGGCCGCCGCCGTCACTACGGTGCTGTCGGTGATCGTCGGTCTGCTCGCCGGCTACTACCGCGGCTGGATCGACTCCGTTTTGTCTCGGATAATGGATGTGATCTGGGCGTTTCCCGTTCTGCTCCTCGGCATCGCGTTGGGCACCACGCTGGCCATCGGCGGCCTCAAGCTCGGCCCCCTCGCGATCGCAGGCGACTCGATCTGGATCCCGATCCTGATCATCGGCCTCGTCTACGTGCCTTACATGGCAAGGCCGATCAGGGGTGAGATTCTGGCGCTGCGGGAGAAGGAGTTCATTGAGGCCGCCGTCGCGCAGGGCAAGGGTCCGTTGCGAATCATGTTCTCCGAGCTGCTTCCGAACATCATCTCGACGATCATCGTGTTCTTCACGCTCAACATCGCCAACAACATGCTGCTCGAGTCGGCGCTGTCGTTCCTCGGTGCCGGCGTGCGCCCACCCAATGCCTCCTGGGGCACAATGATCGCCGACGGCTACGAAATGATCTATACGGCACCACATCTGACGATCGTGCCCGGACTGATGATCATCGCCACCGTGCTATCCCTGAACGTATTCGGTGACGGCCTGCGCGACGCCCTTGACCCGCGGGCGAAGATTCGGCTAGAGCACTAATGGCCCAATTCATCGCCCGCCGCCTCCTCGGCATGGTCGCAGTGTTGTTCGCGATCTCGGTAATCGTGTTCCTGATCTTCAACGTCATCCCGAATTCGGACCCCGCGGCACGAATCGCGGGCAAGAACGCCGATCCGGCGCTGATCGCCCGGGTCAGTGCGGATCTGGGGCTGGATCAACCGCTGCCGATCCAGTACCTGACGATGATGAGGCAGATCTTCACCGGCCAGTTGATGTCCTATGCGAAGGACCGCAACGTCGTCCAGCAGATCTGGGATGGCGTGCCCGCCACGTTCTCGCTATGCATCGGGGCGGCAGTGATATGGATGGCGCTGGCGGTCCTGTTCGGATACATGAGTGCCGTGCATGCGGGCAAGTTCACCGACCGCGCGCTGACAATCCTTTCGCTGGTCGGGATTTCGATGCCGGTCTTCTGGCTGGCGGCGATCCTGCTGTACTTCTTCACCTTTAAGATCCAGCTGTTCCCGACGGGCAGCTACGTGCCGCTGACGGAAGACCCGCTGGGTTGGGCGTATCACCTGATACTGCCGTGGTTCACGCTGGCGGTGCTCTACGTCGGGTTCTACAGCCGAATGCTGCGCTCAAACATGCTCGACGCGATGAACGAGGACTATGTCCGCACCGCGCGGGCCAAGGGTCTCTCCGAACGTCAGGTGCGCATCCGCCACGTGCTTCGCAACTCGATGATTCCGGTTATCACGCTGTTCGGCCTCGACTTCGGGATGGTGGTTGGTGGCGGCGCGATCCTCACCGAAACGGTCTACAACCTCAACGGAGTTGGGCTCTATGCCGGCGAGGCGATCCGCAGCCTGGATCTGCCGCCGCTGATCGGGGTGACGCTGTTCGGGGCGTTCTTCATCGTGCTGTTCAACACCATCGTCGACATCGGCTATGCCATGCTGGATCCGCGCATCCGGCTCGGAGAGGCGGCGCCGGCATGAGCGAAGCTTGCGAGCGAATCATCGGTACAGAATGCGCCGACGGAGCCTGCGAGGTCGGCGCATGAGCACTATCCTCACAGTCGACGACCTGAAGGTCAGCTTCGCCACCGAAGACGGTGTCGTGCAGGCGGTCGGTGGTGTCTCGTTCCAGCTGCAAGCGGGCGAGGTGCTGGCCATCGTCGGCGAGTCCGGCTCGGGCAAAAGCGTTACCGCACAGACGATCACCGGGCTGACCAGGGCTCCCAACGCGAGGATCACCGGGTCGGTCACCTACCGTGGCCGCGAGCTCAACGGACTGGACGACGACCAGCTGCGCAACGTCCGCGGCGAACAGATCGCGATGGTGTTCCAGGACCCGATGTGTTCGCTGAACCCCGTGTATCGCGTCGGCGCTCAGATCACCGAGATGATCCGCGCGCATCGTGACGTTTCAAAGCGCGAGGCCGACGACCAGGCGATCGAGCTGTTGCGTTCGGTGGGCATCCCCAATCCCGAGCGCCGGGTGCGCCACTATCCGCACGAGTTCTCCGGCGGGATGCGTCAGCGCGTGATGATCGCGATGGCGCTCGCCCTTGAGCCGGACGTGCTGATCGCCGACGAGCCGACCACCGCGCTCGACGTCACGGTGCAGGCCCAGATCCTGCGCCTGCTTGATCAACTCAACCGCGACCGCGACCTGGCCGTCATCCTGATCACCCACGACCTCGGGGTGGTCGCCGAGATCGCCGACCGCGTCGTCGTCATGTATGCAGGCCAGATCGTCGAGAATGCGACGCTCGACGAGATCTTCTACGACCCGCAGCACCCTTACACCTGGGGACTGCTTGGCTCGCTGATGCGGCTCGATCAATCGCGCGATACGCGCCTGGCGCAGATCCCGGGACAGCCTCCGTCACTGCTGGCGCCGCCATCAGGCTGTCGGTTCTCTCCTCGCTGTCCGCACGCATTCGACAAGTGCCACGAGCTGCCCACACTGGAAGCCCGGGCGGGCGGCAACCACCTCGACCGCTGCTGGCTTGATCCGGAGGAGAAGAAATCGCTTCGGGCACAGGTGATTCCGTGAGCAAGGGCGATCCGCTTCTGGAGGTCACCGACCTCGTTAAGCACTTTCCGATCAAATCCGGGATCGTGATCGACCACGAGGTCGCCCGCGTGCGGGCGGTCGACGGGGTCAGCCTGACCCTGCGCGACGGTGAGACGCTTGGTCTCGTCGGCGAATCTGGATGCGGCAAATCGACTCTGTGCCGGGCGATCCTGCAACTGACGCAGCCGACCTCGGGATCGGTACGGTTCCTTGGCGACGAGCTCGTTGGCATGTCGCGCCGCGACCTGCGCCCGCTGCGCCGTCAAATGCAGATGATCTTCCAGGACCCGTTCGCGTCGCTGAACCCGCGCAAACGGGTCGGCCAGATCGTCGGCGATCCGCTGGAGCTGCACGGGCTGGCCAGGGGCGCCGAGTTGAAGCGACGGGTTCAGGAGTTACTCGAGCGGGTGGGCCTCAACACAGAGCACTACAACCGCTATCCCCACGAGTTCTCCGGTGGGCAGCGCCAACGCATCGGTATCGCCAGGGCGCTGGCCCTGCATCCGAAGTTGATCGTCGCCGATGAACCGGTCTCCGCACTCGATGTGTCGGTGCAGGCGCAGATCATCAACCTGCTCAAGGAGCTTCAGGACGAGTTCGGCCTGTCGTATCTGTTCGTGGCGCATGATCTCGGCGTGGTCCGCCACGTATCCGACCGCGTCGCGGTGATGTATCTGGGCAAGGTTGTCGAAAATTCGGCCACCGAGGACCTGTACCGCAAGCCGATTCACCCGTACACGAATGCGCTGCTGTCGGCGGTGCCCATTCCCGATCCGAAACGTAACGCCGCACGCGAGCGGCTGGTGCTGCAGGGCGATGTACCGAGCCCGATCGACCCGCCGCCGGGCTGCAGCTTCCACACGCGATGCCCGTGGGCCACCGAGGTCTGCACGACCGACGAACCCGCCTTGGTCGAGCGCGCCTCGGAACATGTGGCCGCCTGCCACCATCCGCGAAATGTCGAGGAAGTGCCGTCGGGCGTTTAGCCTCTAGGGCAGCTGCGGAGGCTGCTGATACTGATATGGGTACTGCGGCGCCTGATATGGGTACTGCGGCTGCCCATACGGGTACTGCGGCGTCTGCGGCGCCTGGGTCTGCGGCACCTGGATCGGAATCGGCACCGGCACGAACGGCACGTTGATGTAGGTCGTGGTCATCGCCGGCGTCGTCGTGGTCGTCGTAGTGGTGGTCTCCGTCGACGGCGTGGTCGTCGTTGTGGTGGTTGTCGTCGTTGTTGTCGTCGTTGCGGTGGTTGTAGTGGGTGTGGTCGTGGTCGTCGCGGTGGTGATGTGCGTCGTCGTCGGCGGTGGAACCGTCGTCGTGGGCGGCTGAGGCGGTGGCGGTGGCGGCTCGCTGGTGACCGTGACGGTCTGGACAGGTGGTGGGGTCGACGGCGGCGGCGCCACGCTGGTGGGTCCGGCCGATGTGGCGGTGATTGGCGGCTCGGTCGCCTTGGTGCTGTCGCTCGCGCTCGTCAGCGCGACCGCTACCCCGCCGACCGCGACCACCGCGATCACGGCGGCCAACCCGAACACCAACTGCGGCAGCCGATTCCACGTCCTCCGGGGCTCCTCGATCGGCTCAGTCGCAGGCACGTACTGCACCGACGGGCGCGCGGCCGTCCCCACCGTGTCGTACAGATCGCCGGTGTAGGGCACGACGTCGTCGGTGTCGTCGTCCTGGGACCAGGCCAGCGCCCGAAACGTCGCCGACCCCGCCGCGTCGACCGGATCGGGAGGAACATCCACCGGCAGAACCGGGGCCACGCCGGTCTTCGCATCGGCGTCCGAACCGAAGGCGGCGAACACCGCCGCGCCAACGGCGGCGTCAAGAGCCGGCTGAGGCGTCGTCACCACCGGCGCCCGCGAGTGCTCGGAGAGGTGCTGGGTTATCAACGGAATGCCGGCACCACCGCCGATGGCGACCACCGCCGAGATACTCGACCAGCTAATCCTGTTGCGCTCCAACGCATTCTCGAGCGCGGCGAGTACGCCCGCAAGCGGCTGCGCGATCAGGCTTTCCAGCTCGGCGCGGGTGACGCGGATGGGTGAACGGTATCCGGGCAGTTCGGCGATCAGTTCGGTGACCGTCTCAGCCGACAGTCGCTCCTTGGCGTTGCGGCACTCCTCGCGCAGTCGGGTGAGCGAACCGACCGCCGCGGTGCCTGCCGGGTCGATGCCACCGGCGTTGGTGATGCCCTCCAGGATGTGGTTCAGCAGTGCTTGATCGATCTGGTCGCCGGAGAACTCGGCATAGCGGGTGGTGTCCTCGATCGGCTCGAACGCCGATGCGGCATCCGCCAGCGTGATGCTGGTACCGCCGCCGCCGAAGTCGAGCAGCGCCACCACACCGTGTGGGCTCAGCCCGGGATCGGCGTGCAGCGCCGTCAGCGAGGCGACGGAATCGGAAATCAGCCGGACTGGCACCCCGTTGGGTGCGAGGCTCGGGCTGGCGCGCAGCGCGTTGCGCAGGGCCCACAGCGTCGACGTTCCCCAGTGCGCCGGGACGGCGATCGCGGTCTGCGGCGACGGCTGGCCGCCGGAGGCGTAGACCATCGCCTGCAGAGCATCGACCAGTAGCTGGTCGGCGTGGTGCGGCGACCCGTCGGCAGCCACCAGCGGGACCGGGTCGCCGACCCGTTCCACGAAGCCGCTCAGCACGGTGCCGTCGGTGCGCGCTGAAGGCACGCCGACTTCCGGCGCGGCGTGGACGAACAGGGTCAACACCGAACGCCGGACTACGGGTTGATTGCCGACACGTGCCGCGACCAGGTTGGTCGTCCCGATCGACAACCCCAACGGGTCGCTCATAACGGACCACACGATAGCCGCCGGGCGATACCAATTCCGTTAGACACTCCGCTTTTTGGGCCGCATTGCCAGCTGGTTGTACGCAACGACCTAACCAGCACACAGAATCCGATGATGTCGTTGTACGCGTGAAGACATTGGCACGCTGTGCAGCAACGACATTCATCGTGACGACGGGACTGGGGTTGGCCGGTATAGGAGCGGCAACCGTCGCCGCAGCCCAGGTGGGCGAGTTCCCGAGCTACCACTGGTGCCCCGGCCAGGATTGGCATCCCGAATGGGGTGACAACTGGGATGCCGGCACCTGCCACGACGACCACCACCGCGATATTGACGGCAACGATCGCCACCGCGACTTCGGTGCGCCTGCGCGCTACTACGTCCCCCGCTACCACTGGTGCCCGGGCGACTTCTGGCGCCCGGAGTGGGGATTCAACTTCGATTGGAATACCTGCCACGACGACCACCATCGCGACGGCGATGGCGACAACCGCAACAACGACTTCTGGGGCTAGAGGCGATCGGGTTTCGTCCGTGTGCTGCAATGTCGGCCATGGGTGACATCGACGAGATCCAGCGAGTGAAATACCGGTACCTGCGCGCTCTTGACACCAAGCACTGGGACGAGTTCGCCGACACGCTCACCGAGGACATCGTCGGTGACTACGGAAGCTCCCTCGGCAAGGAGCACCACTTCACGGACCGTGACTCGTTGGTCGAGTTCATGCGCTCGGCGATGCCTGCCAACGTCCTGACCGAGCACCGGGTGACCCACCCCGAGATCGACGTCGACGGCGACGAGGCCACCGGCATCTGGTACCTGCAGGACCGGGTGATCGTGCCCGAGTACAACTTCATGCTCTACGGCGCGGCGTTCTACAACGACCGCTACCGGCGCACCCCCGACGGCTGGCGGATCAGCGCGACCGGATACATGCGCACGTACGAGGTGAACATGTCGACGGAATCCATCACCGGGTTCAAGGTGAAACCCGGTCGGGCACTTAATATTTGACAGCTACTGGGTGACGGCGATCAACGCGCCCGGCTGGAGCCAGCGCATGACCTCCACCAGGGTGCCGTCATCCATCGCGACACACCCTGCGGTGGGCCCGCCGTCGGTGGTGTGCATGAAGAACGCGCCGCCGTTGCCGGGCACCCGGGCCTTGTTGACGCCCATCACGACGGCGTGCTTGTACTGCGGGATGTCGAGGTTCTCGGTGCCGCTGTCCGGCGACGTGTCGAACGGGCATTGCGCCTTCTTGCACACCTGCATCGTGTTGTAGGTCGGGCTCTTCATGTCGCCGTCCCACCAGTGGTCGGAGCCGACCTGGACGTATTGCAGGCCGCCACCGGGATTCGGCGCGGTGCCGAACGCGAAGTCAAGGGTGTAGACGCCCAGCGGGGTGGCCATGTTGCCGTCGTGGGTCTCGGCGGCCATGCCGTTGGCGCCGACGTGGGCGGGGATGCCGGCACGCAAGGCTTCCCATCCGGCCCCGTTGCGTTGGAAGACGTCGACCTTGGCCGACGAACCACCGGCTCCCACAACGGAAATCACCTGGCTGGCATTGCCGACCTGGGGGGCGAACCACGGCGTGTAGTCCGCGTGAGCGACGGGCGCCGCGGTCAGATAAACGGCTGCTGCGAACAGCAGAGCCAGCAGTCTGCGCACCGGTCCATCGTCAGCGGTGCCACAGCCAAGGTCAAGTAAATGTTCAGACACGATTGAGGACGGCCAGATCGGGCTACGTAGGTGTCATGGAATCGCTGCCCTTACCAGGGCGCCGGCGCGGCATCCGGCAGATCGGCCAGGGTCTGGGCACCTTGGACCGCGAGGTGTTCGAGGCGATCGCGGAGTCGCCCAGCCCGCTGCTGGACGCCACGATGCCCCGGCTCAGCCGGGCCGCGGACCACTCGACGCTCTGGTTGGTCATCGCGGCGGCGCTCGCGGCGCTCGGGGGCCCGTCGGCTCAGCGCGGGGCGGCGCGCGGGGTGTTCACCCTGGCTGTGACGAGCCTGTTCACCAATCAGGTGGCCAAACGGGTATGGCGTCGGGCAAGGCCGAACAGGCTTACGGTGCCGCTGGCCCGCCGCGGCCGCCGGTTTCCGACGTCCAATTCTCTGCCGTCCGGTCACTCCGCGAGCGCAGCGGCGTTCGCGGTCGGCGTCGGTCTGGAGAACCCGCCGCTGGGTCTGGCGATGGCGCTGTTGGCCGGCTTGGTGGGCCTGTCCCGGGTTGCGACCGGGGCGCACTATCCCGGTGACGTGTTCGCCGGGTTCGGCATCGGCGCAGGCATCGCGGTGCTGGGCGCGCGGTTGGTTCCGCCGGTCACGGTGGCCAAGATTCCGGTCGCTGACCCGCTGCGGGTGGATACTCGCGAACGCCCCGACGGTGCAGGTGTGGTGCTGGTGGTCAACCCGGCGTCGGGCGGCGGGACGGGGGCCCGTGTCATCGACGAAGTGCGAGAGTCCTTGCCGCGGGCCGAGATTGTCGAACTGAGCGAGGACGACGATGTCGAGGAGGCGCTGTGCGAGGCGGCCAAGCGGGCGGAAGTGCTCGCAGTCGGCGGCGGTGACGGGACGGTGTCCTGCGCAGCCGCCGCGGCGTTGGAAGCCGGTCTACCGCTGGCGGTCTTCCCGGGCGGCACGTTCAACCATTTCGCGAAGGACATCGGCTGCGACAGTGTCGGCAAGACTGTCGACACGATCCGGAGTGGCAGCGTCGCATGCGTCGACGTGGTGTGCCTCAACGAGGGCCACATGGTGATCAACACCGCGAGCATCGGTGCATACCCGGCCTTTGTGCAGACCCGCGAGAGGCTCGAGCACAGGATCGGCAAGCCGCTGGCGGGTCTGTACGCGATGCTGCACACGCTGCGGCGCGATGAGCCGGTGCGCATCACCTACGACAACAAGACACTGCAGACCTCGCTGTTCTTTATCGGCAATTCGACCTATCTACCGTCGGGATTCGCACCGTCGCGGCGGACTCGAATCGACGACGGCCTGCTCGATGTGCGGATTCTGGAGACTGGCCGACGGTTGAGCAGGGTGCGGATTCTGGCGGCGCTCGCGCTGGGACGCCTCGAGCGCAGCCCGCTGTATCACGAGCTGCGGGTGCCGGAGTTCACCTTTACGGCGGTGGACGGGCCGACCCTGCTGGCGCATGACGGGGAGGTCGGGACTGAGGTCACGACGGCCAGCTTCAGCGCGCGGTACCGAGCGCTGCCGGTGTTTCGTCCGATTCCGTGACGGGCCGCGACGGCGGGACCATCAGCAGGCAGACGACGAAATACGCGTAGCCGAGTGCCCATCCGGCGACCACATCGGATGGATAGTGCACGTTGAGCACCACGCGGCCGATGCCGATCGCAATGACGATCAATGAACCGAACGCGACGAGCCAGGCCCGCAGCGGGCGGCGCATGACGGGAAGAACGACGGTCAGCAGCGCCAGCACGCCGACCATCACGCCCAGGGCATGTCCGGAAGGAAACGAGGTGGAAGGTGCGGAGACCAGCGCGGTGACTGGGCGCGGACGGTTGGCCGCGTACTTGGCGATTTCGGTGATGAGCCCGGTCAGCTCGACGCTGATCACGAGAAAGAATGCGACGCGAAGATTGCGTCGCACCAGCGAAAAGATGATCACAACCAAGGTCAGCAGGCGAAAGGCAGTCGGTCCGAGCACCGTGCAGAACACATTCCAGGCGGTCACCCAGCCTGGATTCGCAACGCCGTATCGATGCCCGATGTCCAGCCAGGACGAGTCAATGGTCGTCAGCCAGTTCCACTGCGACGCATAGCCGATCCACATCAGCGCGTACACCGCGACGGTCAAGGCTGCCGACACGATGAGCCAGCTCTTCTGCGGTGCCATCCCACTAGCTGTACCACCTGTATTCGCCTCGAGGCTGCGAGGTGGCGTTAGGGTGTCTGCACATGGCGGTGTTTCTGCGCAAACTGCTAGGGATCGGCAAGCTGCCCGATGAGTTGCGCGCCGAAGTCCAGGCCGAGGGCATCATTCACCTGGCCGAATACGTTCCGATCACACGCCGATTCACCGGTCGGGTGCCCGGCATGCGGTCGGCGGGCAGCATCTCGAGTTACGTGGGCTCGCTGGTGCTGACCAATCAGCGGGCGCTCGGGACGTTGTCGTCGGTGCCGAAGTTGGCGGGCAGCACCATTGATCAGCGCTGGGACGCACCGCAGGAGGGCGCCGTCAAGGCCGAGCTCTCCGCGACCGGTCTCATGCTCGACGTCAACGTCGCCGAGGTCGACACCCGCTGCACGGGGCATCTCTCGCTGCATTACAAGGACCCAATCCCCGAGGATGTCCTGATGCGGCTGCCCCGTCGATCTCTGGCCTTCGATGTACCGCCCGAGTACGTGTTTCGCGCGGTCGGCGTTCCATACCACCCGTAATTCTGCGAAAGCCGTTAGAAGGGTGGGGGTTTGTTGCGTTCGGCGACGGAGGCATCGTTGAGTTTGCGTTCGGCTTTGATGTGTTTGGTGCGGTCTTGGGCGCGGGTGTTGTTGCGGTGCGGCATCATCAGCCCGCGGTTGGGTTCGACGGCGACGACCGCCGGTGCGCTGACGGGTGCGGTGGGCTTGCACAGCGTCGGAAACAGCAGCCGACTACCCGGATGCGTGGTGTAGGTCTGCCCGCTGGGTGCGGTCCAGATGACCATGCCGTCGGGTAATTGTCGATCCAACCAACCGCAAAATGTTTTGAGCAGGTGGTGGCAGCGACTTGCTGAAGAACGCTTTAACCACGTCAATCCCGAAGAGGTCCGCGCGGCCCCGAGCTACTTAGAGGGGCGGCAGATCAGCGAGAACCACCGCCAAACGCGGATCGGACACTTCAATCCTTCCGAAGAAAGCTAGGAGCAACTCGTCGGGTTCCGCGTCGATCGGCTCGTCACCGGCAGGCAGGGGTCCCGAGGATACGACGAATTCGACAGTGTCGTCTTTCCCAAGACACACCCGATGTCGGGTAGAGGTCTTGCTCTCAACCAGCCGATTGATCGACTCAGCAGGGCCACGAATCGCGATGGATGCCTCCGCGGCCGGTATCCCCCACTCGTTTCCGGTTGCATTGGCGATGTCGTAGCCGTGGACGAGCAGCTCGCACAAGATCCATCGAGCCCCATCACCGGCAGAGATCGTTGATCCACCGTGGAAGGGATACAGACGGTCGAAGTCGACTTTGGAGTAGACGTGGTCGATCACCGTACGCAGATTTGCCTCGAGCCGGTCGGCGATATCGCTGATATCTCGGTCGGTGTACTCCGAGAGGCAGGTCGCATTCAGCTCGGCAACCCCCTCGTTTGTCGCGGCGCGTCGACGATCGCCAAGCAGCCTGCCGAGCACGGTTACAACGTGCGCCGCAGTCTCCACGGACGTCCAGGCGAGCCCAGGCACCGGTCGCGCGGCGCGATCCGGATCGAGCCCCCGGACCATCGAGACGAACCGCTTCCCACTGTCATCTAGCGCCGCGAGGATGTCGGCTTTGGTTGCCTCTTCCACCCGCTAAGCGTACGGCGGCCCGGGCCGAACGATGTGCTGATGTCGAGCACGCTGCGCGACCTGCTGATCGGTTCGGGAATCGAGTTCGAAGACCGCGGCGTGCACGAGCTCAAGGGCGTGCCCGGCGAATGGCGGCTCTTCGCCGTCGTGTAGCTCTTGCGCACCAGCTGGCAGCGAATACGCGAAGAACACTCCAAGGAGGAGCCGTTGCCGTTGATCCACTCCGGCACCCGCGCCGCCGACCCCGACTCCACCATGCTGGGGATCGTCGTCGAAGCCCCAGGGGCGAGCACCGTATGCTACGGCCAAACTATTGCAGGGGCGGAACTACTTCTTCTTCTTTTTTGAGCCGGGCACCCCGCTCGGCGCGGGCTTGGCCTTGGTTTGCGGTTCTGCCTTGTTGGGGCCACGAGGATCGTTCTTGTTCTCTCCAGCCATGTCTCCATGGTAGGTGGTGACACCGAATACGCGAAGAACACTTTGTTCCAGCTCGGTCGCATGCGACCGAACTCGACCTGTTGGTCGGCTTACACTTCCGCAATGTTCTCGGAGACGCGCTATGCGCTGAACGGGGACTTGCGCGTCGCCTATCGCGCCTCACGTGAAGGCCCCCGCGACATCGTGGTCGTCCCGAACTGGTTCACGTGCTGCGACGTCTTTCCGGAGCTACCTTCCATTCAAGGGTGGATCGAGGCGATGACATCGCTCGGGCGGCTCATCTTCTTCGACCAGCCGGGCACGGGTGCGTCTGATCCGGTCACATCGGGCGCGATGCCGAACTTGGAGCAATGGGCCGACAGCATCACCGCGGTGCTCGACGATCTGGGAAGTCGCGAAGCGTCGCTCCTCGTCCCTGCCGGCGCGCTCCCGACAGCGGGGCTGTTCGCCGCCACACATCCGTCTCGCACAACTGCGCTGGTCGTGGTTCAGGGCGCCGATCCGAAGGGCATCAGTGCGTTGAGCGCCTCCGGGTTCGATAGCGAGGAATGGAGCGCCGCTGTGGTCGATATGTGGGGCACCGGCGAGATTCAACATGTAGTCAATCCGGACATGCCGTGGAACGAGGAGATCCGGGCAACGTGGGCCCGACACGAACGCCTGGCGGCCAGCCCCGCGACTGTAGCTCTCATGATGCCGCTGGTGCTCGAATTGGACGTGCGGGCACTGCTTCCCGCAGTCCGCGTGCCAACCCTCGTCGTCCATCACACCGAGGACCCGATCATCCTGCCCGAGGGGGGCAGATACATCGCTAACCACATATCGGGCGCGAAGTACGTCGAGCTCCCGGGCCGGAACATGTTCCACTGGGTTGAGCCATGGCGCCCGTCGTTCCAGGAGATCGCCGAGTTCCTCACCGGGCACCAGGCAGAGGTGGCCGATGATCGGGTGCTCGCCACGGTGCTCTTCACCGACATCGTGGACTCGACGCGCCGGGCAGCGGAGATCGGCGACCGTGACTGGCATGCCTTGCTCGATGCGCACGACGCCGTCGTCCGAGCACAGCTCGCTCGCTTTCGAGGCCGCGAGGTGAGCACAGCGGGCGACGGTTTCCTGGCGATGTTCGACGGCCCTCAGCGGGCGATCCGCTGCGCGATGGCGATCCGCGACGCGGTGCGGTCGCTTGGCATCCAGGTGCGCGCCGGGTTGCACACCGGCGAGTGCGAGGTCCGAGGTGATGACATCGGTGGGATCGCGGTGCATATCGGGGCGCGCGTGTCCGCACTGGCTGGGCCGAACGACGTGATCGTGTCGAGCACGCTGCGCGACCTGGTGATCGGGTCAGGGCTCGAGTTCGAAGACCGCGGCGCTCACGAGCTCAAGGGTGTGCCCGGCGAGTGGCATCTCTTTGCCGTCGCGTCTCCGTAGCGGTGGGTTGCGGCGAAACTGATTTCGCCTGCCGTAAGCGCTTACGCACCCGGTGTTTTCGACACAAACACTTCAGATTCGATGCACACGTCGGCCCGACCGGATAGGCGATCGTGTGGTCGATGTCGCAATGGTCGGCTGGCTGATCGCATCCGGGGAAGCGGCAGGTCAGATCCCAGCACCGCACAAATCGGGCCAACGCTGGCGACGGCACATACCGTGGCTCCGGCGGGCTATCGCCTGGATGGATTACCGGCCGGATCGTCGCGGTATCGGCCAGCTTGGCCGCCAGCAGCGGCGCGGGCATGATCCCACCGCCCCGCGTTGACTCGTCGGAAATGCGCGCGAAAGGCCCCTTCGTTGCCTCACTCAGAATGCGCGCGTGCGGCGCGCCTACCTGATCGGTCAGCGATGACCTCAGTAGGCCCAATTGATGGGGTTGACATTGGCCGAGCGCAGGGCAGTGACCGAGACGACCGCGATCCGCTACTCGGTGGCCGACAAACGGACGAAGGGCATCATTCTCGATGAGTTGTGCGCCATCACGGGCTGGCACCGCAACCATGCCCGCAAGGCGCTCACGACGGCGTTGCAGCCCAAATTGGTATCACCGAGAAGTCCGCGGCCACCGAGGTACCGACCGGATGTCATTGCCGCACTGACGGTGTGCTGGGCGGTGCTGGGAATGCCGGCCGGTAAGAGGCTGGCGCCGATGCTGGACGAGCTGGTGGCGGTGTTGCGCCTTTTCGGGGAGCTGGTCATTGATTGAGGACACCGCGGAACTGTTGGTGTCGATGTCGGCGGCCACCATCGATCGCCGCCTGGCCGGTGAGCGAGCCAACTATCAATTCAAGGGACGTGCCTCCACCAAGCCGGGATCGCTGCTCAAAAGTCAGATCCCGGTGCGCACCTGGGCCGACTGGAACGACGCCCGACCCGGGTTCGTCGAGATCGACCTGGTCTGCCACGACGGCGGCAACCCGGCTGGACCCCATGCGTTTACGCTGACGGTCACCGATATCGCCACCGGCTGGACCGAGAACCGCTCAGTGCCCGACCAGACCGCCAAATGCGTCCTGGCCGCACTGAATGACATCGCCGACAAGATGCCGTTCCCGATCCTGGGCGTGGACTCTGACAACGGATCAGAATTCATCAACGTCCACTTGTTGCACTGGTGCCAAAGGCACCAGATCACCTTCACCCGGGCGCGGCAGGCCAACAAGAACGACGGCTGTCACGTCGAGCAGAAGAACTGGGCGGTGGTCCGCACCGTGGTCGGCTACCACCGCTACGACACCGCCGCAGAGCTGTTGTTACTCAACGAGATCTGGCAGCTGCAGTCCAAGCTGACCAACTACTTCTACCCGCAGCAGAAACTGATATCCAAGGTCCGTGACGGCGCCAAGGTGTCCAAGAAACACGACATCGCCGCCACCCCGTTCGACCGCGCGATCGATCACCCAACCATGGCCGTGGAGCGCATAGTGGCGCTGACCCGGACCTACTCCCTGATCAATCCCGCCGCCACCCAGCGCCAGATCCAAGCCCTGACCGCTCAGCTCCTCACAATGACCACCAGCAAGGCTGGACCCACCACCAAAGCCCAAGTTCCCAAGGGCGCACGTTCACATGAGGCAACGAATCCGCCTTCGCGCGCATGTTGACACGAGGCAACAGGCGAGGTCACCGGTCCCGCCTGTGGACGAATTTCGATCTGCGGATAAGTTGCTCTCGGTGAGCCAAAGGGTTGCCGAATGAACTGCGCACCCTGTTCGGTGTACCGACGGGGCAGGAAGGACAGACAGTGACCGAGCAACGCGACAACGTGCTGCTCGTGCATTGGCACGACCTCGGCCGCTACCTCGGCGCGTACGGCCACACCGATGTCTCCAGCCCGCGGCTGGATCGGCTCGCCGGGGAGGGCATCCTGTTCACCCGCGCGCACGCCACAGCCCCGCTGTGCTCGCCGTCGCGCGGCTCCTTGTTCACCGGCCGCTACCCGCAGAACAACGGCCTGGTTGGCCTGGCACATCACGGCTGGGAGTACCGCGCCGACGTCCGAACACTGTCACACATTCTCTCCGAATCAGGTTGGTATACAGCGCTATTCGGAATGCAGCACGAGACATCATACCCGTCGAAGCTGGGCTTCCAGGAATTCGACGTGTCGAACTCCTACTGCGAATACGTCATCGAACACGCCGCCCACTGGCTCACCGACCCTCCCCAGCAGCCGTTCCTGCTCACCGCGGGGTTTTTCGAAACGCACCGGCCCTATCCGCGCGACCGCTACCAGCCCGCCGACGCCGATGACGTCGTTGTGCCCGACTATCTGCCCGACACCACCGACATCCGGCAGGACCTGGCCGAGTTCTACGGGTCGATCTCGGTCGCCGACGCCGCGGTCGGCCGGCTGCTCGACAGGCTGGACCAAACGGGCCTTGACCAATCGACCTGGGTGGTCTTCATGACTGACCATGGTCCGGCGCTGCCGCGCGCCAAGTCGACGCTGTACGACGCCGGCACCGGAATCGCGATGATCGTGCGGCCGCCGCGGACCACCCGCATCGAGCCCCAGGTCTACGACGAACTGTTCAGCGGTGTCGACCTGGTGCCGACCCTCCTCGAGTTTCTGGGCCTCGACATTCCCGCCGATGTGGACGGCATGTCGCATGCGGGCAATCTGCGAACGTCACCCCAAGACGTCAAGCCGGTGCGCACCGAGGTCTACACGACGAAGACGTATCACGACTCGTTCGATCCGATCCGCGCCATCCGAACGAAGGAATACAGCTACATCGAGAACTACGCGTCTCGGCCGCTACTCGATCTGCCGTGGGATATCGCCGAGAGCGCACCAGGCCGCACCCTGGCGCCACTCCTGCACGAACAGCGACCAGCGCGCGAACTGTACGACCTTGTCGAGGATCCGACGGAGTCGTACAACCTGCTGGGACCTGACGTCACCGACAAGGCCGAAGCGATCGCCAACGACCTGGCCTTGCTCCTCCACGACTGGCGCCAGAAGACCAACGACGTCATCCCGTCCGATTTCGCAGGCACCCGAATCGCAGAGCGCTACACCGAAACCTACCTACGTATTCACGGTCCACAGATCACCAGCCGGTCGGCGATCGCCTCAGAGCGAGGCATCGAAGACGAACCCAGTTCGGCGCAATAGATTCGCTCACGGTGATCGCAATGTTCGCCCGTGTCAAGCGAATTGATTGCGGTTAGGCTCTGGCCCATGACAGCCCACGCGACGGCATATCTGGTGCTCGCTTCGCAGCGCAGTGGCAGCACGCTGCTCGTCGAATCACTACGGGCCACGGGTGTGGCGGGCGAACCCGGTGAATTCTTCCAGTACCTGCCGACGACAAGCCAATCGCCGCAGCCGAGGCAATGGTTCGAAGGCGTGGAGGATGAGTCGATCCTCCGGCTGCTGGATCCGCTCGACGAAGGCAAGCCGGACCTGGCACCGCCAGAGATATGGCGTGACTACATCCGCACCGTTGGCCGCACCCCCAACGGCATCTGGGGCGGCAAGCTGATGTGGAACCAGACACCGCTGCTGCTGCAGCGCGCCGCAGGTCTGCCCGACCGCTCCGGGGACAGATTGCTGGCGGCAATCCGCGACGTCATCGGTAGTGATCCGGTTCTCGTGCACGTCTACCGACCCGACGTTGTCTCCCAAGCGGTTTCGTTCTGGCGCGCGGTGCAGACCCGCGTCTGGCGCGGACGACCGGATCCGGCCCGAGACTCCCGCGCCGAGTATCACGCCGCGGCGATCGCCCATGTCGTCACGTTGATGCGCGAACAGGAGGAGGGCTGGCGGACGTGGTTCGATGAGGAGAACGTCGAACCGATCGAAATCGCGTACCCCGTTCTCTGGCGCAACCTCACCCAATACGTCGCCACTGTCCTCGAGGCGTTGGGGCAGGACCCGCGGCTCGCGCCCGCCCCTGTGCTCGAACGTCAGGCCGATCAACGCTCCGACGAATGGGTCGACCGCTACCGCGCGGAGTCCGAAAGGGAGGGACTCCCGACGTGACGCAACGTCAACCAACTTGAGCCACAACGAAGATCCGGCGGAACGGGAAGAGCGTCTTGCCATCGGCGCGCACCGGATAGGCCGCGTCGAGCATCGGGATCAGCTCTTGCCGAAACTGCTGCCACTGCTGTTCGGTGAGCCGGCTCTTCACCGGTGTCAGTGCGGTGCCGGTGATCCACTCCAGCACCGGATGTTCACCGCTCAGTTCGTGGATATAGGTGGTCTCCCATGCGTCGACGGTGCAGCCGACGTCGCTGAGGAGCTCCGCATATCCCGACGGGGAGTCGACCTGCCCCTCACGAAATGGGAAGTCCCGCAACGGCTCCGACCACTGGTCGCGTCGGGCGAGGTCGCGGACGGCCCGATGCGACGGCGCGTCGAAGTTTCCAGGCACCTGCATCGCCATCCACGATCCGGCGGTGAGCTGGCCGGCCCACCGCACGAGCAGCTCGGCGTGTTCGGGCACCCACTGCAGCGTGGCATTGGTCACCACGACATCTGTGTCGGGCTGCGGTGTCCATGTGCGCACGTCGCCGACTTGAGCGTCGACACCGCGTTCGCGGGCCGCGTCTACCATCTCCTGTGAGCTGTCCCACGCCTCGACGACGGCATTGGGCCAGCGCTGCGCGAGGGTGACGGTGAGATTGCCGGGCCCGCAGCCGAGGTCGACCACCCGGCGCGGGGCCTCAGCGCCCACTCGCGAAAGCAGGTCGAAGAACGGGCGACCGCGATGGTCGGCAAAGGCCAGGTAGACGTCGGGATTCCACATGACAGCCAGTGTCGCACCCACGGAACTCACAGCTGGTTCGCAGGAGCGGCACAGGCCTGCGGCTGGTCAGCACCGGCACGGTATGGATCGTGACTGCCCTCGACGACAGACCAGTCGCCACAGAGACGGCAGTGCGCACCGACCGCCGGCCGCGGTGGGCCTTGGCCGCGCTACTGGCGGCAACGGCTGTCCTGTACCTGTGGAACCTGTCGGCCAGCGGGTACGGCAACACCTTCTACGCCGCGGCCGCGCAGGCAGGCTCGCAGAGCTGGTCGGCCTGGTTCTTCGGGTCGCTGGACGCGCAGAACTTCATCACCGTCGACAAGCCCCCCGCCTCGCTGTGGGTGACCGGACTGTCGGTGCGCTTGTTCGGCGTGAACAGTTGGTCGGTCATGGCGCCGCAGGCGCTGATGGGCGTGGCCGCAGTCGCTGTGCTCTACTGCGCGGTGCGCCGCGCCTTCACCGACCCCAACCACGGTGCGGCTGCGGGACTGCTGGCCGGTGCGGTGCTGGCGGTCACGCCCGCGGCGGCGTTGATGTTCCGCTTCAACAATCCCGACGCCCTGCTGGTGCTCTTGCTGACGGTGGCCGCCTACTGCCTGATGCGCGCGGCGTCGGCGGCATCGTGGCGGTGGCTACTGCTCGTCGGCGTCGTAATGGGCGCAGCGTTTCTCACCAAGATGCTGCAGGGCTTCCTGGTACTGCCCGGCTTCGGTCTTGCCTACCTGGTTGTTGCGCCGACGTCGTTCCCCAAGCGTGTGCTTCATCTGCTCGGGGCGGTGGCCGCGCTGATCGCATCGGCCGGCTGGTGGGTGCTGGCGGTGCAGCTGACGCCTGCGAGCGCGCGGCCGTACATCGGCGGATCGACGGACAACACGGTGCTCGATCTGGCGTTGGGCTACAACGGAATCAACCGCCTCCTTGGCCGCCATCGGAAAGAAAAGCCGCTCGGTGATTGGGGCGGTTCGAGCCTGCCCATCCTCGGCGGGCGCACCGGCCTGCATCGGTTGTTCACCGGCGAGATGTCCAACGAGATTTCGTGGCTGAGCCTGGCGGCGATGTTCGTCGTCGCGTTCGGGGTGTATCTGGCCGCGCGACGGGCGTTGAGCCGCGGCGAGTTGTGCGCGTTGCTGGCCTGGGGCACATGGTTGGTGATGACCGGTGTGGTGTTCAGCTTCATGGGAGGAATGGTCCACCCTTACTACACCGTCGCCCTCGCTCCCGCGATTGCCGCGCTGGTGGGAATCGGCGCGGTGTGGGCGTGGCGGCGGAGGTCGCGCTGGGATGGCCGTTGCGCGCTGGCCGCGATGATCGTTCTGGCCGCGGTTCGGTCAGCGATCCTGCTGCACAGCAACGCCTTTGGCCTGGCGTGGCTGGTCGCCGGACTGGGCGCGGTGAGCGCCGTCGGTGTCTTGTGGCCCCGCCCACCGGTGGTCGCGCTGGTAGCCGGGTGCTTGGCCGGGCTGGCAGGCACCACAGCGTTTTCCATCGCGACCGCGGCGACGCCGCATCACGGGACAATACCCACCGCGATCCGGTCCTCGAAGGTGACCGGTGTCTGGCTGAACGACGAAGCCACCAAAGCCGAACTGGCCGGTCTGCTGGCCGCGACGCACACGCCGTGGTCGGCGGCGACGAGCGGATCGCAGTCAGCGGCCGCCCTCGAAATCGCTTCCGGTACATCGGTGATGGCCGTGGGCGGCTGGAGCGGTGACCCGGTGCCGACGCTGCAGCAGTTCATCGACGATGTGCATGCGGGCAAGATCTCGTACTACGTCGAGGCAGGCCGCGGGCCGAATTCAGCGGCCATCCACGGCGAGGTCATCCGCAGCACAATGCATACCGCGTCGCGTACCCGCGAGATCGCCGACTGGGTAGCCGCGAACTATCCCGGCACGATCATCGGCGGATCGACGGTCTATCGCTTGGCCTGACGGCTACCATGCGGAAGTGTTCAGTTCGCGGGACTCCGACGCCGCTCCCGTCGATCCGCCCATCCCATTTCCCGACGTTGCCGGTGCCGACGCCAGCGCCGGTGGACTGCCCCGCCGCGTCGACCTGACGCTTCGGCAGCGATTGATCGTCGATTCATCGGCCGTCGCCGACATCGCGCTGCGCACCGCGATCGCCTCGCTGCTGAGTGCCACCATGGTGCCGACGGTGGTCAGCGCTGCGCTGCGCCGGGCCGAATCGCGGGCCGAAGGCGACCACTTGCGCTTCTACGCGGAATTGGCCACGGCGCAAGATCCCGCGCTGTCCTTCCCGGCGCCGACGGACGTGCCGCGGGTCTCATCTCGCCCGGCCAATCCGGTCGCAGAGTGGATCGCCAAGGGCCGCGTGCACAACATCCGGTTCAACAGCAGCTTCGAGGCGGTCAACCCGGCACTGCGCGACCAGTGTCGCGGGTATCAGCGCAACAACGTCGTACACGCTCAACACTGGGTACACGACGACGGCCCGCACCCCACGCTCTGTTTGATCCACGGCTTCATGGGTTCGCCGTATCTGTTCAACGGTTTGTTCTTCTCGCTGCCGTGGTTCTATCGATCAGGTTACGACGTGCTGCTGTACACACTGCCATTCCATGGGCAGCGCGCCGAAAGGGGTTCGCCCTTCAGCGGTTACGGCTATTTCGCCCACGGATTCTCCGGATTCGCGGAGGCGATGGCCCAGGCCGTGCACGACTTCCGTTCGGTCATCGACTATCTCGAGTTCACCGGCGTCGACCGCGTCGCGCTGACCGGTATGTCACTCGGCGGCTACACCTCAGCGCTGATCGCCTGCGTCGACGACCGCATCCAGGCCGTTATTCCAAACGTCCCGGTGGTGACACCGGACAGGACCGTCGACGAGTGGTTCCCCGCAAATTACGTGGTCCGGTTGCGCAGCCGCATAACCGGAACCGACGACGAACTGACTCGCGCCGCCACGATGTATCCCTCACCGCTGAACTATCCGCCGCTGGTACCCAAGGACCGGCGCCTGATCATCACCGGACTCGGCGATCGGCTGGCACCACCTGAGCAGGCCGAGCTGCTGTGGGAGCACTGGGAGCGATGCGCGCTCCATTGGTTCCCAGGCAACCACATCCTGCACGTCAGCCAGCCCGATTACCTGCGCCGGATGACCCGGTTCATGCGCGATTTCATGTTCGCGTAAGCGCCCGCGTCTGCGGTTACTCAGTCCTTGATCGCACTGACCAGGCCGATGTTGCCGGTCATGAACCCCGCGTCGGAGTCGGGATCGGGGACTGGCCGGCCGAGCGCGCGCAGCTGATACGGCAATGGGGTCGTTACGGCCCACCAGCCACGGGAACCGAACCACTCACGCGCCGGCGCGTGCTGCTCGTTGTAGACCAGCGTGAAGAACGTGCGGTCGTTGCCACCTGCGAGTTCCTCTTCCCGCTTGGCCTCGAAAGCGTCGGCCTCCAACGGCACCGACTCCTCGAGAGCGAGGTGGCTGCCCGCCGCAGCCAGTGAGTCGATGCCGGCGAACAGTTGGTGCTGCGCCGTGGCCGGCAGATAGATGAGCAGCCCTTCTGCGATCCAGGCCGACGGCTTGGACGGATCAAACCCATTGTTGCGCAGAGCTTGTGGCCAGTCGTTGCGCAGGTCGACCGCGACCTCCCTGCGTTCGGCGGCCGGCTGGTCGCCGTGCGCGGCCAGCGCCTCACGTTTGAAGTCCAGAACCCGCGGCTGGTCCAGCTCGAAGACCACCGTCCCATCCGGCCAGTGCAACCGGTATGCGCGGGAGCCCAACCCGGCCGCGAGGATGACGACCTGCCGCACCCCGACCGCCGCCGCGGCCTCGAAGTAGGTGTCGAAGTACCTGGTCCGAACGGCCTGGAAGTCGACGAAGTAGTGGCCGAACTCGGTCTTCAGCGGGTGGTCGGGGGCGCCGCCGTCGAGCACATCGGCCCACTCACCGCCGACCGCCCGGCAGAACACCTCCGCGTACGGATCGATCGCAACCGGGTCGGGTTTGTGGGCCTCCAAGGCCCGCGCCGTGGCCACGAACAGGGCGGTCGAACCCACACTCGTCTTGATGTCCCAGGTGTCATTTTCGGTACGCACGCACGCGTTTATACGCGCGGATTCTGACAGTTCAGTCAGACTCGGTTCACGGCAAAACCGTGGAACGTCAACATCCACTATGACGGCAAGCCCGGTGCGTGGGTTCCGGCCCGCGCGGGCGCCGTGCTCGAAGTTGGCTGCGGCGACGGCTTTTTGGCCGCTCGCCTGTCACAACGCGCACGGCGGGTCGTCGCTGTGGACATCAACCAGCCGGTTCTGGAGCGAGCCAAGCAGCGCTTCCCCGGCGCCCAGGTGGCCTGGATGCACGGGGACTTCCTCGCGGCGAGCGAACGACTGGGCAGCTTCATGGGAACAGTGCGCCCACGGGATGGCCGCCGCGGGACACGGTCGGCCAGTTGCGCCGTCACGTCAGCACCGACCTTCCCGCGCGCGGGTGTCACTCCCCCCGTTGGGACGCGTATTCATCCGGTGGCAAGAAAACTGACAGCGCGTTCTATCTGCATCCTCTTCGCCGCGCGTTTTCCAGATCGAGTCAGCTCGCTTGCCCTCTATGCAACGGCGCCCCGCCAAGCCAGGGTGACCGTGCGGTACTTCTACGAGAGCTTCACCGACAAGGACGACTTTGTTGCCTCGATGTTCGACTGGGTGATCGCCGACATCGCGGCGACGACAACGGCCGCGGTGACCGCGGCGCCCCTCAAGGAACAGAGCCGGGCCGGCATGGCCAACATCGTGCGGACCATCGCCGCCGACACACGGGTGGGCCGCCTGCTGTTCAGCTCTCAGCTGTCCAATCCTGTCGTGGTCCGCAAGCGCGCAGAATCCGGCGCGCTGATGGCGATGCTGCTTTTACAACATACGGGCGCCTTTGGCGCGCAGAACAATGACGCTATCGCGGCCATCTCGCATTTCGCCGTCGGCGGTGTCGAACAAACGATTACCGCGTGGCTTGCCGGCGACATCACGCTGGACAGTGACCAGCTCGTCGATCGGCTGGCCGCGATCATCGACCAGCTAGCCATGCCGGAGCTCGACAAAGGACTAGGGCAGCAACGGGATTCGCCACAGCGGCATACCGGGATCGAGCGCGTGTAGCCGGGTCGCGGTTAACCGAAGGATGCGCAGCAACACCGACAGCCACCTGTCCGCGGGCCCGGCCGTCATGATGTCGAACCATGCATCGCAGACCGGCAGGATGCCGACTCGGGCAGGAGCTCGTCGATGGGGCGTTCCAGCCGGGTGATCAGCTCACGACATTCGGTGGCCGACATCGCGGCCATCGTCCGACACGACACCGTCAGGCATGACCGCGTTAGCGTCCGGCGGGCACTCGGGGTCGACGGTCCGCCGCGGTCTTCGGCGCCGTATTTGTATCGCTCTCGGTGAATTCCTTGGTCCAGCAGGCGAACTCGAGGGTGATGCCGTCCGGATCGTGGAAGTAGAACGACCGCACGTAGACACCAGGGTGCACCGTCGCGGACACCTGGGCCTCGCTCTCGTCGTGGTTGAGCACCGGCCCGACACGCACGCCCTTGTCCTTGAGCCGCTGCCGGTATTCGTCGAACTTCTCCGCAGGCACGTGGAAGGCCAGGTGGTTCATAGTGCTCACGGCGCTCACGATGTCACCGATCCCTGGGATCGCTTCCGGCGACGAAAGGCCTGGCACCCGGTCGGGAGCGTCGGCGAACCAGAAGAACGCAACGCAGTCGCCGTTGCCTGCGTCGAAGAAGAAGTGCTGTCCCGTGCCACCCGGCAGATCCAACGACTTAATCAACGGCATGCCAAGGACATTGTTGTAGAAGTCCACGGTGCGCTCCATGTCGGCGCAGACCAACGCCACGTGGTTGATTCCGCCGAACTCGAATTCGGAATTTGGATTGTCTGGCTTGATCACGTCGCGCCTCCACGAAACTTCTGGCCAAGAACGCGATCTGAATCTAACATCAGATTCAGATTCGATCAATGGCCGATAGGGAGGGTCGTCGCCAGTGACCGTCAGCCCCCGCGAGCAGTTGCCGACTCTGCGCGGCAGGCAGACGCAGGCCGCTATCGACGCGGCGGCGAGGGTGGTGATCGCCCGCAAGGGCATTCTGGCGACAACGATTTCGGACATCGCCGCTGAAGCCGGCAAGTCCACCGCGTCGTTCTACAACTACTATGACTCCAAGGAAGCGATGGTCCGCGAGTGGGCCGTTCGGTTCCGCGACGAGGCGCGGGAGCGTTCCCGTGCGGCCTCCGAACCAGGCCTGACCAACTGGGAACGCTCCTACCAGGCCGCCGCCGCACATTGGAACACCTATCGCAACAGGCTGGCCGAGATCATCAGCGTGTCGCAACTGGCCATGATCAGCGACGACTTCGCCGAATACTGGGACGACATCTGCTCGCTGCCAATCGGATTGATCACACAGATGGTGAAGCAGGCTCAACGGCATGGCTTCTGCGCCCAAGACGACGACCCACATCTGGTGGCGGTGGCGATGGTGTCGATGCTGAACCAGTTCTGCTACACACAACTGTCCGGCAACGCCGAGCGGGGCGGCGGGAAGGATGGGGTCGACGACGACGGGTGCATCACCACCCTTGCCAACTTCTTCTACCGCACGATCTACCACAAGGAGACCGGTCTGACATGACCAAGACACCGGCGGCAACCGGAACACCCGGCGTTACACGCGAGTACGTCGGGATGGATTCGCCGACGGCGCGGCGGGCCGGGGCGGGCGGGCATCCGTGCCAGGGGCTCTACCACCGTGGCGTGGGGCGCAAACCAAAGGTCGCCATGATCGCCACTCACTATCAGATCGACTTCGCCGAGCACTACCTTGCCGACTACATCGCCACCCGCGGTATTGGCTTCCTGGGCTGGAATACGAGGTATCGCGGTTACGAGAGCAGTTTCCTGCTCGATCACGCCCTGGTCGACATCGGTGTCGGAGTGCACTGGCTGCGCGAGACCCAGGGTGTGGAAACCATTGTGTTGCTGGGAAATTCCGGTGGCGGCTCGCTCATGGCGGCCTACCAGGCACAGGCGGTCGACCCCCATGTGACGCCGCTGGAGGGCATGCGACCGGCGGCCGGGCTGACCGACCTGCCGCCTGCCGACGGCTACGTGGCCAGCGCCGCGCACCCCGGCCGCCCGGACGTCCTCACTGCGTGGATGGATGCGTCGGTGGTCGATGAAACCGACGCCATCGCAAGCGATCCCGATCTTGACTTGTTCGACGAGCGCAACGGGCCGCCATACTCGTCCGAGTTCATCGAGCGCTACCGTGCGGCACAGATCGCCCGCAACAACGCGATCACCGACTGGGCCGAGACCGAGCTCAAGCGGGTCCATGCTGCCGGCTTCTCCGACCGTCCGTTCACGGTGCTGCGCACCTGGGCAGACCCGCGGATGGTCGATCCGTCGATCGAACCGACCAAGCGCCCTGCCAACATGTGCTACGCCGGCCTGCCCGTCAAGGCCAACCGCTCGGCGCATGGCATCGCCGCCGCCTGCACGCTGCGCAACTGGCTGGGAATGTGGAGCCTTCGGCACGCCCAGACCCGCGCAGAACCGCACCTGGCCCGCATCGAATGCCCAGCCCTTGTTATCAACGCCGAACAGGACACGGGCGTGTACCCCAGCGACGCGCGGCGCATCTACGACGCGCTGGCCGGCACGGACAAGTCTCTGCACTCGATCGACACCGACCACTACTTCACCACACCGGGGGCCCGCAGCGAGAAGGCCGATACCATCGCCAAGTGGATCGCGAAGCGTTGGCGCTGAGAGTCCTCGCACACTTCGTCCCTGGTGAGAAGGTCACCGAATTCCTTGCACCAGAGACGGATTGGCTTGATATCCGCTACTGCGGCGAGGATGACGACGACACCTTCTACCGCGAGCTGCCCGAGGCCGAGGTGATCTGGCACGTGCTGCGGCCCATCTCCGGTCACGACCTCGAGCAGGCGCGACACTTGCGGCTCGTGCACAAGATGGGCGCGGGGGTCAACACCATCGACGTCGAAAGCGCGACGCGGCTGGGCATCGCCGTGGCGAACATGCCCGGCGCGAACGCGCCATCGGTCGCGGAGGGCACCGTGCTGCTGATGCTGGCCGCGCTGCGGCGGCTGCCGGCGATGGACCGGGCGACCCGCGACGGTAGGGGCTGGCCGTCGGACCCGAGCCTCGGCGAGACGGTGCGCGACATCGGTGGCTGCACGGTCGGGCTGGTCGGCTATGGCAACATCGCGAAGAGCGTGGAGAGGATCGTAGTGGCCATGGGTACTCCGCCTTCACGAGTTCTCCATACCAGCACGCGCGACGACGGCCATCCCGGCTGGCGGCCCCTGCCCGACCTGCTCGCCGCCAGCGACATCGTCTCGCTGCACCTGCCGCTGACCGATTTGACCGCAGGAATGCTCGACCGTGCAGCCTTGGACCGGATGAAGCCCGAGGCGGTGCTTGTCAACACCTCACGGGGCGCCGTGGTCGACGAGGACGCACTTGTCGATGCGCTGCGCACCGGCAGGCTGGCCGCCGCCGGCCTCGACGTGTTCGCCGTCGAACCATTACCGGCCGGCAATCAGCTGCTCGGCCTGGACAATGTTGAGCTGACACCGCACGTCACCTGGTACACCGTCGACACCATGCGGCGCTACCTGGAACACGCGTTGGACAACTGCCGCCGGCTCGCCGAAGGGCGGAAGTTGGCCAACGTGGTCAACGAGTATCCTCGCTCCCAACCGACCGGTTAATAGGGAAGGCTGGCCCCATTGGAGGCGACGACATGCCCATAGCGATCACTCCTGAGCACAACGACCTGGCAGATTCGGTGCGGTCCCTGGTGGCGCGCGTGGCGCCGTCGGAGGTCCTGCACGAAGCCCTCGAAACCCCGGTCCCGAACCCGCCGCCGTACTGGAAAGCCGCGGCCGAGCAGGGTCTGCACGGCGTGCACCTGGCGGAGTCCGTTGGCGGGCAAGGCTTCGGCATCCTCGAACTGGCCATCGTATTGGCCGAGTTCGGCTACGGCGCGGTGCCCGGCCCGTTCGTCCCGTCGGCGATCGCCAGCGCGCTTATCTCGGCCCACGACCCCGACGCCAAGCTGCTCAACGACCTCGCTTCCGGCGAGGTGATCGCCGCCTACGCGATCGACTCCGGGCTGACCGCCACCCGGCACGGTGACGGCCTGGTCATCCGCGGCGAGGTGCGGGCGGTGCCCGCCGCAGCCCAAGCCTCCGTGCTGGTGCTGCCGGTGGCCATCGACAGCGGTGAAGAGTGGGTGGTGCTCGACGCCGAGGCGCTGGAGATCGAGCCCGTCAAAAGCGTGGACCCGCTGCGGCCGCTGGCCCATGTGCGTGCCAACGCCGTCGAAGTCGGCGACGACCGCGTACTGAGCAGCCTCAGCCGGACTCTGGCGCGGGCGCTGATGTCGACGCTGCTGTCCGCCGAGGCCATCGGCGTGGCGCGCTGGGCCACCGACACCGCCACTGCGTACGCCAAGATCCGCGAGCAGTTCGGCAGGCCCATCGGCCAATTCCAGGCCATCAAGCACAAGTGCGCCGAGATGATCGCGGCCACCGAGCGAGCCACTGCGGCGGTATGGGACGCCGCCCGCGCGATCGACGAGTACCGCGAAACCGGTTCGGAGGAAACCGCTTTCGAATTCGCCGCTGCGGTCGCCGCAACGCTGGCACCCGTCGCCGCGCAGCATTGCACCCAGGACTGCATCCAGGTGCACGGCGGCATCGGTTTCACCTGGGAGCACGACACCAACGTGTACTACCGCCGCGCCGTCATGCTCGCCGCCTGCTTCGGCCGCGCCGGGGACTACCCCCAGCAGGTGGTCGACGTCGCGACCGGCACCGGGCTGCGCAGGATCGACATCGATCTCGACCCGGAGACCGAGAAGCTGCGCGAGGAGATCCGAGCCGAAGTCGAAGCCCTCAAAGCGATTTCGCGTGAGGAACGCACGGTCGCGATCGCCGAGGGCGGTTGGGTGATGCCCCACTTGCCAAAGCCGTGGGGCCGCGCGTCGAGTCCGGTCGAGCAGATCATCATCGCCCAGGAATTCAACAGCGGTCGCGTCCGTCGCCCGACGATGGGCATCGCGGCGTGGCTGATCCCGTCGGTCGTCGCGTTCGGTACCGAGGAGCAGAAGCAGCGGTTCCTGCCGCCGACGTTCCGCGGCGAGATGATCTGGTGTCAGCTGTTTTCCGAGCCCGGCTCCGGTTCAGACCTGGCGAGCCTGACCACCAAGGCTACCAAGGTCGACGGTGGTTGGCGGATCACCGGCCAGAAGATCTGGACCACCGCCGCACAGCTGTCGCAGTGGGGCATGCTGCTGGCACGGACGGACCCGAGCGTCCCAAAGCACAACGGCATCACCTACTTCCTGCTCGATATGGCCAGCGACGGCGTCGAGGTGAAGCCGCTGCGGGAGCTGACCGGAAACGCGATGTTCAACACCGTCTTCATCGACGACGTGTTCGTTCCCGACGAGCTGGTGCTCGGTGAGGTGAATCGCGGGTGGGAGGTCAGCCGAACCACGCTGACGGCCGAGCGGGTGTCAATCGGCAGCAGTGAGGCGCCGTACCTGGCCAACCTCGACGGTTTCGTTGAGTTCATGCGCGACGGGCATTTCGACCAGGTCGGCCAGAACCATGCCGGCAGGCTGATCGCCGAGGGACACGCCGCCAAGTTGCTCAACATGCGTTCGACGCTGCTGACGCTGGCAGGCGGTGACCCGATGCCCGCCGCTGCGATCTCCAAGCTGCTGTCGATGCGCACTGGGCAGGACTACGCGGAATTCGCGGTGTCGGCGTTCGGCACCGACGGCGCGATCGGCGATCCCGAACAGCTCCCTGGCAGGTGGGCGCAGATGCTGCTGGCCAGCCGGGCCACGACGATTTACGGCGGCACGTCGGAGGTGCAGCTCAACATCATCGCCGAACGGCTGCTGGGACTGCCCCGCGACGCGTAATTGCACTCAGGGTCGTGATCGGCGGAGAATCACAGCCCTCGTTGCAATCTCGCGGAAGGGACCGGGCCCACGACCGGTGACGTGACGCTGCGCCAGCTGCGCTACTTCGCCGTGCTCGGCGAGGAGCTGAACTACCGGCGCGCCGCCGAGAGGCTGTTCATCACGCAGCCCGCCCTGTCGACGGCGATCAAACAGCTCGAGCATCAGGTCGGTGTCATGTTGTTCACCCGCACCACCCGTGAGGTGGCGCTGACCGAACTCGGCCAGGCGTGGATGCCGAAGGTTCGCGACGCCCTGCGCGGGATCGACGCCGCGGTCGACGACTTGATCGATCTGTCCGCGCACTACCGCCGGATCCGGCTGGGCTATCTGATCGGCACCGGTGCTGATCTGCTGTTCCGGCTAGTGCGGAACTTCGAAGCCGCCTATCCGGAAATCACCCTGGAGCCAAGGGAATTCGACTTCTCTGATCCGACGGCCGGCCTGGCCGACGGCACCACCGAGGTGGCGATCATCAGGCCGCCGGTGGATCTGCCTGAACACCGGATGTTCATCCTCGACGCCGAGGACTGGGTGGCCTGCCTGCCGCGGGATCATCCGCTGGCCGGCCGGTCCGAGCTCGCAATCGCCGAGCTCCTCGACGACCCCATCGTCGTCGCCCCGGCCACCGCAGGCAGGTGGCGTGACTACTGGATGGCGATGGACGCGCGCGGCGGCAAGCCGCCCACCATCGCGGCCGTCGCCGCCACGTATGAAGAGGAGACCACGACCATCGCGCGGGGGCTCGGCATCAGCTTCACCAGCCAGGCCAGTGCCCGGCTGTACGACCGGCAGGGAATCGCCTACGTGCCGATCGTCGACCGCCCGCGCAATTACACGGCGCTCGCCTGGCATCCCGCCGGCCTCAGCCGCGAAGCGGCGCAGTTGGTGCGGCACGTGCGCGAAGGGTGGAGTTTTGGTGAGGGCCAGGCGATCGAGCACCCGGCGACGTATTACTGATAAAGAGCGCTTATCAGTACATCAGAAACTGGAACTTCCGCGACGGTGCGCGGTCGGGTTTCCTGTGAGCACCGATCGACCCACCTGCGCTGGAGAAATCATGACAGACGTCGCACCCACCACTGACGCGAAGGCACCACCGCCCGTCAATGCCGAGGACGCCAAACTCGCCGAGTTGGGCTACACCCAGAGACTCGACCGCTCCGTCGGCACGCTGGCATCGTTCGCGATCGGCTTCGCCACCATCAGCGCCACCACCGCCGTCTTCACCGGCTTCGGCGCGGGCTACTTCACCGCAGGAGCTCCATTCGTGTGGACCCTTCTGCTGGCCGGCGCGGTGTTTGCGTTATGGGCGTTCATCGCCGCCGACCTGACAGCCAAGCTCCCACTCGCCGGCTACTCGTACCAGTGGATCAGCCGCATCAATGGGCCGGACCTGGGCTTTTTCACCGGATTCATCGCGTTGATGGGCTGGGTCTGCGGCATGACCGGCGTCGGCTTCATCCTGTCGGGCTACCTCGGCGGACTCTTCGGCTGGAACATGAGTCAGTCCGCTCAGATTCTGCTGGCGATCGGCGTGGTGTTTCTGTGCGTGCTGATCAACATCTACGGTGTCCGGTTCGCGACCATGGTGAACAACATCGGCGTCAGCCTGGAATTGGTCATCACGGTCGGCGCAACCGCACTTGTCGCGGTCATCGCTTTCTCGGCGCCCGATCATCACCAGCCGTTTTCGGTGCTGTTCACTGGGGGTGAGTCAGGCGACAAGGATTCCTATCTGCTGGCATGGCTGGCCGCGGCGCTCGGACCGTTCTTCGGCCTGATCGGCGTGGAGTCCGGCGCCGACGTCGCCGAGGAGACCAAGAACGCCCGATACGTCGTGCCGCGCACCATGTTCTACGCGCTGGTCACGTCGGTCGTCATCGAGCTGCTGATGTACATCGTGTATGTCCTCGCGATCCGCAACGCCGGTGCCGTCGAGGCTAACACCGCAGCACCCATCGAGGAGATCATCAACCAGCAGGCAGGCCCCGGCATCACGAAAATCGTTGTCGCCGTTGCCTTGACAAACATCCTCGCGTGCCTGTTAGCCAACATCCTCGTCGCAACGCGGCTGACCTATTCGATGGCGCGCGACAACATGCTGCCGTTCTCCCATGTGTGGCGGCGCGTCTCCGCGAAGACGAAGACGCCGACCTACGCGGTGATCGGCCTCGGTTGCCTGTCGACCGTTCTGCTGCTGTCGGCACTCGTCAACGAGAAGGCGTTCAACTACATCATCGGCATCGCGTCGCTGCTGTTCTTCTTCGTCTACATCCTGCAGACCATCGGCCTACTGGTTGGCTACCGCAGGGGCACGATACCCGCGCCCGAACCCGGCACGTTCGATCTGGGGCGGTGGCGCTTGCCGCTCTATATCACCGCGTTGGTGGTGTTCATCGCGGTCGCCACCGCGTTGCTCTTCCTGCCGCAATTCACCAGCAACAAGTGGGTCTTCCTGGGCGTGGTCGCCGTCGCCGCTGCGTGGTGGTTCACCGGTGTGCGGTCACGGCTGAGCAGCGGCGACGCCGGGTCCGACTACGCCAAGACCCACCTAGTCTGAATTCCACTCTGCCAGAAGGATTGCGTGACATGACTGCAGTAACACCGTCCTCGCGCGAGCGCTCGTCCGAAGACCTCGGTGCCAGTAACCTCGTCGCCGTAGAACCGGGCGCCATCCGTGAGGAAACCCCGCCCGGGTCGGTGATCCAGTACAGCGACTACGAGCTCGACGCCTCAAGCCCGTACGCCGGCGGGGTGGCGTGGATCGAAGGCGAGTACATCCCGGCGTCAGACGCGCGTATCTCGATCTTCGACACCGGTTTCGGCCACTCCGACCTCACCTACACGGTCGCACATGTGTGGCACGGCAACATCTTCCGGCTTGGCGACCACCTGGATCGGCTCCTCGACGGGGCACACAAGCTGCGGCTCGATCCCGGATACACCAAGAGCGAGCTGGCCGAGATCACCAAGCACTGCGTGGCCACGTCGCAGCTGCGCGAGTCGTTCGTCAACCTGACGGTCACCCGCGGGTACGGAAAACGCAAGGGCGAGAAAGATTTGTCCAAGCTCACCCACCAGGTCTACATCTACGCGATCCCCTATCTGTGGGCGTTCCCGCCGCATGAGCAGATCTTCGGCACCACCGCGATCGTCCCGCGTCACGTGCGGCGCGCCGGCCGCAACACCGTCGACCCGACGATCAAGAATTATCAGTGGGGCGACCTGACCGCCGCGAGCTTCGAGGCCAAGGACCGCGGCGCACGCACCGCGATCCTGATGGACGCGGACAATTGCGTCGCCGAGGGCCCTGGTTTCAACGTCGTCGTCGTCAAGGACGGCACACTCGCATCGCCCTCCCGAAATGCATTGCCTGGCATTACCCGCAAGACCGTGTTCGAACTCGCAGACTCCATGGGTATCGAGGCGAGCCTGCGCGACGTCACCAGCCACGAGCTCTACGACGCGGACGAGTTGATGGCGGTCACCACCGCGGGCGGCGTCACTCCGATCAACACGCTTGACGGCGAACCTCTCGGCGACGGCGCACCGGGTCCGATCACCGCGGCGATCCGTGACCGGTTCTGGGCGCTGATGGACGAGCCGTCGCCGCTGATCGAGGCCATTGATTACAGACCATTGCGTTGAAACAGGTCTACCATCGGAAATAGTCAGGTAGTCGCTCGTCGTTAGTAGTTAGTGTGAGCACTTTCGCACGACGCGTGGTGCGTCCGGTAGTAACTGGAGCAGCTGCGCTTGCCTTTGTGATTTCGCCGGCAGCGCTATTCACGGTCAGCGCGCCGCCGGCGTCGGCGCAACCGTGCTACAACGGCGTCATCCCGTGGGGACCGTTCATTCCGAGTTGCACGCTTCCCGGTCCGGTAGGCCCGAGGGTCCGTGGACAGGCACCCGATGCGACGGCGATCATTGCGTGCCGGAACCATCCCGGCTGCCTGTCCTGGTATGTGAACGGCCCGTAGAGATCACCAAGGGGCTTTGCCATGACTCACGACGTTGAGAAGCGGTTCGACCGGCCCGGCACGTTCCACGAGGCCGCGATGTATGTGTGCGCGGTGGTCGCGGTGGCGGGCGTCGTATTCGCGGTGTACGCATTCACCGCACGCGACTCTGTGGTGGCCGCGTCGCTCGTCCCGGCGATCCTACTGGCCGGCGGCATCGGCGCGTTCGTCAAGACCTACCGGGTGTGGAAGGAAGAGGGCGCGTGGCCGGCGTGGCAGGGCGCGGGATGGTTCCTGCTCACGTTCATGCTGGTGTGCCTGTCCATTCCGGGCGCCGCGATGTATGCCACCTAAGGCACGATCGAGTCGACGTACCCGCCGTCCACCCTCAAAGCCCCGCCCGTCGTCGCCGAGGCGAGCGGCGACGCCAAATACGTAACCATGTTCGCGATGTCGTCCCGGTTCGATGAGCCGCTGCAGCAGTGACTGTGGCCGGTGCTTGCGCATGAACTCGCGCTGGGCCTCGTCCCATGGCAGCGACTTGTCATCCCCTTCCAGGAGTTGATATACGAAGTCCTCGACGCCTGCGGTATGCGTCGAGCCCGGCGATGACGGAGTTGACGGTGACACCGGAACCCGCACCGTCCTTGGCGAACCCCCGCGACAACGCCAGCAGCGCGGTCTTGGACACCCCGTAGTGAATCGTCTCCTCGAGGATCACCAGCGCGGAGTCACTGGCGATCTGAATTGGGGGTCCCCAACCACGTTCGGTCATTCCCGGCAGGTACATGCGGATAAGCCGTGCCGCCGCAAGCACATTCACCTCGAAAAAGGTTCGCCACTGCTCGTCGGTGATCTCGCGTGCCGGCACCGCGCCGAAGATGCCGAGGTTGTTCACGAGGATGTCGACGTCCGCCAGCTGGCGCATCAGCTCGGCCACGTCCGCCGCGACGCCGATGACATCACCGCGCAGCCCCGCTGTTGGCTAACCCTTCGGCAATCGCCAACCCGATGCCCTGCGTCGACCCCGTGACCAGGGCTGTCTTTCCGGTCAGATCAATGTTCACGCCCTGCTAGTACCACGGGACGCCGGCGACTATTCCGCTCTATTCGACAACTATTCCGCTCTATTCGACATTGATCTCGCGCAGTTCGCGCTTGAGGATCTTGCCGGTCGGGTTGCGTGGCAGCTCGTCGAGGAAGACCACCTCCCGCGGCACCTTGTAGCGGGCCAGGTGGTCGCGCACGTAGCTTCTTGATGGCGTCCTCGTCGACGCTGGCACCCTCGGCCTTCACCACGAAGGCGCGCAGCCGGTGGCCCCACTCCTTGTCCTCGACGCCGAGCGCGGTGGCCTCGATGACCTCGGGGTGACCACTGATCAGGTCTTCGACCTCGGCCGGGAACACGTTCTCGCCGCCGGAGACGATCATCTCGTCATCGCGGCCGCTGACGTACAGCAGGTTGTGCTCGTCGAAGTAGCCGACGTCACCCGAGGACATCAGCCCGTCGATGATCTGCTTGTGGCCGCCGCCGGTGTAGCCCTCGAACGGGAACGTGTTGCCGACGAAGATCCTGCCGACCTCGCCCTGCGGCAGCTCGTTGCCGTTGTCGTCGAGGATCTTGACCTTGACGCCCTTGACGACCGGTCCGACGGTGGCCGGATTGATCGACAGATCCTTCGGCCGCGCGATGGTGGCGAACGCGATCTCCGTCGAGCCGTACAGGTTGTAGATGACCGGACCGAGATCCTTCAGCGCGCGCTGTGCCAGCTCGGCGCCCAGCTGCGAGCCGGACACGAACACGATCCGCAGCGACGACAGATCCGGCTTGCGCTCCATCTGCGTCGAGCGCGTCCAGGATGCGCGACAGCATCACCGGCACGACGACCATCGCGGTCACCTTGTGCTTCTCGATGTCTTCGAGCACCGTGGCCGGCTTGAAGCGGCGCCGCAGCACCAGCGTCGTGCCCAGCATCATCGCGATGGTGGCGTGCAGGAAACCCAGCGCGTGGAACATCGGCGCAGGCAGCGACGTCACCTCGCCCGACTTGAACGGCACATGGGAGAGAATGCCGCCGATCGGCGCCAGCGACGGCGGGGTACCTGCGGTTGGCGCCCTTGGGAGTTCCGGTGGTGCCGCTGGTCAAGATGATGATCGACGAATGCCGCGTCGCCTTGGGTGCGGGCTTGCCAGGGCTCCGCGCGACGAGGTCGTCCAGCGTCTCGTCTGTGCTGCCCGACGGTTCGTCCTTGTCGGGGTTCTTGCCCAGCGCGCGGAGCTTGCCCAATTCCGGCTCCGCGTTGGACACCGCCTGGCAGTACTCGTCGTCGTAGATGATCACCTTGGCGCCCTCGCGCTCGGAGACCTCTTTGATCTGCGGTCCGGAGAACTCGCTGTTGAGCAGGATGATGCGGGCGCCGGTGCGGGCCGCCCCGTAGACGGCGATCAGGAACCACCGGTGGTTGCGGGCCAGGATCGCGACACCGTCGCCGCCCTTGACCCCCATCGCCAGCAGGCCGTTGGCGACCGCGTGCGCGGCCTCGTCGAGCTCCTTGAACGTGATCTCGCCGTCGTCGTCGATGATCGCGGTGCGGTTGGGCGTGCGACGCGCGTTGAGCGCCGGAATCATGCCGAACTCGCCCCAGCGCCGGATGTCGGCGACCATGGCGGCGATGTTCTGCGGCGGCTCCAGCTTGAACGCGCCGGCCTCGAGCATCTTGCAGGCGTAGTGCAGCTCTGCCGAGCCGCGCTCGACGTACTGCTGGATTTTGGCCGCTGCCTGCAACGGAAGATCGGTTAGCTTCGGCATACGCCCCACCTTATGTGACGAGCGTCGCACGGCGGCCGGAATCGCAAATTACCATGACGATATGGCCGCTTCCGTGTCGCTGGACGTGGACGGCCGACAGGTGTCCGTCACCAACCCTGACAAGGTCGTTTTCCCCGATTTCAACGGGCGACCGAGTGTCACCAAGCTCGACCTGATCCACTACTACCTGGCCGTCGCCGACGGTGCGCTGCGCGGCGTGGCCGACCGGCCGATGATCCTCAAGCGATTCGTCAAGGGCATCACCGAGGAAGCCGTCTTCCAGAAGCGCGCGCCGGAGAAACGGCCCGACTACGTCGACGTCGCCGAGCTCAAGTACGCGTCGGGCACGTCGGCCAAGGAGGCCGTCATCCACGACGCCGCCGGCCTGGCGTGGGCGATCAACCTGGGCTGCGTCGACCTCAACCCGCATCCGGTACAGGCCGACGACCTCGCCCATCCCGACGAGCTGCGGGTCGACCTCGATCCGATGCCGGGAGTCGACTGGAAGCAGATCGTCGACGTCGCGCTCGTCGCCCGTGAGGTTCTCGAGGACCACGGCCTGACCGGGTGGCCGAAGACGTCGGGCTCGCGCGGCTTTCACATCTATGCGCGCATCCAGCCCCGGTGGCCGTTCAAGTTCGTCCGGCTGGCGGCGCAGACGGTGGCCCGCGAGGTGGAGCGACGCGCCCCGGAGTTGGCGACCGCGCGGTGGTGGAAGGAGGAGCGCGAGGGGGTGTTCGTCGACTTCAACCAGAACGCCTTCGACCGCACCGTGGCGTCGGCGTACTCGGTGCGCGCGCTGCCCGACGCGCGGGTGTCGACGCCGCTGCGCTGGGACGAGGTCCCCGACTGCAGGCCCGAGGCGTTCACCATCGCGACCGTGCCTGCCCGGTTCGCGGAGATCGGCGATCCATGGGAATCGATGGACTCGGCGCCCGGTGTGCTGGATCCGCTTCTCGACCTCGCCGACCGGCTCGGTCCCGCCGAAAAGGCACCGCGGCGAGCCGCGAAAAAGGCACCGAAGGGGGCCAGGGGATCAAGCGAAGGCGTCAGGCGCCGCATTTCCAAGATGCCGTTGATCGAGATCGCCCGCACAAAGACCAAGGACGAGGCGATGGCCGCGCTCGACGAGTGGCGCGGACGTTACCCGTCGGTAGCCGAAAAGCTCCAGCCCGCAGATATTCTCGTCGACGGCATGCGGGGGCCCAGCTCGATCTGGTACCGGATACGGATCAACCTGCAGCACGTGCCGGAGGACCAGCGACCGCCGCAGGAGCCTCTGCTGGCCGATTACAACCCCTGGGAGAACTACTCAGGACCGCAGTGGATGCGCCGCGACTGAGCAGTTTGCTGCTCGACCCAAAATCGGTTCTTATTAAAGTATTAGCGGTTACTCCCCGTTGCCTTAGATCGACTCCGTAGGTTCAGTGACAGGTCGGCGATCGAGGGGAGGCTGGGATGTACGGCAATCCGCCATTCGATTGTGACGGCGCCCAGATCCGGGCGTGCAGCCGCCAGCTGGCCACCGTCGTAACGGTAACCGGCGACCTCGACGACGCGAACCTCGACCGGGTCAGCCAGCACGCCAGGCGCTTCATCCTCAGGGAGAAGGCCGTCGTGCTGGATCTCAGCGGGGTGAGTTCCGCTACTCCGCACATCGTTTCGCTGCTGTGCGACGTCGACGACGCCTGCACGGCCACTGGGGTCGACTGGTCGCTGATCGCGAGCCAACCGGTAATCCGCGCAGTGCGCATTTTCGACGACCGGGTTGAGCTGCCCACAGTGGCAACGGTCGCGGACGCACTCAACCAGTTCGCCGACGCCATGCTGGAACGCCGTCGGCTCCTTCCGCTGCTCACCAAGAGCGCCTAAAGACAGGATCGATCAGAGTGCTTCTCGACGTTCGTTGGCTGGCCTTCCTGGTGCACGGCCGACATAAACCGCGTTCACGGCGCCTGGCACTGACGACCCGCTGATTTCGTCATAGCTCATTAAGATCGCTGCCCATGTCGAGTAGTTGGGCGGCGGTGCTCGGCCAGCTCATTCCGCTTGCGCTGGTGGTCGCGATGTCGCCGCTGACGATCATCCCGGCAATCGTGCTGGTGTTGCAGTCCGATCGTGCCCGGCCGACCGGTCTGGCCTTCATGTCTGGCTGGCTACTCGGGCTGGCGGCAACGACGGCCGTCTTCGTGCAGCTGCCTCGCCTGCTCGACGGGCTCAATCGACCGGCCCCGACCTGGGCGGCATGGGTGCGGATCGCGGTCGGCATCGCGCTCGTCGCGCTCGGCGTGTGGCGATGGGTGACCCGTCACCAGGTCACCAAGCAGCCGGCATGGCTGAGCCGGCTGAGCAGGATGACGCCCGCCGGTGCCGCCGCAGTCGGGGTCGGGTTGATTCTGGTCAATCCCAAGGTGCTCGTGATGAACGCCGCGACGGGGTTGGTGATCGGAACGGCAGGGGTGGGCGTGCCCGGCGCCTGGTTGGCCGTCGCGTACTACACCGTCCTAGCGGGTTCGACCGTCGTGGTTCCGATACTCGCCTACGCGGTTGCCGGTGAGCGTGTGGATCAAAAGCTCGAGCGGGTGAAGCGGTGGATGGAACGCCAGCACGCCGTTCTGATGGCCGGCTTTCTGGCCGTCGTCGGTTTGTTGTTGGTGTACACGGGGATTCGCGCGGTTTGAGCCCGCCTGTAGTCGGGTACGCGGCGATAGTGACCGCAGTGGACGGGCAAACCGCAGGCACCGACGAGGTAGGGCGTACTGGACGTATAGCGAACTGGATCCTCGCCCTGGCGACGGTGCCGGGGGCTGTCGCGGTCGTCTTGTTCGCCTATGTGCAGATCCTCGGGTCCGCGGGCTGCACCGATCAGACGTGTCCGCGGCGCGGCCCCAACGAGCTGGGTTTCACGCTGATTCAATACGGGCTGCCGATTGTCGCGGTTGTCACGGTGGCATTGTCGTTCTTCACCGCACGCCGCCGCGGCGGGATTCTCGTCCCGGTCGTGGCATGGCTGCTGTTGACCGCGGGCTTTCTCGTTCTCGTCTTTTCTTTCACGCCAACCGCATAGGTGCCGCGCTATCTGAGGGGTAGGCCGGTTATCGCTCTGCCCAGAACGAGTCGTTGGATTTCACTGGTGCCCTCGAAGATGGTGAAGATCTTCGCGTCCCGGTGCATGCGCTCGACGGGGTAGTCACGGGTGTAGCCGTTGCCGCCGAGGATCTGGATGGCCTCATCGGTCACATAGACGGCGGTCTCGCTGGCCACGAGTTTGGCCATCGATCCTTCTGCGGCGGTAAAGGGCTTGTTGTTGCGTGCCATCCAGCCCGCGCGCCAGACCAGCAGCCGCGAGGAATCGATGCGGGTCTTCATGTCGGCCAGCTTGAACGCGATCGCTTGAAAGTCGGCGATCTTGCGCCCGAACTGTTCTCGCTGCTGTGCGTACTCCAGTGCGTACTCATACGCTGCACGGGCAACCCCGAGCGCCATCGCACCGACAGAGGGCCGTGTCCGTTCGAACGTCCTCATCGCCGCTTGGCCTGCGGCACTTTGGCCTTCGCGGCTGCGGGCGACGCGCTCGTCAAACTTGTCCTTACCGCCGAGAATGAGACGACCGGGGATCCGGACGTCCTCGAGAATCACCTCAGCGGTGTGTGAAGCGCGGATTCCGTGTTTCTTGAACTTCTGTCCCTGTTTGAACCCTGGCGTGTTCGGCGGGATGATGAACGTGGCTTGCCCGCGGCTTCCGAGTTCGGGATGGACCGACGCAACAACGATGTGCACGTTGGCGATTCCGCCGTTGGTCGCCCAGGTCTTCACACCGTTGAGCACCCACTCGTCACTGGCTTCGTCGTAGCCGGCACGGGTGAGGATGGCGCCCACATCGGAGCCCGCGCCGGGTTCCGACGAACAGAACGACGCAAGCAGCGGGTCCTCTGGCGTCCCGAACATCTGCGGAAGCCATTCGCCGAGCTGTTCGGGTGTGCCGTTGGCGGCAAGTGATGCGGCGGCCAACCCGGTGGCCAGGATCGACAGCGCGATTCCGGCGTCGCCCCAGAACATCTCCTCGAACACGGTCAGCATCCCGAGGCCGGTTGGTTCGGCGGCTTGGGTGGCGAACAACTCCATGGAGTACAGGCCAACCTTGGCCGCCTCCTGGATGATCGGCCACGGGGTTTCCTCGCGCTCATCCCATTCCGCGGCAGCGGGACGAACGACGTCGGCCGCGAATTCGTGGACCCAGTCGCGGACCTGGATCACGTCCTCAGGGAGTTCAAGTGAAAACGACACAGCCAACTCGTCCTTTCGGTGCCCGTTCAGCGAGGTAACGCCTCACTTCGGTGAACAACTGTACACTGATACTTACCGGCGGGTAAGTCCGGAGGCTGTGGAGTGCCTCACGCAGGCGCACTACTGAGGTGGGCAAATGCCGCGCTCGAACGCAGCGGATGATGAGCGTCGGCCCCTAGGGTCGAGGTGTGGATCGCCTGGATCGCTTCTTCGAAGTCTCGGCGCGTGAGTCGACGATCGCCGCCGAGCTACGCGGCGGCGTTGTCGTCATCACGGCGGGCATCGGGCTCTTCATCCTCTTCATCGGGCTGGTCGACGGCGGGTTCATCGGTTCCACCGGAGAGCCGTCGTCGCCGGTCGGGCTGGGCATCGGTGGGATCGGTTCGATCACCACCATCCCGACGCTCGTATTCGTGTTCACACTGTTCGTGACCGGAATCCTCGTGGTGCGGCGGGTGCGCGGCGGCATCCTCATCGGGCTCGTGGTGGGCACCATCGTCGCGGTCGTCCTCGAGGCGATCTGGCACCTAGGGCCGGCGGTCAAGCAGCCCAGCGGCTGGAATCTATCGGTACCGACGTTGTCGGAATCGCCGTTCGAGCTTCCCGACCTTTCGCTCGTCGGTGACGTCAGCCTGGGCAGTTTCGGACGAATCGGCGTGCTCGCCGCGGTAATGCTCGTGTTCACATTGGTGTTCGCGAACTTCTTCGACGCGATGGGATCCTTCACGGGGTTGGCACGCGAGGCGGGGCTCGCCGACGCGCAGGGCACCTTCCCACGGCTGCGCTCTGCGCTGATCGTCGAGGGCGCCCGCGCGATCGTGGGCGGGGCGACCTCGTCGTCGTCCAATACCGTCTTCGTCGAGTCCGGCGCAGGCATCGAGGAGGGTTCACGCACCGGCTTGGCCAACCTCGTGACGGGTGCGCTGTTCCTCGCCGCGATGTTCGTCGCTCCCCTGGCGTGATCGTGCCGACCGAGGTGGCCGCGGCGGCCCTGGTGGTCGTCGGTGTGATGATGACGTCGCAGCTGCGCCACATCGACATCTCAGAGTTCTCGGTGGCCCTACCGGTCATACCCACCGTGGCGACTATGCCGTTTCCTACTCGATCGCCAACGGCATCGGCGTCGGCTTCATTGCGTGGGTTGTCCTGCGCACCGCGGCAGGGAAGGTGCGTGAGATCAGCCCGCTGCTGTGGATCGTGGCCGCAGGCTTCCTGATCTACTTCGCGCGCAGCTGGATCGACTCGCTCATCGGCGTGTGACGCCGGGCGTTTAGCTGCCGCCACCCACTTCGGCGGGCAACGGCGGCGGCAACGGCGTCGTCGGAGTTGGTGTGGTCGGCTTTGGCGCGGTCGTCGCCGACGTCCCGGTCGGCGCTGAGGGCGTCGTCGGTGTGTTGGAGTCCACCATCGGCTCCTCGCGAATCACCTTGTTGCCCAAGCTGATTACCAGAGATTTCGCCGACACCGTGTAGGTGACCCCATCGTTGTCCGCGACGTATCCATCGCCGGATTGCGAGGCCGAGACGATCAACTTGGCGCCATCGCGCACGCGCACACCCCGGTACTCATACTGACCGCCGGATGTCTTGCAGATGGCTATACGCGACGTTTCCGTGCTGCCGAAGAAGACCGCCGTGGACGGCGTAGTGCAACGCGCTGTCGAGTCGACATACCCCCGGTCGTCGGTGCCGGGCGCAGCTGAGGCCGACGGCGCTGCAATGGCGAGCAGCGCCGAACAGGCCGCCGCGGCGACGGTCAGGCGCACGGTGGAGGACATCAGCTCCACCAGACCACGGCCGCACTATTTACGCGAGCGTCGAGGCGATACAGAACTGAATCGTTAGGTCCGTGAGACAACCCGGTGACAATGGGCGGGTTGGTGCCCCGTCAACGCCAACTTCGACCTGTAAGCGGACTGCCTATCTGTGTGCGTCGCCGAATTGGAGGCGGTGGAGTTGTGCGTAGACGCCGTTGAGGTTGAGTAGTTGGTGGTGGGTTCCGTTTTCGGCGACGACGCCGTCCTTGATCACGACGATTTTGTTGGCGTTGCGAAGGGTGCTGAGGCGGTGGGCGACGGCGATCACGGTGCGGCCCTTCATCAACCGTTCGAGGGCGTCGATGACGAGTTCTTCTGATTCGGCGTCCAGCGCGGCGGTGGGTTCTGAGGATGAGGATGGGATTGTCGCGGATCAGCGCGCGGGCGATGCCGATGCGTTGGCGTTGGCCGCCGGACAGGGTAGTGCCGCGGTCGCCGATCATGGCGTGGTAGCCGTTGGGCATGCGGCCGATGAATTCGTCGGCGTTGGCCAGTTGGGCTGCCCGAAGGATTTGTTCTTCGGTGGCATCGGGTCGACCGAAGGCGATGTTGTCGGCCACGGTGCCGCGCAACAGCACCGTTTCCTGCAGCACGAATCCGATCTGGGTACGCAGACCGTGCAGCTTGAAGTTGCGGATGTCGACACCGTCGATGCAGAAGCGCCCGGTGTCGGGGTCTCGGAATCGCGCGATCATGCTCAACACGGTTGATTTGCCGCCGCCGGTGGGCCCGACGATTCCCGCCATCTGGCCCGGGTGGACGTCGAAGGTGATGTCGTGCAAACGGGAACGTCGGTGTGGTAGGCGAAGGCCACGTTCTCAAACGCGATCTCGCCTCGAAGCGGTGCGGGTTGGCGTGGTGCTGGACGTTCGGGGATCACGGTGTCGGCGTCGCAGATCGCCGTCACCCGTTGGAAGGCGACCGACAGCTGGGCGATGGTGTTGGTCATCTGGGCCAGGTCGCGCACCGGGGTGAAAAAGCGGGCCAGGTAGGCCAGAAAGATCGACAGCGACCCGATGGTCATCACACCGGATGGACCAGCAGTGATCCGCGCCAGAGCACCAGGCCGGTGCAGAGCGCGATGGCCAGGGTCACCATGGGTGCCAGCAGCGCGGAGGCTTTGCGGGCCTGCAGCCACGCGGTCGCGGTCTGCAGGCCGGCTTGCTGGAGTTGCTGTTCCTGGCGGTCTTCGCGGGTGAAGGCTTTGATGACCTCGATGGACTGCAGGCCTTCCTGCAGGGTGGCCAGCAGGTCGGACTGGCGGGTGCGGACTTCTTTGACCGCGACGCGCACGGCCTTGTTGACGCGCAGCACGAACACGGCGAGCAGTGGGGTGACGGCCAGCGCGATGAGCGCGAAATCCCAGCGGAGCCAGAGCATCACCACGATCATGGCGATCAGGGACAGGGTGTCGGTCAGGATGGTCAGTGTCGAGGACGACGCGAAGGCCTGGATGGTTTGCACGTCGCCGGTCAGTGTGCTCAGCAGGGTGCCGACCCGGTTGGTGTCGTAGTAGGCCAGCGACAGCTCCTGCAGGTGGTGGTACAGGCGCACCCGCAGTTCATTGCCGATCGCCTGGCCCAGGCTTTCGGTCAGGTAGCTGCCCGCGTACATCGCGACACCGGTGACCGCCGCGATCGCCACGGTCAGCAGTGCTGCGGCCTCGGCGATATGGACCTTGCTGTCACCGCCGAGCACCGGAAGCAGCCAGGAAATCCACAGCGGCGCTGGATGATTGCCAACGACGTTGTCCAGGACACTTTTCAACGGCCACGGCACCGCCAACGCCATCGCCATCGCCATCTGCACCAGCGTCGCCAACAGCATGGCGATGATCGTTCGGCGGTGAGGCCGCAGCAGTTCAACAAGAAGCGGCGGCACAGCGAGTCCTCGCGACAACCGATTACGGGATGCCGTTGATGCCCGGGTGCTGCCCGGGCGGAACCGCTGGGGCCGAAGGCGCTTTGACTCCCGGTGTGAACAGGTTGCCCCCGGTGGGGTTGATGCTCTTCTCGGTGGGGGCGGGCGCGGCGGTGCTCGACGGCGAGACCGTCGTGGTAGTGGTTGTCGTGGAGGTGGGGGTCGTCGAGGGTGCTTGGTTGGCATTGGTGCCGCATCCGGCGGTGACCACACCCATGGTGACCAGGGCTACCCCGCCGGCGAGAGTTGTCAGGCGAAGACGCGTGCGATTCGAGCTCATGATCAATGTCCTGTCCGTGTGGCTATCCGGCGCGGTGACGGTGAATTCCAGGTGGTTCAGTCGGTGCCGGGGGGGCGATCACTTGTGGCGAGAATGAGTTGCCTCCTGTCGGGCTGAGCCCTTTTTCTGTCGGCGATACGGCAGGCGGTGGCGTTGTTGCCGTAGTAGTCGTCGTGGTGGTCGAGGTGGACGGCGAGGGCTTCTCACTGGTTGCGCATCCTGCGACTACCGAGCCGATCGCCACGAGGGCGGCGAAACCAGCCAGGGCTATCCTCAAGCGGCTGACACGATTCGAGGTCATGATTCACGTCCTGTCTTTCTTGGCGAGCTTGCGACCACCAAATCCCAAGGCTTAGAGCGCTATTCGCTCTCAGCCATCACTGTTGCCCTTCTTCTGTCGAATCACCGATGCCCCCGCTCCTGCAGCACCCAGCCATTGCCGTCGGGGTCGCGGAAATCCGCGAAACTTGCGTAGTCACCGCGGTCGGGGTCGGGCCCTACACGAAAGCCTCCGCGCCAGCCCCCGTTAGTGTCCTTATGCCGGATATCGCCCACACTCACTCCGCGATTGCCGAGCTCACGCCGGGCGATTTCGATGTCCGGGACCACCAGATACAGGCCCCGCACGCATCCCGCAGGTGTGTCCTGCAGACCTACACCGAACTGGATTGAGGTGCTGGATCCTTGCGGTGTCAGCTGGACGACCCGGAAGTCTGGAGCCGGTGCGTAGTCGACATCGAGGTCGAATCCGACCAGGTCTCGATAGAAATGCAACGATACGTCCGGATCGGATACCGGCAGAATGACTACTTCGAGCAGTGCCTTCATCCGCTGACTCCTAAACCGCTGCGTGGGACAGGATCTCGTCGGGATCCAGCCCGCGGTCCACGCCGTGCGCGATGACAGTCTGACCCGGTTCGAGGTGGAGCTGTCTGCCGTCGAGGTAGACGTCGATCTTGTCGGGTTCGAAGGACACCAGGTTGCGGATACGCGCCACTTCGGGCCAGGCGCCGACATAGGACCACGCCGCGTGCTTCCGCTCACCGATGTCGTAGTAGCTGGCCAATCCTTTGTAAGGGCAGAATGTTTGAGCCTCGACTGGACGAAGAAACGACTCGGAGATGTCCTCACGGCGCACATACCAGCGCGGGGCGAAACCGGATTCGAAGAGAGCCAGCGGCTGCTGTGTGTCCGCGACTACCTCGTCACCGTCGCGAACCATCAGACGCCTCGACGTGGAACGGATGTCGATGCGATGGTAGAAGTCGGCCGCGTGTCCGACGATGCGCTCGTCTTCTTCGTAGAAGGCGTCCATCGCGCGCCAGGCAAAGGCAATTCGCCCCTCGAGCACTGCGGCATGACTCGGCAGCGAACCATATTGCCAGGCGGCGTGCCTGACCTCACGCTGGACCGTCTGAACGGAGAACCAGTTCACCGCACCGAGTTCGGGGTGCTGGGTCGTACGGTCTTCCGCGGCCAGGATGCCGGGGCTGATATCGGCTCGCGGGAAGTATGCGACCGGGTAGCGGCCCGGCTCGTGAAGCAGCATGACGTCTTGGCTGTCAGCGATCCACATCTCCCCGAGCTGCACCCGCATCCGTCGACGCAAGGGCTCAGCGAACGACAGCCGCGGCGGCAACGGTTCAGGGGTGAGAAAATGACCGACCGTATTGACGGCCAACGGGCCCTGCTGCCATGCCAATCCCATCGCTTCTTCCCCTATCAATCCCTATCAATGAAATTGATTGTCAGTGCACAGAATTCCATGCACTGCTGGCTTTACGCGTCATATTGACGCCGGCGAAGCGGAGAGATCGCTGTCCGAGAGCCAGAGCTCCTTGCTGGCTTACTGGGATGTATCGCCCATTATTCTGGGCTGGTGATCCCAAATCTGTCTAGGGGACTTGGCGATCTGACAGGAAGCTATCAGCTTCGCCACAGTGTCGAATGACGGCCTGCCGGAAGTAACGTCGCAGTCAGGACTTCTTTGGTCGCGGCGTCGACCTCCACGTGCGTCTAGTGGACGCTGGCCTGAACGAGCTGACGTAGTCGACGGCGGCGTTGAGTACAACGCGCAATGGTTCTGCACTTCCGGTGGCGTAGGTGAGCATCGTGCCGCCCTGATGTGCGGCGACGAGTGCGGCCGCCAGGTGGCGTGGGTCGGCGTCGGCGGTCAAGCGGCCGCGGCTTCGCATCGAGGTCAAGCCGGCCTGGAATAGCGCCAGCCACCGCTCGTAGCCGGCCGCCAGGTCGTCTAGAACCTCGCTGTCGGCTTCGAGCAGTTCACCGGCCAACGACCCGTAGATGCATCCTCCCCGCAGGTATACGGATTCCGCCTCTGCCACGCACGCCTCGGCCCATGCACGCAGGGCTGCCAAACTGTCGAGATGACCCAGTTGCGGTTGGGTGTGAAATCTGATGACCTCGTCGGTGCGCGCGGCGATGACTTCTCGTGTCAGGTCACGCTTGTCGGCGAAGTAATGCGCGATCTGTGACCCACCGACACCGGCGGCGCCGCGCACGTTAGCCAGGCTCGTCCGAGCGACTCCGCGCTCAAAAATCAACTCGGCGGCGCTGTCAACGATGCGTGCACGCTGCTCGAGTCCCTTTGGAGTGAACGGCAACTCGTTCCGCTCGCTGACGGTCTCGCGCTGGGGATTCTGCCGATCGCGGGGCCGGCGCGGACGGTGTGCGGCCCGTTCGGCTGGGTCGGTGGCGAACATCCGCAGGTTGTTCACCGCCAATCGCAGCGCATCCATGAGCGGCCACTCTTGGCGGTAGGCGAAGGTCATGATGGCTCCGCCCTGGTGGCTGGCGACGATGACCATGGCGAGCGCTTTGGGCTGGGCCTTCGTTACGAGAACGCCCCGGTCCTTCATACGCTGGATCGACTGCTCGATCAGCTCGATCCATTGCCAGTAACCCGCCGCCAGCGTCTTGCGCGTAGCCTCGTCCGATTTGACAAGCTGTCCCGCAAGCGTGTGATAGGTGGGGGTTCCGACGTAGCCGATGCGCCGCAAGTAGCGCAGGTTCGCAGCGATCCACTCTTCGAAGTCGTCAAATGTGCTCAGCCTGCCGAGCTTTGGCTGGCGATGAAAGTCAAGGACCACCTCGATCTGCCGACCGATTACCGCCCGGATCAACGCCTGCTTATCTACGAAGTAGTGCGTCAGCTGCGAGCCGCTGACCGAGGCGGCCTCGCGCACCTTCTTCAGGTTGAGTCCTGAGATACCGTCGACGAGGATCACCTCTGCCGCCGACTGCAGAATCCGCTCCCGGGTGGCTCGCCCCTTTGCCGTGAGTGGTTGTGCGTCGAAACGGTCAGCGGTGGACATCGATAGCAACGTTACCCCCGCGTTCTGCAAAATGGGGTAACCGACCCAACGGGGCTGGTGCCAGGAGTTCAGACTCCGCGTTGGCGATCGTGCGTCGGATCTATCCGGTCACCTCGACCGAGGCGGATCATGTATGAATGGCATCTCGCACCACCCAGGTGCTCGACGGCGCAGCTATGTGGAGGGCTTTGGGTCACACCCCCTGCAGCTGCCGGGCGAGGAAACTCCGAATGAGTGTCGTGACCTCGTCAAGCGCGGACTCAAGTAGGAAGTGTCCTCCGTCGAGCAGATGGATATCGGCATCAGGGAGGTCCTCCGCGAACGCTTCCGCGCCTGCGGGACCGAAGATCTGGTCGCCACGACCCCACACCGCCAGCAGCGGCACCCGGCTGGCTCGGAAATACTCGTGCACGCGCGGATACAGCGGTGAGTTCGTTGCATAGTCGCGAAACAGGGCGAGTTGCACAGCGTCATTTCCCGGCCGCGACAGCAGTGAATAGTCATGAGACCACGACTCTGGATCGACCAACGTCTGATCCTGCACTCCGGTCACGTATTGCCACCGCGTCGCTTCCAGCGTGAAGAACTGGCGCACCGCCGCCTCAGACTCGGGTGTCTGCGCAGATTGGTAGTCCCACACCGTCTTCCAGAAGCTCTCAACGAAACCGGCGTCATAGGCGTTGCCATTCTGACTGATGATCGCCGTGACGGCTGCCGGTTCGCCTAGTGCCAGCCGCCAGCCAATCGGCGCACCATAGTCCTGCACGTACATCGCGTACCGCTCGACCCCGAGGCTGCGCAGCAGACCCACGGTCAACGCCGCCAGTGCGTCGAAGGTGTAGTCGAAAGCGTCGACCGATGGGGCATCGGACAGACCGAAGCCGAGATGGTCGGGGGCGATCACGCGATACTCGTCGGCGAGCGCCGGAAGCAGGTACCGAAACATGTGGGAACTCGTAGGAAAACCGTGGAGTAGCACAAGAACCGGCGCTTCAGCGTCGCCGGCCTCGCGATAGAACAGCCGATGTCCATCGACGGTCGCGTAGCGGTGATGAACGATAGCCATCTGCGACCTCCTCAATTCTGGGTTCGACATTCGCCTGCGACCACACCGTGCGTGGGCACCGGCGCCATTATGGGTCGGCTCGCCCATTATGCGCAACAGTCGCCCTCCATCTCAGCCCTAGTGCACAGCGCACTCACAGTTAAGCGAGGCCCACCAACACGCGTTGACAAACTGGGTCATGGGGCCCAGAATAATGGGGCAGTCAACCCGTTCCCTCATGAGACGCGTTGACGAGCTTCGACTGGAACGAAATCGGGGAACCCTGTGCGAGCCGAGAAGAGAAGCAGTGCCTGATATGGCGGAGGCTCCTGCTGCGTTGCCCACCACACCGGCCGTCGTCCGAGAACCGGCCGGCGGGGAGGTGATGCGGGCCATCGTGCTCGAAAAGTTCGGCGGTCTGGACAGTTTGGTCTACACCGAGATTCCCAAGCCGCGGCCAAGAGACGGCGAAGTCGTGATCGCGGTCAAGGCCTTCGGAATCAACCACGCTGAAATACACATGCGTCGGGGCGAATGGGCCGAAGCCGCCGAAGTCAGCGGCATCGAATGCGTCGGTATCGTCGACTCATGTCCAACTGGTGAATTTGCCGTTGGCGCCACCGTTGCGGCATTGATGGGTGGACTAGGCCGAACTGTCAATGGCAGCTACGCCGAATACACACGCGTCCGCGCGTCCAACGTCGCGCTCATCGAGGCCGACCTACCGTGGTCGCAGCTGGCGGCCATTCCCGAAACCTATGCGACTGCTTGGACATGCCTGTTCCGCAATCTCGAGTTGGCTGCCGGCCAAACCATCGTCATACGCGGGGCCACCTCATCGTTCGGCCAGGCAGCGGTCAAGCTCGCCATTCGTTGCGGCGCCAATGTTTTCGCCACCACCCGTAATCCCGACCACTTCGCAATGCTCACGGCGCTGGGAGCGGCACGCTGCGAGATCGAGGGGCCGAAACTTGCCTTGCGCTTCGCCGAGACCGAGCAGATCGATGCCGTCCTCGACCTCGTCGGCAACAGCACGATCCTCGACTCACTGGATATGTTGCGCCGGGGAGGCCGTGCGTGCTTGGCAGGCTGGCTGGGTGGACTCGCACCAATACATGACTTCAATCCACTTCTGCGGATGGCCAGCGGTGTGTATCTGACGTTCTTCGGCAGCTTTGTATTCGGCACACCTGGTTTCCCTCTGTCGGACGTACCCCTGAGCGACATCGCCGAACAAGTCAAGAACGGCGACCTCGACGCCGGCCCGGCCCGCGTCTTCTCATTCAGCGACATCCGGGAAGCTCATCGCGTCATGGAAGCCGGTGAAGCGGGCGGGAAGATGGTGGTCGTCCTGGACTGATCGTCGCGCAGTTACAGGGGCGTATCCGAACGCCCCACATCAACGAGAAGAGATGACCAGCCAAACAACGCGTCCGATCGTGGAAGGTGTCGTCAGCCTGTCAACGATCGATGCGGTCGCAAGCGTTCTGGGCCGATACGGTCTCGTGGTGGTCATCGGCTGGATTGGAGCGTTGAAATTCGCCAACTTCGAAGCACACTAGATCCAACCTCTTGTTGCTCATAGTCCGTTCATGGGCTGGCTCTACGACTTCCTACCCGTGTATACGTTCTCAGCCCTACTAGGTGCGGTTGAACTCGCTGCGGCGGTCTTGCTTGCCATCAAGCCACTCGCCCCCAAACTGTCAATCGTCGGAAGTCTGCTCGCCATCGTGCTGTTCGTGTCGACAGTGAGCTTTCTCTTCACAACTCCTGGCGTCAGCGAGCCGGCGGGCGGTGGCTTCCCGGCGCTCTCGCTGACAGGAGAGTTCTTGTTCAAAGACATTCCGCTGCTTGCCCTTTCATTCTGGACCCTCGCGGACGCGATGAGAGCGATCGGGCGCCAGTCAGCCGGGGATCACCGGTAGCGTCACCGTGGATGGGTGGTCCCGGTCATGCAGGATCGTCTGGACCGCGGTGCGGGTGGCACTGTCCATTCCGAACGGGGCACCGGTGTTGGGGTTCGGTGCGAATTCGGGATAGTCGCTGCTGGAGATCTCCAGCCGGATGCGATCACCCGCGCGGAATTCGTAACTGGTTGGCCAGACATGGATTTGATACTCGTATGGACGACCTGGCGTGGTCGGTGTGGGATCGGACAGTGAGTCCCTGAATGAGGTCCGCAGGATTCCACTGTTCAGATTGATCACCCGGCCATCGGACTTGACCACAGTCAGCTTCGCCGTGAAATCTGTATCCACAGAAGTGGATTGGGCCCAGAGTCGGACGTTCACCGGGCCTGTCACCTCTGTATCGTGTTCGAGCGGCGCGCTGCTGTACACCAGAACATCGGATCGCTGCTCGACGGGAACCTGGTCGTACGGTCCTTGAGGGCCCGACTGGGCACCGCAGCAGGAGTGACCGCCCAGGCTAGGCACTGGGAATGCGGGGTCGTAGGTGTAAGTGTCCGGCGGCTGGGCGCTGGGCGCGGACGATACGAGTTGCCCCTTGCGGTCGGCGATTCCACCCGGCCCCGAGAGGTAGAACGTAGTCCAGTTTGTCTGCGGCAGAGGCCAACTCGTCGCCGACTTCCAGGTGTTCGCACCCATGACGAAGTAGTCCACTCGGGGTTTTCCGGCGACGTCGTTGTTCTCCCCCTTCAGAAAGTGATCGAACCAGGTCAGCATCAGGTCGTTGATGGGGCTGTCGCCGATCGCACCGATGTCCTTGAGTAGCGGTGCAGGGTCCGAGTCGGACCTACCCCAGTTGACGTGATCCCACGGGCCTATAACTAGGCGTTGGTTGTCGCGGGCGAACTCGGTGCCACCGTGGGCGACCATGGCGGCGAAATTCTCGGTGCCGCCGGCAAGAAAGGCGTCGTACCAACCCTCGACATCGAGGATCGGCACCTTCACCGACGGATAGCGATCCCTGATGCTGAACTGCCTCCAAAAGTCGTCGCGGGTGGAGTGGCGGATCCAGTCGAAATACCACGGTGCGACCACGGGATTCTGCGGTTGCATCGGCGGCAGGTCCTTGAACGGGCGGAAGTCCATCCATCGGGTCGGATCGGCGGCGGCCGCCTTCAGTTCGATGGCCGTGGCTTGGTCGTTGCGGTTCTGCGCGGCAGAGGTCGCGAGTCCGATTGCCCACGGCTGCACGAAGGCCAGCCGGAACTCCCCGCCCTCGTACGTCCACCCGTCGTAGTAGTCCGAGGCGGTATTGGCCGGGACGATCGTCGCAAGATGCGGCGGCGCGGTCGTGGCGGCGAGCCATTGTGTGGCGCCGACGTACGACGAGCCGTACATTCCGACCTTGCCGTTGGAGCCGCGCAGCGCGGCGGCCCACTCGACGGAGTCGTAGCCGTCATCCTTGTCATGGGTGAACTCGCTGAACGTGCCGCCCGATGTGCCCTGGCCGCGCACGTCCTGAATGACCACCAGATAGCAGTGCGAGGCGAACCAATCGGGCGGCTGGTAACGCGATCCGGCCTGTGCACCCGATTTTCCGTACTGGGTGCGCATAAGGATCACGGGTACCGGGTCGCTGGTGCGGGGCCGGTAGACATCGGCGCGCAACACTGTGCCGTCGCGCATCGTGGCCGCCACATCGGTCTCTTTGGTGACCGCGCACGGCCCGCGTCCGGCGCCTGCCGGGAAGGGTCTGGACACAGCGCCGGGGTGCTCGCCGGCGCATCCACTCATGGCGAGCACGCTGGCGACGGTCACGGCGCAGAGCCGTACGGCGACGGAACCCACGCCATAACGCTAGCGCCCCAAGCCAATGTCGCCCTTACTGCGCGAGGTTACGGCGCCGCGAAGCGAGTCGCCCAGCGTCCAGATCGCCACACCGATGAGCACGAGGTCCTTGAGAAGGAACTGGCCCGGCTGAGCGGACAGGACGGGCAGGCCTGCGGCGTGGGTAGCGACGACCCCAGGTGTGGTGAACAAGAAGCTCAATGTGCCCAGAAACAGCACAACGGCCAACGCGCTGCCGGCCGCCGAGGCGCGCGGCCACACTGGACGCAACGCAATGAGAACGGCCGCAACGATTTCCATCGTGCCCAACCCACGGGCGACCGCGGTGACACTGAGGTAGTCGTATATCCAGTTCATCAATGGGCTGTGCTCGATGAGCGCACGCGCTTCCATCTTCACGTACTTGCCGAACCCAATCCAGGCCAAGACAACGACCAGACCATAGCGGGCGACGATCTGGCCCATCCGCATCAGCAACGGGGCGGCCTTCTCGTCAAGGGTGGCGGCGACTGGCGTGACGATCATGCAAATGCCTTTCTCTTATCGAAATGAGGTATCGAACTAGTGGACATCGGGGCACGAGACGTCGACGTGGACGGTCGTGAACGAAGGAGGGCCAGTCTGCGGACCCGACGAGTTCCCGGCATTGGGAACGCCGTATACGCCGGTGGTTACGCAGGCGGACAACGGATCCGTCACACTCCCGTTTATCTGGACGTTGTAGCCCTCGGCTTGGAGCTCTTTCACGGCGTCGGCGGCGTTGCCGCCTCCCGTAGGGGCCGCCACGGCGGCGCCGGCCAATCCCACCGCCGCGGCGGTGAATGTCGTTGCAGCTGCAACGGTGAAGCTGATCTTTCTCATCGTGGTCCTCCTCGGTGTCGTTGTTACAACGTCTCTTGCTGAGACACCGAAAGTCTGACCACGCAGAGCGTCCTTCTGCTGATTACTAACTGAAGATTCGATAAAGGAATCGACCCGCGTGCATTCCGCCAGCCGTCTATTCCTACCGGCGTCGTCGTCACGCCTCTACCTGGGATTACGAGTGCGCTGTCGGTCCCGTAATTGCGTCGTTCGAATCGATAATCACACCTTGGCCGACCCGTTACGCATAGACGAGGCGGCCGGTCTTTGACAATTCCATTGACGCCCGCGGCCGACTATTTCGGCCGGTTTGCTATTCGTTCGCTGATGAACTTCTGAAGTTTCGATAAAGATTCGCGGCATCTGCAGGGCACCGGCTCCACCGCGCAGCGATCTGGAGGCATTATGGATCTATGGACAATGCCGCACCAGCCGCGGTCCAGGACTTCCGGGCGTTGGTGATCGATGACGAAGCCCCGTTGGCCGACGTGGTCGCGAGCTACCTGAAGCGAGAGTCGTTCGAAGTCCACCTCGCCCACGACGGCCACGGTGCCCTCACCCTGGCACGCGAAGTCGATCCCGATGTCGTCATCCTTGACATCGGACTGCCGGGCGTCGACGGCATCGAGGTGTGCCGACAGCTGCGAGTCTTCTCCGACGCCTACGTCATCATGTTGACCGCCCGTGACACCGAGGTGGACACCATTGTCGGCCTCTCTGTCGGCGCCGACGACTACGTCACAAAACCGTTCAGCCCCCGCGAGCTAGTGGCCCGGGTGCGCGCGGTACTGCGACGACCCCGCCGCACACCCACGCACGGCTCGGATCCCGGGCAAGAGCTGAGCCCACCCCGCCTGTTCGGCGCCCTGCGTATCAACATCGACAGCCGGGAAGTACACATCGACGACACACCGATCATGTTGACCCGCACCGAGTTCGACGTGCTGGCCGTCTTGTCGTCGCGCCCGGGCACGGTACTCAGCAGGCGGCAACTACTCGAATCAGTTTGGGGCGACTCGTGGGTCGGCAACGACAACATCATCGATGTCCACGTTGGACACCTACGGCGCAAGTTGGGCGACAACCCCTCCCTGCCGCGATATGTCACCACTGTGCGCGGCGTCGGATATCGGATGGGCACAGGGTGATGATGCTTTCGCGACGCCCGACGCGGGGCCCTGGCATTCGCATGCGCCTGTTGGTCGCCAATTCGGTGGTGGTTATTGCCGGTATCGCCACGACGAGCGTCGTTGCCGCCATCGTCGGTCCGCCGATGTTTCGTCGGCTCATGGACGAGGCGGTGGTACCTGGCTTTAACGGCAATCACCCCTATGAACGCGCCTTCCGCGATGCGACCGCGCTGTCGGTGGGTATCGCCCTTGGAGTGTCCGCGCTAACGGCATTGACCCTGAGTTGGTACCTCAGTCGCCGCGTGCACCGCTCGGCTACCGCTCTGTCGCAGGCAGCCTCTGCGGTTGCCAACGGCCACTACGACATCCGGGTTCCGCCACCACGGCTTGGCAAGGAATTCGACGCGGTTGCCGCGGCCTTCAACAAGATGGCCCAACAGCTCGGTGTGGTCGACGACACGCGGCGCCAAATGCTGGCCGACTTGGCGCACGAGATCCGGACGCCGGTGTCGGTGCTGGACGCGTACATGGAGGCGCTGGAAGACGGTGTGCAGCGTCTCGACCGAGACACCATCAGCACGCTGCGCGACCAGACCCGCCGCCTGACCCGGTTCAGCGTCGACGTCAACGCACTGTCTGTCGCGGAACGCCGCACGACTTCCATCGACGCGCGGTGGATATCGCCCAAGGCCCTGATAGACACCGCGGTGGCAGCATTCGCGCCCCGTTACAGCGCGAAAGGCGTTGACCTGACATCACGCATCGCCGACGACCTGCCCGCAATGTGGGCCGACCCCGAACGGCTCGGACAAGTGCTGGGCAATCTGCTCGACAATGCGTTACGCCACACCGGTCCAGGTGGTCGTGTCAGTGTGACGGCCACCGTCGGAGACGACGAGCTGGCGATGGCGATCTCGGATACCGGCGCCGGTGTGGCCCCCGAACACCTGAGCCGGCTGTTCGATCGTTTCTATCGGGCCGACGCCGCTCGCGATCGCCATCACGGCGGAGCTGGCATCGGGCTGTCGATCGCCAAAGCACTCGTCGAGGCCCACGGCGGTCAGATCGAAGCGCACAGTGACGGACATGGAACCGGCAGCACCTTCAGGGTCACGCTGCCCTGCTGCCGCCGGCCGCTCGACGGCCTGCCGACACCGACCACCACATTGACTGCGGGAGTAGAACTCTCGGCATCTCCGGATGGTTGACAAAGCGGCCCAAAGGTCAGCGGCCTATTCAGGAACGACTGTAGACTGTCGCGTCGTCGATGTTCACCCGCGAACGGTCGGCCAGAGCGAGGCAACAGACCACAGTGATGACCGCAGCCACGACTATGTAGACCGAGATCGAGAACGGCGTCCCGGTCTCGTGGAGCAGCCAGGTCGCCACCAGCGGAGCGGGTCCTCCCGCGAACACCGATGCCAATTGGTAGCCGAGGCCGGCGCCGCCATAACGTAGATGCGTCGGGAAGCTCTCACCGATGAGCGCGGCCTGCGGGCCGTACATCATCGCGTGCACGATCATCGACAGCACGATGGCGATGAAGATCAGCGCCTGCCCGCCGTAGGTCAACACGGCAAAGTACGGGAATGCGTACAGCCCGGCGATGACCGCGCCGGTCACATAAACCCGTCTCCTGCCGAGCGTGTCCGACAGATTCGAGAAGTACGGGATCGCCGCAAGCTCGACGGTGGCGCCCACCAGGACCGCGGTGAGCACGAAGGTCTTGCTGTAGTGGTGACGCTCCACGACGTAGATCAACACGAACGTCGTGAACAGGTAGAACGGCATCTGCTCGGCAAACCGGGCGCCCGCCGAGAGCAGGATCTCCCGCCAGTGGCGCCGGATCGCTTCGGCGACCGGGGCGCTCGCGGTTTTCCCGTGCTCCAGCACCTTGCTGAACATCGGCGTCTCGAGGATCTTCAGCCGGATCACCAGGCCCACCGCGACCAGCACCAGGCTCGCCAGGAAGGGCACCCGCCAGCCCCAGGAGTTGAACGCCTCGTCCGACATCGTCGCGGACAGCAGGGTCATCCCGCCGGTGCCCAGCACCAGCCCGACCGGGACGCCGACCTGAGCGAAACTGCCCATAAGACCGCGCCTGTTTTGGTCACCCCATTCCATCGTGAGCAGCACTGAGCCGCTCCACTCGCCGCCGACGGCGATCCCCTGCAGCACCCGCAGCAACACGAGCAGCAGCGGCGCCGCGACCCCGATGGTTGCGGTCCCGGGCAGGATGCCGATGGCCGCAGAACCGAGGCCCATCACCAGCAGCGTGATGATCAGCGTGGTCTTGCGGCCGATCCGGTCGCCCCAGTGCCCGAAGATGGCCGCCCCGATCGGACGTGCGGCGAACCCCACGAAATAGGTCGCGAAGGACTGCATCGCGCCCGCATACGCGCTGGATGCGGGAAAGAACAGATGGGGAAAGACCAGCGCGGCGGCGGTGTTGTAGAGGAAAAAGTCGTACCACTCGATCGTCGTGCCGATCGTGCTCGCCAGCGCAGCACGACGTACCTGTACCCGCTGCGATACCGGGTCAAGCTTCCGCGGTGCGGCTGACCCCACTGTCTCCGGTAACCATTGGGCCGACCTCCTGTGACCGACGTCGGTTCATAGAGTGAGCCGTAGCGACCGGTTTTAAACCCCGAAACTGAACTTAGGGTGCCGCCATTGCGGCTAGGCCGGCCGTGGAGCCTCCGGCGGGATTCGAACCCGCAAACGGGCGAGGTAGAAGCTCGCTGCTCTTTCCGTTGAGCTACGGAGGCGTAACGTGTAGCGGCGGAAGGCAAAGGAGTCGAATCTTCGGGACGTTGCAGCCCGGCACGGTTTTCAAGGCCCCGTCCCCGGATTAAGAATCCGGCGCTATTCCAACTCAGCTAACGGCGCGTGTCGTAGGTGGGCCGCCCGAGGCTCGAACCCGGAATTCAAGGGTAAAAGCCATGAGTGATACTCGATTTCACCAACGACCCGAAATGGTTTGTGTACGTCCGGCAGGAGTCGAACCTGCACGCCCTGCCAGGGGCACCGGAGCCTGAATCCGACACGTCTCCCGAATTCCGTCACGGACGCTCGACACCACGAAGTGCGCTCGGCAGGACTTGAACCTCCGCGCACCCGTCGCCGGATCCTGCGCTCGCCCCCTGCCTCCGCTGCCGTTGCCGCGGTCGGTCGACGCGATGGCCGCGACATCGTCCATACGGCTATGGCGCTGATTGTGCGCGGAAAATCCTCAACGACGACGGCTACTTCAGGGTGCTCTGACGTGCAGGGCCTCGACTCCACCCGCCGTCGCAGTCTCAGTTGCTGCGAAGGGGCACAACGCCCCCCGTTGCGTCCTCACCGGATGTGTCGTCTGACAACATCTGATGAGCCACGCCACGGCGCGGGCGGGGTCGTCGGTTTGAACAGGTCGTACAAGCCATTTCGACCACCAGCGGCCGCCAATCGGTTCGTTACAGCACACGTCGTTGGTAGACCACACGATTGTTGAACGGTATGACCCGACAACACGTTTGGGGATGGCGCGCCCCAACGGATGGGGTCCCTGTCAGGACCACCGTCAGCAGTACCTCTTCCCACGCGGTCTCCGGTGCTCGGGCTAGGGCGTGGATAGACCTTTGCGACGCTCACTGCCACAAATACCGGCACAACGGGTTCACGGTGCCCCTATCGGGGCGTCCCGCGTGGGCAGCGCATCCAAATATCTGGGGCAGGTGGTTTGGATCTTGAAGGTGTGCCATTGCGACTCCCCCGAATTCGGGGGCATGCGCCCGCTGAAAGTAAACGTGTCGTCGACCTTGGTCGCGGTGACCTCCTGGGAGTCGGCCACGAAACCGGCCATGCCGTCATAGCGCAGCCCTGCCTTCTGAACGACAAGTCGGCCCTGCTGCGTGAGCTGAACGCGAACCGTCCGCGATGCCGTGTCGTGCACCAGGATTACCAGGCCGCCGTTGAGTTGTTTGGTACAGACCACGTCCGTGGTCGTGATGCTGCCAGTTGCACCGTCGAACACGATCGACGTCACGACCGGCGGTCCCCGGTGGCAACCGACTAGCCCACCCGAGAGCAGCACGGCGACCACCGTCGACACCGAGCAGGCGGTCACGCTGGCGCAACGCATGGCGGCAGTATGCGGCCTATCGGCACGATGAGCAGGAGATTCACACGTTCAATCCAAAGCGGCACAGCTGTCGCGCCGAACCGGTCGAACCCGAGGGTGAACTAGCCGCTGCCGCGACTCGTCGTAGTTGCGAGACCACTCTAGAAGGCCCTGAACCATCTGTTTGACGGAGGAGGAGGCAACGATATGTCGCTGGGCGCAGAAAGACTCAGCTCATTCGGGGGCGGGAATGTTTGGCGAAGATCCTCCTCGACCCTTCACGCTGAACAACAACCCTTCGGCGGCCCGACCCGGGATTGAACCGATCGCCTGCGTCGTTCGTTGTTCCCGGATGCCGACCCGACAGGCAGGAAGTAGCGTCAATGACTAAGACGTGGACGGGCCTCGCAACCCGAGCAACTCAGTCGGATTCGTGGTTCCGCACCATGTCGCCCGAAGTGGCGATTCATATTGGCGAGACGTCCTTCTACTCACACCGGCTCCGGCTGCTGGGTCATTCGAACAGCTTCGGACTCACAGGGTGTCTGACCTGCGTGGGGCCGATCACTGTCGGCGACATCACCTATGAGACAGACGTTGCACTGGATTTCGGTGAGCCCCGCGCCAGCTACACCGTCCATGTGCCCATCGAGGGCTGGCTTGAGTCGCGGCATCGGGGGCAACAGCTGACCTCGACTCCCACCCTGGCGTCGCTATACCGACCCGACGGCGACATAGCGGTGACCCGGTGGCCCGGTGTCAGCCGCCATCTCACAGTGAAGATCGACCAAGCCGCAGTCGACAGAGCCCTCCAGGCACTGGTCAACGGCCCGGCAGATTCCCCCATCGCCTTCAACCCAACAATGCCGCTGAATGCGGCTGCTGGGGATGGCCAAGATGCTGATCGTCGGCGCCGAAGCACTCACTTCGCACCTGCAGGCAGACGACTACGGGACGCTGTGCGAGGCGTTTCAGGCCTCCGTTGCCGCCAGGCCCTGGTAGTAGGAGCGGCGAAGCACGCCGCGGTCGGTGGCGGACAGCTGTGCCAGCGCTTCGCAGACGAGCGGCCGGTCCGGCTCGACGCTCACCATGAGCCGATCGCCGGCGCGGCGTGCTTCTCTCACTGAGTTGGTCGAACGGTGCAAAGCCATCCCAACTTCGAGGGAACCGGTGCCGTTTTGATGCGACCCACGACTATTTTCGGCGCGGGCGCAGGTCCGAGGCGGCCGATCGCACCGCCTCGGTGATTTTCTTGACCATTGGACTGTCTAACTTCCAGCACTGCCAGAACAGCGGCACATCAAGGTACGCACTAGAGATCCGGCCGAACGAGCCGTCAGCCAACTGCGCTGCAGCTAACTGCTCAGGGTACATGCCCCAGCCCAGTCCCGCCCTCACTCCCGCGCCGAATCCCTCGGCGGTTGGCACATAGTGGACGGGGCTTGAGATAACTCGGCGGAAAGCTTTGCGCACCAGCATGTCCTGCAGCCCGTCGTCGCGGTTCCACGCTAGCGAAGGCGCCATCGCTACGGAGTCCGCGATGAAGCCATCAGGGAAGTACCGGTCGATATACGCTGCGGCGGCTACGGGCACATAGCGCATCACCCCTAGCGATTGCACTCGGCATCCAGGCACCGGCGTGCGCTCCGTCGTGACCGCTCCCATGACGGCACCCTCTCGCAGTAGTCGCGCCGAGTGGTCCTGGTCTTCGATCCTTATGTCGAACAACACGTCGGCCAACTGGCCGAACACATTGGTGAACCACGTCGACATCGAATCGGCATTGACCGCGATCGCGATTCGGGTCAGCTCGCCCGGTCTGCCACCGCTCGTCTCGGCCAGCGCCTCGGACTCCAGCATCGCCGTCTGCGCCGCCAACCGCAGCAGCGGCACTCCGGCAGCCGTTGGCCTACACGGCTTTTCACGGACGACTAAGACCTGACCGACACGTTGCTCCAACGCCTTGATGCGCTGGCTCACCGCGGATGGGGTCACGTGCAGCCGTTCGGCCGCGGTATCGAAGCTGCCGAATTCGATCACCGCCGCCAAAGCGGCAAGCTGGTCCGCACCAAGCCGTGTTTCATATTCGTGGCGCATCGGCCAACTATCCGCCATTTGACCTGAGAACCCGCCACGCAGTTTGAAACCTACAGAGGCGACGGCATGTTGGTTCTCATTCTCCGTGGCGGATCGCGACGCATCTAGCTGCGCGTTTGCAGAATCTCATCAAGATGTCGGAGCGGTTTTCTCATCTTCGTGGCGAATCCTAGAACCCATATCGGTACCGCAGCCAAACGGAGGCGCCAGTCCAGGCCGGTCCTCGATTATCCAGGTAGCGAACTAGCATGATCCGAACGCGGTGGCATCGGGTGGCCAGTCCCACGACACCGACGCGCAGCGCACGCTCTCGGTGGGTGCCCGAGAAGCTGACCACGATTGGTGTATCCCAACGGCTGTTTTGGCCACTGTTGTCAGGCTGGGCGTCGGCTTACCACATGTGATCCGAGAAAGTCCGCAGATTTGCGCCCGTCGAGCTGGTCACCGCGAACGAAGCCACGGTCCCTGGCCACATCGGCCAGCAGGCTACGGAGCTGGCATCTGCCCCGGTGCAACCGCGACATCACCGTCCCAATCGGCGTGTCCATGATCTCGGCGATCTCCCGATACGGGAAGCCCTCAACGTCGGCGTAATACACCGCCATCCGGAACTCTTCCGGCAACGCCTGCAACGCCGCCTTGATCTCGCTGTCCGGCAGTGCCTCCAGGGCCTCCACCTCCGCGGATCGCAAACCCGTCGAGGAATGCTCGGCGTTGGACGCCAGCTGCCAGTCGGTGATCTGGTCGGCCGGATACTGCGCGGGTTGGCGCTGCTTCTTGCGGTAGTCGTTGATCTGGGTGTTGGTCAGGATCCGGAACAGCCACGCCTTGAGGTTCGTGCCTTCCCGGAACGAGCGGAAACCGGCATAGGCGTTCACCATCGTTTCCTGCAGCAGGTCCTCGGCGTCGGCCGGGTTGCGGGTCATCCGCCGGGCGCCGCCGTAGAGCTGGTCGAGCAGCGGAAGCGCATCGCGCTCGAAACGCGCGGCCAGCTCGGCATCGGACTCTGGTGCCGTATCAGGCACTGACCCGTCCATATCAATCATGTTGGGGAACGCCGTCCCTTCCGTAGCGCCGGCGCCAAACAGGCCGGGCAAATCCACCGGACACTTCAGGCATGCCGTTGCACCAATCCACTGCACTGGATGCTAAAGACAGCCACCGACAAAACATCGCTGGCTGCCAGGCGGCCCCGAGGTGGCAGCTGCTCGCCACCCGGGCTTCTGGCGCACCAGCTCGGCCCGGTGCTTGGTCCTTGAGGTTGGATTCGACGGGTGCGACCGCCGCGCCGATGCGCAGCCGCTCCTGCTCTGACGGCCAGTGCCCGAGCAGATAAGTATCGACCTTCATCGTCGTCCTTCCGATGTCTCCGGGGTCGAGCCGGACGGTGACCATCCCGTCGGCGTGCGGGCGGCCCCACGTCAAGGCAACACACCTTTCAACGCAGCACGCCGACCATCGGTTCACCTACCCGAATCGTTGATGACACTGCAGCAGCGTGGACCGCGGCCCGATTACGCGCAGTACCAGTCGAGCATCTGCTACCCGGCGACGGCCTGCCGATCCACGCTCGCTCTGTATGGAAACGGGCGTCGCACGGTGCAACCAATCTCACGAGATACCACGTGCGTGACCGCCGCCGTGGGTGATGAGAAGCTCAAGCTGTCCGAGGCATCCGGGCTGTGTGGTATCGGCGTTCGCACCCTGAAAGTGCTCGCCTGCCGGTTACCCGCGTTTGCCGCGCACCCACTGGAGAGTGCCGAAGTTCTTGGTCCGCACGCTGGTGAACCCGTGGTCTTCCAGGATGTCGGCGATGTCGTCTTCGCCGAATATGTGGGCCCCGATGTTGGGCAGCATCCGCCAAAACTGGGCGGCCCACCCAGCGGTGGGAACCATCACGGCCAGCCGTCCGTCCACGCGCAGCACCCGCGCGATCTCCGCCAGCGCCGCCGCCGGATCCGGCACCAGCTGCAGCACGGCGATCGAGACCACCGCATCGACCGTCTCGTCGCGTAGCGGCAGCCGTTGCGCATCCGCGCGTAGGAAGCCGATCTGGGGTCCGCCTTCGGCGCGCACCGCGCGGGCCAGCATCGCCTGCGAGAGGTCGAGGCCCAGCGCCAGCCCGTCCGGGCCCGCGGCGCGCGCCAACGACGCGGTGACGGTGCCGGGTCCGCAGCCGACGTCCAGCGCGATCCCGCCGGCCGGGATGTTCAACCACTCCGTGGGCTGTTGAAGGGCGCTGAACAGCCTGCGTATCAGCGCCTGCATGTTGTCGTAGACCATGGACCCGACCGGCGAGGCGAACACCGCCTCAACCGCAGGGGTCCCTGTCGGCAAACCGGCGTCCAGCAGATCGAGATAGCCGTTGCTGACATCGGGTTCGGTCGGCGGATCGGCGAGCAGTTCCAGCGCCCTGCGCAGCGCGGGAGGCAACGTGGTGTTCAGATCGGTCATGCGCAATCCTTGGAGCAAAGTCGAAGCGCTACTGGGCAATTACCCAGACGCGCAACTGAAGACGACAGGTCCCTTTCACAAACCTACACCTGGACCTCAGGCGGCTCGACACCCCGGAATACCGGCCTGCGGCATGGCCCTGTTCAGCGACTGGTCTGACAAGGTTGGAGGCGGCGCGACCGGAGGTCGACGTCGACTAGCCTCGCAAGAGGTCGAGGGCGTCCCTAATAGGAAAGCCCGACAACACATGGCCGTCGCGCCCGTGCACGGTGTCCGCCTGACACAGCGCGTTGAGTGCGGCCTCCTCGGCTGCTTCCGCAACGGCGTCGAAGATGACGTCGAACGGTGACCCCTGTGTCCAGAATTGGCCCTCCACAAGGACTTCAATCGCCAGGATGCCGTCTGGCGCCGCACGGGGAATGCGGTGGGCCGTCGAGAAGGCGAGGAAGATCTCCCCGGAGCCGTCATTACCGACACTGCCGGTGCGGCCGAGTCCGATGTCGACACGTCGTGCGAGCCTTCGCAACTGATTCGGATGCAGTGGGAGGTCCGTCGCGACCACAGCGATACACGACCCCTCCTTGTGATGGACGGGCATCTTGGCGGTGAGGTGGCGTCCTAGGGGTCGCCCGGCGATCTGCAGCTGTTGGCGCGTGCCGTAGTTGGTGTTCAGCAGCACCCCGATCGTGTAGCTGCGCGATCCGATCTCGACGATCCGCGATGCGGTGCCGATGCCGCCCTTGAAGTCGAACATCTGCATACCGGTGCCGGCGCCGACCACACCTTCGGGCACCGGTCCGGTGTCGGCTGACTCCAGGGCCGCGCGCACATCATCTACGGTGAGCGTGGAGACGCGGTTGTCGTTGAGGTAGCCGTCGTCGCACTCGGCGACCACGGGCATCAGCACATCGTCAGTTCCGACCACTGGGTCGAGGGCCGACATGTGCCGCACACTGGCCTGGTACGCGATACCGATGTTCGCGGTGTCACACAACACTATTGGCGCGCCGAGCATGCCCCACTCGCGCATGACCATGTCGGCCGTGACGATGCCGTAGCCGTTGAACACACTTGTCGCCGCGTAGACGCGTTCCCGGAACGGATTGCCACCGTGCGGCCAGATGGCGGTGGCTCCGGTTCGCGCGGTGACGTCGCCATCCCGCCAGACCGTGGCGTGGCCAACCCGTACGCCGGCCACGTCGGTGATGGCGTTAAGCGGCCCGGTAGGAAGATGGCCGACAGGAAACCCCAAGTCCCGCGCCCGTCCTCGTCCCGCGGGCGGGCTCACAGCGTCTCCTCGGGGACGGTGTGCGGCACCCAGCGATCTTGCTTGGCCCGGTGCAGGTAGGCAAAGTAGTAGACAGCGGCCACCACGAACAGGATGACGACGATCCAAATGTCTTGTGGTTTCTGCTGAGTCAGCGCGACGACGATGCCGGCCAGTGCCAGCAGTGGGGGCAACGGCCACAATGGCATCCGAGACGGCCGTGGAGTGTCCTTGTCCCGGACGCGGCTGACGAGCGCGGCCACGGCGATGAGCCCATAGAGCACGATTATGAGCACGGCGGTGAAGGTCACGGTGGTGACCAGATCGGAGGCGAAGCACAGCGCGGTCGCCACGCTGCCGAGGATAACTGTGGCCACCCATGGTGATTGGAACCTGTCGTGGACCCGGCCCAAAATGGCGTTGACAGCGTCGGGCCACGCCCGATCCCGTGCGCTCGACCAGAGGATCCGGGCGAACTGCAGCGTGATCGCCAGGATCGCGTTGAGCACGGCGAACAGGGCTCCGATGATGACGATGTTCTTCAGCGTCGGACCCCACACCTGGCTGATCAGGTCAGTCAGAGGCGTTGCGCTGGAGAGGTATTCGGTCAGATCCTGGGCCCCCATTAGCCCGGCGAAGAACGGGACCAGTTCCAGTACGATACCGGTCAGCGCTGCGATGACGACCGCCTTGCCGACGGTGCCCGGGCCGCCGCGCGTCTCTTCAGAAAAATTGATGGCGCTGTCGTAGCCATTGACGGAGAACATCGTGATCGCAATCGCACCGACGATGGCACCCAAACCGACCGGCGAGAGACCGGAGCCGTCGAAGATGACCGGATGGCTCAGGATGCTCCACGGCTGGTTCCAGTGCGCGAATCCCGCGACGGCGACCACGACAATCACGACGACCTCGATGGCGAGAAATATCGCCACCAGGATTGCTCCGACTTGAATCCGCAGCACGGCGAGCAGTGTCACAACGGCCATGGCAATCGCCGACGATAGGTTCACGGGAATCGCATCGTTCAGCGCATGTAGGTAGGTACCAACTCCGAGTGCGATGCTGGCCGGCAGAAATACTCCCTGCGCTATGTAGTCGACGAGCGCGAGAAAACCGATCGGACGGCCCAGCACTCGGTGCACGATCGAGTACAAGCCGCCCGCGACGGGATACATGGACCCGAGCTCACCCATGCACAGAGCGACATTGACCGCCAGAAAACAACCGACGAGGTATGCCCACATCGCGCCTGTGCCTGCGGCCGCCAGCACGACGGGAGCGATGATGAGCAGCGACGCCATCGGCGTGATGTCGCTAACCGCAAGCGCGATAACGCCGCGCGCGGTCAGTCCGCGATGGAGGGTCGTGCTCGTCGCTGGTTGCTCAGCCTTTACCGTGTCGGGGATCTCTTCGCTCGCCATGACGCATGGTTGCACGACCCGCACACGACCGTTTGGTGATTGGTGCTGGAAACTGATGAGGGTCAGGCCGTGGCGTCGAGCTGCCTGCGCGTGTCGTCGTCTAGCTGGATGTCGCGACGGCGATGTTTTCTTCGAGGTGTTGTCGCCCTGAGGGTCTCTGACTTGCGGAGTTCACTCAGCCCGGCGATGTGATCACCATGGCGTCAACCACGGCCGGCTCCCGCCTACGCCGCTGGTGCCGCCACGCGGTTTGAGAACTACAGATTCCTGGCGACCGCCTTCACCCGGGCTGCCGATTCGGCAGCGTTCGTCTTCTTCAGTGCGACTGGTAGGTCCCTCCTTCTTGTGAAATATCTGCGGCTGAGCTGCGGTGTCGTCGTCATCATGGCGGTACGCCGCGAGGTCTGGCCCGTCGCTCTACCGCGACATGCGTAACTAACAGCAGTATCGGGACTGAGCAATCGTCAATACCTGTGGATCAAGATCTTTTATGCGGCCTCCTCGGTAGCGGTGGTGTCGTCGGGCCGTTCGACGAGTTTGCCGTTCTCGAACTTCGCGCCGGCGCGGACGAGCGCCACGAGATGGGGCGCGTTGACCGCCCGCCAGCGTGGCTGGGCCGCCTCGATCAGCTTGTAGGCCATGGCGATTCCGGCGGCGCGGGAGCCGGGGCCCTTGGTGATCTTGCTCCGGTTGCGCACGGTGGCGAAGGTAGATTCGATCGGATTTGTAGTTCTCAGATGAATCCAGTGCTCGGCCGGGAAGTCGTAGAACGCCAGCAGCTGCTCGACGTCGTCGGTGATCTTGGCGACCGCCTTCGGAAACTTCGCACCATAGGTCGACTCGAACTCCTTGACCGCGTCGCGGGCGTGGGACTTGTCCTCGGCGTTCCAGATCTCTGCGAGCGCCTTCTTCGCCCCCGGGTGCGCCGACTTCGGCAGCGCGGCAAGAACATTCGATACCTTGTGGAACCAGCAACGCTGCTCGCGGGTCTCCGGGAACACCTCGCGCAGCGCGCTCCAGAATCCCAGCGCCCCGTCCCCGGCGGCCAGCACCGGGGCGCGCATGCCGCGGCGGCGGCAATCACGCAGCAGATCGGCCCACGACTCGGCGGCCTCGCGGTAACCGTCGGTGAGCGCTACCAGCTCCTTGCGGCCGTCCGCGCGCACCCCGATCATCACCAGCAGGCACAGCTTCTGGTCGTCGAGGCGCACGTTGACATGGATGCCGTCAGCCCACAGGTACACGAAGTCCACACCCGACAAGTCCCGCGCGGCGAACGCCTGCTGCTCGGCCTTCCACGTCTCGGTGAGCTTGGTGATCGTCGAGGCGGACAGCCCCTTGGCGCTGCCGAGGAACTGCCCGAGGGCGGGCACGAAATCTCCCGACGAGAGCCCGTGCAGGTACAGCAGCGGAAGCACCTCGCCGATCTTCGGGGTCTTGCGCGCCCACGGCGGCAAGATCGACGACGAGAACCGCTGCCGCTCACCGGTATCCGGATCGACACGCTTGTCGTTGACCCGCGGCGCCGTGACGTCCACCGCGCCGGCGCTCGTGGTCACGGTCCGCGACTCGTGGCAGCCGTTGCGCACCACCAGCCGATGACCCTTCTCGTCACGAACGTCAGCGAACTGGGCGATGTAAGCCTCGACCTCCGCCCGCAGGGCCTCGGCCAGCATCCGCCGCGCACCCTCTCGGACGATCTCGTCGATTACCGACGACGCAGCCGACCGCGCCGCACCCGAACCATCGCGGTCAGCAGAATCAGAAACTACAGTGAGCATCGGGTCGTACCTTCCCGACCAGCGTTGTCGCGCCGGTCTTGCTTGGAACCTTTCATCGGTCACCCGGGAAGGTACGCCCCATCCCAAGCCGATCCACAGATTTCAAGCATTGCTCTCGGGACTTGCGCGACATCACAGTCCTCCAGAGCAGCAGAACCCAGCGCCCTCGGCACGACTGTTGTCAGTGGGCGCTCAGGTGGGGCGGCTGGTGCACACGGCCGGGTTCAAGGATGCAATGGGATGCACAACCCAGAAAAGGATACAATGGGTTACACAGCCCAGAAACTGCGAATCTGTGCGCGGCGCCTCGCCGCTACGCTCAATGATGGCGGGTCGTCTGCGGCGGTGTCCAATCACGCATTGGCCCAGGAGGATTGAATGCCGACATTTACTTGCCTTACTTCCCCGGGAAGCCTGACGCCGGCGCAAAAGGAGGAAATCGCGCGTGTCTGCACCGATGGGTATCACCAGGAGTTTGGCGTCCCACGCTATCTCATACAGGTGATTTTCTACGAGATTGCAAGGGGTGACCGGTATGTCGCCGGTCAGCCGGCTCGGGACGACCTCGTATGGATTCGATGCGATGTTCGAGAAGGGCGTAACGAGGCGCAGAAAGCCAAGCTCCTTCACCGGGTCCAGTGGGGCGTTGCCAAGACCGCCAACGTCTCTGAAGAGGCGGTCTGGATCTACCTTTGTGACCTTCCCTCGATGAACCTCATGGTGTGGGGGCACATCATGCCGCCTCTGGTCCAGGGAATGCCGAACGACGATACCTGGTTCGAGTCGCTGTCAGATCCGATGCAGGCGAGTCTGCGGCCACTGGCCTAACCGTCGCGAACCTGGCGAACGGCACGACGGAATAGCTATCAGCATGTGCTGGATGTCGCCTCTGTGCGACTAGTTCTGCATCGGCATTGCTGCGGTAGCCGCCGCTTGTTCGATCTGTTGGGGAGACCCGGATGGAACGCGTCGTCGGCCGAACATCGGTTGGCCGTAACCCTCCGCCCTACTTATTGGTAGGAGCCGCTCGCGGTGTCCGCTCTCGGTGTGGCCGGGAGAAATGGTGCGCGCAAACACGAAGGGCGTTGACAATGAAGATGTTTATTGCTGCGGCCTGCTTCGGAACCCTCGCGGTCACAGCCCTGGGAATGGCGGGTGAGACTGCGGCCGCTCCCTCAGGCTTCGCCAACTTCGGCAACGCCCAAGACACCGTCAACGCCCTGCAGGCAAAGGGCTACGACGTTCAAGTCAATGGGGCTACGGTCTACCCGTTGTCAAGTTGCAAGGTTCTTGGTGTTGAGGGACTGAACAATTCCAACATTGATTCAGCGGGAGTGCGGATCGACCCAACGAGGTTCGATACCGTCTACGTCGACGTCTCCTGCAGGGGTGGATGATTCGGCTCTAAGTGGCGGAGTGTTTCCGGCGCAGTGGGGCCATTCAGGTTCGCCGGTCGGCATCGTGGTTGTCTTCATCGCTGCTGCGAGCGTTGTCAAAGGATTCCACGCAAGTTAGGAATGAGTCAGCCAAGCCTGCCCGACCGCATTTGCTCCATGTTGCTTCTGCATGCAGTCGACGACGGGTCGAACATGGCAGGGCGCCAACCGAAGTGCGCCATACGCGCGACCGTTCTGTGTCGAGCCCTGCAGCGGCGAGCCGCATACCGAACTCGGTCACATCGCTTAAGCGGTGACCTACTTCGGGTGCTCGATGACTGACCTGTAACGCGCCACCGTATTCACCAGTGATGATGGCACAACGGAAACCCACCGCCAGGACCAGCCTGCGCGTGGTGGCCGACACCGAGAGCTGCTACCCGGACTGGGAGACGGTGTATGCGGACAACGCCATCTGGGTCTATCGCATGATCGTCAAGCGTGTCGGCAACGTGCCCGACGCCGAGGACCTCACCGCCGAGGTGTTTCTGGCCGCGCTGAGACCACTGCGAACCACCGCAACAGTGGCCCAGGTTCGCGGGTATTTGCGCGCCACCACACGTACGGTCCTGGCCGCGCATTGGCGCCAGACCATGGGTCGCGAGATCACATCGATCGATGATGTTCCGGACGTGGCGCAAGAGGCCGAGCATGCTGTCGACATCGCTACTGCGCAACAAGTTCATCGCGTGCTCGCAGCACTTCCGGACAATTATCGCCGCATTCTGGAACTGCGGTTTTTGCAGGGTTGTTCGGTCAAAGAGTCGGCAAGCCAAATGGGTGTGAGCGTGGCCAACGCCAGGTTATTGCAGCACCGAGCACTGCGACTGGCCGCCGCGCTCAACCAGACGGATGAACAATGAACGCCCGCGGTCTGCGTCGTTATGTCGACGACCTACTCGATGGGCGCCGACCCAGGCCGTTTGACGCAGACGGTTTCGAAGCGGCGCAGATACGCACCGCCATCCAATTGCGTGCCGCGCGGACGGCAAGCGATGCGCCAAGCGAACACTTCCTGACCGACCTGCACCGCCGGCTGGCCGCGCGGATGCCACGCGGCCAGGAAACCCCCGACCCCCTCACGGGGCCGCACGCAACACGTCGCCAGGTGGTTGTCGCCGCGTCGGCCGCCGCGCTTGCGGGGGGTGGCGGCATTGTCGCCGGAGCCACTAGCGCGCGCGTCGACTTCGACGGCCACTCGTGCGCCGACAGGCCATGGATGCAACCCAGTGACGGCAGCTGGCAGGTCGTCGCGGCGAGCGCAGATGTGCCCGCCGGCGTGATGCATCCCTTTGACGTCGGTTCGGTGGTCGGATTCGTGCGTCGGGTCAACGGCCAAACCGAGGCGATTTCGGGGGTGTGCACGCATCAGGGCTGCCGGCTGTGGTTCGACCAGCCCCTCGATCAGCTGCGCTGTCCCTGTCATTCGACCTCGTTCTCACCGACCGGCCAGGTCCTCGGCCATCTGCTGCCAATCGCCCCAGACCCATTGCCGCGGCTGGAGGTTCGCGAGCTGGACGGATCCATCGAGGTGTTCGTGGCGGACAAGCCGCCCACCGAGCCGGCCTGAGGTGTAACCATCCACCTATCTCTAAGGTGTGAAGACCATATTCCGGCTCGCCGCTGCGGGCATCCTGCTCACCGCAGGCTGCGCCAGCCACGCATCCAACACCACTCCCACCAGCCCGTCGATCACCTTTCAGTCCGGCATGACACCGGGCATGTCCGGCCAGGCCATGCCCGGCATGTCCGGCATGCAGTCGCCGCCTGCTTCAGCATCAGCGACGACTGCCGACTCACCGGCACCGCAAGGCGGTACAGCGGTTGCCATCGCTGACTTCAAGTTCAACCCGGCGACGTTGACCGTCCCGGTCGGCACGACGGTCACCTGGACCAACCAGGACGAGGAGCCGCACACCCTCGCCGCCAAAGATGGTTCCTTCCACTCGCCCGGGATCGACACCCACGGCACATACAGCTTCACGTTTACCACCCCAGGCTCCTACGACTACATCTGCTCGATCCACCCGTTCATGACCGGCACTGTGGTGGTGACCAAATGAGCGCCGAAAACGATCCTGCCGGGATGACCCGGCGTCAGCTCATCCGCCACGGTGCCTGGTTCGGCGCGGCGGTGGTGCTCACGGTCGCCGGGGGTGAAGTCATTTCGCACGTCGCCGGATCGGCCGGCGCCGCACACCAAGCCACACCCGCACTACGGTTTGCCCAGATCAGCGACAGCCACATCGGATTCAACGGGCCTGCCAACCCCAACGTGACCGATACGTTCAGCCATGCCATCGGTCAAATCAACAGCCTCGGCTACACACCCGACTTCGTGATCCACACCGGTGACCTCACGCACCTTTCGACGCCGGCGCAGTTCGATCAGGTCAAGCAGATGCTGACGGGTCTGAACACGCCGCACGTGTTCACGGTGCCCGGTGAACACGACTCGACCGACGATGCGGGCCAGAAGTATCGCCAGGCGTTCGGAGCCGGCACTCGCGGGGACGGCTGGTACAGCTTCGACGTCGCCGGTGTGCACATCATCGGGCTGATCAACACACTGAGCTTCTCGAAGCTGGGCGGGGGCCATCTTGGCACCGATCAGCTCGACTTCATCCAGAAGGACGTCGCGCCGCTGTCCAGCGACACCCCCATCGTGGTGTTCAGCCACATTCCACTGTTCGCGATGTATCCCGCCTGGGGCTGGGCAACCGACGACGCCGTACAGGCCTTGGGCTATCTGAAGCGCTTCTCCTCGGTGACATGCCTCAATGGCCATGTCCACCAGTTGTTTTCCAAGACCGAAGGAAACGTGACGTTCTACAGCGGCACCACCACCGCCTATCCGCTGCCGGCTCCGGGGCAGGGCCCGGCACCCAAACCCGTGACGCTGCCCGCCGGGAAGCTGCGCGATGCGCTGGGCGTCCGCGAGGTGAGTTACACCAAGGGCCAGCAGGCCCTCGCACTGAAGGACCAGAAGCTGACATGAAGATCGCGAATCTCACCCTACAGGTAGCCATCAGCGCATCGGTGGCAGTCAGCGGCGTCGTCCACGCCTACCTCTACATCCATGGTTACCGTGATATCCCCGCGGTAGGGCCGGCTTTCCTGATGCAGGGCAGCGTGTTCTGCGCGCTAGCGCTGCTGATCCTGATCGGCGGGCCGGCCTGGCTGCAACTGGTCGCCGCAATCGGGGCCGCCGGATCGCTGGTGGCATTCGCGCTGTCGCGTACAGTCGGCCTCTTCGGCTTCATCGAAACCGGTTGGCAGCCATCACCATACGCCGCGATCAGTGTGGTCGCCGAAGTGCTGACCCTGCTGCTGGTCGGCACGACGGCCCTGCGCCAACGTCCACGAGCATCAAAGGACCTTCCGCTTCACCAGGGCGCCCACGGCGCCGGTGCACCATCATCTCGCCTGGGATGACCGACATTACCGCCCGCGTGGCTGCCCCGAGAGATGTGCGGATTCCGCCGATATCGAAGATCAAGGACCGGCGCAACGAGTACGTCGATGCGGTAGCGCGCAGGCCGACCGGAGAAAGGAATACGCAGTGAGTACTGCATCAAAGACAATCGCCGCGTTGGCGACGGGTGTACTCGTCTCTGGCGCAACCTATCTCACGGCGGATTTCTTCGCTGTGCATGCAGCACCGCTAGGTCAGTCGACGTCATTGCCGGACGTCGGCCTCACCGAGGCGGCAGGTTGCTGGTAAGCGGCGGTCACCTTGGCAACCAGTTCGGTAGTGGTAGGGGCGTTAAGTTGGCGCACAGTGCCGCGACACGTTGCTTGCGCCGCGGCGCCTTTGAGATCACCGGACCGGTTGTCGAGCCGGCGTGTAACCCGGGCGGCTATCTATAAAGGACGGTGGCAGTGTCTCCGCGGCCCCGAAACTCCCAGCGTGGGCGGCGGTAGGTGGTGGCACGCCAGCTATCCGAATCGCGACGATGTGGGCTATGGCAGTTGCCGGCACTGGTTAACGGGACGGAAGGGCGATGAACGCGCAAGGGTTGCGACGGTATGTCGATGACCTGTTGCGCGGTCGGCGTCCTAAGCCGTATCGCCCGGATGGTTTTGAGGCCGCGCAGATCCGCGCCGCGATCGACCTGCGCGCGGCCCGCCCAGGGGCCGACGCGCCGCGGCAGGAGTTCCTGACCGATCTGCATCGGCGCCTTGCCGCGCAGATGGAAGGCGACCAGCCGCCCGCAGCAAAGGTGAGCTGGCTGGGCGCCAGCCGCCGGCAGATGATGGTGGGGCTATCGGCGGCCGCGGCGGCGGCGGTCGCGGCGGTGAGCGCCGATCGCCTGCTCTTCCGCGGTGGGTACGCGCCGGCGGCGGGGCACCCGGTGGCCGCCGGCGGCGAACTGGTCCCCACCAAGGGCAGCTGGCGGCCGGTGGCGACGAGTTCGGATGTGGTCTCCGACGGCGTGATGCACCCGTTTGAACAAGCCTCGCTGATCGGGTTCGTGCGCCGCGTGGATGGGCGCCCGGAGGCGGTTTCGGGGGTCTGCACACATCAGGGCTGCCGGCTGCGATTCGAGCAATCTACGGACCGGCTGCGCTGCCCGTGTCATTTCGCCTCGTTCTCCCCGACGGGAGAGGTGCTCTCCCATCCGGCGCCGACGGCGCTGCCACCGTTGCCGCGGTTGGAGGTTCGTGAGGCCAACGGCATGATCGAAGTGTTCGCCCCCGCCGAGCCGACCTGACCGCCCTGCCGTGTAACCGGCCTCGCTATCTCTTGGTGAGCATTTCGCAGCTGCGGGCTCTCCACCGATCCGGGAGGTGGCACGTCGTGTCCCGACCTCAATGTTTGGCTGCAGTTGGCCGGCGCGCTGCTGTCGGTGGGGACGCTGATCGCCTTCGCGCTCTTGCGCACCATGGGCCTGTTCGGGTTCACCGAGCGCGGCTGGGAACCGTCGCCACAAGCGGCGGTGAGTCTGATCGCCGAGGTGCTCACCGTGGTTTTGGTGGCGGCGTCTGTGCTGAGCAGCCGCAGCAAAACCACGGTCGCGTAGGCCGTTTCTCTCCGGCCGGCCCGTGGTTGGTGGGTGATCGCCTACGCTTCGCGGCGGTCCACGGGCTGTCACGTGCATGGCTGTCGGGGCCTTCACCATAAGCCCATCACGGTTTGTCGGTTCTCACAATTGTCTGACGCCGCGCCGCGGCCTCATGTCAAATGATGAACCATTGGCGACCGTGCCTCGTTAATTGGGTAAGTGGCCAACGCGATCGCAGGCTTGCAAAAGGACTAGTGTGCGGTCAGCGACTAATGTGCGGTCAGCAGAGTGACTCGTTTCCCGCATTTTCGGCGCATTATCGACCGCGCGCTAGTCACTGCGAGTGAAACATAATCGCGCACGCTGCGACGGGTTCAATAACCAGTGGCAGAGGCACCAATGTGATGTCCATTTGGTCTGATTGGATCTCGGCCACCACCGCTGGCCCTACCGGGATTGGCGGCGCCAGCGGCGCCCACTGGGACTCGAGGTGCCTGTGGATCTGGCCACGCATCTCCGGCTCCGGCAGGCGAGCTCGGCTGTCACCGTCTGCGATCACCGGCAGCAAGCGCAAACTCTCCCGAAGGCAGCGTCTGTTTTCCCGCGCCGCGCACCTTGTCGCGGAATACCATCCGGCAACTCCGAAGTGAAAGAGATTTCGATATTTTCCCGGCTCATTGAACTGAGGCGCGGCCTATGAGGATGTCGTCAGATATCAGACCCACAGCCGGCGACACGACTTTCCACCTGCTGTAACCCGCCGCCCTATTTATTGGTAAGAGTTCCAAGCCGGAACTTTTACCCATTCGAGCACCACCAAAGGAGAAAGATCATGAAGACCTTCACCGTGACTGCGGCAACCGTCGGCGCCCTGGCGGCAACCGCCCTGGGATTGGCCGGCGCGGCCGCAGCGGCCCCCATCGGAGGCTCATCGGCCTCCGACGCCGTCAGTAGCCTGCAAGCCCAGGGCTACAACGTGCAACTCAACGGGTCGGTGACTGCCCCGCTGTCGGACTGCACCGTCACCGGTGTCCATGGTGATTCCGCAGGCCCGGTCGACCCCACCCGATTGAACACCGTCTACGTCGACGTTTCCTGCCCGTCGTTGAATGACTGATGCGGGGCGCCGGCATCGGCCGGCGGCCGCCAAGTTCTTCGGCGTTTTCGGCGACGCCGCATCCACCCCAACAGGGCAAAGAGGTGAGCGCGCTGGTGCTGATTGTCTGCATTATGACTGGCATAGCCACCGCCGCGCTGATGTCATGGCTGCAGCCAGCAGTTGAACGCTGGGCCGTCAGACACCCGCCCCACGATGGGACGGTCAGTGCCAGGCCGAACCTAGACCGGTGACCCATTCCCCACCATCGACTCGTACCCGGTGATCACCGACCATCGGTTCCCGTCGGAACTTCACCAGAACACTCGAAAGATACGAATATGAATAGCTTCTTCTTCACCACACTCACCGCCGGAGCACTGGCATCCGCCGCGCTCGGACTGGCCGGAACGGCGAACGCCGCTCCGTCCGGCCCGTCGTCTGTGGACCAGACGGTCAGCCAGCTGCGGTCCCAGGGCTATCAGGTCGTCGTGAACCGCGTCGGGACTGCTCCGCTTGACCGCTGCACGATCAGCGCAGTCCGGCCCGGCCAGACGTTTTCGCGCACAGACTCCGGCGCACCCGGTGCCGGCCAGGACATCGTCACGACGGTGACCAATAGGACAGTCTACGTCGACGTGGCCTGCTGACACCTGATCGGCAGACGCGCAGCGCGGTCTGCGCACACCCAGAACGGTAGCCGGTGAGCACTTCGCGTACGTGTGCGGCGCGCTTACGGGCTTTACGGCGCGCTGATTCGGGCGCCGCCGACCAGATGACAGCCGCGATGTCGCCGCCATTGGTCATGGTCTCCTCGCTTAGGTCCGCGGTGAGCAGGCGACAACGGTTAGAGAACATCAACTCGCTCAGCGCAAACCGCCGAACTGTCTGTGCTCGAAGATCTTTGGCCATTGCCTCTGCGGCGCCGTCGACGGCGTGCACCTCAACGATCTCCATAATTTCGCCGTCATAGGCGAATCGCGTTCCGACACCGAGCCCAACTCCTGCACGTTTCATTTCGGGGCCCCTCGATGCGATCCGCGGCCCAACCGTCCACGGAGTGCCTTCTCCCGACGGCGACATGTAAACCGCGCCGTCGATCGGTGCGAAACCGGCATAATCTTCCGGTCTTTATGGCGAATCCGCCATCTTCCGCCATTTCAAATCGGAATCCGCCACCGAGAATCGGAACCTAATGGGAATCGATCAGCGCGCCGTTGACGGGGTTTTAGACCTTGCCGAGTCAGGCTGATCACTGAGCCGCCGGCCGGTGAGCACTGTTGAGAACCTGGAGTGAGGGTCGATTCCTAAGTGTAGAACGTGCCCCGGCCGGTTGGTGAGGTCACCTGTAGCGCTCATGGGATGTCGTGCCAGTTGCGAGCACTGATCCATTAGGTCGCCGCTGGGTGCTCTCAGGCTCGAAACAGGTTGAGCGACAACCGGGTCGAGGAAGAGGTGATTGATGATCTTCGTGGGCGATGACTGGTCGGAAGACCACCACGATGTGTGTCTGATGGACCAAGCTGGTAAGCGGCTGGCATCGCGGCGACTGCCCGAGGGGCTGACCGGGATCCGGCAGCTGCACGAGCTGATTGCCGAGCACGCCGTGGAACCCGATCAGGTGGTGATCGGCATCGAGACCGACCGTGGCCTGTGGGCGGGAGCCCTGGCCGCGGCGGGCTATCAGGTGTTCGCGGTCAACCCGCTGGCGGCGGCCCGCTATCGCGACCGCCACCACGTCTCGGGGGGCAAATCGGATGCCTCCGATGCCAAACTGCTGGCCGATCTGGTACGCACCGATCGGCACAACCATCGCCCAATCGCCGGCGACAGTCTCGACGCGGAGGCGATCAAGGTGCTCGCCCGGGCCCATCAGAGCCTGATCTGGGCACGCACCCGCCACACCAACGGCCTGCGCAGCGCGTTGCGCGAGTACTACCCGGCCGCACTGCTGGCATTCGAGGACCTCGCCCACGGCGATGCCCTGGGGGTGCTGGGGCGCGCACCGACCCCTGAGCAGGGCGCTCATCTGGACTTGCCGGCGATCCAGTCCGCGCTCAAACGCGGTGGGCGAAAACGCAATATCGCTGCACGTGCCCGCGACATCCGGGCCGCGCTACGCTCGGAGCAACTCGCCGCACCCGCCCCGGTCGCTGCGGCGTTCGGCGCCACCACCCGCGCCGCGGTCGGCATCATCGCCGAGCTGAACCGCCAGATCGCTGAGCTTGAGACCAGCCTGGCTGAGCATTTTGAGACACACCCGGACGCCGACATTTACCGCTCCCTGCCAGGACTTGGTGTCGTGCTCGGCGCCCGGGTGCTCGGTGAGTTCGGGGACGACCCGAACCGATACACCGACGCCAAGTCTCGCAGAAACTACGCCGGAACCCACCGTTGACCGTCGCCTCCGGCAAGAAACGCGCCGTGCTGGCCCGCCACGTACGCAACCGCCGCCTCTATGACGCCATCGACCAATGGGCCCTCGGCGCGATCAACAACAGCCCAGGCGCGCGAGCGCTCTACGACCAGCACCGCGCCGCCGGAGACCTCCACCACCAAGCCCTGCGCGCCCTGGGTAATCGACTCGTCGGCATCCTGCACGGCTGCCTACGCCACCACACCCTCTATAGCGAACACACCGCCTGGGCACACCGCCAAACCACCCAAGCCGCTTGACAGTTACGAACCTGGGATGTCTACACGAACGAATGCCGCGAGCTGTTGACGGTCGATCCACTGCGCATAAGCGACTCTAATGCAGATAAAGAATCATTAGCTGTACTGATGTGCCTAGGTTGCCTACCGTCGATGGCATGAATTCGCCCCTGGTCCTCGGCTTCATCGCCTCGTTCACCCTGATCGCCGCGATCGGCGCGCAGAACGCCTTCGTGCTGCGCCAGGGCATCCGCCGCGAGCACGTGTTGGCTGTGGTGGCGTTGTGCACCGTCTCCGACATCGTCCTCATCTCGGCCGGCATCGCGGGGGTCGGTGCACTCATCAGCGCGCATCCTTCAGCTTTGAATGTCGCAAAGTTCGGCGGCGCACTGTTCCTCGTCTGTTACGGGCTACTCGCGGCCCGCCGTGCATGGCGCCCGTCGTCGCTGACCCCGTCAGAAAAGGCGCCCGCCCGGCTGGTTGAGGTGCTCGTGACCTGCGCCGCGCTGACATTCCTCAATCCGCACGTCTACCTCGACACCGTGGTGCTGCTCGGCGCGCTCGCCAATGAGCACCGCGACGAGCGTTGGCTGTTCGGCGTTGGCGCCGTCTCAGCCAGCGCAGTGTGGTTCTTCAGCCTCGGCCTGGGTGCGCGTCGGCTATCGGGGCTCTTCTCCAAACCGCTAACGTGGCGCATCCTCGACGGACTGATCGCCGCCCTGATGATCGGACTGGGTGTATCGGTCGCGGTGTCGTGACATATTGGCTGTATGGGGGCAGCGATCGAATCCCTTGGCCTGCGCGAGCGCAAAAAGATCAGGACCAAGGAGACCATTCAACGCGAGGCGTACCGACTCTTCGACGAGAACGGGTACGCAAACACCACCGTCGAACAGGTCGCCGAGGCCGCCGAGGTGTCGCCGAGCACGTTCTTCCGGTACTTCCCATCCAAGGAACTCGTGCTGATGGCTGACGACCTCGATCGAGTGACCATCGAGGCGCTGGCCCGGCAACCTGCAGATCTAACCCCGTTGCAGGCGTTCCGCCGCGCGTTCGATATCACGATGAAGACCGTGTCGGAAGACAACTGGCAGCTGGAACGCACCCGCCAGCGGCTCGTCTTCTCGATACCCGAACTCAAGGCCACCCAGTTCGACGCGTACGGCCGGATCATCAGGCTGCTTGCCGAAGCCGAGTGCCAACGGACCGGGCGCGTCGGCGACGACTTCGAGGTGCGCGTTTTTTTCGGTGTGCTTGCCGGAGCGTTGATGGCCGTGATCGACCGCTCGCCGGGTGAGGTAGATCAGCTCTACCGGGCGCTGGACTTCATCGAGGCCGGGATGCCGTTGGGCGCTACCAACGGCGAGTCCTGACCAGCGCGCTAATTCGACCCTTACTGACGCCCCTGTCACGTAGCTTCAGTGACAAGCGGCGTGACGGGGATCATCATGCACATAACGGATTCGCCGAATCAGGGAACCAAGAAGGCGGACAACGAATCTCGGCCAGAAGGCGCCAAGAAGAAGTAGCCCTCTCGGTTGGTGATTGACGGACCTAAAGCGTTCTACTGCCCGACGCCGCAGCGCGCCCTGAAAGTGTTGACGGCGTAAAACCTGTTGGCGCCCTGGTCGATTCGTTGGTAGGTACCACGGATACGGGATATGGGGCCCTGCCGAGGGCACGTCGACAGAAAGATGCCTTCTCTGCGGCAACCACAATCCGCGGGCCGCAGAGAAGTAACCACCTCACAAGCGGTCAGGGGGTTGCCGGCGCCCCACAGCGTTGGCGGAAGTCGACCGAGGGTTGTCGGATGCCCTGAAGGTCGTTCCGAACCCCCGGATTGGCATCTAGATACGTCTGTACCTTAGCGCTGATCTGATCCCTGGGTTGGCCTTTGAGGCTCGTGAAGAAGTCATTCACGTCGGGGTGCTCGGTTAGGTAGTTCGACGTGTCGAACGTGACGCCTGACATCACGCGCGCCAGTTCGGCCGCCGTACACGCCGGTGGCTCTGGGGCTGGGGCTGGAGTTGGCGGGTCGGCCGATGCGATGGCGGCGGCACCGAAAAACACTGCACCGGCAAGGGCTCCGGTGCCGATCGCGCCTTTTATCGCGCGGCGCACGGGGCGTACGGAGGGCAACATGTTGGCTCCTTCATCGAGGGTTTGACGGGTCATTGTGTAGCTACTCATCGACGTGGTCCGATACCACCGGGACGCCCGGGAAGACCCACGCCGAAACCCGGATCCATGTCGACGTTTAGATCCCAGTCGGTGCCGCAATACCAGTCGTTCTCGCATGGATAGGGGACGTAGGGAGTCGCGGCCCTCGGCACCCCGTCCGCACCGCGGACCTCGCCCTGCGCACATACGGTGGCTCCACCCGCGTAGTTGCAATCGGCCCCCGCCGGCGGCGCGGCGACGACGATCAAGGTGGGGGCGGCCGCCGTCGCCAATCCCAATATCAGGTAGCGCTGCGTTGATCGCACGGCTGCTCCCTCTCTGCAGTCGGTAGGGCCAAGCGGCCCATATGCGGGAGCATAAGGCTGCTGACCACGGCGCGTGAGCATAATTGCGCTTTGCAGTGCCACCAAGATCGAAAATCTCGACCCGCTTGAAATCGGGGCAAACTTTTTCGCTCCGCTAGGCCAACGATTATCGACTCAACCGCGGCGCTGTCGCCCGTCGTACGCCGATCGTATGGCGCGGCACCGTTTTCCCTCCCTTCGCAATCCGGATGGCCGGATTTTCGGTTGTCAAAGGACCCCGGCTGCGAGCAGACCGGTGCTACGTTCGCTTCATCAAAACCGTGAATGGGGGCCCTGATATGACGGAGCAAAATTGGACCAAACCCGCCGCGATGGCGATCCCGAAAGAAGGGTATTTCGAGCTCGAGCGCGGACGGTACGGCCCCATATTCCCACGGACTCCGGCCTGCTATGGGTTCTCCATCATCGCGAAGGTCAAGGAGGGGCGCGAGGACGTCGTACGGGCATACGGCAAGACGATCGAGGAGACGATTGCCGGCAGCCCGGAGGCACTCGCGCCCCTGCGCCTGCACTACCTGCGCTGGGTGCTGTTCGACGTCGGGTCCGGCTTGCACTTTCAGTACCAGGGCATCTTCGACACCGACTTCGACAAGTACACCGAGGACGCGGTTGCCTTGTTCAGCGCGACCGGCATCACGACCGTCTTCACCAATCTCGAAGGCTTCCCTGAGGATTGGAAGGAGAACCCGGCGGCGTTCGTGAAGTTCGTCCGCGAGCATCACTACCCCAGCTTCCTCGAGTACGGCGAATATCCGTATGCGACGGCGGACGAGATCAAGAAGGCGCTGCGGCTGAAGGCTGCCTTCTCGAACATGCTCGATCAGATGCAGTAGATGCTCGAGTTCGACGACATCCAGCACATCCTGCTGACCCGCACTCCGGCGATCACCGGACGCTACGAGTTCCTCTCGTTCGACACGTCCGCAGGCGGCCGCGCGTGGCTGGCCGAGTTGCTCGACAAGGTCCAGTCGGCGACGGATGCGCAGGCCACGATGGACAGCTCAGATCGCTGGGTCACGTTGGCGTTCACGTGGAATGGCCTTCGGGCGCTCGGCGTGCCCGAGGAGTCCCTTGCCACCTTTCCCGACGAGTTTCGCGAGGGGATGGCGGCCCGCGCGGACATCCTGGGCGACACCGGCACTAACGCTCCTGAACACTGGGTCGGCGGCCTGGCCGGCGAGGACTTGCACGCAATCGCGATCTTGTTCTCACGCACGGACGAGCAGTGCAAACGCTCCATCGAGGAGCACGACAAACTGCTCGCACGCACCGACGGCGTGCGGTCGCTGTCGTACCTCGACCTCAACGCGACACCACCGTTCAACTACGCTCACGACCACTTCGGATTCCGCGACCGGTTGTCGCAGCCGGTCATGAAGGGATCCGGGGAGGAACCAACCCCCGGCTCCGGTGCGGCGCTGGAGCCCGGCGAGTTCATCCTTGGCTATCCCGATGAAGACGGGCCGGTAGCCAATCTTCCTGAGCCCGAGGTGTTGTCGCGAAACGGCAGCTACATGGCGTATCGGCGGCTGCAGGAGCATGTCGGGGCCTTCCGCGATCATCTGCGCGAGCATGCCGACACGCCAGAGGGTCAGGAACTGCTCGCCGCGAAGTTCATGGGCAGATGGCGCAGCGGCGCCCCGTTGGTGCTCGCGCCGGACAAGGACGATCCCGAATTGGGCGCAGATCCGATGCGCAACAACGACTACAACTACAAGGAGATGGATCCGTTCGGCTACGCGTGCCCGCTGGGATCGCATGCACGACGGCTCAATCCGCGCGACACCGCCCACCGCATGAACCGCCGTCGCATGATCCGGCGCGGTGCGACCTACGGACCCGCGCTGCCGGACGACGCGCCCGACGACGGCGTGGACCGTGGCATCGCCGCGTTCATCGTCTGCGCAAACCTGATCCGCCAGTTCGAGTTTGCGCAGAACGTGTGGATCAACGACAAGACATTCCACGAACTCGGCAACGAGCACGACCCCATCTGCGGAACTCAAGACGGCACGATGGATTTCACGATTCCCAAACGTCCCATCCGGCAGGTGCACAAGGGTCTGCCCGCTTTCACGACTCTGCGGGGCGGCGCGTATTTCTTCCTGCCTGGGATCAACGCACTGCGCTACCTCGCCACGCTCGGCAATTAGTTAGAAGGATCACCCATGCGCGCTCGCACCTACAACCAGAGCCATGTCGCTCGAGCCCACACCGGCGGCCGCCGTATCAGCATTTACTGGACGTGGAGCTATCCCTGGGAAGCACAACGAGATCCGGCTGAGATCTACAACCGCTTCTCCACGATGACCGAGGTGCGCAACGTCCTGTGGCCCTCCTACGAAACGCCGGAGTATGACGCCGCAAGTTTTCTGCAGGGCATCGCAGGCACACTGGAGCTCTTCCACCGGTCCGCATTGGCCTTCCAGGAGCTGGCCGGGGAAGCCACCGGACACCCGGTCGCCGTCTTCCAGCGCATCGATCAGGCCGGCTACAAGCTCCCGATCGACGACCGAATCCTGGCCGACACCGACACGCTGATGGTGTTCGGCCTCGACCATCTGCTGTCCGAACAGGAGGCCGCACCCGAGGAGATCGCGGCGATCACCGAATGGCTCAAGAGAGAAGGCACCTGCCTGCTGCTGGCGCCCCATCATGATGTCGGCTTCACCGACGACTACAGCCAGCGGCAGGTCGAGTACGAACACCACGGCGACCGACTCGTCCCTCGCCAACAACGCTTCAGCCAATACACCCGGTCACTGATGAAGGCGCTCAATGTGCCCGTGAAAAACATTTGGGGGCTGCGACCCGCTGTCGTCGAGGGCACCAAGGAGATCGCGCCGCTAACGGGCTTCCGCGACCTTGACACGCCGCGACTGCTGGACAACGTCACCACCTTCAACTTCCACCCGCACCTGCCGCACTACGAACTGACCGCTCCTGAAGGTGACGCGCTACGCGTGCTCGGGCGGCAGCGTGTCGACCCGAACAGGCCGCATCCGTTCACCGAAGCGGGCAACACGGAGTTCAACGCGCTGATCTGGATGCCGCCTGCCGGCCAGCGTGCGGGCGACATCGTCCTCATCGACTCCACGCACTTCACCACCCTGTTCGGCGGCACCGACAGCCTGAAGAGTCTGTGGCACAACCTGGCCACCATGAAGTGAGGCTCATGGGCGATCATGGCGTATGCCCAACAGAGCCGTGTTCATCACTGGAGCCGCCGCGGGGATCGGCCGCGCCACCGCGCTGACCTTCGCGAAGCAGGGTTACACCGTCGGCGGCTACGACATCGACGAGGTCGGCCTGAAGTCGCTGGCCGACGAGATCGACGAGCTCGGCGGCACGGCCATCACCGGACATCTCGACGTCACCGACTCCGCCGAAATGGCGCAGCGGGTTGACGAATTCGCCGAAGCGGCCGGCGGCCGGCTCGACGTGATGATCAACAACGCCGGGATTCTGCTGGCCGGCCGTTTCGAGGACATCGACGCCGCCAGGCACCTGAAGGAGATCGACATCAATACCAAGGGCGTCGTCAACGGACTGCACGCCGCGTTCCCCTATCTGCGCGACACGGAGAACTCGGTCGTCGTCAATCTCTCCTCCGCATCGGCGATCTACGGGCAGGCAGAACTCGCCAACTACAGCGCCACCAAGTTCTTCGTCCGCGGCATCACCGAGGCGCTCGACATCGAATGGCACCGCTACGGCATCCGGGTAATCGCGATGTGGCCGCTGTATGTGCAGACCGCGATGACCGACCACATCAAGACCGGCACGACCGAATCACTCGGCATCCGGCTGACCGCTCAGGACGTCGCCGACGCGATCGCCAAGGCCGTCGACCCGTCCTGGCTGCGCCGGGCGATCCACCAGGTGCACTTCCCCGTCGGTTCGCAGACCAAGGCCATGGCGGTCGGATCCCGGTTCTCGCCCTCATGGCTCACCCGGCTGGCCACCAAGCGACTCGCGGACTTCTGAGTTCACCTTGTCGTTGTGCGACGGAAGCCTGGTCGTAAGCATGGCGAGGGTGAACACCGAGCGTCGGTTTTCTCGATGTGTCGGTGGCGGCGCCTATGGTGGCCGGTGTGACGCAGGTGATCAAGGTGCTGATGCTTCCCAATGAGAGGCAGGCGGTCGCCCTGGCGGACACACTGCGCACCTGTAACAGCGCGGCATCGTGGTTCTCGGGGCGGATGCACGCGGAGCGGGTGCGCCGTAATTACGATGCGCATAAGCGCTTCTATACCGAGCTGAAACGGCGGTATGGGCTCTCAGCGCAGCCGGCAATCCGGGTGATAGGCAAAGTTGCCGAGGCCCATGCGGCGCTGCACGCCAATATCGAAGTCGGCAACTACGGGCCACCCGGCTCAAGGAGGCGAAAGGCTGTCTCGGACAAGCCTATCCGTTTCCGCCCTGATGCGGCTCAGCCGTTCGACGCGCGGTGTTTGTCCTGGCAGATCTCCGAGCAGCTCGGCGGTCGGCAAGCGACGGTGTCGATCTGGACGACGGTCGGCAGATGTAAAGGGATCCGAGTGTTGGCCGCGCCACACGATTTGGTCCTGCTGCGCACGCACCCGATCGGGGAGTCTGATCTGATCTACCGGGACGGCAAGTGGCTGCTATACGCCACGATCAACGCACCCGAGGCCTCTTTGCAGGAGACGGTCAACGGGTTCGTGGGTGTGGATATGGGCATCGTCAACATCGCCACCACTAGCGACGGTGACCGCGCGGCCGGGGCGCGGCTGAACAGCTACCGCAAACGCCAGATGCGGCTGCGGAAACGCTTGCAGGCCAAGAAAACCAGCTCGGCGCGGCGGCTATTGAAGAAGCGCCGACGTAAGGAGGCGCGGTTCGCCGCCGACCTCAACCACAGAATCAGTAAACGCATCGTGGCCGAGGCGCAACGCACCGGGCGCGGTATCGCCGTCGAACAACTCGGCGGGATCCGCACGCGGGTACGGCTTCGCAAACCCCAACGGGCCGCGTTGCATTCGTGGGCGTTTGCTCAACTCGGCGGATTCCTGGGCTATAAGGCTCAGGTCGCTGGGGTGGCGTTTGTCCAGGTCGATCCGGCCTACACGTCGCAGACGTGCCATGAGTGCGGGTGGGTTGACAAACGAAACCGACGCTCTCAGGCGTCGTTTGAGTGTGGCCGGTGCGGCTTCGTTGGGCACGCCGATCACAACGCAGCGATCGTCATCGGGCACCGTGGTGTCGAACGCTGGGGCGAAGTCATGCGCCCACACGCAGCGCCTACCCTGACAGCCAGTTAGGGCGGCAGCAGCAAGCCTGATGGCAAGGCTCGAAACCGCAAGGGACACGGCACAAGCCCATCCCTTCAGGCACGGGCCTCATGACCTCCCAGACAACCTTCTGTGACACGATGGCCGCGTGGCGGACATCGACTTCTCCCTGCTGGATGTGCCCCGCGACGCGCCGCCCGCCGATCCCGAGGCCTACCTGCGCGCCGCGATCGCCTGGCACTTCGGCGCTGACACGGGTTCGCCGTTCTGGCTTCGCGCGGCGCAATCCCTCGACTTCGATCCGCTGACCGAGGTGCAGACGTTCGGCGACCTGCGCCGGTTTCCCAATCTGGTCGACGAACTGCGGAGCGTCCCCATCGAAGACCTCACCCCCCGCGGCTATGGCTCACCGGCGCCGATTCCCCGCATCTTCGAATCGGGTGGCACCACGGGGGCGCCCAAACGCACCGCGCAGCTGCCGGACTGGATCGAACAGGTCACCCGCTGGCAGGTCGAGGATTTCACCGCGGGCGGCTACGTGCCGGGCCGCGGGCTGGCCTGTCTGATGCCCAGCGGGCCGCACGGGGTGGGTCACTTCGACCGGGTGGTCGCCGAACGGCTGGGGTCTGTGTTCCACCCAATCGACCTCGATCCGCGCTGGGTCAAGAAGCTCGCTGCCCGAAACGCGACAGCGGAGATGACCGCCTACGTCGACCATGTGCTGGAGCAGGCGAGGCATATGTTCGAGACCCAGGACGTCGCAAACCTGCACGCGACACCGCCGTTGGTCGAGGCGATCGCCCGCGACGACGCTCTGGTCGAGCTGGTGAACAGCAAGATCCGCTACCTGCTGCTCAGCGGTGCCCACGTGGATATGGACACCCTCGACCTCCTGCGCCAGATCTTCCCGAACACTGCGATCGCCATGGCGTTCGGAAGCACGATGGTGCTGTCGCAGGCGGAAACCCGCATGGACGGCGACTCGCTTGTCTTCGACCCGCGCTCGCCCTACGTCGTCTTCTGGGTGATCGATCCCGAGACCGGTGCCGAGGTGCCGTACGGAGACCGCGGCCAGGTCGTGATGAACCACATCAGCAAGGGCATGTTCATCCCGAACAACCTGGAACGCGACACCGCGATCAGGATGCCGGGACCCGTCGGGCATGTCGGCGATTCGGTCAGCGAGGTCGCGCCCGTCGCGGTCTTCGGCGGCGAGCCCGTCATCGAAGGCGTGTACTGACCCATGACAGGCGGCCTGGTGGACCTCGCCGCGCTGGGGCCCGACGGTCAGTACCGGACCCGCAACCGCGAGATCATCAGAGACACGTCAGGCGTGCCCGTGGCCGAGTCATCCCTCGTGCCAAGGCTATTCGTCAACAGGTCTATCGATTCGCAGCGCAGGCTGCGACCTCTCCCTGCCGCGCGGCGTGAGGCAGCGCTGACGGGGGCCGCCGACATCTTCGTATCGTCGACGATCGCCGGACTCGACTTCGACAGTTACGTCGAGCTCACCTGCCGGGTGTCCGGCCTCCCGATGGCCGCGGCCCGGGCTGGTGCCCACACCGTCGCCGAATCCCTCACCACCGCATGCGAGGCCGTCCGGCCGGCCCGGCCATCGGGTGCCAGCCCCGACTGGCGCGAGCTGAGCACCCCTGCCGGCGGCGCGGTCTGGGTACGGCGTGGCGAGGTGCTCGCGGTCCATGCGCCGGGCAACGCGCCCGGTGTGCACGGCCTCTGGCCGCAGGCCCTTGCGCTGGGCTACCGGGTGGCGATCCGGCCGTCGCGGCGCGAACCGTTCACGGCCCACCGGCTCATCCACGCCTTGCGGCATACCGGTTTTCGGGCCGGGGACGCGCTGTACCTGCCGACCGACCACGCCGTCGCCGACGATGTCATCCGGGCGGCCGACCTGGCGATGGTCTACGGCGGCCAAGACGTCGTCGACAGGTACGAACAGGACCCGCGGGTGCTCACCAACGGGCCCGGCCGCACCAAGATCCTGATCACCGCGGAGTACGACTGGCGCCAGTACCTCGACGTCATCGTCGACTCGATAGCCAACCTGGGCGGAATGGCGTGCGTCAACGCCACCGCCGTGTTGTGCGAAGGCGACGCCATGCCGCTGGCGTATGCCATCGCCCAGCTGTTGTCGACGATAGAGCCGCTGCCGAACACCGACGAAAGCGCCATTCTGCCAACAACTTCCATCGATGCTGCGCGGGCTCTCGCCGATCACCTCGCGGCCAAGGCCGCCGGAACCGTCGCGGTCCTGGGCGCCGACCAGGTGGTCGCCGACCTCGGCGGCGGGTTCGCCGCACTGCGCCCGGCCGTGCACCTGCTGGCCACACCCGACCCGGCCAAGCTCAACGTCGAACTCCCCTTCCCCTGTGTCTGGGTCTCGCCGTGGTCACGGGCGGACGGCCTCACACCGCTGCGAAACTCACTGGTGCTCAATGCGATCACCAGCGACGACGAGCTGGTCGATCAGCTGGTGAACGAGCCCACCGTGACCAACGTCTACCGCGGCCGCCACGCTACTCACTACACCGCCCCCCACATTCCGCACGAGGGCTTCCTCGCGGACTTCCTGATGCGCAACAAGGGCTTCATCAAGGGCTAGGTCTGGCACACTTCTGCCCGCACCGACGAGGCCACTAGCCAAGATCGCCAAGTCGATCGAATTCCCGCTCTAGGCAATCGGTTTGGGCCTGATCGGCAACTTGGTGCTCAGCAGGCTGGCTCTGCGCGATGCGTTGTCGAAGGGGTTCCGGACCGAGTCCTTCATCAAGACCGGCCTGGTGCTGCTGAGTGCGTCGATCCACCTCAAGGTGCTCGTCACCGCGGCGGTCCCGGCGATCTCCATCGTGTTCGGCTTCACGTGGTGGCTGGGCGGCAGGCTCGGGCTCGAGGACAGGCTGCGCGCCCTGCTGGCGTCGGCCGTGTCGATCTGCGGGGTGAGTGCGGCGATCGCAGCCGCGGGTGCGGTGCAGGCCAAGTGCGAGCAGCTCGCCTACGCCGCATCGTTGGTCATCGCCTTCGCTCTGCCGTCGATCTTCCTGCTGCCGTGGCTCGCCGACGTCTTGCACCTCTCGGATGCGGTCGCCGGCGCGTGGATCGGCGGCAACATCGACACCACCGCCGCCGTCGCGGCGTCCGGGGCGATCGCCGGTGAGAACGCCCTGCCGATCGCCACTGTCAACGACCTGCGCACGTGGTTCTTGATCTTGGCGTTCGTCTCGATTGGCCTGGAGTTCTCGCTGAAGGGTCTGAGCGAGGCCGGGTGGCGGCCGATTGCGGTGTTCGCCTCGGCGACGGTGGTCAACGTCGTCGCCGCACTTGGCCTCGCCACCGTTTTGTTCGGCAACTTCCAGGTGGGTTAGCTAGTCTCGCCGGGTGTCTGCTTCGTGGTCCCGGCGGGGTTTTCTCACGATGACCGCGGGTGCGGCGCTGGTCGCGGCCTGCAGTTCGACGAAGCCGGGGGAGGTCGCCAAGGACGGCTCCGTCACCGTCAAGCACATCTTCGGGGAGACCAAGATCCCGGCGCCGCCCAAGCGCGTTGTCAGCGCCGGCTTCACCGAGCAGGACGACCTGCTGGCCGTCGCCGTCGTCCCGATCGCGGTTACCGACTGGTTCGGCGGCGAGCCGTTCGGCGTATGGCCATGGGCGCAGCCAAAACTGGGCGCTGCGCAGCCGGTCGTGCTCAGCCTCGCCGATGGCATCCAGGTGGATCAGATCGCGTCGCTGAAGCCCGACCTGATCGTGGCCACCAACGCCGGCCTCGACCAAGACACCTACACCAAGCTCTCGGCGATCGCGCCGACGATCGCGCAGTCCGGGCCGGACGCATTCTTCGAGTCGTGGAAGGACCAGGCCACCGCGATCGGCCAGGCGGTGTTCAAGGCCGACGACATGGCCGCGCTGATCGCGGGGGTCGACGAGAAGTTCGCAGGCGTCGGCAAGAACAACCCACAGTTCGCAGGCAAGAAGGTGCTGGTGCTCGGCGGAACCTTTTATCAGGACAGTGTTCGCGTCACCACACCCAGTTGGCGCACCGATTTCCTCACCAACATGGGGTTCACCATTCCCGACACCGGCGGCGAGTTGGTTCCGCGCGACAAGATGGCGTCCGTCCTCGATGGCGCCGACGTGCTGATCTGGAAAACCGAAAGCAACGATGAACAGGCCGCGCTGCTTGCCGATCCGATCGTCGCAAAGCTTCGGGCGACCATTGGAAATCGCAATGTCTTCACCGGCAAGGATCTCGCCGGTGCGATCGCGTTCGCGTCGACGTTGTCCTACCCGGTGGTGGCCGACCAGCTGCCGCCGATGCTCTCCCGGGTGATGGCCTGACAAGATATTCCGGTGACCAGCGACCAGACCGCCGCCAAAGAGCAGCACGCCGCGTTCGCACAGGTCGGGTCGGTCTACTATCCGATTTTCGTCGCGGTCTTCACCGCGCTGGTGATCATCTCCAACGTGACCGCGACGAAGGGCGTCGCGTTCGGGCCGATCATCACCGACGGCGGCTTCATCGTCTTCCCGCTCACCTACGTGATCGGCGATGTGCTCTCCGAGGTGTACGGGTTCAAGGCCGCGCGTCGGGCAATCTTCCTCGGATTCGCGATGAATATTCTGGCCGCGCTCACGTTCTGGGTGACGATCTATTTACCCGCGGCCGACTTCTACCCCAACCAGGAGCACTTCGAGAATATCGTGCACGCGTACACCCAGCTGATCGTGGCGGGGCTCGCGGGCTTCATCGTCGGGCAGACCATCAACGCGTGGGTCGTGGTGCTCATCAAGGAACGGACGAAGGAGAAACACCTGTGGGCGCGGCTGGTCGGCTCGACGTTCGCCGGCCAGCTCGGCGACACCGTGGTGTTCTGCAGCATCGCGGCGGGCGCCATCGGCATCAACACCTTCGCTGACTTCGCCACGTACACCGCATTGGGCTGGGTGTACAAGACCGGGGTGGAGGTGGTCATGCTCCCCGTGACCTATCGGGTGATCGCCTATATCAAGCGTCACGAGCCGACGTATGGGGCGGCCGTATGAGCTATCGCTAAGGCCTCTCTGGCAAGGCTCATAGAGCTGCAGCTTTCTTAGCTACTCGCGGGTAGGTTCGGGCCTATGAGCGTGACTGCAGATCTGATGGATACGAGTCGAAGCACCGGCCCCATCTCCATGCATGACTATGGCGATCGGGCGCTGTTGCTCGAGTTCGAAAGCACGGCCGAAGTATTGGCGTGGGCGGACGCGTTGCGCGAGGCCGGGCTGCTCGGCGTGCTGGACATCGTTCCGGCGTCGCGCACGGTGCTCGTCAAGCTCGCCGGACCGCGCTATCAGGCGCCCACCCGGCAGCGACTCGGCAAGCTCCGCGTGGCGGCGGAGTCCGTATCGGACGCAATCGCGCCCGTCGACGGCCGCGCCGACATCGAGATCGACGTGGTGTACGACGGCGCCGACCTCGACGAGGTGGCCCGCCTCACCGGACTGACAACCGACGAGGTGATTTCCGCGCACACCGGCACCCCGTGGCGGGTCGGATTCGGTGGATTCGCACCGGGTTTCGCGTACCTCGTCGGCGGCGACGAGCGGCTGAACGCGCCGCGACAATCCGAGCCGCGGACCAGGGTGCCCGCAGGGTCGGTGGCGCTGGCCGGGGAGTTCAGCGGCGTCTACCCGAGGGAATCTCCAGGGGGTTGGCAGCTGATCGGTCGCGTCGCCGAAAACACAGCCGAGCTGTGGGACGTCGACCGCGACCCACCCGCCCTGCTGAGGCCGGGCCTGTGGGTCCAGTTCCGGGAGGTGCGGTCATGACCACTGCTGAATGCGCGGCTCAGCCGCGCGTCACACTCGAGGTTCTGCGCACCGGGCCGCTGGCGCTGATCGAGGATCTCGGCAGGCCCGGCCTGGCCGATATGGGCGTCTCCAGCTCAGGCGCGGCCGATCGCCGGTCACACACTCTGGCCAACCGGCTGGTCGCCAACCCCGGCGACCGCGCCACCATCGAGGTCACGTTCGGCGGATTCTCCGCACGGGTGCGCGGCGGTGACGTCGCAATCGCGGTGACCGGCGCCGACACCGACCCGGCGGTGAATGGAAAGCCATTCGGTACCAACAGCATTCACTACGCGCACGACGGCCAGGTGATCTCGCTGGGTGCACCGCATTCCGGCCTGCGCACCTACCTCGCTGTGCGTGGCGGCATCGACGTCTCCCCCGTCCTGGGCTCACGCTCCTACGACGTGATGTCGGCGATCGGTCCGCTGCCCCTTCAGCCCGGCGATGTGCTGCCGGTCGGCGTACACACCGACGAGTTCCCCGAACTCGACCAGGCGCCGGTGGCGGCGATCGAGGACGACATGCTCGAACTGATGGTGGTGCCCGGTCCACGCGACGACTGGTTCGTCGACCCGGATGTGCTGATCCGCACCAACTGGCAAGTCACCAACCGCAGCGACCGGGTCGGCATGCGGCTGATCGGCATGCCTCTTGAGTACCGCTGGCCGGACCGTCAGCTGCCCAGCGAGGGCGCGACCCGCGGCGCAATCCAGGTACCGCCGAACGGATTTCCGGTCATCCTTGGCCCTGATCACCCGGTCACCGGCGGCTATCCGGTAATCGGCGTGGTGACGGACGAGGACATCGACAAGGTCGCCCAGATCCGTCCAGGACAAACCGTGCGGCTGCACTGGTCACACCCGCGGCGGCCGTTCCAGGACTAGTTCACGTTCGGTGCGCCGCTCAGCCGACGATCCTGGTAGAACGGCAGTGTGCCTACCCAGGTCCACACCGCCCGCCTAATCCACACCGCCGACCTCGACAACGAGACCCGCGAGGATGCCCGCAGGATGGTCATCGAGGCCTTCGCCGGTGAATTCTCCGACGCCGACTGGGAGCACGCTCTCGGCGGTATGCACGCCCTGATCTGTCACCACGGTGCGCTGATCGCACACGCCGCAGTGGTGCAGCGCAGGCTGCTATACCGCGACACCGCGCTGCGTTGCGGCTACGTCGAAGGTGTGGCGGTGCGAGAGGACTGGCGCGGGCAGGGGCTCGCCGGGGCGTTGATGGACGCCGCCGAGCAGGTGCTGCGAGGTGCCTACCAACTCGGCGCGCTCAGCGCGTCGGAGGCCGGCAGGCCCATGTACACCTCGCGCGGCTGGCTGCTGTGGCGCGGGCCGACGTCGGTGCTGGCGCCGGCCGGGCTGACCCGCACGCCCGATGACGACAACGGTTTGTTCGTGCTGCCGGTGGCCCTCCCCAACGGTTTACAGCTCGACACCACCGCCGAGATCACCTGCGACTGGCGCGACGGCGACGTCTGGTAACGGGCGTACTTTGGAGAAGGTGAGCGCTCCTCAGTCCTTCCGGCCGAGTCCCGCAACCTTCGACAAGCTCTACCGCGGCGAGGCCACCTTCGAGGGCGCGGCCCCGCCGACCGGCATCCCGTGGGATGTCCATCAGGCACAGCCCAGATTGATGGAACTCGAAGCGCTGGGCGGCTTTTCGGGTGAAGTGCTGGACATCGGCTGCGGCCTCGGCGACAACGCCATTTACCTGGCGTCGCGTGGACACTCGGTGACGGGGCTGGACGGCTCCCCGGCCGCGATCGAGGAGGCCCAGCGGCGCGCGGCCGCCGCTGGCGTCACGGTGAATTTCGACGTCGCCGACGCCACCGTCCTGAGTGGGTACGAGGGGCGATTCGACACCGTCGTCGACAGCGCGCTGTATCACTGTCTCGACGAGGAAGGGCAGCAGGCCTACATCGCCGCGCTCTACCGCGTAACCAGGCCAGGCGCCCGTCTGTACCTGTCTTGTTTCTCAGACGGCAACGTCAATGGGGTGATCGCCCCGATGGGTCACGTGCCGGAGTCCAACCTGCGCGACACGCTGACGGCCAACGGCTGGCGCATCGACTTCCTCGGCCCCACCACCTATTTGGGCAACGCCGTCGGCCTCCGATCCGCCGACGACGCCTTTCCGAAGGCGATGGCCGAGCAGATGCCGCCCGAGATGCTGGAACAGATGAAGGAAGTTACCACCAGATTCGAGAGGGTCGCCGACCTGCTCGACGACGACCACATGTACCTTCCATGCACCGTCGTACACGCCCACCGCGTCGACTAGATCTCACAAGGACGGCGAGCACGGTCACCGCCAGGCACCATCGGCATCGCGCGACCGCAGAGCCTCGACGAACCGGTGACCGACCATGCCATGGCCGACGACCACGACGTTTGATGTTGACCGTTTGCAGCCGAGGCTAAGCAACAGATATTGCCGAAATGTCGCCTTGTGTGAAGCGCCCATTACGGTGTGCTCACCGCTGCCACCGTCCAAGTGTGAGCCGTTCACTGCCAGCGAACGCACTGCTGGAACTTGAGCGGTATCGACTCAAGTTCTACTGAGTAGCGGACCGGTGTGGTGCCGGTCACGACGAACGAAGGAGATGAACATGAGCAATGTGACGCTGTGGGCTCGACCCGCCTGGGAGATCGACCGCTGGGTCAAGGAAGGCGTCCTCGATGGCTTCAGTCCGGCCGCCGAGATCGTCAAGGAGGACGCAGTGGTGCGCCTCGAGTTGCCGGGCGTGGACGTCGCCAAAGACGTCAACGTGGAGCTTGACAGGGGCCGTCTGGTGATCCACGGGGAGCGCCGCGACGAGCGTTCAGAGGAGAGGGACCGCCGCACGTTGCGCGAGGTCCGCTATGGGTCGTTCCGTCGGTCGTTCAAGCTGCCTGCGCACGTCACCAGCGACGCGATCTCGGCGTCGTACGACGCCGGCGTGCTGACCGTACGGGTCGCCGGTGCCCACAAGGGCGCCGAGGCGCAGCGCATCGCGATCGAGAGCAAGTAACACTCGCGACAGAATCCGGTGGGGCCCAAACGGTTCCACCGGATTCGTCGCATCTACGCGAGCGAGGCAACGACCTCTGAGGTGTAGAACTCACCGATGACCCGGCCGGGTTTTGGCGGTCCATCGATGGACACCCAGGCACCCGTTGCGTCCTGAAGTCGAGGGCCCTGGACCGTCGCGGTTCCTGTCCCGTTTCCGTCGGTGAAGAGTTCGCCGACGGCCACACCCGGATCTCCGGCCGTGCACGTGCGGTATCCCGGCCGCGGGACCTGGATCAGCCTGACCGTGTAGCGGGTGTTGGGTTGCCCGATGGCGAAGTTCACCTGGGCGCTCACTTGATTCGCACCGGTCACGCCGATCAGAGCCGAACCGCTGCCGAAGCCCGTGGCCGACACCCAATGCGTTTGGACGAAGTCGCAGTTCCGGAAGAGGCTGCTCAACGGCACCGAGGTCGCACCGCTGGTCGCGGGAGCATCCGCGCCGGCCGACCCGGCGCCGACGACGCTTGCGGCCGCAGTGAGTAGCGCTGCCACGCTTGCGAGGCCTTTCGATTGATACATCAGCCCACACTAATTGACGTCTGCGATGAATGTTGGGCGATACTCCGCTACGGGTCGTTCCGGCGGTCGTTCAAGCTGCCTGCCCACGTCACCAGCGACGCGATCTCGGCGGCGTACGACGCCGGCGTGCTGACCGTACGGGTCGCCGGTGCCCACAAGGGCGCCGAGGCGCAGCGCAGCGCATCGAGAGCAAGTAAGACTCGCGACACCGAATCCGGCGGAGTCTTGGGCTCCGCCGGATTCGTCGTTACGTCACCGACACCAGGTACTCGCCACGGTAGCGCAGCGTCCCGTCGTCAGCTTCGTTGACGTCGATGACCCAACCTAAGAACGTGTCGTGCACCAGTTGGTCGCCGAGCTGGGCCCGCGCGGCGATCAGCGGGGGAAAGCTGGTCAACATGAAATCGGCATAGCTCTCGGGCGATGGTTCATCGAACTCGACCGCGTGTCGCTCGAATTCAACACCGTCACCGAGCAATTCGCGCACATGTCCTTCGGTGCCCCACAGCAGCGGCGACTGAAAGCCCTCCGGCGGTGCAGGCGAAATCCCGCCGAGGCGCTCGAACATCCCACCGATGTTGCCCTCGGGCGTCCAACAGCCGATCGCGATGCGTCCATTCGGGCGGCAGACGCGGCACATCTCATCGGCGGTTCGCTGGTGATCAGGCGCGAACATGTGGCCGATCGCGGAGATGACGCGGTCGAAGCTGTCGTCGTCGAAGGGAAGCGCCTCGGCATCGCCTTCAAGCCAGTCGATCTCGACGTCGGACTCGGCACCGCGTTCGCGCGCGATCGCGATCAGACCCGCCGAAAAGTCCAGACCGGTCACCCGTGCTCCCAGCTTGGCCGCCGGGACGGTCGCGTTGCCTGTTCCGCAGGCGACGTCAAGCACTTTCATCCCCGGCTCGATGCCCGCCCGAACCACGATGACGTCGCCGATGGAGGTCACTTTCTCTGCCACGGCCCGGTAGTCGCCGGTTCCCCACATGTCGTCGGTCATGGCTGATAAGCCTTCTCCCACAGCCAGGGGGATAAGAAGGTTTGGACGAATTCGCGAGCGGTACTGTTCGCGACGATTCAACTGGGAATCGACACCAGAGTCACCGTCCCCGCCGCGGGGCTCATCTTTCTGGTGGCACTGTGCGGGGATGACCGCGCTGACTCTCGACGAAATTGGCGGCTTCGCAGTGCTGCTGGCCGGATTCGTTGCGGGACAGTTTTAGGCTCCGAACGCCTCAGCCGCGTCGACCCCGATGACCCGCAACAGGTTGGCCACCTTGCGGTCCAAACTCAATCCCACCTCGGTGACCTCGGCGATGCCGAGGCTGCCGAATGCGGAGCCGGGTCGATCCATCGAGAAGACGGCGTTGCCGTCGGGGTTGCTGTACACCAGCACGCGCAGGGGCGCATACAGTAGCGCCTTGGGGTCGTGGCGGAACATGGTTTCGGCGATGACGTGGTTGCCGAGCAGATACTCGACCGCCTTGACGTCGTGGCCGGCGACACCGAGCAGTGGGACGCCGTCGATCTTCGCGTAGACCATCAGTTCGTTGGGCGCGTTCTCGGCCACTTTGGCCCGCACTTCGTCCCAGGTGCCACCGGACTCGACGATCCGTTGCATGGGGGCCGGGTCGTAGCGCGGCGCCGCCGCCTCGAAAGCCGTTAGAAACTCATCGAACCCGACGCCGGTGTCGATGTCCACTCGGGTCATCGAATGCTCGTGCCTGTGGAACCGGGTCATGGCGTCCCCCTAGATATGGCCGGCGTTGGTTGGCGTCGTCGTCGGGTACGGGTTGGTGGTCGGGGTATCGGTTGTCGCGGCGGGACCGCCGGGGGCGTCGGCCGACGACTCGGGCGGCCCGGTCACGACCGGGTTGTCCTGGCTGGTCTGGACACTTGGCACCGTATACCTCGTGCTGGACGTCGACTCCGTCGTGTACGTCGATGACGTGGCGGACGACGGGGAGAATTCCCCGGGTTCGGGTGGCGTCGACGACTTGTTGGCCGTGTGGATCACCGCCCACACCAGCAGCGCCACCAGCACCAACCCCGCCACTCCGGCGGCCACTATCACCGGTTGCTGGTCGTGCCAGCTGCCGTCCTCGTCACCGCTCACGCCGGAATGCTAAGCCCACCTGGCCAGGATCTCCTTGGCACGTCCGGAAAGCGCCGCCTGCAGGAACGGGCCGAAGCTGATCCGGCCCACCCCGAGCGGACCAAACGACGCGGGGTCGGACTCGTCGGGCAGGGCGATGGCATTGATTGGCAGCGGCAGCTCGGTGGCCAAGCGCCGCAACGTATCCGGGTCGTGACGGCCCACAGGGTAAAGCGAATCGGCGCCCGCAGCCGCCGATTCTTTCAGCCGTGCGATCGCACGGTCGACACGGTCGGATTCGTCGCCGTCCTGACGAAGGAACAGATCCGTGCGGGCATTGATCACCACGTGTACGCCGGCGGCGTCGGCCGCCTTGCGAAGAGCACCGACGAGCTCGGCGTGCTCGCTCGACGACCGCAGCCGCCCGCCTTCGCTGTGTACCGTGTCCTCGATGTTGAGGCCGACCGCGCCGGCGTACAGCAGGCCCGTGATCAGGCGAGTGGGCGATTCGCCGTAACCCGATTCGATGTCGACGGAGATCGGCACGTCGACGGCCGCGGTGATCTGCTTGACGCGGGTGAGCACGTCCTCGAACGTCATGCCCTCTTGATCGGCCTTGCCGATCGAATCGGCCAACGGATGGCTTCCGACGGTGAGCGCAGCAAACCCGGCGTCGACCGCGAGGCGCGCCGACCAGGCGTCCCATACGGTCGGCAAAATCACCGGATTGCCCGGCTGGTGCAAAGCCAGCAGGGCCTGTGCACGCTCCTGCAAAATCTGGTCAGACATCCAGCTACCTCCGCGTCTCTGACGTGATCTGTTTCACGCTGAACTCCATGATGTGGCTAGCATCGGGTGTCGTACTGTGAACCTCGACACCCTTCAGCCCAAGGAGGTCAATTGTCCACCAGGACCGAACTTACCGAACTGCACGAGCTAATCGGCAGCATGCGACGGTGCGTGACAGCACTGGCGTCGAAGTACGGGAACACTCCCGCCACTCGTCGCATCGTCAATGACGCCGAACGCATCCTCAACGACATTGACCGGCTGGACATCGACGCGGAAGAGTTGGAGCTCGGCAGTGGCGTGAGCCATCACCACCACTCCGGCGAGAAGATCCCGATCCCGGATACCCCGTACGACCGCGACTTCTGGGGCGAAGTCGACGATGGGGGCGTCGCCGGCTAGAGCCCTGGCTGACGTCTCGGGATCGACCACCACCGAAAGGGAAATGTGAGCGCACCCACCGCCGACCGCAAGGCGACCGGCGTCTTCTCACCGAGCCGTGCCCAGATTCCGCAGCGCACCCTGCGCACCGACCGGTGGTGGGAGTCGCCGCTGATCGTGGATCTGGGCTTCGCCGCGTTCCTCATCTACGCGACGGTGCGGGCATTCCTGCAGAACAACTACTACGTAGCGGAATACCACTACCTGACACCGTTCTACTCCCCGTGCGTCAGCACGGGGTGTACGCCGGAGGCCAGCCACTTCTGGCCGCAGATCCTGCCCGACGTGTGGTGGCTTCCGTACGCGGCGTTGTCACTGCCGTTCCTGCTGTTGTTCCGCCTGACCTGCTACTACTACCGCGGGGCCTACTACCGGTCGGTCTGGCAGTCCCCAACCGCGTGCGCGGTTGCCGAACCGCATGCGAAATACACTGGTGAGACCCGGTTTCCGCTGATCGTCCAGAACACGCACCGGTACTTCTTCTACATCGCCGCGATCATCTCGGTGATCAACACCTACGACGCGATCGTGGCGTTCCACTCGGATAAGGGCCCGGGCGGCTTCGGATTCGGTTTGGGCAACGTCATTCTCGTCGTCAACGTGGTGATGCTGTGGGTTTACACGTTGTCGTGCCACTCCTGCCGCCACGTTGTCGGCGGCCGCCTCAAGCACTTCTCCAAACACCCCGTCCGCTACTGGCTTTGGACGCAGGTGAGCCGTTTGAACACCCGACACAAGCTGTATGCGTGGGTCACGCTGGGCACGCTGATGCTGACCGACTTCTACATCATGCTGGTGGCCAGCGGAACCATCTCTGACCTGAGATTCATTGGCTGACAAGCGCTTTCAGAACGGTATTTAACGAATAGTGAGGGTATATGGCTGAGCCGGAGGCTCTTCGCGCAAGCGGCTCATCGCAGGTCGAACGGCACCAATACGACGTGGTCGTGATCGGTGCCGGCGGCGCGGGTTTGCGTGCGGTCATCGAGGCGCGTGAACGTGGCTTGAAGGTCGCGGTGGTCTGTAAGTCGTTGTTCGGCAAGGCGCACACGGTGATGGCCGAAGGCGGATGCGCGGCGGCGATGGGCAACGCGAACCCGAAAGATAACTGGCAGGTGCACTTTCGCGACACGATGCGCGGCGGGAAGTTCCTGAACAACTGGCGCATGGCCGAGTTGCACGCCAAGGAGGCGCCCGACCGGGTGTGGGAGCTCGAAACCTACGGCGCCTTGTTCGACCGCACCAAGGACGGCCGTATCAGCCAGCGCAACTTCGGTGGGCACACCTACCCGCGGCTGGCGCACGTCGGCGACCGCACCGGCCTCGAGATCATCCGCACCCTTCAGCAGAAGATCGTGTCGCTGCAGCAGGAGGACAAGGCCGAGCTCGGTGACTACGAGGCCCGCATCAAGGTGTTTCACGAATGCACCATCACCGACCTGATCAAGGATGGAGACCGGATAGCCGGTGCGTTCGGCTACTGGCGGGAAACCGGTCGCTTCATCCTGTTCGAGACCCCCGCGGTGGTGATGGCCACCGGCGGAATCGGCAAGTCCTACAAGGTGACGTCGAACTCGTGGGAGTACACAGGCGATGGGCATGCACTCGCGCTGCGGGCTGGCGCGACGCTGATCAACATGGAGTTCGTCCAGTTCCACCCGACCGGCATGGTGTGGCCGCCCAGCGTGAAGGGCATTTTGGTCACCGAGGGTGTCCGCGGAGACGGCGGGGTGCTGAAGAACTCCGAGGGCAAGCGGTTCATGTTCGACTACATCCCGCCGGTCTTCAAGGGTCAGTACGCCGAAACCATTGAAGAGGCCGACCAGTGGCTCAAGGACAACGACTCGGCGCGCCGCACGCCTGATCTGCTGCCCCGCGATGAGGTGGCGCGTGCGATCAACTCCGAGGTGAAAGCCGGCCGCAACTCTCCGCACGGCGGCGTGTTCCTCGATATCGCGTCGCGGCTACCCGCCGAGGAGATCACGCGCAGGCTGCCGTCGATGTATCACCAGTTCATGGAGCTGGCCGAGGTCGACATCACCAAGGAGCCGATGGAAGTCGGACCGACCTGCCACTACGTCATGGGCGGCATCGAGGTCGACCCGGACACCGGCGCCGCACGGACGCCGGGACTGTTCGCCGCGGGCGAATGCTCGGGCGGTATGCACGGCTCCAACCGCCTCGGCGGCAACTCGCTGTCGGACCTGCTGGTGTTCGGCCGCCGCGCCGGGCTGGGCGCCGCCGACTACGTGCGGGCACTGTCCGACCGGCCAAAAGTGTCCGAAGCCGCCGTGGCCGAGGCCGCCAAGCTCGCGCTGGCGCCGTTCGACGGCCCGACCAACGGTGACAGAGCGGAGAATCCGTACACGCTCCACCTCGACCTGCAGGACACGATGAACACCCTGGTCGGCATCATTCGCAACGCCGGCGAAGTGTCCGAGGCGCTGGGCAAGCTGAACGAGTTGCGCGAGCGGTTCAAGGATGTGCGCGTGGAAGGCCACCGGCAGTTCAACCCGGGCTGGCATCTGGCGGTCGACCTGCGCAACATGCTGCTGGTCAGCGAGTGCGTGGCCAAAGCCGCGCTCGAGCGCACCGAGAGCCGCGGTGGCCACACCCGCGACGACCACCCCTCGATGGACTCGAACTGGCGCAAGACCCTGCTCGTGTGCCGGGCCATCGACGATGGGGCCGACACGTCCGTTGTCCCCGACGTCAGCATCACCCGCGAGGACCAAGTGCCGATGCGTGAGGACCTGCTCGAGTTGGTCGACATCGAGGAGTTGGAGAAGTACTTCACCCCTGAAGAACTCGCCAACCACCCGGCGAGGAGAAGCTGATGAGCTATCAGGCGAAGATGCGGGTTTGGCGCGGTGACGATGACGGCGGCGGGCTGCAGGACTACTCGGTCGAGGTCAACGAGGGCGAGGTGGTGCTCGACATCATCCACCGGTTGCAGCAGACGCAGACGCCCGATCTGGCGGTGCGATGGAACTGCAAGGCCGGCAAGTGCGGCTCCTGCTCGGCGGAGATCAACGGCAGGCCCAAGCTGATGTGCATGACCCGGATGTCGACGTTCGACCCGACCGAGACCATCACCGTCACGCCGCTGCGAACCTTCCCGGTGATCCGCGACCTGGTGACCGACGTGTCGTTCAACTACGAAAAGGCCAGGGAGATCCCCTCGTTCACGCCGCCGAAGGACCTGCAGCCGGGTGAGTACCGGATGATGCAGGAGGACGTGAACCGGTCACAGGAGTTCCGCAAGTGCATCGAGTGCTTCCTGTGCCAGAACACCTGCCACGTGGTGCGTGATCACGAGGAGAACAAGAAGGCATTCGCAGGCCCGCGGTATTTGATGCGTCAGACCGAGCTCGACATGCATCCGCTGGACACGCTCGAGCGTCGGCCCGAACAGGCACAGGACGAGAACGGCCTGGGCTTCTGCAACATCACCAAGTGCTGCACGGAGGTGTGCCCCGAGCACATCAAGATCACCGACAACGCGCTGATCCCCATGAAGGAGCGCGCGGCGGACCGCAAGTACGACCCTGTGGTGTGGCTCGGGAACAAATTATTTCGGCGAGAGTGACGTAGTGGCTCTCGCGGGTAGTCTTCATTCAGCGGCCAATCAACGACGAAAGGCAGCAGTATGAACATGCGAGAGCCTCAAAGCATCAACGACATTCGTACCGCAATCCGTGAGCTGGGCGCGCGGGCCGAGTTGGCTCGCAAGGAGGGCAGGCCCGCCGACGCCGAGGAACTCGAGCAACGTATTCAGGGTTATCGCGAGGAACTCGCCACCCGACCGTAGGTTCAGGCGCCTAGCCGACGAAATGTGCTGCGGTGAAAGACAATAGGCGGTACATCGGCATGCACGGTTATATCGCTGATCCGCAGAATGACGATGGTGTGATCACCGGCGGGGACCAGCTGTTCGATGGCGCTCTCCAGCCAGACGCTGGTGCCGGCGACGAACACCGCACCGGATTCCCGTGAGACCGTGTCAAGACCCGCGAACCGGTCGCCGGTCTTGGCAGCCAGCGTGCGGGCTGCGTCGTCGTGGGCTTCGCCGAGCACACTGATCCCCAGGTAGGGCAGGTCCTTCAGCTTCGGCCACGTCTCGGAGCTGTTCTGCACGCAGAACGACACCAGCGGCGGGTCGAGTGAGACCGGTACGAAGGTGCTGGCCGCCAGCCCCACTCGCGTGCCGCCCACCTCGGCCGCGATCGCGATGACGCCGGACGGGAAATGCCCGAACGCTTCCCGCAGCGTGGTGGGGCTCAGATCGGCGGGGCTCATCGATTCCATCTTCACACGTAACCGTTGGCGGCGGCGTGGCTCTTCCCCCGCGTCAGTGCGGGTGCTAGTCGGCCCAGCGCTGCGCTTCCACCTCGGGCGGCAGCGGCGAGCGCAACGGCACATCCAGGCCGTCGTAGATGCCCGGCTTCTGGGTGGCCAGCCAGTCGATGGCGCCGAGCAGCCGGTTCGCGGCGGTCGTGTTGCCGCCGTCGGCGCGGGTGCCGCCCGGCAGGTCGGCGCGGCTGACGATGGTCAACTGCGGGTCGCCGTCGACGATCACCCGATGATCGCCAACACCTTCATCGGGATACGGCCAGTCCGGCGCGCAGGACGCGTGGATCCGGGTGATGTGGTCGATGACGATCCGTTCGCGTCCGCCCGACTTCCCGATCACCTTGAGCCAGAACGCGCCCTGGGTGCCTTCCTCGAAACGCCCCATGACGGTGTCGACCGATTCGGCTCAACGGGAGCCGCTCGACCTCCTCGGTGATCTCGTCGATCTCCAGCCCCAGACCCCGTCCGATGAGCCGGATGTTGCCGCCCCACACCATGGTCGGGATGGACGGCAACAGCATCATCGGGACCGGGTCTTCTCGGCCCATGGGCCGTCCGAATCCGCACGAGCACCTTGACCGCGTACGGCTGGTCATACGTCGAGTAGTCGAAGATCTCCTGGCAGTGAATGGACCGGATGCGGGTGCACAGCCCCGCGGCGATGACCGCCAGGGCGTCGTTGCCCCAGCCCGGGTCCACGCCGCTGACGAGCAACGTGGCGCCGCCCTCCTCGGCGGCCCCGGTGAGCCGCTCGACCCACTCCGGCGGCGCAGAGCGCGGGTCGTAGAGCGAGTACAGCGACGGCGTCACCACGTGCCTGCCCGCCCGCAGGCAGCGCTCGATGTCGGTGACCGCGTCGTCGGGACGGATGTCGCCGGACGCCATATAGGCCACGGCGTCGCAGCCTGCCAGCGCCGCATCGACGTCGGTGGTGGCCAAGACGCCCGTTTCGGAGTCGAGGCGCCGCGAACGTCGCGGCGTCCTTACCGTCCTTGTCCGGCGATGACGTGATGACACCGGACAGCTGTAACCCGGGAAACGCGACCGCGGAACGGATCGCTGTAGCCCCCATATTGCCTGTTCCCCACACCGCGACACGAAGCACTCGAACACCCTATCCGGACGGTTCGTGATGAACCTCACAGAGGGCCGATTATGCAGCTCAGACACCTGTCAACTGCAGTTTTGAGGCCCCACCCAACCACTGGGTTACTTAGCCCATGGAAATTGCTCGCAGGCGCTTTGTGTTGAAGTTACTGAACGGTATAGTTCCGGCCAGTTACTGGTGGGTAACTTAGACTTAAGTACCCAACCGCAAGTGGCATTCTCGACGAGGAGGAAACGTGAGCCACTACAAGAGCAACGTCCGTGACCAGGTATTCAACCTGTTCGAGGTCCTGGGCGTTGACAAGGCCCTTGGTCAGGGTGAGTACGCCGACCTGGATGTCGACACCGCCAAGGAGATGCTCAGCGAGATGGCCCGGCTGGCCGAGGGCCCGATCGCTGAATCGTTCGTCGAGGGCGACCGCAACCCGCCGACGTTCGATCCCAAGACGCACTCGGTGACGCTGCCTGAGTCGTTCAAGAAGTCGGTCCGCGCCGTGCTGGACGCCGGCTGGGACCGCGTCGGCCTCGACGAGGAACTCGGCGGCACCCCGGCACCCAAGGCACTCATCTGGGCGCTGACCGAGCACATCCTCGGCGCCAACCCCGCTGTGTGGATGTACGGCGGTGGCGCCGGTTTCGCCAATATCTTCTACGACCTCGGCACCGAGGAGCAGAAGAAGTGGGCTGTGCTGGCCGCCGAGCGCGGTTGGACCTCCACCATGGTGCTCACCGAGCCCGATGCCGGTTCGGACGTCGGCGCAGGCCGCACCAAGGCCGTCAAGCAGGAGGACGGCTCCTGGCACATCGACGGCGTGAAACGCTTTATCACTTCCGGTGACGCCGACGACCTCGGCGAGAACATCCTGCACCTGGTGCTGGCCCGCCCCGAGGGCGCAGGGCCGGGCACCAAGGGCCTGTCGCTGTTCTTCGTGCCGAAGTTCCTGTTCGACCCGGAGACGGGTGAGCCCGGCGACCGCAACGGCGTCTTCGTCACAAACGTCGAGCACAAGATGGGCCTGAAGGTCTCGGCCACTTGCGAGTTGTCGTTCGGCCAGCACGGCATGCCCGCTAAGGGCTGGCTGGTCGGCGAGGTTCACGAGGGCATTGCGCAGATGTTCGACGTGATCGAGCAGGCCCGAATGATGGTCGGTACCAAGGCCATCGCCACGCTGTCGACGGGTTACCTCAACGCGCTCGAGTACGCCAAGGAGCGTGTGCAGGGCGCCGATCTGACCCAGATGACCGACAAGACCGCGCCGCGCGTGACCATCACGCATCACCCGGACGTGCGTCGTTCGCTGATGACCCAGAAGGCCTACGCCGAGGGCCTGCGCGCGCTGTACCTGTACACCGCGACGTTCCAGGACTCGGCCGTGGCCAAGGCCCTGCACGACGTCGACGCCGAGCTCGCGGTCAAGGTCAACGACCTGATGCTGCCGATCGTCAAGGGTGTCGGCTCGGAGCAGGCGTACGCCAAGCTCACCGAGAGCCTGCAGACCTTCGGTGGATCCGGCTTCCTGCAGGACTACCCGATCGAGCAGTACATCCGTGACGCCAAGATCGACTCGCTCTACGAGGGCACCACGGCCATCCAGGCGCAGGACTTCTTCTTCCGAAAGATCGTCCGCGACAAGGGTGTGGCGCTGGCCTACGTGGCTGGCCAGGTCGAGGCGTTCGTCAAGAACGAGGCGGGCAACGGCCGGCTGAAGGCTGAGCGGGCGCTGCTGGCCACTGCGCTGGAGGACGTGCAGGGCATGGCCGCCACGCTGACCGGCTACCTGATGTCGGCGCAGGAGGACTCGCAGAACATCTACAAGGTGGGCCTGGGTTCGGTGCGCTTCCTGATGAGCGTCGGCGACCTGCTCATCGGTTGGCAGCTGGCCCAACAGGCGGCGGTGGCGATCGAGAAGCTGGACGCCGGAGCCAGCGGTGACGACCGCGCCTTCTACGAGGGCAAGATCGCGGTGGCGTCGTTCTTCGCGAAGAACTTCCTGCCGCTGCTGACCAGCACCCGTCAGGTGATCGACACCCTCGACAATGAGGTCATGGAACTGGACGAGGCGGCGTTCTAAGGCCCGCTGACGCGCTCCATAGTGGTGTCCGGCGGATGTTCGGTGGGGCTAGCCGCACCCCCGCATAGACGCAGAAGGGCGGGTCCGGGAGGACACTTGAGGGCGTCTCATTAGTTCTCGCGCGTCCGGCTTCCGCCTCTTATGCCGGCACTTCGGACTGGTCACTCCCGAACCCGTCGTGCGGTCGATCGTACGCCTGTGACTGCGGTCAGACCAGAGGAATTTTTGGCGGTTACGCGTCCTTGGTTCGCAGCAGCGCACGCGTGCGTTCACGCCCCTCGGGGGACGGGTCGAAGGTCACGGCCGCGAACTCGTCGACGCCGGCTCTTGCCAGTTCGTCGAGGCGATCGGAGACCGTCTGCTCGTCGCCGATGATCGCGGCGTCCTCGGGTCCCGCGAACCCCTCCCGGTCGAGCATCGCGCGGTACGACGGCAGTTGTCCGTAGATCACGAACTCCTTGGCGGCCCTGGCGCGCGCGGCCGCGATGTCGTCGGTAACGCTCACCGGTAGCGAGGCCGCGACGCGCACCGCGGTTTCTGGGCGGCCTGCCTCGGCGGCGGCCTCACGCAGCGTCGGGCCGACGTGCTCGGCGAGTGTCTTGGGTCCGGTCATCCAAGTCAGCGTTCCCGCCGTGCGCCGCCCGGCCAGCCGCAGCATCTGCGGGCCCAGGGCGGCGATGTATACGTCGGGCGTCGGTGCACCGGGAATCTGCAGCGACCCGCGCGTGGTCACGGTCTCCCCAACCGCATCTGCGGGCTGCCCGGCCAGCAGCGGCAGCAGGCCGTCGAGGTACTCGCGCATCCGGCGCACCGGTTTCTCGTACGAGATGCCCCACATTTGTTCGGTCACCATCCGGTGGCTCATGCCGACGCCGAGGGTGAACCGGCCGCCTGCGATCGTATTGAGCGTCAGCGCCCGCTGAGCCAACTGGGTCGGATGCTGGACCTGGATCGGCACGACGCCCGAGCCGACCTCGATGGTGTCGACCTCGTGAAAGGCGACGGCAAGGATGGTCAGCAGATCTGGGTCATAGGGCATCTGCGCCATCCAGACCTTGCGGAACCCCTCGTCGCGCAGCGCGGCAAGGTTTTTTACGGTGGCGTCGACGGGCGAGCCGCCGTTCGTGTCACTCAGTAATCCGACGAGGCTCAGGCTGATCTGCATGGTCACCATCGAAGCACTCGGGACCCAAAATTAAGAGCCCCGTGTTGCCGTCGGGTCGGGGGGTCAGACGGCAACACGGTGCTACCACCTCTATCGACCGCCCCCACGCGGCCGTTACAACCCTGCCGAAGAATTTTTTTCTACGCCTCAGCGGCTGAATCTCGGCTACGCCTCAGCGGCTGAATCTCGGCTACGCCTCAGCGGCTGAATCTCGGCTACGCCTCGAGGATCGCCGTGACGCCCTGACCACCGGCGGCACAAATCGAGATCAGGCCGCGGACCGGCTGGCCGGTCTCCTTCTTCTTCTCGGCAAGCTGCTTGGCCAGTTGCGCCACGATCCGTCCGCCGGTCGCGGCGAACGGGTGGCCCGCCGCGAGCGACGAGCCGTTGACGTTGAGCTTCGTTCTATCGACGCGGCCCAGTGCACTATCCAAGCCGAGCCGCTCCTTGCAGTACTCCTCGGACTCCCAGGCCGCCAGCGTGGCCAGCACCACCGACGCGAACGCCTCGTGGATCTCGTAGAAGTCGAAGTCGGCCAGGCTCAGGCCGTTTCGGGCTAGCAGCCGCGGCACCGCGTATGTGGGTGCCATCAACAGGCCGTCCTTGCCGTTGATGTAGTCGACCGCGGCCGTCTCGGCGTCGACGTAATACGCCAGCGGTTCGATGCCGTGCGCCGCAGCCCACTCGGGAGTCGCAAGCAGCGACACCGAGGCGCCGTCTGTCAGCGGCGTTGAGTTGCCCGCCGTCATCGTCGCGTCACCGGCCTTGACGCCGAACACCGGCTTGAGCGTGGCGAGCTTCTCGGGTGACGAATCGGGACGCAGATTGTTGTCGCGGTATAGCCCGAGGAACGGCGTGACAAGGTCGTCGAAGAAGCCGCGGTCATACGCGGCCACCATGTTGCGGTGGCTGGCCGCGGCCAGCTCGTCCTGGTCGACGCGCTTGATGCCCATCTGCTTGGCGGTGATGGCGGCGTGCTCGCCCATCGACAGGCCGGTACGCGGCTCGCTGTTGACGGGGATCTCGACACCGAGCGCCGCAGGCAGCTTGCCCACCAGCTTGAGCCGGTCGACGTTGGATTTCGACCGGCGCAGCCCGAGCAGCACCCGACGCAGATCGTCGCCGAAGGCGATCGGCGCGTCGGAGGCGGTGTCCACGCCGCCCGCGGCGGCGACGTCATACCGTCCCGCGGCGACGCCGTCGGCGGCCGCGATCGTCGCCTGCAGTCCCGTTCCGCACGCCTGCTGGATGTCGAACGCGGGCGTGTACGACGACAGCGAGCTGCCGAGGACACACTCACGCATCAGGTTGAAGTCTCGGCTGTGCTTGAGCACCGCTCCGCCGATCACCGCGCCAAGTTTCTCGCCGTCGAGGTTGTAGCGGTCGATGAGCCCGCCCAGCGCCGCGGTGAACATGTCCTGGTTGGAGGCGTTTGCATAGGCGCCGTCCGACCGTGCGAACGGAATCCTGTTGCCGCCAAGAACGGCTACACGGCGACTCGATTTGTTGGCCATAGGGGCCATCCTACTCATCGTTCTTACTCTGGAGTAAGTTTAGGTCTCATGGCTACCGATCTGTACTCACAAATCGTCCATTCGGCGCCAGGAGCGTTCCTCGCCAAGCAGCTGGGCGTCCCGCAGCCCGAGACGCTGCGCCGCTATAGGCCCGGCGATCCGCCGCTGGCGGGCACGCTGCTGGTCGGCGGTGAGGGGCGCGTCGTCGAGCCGCTGCGCACCGCGCTGGCCGAAGACTACGACGTGGTGTCCAACAACCTCGGCGGCCGCTGGGCCGACTCGTTCGGCGGACTGGTGTTCGACGCTACCGGCATCACCGAACCCGCTGGCCTGAAGGGGCTGTACAAGTTCTTCACCCCGCTGCTGCGCAACCTCGGCCCATCGGGGCGCATCGTCGTGGTCGGCACGACGCCCGAGGAGGCCGGCAGCGTTCACGAACGGATCGCGCAGCGGGCGCTCGAGGGGTTCACCCGCTCACTCGGCAAGGAGCTGCGGCGCGGCGCGACGGTGGCACTGGTGTACCTGTCGGCGACCGCCAAGCCTGCTGCGACGGGGCTGGAGTCGACGATGCGGTTCATCCTGTCCGGCAAGTCGGCCTATGTCGACGGGCAGGTGTTCCGTGTCGGCGCCGATGACTCGGCGCCGCCCGCCGACTGGGACAAGCCGCTGGACGGCAAGGTCGCGATCGTGACGGGCGCAGCGCGCGGCATCGGCGCGACGATTGCCGAGGTGTTCGCCCGCGACGGCGCGAAGGTCGTCTGCATCGACGTAGAAAGCGCCGCGGAGGCGTTGGGCGAGACCGCGTCGAAAGTCGGCGGGACCGCGCTGACGCTGGATGTCACGGCCGAAAACGCCGTCGATCAGATCACCGAGCATCTGCGCGGGGCACACAACGGGCGCGCCGACATTCTCGTCAACAACGCAGGCATCACCCGCGACAAGCTGCTGGCCAACATGGACGAGGCCCGCTGGGATTCCGTCGTCGCCGTCAATCTGCTTGCGCCGCTTCGGCTCACCGAGGGCCTGGTGGACAACGGCACCCTCAGCGAGGGTGGCCGGGTCGTCGGGCTGTCGTCGATGGCGGGCATAGCGGGCAACCGCGGACAAACCAACTACGCCGCCACCAAGGCAGGCATGATCGGTCTCACCGACGCGCTGGCGGCCGCTTATGCCGACAAGGGCATCACCGTCAACGCGGTCGCGCCCGGGTTCATCGAGACGAAGATGACCGCGGCGATCCCGCTGGCCACCCGTGAAATGGCGCGACGGCTCAACTCGCTGTATCAGGGCGGCCAACCCGTCGACGTCGCCGAGACCATCGCTTACTTCGCCAGCCCTGCGTCGAACGCCGTGACCGGTAACACCATCCGGGTGTGCGGCCAGGCCATGTTGGGCGCCTAGGCTGAGCAGCATGACGCAGCCGTCAGGGTTGATGAACATGGTGCGCGCGGCGGCCGGAGCGCTGCCGTTCGTGCCGCGCGGCGATACGTTGCCCGACCGCACGATCACGGTCGACGAGTTGGCCATCGACCCCGCGAACGTGGCGGCGTACGCGAACGTCACGGGTCTGCGGTTCGGCGATGCGGTGCCCCTGACGTATCCCTTTGCGCTGACGTTCCCGACGATGATGTCGCTCGTGACGGGCTTCGACTTTCCCTTCGCCGCAATGGGTTCGGTGCACATCGAAAACCACATCACCCAGTACCGGCCGATCCTGGTGACCGATACGGTGTCGGCGCGGGTGCATGCGGAGAACCTGCGTGAACACCGGCGTGGGCTGCTGGTCGACATCCTCACCGACGTCAACGTCGGAAATCAGACGGCATGGCATCAGGTGACGACGTTTCTTCATCAGCAGCGGACCAGCCTGTCCGACGAGCCGAAGCCGCCGCAGAAGAAGCTGCCCAAGCCGGGACCGCCGAACGCGGTGCTGCGCATCACGCCGGGGCAGATCCGCCACTACGCATCGGTCGGCGGGGATCACAATCCGATCCACACCAACCCGATCGCCGCGAAGCTGTTCGGTTTTCCGACCGTCATCGCGCACGGAATGTTCTCCGCCGCAGCAGTTTTGGCTAACATCGAGGGGCAACTCCCGGACGCCGTCAAGTATTCGGTGCGGTTCTTCAAGCCGGTGGTGCTGCCGGCGCGCGCGGGTCTGCACGTCGACCGTATCTCCGATGGGTGGCAACTCACGCTGCGCAATCTGACGAAGGGCGACCCGCATCTCACGGGAACGGTGACGTCGCTCTAACGAGCGCCAGGACAGAGGCACTCTTCTTTTGCCCGCGGACTGAGCGACAACGTCTCTAACGCGCCAATGGCGCCCTTTTGGTCATGCGGCAGGATCGCTACCGGAAGATGGCCACAGAACTAGGTTTTGAGGGGCATATCGCGTGGGCCGAGGCGATGCCATAGCCGCACGCCGCCGAGGGATTGTCGCTCGCTACGCGGGCAATTTGCGGACTATCCCTGGACCGCGGCGGTTTTCGCGAGACGACCAGGCGTCGTCTGGTGTGCGACCTTCATTTCGGCCAAATGATCCACCTCGGCTGTGCGGCGGGGCCACGAGCCTAGCTGGATGCCACCGCCTGGGCGTCCTTATCCGACGGCGTGCCCTTCAGGCCCCGCCAGAACAGATTGATCATCAACTCCGCGGCCTCATCGACGCCGGCATCGCCGGTGCTGACCCGGGTGGCAACCGCCTCGCCGGCACCCACCAAAGCGACGGCCATCATGTCGAAGTCGGTGTCCGGCTCGGGATGGCGGGTGCCCGACCGCAGCAGCCTGCCGACCAGGTCGATGATCCGCTCACGACCCTCCCGCACCGTGTGGGCGAACGCCTGCGAGCTGGTGGCCTGGGTGTATAGCACCATCCACGACGCCCGGTTCGCGTCAATGTAGGTCAAGAATGCAAGAACGGCGTTGCGCAGCAACTCTTTTGGGCTCTGCGTGAAGTCGATCTTGCTGCGCACGTTGTCGACGAACCGGGACAGCTCGCGGTCGAGGCACGCCCCGAACAGCTCTTCCTTCGATCCGTAGTACAGGTAGAGCATCGGTTTGGAGATCTCTGCCTCGGCGGCGATCGCGTCCATCGACGTCTCGTGATAGCCGTTGACGGAGAACATCTGCACCGCGGCGTCGAGCATCTGCTGCTCGCGCACGGCTCGCGGCAAACGCTTGGTGCCTCCGGCCATTACTCCAGAGTAAGCAATAGGTGACCAATCAGCGTCCGCAGCGCGGATTCGGGCCCTTGACCGCGGCCATCCGCAGCACCGACGCGTCCACCCGCGGCATCGTCAGCTCCCCGGCCGCCAGCGCCTTCTCCAACCGGTCCAGCACCGCGGGCACCTCGTCGGTGGTCACCCACAGCGCGACATCCGCGCCGGCCTGCAGGCTGCGCAACGCGGCCTCGGAAACACCGAACCGGTCACTGATGGCCTGCATGCTGGACAGGTCGTCGGTGAACACCGGCCCGTTGAACGCCGGGCCGCCGTAGTCGCCCGAGCGCAGCAACGCATACGCCGCCGGGCTCAGGCTCGCGGGGTCGCTGCCGGTCAGGCCGGGGACCTGGATGTGTCCGACCATGACGCCGACCGGAGCTTGGGCGGTCAGGGTGCGATACGGGATCAGGTCGTTGGTCTGCAGGTCCGCGATCGGCGGGGTAACGACGCTTCCGGTATGCGTGTCGCCCGAGCCGTGGCCGTGGCCAGGGAAGTGCTTGAGCACCGGCAGCAGGCCCGCGTCGCGCAGCCCGCGGGCGTAGGCGCCTGCGTAGTCGGTGACGGCCGTCGGGTCGGCGCCGAAGGACCGGTCGCCGATCACGGTGTCGTCGGGCGCGTCCGTGACGTCGACGACCGGCGCGAAGTCGATCGTGATGCCGAGCTTTCTCATCGCCTGGCCACGTGCGAGCGCGATGTTGTAGACCTCGTCGGGGGTGTGGCCGGCCGCCAGTACCCGCGGTGACGGCTGGCTGCCGATCAGCCCGGCCAGCCGGGACACGCGGCCGCCCTCCTCGTCGACGCTCACAGCGAGCGGCAGCGGGCCCGCCGACGCGGCAATGTCTGCCAGCGACCCGTCGGAGAGCATCGACAGGTCGGTCCAGCTGCCGATGAAGATGCCGCCGACGTGGTGGCTGTCGACGACCGCCCGGGCGTCTGCGGCGCCGGTGACCCCGACCATCAGCAGTTGCGCCAGCTTGTCGCGGGTCGACATGCCCGCGAGCAGCGCCTCGCCGTCGCCGCATGCCGGCGCGGCAGGACCGGCGGCGGGCGCCGCAGAAGCCGGGCCAGCGGTCGCGGCCATCGGCGACGGGCTGGAGGTCGGCGGGGCGGCGGGTTGTTCGGCGGGCGAGCATGCCAGCAGGAACCCGGCCATCGCCGTCAGTGCCAGCAGGGCTCTGCATTGGGCCATGGGCCTCGACACTAGTGGGAGCGGAAGCCTCGTTCTATTCCGTGGTCGTCAAGCCAGGTCAGCAGCCAGGGCCCGCCGCAGCGCATCGAACTGGTGCGGCGGCACTGTCACCCAGTACTCGTAGCTGACGCCGGGCTCGCCCATGTATGCCGATTCGTCGCCGTTGAACACCAGCGCGCCGTCGTCGTCATAACCCACCCACACGTGCTGGGGGCACTCCCCTCGCAAGCTGGGGGCCCACCCGCTTGCGGGGGATTATCGGTGCACCAGAAGACTCGTTCGGTGGCGGGCACGCAAAACATTGTCTGCTACGTTGGCCGCATGGACCGGTTCGTCGTGCCCGCCGCAGCCAGCATCGTCGTCGGCCTGCTGCTGGGTGCGGCCGCCATTTTCGGTGTGACGCTGATGGTGCAGCAGGACAGCAAGCCCCCGCTGCAGGCGGGCGACCCGGCGTCATCGGTGCTCAACAGGGTCGAGTACGGCGACAGAACCTAATTTGCGGACAGCCTCGCTGTCCTCGGACGCCAATGTGCCGCAGCCGCTCTCGCGGCGCTGGCTGTGGGTGTCCGCCGCGGCGGCGCTGATCCTGACTTTCGCCCAGTCGCCCGGACAGATCTCGCCCGACACGAAGCTCGATCTCACCGCTAACCCTCTGCGGTTTCTCGCGCGCGCGTTCAACCTGTGGAACAGCGAGCTGCCTTTCGGCCAGGCGCAGAACCAGGCCTACGGCTACCTGTTTCCGCACGGGGCGTTCTTCCTCGCCGGCGACCTCCTCGGCCTGCCCGGCTGGGTGACGCAGCGGTTGTGGTGGGCGCTGCTGCTCACGGTCGGCTTCTGGGGCCTACTTCGGGTCGCCGAGGCGCTGGGCATCGGCAGCCCGACGTCGCGCATCATCGCCGCCGCCGCGTTCGCGCTGTCCCCGCGGGTACTGACCACGCTCGGCGCGATCTCCTCAGAGACGCTGCCGATGATGCTGGCTCCGTGGGTGCTGCTGCCGGTCATCCTTGCGCTGCGCGGTGACCCGCGAGTGCGCGTGCTGGCCGCCCGCTCGGCGTTGGCGATCGCGCTGATGGGTGCGGTCAACGCCGTCGCCACCCTGACCGGCTGCCTCGCGGCCGTCATCTGGCTGGCGTCACACCGGCCGAACCGGCTGTGGCTGCGCTTCACCGCGTGGTGGTTGTCGTGCGCGGTGCTTGCGGTGCTGTGGTGGGTCGTCGCGCTGGTGCTGCTCGGCCGGATCAGCCCGCCGTTCCTTGACTTCATCGAGTCCTCCGGCGTCACCACGCAGTGGATGTCGCTGACCGAGATGCTGCGCGGCACCGACGCCTGGACGCCGTTCGTCGCGCCCGACGCCACCGCGGGCGCCTCGTTGGTGACGGGGTCGGTCGCGGTGTTGGCGACGACGTTGGTCGCGGCATCAGGCATCGCCGGGCTGGCGATGCGCACGATGCCGGCACGCGGCCGGCTCATCGTGATCCTGCTGATCGGCGTCGTTCTGCTCGCCGTGGGTTACTCGGGTGGGCTGGGATCGCCTGTCGCGCAGACGGTTCAGGCGTTCCTGGACGCCGGCGGCACTCCGCTGCGCAACATGCACAAGCTGGAGCCGCTGCTGCGGCTGCCGCTGGCGCTCGGACTGGCGCATCTGCTGGGCCGAATCCCGTTGCCCGGCAGCGCGCCGCGGCGAGAGTGGCTGAATGCGTTCGCCCACCCCGAACACGACAAACGTATCGCGGTCGGGGTGGTGGTGCTGGTGGCGCTGGCCGCGGGAACGTCACTGGCCTGGACCGGCAGGCTCACGCCGCCGGGTGCCTTCGACGCGATCCCGCAGTACTGGCACGACACCGCCGACTGGCTCGACGAACACAACGCGGGGGGCCGCGTGCTGTTGGCCCCCGGCGCGCCGTTCGCCACCCAGGTGTGGGGCGCCAGCCACGACGAACCCTTTCAGGTATTGGGCAACAGTCCGTGGGGCGTGCGTGACTCGATTCCGCTGACCCCTCCTGCAACCATCCGTGCTCTAGACTCCGTGCAGCGGCTGTTCGCTGCGGGGCGGCCCTCCGCAGGACTGGCGGATACGCTTGCACGCCAAGGAATTTCGTACGTGGTGGTGCGCAACGACCTCGACCCCGAGACGTCGCGGTCGGCGCGTCCGCTGCTGGTGCACCGGGCTATCGAAAGATCGCCGGGCCTGTCGAAGGTAGCGCAGTTCGGCGAGCCCGTCGGCCCGGGAACGCTGGCAGGATTCATCACCGACAGTGGACTTCGGCCGCGTTATCCGGCGGTGGAGATCTACAAGGTGGCCACGCCCACGATCCCGTCGACGCCCTACTTGGTCGACACCGACGCGATGGCGCGAGTCGACGGCGGACCCGAGGTGTTGCTGCGCCTCGACGAACGCCGCAGGCTGCTGGGCCAGCCGCCGCTGGGGCCGATGCTGCTGACGGGTGATGCGCAGCGCGCGGGCCTAACGTTGCCCCCAGGAAAAGGGGTCACCGTGACCGACACGCCGCTGGCGCGCGAAACGGACTACGGCCGCGTCGACGATCACTCGTCGGCCATTCGGGCACCCGACGATCCACGGCACACGTTCAACCGGGTGCTCGACTACCCAGACGCCGGCGCCGACACGGTGTATGGGCAGTGGAACGGCGGACGGATCTCGGTGTCGAGTTCGGCATCGGACTCGACCGCGCTGCCCAACGTCTCACCGTCGACCGGGCCTGCGGCGGCCGTCGACGCCGATTCGTCGACGAGCTGGGTATCCAGTGCACTGCAGTCGGCCGTCGGCCAGTGGCTGCAGGTTGACTTCGACCATCCCGTCACCAACGCCACGCTCACGATCACGCCGAGTGCCACGGCCGTCGGGGCGCAGGTCCGCCGCATCGAGGTATCGACGCTCAACGGCACCAGCACGCTGCGGTTCGACCAGGCCGGCAAGCCGTTGACCGTGGCCCTGCCCTACGGCGAGACGCCGTGGGTGCGGATCACCGCCGTGGCCACCGATGACAGATCGGCCGGCGTGCAGTTCGGCATCACCGACTTCACCATCACGCAGTACGACGCGAACGGCTTCGCGCATCCCGTCAGCCTGCGGCACACCGTGCTTGTGCCTGCGCCACCACCGAATTCTGCTGTCGCGCAATGGGATCTGGGATCGGAGCTGCTCGGTCGGCCGGGTTGCGCCCAGAGCCCGAACGGCACGCGGTGTGCGGCGACCATGGCGCTCTCGCCGGAGGAGCCGGTGAACCTGAGCCGCACGCTGACCGTGCCTGCCCCCACCGAGGTGACGCCAACGGTGTGGGTGCGCGCGCGTCAAGGGCCCAATCTGGCCGACCTCGTCAGCGCGCCCGGCGCGGCGCGGGCGCTCGGCGACGCCGATCTGATCGACGTATTGGGTTCGGCCTACGCCGCCGCCGACGGCGATCCGGGCACCGCATGGACGGCGCCGCAGAACGTCGTGCAGTACAAGACACCGCCCTCCCTGACGCTGAGGCTGCCCGCCCGCAGCGAGGTCGCAGAACTGCGGATAACGCCGAGTTCTTCAGTGCTGCCTGCACATCCGACGCTGGTGGCCGTCGACCTCGGCGACGGCCCTCAGGTTCGCCGGCTGTCCAGCGACGGCGGAACTCAGACAGTCAGCCTGCGCCCGCACGTCACCGACACCGTCAAGCTGTCGCTGCTGAGTTGGGTCGACATCATCGACCGCACCGCGCTCGGCTTCGATCAGCTCAAGCCGCCTGGCCTGGCCGAAGTAACGGCGCTGGACCCCAGGGGTACGCCGATCGCCGGCGCCGACGCCGCGCGCAACCGTGCGCGGGCCATCGATCTGCCGTGCGGGCGCGGCCCGATCATCGGCGTGGCGGGACAGTTCGTCCAGACCTCCATTTCCACCACCGTCGGTGCAGTGCTCGACGGCGAGCCGGTGCCCGCAAGGCCGTGCCGGGCCGAGCCGATCACGCTGGCCGCCGGTGAGCAGGAATTGCTGATCAGCCCCGGCGCGGCGTTCGTGGTCGACGGTGTGCAGTTGGCCGGTCCGCTCGCGAGCCAATTACACACGGCAGCAACGGTTCCCGTGTCCACCGGCGATTGGAGCGCCGACCACCGCGAGCTGGACGTCCCGCCGTCGGCGTCATCACGGGTGCTGGTGGTGCCAGAGAGCATCAATCCCGGCTGGACGGCTCGCGCGGCCGACGGTTCCAGACTCGCTCCGCTCACCGTCAACGGCTGGCAGCAGGGCTGGGTGCTTCCGCCCGGCACGGCGGGCCCGATCACGCTGAGCTTTACCTCGAACGCGCTCTACCGGGCGGGGCTGATCGGCGGGCTGGCCCTGCTGCCACTGCTTGCATTGCTGGCGTTCCTGCCCGTTCGACGGCCCCGTCCCACTGACGAGCCGGCGCGGCCGTGGCAACCAGGACGGGTGACGACGAGCATCGCGGTGGTGGCGGTCGCCGCGGTGATCTCCGGGATCGCGGGCGTCATCGTGGGCGGCGCGATGCTTGGCGTGCGCTATCTTCTCCGCCGACGCGAAAAACTGTGCGAGGCAGTCACCGTCGGACTCGCCGCAGGAGGTCTGACCCTGGCAGGTGCGGAGCTGAGCCAGAACCCGTGGCGCTCGGTCGACGGGTACGCCGGTCACTCCGCCGGTGTTCAACTTCTGGCGCTGGTCTCGGTGGCGATGCTGGCGGCGTCGACGGTATCGGTCGGGGGCGAGGCTGCCGACTCGCAGGCCGAACGTGAGCTCGTGCTCGAAGATCCGCTCAGATCTCACACATAGGCTCACGTTCGCGGATACAGCTGACTACAGCGTCTCGTCCAATTGACCGAGGGTGTCGGTCAAGCGGAGGTTTTCGGAGTAATCAACCGGGCATGCGATCAGTGAAACCCCATCGTCGTCCAGCGCGGCATTCAGGGTGGGTAGCAGTTGGTCGGCAGCGGTGACGCGATACCCCTTCGCGCCAAAGCTTTCGGCATAGGCGATCACATCGGGGTTGTTGAACGCGACGTAGTAGTGCTCGCCCAATTCGAGATCCATCTTCCATTCGATGAGGCCGTACCCGCCGTCCTCCCAGATCAGCACCACCAGCGGTATCCGCTCCCGAACCGCGGTCTCGATCTCCTGCGAGTTCATCAGGAACGCGCCGTCGCCGACGACCGCCAGTACCTTTACATCGGGCTTGGCCAGCTTCACGCCCAAGTGCACCTGGCAGGGCAAACGCCATGGTGGACAAGCCGTTCGAGATCAAGCAGGTATTGCGTTCGTAGGTCGGATAAAGCCGCGCCATCCACATTTTCGCGGCCCCGGTGTCGACGAGCACGACGTCGCCGCGGCCGAGCGCGGCGCGGGTGTCGACAACGATGCGTTGCGGGGCGAGTGGAAATCGCGAATCTCGTTGCCCGCGTGCGAACTCCTCGAGCGAGCAGCCTGAGTCCGGGCGCAACACCGTCGTTGTCGAAGCGATGCCCGGCCAGTCGATCGGTCAGTGCGTTCAGCGACTCGCTGATGTCGCCGATGATTCCCACCGACACCGGGTAGTGCATGTCCACTTCGGCCGGAAACCGATGGATGTGGATGATCTTCTTGTCGGCGTTCGGGTTGATCCGGACCGGGTCGAATTCCTGCAGCTCGTATCCGACCGCGACGATGACGTCGGCGCTGTCGAACCCGAAGTTCACGTAGTCGCGGCGCATGAAGCCGATGGTGCCGATGCTGTTGGGGTGGTCGTCGGGCATCACGCCCTTACCGTGGAAGGTGTTCGCCACCGGAACACCGAGGTCGTCGGAGAAGCGAACCAGTGCCTCGGTGGCGTCGCCGCGCGCGGCACCGTGGCCCGCCAGAACCACCGGCCGCTTGGCGTTGCGCAACACCTCGACCGCGCGGTGCACCTGCGCAGCCGACGGCGCCTCGGCGCGGACGACGTTGCGCGGCAAGGGCGCCAGGTCGTAGTCGGTTTCGTCGGCGTCGATGTGCTCGGGGACCGCGAGGTAGACAGCGGCCGGGCGTTCGGTTTCTGCCACCTTGAACGCCTTGCGGAACATCTCAGGGATCGCGCGCGACGTGGGAACGCCGTCGGCCCATCGGGTGATCGGGAGCGAACATCGACACCAGGTCGACGTACTGATGCGACTCCTTGTACTCGCGGTCTTGGCCCACTTGAGCAGAGATCGCGACCAGCGGGGTGCTGTTCGTCGTGGCGTCGGCGACGCCCAGCTGCATGTTGATGGCACCCGGACCCAACGTCGCAGACACCACGGCCGCCCGTCCGGTGACGCGGCCGTACATCTCGGCCATGAACGCCGCACCCTGTTCATGGCGAGTGAGAATGTAGCGGATCGACGACGCGGCCAGCGCCTGGATGAAGCGGATGTTCTCCTCACCCGGCAGCCCGAAAACCACCGAAACACCCTCGTTTTCCAGGCACTTGACCATCAACTGGGCGGCTGTAGGCATCCTCCACCTCCGCCCGCCACGATAGTGGCACGCTGGACACATGCCCATCGCCACGATCAACCCGACTACCGGGGAGACGGTCACGACATTCACCCCGGCCACCAATGACGAAATCGAAGCCGCACTTGGCCGTGCACGCCGCCGGTTCACCGAGTACCGCAAGACAAGCTACCGCACAACGAGCAGAGTGGACGAGAGCCACCGCCGATCTGCTGGACGCCGAGGCCGATGAGGTCGCGGCGATGATGACCCTCGAGATGGGCAAGACCCTGACCTCCGCCAAAGCCGAAGTGCACAAGTGCGCGAAGGGCTTTCGCTACTACGCCGAGCATGCCGAGGGGATGCTCGCCGACGAACCGGCCGACCCCGGCACGGTCGGGGCGTCGAGGGCCTACGCCCGGTATCAACCGCTCGGCGTCGTGCTGGCGGTCATGCCGTGGAACTTCCCGCTGTGGCAGGCGGTACGGTTCGCCGCGCCCGCCCTGATGGCCGGCAATGTCGGCATCCTCAAACACGCATCCAACGTGCCGCAATGCGCGCTGTACCTCGCCGACGTGATCGGACGCGGCGGCTTTCCCGGACGGCTGTTTCCAGACGTTGCTGATCTCGTCGGCCCAGGTCGAGGCAATCCTGCGCGACCCGCGGGTGGTCGCCGCCACGCTCACCGGCAGTGAGCCGGCGGGCCGATCCGTCGCCGCCATCGCCGGTGACGAAGTCAAGCACACCGTGCTCGAACTCGGCGGCAGCGACCCGTTCATCGTCATGCCGTCGGCAGACCTCGACGCGGCCGCCGAGGCTGCAGTGACCGCGCGCGTACAGAACAACGGCCAGTCCTGCATCGCAGCGAAGCGTTTCATCGCCCACGCCGACATCTACGACGACTTCGCCGCCAAGTTCATCGAACGGATGGCAGCGCTCAAGGTCGGCGACCCGACCGATCCGGACACCGTCGTCGGTCCACTGGCGACCGAGCAGGGTCGCGTCGACGTGGAGAAGTTGGTCGATGGGGCGGTAGCGGCGGGCGCGGTGGTCCGATGCGGCGGTAAGCGCCTCGACCGGCCGGGCTGGTTCTACCCGCCGACTGTGATCACCGACATCACCCGCGACATGCCGATCTTCACCGAAGAGGTGTTCGGCCCTGTCGCCTCGCTGTATCGCGCGGCGGATATCGACGAGGCCATCGACATCGCCAACGCCACATCGTTTGGGCTGGGATCCAATGCATGGACCAATGACGCGTCCGAGCAACAGCGATTCATCGACGACGTCGAGGCCGGGCAGGTCTTCATCAATGGAATGACGGTGTCCTACCCCGAGCTGCCGTTCGGCGGAATCAAGCGGTCCGGCTACGGGCGGGAACTATCCGCGCACGGCATCCGCGAGTTCTGCAACATCAAGACCGTCTGGATCGCGTAGCTGCGAGCGACTTTCGCGGAGACTCTAGCTACGCTGAGCGACGGCCACCGATCGCCCGCGAGCATGCCATCTCGATGAAGGGCCCCACATCGCTAAGGTCGGAGTCCTACCATCGGCGGAGTGCCACACCTGAACACCGCGCGGGGCGCGATCGATACAACAGACCTCGGCGTGACACTGATGCACGAGCACGTGTTCATCATGACGACCGAGATCTTGCAGAACTATCCCGAGGCCTGGGGCGACGAGTCCAAACGCGTGGCCGACGCGATTGTTCGGCTGAACGAACTGAAGTCCCGCGGCGTCGACACCATCGTGGACCTCACCGTGGTCGGGTTGGGCCGCTATATCCCGCGGATCGCCCGCGTCGCGGCGGAGACCGACGTGAACATCGTCGTCGCGACAGGGCTGTACACCTACAACGACGTGCCGTTCTACTTCCACTACCGCGGCCCGGGCACACCACTGGACGGTCCAGAATTCATGACCGACATGTTCATCCGGGACATCGAACAGGGAATCGCCGACACCGGTATCAAGGCCGCGATCCTGAAGTGTGCGACCGACGAACCAGGAGTGACCCCCGGCGTCGAGCGTGTGCTGAGGGCCGTCGCACAGGCGCACCGCCACACCGGTGTGCCGATCTCCACGCACACGCACGCGGGCACCCGGCGCGGGCTCGAGCAGCAGCGCATCTTCGCCGAAGAGGGTGTCGATCTGTCCCGGGTGGTGATCGGCCACTCGGGCGACACCACCGACGTCGACTACCTCGAGGAGCTCATCGGCAACGGCTCCTACATCGGCATGGACCGGTTCGGGATCGACGTGTATCTGCCGTTCGAGGACCGAGTCGACACCGTGGCCCGCATGTGCGAGCGGGGACACGCCGAGAAGATGGTGCTTTCCCACGACGCCAGTTGCTATTGGGACGCGCTGCCGGAGGAGACGCTGCCCGTCGTCATGCCGAATTGGCACTACCTGCACATCCACAACGACGTCATCCCCGCGCTGAAGGAACGCGGCGTCACCGACGAACAACTCAGCACGATGCTGGTTGGCAATCCCCGCAGAATTTTCGAGAGCCAGGGCGCCTACTGATGACCGCACCCGTCCCGCCGATCGGCACGCACTTGTCCCTACTGGCCGAACAGTCACCCGACGAACCGGCGGTCACGTGCGAGGGACGTACCCTGACCCGCGGTGAACTCGAGGCGTCGAGCAACCGGCTGGCGCGCGCGTACGCCGAACTCGGGGTAGGGCAGGGCGATTACGTGACGATCGTGCTGCCCAACTCGATCGAGTGGGTGCAGGCGGCGCTGGCCGCGTGGAAGCTCGGTGCGGTTCCGCAGCCCCTGTCGGCCCGGCTGCCCGATGCCGAACTCGAGGGACTGCTCGAACTGAAACCGCGGGCGCTGCTGGTGGGCCGCACTGATCCGCGCGGCGTAATTCCCAGCGTGCCAGGGAATTTCACGCCCGATTCAGGCCTGTCGGACGCGCCGCTACCCGAAGCGGTGTCGCCGTCGTGGAAGGCGCTGGGCTCCGGTGGCAGCACAGGCAGACCCAAGCTCATCGAGGCCGGCGGCGACGGTCGATTCCCGGGCGCACTGGCGGGCCTGATCATGGGCGCGCAGGAGGGCGACACCCAGTTGATCGCGGTTCCGCTGAGCCACAACACAGGCATGACGACCGCGACGGTCGGCCTGCTCATGCGCCAGCACCTGGTGTTGATGCCGCGGTTCGACGCGTCGGAGTTCCTCCGGTTGGTCACCGAGCACCGCGTCGACTTCATTGTGACCGTGCCGACGATCATGCAACGGCTGCTCCCGGCCTATCGGGCCGACCCCGACGTCTACGACTTGTCGTCGATCCGGCGGCTATGGCACGTCGGTGCGGCCTGCCCGCCGGCCGTCAAGGACGCCTGGATCGATCTGCTCGGCCCCGAGGTGGTCTGGGAGTTGTACGGCGGCACCGAACTTCAGGCCATGACGTTCGTCAGCGGCACGCAATGGCTGGCCCATCGCGGTTCGGTCGGCGTCGTCGTTGCCGGCGAGATGAAGGTGCTCGACGACGACGGCAACGAATGCCCGCCGGGCGTGGCCGGCGAGGTCTACATGCGGCCGTCGCCGGGTAGCGCGCCGACATACCGCTACGTCGGCGCCACCGCGAAGAGCCGCGACGGTTGGGATTCGCTGGGCGATCTGGGCTACTTCGACGAGGACGGCTTCCTCTACCTAAACGACCGGCGGGTGGACATGTTCACCGTCGGCGGCCGCAACGTCTACCCCGCCGAGATCGAATCCGCGCTGTCGGCGCACCCGAATGTGTTGTCGTGCTTGGTGGTTGGCGTCCCCGACGATGACCTGGGTCAGGTGCCTCACGCCATCGTGCAGGCCGAGGGGCTCGACGAAGCCGACGTCACCGCGTTCCTCTCCGACCGCATCGCCGGCTACAAGGTGCCCCGCACGGTGGAGTTCAGCGACACGCCGCTGCGCGACGATGCAGGCAAGGCGCGTCGGTCGGCGGTGCGTGACGAGGTCATCGCGCGACGGGCTCGGGCACGTTCCTGACCGCACTATCGAGCGGCGGCACCGGACGTCCCCCTGCCCTTCGGGCGGGAGGTGCCCCCAGCATGCGATATTCCCAGCTCCGCAGCGTGACTCGACACGGCGACTCGACCAGCGCGTAGCTGACTGCCGCGATCGCGAAGCCGAACACCACGGTCAGCACCAGCACCACCGGCATGTGCCCGTTGAATGGAAACTCGCCGATGATCGGGAACACCATCGCCAGCGCCGCGAGGTGCCAGATGAACAGCCCGTAGGACCATCGGCCGAGCGTCACCATCGTGGTGTTGCCCAGCATCCGGTGCGGGGTGTCGGGGCTGTCCAGCACCAGCGGGGCGATCAGCGCCCCGGCGACCACGGCGCCCATCAACATCTTCACCATGAACTGGCTGACGGTGCCTGGGGCCAGCCCTATGGTGCCCGCCAGGGGCGACGCCGCCACGCAGAACGCGATCACCGCGACGGCCGCCATGAGCACCCGGCGCCGGGCCAGTCGGTGCGGCCACCCGATCGGGGTCACCGTCAGCTCGGCGAGCAGCATGCCCACCGCGAACCAGGAGAAGAAGGCTGGTGGCCAATTGAACGGATTGACGCCGAACGGCATGTCGAAGGGGATGAGCGGCCACCCGAAGCTGGCGACCGCCACCGCGACGATGGCCGGGATCCGGGCCCGCACCGGCAGTCGTCGCGCCAGCAGTGCAAGCAGCGGCAGCGCCAGGTAGAAGGCGACCTCGACCGACAGGCTCCACATCTGGGTCAGGCCCGCGGTCAGCGTCAGCGGAATATAGATCTGTGTCAGCGACAGGTTCGCCAGCCAGACCGTGAGATCGGCCTTGGCGTCGGGCAGCAAGGTAAGAATCACCACGACCGCAACCAGGTAGCCGGGCATGATGCGCACGATGCGCGACCGCAGGTAGTGCCGTGTCGGCGGGACTGACCTCAGTCCGCGGGCCGCGGCGGCATGGCCACGCCACAAAAGAAAGCCAGATAGTGCGAAGAACACCGCGACGGCGAGGTCGAACCGGCCGAACAGTCGGCCCGTGATTCCGCCGGTGTGACCGGTCTGGAACGCGACGTGGGTGACGACGACGCCAACGGCCGCGCACGCGCGCATCCCCTCGACCGCGGGCAGGAAACCACGAGTTCCGCCGACACCGGAGTTTTCGGTGCTCCTCGCGTCCGCGCCGGGTCCCGCCACGACGACCAGTGTGCCGTGCTGATCGATCGGTGTGAAAACCGGTACTCAAGCGGCCGTCGCTGGATTGCACTCGTAGTAACCCGCTGGCCTTACGTTGTGCTGTTAGGGTCGAACGGGTTTGCCTCCACTGCTGCCCCGAGAGCGGGTGGTACCCCAGGTCGGGCGCGTGGCGGCGCAGCAATGGGTCGCCGGACCTGAAGGAGGCACGGTTTGAACCGCGCAGTGGCTCTGCGTATCGCAGCGTGCGGAATCATGGGGTTGGGGGCCGCCCTGCTGATTGCAGCGCTGTTGCTGTCCACCTACACCAGGGGCAAGATCGCCAAGATTCCGCTCGACGTGGACACCACGCTCGTCGCCGACGGAACAGGTACGACGTTTGACCCGGCGTCGCTCAACACCGACCGGTTCGTGATCAACCGCAATGTTCCGGTCGTGCAGCAGGAGCAGATCAGCGTGGAGTCGCCGTCGAACGCCGATGTGGTCACCCTGCAGGTCGGCAGCACGCTGCGCCGCACCGACCAGCAGCAGGACAGCGGACTGTTGCTGGCGCTGGTCGACACCGTCACGGTCAACCGCAAGACCGCGGTCGCCGTCTCCAGCGAAAGCAACCCGGGCGGTGCGGTGCAGAAGCCGCGCGCCATCGCCGACAACCTGCCGCCGACCAACATCGCCCTGCCACACGACGGTCTGGCTTACCGGTTTCCGTTCGACACCGAAAAGCGCACCTATCCCGTTTTCGACCCGATCGCCCAGAAGGCGTATGACGCCAACTACGACGGCGAGGACGACGTCAACGGGCTGACTACCTTCCGGTTCAGCCAGAACGTCGGCTATGACGCCGATGGCAAGCTGGTCGAGCCGGTCAAGTACTCGTCCCTCTACGACGACAACGCCGACGCCGAGGTCACCGCGCGAGCGGCGCTGTGGGGTCTACCCGGCAACCCGGACGAACCGATCACGATGACCCGGTACTACGCCGCACAACGCACCTTCTGGGTGGATCCGGTGTCGGGCACCATCGTCAAGAAGAAGGAACACGGCTACCACTTCTACGCGCGCGAGCCGCTCAAGCCCGAGGTGACGTTCGTCGACTTCAGCGTCACCTCCACCGAGGAGACCGTCGAATCGCAGGTGGCCAGCGCGCGCCACGAGCGCGACAGGCTGGCGCTGTGGGGCCGCATCCTGCCGATCACGTTCACCGCGATGGGATTGGTGACACTAGTGGGCGGTGCGCTGCTGGGGACGTTCAGCCTGCGCGCCGACTCGGCGCTGATCGATCCGGGTCTGGACGAGGCCGACCATCGTTTCTTCGGGACGCGCGCGCCCGAAAGCGACCGGGTGCCCGGCGCCGAGGCACAGACCGAGAAGCTGCCTACGTCCCGACCATCGGATCTGCCTCCGGACAGACCCGTCTGACCGCTCTGTCTCGCGTCCCCAACCCGGCACGATCGTTCATAGCGCCGGCGTACGCGTTGGTGCTCGCGCTGTTGGTGTCGGCCCCGCTCCTGACGCCGGGGTATCTGGTGCTCCGCGACGCGGTGTCGACGCCGCGCTCGTACCTCTCCGATGCCGCACTCGGCCTGTCAGAGGCGGCACCGCGTGCGGTGCCACAGGACTTCTTCGTCGCGCTGGCCTCTGGGCTGGTCGACGGCGGCGTGGTTGTCAAGGCGCTGCTGGTGATCGCGCTGTTCCTTGCGGGCTGGGGTGCGGCGCGGCTAGCGGCGGTGGTGGTGCCCGATGCCGGTGTCGCCGGTCAGTTGGTGGCGGCGACGATCGCCATTTGGAATCCGTATATCGCCGAGCGACTCTTGCAGGGGCACTGGAGCCTGCTGCTAGGTTATGCCTGCCTGCCGTGGGTGGCGACGACGGTGCTGCGGCTGCGAGCGTCGAGCGCTTCACCGTGGGCGGGCCTGTGCGCGCTGCTGTTTTGGATGGCGCTGGCCGGGCTGACCGCGACGGGGCTGATGCTGGCCGCGACGGTGGCGGTGACGTGCGCCTTCGCGCCGGGTTCCGGCAGGTCGCGGTGGTGGTGCGCGGGGGTCGCGCTCGTCACCGCCCTGCTGGTGGCGCTGCCCTGGCTGACCGCGGCGACGGTGTCCGAATCGTTGTCGTCAACGCAGGCCGAGGGTGCGATTGCGTTCGCCGCACGCGCCGAGCCCGGCCTTGGCACGTTGGCCAGCCTCGCCAGCCTGGGCGGGATCTGGAATGCCGACGCGGCACCGGCCTCGCGCACAACGCTTTTCGCGGTCGTAGCGGCGGTGGTGCTGCTCGGCGTCGTTGTGTTGGGACTGCCGACTGTGGTGCGCCGCCCCGCCGCGGTGCCGCTGCTGATCCTTGCGGCGGTGGCGGTGGTGGCGCCCGCCGCCATGGCCACCGGGCCAGGAGTGGCGGCCGTCGAGGCGACGATCCGGACGCTGCCTGGCCTCGGGGTGGTGCGCGACGCGCAGAAGTGGGTGGCCCTTGCCGTGCCCGCCTATTCGCTGGCCGGTGCGGCCGCCGTCGTCACGCTGCGCCACCGGATTCCGGCCGCGGCGACAGCGCTGATCTGTTGTGCGGCACTGGTCGTGACGTTGCCCGATCTCTTCTGGGGAGTCGGCGGCAAGTTGGCGGCCGTGAACTACCCACCGGCGTGGACGGCCGTCTCCGCGCTGATCAACGACGACCCGCGACCGGTCGCGGTGCTGCCCGTCGACAGCATGCGCCGCTTCGCCTGGTCCGGTGACGCCCCGGTGCTCGACCCGCTGCCCCGCTGGGTGCGCGCCGACGTGCTGACAACGGGAGACCTCACGATCGCGGGCCGCACGGTGCCCGGCGAGGGTGATCATGCCCGCGACGTGCAGCGGTTGCTGCTGACAGGTGCCGACCGCGACAAGCTGGCGGCCGCGGGCGTCGGCTGGGTCGTCGTCGAATCCCAATGGCCCACACGCTATTCCCCGCCTGCGCTACCGCTGCCGGTGGCCTACCACGACGAGGACCTGACCCTGTATCGGGTTGGCGGCGACCATCCGGCCGCGGCTGGCCGCGGCATCGTGCTGGCCGCGCATTGGGTGTGGCTCGGGCTCTTGATGCTCGGGCTGGCGGGCCTGCTTACCGCTTGGGCACGGCGCGTTAGCATTCGGCCATGACGGGGCCGTTCGGCAGTAGTTCCAGTTGTCGAGAGTGGTCGAACTTGAGTAGTGCACTACTCGCCTCATCGCCCTACCGCGGCGCGACGATTAATCAATCCACTTTTCACGGGTGCGTCTTGACGGGAGGACACCATGACCAACACTGATCGCCATCCTTCCCGGAATCTGGAAACGAGCCGATCGACATGAAGGTTCTCACCAACTTCGCAGGCCAGAACTGGCTGATCACGCCCTCCGCACTCGCCGTCGGCGAACAGCCACCCGCGAACGTTCACGATCAGAAATTCCTGCTGACGCTGACCGGCGTCGTCATCGCCGACCTTAAGGGGAACAGCGGTGCGCAGTGGCTGCACGAAACGCTGTCGTTCGTGCCCGACATGGCCGGGCCGCAGAACTCGGGGCCGCTGAACTGGGCCATTGGCCGGTTCGGCATCCCGAAACCGGTGGGTCAGAACTTCACTATCGCCTTCTCCGTGGAAGAGTGGGCGCCGTTCGCGTCCCTCAGCTCGATCTTCAACGAGAACCAGTCGATCAACTCCGGCTTTGCGATAGACGTTTGGCGGCCGACGCACTTCACGACCGGCACGAACGCGATTACGCATCAGACTGTCGGCAATATCTTCACAGGCATCGACGTGGACGTCGCCGTCCGCGACACCGACGCCTGGCTGTTCCGCGTCGGCTACAACATCACGTTGCTCGGCAAGATCGTGTTCCTCACGAAGCCGAAGGTGCTGTTCCAGTCGGACTTCGATCCGACGCCGAACGGCGATCCGCCGTCGCAGACGCAAGCTGTCGGTACGGCACGGGTCGAAGGCCCGCCTCGCAGCGTCATCGTCGTCGATCCGCCGTTCCCGCATACGAACAAGTGGCTGCAGGTCAGCCGGCCGAACGGCCCGGACATCGCGAGCTTCGTCGGCGTGCTCACGAACGTCGTCAGCAACGGCGTCTGCCACTTCTCGGCGGCGGTGGTGATGCCGTCCGGCAGCGGCGTCGCGTCCATCAGCTTCGAGACGGCGCAGCAGGAATTCCTGCATCTCGACTTCACGGCGAACAACAAGGTCCGAATCGACGACAACCCGAATATCGAGTTCGGATCGTTCGCGCGCGATCAGGTGTTTCTGGTGCGGGTCACCCTCGACACGACGGGACCGCAGTCGAACGCGCGCGTCGTGCTCTCGGGAGGCGCGTCTGGGTCGCGCGACTACACGCTGATGGCACCGTTGCAGCCGCTGTCACATCAGTTCGCGGCCATCAGGATCTGGCAGGGGTTCCCTCATACCGGCAGATTCTTCTCGACGGAGATCGTGGTGTCGCAGGAGCCGTAGGAGTTGAGGTCCGCCTCCGCGCTTCGCGCTTGGGCGAGACGACCTCCGCTGGTTGAATGAGCTCGCCGGCCTGATGTCCAGCGTGCGACGCCACAGTGGTTCACGAACCCTAAAACCCGTACAAGATGGGGCAGACGCAGTACCGTCCGGTCTTACCCGGGCGGGCGGGGGTATACCCCCTGGGGTAGCGGACGGGGCATACCCGCAGGCCAGCACACACGCGGAGCAGCCTGACGCCCAGCTCCCACTCCTAGCGGGCCAGTCTGCGCCTGCGCAGTGCACCTGCACGCCAGGCGCCCACCCCCACACGCAGCGCACCCTGCCCACAGCCACCCACCTAGTGCCCTACCTACACCCCACCCCACCAAGCGGCGAGGCTCGACGTGTTTGGACATCCCACTCACCCGTCCCAACCATCGAACCCCGGACTTCGAGGTGGTCAATTCGGCATCGCCAGCCGATCGCGTTGCCAAGCCGATCGCGTTTGCCAATCGGTAGTGAACTTGGGTCCGTTGCCGTACTGTTTGCTGTCATGAGCGAGTCGGAGACCGTAGTGCGAGGCACGAACGTGCGGTGCAGCACGTGCCGGCACATACAGTGGGTGCCGGTCGACAAAACGGCATTTGCTTGCGAACGATGTGACGCGCAATTGACACGACGTTGAGGCCGAACGCACAGCCGCACGGAGGTAGCCGAGCGGATCGGCGTACTTCCAACTACGTTGTCTCGTTACCGCCTGCCTGAGCCCGACGCCATGATCGGGACTGTCAGAGGATGGCTACCCAGGACGGTTGACGATTGGAACGCCTCACGCCCCGGTCGTGGTGTTATGGGAGGTAGGCCTCGAAAGGGCTAGGGGTGGCCGGCTGCGGATGTGCTTCAATCGGCCGATGGGGGAACCAGCGAATTACGTGAGAGGCCAGCCCGAGCCGCAACTCGCGACAATCGGGACATCGGTATCTCACAGCATTGGCTGATCACGCCGACTGGTCCATATCCGATCCGTGGCTCGGTGCGGACTGTGACGGACATGTCGCATTGGCAGGAGAGAAACTCCCCACCGGCGCCGTGCTCTGCGTAATCTTCGTCTGGTTCTGCCTGCTGGGATTGCTCTTCCTGCTAATCAAGGAACGCACGATTTCGGGGTATATCCAGGTCACCGTGCAGGACAACGGGTTTCACCACTCGACGCTGATTCCAGCGACGAGCGCGGATTCGGTAGTGAGTGTTCACCAGATGGCTAACTACGCACGAGCACTGGCCGCTCTCGCCTGAGTGGGCGATTACGTCGAGCAACAGGGGGACAAGTGAGCGAGGAGGTTGCGAGCACGGTGGGCTAGCAGGTGTTGGCGGTTAGACCACGCCGCTTACCATGCGCCCCGCATGCACGGACTCCAACACAATGCGCATCGCGTCGGCGCTTTGCGGCCAAGAGAATTCACCGCTCCGGACGGCGGCCTTGGCGCCGAGCTGTTCGCGCAGCACCTCATCGGTCAGCAGCCGTTCGAGCTCATCGACCAGTTCGGCGTGGTCGTCGACCAGCAGCCCGGTCACCCCGTCGACGATCGAATCCATCAGGCCGCCGGAGGATCGATACCCGATCGTCGGAATGGCGTGCTGCGCCGCCTCGGTGACCGCCAGTCCCCAGCCCTCTTTGCGCGACGGCAGGACGTGCACCCAACACTGTTGCAGCACATGGTGTTTGGCTGCGTCGTCAACATGGCCGTGGAATGTCACGGCGTCGGAGATACCCAGCAGCGCGGCGTGCTCGACGAGGCGCTGTTCCCACCAGCCGCCGCCGAGGATGTCCAGATGCACATCCGGAATCCGCGGTCGCAGCTCCGCGATGGCATCCAGCGCATCTTCGATCTGCTTGTGCGGCACCAGCCTTGACAGCACTGCGACCCTTGGCGTGGCCGACCGCTGCACCGTCAGTGTGCGCGTCGGTGCTTGGTCAAGGCCGTTGCGCACCACGGCGATGTGGTTGGGATTCACACCGAGACCGGTCAGGTCCCTGGCCGACGGCAGCGACACGGTGACGTACTGGTTGCGACGGTGCACCCGCGGCGAGAGCCTCGACTCAACGAACCAGCCGACCCTGCCCATCACCGGACCCGCCACCGGCCACTGCTCGCGGTGGCAATGGTGTACCAGCACCGCCACTCTTCGGCCGAAAGCGAGACGGGCCATGAATGGCAACCCGTTCTGGGTATCGACGACCACGTCCGGCCGCGCACGCCGCAGCGAACCGAGACCGATTCGCGCCGCGACCATCGCCAGCCCCGCCCAGACATAGACGGAGTAGCGGCCCCCTGCGCGGCTGATGTGCACACCGTCGAGGACTTCGCGACGCGGCGCACCCGGATACTGCGCCGTGCGCAATGTGACCCTGACACCCGAATCGGCCAGGTGAGCGCCGATGCGCTGGAGGTAGGCCTCGCTGCCGCCGCCCTGCGGGTGGCCGATGTCTCGCCAACACAGCAGCAAGACGGAGCGAACCCGCGGACGCGAGAAGCACTGACGGGTTCCGTGGTCGGACATCCGGATCAGACTAGCCGCTGGATAGGGTCGGATTGATGGCCGTCACCGACCTGTTCGCCCGGCGAGCGACGCTGGCCCGGTCACTACGGCTGCTCGGCCAGTTCCGCTATGAGCAGCGCGACCCGGCCCGGTTCTACGGCGCACTGGCCGAGGACACGGCCGCGATGGTCACCGACCTGTGGCGAGACGCCAACGGCACCTCGCAGGGCGGTCGAACCGTGCTGGACGTGGGAGGTGGCCCCGGCTATTTCGCCGCCGCCTTCGCCAGCGCCGGTCTGCAGTACATCGGCGTCGAGCCCGATCGCACCGAGATGCACATCGGAGCCGCTCCGGCGGCGACATCCAGCACAGCGCCCGCTTCCATTCGTGGCAAGACCACCTATGTCCGGGCGTCCGGCATGGCGTTGCCGTTCGCCGACGCCAGCGTGGACATCTGCCTGTCGTCCAATGTCGCCGAGCACGTGGCGCAACCGTGGCGGCTGGGCCGCGAGATGCTGCGGGTCACAAAGCCCGGTGGCCTCGCGGTGCTGTCGTACACGGTGTGGCTCGGCCCGTTCGGCGGCCACGAGATGGGGTTGTCCCACTACCTCGGCGGGGCCCGTGCCGCCGAGCGCTACGCCCGCAAGCACGGGCATCGGCCGAAGAACGACTACGGATCGTCGTTATTCGCGGTGTCGGTGTCCGACGGGCTGGACTGGGCTGCAAGCAGCGGGGCCCTCGTCGCGGAATTTCCTCGCTACCACCCACGATGGACGTGGTGGATAACGGGCGTGCCGGTGCTGAGGGAGTTCATCGTGAGCAATCTGGTGCTGGTCCTGCGGCCGACGTGAACGACCGAACTGGAACAGGTTCTCGTTTCGCAGGATTATGGGTAGTGTGACGTTCATGACGCAGAGCGTGGCTTTCAAGACCGAATGGGACAAGCTGTTCATCGGCGGCAAGTGGGTCGAGCCGTCGTCGTCAGAGGTCATCGAAGTCCATTCGCCTGCCACCGGCGAGCTCGTGGGCAAGGTGCCGCTGGCCGTCGAGGCCGACGTCAACGCCGCGTGCGCGGCTGCGCGGAAGGCCTTCGACGAAGGCCCGTGGCCGCACATGTCGCCGCAGGAGCGGGCCGCAGTGCTCGGCGCCGCCGTGAAGCTCATGGAAGAGCGCGCCGACGAGCTGAAGTTCCTGCTAGCCGCGGAGACCGGTCAGCCGCCGACGATCGTCGACATGATGCAGTACGGCGCTGCGATGGCGGCCTTCCAGTACTACGCCGGTGCCGCGGACAAGTTCACCTGGAAGGACATCCGGGACGGCATCTACGGCCAGACCCTGGTGGTGCGTGAGCCGATCGGCGTCGTCGGCGCCGTCACCGCGTGGAATGTGCCGTTCTTCCTGGCCGCCAACAAGCTGGGCCCCGCGCTGGTGGCCGGCTGCACCGTGGTGCTCAAGCCCGCCGCCGAGACCCCGCTCTCGGTGTTCGCGATGGCCGAGATGTTCGCCGAGGCGGGTCTGCCAGAGGGTGTGCTGTCGATCGTGCCCGGTGGCCCGGAGACCGGCCGCGCGCTGACCGCCAACCCCGAGATCGACAAATACACCTTCACGGGCAGCTCGGTTGTCGGCAAGGAGGTCGCCAAGATCGCGGCCGAGAAGCTCAAGCCGTGCACGCTGGAGCTCGGCGGCAAGTCCGCGGCGATCATCCTCGAGGACGCCGACCTGGACTCCACGCTGCCGATGCTGGTGTTCTCCGGGCTGATGAACTGCGGTCAGGCCTGCGTCGGCCAGACTCGCATTCTTGCCCCGCGGTCGCGCTACGACGAGGTCGTGGAGAAGCTGTCCGGCGCCGTCGCCGCGATGCCGATCGGGTTGCCCGACGATCCAGCGGCGATGATCGGCCCGCTGATCTCCGAGAAGCAGCGCGAGCGCGTCGAGGGCTACATCAAGTTGGGCGTCGAGGAGGGTGCGCGCCTCGTCACCGGCGGCGGCCGCCCCGAAGGCCTGGACGGTGGCTGGTTCGTGCAGCCGACGGTGTTCGCCGACGTGGACAATTCGATGACTATCGCGCAGGAGGAGATCTTCGGCCCGGTGCTCGCGGTCATTCCCTACGAGACCGAGGACGACGCGGTGCGCATCGCCAACGACTCGGTCTATGGCCTGGCGGGAAGCGTGTGGACCACCGACTACCCCAAGGCGATGCAGATCGCGTCGAAGATCCGCACCGGCACCTACGCGGTCAACATGTATGCGTTCGACCCGGGTGCGCCGTTTGGCGGCTACAAGAATTCCGGCGTCGGCCGCGAAAACGGTCCGGAGGGCATCGAGCAGTACACGGAGGCCAAGAGCATCCTGCTGCCGTTCGGTTACACGCCTGACAGCTGAGCGTAAGGTGCGTTGGCTACGGTAGCCCTCCCGTTCACCAACGAGCAGGGCCACCATGGCGGTATCCGTAGATCTGGCCAAATCGCTCGACAAGGACTACGAAGGCAAGGCGCTCAAGGAGATTCTGGATGCGTCGCCGGCCGCCTCTGCCGGGGTGACCGATAAGGACGCCGAGTTGCTGGCCGAGGCCTTCAACATCAAGACGGTTCGGCAACCGGGTGCGAACAAGTCCTTCGCCGTAGTGGCGGCGCTGGTCGCCTTGGAGAACGCCGGCTAGTACTGCCGCTCAGAAGGCCTCTTCGCGGAGGTCCATCACTGCGAGGTCGACGGCCTCGACGATCTTGCGTTCGGCAGTCAGCCGCGGCAACACGTTCTTCGCGAAAAAGTTTGCCACGGCGATCTTTCCGGTATAGAACGAACGGTCGCGGTCGGAGACATCGCTGTCAAGCGCGTTGAGTGCGACCTCGGCGTGCTGCAGCAGCAGCCACCCGATTAACAGGTCGCCGACCGCTAGCAGGAACCGAACCGACTCCAGCCCAACGCGATACAGTTCGCGGGCGTTCTCCTGGGAGGACAGCAAGTAACCGGTCATCGCGGCGGCCATCGCCTGCAGTTCGGCGAGTGCCGTGGCAAGCAGCGTTCGAGCATCGGACAATTCGGGCCGCGCGGTCTCGCTGTCGAGGAACAGCTCGATCTGGCCGACCACGTGCTGCAGTGCTCTGCCCTGATCGCGCGCGATCTTGCGGAAGAAAAAGTCCTGCGCCTGGATCGCGGTGGTGCCCTCGTAGAGAGAGTCGATCTTCGCGTCGCGGATGTACTGCTCGATCGGATAGTCCTGCAGGAAGCCGGATCCGCCGAAGGTTTGCAGCGACTCGGTCAGGCATTGGTACGCACGCTCCGAGCCCACCCCTTTCACGATCGGCAACAGCAGATCGTTGACCCGCTCGGCCAGCTTTGGGTCGGCACCCGAAACGATTTCGGCGACAGCGTCATCTTGATGGGCAGCGGTGTACAGATAGACTGCTCGCAGACCCTCGACGTACGCCTTCTGAGTGAGCAGCGCCCGCCGGACATCAGGGTGATGGACGATGGTGACGCGGGGTGCCTCCTTGTTGGTCATCTGGGTCATATCAGCGCCCTGAACGCGAGTCTTGGCATACTCCAGGGCATTCAAGTAGCCAGTGGACAGAGTGGCGATCGCCTTGGTGCCCACCATCATTCGTGCATACTCGATCACCCTGAACATCTGTGCGATGCCGCTGTGGGTGTCGCCGACCAGCCAGCCTGCAGCCGGTATGCCGTGCTGGCCGAAGGTCAGCTCGCACGTGGCCGACGCCTTCAGCCCCATCTTGTGTTCGAGACCGGTGACGAAGACCCCGTTGCGGTCACCGATTTCACCGGTCTTCGGATCGAAATGGTACTTCGGCACCAAAAAGAGGCTCAGACCCTTGGTGCCCGGTACGGCACCCTCCGGGCGGGCCAGCACCAAGTGAACGATGTTCTCGAAGAGGTCGTCGGTGTCACCGTTGGTGATGAACCGCTTGACGCCGTCGATGTGCCAGGTGCCGTCCGGTTGCTGCATCGCCTTCGTCCGACCTGCGCCGACGTCCGATCCTGCGTCGGGTTCGGTGAGCACCATGGTGGCGCCCCACTTGCGCTCGACCGCCATCTCCGCCCAGTACTTCTGCTCGTCGGTGCCGATGCCGTAGAGGATGCTCGCGAAGATCGGGCCCGCGAGGTACAAGAACGCGGCGGGCTGGGCACCGAGGGCGAGTTCGTTGATCGACCAGGCCACCATCGACGGCGCGGGCACACCGCCGACGTTCTCGTCCAGGCCGACGCGGAACCACTCCCCTTGCTGCCAGGTCCGCAGCGACTTCTTGAACGACTCGGGAATGCTCACCGTGTGCGCGGCGGGATCGAAGGTCGGCGGGTGGCGATCGGCGTCGGCGAAGGATTCCGCGAGCGGACCCTCGGCCTGCCGTGAGGCCTCTTGGAGCATCTCGCGCACGGACTCACCATCGAGGTCGCCGAACTCACCGGTGGCCAGCGCCTTCTCCAGGTCGAGGACCTCGAAGAGGTTGAACTCGAGATCGCGCACGTTGCTCTTGTAGTGACCCATAACCAGCGCCTTTCGCTACCTCACGGTGGGACTGTGGCCGACCGACGCACGGGGCCTGGTGGGCCTCGGTTGGTTCTGCGCGAAACCGGTGCACGTTCCGAGGTGTCCGGCGACGCACGGAACACCGCTCATCGTCGGTACGGGACCACCGGAAACTACCGTCGGCGCACCGTTGTAGCCGTTCTGGTCCAGTGGTTCGGCGCCGGCGGTCGGAGCCGCGATGAGCGCCGCAGCGCACAAACCAACCAACACTGACCTGCACAAATGCGAGGGCGCGGCCATGCAGACCCGCTTTCCTTGGCGTTGCAGTCAGCCTACGGACCCAAAGTGCCGCTCAGCTGGGATCCCGCAATTATGCTCTTTGTCATAATCGGTCGATCGCGCCGAATCGTCGATACTCGGCTACCGTGCGCGTTCACCTGCTATTTACCTGGGATCACGTGTGACGCGGAATACATTTAGTGCGCATGTGTGTTATCCATTTTATGCTGTTGGTCATAAACAGGGAGGCACACGATGTGGATCGTTGAGATCAACTTCGCCGGCCGCCAGTTCACGCACTATGTGAATACTCGCCGCCGACCGATCTTCCACTTCAGCCCGCGCGTTATCAGCTGGCGGCCGTCGCAGCTGCGCGATCCGCGCGCGGCCTGATCGCCTGCTGGAGGTTTGTTCTGTCCGCCATCAAGACCCCGACCAAACGCGGCTCGACGCGTACCAACATGTTGGTCAGCGCCGCCGAGGTGCTGCGTGAGCGTGGCGCCGCCGGTGTCACGATCGACGAGGTACTCGCCCGCAGCGGTGCGCCACGCGGCTCCGTGTACTACCACTTTCCCGAGGGCCGCAATCAGATCCTGACCGAGGCGCTGCAGTACGCAGGCGAAGCCCTCACCGAAGTCATCGACGAAGCCGCCGCCAAGGGCGGGATGTATCTCGTCCGGCAGTTCGTCGAGTTTTGGGAAGGCCTGCTTGTCGAGAGCGACTTCACCGCCGGCTGCCCCGTGGTGGCCGCGGCGATCGGCTCGGCCGACGACGAACCGCAGCTGACCACCGTCGCGGGCAGCATCTTCCGTCGTTGGCGCGATGCGCTCACCCGCGCGTTCGTCAGCGACGGCTTCGACGAGCCGTGCGCTGCGTCGCTGGCGATCATGTGCATCGCGTCGCTCGAGGGCGCGGTGGTGCTGTGCCGGTCCACCCGCAGCGTCGACCCGTTGCGCGATGTGGCCGAGCAGGTCGAATTCCTGGTCAAGTCAAGGGAATTCGTCCGCCGCCACGGGCTTCCCGACCACCACTAGGCCTTGCGCCAACGGGCGCAGACGAAGTCGCCGTTGACGCCGGACTCGACCAGCGCCCACTCCGATCGAACTGGCAGCAGCCGTGAACCGCCGCCCAGCGAGCACGGTGCGTAGGTGACGATCATCTCGTCGATCAGGCCGGCGGTGACGAACTGCGCGGCCGCGTCCCCACCGCCGACCACCCAGACGTCCTTACCTCCGGCCGCCGACACCAGCGTCGGATGCAGTTCGGCGACGTCACCGTCGAACGCCTGCACCGGATGCCCGTCGGCGATGATCTGCGGACGGTGCGTCAACACCCACGACGGCTGCTCGTACATCCAGTCACCGGGCTGGTTGCCGATCACCCATTCGTAGGTCGCGGACCCCATCACCAGTGCGCCAACGGATTTGATGAATGCCTGGTACCCGAAGGGGCCGTCCGCGTCGATTTCACGCGACATCAGCCAATCCAGGCTGTCGGCCTCGTCGACGATGTAGCCGTCCAGGCTGGACGCGGTGAAGTAGACGGTCGCCAAGTCAATTTCCTCTCATACAGTCGAGCGGGTCACCACGCCCGGTGCGAACCCCGTGGCGGGCCAGCATCGCGCGAGCGAGTTCACGCCGGTGCGCCGAGTAGGTCAGTACGTGCGCTCACTACTCTCGAGGCCAGTGAGCGTATTCGAAGCGTTATGCGCCAACGACGGGGCACTGGCGGATCTGCGTGCGTCGATCCGACAGTTCCTCTCCGCCGATCGCACCGAGTTTGACTGGCGGCCTGCCGTCGACTCCTGGCTTTCGAAGTGGGACCCGGACTTTTCCGCCCGCCTGGCCGACGCTGGGTTCGTCGGTCTGATCGTCCCCGCCGAATACGGCGGCCATGGGCTGGGTTACCTGCACCGCTACGTGGTCACCGAGGAACTGCTGGCGCAGGGCGCCCCGGTCGCCGCGCACTGGATCGCCGACCGGCAGGTCGCGCCCGCACTGCTCGCGTATGGCACCGAAGAGCAGCGGCGCCGGCTGTTGCCGCGGATCGCTGCGGGGCGCCTGTACTCGGCGATCGGGATGAGCGAGCACGGCGCGGGGTCGGACCTCGCGGCCGCGCAGGCCCGGGCCACCCGAACCGATGATGGCTGGGCGCTCAACGGATCGAAGGTCTGGACGAGCGGTGCGCACGTCGCGCAGCAGATCGTCGTGCTGGCCCGAACCAGCCCGCTGGACCCGCAGCACCGGCACTCGGGCTTTTCTCAGTTCATCGTGCAGACCTCCGCGCCGGGCATCACGATCAGCCCGATCGTGTTGATGAACGGCGAACACCATTTCAATGAGGTCATCTTCTCCGACGTGTTCGTCCCCGACACCGATGTGCTGGGGCAGATCGGCGACGGCTGGCATCAGGTCACCGCCGAATTGGGTTTCGAGCGAAGCGGTCCCGAGCGGATCCTGTCCACCGCCACGCTGGTCTTCAGCGTCATCCGCGCGCTGGACGACGTCGATGACGGCATCGCTGCCGACGTCGGAGACCTTGTGGCCCGCATGATTTCGCTGCGCCAGCTGTCGATCTCAGTGGCGCGCACGCTGGCCGACGGGCGGGACGCCGCCAACCGGGCGGCACTGGTGAAGGATCTCGGCACCCGCTTCGAACAGGATTCGGTCGAGTTGGTCGCCAACCTGCTGGACTACGTCGAGGATGCCGAGCCGCTGCGTGCGTTGCTGGCCGCTGCGCGCGTACACTCTCCGCTGTTCACACTGCGCGGCGGGACGAACGAGGTGCTGCGCGGGGTGGTAGCTAGAGACATGGGCGCGCGATGAGCGCTTACGCGAAGAGCCGACGCCCATGAACGAATTGGCGCAACTGGTCGATGATCTCGGCCGCCGGGCGTTTGACGCCCGCGTGGGACATCGCTTTCCCGAATCGTTCGACGAAGCACTGTGGCGTAACCTGGAGGACACCGGACTCGCACGGCTGACGAGCAGCCAGGACGCCGGACCGGCGGAGTGCGCGGTCGTGCTGTCCGGTTTGGCCAGACATGCGGGCGCGGTCCCGATCGCCGAGACCGATCTGCTCGCGGCGTGGCTCGCGGGCAAGGTTGGCTTGCCGTTACCCGACAGCGGCCCGTTGACCGTTGCGATCGCAGATGCCGCCGAGCGTGACGGCCGGATCACCGGGACCGCCCGCGAGGTGCCGTGGCCTTCGGGCACCGTCGTATTGGCGGCGCGGACGGCCGATGCGCTGCATGTCGCATTGGTCGAGGATGCGCAGATCTCCGACGGCCACAACCTGGCCGGTGAACCGCGCGGGTCATTCACATTCGATCTGGCGGTCGGTGATACGCGCACGGTCGACATCGGCGTGGCCGACGAGCTGACCCGTCGCGGCGCGTGGGCACGCTGCAACCAGATCGTCGGTGCGCTCGATGCGGCGTGCGAGCTCACGGTGGCGCACACCGGCGAGCGGGTGCAATTCGGGCGTCCCCTCAACAAGTTTCAGGCCGTGCAGCATTCGCTGGCCGCAATGGCCGGAGAGATCGAACGTGCCCGCGCTGCAACTGCTTTGGCCATCGCCGCGGCGACCGACTACGGATTTGACCACCCGGCGACCGAGTACGCCGTGACGGCGGCGAAAGTGACGGTCGGCCGGGCCGTCGGTCCGGTGACCACCATTGCGCACCAGTTGCACGGGGCGATCGGCGTGACCATTGAGCACGGGCTGTGGCTGGCCACTATGCGGGCACGCAGCTGGGTCGACGAGTTCGGCACCACAACGCGTTATGCGCGGCGGCTGGGCCGGATGGCGCTGGCCGCCGACGATCCGTGGGACGTAGTCGTCAGCTATCCAGCACCTCGTTGACGCGCGCCTCGACATCGGCACAGTCACCGAGGTCGGCCACGTCGATGCCGAAGCGGTCGGTCAGCAGGTCGAGTACGTCCGCGGCCGAGTCGAAGCGGATCTTCTCGGTGTTCCCGGCGGTGTGGACAGCCAGATTCCGTCCACGCAGGTTCCAGCGGGCGTCGTCGGTCACCAGTGCCGCCGTTAGGCCGGTGACGAAGTGCGAGTTGGGATGCGTTGACACATACCAACTTCCGACTTCGAGATCGATTCGCGGTTGGGGGCGAGTGGTAAACATGTACAGCGGCTGCCACTCACCGTTGATCTCGGCCTCCAACTGGTAGCCGTCGTCGCGCTCGCGGATGCGATACGGCTCATGGCGGGTTGCTTGCACGTGACCGGGCTGGAGCCGAATCGGCGACGTCAGCGTCTGCCCGCCGAACCCGACATCGACAAGCAAAGGGTCATCGACGCCCGGCACCGTCACGGACAGCACCTGGTGCGTCTGCGCGGGAAGCGGGCCGTCGGGATTCATCCACACCACTCGGCCGGCGAACCGTTGCACGCCAAAGCCCAACTCGTCGAGCACATATCCCATCAGTCCGTTGTGCTCGTAGCAGTAGCCGCCACGGCGACGGTGCACCAGCTTGTCGGTTAGCGCAGCGGCGCTGAGATCCGCGACGGGGATGCCAAGCAACGGGTCGAGGTTCTCGAACGGTATGGATTGGTTGTGGGCGGCTACCAGCGCGTGCACCGTCTCGACCGTCGGTTCGGGCGGGCCCCGGTAGCCGATCCGGCCGAAATAGGCCGCGACGTCGACGGCATCGGTGACTTCTGTTGTCATGACGCCATCCTGCGTCCTCAATACCGGTTGAGGTCAACCCGGTGGAACACTGGGGACGTGGCGGCGCACTTGACCGAGGAACTGCGAGAGGACCTGTTGGCCCGCTGGTCGGAGACGCACCGCAAGCATCACACGGTCGCTCACCTGCACGAGATGCTCGATGCGATCGGACTGCTGGCCGAGTCCGGCATCGACTTCGACCGGGAGGCCGTCGAGCTCGCGGCGTGGTTCCATGACGCCATCTATGAGATCGGCCGCGACGACAACGAGGATCGCTCCGCCGAGCTGTCACGCGAGCTGCTTGCGTCCTCGCCGATCCGCGATGATGTTGTGCGGCTTGTGCTGATCACCAAGACACACAAGGTGGACGACGACGACGTCAACGGCGCCGTGCTGTGCGACGCCGACCTTTCCGTGCTGGGCAGCGACGCTCAACGGTATCGGACCTATGCGGCGGCGGTCCGGGAGGAGTACGCCGACGTGCCTGACTCGACGTTCAGGCCCGCTCGGGCACAGGTACTCACCTCACTGCTCGACGGGCCGCTGTTCCACACGGCAGCCGGCCGTGAGCGGTGGGAGCAGCTCGCGCGGCGCAACATCGCCGAGGAGATCGGCGCGCTGACGGGTGGCTGAATTAACTTGCGTCACTTTGGTTTGGCTTGTGGATACTCGTTCGGAATTCGTCGGTGGTTCGAACTAGTGTTCGGAGTATGGGTACGGGTGCGGTCGCGGATCGAGAGGCCATCACGGCCACCTTCGACCGGTTCGAGGCCGCCCAGGCCGAGCTCGCCGCCCTGTCCTTTGATGCGTTGACCGCACCGGAAACACTGGCGGTCAAGGACCGGTTGGAGACGGTTAACCGCCGCCAAGCCGCCGTCGATCACCGGCTGACCCACCACCTCACCTCTCAAGCCAGCCCGGTCGACCTGGGCGCCAAGTCGTGGACCGACGTGCTGTCCAACCGGCTGCGCATCGGCCGCGGCCAGGCCCGCCGGCGCCTGGATGAAGCCGACCACCTGGGACCCCGCACCGCGATGACCGGTCAACCACTGCAGCCGGTGCTGCCCAACGTGGCCGCCGCCCAAGCCGCCGGCACCATCGGCGCCGAACACGTCCGCATCATCCGCCGCTTTTTCGCCGATCTGCCCAACGCCGTCGATTTCGAGACCCGCCAAGCCTGCGAGACCGACCTGGCCCGCATCGCCGCCGAGCACACCCCCGACGCATTACGTAAAGCCGCCGACCGGCTGATGGCGCTCGTGCACCCCGACGGCGACTTCTCCGACGTCGACCGGGCCCGGCGCCGCGGCCTGACCATCGGTAAACAAGAAGCCGACGGCATGAGCAAGATCAGCGGCCTGCTCGACCCGCAGGCCCGCGCCACCATCGATGCCGTCCTGGCGAAATGGGCGTCGCCGGGCATGTGCAACCCCGACGACGAGACCCCTTGCGTGGACGGCACACCCAGCCAAACCCACATCCACAACGATCAACGCAGCCCCGCCCAACGCAACCACGACGCACTCACTGCGGGATACGAGAAATGGCACAGCTCGGACGGCAAGCCCCAGACAGTGCCAGTTTGGACACGGCTAAGCGAGACGGTCGCGGTCCTGCATGTTTCGGTCAATTCGGGCTGTCTTGTGACGGACAAACCGGATACTCAGTTCGGCGATTGTGCATTCCATGCAGCCGGGAGGAACAGCCGTGACTGATGCAGCCAGCAACGACGTGCAGGAAGGCTGGGGCACCCAAAAGTCGCGGGTGGTCACTTGGCATGATCCGGCACCCACGACCTCTATGGGCGCATCGATGGCGGGATTGGATTTCATGCGGGCGATTATGGACGGACAAGTTCCAACTCCGCCCCTCCACTCGCTCATGCAGATCAACATGGTGTCTGTCGAACCGGGCAAGGTTGTATTCACCTGTGCGCCTGACGAGTCGACTTACAACCTCACCGGAGTTGTTCACGGCGGTGTGGTTTGTGCACTTCTCGACAATGCCGTGGGCGCTGCGGTGCGCAGCACCCTGCCGCAAGGCAAGGGAAACACATCAGTGGAAATCAAGGTGAACTACCTCAAGGCCGTTCAACAGTCCAGCGGACTACTCACCGCGACCGGAACAGTAGTCAAGTCTGGCTCCCGTGTGGCCTTTGCTGAAGGCACAGTGACCGATTTTTCTGGTGCGCTGGTGGCCACAGCGTCGAGCACTGTGCTGGTCTTCGACCTTCCGAAGCGGGCTCGCACCTAGCCCACGACGCACTCAAAGCCATGGGCCGCAGTGTCTTAGCGTCGGGTCAGGTCGGACAACACAACGGCCTGCCGGCCACCATCATCGTCTCCACCACCCTGCAAGAGTTGGAATCCGGCTGCGGGCAGGCCGTCACCGCCACCGGAAGCCTGCTGCCGATGCCGACCGTCATCAAGCTGGCCAGCCACGCCTACCACTACCTGACCATCTTCGACAAACACACCGGCCGTACACTGCACCTCGGGCGCACCCGGCGCATCGCCTCGGCCGACCAACGAATCGTGTTGCTCGCCAGAGACCGCGGCTGTACCCGCCCCGGCCGCACCGTGGGCGGGGCCAACTGCCAAGTCCACCACGCGGTAGCCGATTGGACCGACGGCGGCCAAACCAACGTCGACGACCTCACCCTGGCGTGTCCCACAGAAAACCGGATGGTCAAACCCGGCGGCTGGAAAACCCGAAAACGCAAAGACGGCCGCACCGAATGGATCCCACCACCACACCTCGACTCAGGCCAGTCACGGGTCAACGACTACCACCACCCACAGAACTACCTACTGCCCGACGAAGACGACGAGTCATCGCGCACGCCTAAGCGCGACCGGTCGCGATCACCATCGGCTGTTCGACAATCGTCACCCCGTCGACCACGTGTGACTGCGCGCCGTCAACGAACTGCTGCTTCATGGCCTCCTTCGCCTTGTCTGGGGCTTGGCCGATTAGCTCCGCCATCGGTGTGAGGTTGATGTACTGCCAGAGGAACTGGGCGGGCGGCGGCAGCCGGAATGTGGTTGTCCAGACGGTTGCAGAGACGTCATGCAATCCGCCCTCACGAAGTTGCGCGGCAACCGCCTCGGGGTCGTACATCGAGAACACGGAGCTTACGAAGCCGCCCAGCTCCGCGCTGATCTGCTCGACAATCGCCCGCTCCATTACCTCGTAAAGCGGTTGAATGCGCCCGGGTGTGGCGACGACCACCCGACCCGACGGTACGAGCACCCGCCGCATCTCGGCGATGGCGCCGGTCCTGTTCTCCATGAACATCAGTCCCATCTGGCACAGGACGATGTCGAACGCCCTATCAGGGAGTGGCAGCGCACCCGCATCCGCGATGCGCCAGTCGATTGCGTGCGGTGCGGGAACCGACTTCGCAACGTCGATCATGTCTCCAGCGATGTCTATGCCGGTGACCGATCCGGTGGCGCCGACACGCTCGGCCGCCAGCCGCGAGATCAGGCCCGTCCCGCACGCGACGTCGAGGACTCGCTCGCCCGGCCGCAAGTCGGCGGCCTGAAGCAATAGTTTCGAGACCGGGGTGGCGATGGCGGGCACGAAGTCGCGTTGGTAATTCTCGGCGGCGGTGCCGGTGAAATGTTGGTACGAGACAGAGGACATGGTCAGACGGTATGAACCTCGACGCCGACTGCGCATCGGCCAAACACCCCATCTAAGCCGGATAGGTCAAACGACCCATGGCTCAGACGAGATGGTGCTCGTATGCATACGCGGTGGCCGCGGTGCGGTTGGTGACCCCCAGCTTGGCGTAGATGTGTTCGACGTGGCGCGCGACTGTGTGTGAACTGATCACCAGCTCCTCGGCTATTTCGCGGTTACTCCGACCCGCGACCAGATGCGTCAGCACCTCCTGTTCGCGGGCCGACAGCGGGGTGCCCCCGCTCGGGTCATGCGCAACGCCCGCCGACAGGTAGTTCACATGTTCCAGGTCGGGCAATGCGCCCAGTCGAGTGAAAGTATCTCGGGCGGTGTCGAATTCCATCTCGGCGCTGGTCCGGTCACCCACCGCCGAACATGCCAGACCTCGCAGCACCGCAGCCTTCGCGGCCTCGTACGGCATGCGCAGCGTCTGCCACGTTCGCCCCGCGGCGCGCAACTCGGCCAGTGCGGCCAATACGTTGCCGTCGGCGAGCAACACCGATCCGCTGGCCTGAGCGGCCGTCGCCTGCAACGCGGCCGACGACGACCGAGCAGCGATCGCCGACAACGACTCGGCGGCGGCGCGGGCTGCAGCGAAATCTCCTGTCGCCCGGAAAATTTCGACGGCGCCGGATAGCAGGGTGGGTCGCAGACCTGGGCCGCGGCGCTCCTGTACTGCCCGCTGCATCATCGCAGAGGCGGCCCGGATTTCGCCACGCGTGCATTCCAAAAGAGCGAGGCCGGGCATCGGGTCATAGCCGTGCCGGCCGGCCAAGCGGTAATGATCCTCGGCCTGCTCACCGTCGCCGAGCACCCGATGCAGCTCCCCCTCTTGGTAATACGCCAGGCCCAGCGCGGGATGCGGCGGGTCGGCAAGGGCCCGGCATGCGCTCTGTGCGGTCACCATGGCCGCCGACCAGTCCCCGCCGGCTTGTTCGAGTTGCGACCTGTGCACTAGGCACTGGCCCCGGAACGGCACCATGCCGGGTCGCGAATCACACCATCCGGCAAGCGCATTCGTCCATTCGGATGCCCGGCGCAGATCGTACAGATCCATGCACCCGAGGATCACCGCGCAGTAGACGATGCCGGTGGTGATCGGTCCGACCTCGTCGGCGGTGACCGACACCATCACGGCATCGAGTCGCGCAACTCCCGCGTCCGGCTCACCCATCGCGATCAGTGCCTGGCCATGCGCGAGTGTGCCGAACGCGCGCAGGTCCGCGTCGCCGAACCGATCGCCGATCTCGATAGCACTGACCGCCATCTCGAGTGCCTCGGCGGGGTCCCCGTCGTCGATCGCGACGAGACACCGAGGAATGAGAACGTAGCCCGAGGCTCGACACTCCGTACCAGCGTCCGAGGCCAGCGCTTCCGCCCGGGAGAGCCAACCGCTGGCCGGCGCCGCCTGGCCCCGCATCATGAAGCCGAACCCGAGCCAGAATGTGTAGCGGGCGGACTCGGCGCGGTCGCCTGCGGTCAGCGCGGCCCGCGCCGCCTCCTCCCAGTGCTTGGCGCTCTCGTCGTCAGCACCGATCAGATAGGCGCGGATCGCAGCCCGCTCGCAGTCCGCGGCCCCCGCCGGCGTCATGAGTCCAGTGTCAGCTGCCCGTCCACTTCGGCGGGCGCTTCTCGGCGAACGCGATGGCGCCTTCCTTCGCGTCGTTCGACATGAACACCGGCGCCAGGATCCGGGCCTGCGCCCGCCACATCTCCTCTGGGCTCCAGCCGCGGGACTCGGTGATGATCCGCTTGGTCGCTGCCACCGCCAGTGGTCCGTTGGCGGTGATCCTCTCGGCGAGCGCGATGGCCGCATCCAGCGCCGACCCCGGTTCGGCCAGCACGTTGACCAGGCCGAGCTCATGGGCTCGCTCCGCAGGCAGGTGGTCGCCCGTCAGCGCGAGCTCCATCGCGATCGCATACGGGATGCGCTGCGGCAACCGCAGCAGCCCGCCGCCGCCTGCGACCAGCCCACGCTTCACCTCGGGAATGCCGAACGCCGACTCCTTCGACGCCACGATCAGATCGGTGGCCAACGCCAGTTCCGTCCCGCCCGCCAGCGCGTAGCCTTCGACGGCCGCGATCAACGGCTTGACGGGGGGTCGCTCGGTGAACCCCATTCCGCGGCCCTCGACTACGACGTTTTCCCCGCGGGCGAACGCCTTGAGGTCCATGCCCGCACAGAACGAGCCGCCTGCGCCGGTCAGCACGCCGACCGACAGCCCGGCGTCGCCGTCAAGTCGGTCCATCGCGTCCGCCAAGGCCCGGCTGACCGCAGCGTTGACGGCGTTTTTGGCCTCTGGCCGGTTGATGGTGATGATCACGACTCGGTCGCGTTGCTCGACCAGGACGACATTTTCGCTGTTGTCTGTCACGCCGGTGATCGTAACCACCCGGCTCAGGTACCATAACTAGAACACGTTCTAATTTTAGGGGGAGACCACATGGCCTCGACCGATATCGAGCCGTCGGAACTCACGAAGTGGGATCCGGGCCTCACCGAACGCGTAATGGGGATAACCCGGCCATTCCTCACGCGCTACTTCCGCTCGGAGGTGCGCGGGCTGGAGAACATGCCGCCCGGAGGCGCGCTGCTGGTGTCCAACCACTCCGGTGGCATGCTGCCGATGGATGTTCCGATCCTGGCAGCCGAGTACTACCACGAACACGGTTACGCGCGCCCGCTGTACACGCTGAGCCACGACATGCTCTCGGTTGGACCGACGGGAGACTTCTTCAAGAAGATCGGCTACATCAGTGCCAACCATCAGAACGCCGACGAGGCGCTGCGGTCCGGCGGTCTCGTGGTGGTATTTCCTGGCGGCGACTACGACGTGTACCGACCGACGATTTCGGAGAACGTCATCGACTTCGGCGGCCGCACGGGTTACGTGAAGGCCGCGCTGAATGCCGGGGTTCCGATCGTTCCCACGGTCGGCATCGGCGGCCAGGAGACGCAGCTTTACCTGTCTCGTGGCACGTGGCTGGCCAAGCGGCTCGGCCCGATCGCACGCCTGACCCGCACGAAGATCGTGCCGATTTCGTTCGGATTCCCGTTCGGCCTGAGCCTGGTGATCCCGCCCAACCTCCCGCTGCCCGCCAAGATCGTGATGGAAGTGCTGCCCGCGATCGACATCATCGCCGAGTTCGGCGACGACCCGGACATCGACGAGGTCGATGCTCACGTCCGGCACGTCATGCAGCGGGCGCTCGACAAACTAGCCGCGCAACGACGGCTACCCGTGCTGGGATAGCCATCGTGGCCATTACCGATCGCCTTGCCGAAACGCTCGGCATCGTCGCGACGATGCGGCGCGCCGGGCTGATCGCCCCAATGCGACCCGACAAGTACGTTCGCATCGCCGCGGCGATGCAGCGCGAAAACATGGGCATCACATCGGGATTCGCCGCGGCTGCGCAGCGCTGCCCCGACCGCCCCGGTCTCGTCGACGAGCTCGGCACACTGACCTGGCGCGAAATCGACCAGCGCTCAGACGCTCTGGCTGCCGCACTCCAGGCGCTGCCTGCTACTCCGAAAGTCATCGGCATCATGGCCCGCAACCACCGTGGCTTCGTCGAGACCTTGATCGCCGCGAATCGGATCGGCGCCGACGTGTTGCTTCTGAACACGTCGTTCGCCGGTCCCGCGCTGGCGGAGGTTGTGCAGCGCGAAGGCGCGGTGGGTCCATTCGCCGTCATCTACGACGAGGAGTTCACGGCCACCGTCGACCGCGCGTTGGCCGACAAACCCGACGCGACGCGGATCATCGCCTGGACCGACGGGCCGCAGGGTGGCCTGACCGTCGAGAAGATGATCGCCGAGAACGCCGGGCGGCAGCCGCACCGGGCGAGCACCAAAAGCAAGGTCATCCTGCTCACGTCCGGCACCACCGGAAGTCCCAAGGGCGCCAAGCACTCCGGCGGCGCCGACGGCGGCCCCGGCATCCTCAAGGCGATCCTGGATCGCACCCCATGGCGCGCCGAAGAGCCCGTCGTCATCGTGGCGCCGATGTTTCACGCGTGGGGCTTCTCTCAGCTCGTGTTCGCGGCGTCGATGGCGTGCACCGTCGTGACCCGCCGTAAGTTCCACCCCGAGGCGACTCTTGAGCTCATCGACCGCCACCGTGCTACGGGGTTGTGTGTGGTGCCGGTGATGTTCGACCGGATCATGGAGCTGCCCGACGAGGTGCGGGCTAAATACAGCGGCCGGTCGCTGCGGTTCGCCGCCGCGTCGGGCTCGCGGATGCGCCCCGACGTTGTGATCAACTTCATGGATCAGTTCGGCGACGTCATCTACAACAACTACAACGCCACCGAAGCGGGGATGATCGCCACGGCGACACCGCAAGACCTGCGAGAGGCGCCCGACACCGCGGGTAAGCCCGCCGGGGGCACCGAAATCCGCATTCTGGATACCGATTTCAACGAGCGGCCCACCGGTGAGGTCGGCGGCATCTACGTGCGCAACTCCACCCAGTTCGACGGCTACACCTCGGGCAAGACCAAGGACTTTCACGAGGGCTTCATGTCGTCCGGCGATGTCGGCTACCTCGACGATGCCGGGCGACTGTTCGTGGTCGGCCGCGACGACGAGATGATCGTGTCCGGCGGTGAGAACGTTTATCCCATCGAGGTGGAGAAGACGCTGGCCGCTCACTCGGAGGTGGCGGAGGCTGCGGTGATTGGGGTGGACGACGAACAGTTCGGCCAACGGCTGGCCGCGTTCGTGGTTTTGAATGACGGCGCAGTGGCTACACCGGACGAACTGAAGCAGCACGTCCGAGAGAACTTGGCGAACTACAAAGTGCCCAGGGATATCACGATCCTCGACGAACTACCTCGCGGCAGCACCGGCAAGATCGTGCGTCGCGAGTTGCAGGACCGCGCCGCCCGTGCGTAGGCGCTTTACGCTGCTGCGCGCCTCAGCGGAGCTGCTCAACGCTGCCAACGGGGTGCGACCCATCGCCCGTGAGGGCTACATCACCATTCCGGTGTTCGCATTCGGCTGGCCCACCACCGAGTTGTCGCCGCTGTATCTCGCCGGATCGGTGTTCGACGCGGTGCGCCGCGGTCTGCGCGGCGACTTCCGCGGTCCCCGCGGCCGAATCGCCCTGGTGCTCACTGCCATTGCCTGGGCGCTGCTGTGGTTGATCCACAGCCGCAATTTGGCGTCGAAGCCGTCTTTCGAAGAGCCGCTGCGTGAGGCGCTGGGCCACGACTACGAGGCGGTCGCCGCGCAGTCGCAACCGGCCAGGCGCCGCAGAATGATCGGCGTGCCGCCCAACGATTTGATCCGCCGCCGCTACGTCGAGAAGGCAGACACTGTCCAGTATGGCCCGCACCCGGAGGTCAACTTCGCGGACATCTGGCGGCGCCGCGACTTGCCCCGCGACGGCAAGGCGCCGGTACTGCTGCAGGTGCCCGGCGGCGCGTGGGCCATCGGCATGCGGCGGCCGCAGGCCTATCCGCTGCTGAGCCATCTCGCCGACCGCGGATGGGTGTGTGTGTCAATCGATTATCGTGTCAGCCCCCGGCACACGTGGCCGGACCACATCGTCGACGTCAAGCGCGCGCTGGCGTGGGTGAGGGAGAACATCGCCGACTACGGTGGCGATCCCGATTTCATTACGATCAGCGGTGGCTCGGCCGGCGGCCATCTGTGCGCGCTGGCCGCGCTCACCCCCAACGATCCGCAGTGGCAACCTGGATTCGAGGAGGCCGACACCTCGGTGGTGGCCGCGGTGCCGATCTACGGCCGCTACGACTGGTTCACCACCAAGGGCTCCGGACGTAAGGAGTTCATCGCGTTCCTGCAGAAGTTCGTGGTCAAGAAGCGGTTCGCCACGCACAAGCAGGTGTACCTCGACGCGTCGCCGATCAAGCGGTTACGCTCCGACGCGCCACCATTTTTCATTCTGCACGGCCAGGACGACTCGATCATCCCAGTGCCCGAGGGCCGCGAGTTCGCCAAGGCCATGCGGGGCACCTCGACGTCCGTCGTCGCGTACGCCGAGATCCCGCATGCCCAGCACGCCTTTGACTTCTACTACGGGTCACCGCGGGCGCACTATACCGCTCAAGCAGTCGAGCAGTTCCTGTCCTGGGTACACGCGATGCGCCAAACTACGGCGCCATAGCTTTCTCGACGACTGTCAGCTCCTCGGGAAGTCCTGCGGCGCGCCGGATTTCGACAAACGCGTCGACAAACGCGTCGGTCAGCTCGTGTGGATCCAACAGCGTGGCGGCGTCGCAGAGCACCGAGACGTTGAGCTGGTCCACGTAACTCCAGACCGTGATGTTCAGACCGCTGCCCGTCGTGAGCGGGCCCACTGAGTAGATCTCCGTCACCAGCGCCCCTCCGACACGTCCTGGCTCCCGTGGGCCTGGCACATTCGAGATCGGAACGTTCAGCACCTTGTTCTGGCCGTCCTTGCTCGCGAGCCAGTGGAACAGACGCTCGGCGGGAGCGGGTGGAAAATAGGCCGACCAGCGGCTGACCAGTTCCGGGCCCATGAGGTGGTGTGTCTCCTTGGCGTCCACCGCGGCGTCGTGCACGGCCTGCACCCGCGCGAGTGGATCGTCCAGTTCGATCGGCACCACCATCATGACGCCGGAAAAGCGATTACCTGAGATTCGTTCCCGCGAGAAGTCGAAACTCACTGGGACGGAAGCCAATAACGGATGGTCGGCGTGGCCGTCGTACTTGAGCGACAGCTGGCGTAACGCTCCCGCCGAGATCGCGAGCACCATGTCGTTGATCGTGACGCCGAGGTGCTTGCCGGTCTCCTTCACGTCGGCAAGGGCGAGCGTGGCGGTGGCGAACTTACGTTGAGCGTCTACGCGGTGGTTCATGAACGACGGCGGCGGGGTGAACGGTCGTGTCAGCTCGGGGGACAGCTTCTTCGAACTCTTGCGTACCCGGCTCACACCCTGGGCGGTGTAGCGCATCACGCCGGGCAGCCGGCCGATCTGGCGCATATGGTCGGCGAACGCCGACCGAATGAGCTCCGAGCGCCCCGGCGCGGGATCGGTTGCGTACGAGTCGCGATCGGCCTCCGGACCCGTATGCGGGTCCATCCCCCGCGCGAGCAGATTCGCCGACGCGACGCCGTCGGCGAGTGCGTGGTGAATCTTGCCCAGTACCGCAATCCTGCCGTTGGCAAGGCCCTCGATGAAGTACATCTCCCACAGCGGCTTGCTGCGGTCGAGCGGGGTACTGGCGATCCGGCCGACCGCCTCGTCGAGTTGGCGACGGCCGCCGGGGCTGTCCACCCGGTACGGACGGACGTGGTAGTCGAGGTCGACCTCGCAGTTCTCCCGCCACATCGGGTGGTGGAACTTGAACGGAATGTCGACGAGCTCGTAGCGGAACGGATCGAGCTTGTAGAGCCTGCTGTGGATGACCTGACGGAACTCATCGATGCCGAACTGCCTGCCCTTCAGCTCGGAGATGTCGATCACCGCCAGCTTGAGGGTATGCATGTGCACCGTCGGCGTCTCGCTGTACAACAGCACAGCGTCCCACCCGCTGAGTCTCTTCAAAGAGCTACCTCCTGTGTGGAGGAGCTCATATGACCTCTTTGGCCCTGATCAGCATCCGGTTTCGGTGAATCTGGTTGAGGAACAGGCCGATTGCCGTCGCCATCGACCCGGTGCGGGCGCCGTCGATCATGTCGAACGCGTGACCCGCGCCTGGCAGCTCGACGTAGCTCACCACCGAATGCGACGCCGCGCGCAACCGCTCGACGAAGTTGCGGGCCTGTGCGACCGGGATCACGCTGTCGCCGGTGCCGTGGATGATCAGGAACGGCGGCGCGTCGGCGTGCACTCGGGCGATCGGCGACGCTTTGCGGAAGATGTCAGGGTGCTTGGCGATCTTCCGGCCGACCACGACCCGCTCGAGGAAGTCGACGAATCGGGCCCGCTCCGCATTTGACCGGTCTTCCCAGTCGTAGCGTCCGTAGATGCCAACCACCGCGTCGACGGAGGTGTCAGAGCCGTCCGGCAATTCGCTTTGCATCTCAGGGTCGTTCGCGGTCAGGCCTGCCAGTGCGGACAGGTGTCCGCCCGCCGAACATCCCGCTACCGCAACGAAATTGCGGTCACCGCCGAACTTGTCGACGTTCGCGCGCGCCCAGGCGATCGCGGTCTTGACGTCGGTGATATGCGCCGGCCATTTGTGGTGAGGCGCCACCCGGTAGTCGATGGACAGGCACACCCAGCCCCTCTCGGCCAGGTGCGACATCAACGCGTAGCCCTGGAGCAGCCGACCGCCGTGCACCCAGGCGCCACCGGGCACGAAGAGCAGAACCGGCGCGGGTTCGGCATGCAGGTCTTTGCGGCGCCATACGTCCAGCAGCTGGGAGGGGCGGGGGCCGTAGCGGACGGATGTCCGATACACGCTGCGACGATGCTCACGGAGCTTCCACAGCGGCGGCGTGCGTTCCGGTGCCGGCCATTCGATCGCCAGGTCCTTGGCGGGCACGATGCCGCGCAGGGCGGCTTCGGTGACGGAGTTGGTGCTGTCCCGCTCCTGGCGCTTCACGTCGGCGTTACCCGGGCTAAGCAAGGACTTCGCCGTCGCGCCGAGAAAGTCGGGCAGGTGGCGGTAGCCCCAAACCCCCATCGCCGTCGCGGCACCCAGTGGCTCAAGATGTTTCCCGACAACGGGCAGGGAAGCGCTCGCGACACTCATCGCGAGCATGTAGTCGGCGGGACCGGCCTTCAGCAACCACCGGGCGCGTGACCACATGGTCGGACCGGGGTCCGGTCGTACCGTCATTGCGGGAGCGTACCTCGCACCTGCGGCGGTACACGACGACATTCGGAACATGTTCACCCGTGATATTTTCAAGATCACTTGTGACCTGCATCACGTCTGCGCTGAGCGGCGGTCGGGCGAGTTAGCTTCGTTTGACAACCGTCGACCTCCGCCCTTTCAGAGGACTTCCACCGTGAGTAAGTCAGCTCTCGCCATCACCGAGGAACACAACGACCTGGCTGACGCCGTTTTCGGGCAACTGGACAGGCTGAACAGCCGTGCTGCGGCCCGCGCAACCCTGGAGAAGGGGACGACTCATCCCAGTGAGATCTGGTCGGCGGGCAAGGACCTCGGCTGGAACGGTCTGGCGATCGCCGAGGGACACGGCGGATCGGGCTTCGGACTCGCCGAGTTGGCGGTGGTACTGGAGGCACAGGGCCGCGAGCTGTCCCCCGGGCCGTTCCTCCCGACCGTGGCGGCCGCCGTGGTGATCGACCGCTGCGCGCCGGATTTCGTTCGTGCGCAACTGCTTCCGGGCCTGGCCGACGGCAGCACGGCCGGCGCGCTCGCCCTGTCGGGCAGCGTGACGATCGGTTCGGACCTGCTTGTCACCGGCGAGAGCCCTGCCGTGCTGGGGGCGCCGGACGCCGATGTGCTCGTGATCGCCGCCGGTGAGGACGTCGTCGTGGTCGACGCCGCGGCCGACGGTGTCACCGTCACCGCGCTGGACTCGCTGGACACCACCCGCAGCGTTGGGTCGGTCGCGCTGCGCGGCGTGGCGGTCGAAGAGGACCGCGTGCTTCGCGGCGCCGCACGCAAGGCCCTGACGGTGTTCCGGATCCTCGCGTCGGCCGAGGCAGTCGGCGTCAGCTGGGCGGCGCTGGAGATGGCCGTCGAATACGCCAAGGTGCGCGAGCAGTTCGGCCGGACCATCGGCACCTTCCAGGCCGTCAAGCACCACGCCGCCAACATGCTCGTCAACGCCGAGGAGACCACCGCAGCAACCTGGGATGCGGCACGCGCCGACGACCTGGACAGCGCATGGTTCGCCGCCGCGGTGGCCGCCTCGCATGCGATCCGCACTCAGGTGTTCAACGCGCAGAACAACATTCAGTTGCACGGCGGCATCGGGTACACATGGGAACACGATGCGCATCTGTACCTGCGGCGGGCCCGCACGCTGGCTGCGCTGATGGAAGAGGGCGGCGACCCGCTGCTCGACGTCGTGGAGGGCCAGCGCAGCGGTCAAGCGCACGGCGCGTCGTTCACGCTGCCGCCCGAGGCGGAGGCCCACCGTAGCCAGGCCCGCGAGGCCGTTGCCTCTCTGCGCTCCCTGCCCGCCGACAAACAACGCGACTTCCTCGTCGACTCGGGCTACCTGGTGCCGCACTGGCCCAAGCCCTGGGGCCGGGCCGCCGACGTGCTCGAGCAACTGGTCATCGAGGAGGAGTTTACCGGCGTCGAACGGCCGGACATGGGCATCACCGGGTGGGTGGCGCTCACGATCGCCCAGGCGGGCACTGACGACCAGCGCGAGCGCTTCGTCGAACCTGTGCTGCGTGGTCAGGTGATGTGGTGCCAGCTGTTCTCCGAGCCAGGCGCGGGTTCGGACGCAGCCGCGGTGCGCACCGCCGCCAAGAAGGTCGACGGGGGTTGGCGCGTCACCGGCCAGAAGGTGTGGACCAGCCTCGCGCAGTACTGCCAGTGGGGGCTGGCCACCGTGCGCACCGACCCGGATGCACCCAAGCACGCTGGGGTCACCATGATGGCGATCGATATGAAAGCCCCTGGCGTGACGGTCAATCCGCTACGCGGGATCACTGGGGACTCGCACTTCAACGAGGTCTTCTTCGACGACGTGTTCGTTCCGGACTCGGACGTGGTTGGCGACGTGAACCGGGGGTGGCTGGTGGCCCGCGCGACGCTGGGCAACGAGCGGATCTCCATCGGCGGCGGCTCGGGCGGCGCCATCGGGTTCAGCCCGGATGACCTCGTCAAGCTGCTCGACGCCTCACCTGGTGCAGCCAACTATGTGCGCCAGGCGGGCGAATCCATCGCCGAGACACACACGCTGCGGCTGCTGAACCTGCGGCGGGCCAGCCGGGCCATCGCGGGCGCCGAACCCGGGCCGGAGGGCAATGTGACCAAGCTCCTGGTGGCCGAGGCGGGCCAGCGGATCACCGAGCTCGGCATGGCGCTGTCCGGGTCGGCGACCGTGGTCGGGCAGGCGCCGAAGCTGCTGCGCAGCTATCTCGGCAACCGGGCCATGACCATCGCGGGCGGCACGTCGGAAATCACTCGGAACACGATCGCGGAACGGATTCTCGGCCTGCCACGCGATCCGCTGCTCAAGTAGCGGGTTACCTTCCTATCGCGAGCAGTCGCAAAGGTACCGCGACACGCCGTATTTCGGGTACTTTCGCGTCTGCTCGCGTTGAGAACCCTCAGCGCAGCGCCGCACGGCCGCGAACCCGACCAAGCAATACCAGCGCCACAAGGGTGACCAACAGCAGGATCGTCGTGCATGCGGCGGCCTGGAACGCCTGCCCGCGGTCGGTCAGCGCGAAGATCGTCACCGGCAAGGTCTTCCACGTCGCGGGGTAGACCATCACCGTCGCGCCGAGCTCACCCATCGACAGGGCGACCGCCAGACCCGCCGCGGCGCCCAGCGCAGGCAACAGCATCGGCAGCGTGACCCGGAACAACACCCGCACAGGGCCCGCACCGAGGGATTCGGCGGCTTGGCGATAGGCGGGGTCGAGGCGGTCGAGCGCAGCGGACACGGCGCTGAAGGCAAACGCCAGCACCAGGACGGCGTGCGCCATGATGACGATCCACCTGGTCCCGCCGAGCAACAACGGGCGCGAGTTGAACGCGATCAGAAGCCCGAGCCCTATCGCCACCGACGGGACGGCGATAGGCAGATGAAAAAAGGCATCGGTGACTCGGCTCAACCAGCGCGGCGCCTCTCGTGCGGACAGTGCCGCCCAGGTACCGAGCACCAGCGCGAGGCCACCGGAAATGAAGGCCGTCTGAAGGCTGACCGACAGGCTCGCCAGGTTCTCACCCGAGAGCGCGTCGTCGAAGTGACCCAGCCTAAGGTCAGACGGCAATGCCTCGGTCCACGATCCGGCAAGGCCCGCGATCACTACCGTGGCAAGCGGCGCCACGAACACGACGAGTACGACAACGGCGAATCCGATGAGGATGGCGGCCCTACTTCGCCGGCTCCACAACAACATCGGCGTCCCCCTTTCCGCGAGCGCTCATCAACCGTGCGAACACCATGCGGTACAGCCCGTAGAGCACGAGCGACAACGCGATCTGCACCGTGGCGATAACCGCCGCCCCCGGCAGATCGAACGTGACGATGCCGCGGGTGTAGATGAGCACCGGCAGGGTGATCACGCCCTTGGCGCCGGTGAACAACACGATGCCGAATTCGTTGAGCGTCAACAGAAGTACCAGGCTGCCCCCTGCCATCAGCGCAGGCCACGCCTCCGGCATCACCACCGACCGCAGCACGCGCAGCGGTGACGCGCCGAGGCTGGCCGCAACATCGAGTTGTGCGCGCGGCAGCACCGCGAAGGACGCCAGCAGCGGACGCAACACGAACGGCGTGAAGAAGGTGATCTCCGCGGCGATCACACCTGCGGGTGTGTAGAGGAAGTTCAGCGCCGGGGACGCTCCTCCGGTGATGGTGGAGATCGCCGCGTTAACCGCACCGGCCGTTCCGTACAGAAAAGTGAACGCCAACGTGATGAGGAACGACGGCAGCGCCAGCACCGTGTCGATCAGCCTGCCCACCACCCGCGAGCCGGGGAACGGCACGAACGCGAGCACGATCGCGAGAAACATGCCGAGCACCAGGCAGCCCGCCGTCGACGTCACCGCGATCGCGACCGTGCGCCACAACGCGTCACGGAACATCTGCGATGCCAGGACCTCCGACCACGTCGACAAACCGCGCTCGGTATCACCGACTTTCGTCGATTCCAGGCAGACTCGGATCAACGGATAGGCCGCCACGACAAGCACGATCAGCAACGGTGGAATGGTCCACAGCGCCGCGCGGGACCGCGGCGGTGCCGGGCGTACCGGCGCATCGGACGCAGGCGCGGGCTGGTCGAGTATCGCGGTCACGACGCCGCAACCAGCACGCCCGCCGGCTCGGGCAGGTGGATACCCACCTCGCTGCCGATCGCGATCTGGGCATTTCCCGGCACGTCGATGTCGATCAGCTGATCGGGCAGGCCACCGACGGAGAGCACCAGCCGCGTGGTGGCGCCGCGCCAGACCGAAGCGGTCACCGTGGCGCGCAGGGCGTCCCGCTCGCCGAGCGAGACGATCCGCATGGCGTGGGGCCGAATGCACAACAGCGCCTTGGATTCCGGTGCCCAATCGATCTTGCCGACCGTCGGTTGCGGTGCCTCCGCGCTGACGGTCTTGTGCGCGATGGTGACCAGCGCCGAGGTGCCGATGACCCTTCCTACGGTGCAGGGGATGAGGTTCGCGCCGCCAAGAAACGCCGCCGTGAAGCTGGTCGGCGGGCGCTTCCACAGATTCTCGGCAGTGTCGACATCCATCAGCCGGGCGTTGTTCATCACCACGATCCGGTCGGCCAGCGCCAGCGCCTCGGCCTGGTCGTGGGTCACGTAGAGCATCGCGGTATCCGGCAGCGACTCCTTGAGCCGCTGCAACTCGGCCAGCGTCGAGTGACGGAGCTGGGCATCGAGGGCCGCCAGCGGCTCGTCGAGCAGCAGCACTTTCGGTCGGATGGCCAAGGCGCGCGCAATCGCGACGCGCTGCTGCTGCCCGCCGGAAAGCTCACGGGGAAGCCGCTTTCCGTACGCCGACATGCCGACCATGTCCAGCGCCTCCGCAACGCGTGGCCCGATCTCTGTGCGCGACGCCCGGTGTGACTTCAGTCCGAACGCGACGTTGTCGGCGACCCGCATGTGCGGGAACAACGCATAGGACTGAAGCACCACACCGATGTCCCGCTTGGCGGGCGGCAGGTCGGTGACGTCACGGCCGTCCAGCCGGACAGTTCCTGACGTCGGGCGAACGAACCCGGCCAGCGCGTTGAGCGCGGTCGACTTGCCCGACCCGCTCGGCCCGAGCAGCGCGACCGTCTCACCCGCCGCCACCCGCAGGCTGAAGTCGATGAGCGCCTTCGTCGCCTTGCGGCCCCGCCCGTAGGACACGCCGACGCGGTCGAAGACGATCGCAGGCGCTCGGGTTTCCGCCGCCTCGGCGCGCTGTGCCGTGGTTTCCGGTCGGCCGAGCCCGACTTCGCGCATGCCTCGGCTCCAGCTCGCTCCGGTCCTCGGTCGCCGCCTCGACTCCCGCTCGCTCCGGTCCTCGCTCGTGCCTCGCTGCGATCCTCACTCGCGGTCGTCTTCGGGTGCTTCGCTGCGATCCTCACTCGCGCGCGCCTTCGGGCGGTCACGTCAGCTCCCGGTCGCCTTCTGATACGCGGCCACGTCGGCGTCCAGCTCGGCGAGCACGGTGTTCGAGTCAGGCACCCACACCTCGACGCCGTCGAGCACCGCGGCAGGCGTGTTCGGTGCGGCCGAACCGCCCGCGGTGGTGCGGATCTCGTCGCGCACCGGGATGCCGAGCGCGTCCGGCTCGACCGTCTTCTGGACGTCGTCGGACAGCAGGAACTCCAACAACTTCTTGGCCGAGGCTTCGTGCGGCGCTCCCTTAGCGACGGCTGCGACGTACGGCAGTGAGACCGTGGTGCGCTTCCCGTCGGCACCAGCGGGGATGAAGATGTTGAACTTCGAGCCGTCGTCCTTGATCGAGCCCAGGTTCATCTGCACATCGCCGTTGGCGACGAGCAACTCGCCGTTGCTCACCTTGGGCTGCAGCTTGCCGGTGGACGACGACGGACCGACGTTGTTCGCCTGCAGCTTGGTCAGGTAGTCGAGTGCCCCCTGCTTGCCCCGCAGATGCTGCAGCAGGATCAGCACCGCGGTGCCGTCGCCGGCCTGTCCGGGTGTGGAGTACTGCACCTTGCCTTTGTATTGGGGTGCCAGCAGGTCGTCCCAGGTCTTGGGCTGCGGGTTGGCGCTCGGGTTGGCGATGAAGTTCAGCGCGTTGTTGACGATCGGTACGTAATTTCCGCCAGGGCCCACCTGATCCGCGGGGATACCCTTGGTGTCTACACCGCTCGCGACCAGCAGCCCTGATTTGTCGGCCTTCTGGATGAACGGAGGCAGCGTGACCAGGAGGTCGGCCTGCGGGTTGGACTGCTCCTTCTCCACCCGCGACACCACCTCCCCGGATCCGGCCTCGACGAGGTTGACCGCGATGCCGGTGTCCTTGGTGAACTTGTCGAACTCGCTCTTGTACCACGTCGCGAGCCCGTCGGCGCTGTAGACGGTCAGGGTCTCGCCCCTCGACCCCGATGAGCCGGTGCCCCCGCACGCGGCAGTCATCGTTACCGCCGCGGCCATCACGGCGATAGCTGCGATCCGAAGGGTGTTGCGTAACTTCATGATTCCTTCTCTTCGTTATCGGTCTTGTAAAACAAGATCCGCGAATTCGGCGACCGAGTCGACGACATGGGTGGCTCCGGCGGCGCGCAGCCGCTGCTCGTCGTGTGCGCCGGTGAGCGCGCCCGCGGCGATGGATACGCCTGCGCGCAGCCCGCTTTCGACGTCGCTACTCGTGTCTCCGAGCGTTGCGACGCTGGCGACGCCGTCGACCTCGAGTCGCATGAGCGCGCTGAGGATCAGATCGGGATACGGGCGTCCCCGCACACCGTCGCCCGGCGCGATCACCAGGTCGGCCAGCGACTGCCAGCCCAGTGCGGCCAGCAGCTTCTCCTGTGTGGTGCCGCTGAACCCGGTGGTGAGCGCGACGCGGATACCGTTTTGGCGCAGACGAGTAACGGCTTCCGCCGCACCATCGATCGGCGCTGCTCTACCTTCGTCGATGAGCTGTTCGTAGGCGCGCTCAAAGGCGGCGTTCGCCTGCTGTGCGAGGTCCTTGGCTCCGAACAGCGCGCGGAAGACGCTGATCTTGGACTGGCCCATGGTGTCGAGGACGTACTGGCGCGCGCTCTCCCGTTCGGGGCCGGACTCGGGCACACCGACCGCGGTGGCGGCCATTTCGAATGCGTTGACCACCAGGCCGTCGTCGGCGACCGTAGTGCCTGCCATGTCGACGACCGCAAGCTGAATCAGCCTGTTCTGCATGGGCATTCCTCCCGGTTACAGGCCGACGATGTCGGCCGTCTGCTCGGCGATCGCAGGGCCCAGCGTCATGCCGCGACCACCAGGGCCGGTAATGACCCAGACGCCGTCATCCAGCGACGTTCGGCACACGTGCTGATGCGGATCGACACACTGGCTGTAGACACCGGCCCAGCGCTGCCGGATCGGTGGAAGCGCACGACCGAGGAACTGTTCGACGACGTCGACGAGATAGGCGTACGGCGCCTCGGAGACGTCGAACGCGAACGGCTGGTCGTATTCGTGGGTGTCGCCGATCGTCAGCCCACCGTGCAGACGCTGCACGCACAGCAGTTGCATCCGGCGCTCAGTGGCAACCGACTCCTGGGATTCGTTGCGCTGCAGTTCATGCAGGGCCGGTCCGGCGTACCCGGGGTAATACCGGAAGCTATCGCCGTCGGCGATAGCGGTCGTCAGCGGTTCGCCAAGCGGTTCTGTCTGCATCATCTGCAACCGCACGCGACGCACCGGGAGGTCGCCTGCGAGCTCGCGAACGAGGCCGCCGTGCGCCGCGCCCGCGCACACCAGCGCCAGGTCGCCGTCGTGGCGAGCACCGCGATCGTCGATGACGGTCTGGCCCTCGACCGACCGCGCCTCGGTGTGCGGAAGGAAGGTGTATCGCCCGGTGGCTGCCATGTATTCGCGCATCGCGGGTAGCGCTTGCCTGGACTCGACGGCGGCGTCGAGGGAACAGTGGAGGCCCGCCAGGTACTTACCACGCAACGCGGGGTTGAGCGCACGAACCCGGTCCGCGCCCAGCAGCGTGAAGCCGCGGCACTCTGCGTCCACACGTGTTACGACCTCGTCGGCAACCGCGACCTCACGTTCCGTGCGCAGCAGCGTCAGCGATCCGGCCGGGCGAAAGCCGATACCTGGGATCTCGGCGGCGAGTTTCTCCCACAGTTCGCGCGAACGCAGCGTGGCCGCCAGCTCGTGAGTGGCTCGGCCCGACACCCAGATCAGCCCGAAATTGCGCACCGTGGCCCCGCGGGCCTCCGCTTCGCGCTCCAGCTGGACGACCTCGTGCCCGCGGCCGACCGCCTCGAGGGCGTGCGCGGTGCCGAGGATGCCGCCGCCGACGATCGTCACCCGCATGCGGGGTCACCCTTCCGAGTCACCGCGACGACATCTAGACGACAAGGTGTGGTTGCGGGGAACAATAGGTTAAGAATTGGTATAGACCAATCTCGGGTACGCTTTGGGCGTGCCTGTTCTCGACGAAGTCGGTCACCTCCTGCGCTCCTTGCGGGGCGTCTGGGACGAGGAGGCGATCGACGAACTCGACCACGCGCTGCAGGCTGCCGCGCAGGCATTTGCCGATGACGCCGACGACGAATTGGTGCTCGCCGCCGCCCTGCACGACCTGGCACATAGCCCGTTACTGGGCGAGGAGCAAGCGCTGCACCACGAGCGCGTCGCACGGGACTGGCTGACGTCGCGGTTCGGCGAGCGGGTCGGCTGGCTCGCGGGCGCACATGTCGCCGCCAAGCGCTACCTCGCCGCTACCGATCCCGACTACGCGACCACTCTGTCCGACGTCTCGGTCGCCTCCTTGCACCACCAGGGCGGCGCGGCAGTCGACCAGGGGTTCGTCGACCATCCGTGGTGGGCCGATGCGCTGCGGCTGCGGCGCTACGACGACGCCGCGAAGGACCCTCGCGGGGTCGGGGCGTCGATCGACGACGTGCTGCGCGTTGCGGAACGCGTGCTGGTTCAAAGGCTTTCGCGATGAGCCGGCCGCAACGGCTACCGAAGCCGTACCTGGTGCGCACGGCGGTCGACGACCTCCTTGCCGACCTCGCTGAAGGCGACACCGTTCCGCCCGAGCGGGAGCTGGCGGCACGGTTCGGAGTGTCGCGAGAAACGGTTCGCCAGGCCCTGCACGAGCTGTTGGTTGAGGGACGCATAGAGCGGCGTGGCCGCGGCACCGTGGTGTCTCGGCCCAAACTCGTCCAGCCGCTGTCGCTGCGGTCGTACACGGAGGGCGCCGCCGAGCGCGGGCGGGTGCCGGGCCGTCTGCCTGTCACCTGGGAGGACATTCCTGCTTCGGCGGAAATGGCGGAGGCACTGGAGATTTCGGCAGGCGACAGCGTCATGCACGTGGAGCGGGTGTTGCTCGCCGACGGCCAACGCATCGGGTTGGAGAGCACCTACCTGCCGAAGAGCCGGTTCGGCGCGTTCACCGAGACCTTCGACCCGTCCACGTCGCTGTACGCGGCCATCCGCGACGCAGGTGTGGAATTCGGCTCCGCCTTCGAGCGCGTCGAGACGGCGTTGCCGTCGCCACGCGAGGCCGCGCTGCTGGAGTCGACCACGGCCATGCCGATGCTGTTGCTCAACCGCCGTTCACTCGATGTCGACGGGCGGCCGATCGAGCTGGTACGGGCTCTGTACCGCGGAGACCGCATCGCATTCGAGACTCGCCTGACGTAATACTGGACAGGTGTCCCCCGAATTCCATCCCGAACTGCGCCGCGTCGCCCGGCGTATCCCCAAGCAGACCGTCACACCCGTCACGGTGCCGTTCCTGCGCGCCGCCGAGCGCTTGATGTGGCGCCGAACGCCCGACGACATCGAGGTGCTGACCCTGGCATCGGGGGTCGGGGTTCGATTGTTCCGCCCGGCCGGCGTGACGGGTCAGGCTCCGGCGCTGTTGTGGATCCACGGCGGTGGGTACGTCATTGGAAAAGCGGCACAGGACGACGCGCTGTGTCGGCGCTACGCCCGCGAACTCGGCGCGACGGTCGCGTCGGTGGAATACCGGCTGGCGCCGGAACATCCCTACCCCGCACAGGTGGAGGATTGCTATTCGGCGCTGCATTGGTTGGTTCGACTGCCGTCGGTCGATCCGTCACGAGTGGCGATCGGGGGTGCCAGCGCGGGCGGCGGGCTTGCCGCAGCGCTGGCCCTGCACACCCGGGACCGTGGCGAAATCGGCCTCGCGGCACAACTATTGGTGTATCCGATGCTCGACGACCGCACCGTGGACCGCAAGAGTCTGGACAATCCGGGGCTCCGGCTGTGGAACCAGTCCAGCAACAAGTACGGTTGGTCCGCCTACCTTGGCAAAGCCGATCGCAGCGTAGCCGTGCCCGCGCGGCGCGAAGATCTCAGTGGGCTGCCGACCGCGTGGCTGGGTGTCGGCACGTTCGACCTCTTTCACGATGAGGACCTCGCCTACGCCGAGCGGCTCAAGGCCGCCGATGTGCCGTGCGAGGTCGAGGTCGTCCCTGGCGCGTTCCACGGCTTCGACGGGATCGTCCCGAAAGCCCAAGTGTCGCAGTCGTTTTTCAAGAGCCAGTGCGCACTGCTTCGGCGCGCGTTCGAGCCTGCGGCGGCTTAGCCGGGGACCGTCAGGTCGAGCAGGCCTCGGATGTCGTCGAGTTCGAGCAACTTCCAGCATGTCTCGGCGAGCTGTTCGGTACGGGCCTGGCCGAGGACGGGCGCGGCCAATGCGACGAACTTGTCCTCGAGCTGCTGATCGCTCATCGGGTTGTCGGGCGTGCCGAGATTGTGTGCGACGCGGCGCTCCAGTGTCCGGCCGTCGCGCAGCGACACCACCACCCGCGCCGAATCCTTGGTTTGTGTCGGGTCGGTGTAGACGTGGACCCGTTCGCGGAGTCGCGCCAGCTCGGGGTCGGCGACGCGCTCGTCGGTGAACTGATCGAGGAATGCGGCGCCGTCGGCGAGGGCGACCGCGAGCACGTGGTAGATGCTGAACTTTCCCTCCAGCCCCGTGCGCGGCTCGGGCAGGCCGGTCGTGGTCTTCACGTAATCGTGCACGTAGGCATCGATGGACGCGACGTCGCCGGCGGTCAGGCCGTGCTCGGACCGCAACTCGAGAAGAGCCTGCGCGGGCGGGTGGGTCAGCGAGCCGCAGGCATACGGCTTGAAGCCGTCGCGCGGCAGATACCACACGTCGCCGAGGCCCTCGATCGCCCGCTCGGGCGAGGGGTCGGGTGAGAACAGATGCAGAAACCCGCGATGGCCTTCGATCGGTTCGCTGGCCGATGTGAAGCCGTCGCGGGCGAGGAAACCGGACAGCAGCCCGTCCATCGCGGCCTTGCCGGCGTGTAGCGACTTGCCCATCGACCCGTAGACGACCTTCATGCCCGCCGACTGGGTGGCGCCGGTGCCCAGCGCGGCCAGCGTCTGCTCGGGTGACAGGCCGAGCAACCGTGCGGTGGCCACGGCCGCGCCGACGTGTCCGACGGTGCCGGTCACGTGCCAGCCGACGTCGTAGTGTCCGGGTCCCGCGGCGATCGCGACCCGGGTCTGCACCTCGAAGCCTGCGACGAACGCTTCGACAGCGAGCTTGCCTGTGACGGGCGCCAGCTCCCCCGCCGCTGCAATCGCCGGCCACAGCGGAGCGCTGCCGTGGATGGTGGTCCCGTCCGGATTGAAGGTGTCGTCGAAGTCGAGCACGTGGGCGGCGATGCCGTTCGCCAGCGCCGCCTGGCCGGCCGAGCTGCGCTCTCGGGTGCCGACGATGCACGCGGCGCGTGACCCGTCGGGATCCACGGCCCGGATCGCGGCCCGGACCCGGCCGCTCTCCGGCGTGGCGGAGCCGGCAAGGGTGCAGCCGAGCCAGTCGACGAGACAGCGGACCGCCTGGTGCACGACATCCTGGGGAAGGTGCTCGGCCCGCACACCTGAAGCGAAGGCGGCCAGTGCACTGCTTCCCGGGTATCGATCGCTCACCGACAGAGGCCCCACGGCCGGCCAGTGGCCCACCTCGGGTCGTCGAGCACCGGCCCGACGTAGCGCACGTTGTCAGGCAGTTTGGCCGGGAAATCGAAGCTCTGCGATGTAAGGACGAGCATCTTGCGGGCTTGACGTACTTGATCCCAGAAGACGCTGATCGGCTTGAGCCCCAGACTATTTCGTAATTCATTTATCGGACCGAGGCCCTTGTTCCACTGGCGCTGCACCACGGTCGTGACAACCCGGTCGCGGCCTCGGCCCAGCGGACCGACTGCTGGTTCACCGCCGAGTCCCAACGTCGGCAGCCCCGGCACCGGCAGCGCATAGATGTTCGGCATCAGCACGTCGTAGGGAATTCCGGCGGCTTCGGCCCCGACCATGGCGCCGACGGCGAACATGGAGCAGACGACGAGGTCGGGAATGTGTCCGTCGATCGCCCCGAGGACATCGGCGGCGTAGTACGGCGCCGGAACGGCAAGCAGGCGATCGAGCATCCGGGTGAACAGCTGCAGGGGTGTTTTGCATTGCCAATCCTGAAGCGGGTCATGCTCAGGACTGCGGTCGGAGCGATTGATCGGTGGGAGCCACGGTCGAAGGTGGCCCCGGTGGCGCGGAGTTCGTCAACCATCGAATGCTCGGCGAGGACATCGACGTGATGTCCGCGCTCCACCAGTCGCCGCACGGCGCCCAGTTCGGGCGGGACGGTGCCGCCACCGTCGACGAGCGCGAACAGGTAAGACAACGGACTGGCGGTGTCCATCGCACGGCCCTACTTCGTGCCGAGGGACGGCTCGCTGAAGCCGGTCTCGCGCCCTTCGATATAACACGGCGCCGGCAGGGCCTGGGCAGCCGACATCCTGTCAGCGATAGCCCGGATGCTGAGTGTGTCCAGGACCGAATGCAGTAGGCCGTCGTCGTCGAAGTTGATGTTGGCGCCGGAGACGCGGACGAACAGAACGGTGTCTTCGGTGTTGTCCTCGGGGACACAGAGCGTGTGGACGGAGCCTCCCGGCTCATACAGGTAGGAACCGGCGGTCTGGGGCTGATCGGGGTACTCGCTGTATATCCAGCGGCCGCTGAGCGTGTATACCTCCGCGGGGCCGGTGTGATAGTGCAGCGGCAGGCGTGAGCCGGGCGCGAAAGTGACGAGGACAACCCACTCGTTGTGTTCGACATCCAATCGCAGGACCTTGATGTGGATACCCGTCCCGACGGTGTCCTTGATCAACGGAATGTCGGACTCGTTGAGGGTCAGCAGGCGTTTCTGCGCAACCGCCAGCACTGGCAGCCCGGCGCCGGTCGACGTGGTGGCCGGCGCGGGGCCGGTGGTGTTTGGCATGTTTGGCTCCTTCTGGATTTGCTTCTCAACGTGACCCACCGGCGATGGCGGGTGACGACGAATGCTGCACCCGACCATCGCCAGTTCACGCTCTACGGGGTGTTGACGACGGTCCCCGGCAGATGGGGCACCCAAACCGTGCCGGGGCCTACGGGATGCTGCGTGACGCATAGAGACGCTTGGCTGACTCTGGTGTGTTCTTGCGCGCGGGGGCCGGTCATCGCCGACGGACCCGGTACCCAACCCCTGCCGTAGCCGTTCGGGTCCTGTAGTACGCAGCCACGTACTTGACTGGTACTGAATGGCCTGTTTTCTTGCACGCTAGGCACGAAGACATGTGCCCCGGTCGGGGGAAGGGTCGCGGTGATGACCGCGAGCGCTGATGCAGTCGCAAACACGACAGTGATCGTCATTGCGAATGCATCAGCGACAACCGTTCGCCGCGGTGATTTCGATACCTGCCGAACGCTTGTGTTCATGTCGAACTCCTGTCGATAGGCGACGCGGCCGTGGGCCGCGGGATCAATGCAAAACCCATATGTTCGTTGTGCAGTCCCTTCTTTCAAGCGGGATTCGAGACGGCTCACCGTCGCTTGCTCCGGTGCCGGCGGTCGTGATTTTCGGTGAGCACCGTCAGGTCGGCGACCAACTGGTCGATCCCAGGGAGACCGAGGATCTGGCGCTGAAACCTGCGGGCCGCCCGCCGTACCGCCGGATCGTCAAGCACCCACTGACACGCCGAAGCCAACGTCGCCGCGTCCGCCTTCTCGGGGCGGACGGCCAGGCCGACGCCGAGTTCGAATAATCGTTGAGCGTTGGCCGGTTGCTCAGCGTGCATGGGCAGCGCGACCATGGGGACACCCGCCGTGAGCGACTCCCGGACAGCGTTGAAGCCGGCGTGGGTCAGGAACAGGTCGCAACTCGGCAGCAGCAGCCGCTGTTGGGCGAACGACACCAGGTGGACGTTGTCGGGTCTTGGCCCGCACCAGTCCGCCGGATCGGCGGACTCCCGGCCCAGTGCCACCACCGCGGTGCACCGTACCCTCCCGAGGGCCTCGATTATTTGGCGCAACGGCAAGTTCTCGCGAGGCATGACCCACGTGTTGGAGCCGAGCGTGGCCAGCACAAATGGCCGGTCCGCGGGCAGCCCCGCGATGGCCGGGTCCAGCACCTCCCCGGGCTCGCCGGGCGAGCGGTAGTACGCGTGTGCAGGGCTGCGCAACAGCTGCGGGTACCACGATTCGGGCAACGAGCTCACCCACATGGCGCCGACGACAGCGGAAGGGTGCGGGACCGACGGGAGGCCGGCAGCTGCGCGCGAGTCGTTCAGCCACGGCAGCATGCCCTGGTGCCGAGCCTGCACCAGCGGCGCGATATCCAAAGTGACAGAGGGCGCGCCGAGCCGCTCCGCGAGTAGGTAGCCGCCCAGCTCGGTGCACTCGCGCACAACGAGATCCGGCTGAAAGTCGCACGCGGCCATGTCCTCCGCCGCCCGCAGGGCGGTCACGCCGGCGAACAACCGGCCGAACATCGCGCCGGGCTCCATCCTGACCAATTCGGGCAGTGGCAGCCCGTCGACGCTGAGGCCGATCTGATACGCGTAGTTCGGGTCGGTCCCCATCTGCGACGCGCCCAGCATCCGCGGCATCGCGAGATGCCGTAACCCTGCCCGGCCCAGCTCACCAGCCAGGGTCGTGCCGGTTGCCACCGCGACCTCATGGCCGGCCGCTTGAAGCGCCCGCGGCACGGGCACCACCATCGGCATCAGATGCGACCACAACGGACGGCTGGTGAGCAGGACCCGCATTTTTCAACCTCTGCTAACGCGACTGGGGCGACTCCTCGGTTGGACGCCGACCGCCATTCAAGACACGCCTTGTAGACAAACCGTTGACGTTCCGTTGAAACGATGGCGTTTAAACTGCATATACTTTCCTACTGATCTGTCGGAAAGTGTGCTAGCGTTCGGCGTGCCGGCTCGCTGGCCGGCCAAGAATCGGAAGGCAGCATGACGGTGGCGACAATCGGCAGGCCCCGGAGTTTCGACGTCGACGAGGCATTGGATGCGGCGCTCGTGGTCTTCTGGCGGCAGGGTTATGAAGGCACCACCCTGACCGATCTGTCCGCCGCAATGGGCATAAATCGGCCGGCCCTCTACGCTGCGTTCGAGTCCAAGAAAGACTTGCTCGTCCGCGCGATCGACCGCTACTACGCCGTTGATGCCGCTCGCACCTTCCAGGTCCTCGAAGAGCCAACAGCCTGGGCAGTGACCGAGCAGTATCTGCTGCGCAGCATCGATCAGTTGACCAATCCCGATCGCCCATTCGGTTGTTTCGTCCTGCAAACCGCGTTGGTGTGCAGCGACGAGAACGCGGATATCGCCGCACTCATGGCGCGACAACGCAAACTCGAAGAAGACATGCTGACCCAGCGTTACGCGCGGGCACAACACGAGGGCGACCTGCTCTCCGGTGAGGACCCGGCGTCGCTCGCGCGGTTCGTATTCACATTCCGCCATGGGCTGGCCGTCATGGCCTGCAGCGGTACATCCAGGGACCAACTGATGGACTCGGCTCAACGCATGCTCGCTGCGTTGGACCGGGAGACCTTCTGTCGCGACGAAGGGTAGCCGTCGCCGCCCCAATAGACCTCGGACACAAAGTATTTGAATAATTTCGATCTGGAGGATCACTTGTGTACGACTATGTTGTGGTAGGTGCGGGCTCGGCCGGATGCGTGCTGGCGGCGCGGTTGTCCGAGGATTCGAACGTCTCGGTTGCGCTCATCGAGGCGGGCGGCGAGGACACCGCACCGGAGATCCATATACCGACCGCATTTCCCACCCTCTTCAAGACCGGGTGGGACTGGGATTTCGATAGCGAGTGCGAGCCCGGATTGGGCGGGCGGCGAGTGTATCTGCCGCGCGGCCGGATGCTCGGGGGCTCGAGTTCGATGAACGCGATGGTCTACATCCGGGGTAACGCCAACGATTACGACGAGTGGGCCGCCGCCGGCGCATCCGAGTGGGGCTACCAGGACGTCCTTCCGTACTTCATCCGGTCCGAAGACAACGAACGCGGCGGCGATGAGTACCACGGGGTTGGCGGACCTCAGCATGTCTGCGACGGCCGCGCGCTGAGTCGGCCAGTCGAATTGTTCCTGGAGTCGGCTTACGCAGCCGGGTACCAGAGCAACCCGGATTTCAACGGCGCCAGTCAACTTGGTGTCGGCCGCTACCAGCTGACTCAACACAACGGGATGCGCTGGAGCACCGCCGACGGATATCTTCGCCCGGCATTGGCTCGACCGAATCTGACCGTCATCACTGGGACGCTCGCGCACCGCGTGGCCTTCGAGGGTGACCGCGCGGTCGGCGTCGAGATCAGCTCGGGCGCCGAGGTGAGCATGGTGCGCGCGGAGTGTGAGGTCGTGCTATCCGCCGGCTCCTACGGCTCGCCGCACCTGCTGCTGCTGTCGGGGGTCGGCCCCACCGCCGAGCTGAGCCCCTACGGCATTCCCGTCGTCGCCGACCTTCCGGTGGGGCGCGGCCTCCAGGACCACATGCTTTGTGCGATCAACTATTTGGCGGACGAAGAGTCGTTGCTGACCGCCGCCAGCCCGGCGAACGCGGCGGCCCTGCAGGAACGCGGCCAAGGACCGCTGACCTCCAATATCGACGAAGCCGGCGGTTTCGTGCAGACCCGGGCGGGTCTGACCGGCCCCGACGTCCAACTTCACAGCGCTCCGGTCATCTTCTTCGACGAGGGTTTCGGCGCGCCACCGGCACACGGCACCGCTATCGCGATAAGCACGGTGAGCCCGGAGGGCAGAGGGCAGGTCCGGCTCCGTTCGGCGTCGCCCGACGCGGCGCCCCGCATCCGACACAACTACCTGCAGGACGACGGCGACCGTCAGAGCATGGTCGCCGGATTACGCGCGGCGATGAAGATCGCTCATCAGGCCCCGATGCGCAAGATCATCACCGGAGACTTCGATGCGCCTGCGTCGGACAGCGACGCCGACTTGCTCGCGTACGCGCGACTGAAGGCGCACACGCAGTACCACCCGACCTCGACGTGCGCAATCGGTTCGGTGGTCGACCCCGAGCTCAGAGTGTTGGGTCTCGACGGGCTGCGGGTGGTGGACGCCGCGGTGATGCCAAAAGTCGTGCGCGGCAACACCAATGCCCCCACCATTATGATCGCCGAGAAAGCCGCAGACCTCATCAAAGCTGTCCAGAGCTGACTCGGATGAGCATTCCAATGACAAGGCTTGTGCCCCTCCAATTCAGTGTGCTGGGCGACCTACGCGCGCGCCGAGACGGACCCGATCTCTACCTGGGATCGCCGCAGCAACGCGGGGTGCTGGCCCTGCTGTTGTTGCGCAGGGGCAGATTGGCATCGGCTGAGGATCTGGTCGACCGGATGTGGGGCGTGAACCCGCCGATGAGTGCGCGGGTGACGCTCCGCACTTACGTCTCACGGCTGCGTCGTTCGCTGGATGGTCCTCGGCGTGCGCAGTCGGTGATCGAGTCCACCTGCGGCGGCTACCGATTGCCGATCACTTCGGCGACGCTGGATCTGGCGGTCTTCGAAGCGCGAGTGGGCGAGGCTAGAACCGCCCGCTCGGCCGGGGACACGGCCGGGGCCTCGGTCCTGTTGCACGCGGCGCTGTCGCTGTGGCGGGGCTATCCGCTGGCCGGGGTGCACGGTGAGTTCGTCGAGCGAGAACGCGCCCGGCTGGATCAGCTCCGGCTGGCGGCACTCGAGGAACGGATCACCCTCGACCTGGAGCTGGGCCGGTGCCACGACACGGCCGCCGAGCTGACGGGCTTGGTCGACGAACATCCGTTGCGAGAACGGCTGCGCGAGTTGCTCATGCTCGCCCTGTACCGGAGCGGCCGACAAGCCGATGCGCTGCACTCCTATCAGCGGGTCAGAGCTCTGCTCGCCCGGGACGTCGGCATTGAGCCAGGTCCCGGTCTCCGCACCCTTCACCAGCAGATTTTGCAATCAGCCCCCGAGCTGTCGGCAGATATCGGTTGTTAGATCCCGGTGTCGGCGAGCTCCCGTGGCACCACGAACACGTCGACCAGCGCGCCGCTGCGCCAGACCGTCATCTCGATCCGGCGGGCGATCGCGTCCTCGACCATGAGCTTCTGGATCGCCGTGGAGGTGACGACGCTGTGTCCGTCCACGCTCACCACGATGTCGCCGTGCCGCAGGCCCGCCTCCGCGGCGGGGCTGCCGCGAACCACGCTGGCGATCTGCAGCCCGGTGCCGGTGCCCAGCCGAGCCGCCAGTGCGGGCGCGACCGGGATGTGCGCACCGGCGATTCCGAGCCACGCCCGGCGTACTCGCCCGGCGGTCATCAGCGCCGCGATGATCTTGTGGGTGGACTCGTTGACCGGAACCGCAAGGCCCAGACCGACTCCCGCGACCGCGGTGCTGACACCGACCATGCGGCCCCGGCCATCGGCGAGCGCGCCGCCACTGTTGCCCGGATTGAGCGCGGCGTCGGTCTGGATGACCTCGTCGACGACCCGCCCGGAACGCGTCGGCAGGGATCGGCCCAGCCCGGACACGATCCCGGCGGTGACACTGCCCGCGAGGCCGAGCGGATTGCCGACGGCGACCACCAGCTGACCGACGCGCAGCTCCTCGGCGCGTCCCATCGCCACCGGCGCCGGCACTGCATCACGTGCTTTGAGGACGGCGAGGTCGGACAACACGTCGCGGCCGACCACGTCCACCTTCACGGTGGTGCCGTCGGTGAACGCCGCCTCAGCGGTGTCCGCGCCGGTGACCACGTGTGCGCTGGTCAACAGATAGCCGTCGGGGGTGATCACGCTGGCACTGCCGCTGCCGTCGCCCCGGGACGAGCGCACCGCGAGGCTGGCGACGCTGGGCAGCACGGAGCGCGCCACCGCGGTGACCACGGTCGAGTACGCATCCAGGGCCTCTTCGTCGTCGGGAAGACGGTCGTCGGCCATAACCCAGTTAGCGCCCAAGCCGCGTCGGCTATGCCGTGGTTCGCCACCGGCAGAAACCGCCGATGCGCCATGCTGGCCACGTGGCATTCACCAACACCGACGAACAGCGTGCGCTGCGCGCGACGGTTGCAGATCTGATGGGCAAGCGCTCGTCCGAACATCAGGTGCGCGAACTCATGGCGACCGACACCGGTTACGACCCCGACGTCTGGCAGGAACTGGCCGATGTGGGTCTGCCCGGACTGCTGATACCCGAGGAGATGGGCGGGTCGGGCGCCGGCCCGGTCGAGTTGGGCATCGTGATGGAGGAGATGGGCCGGGCATTATTGTGTGCGCCGTACCTGTCCACCGCGGTGTTGGCAGCCAACCTGCTGAGCGCAGTCGACGACACAGCCGAACGAAAGAACACGCTGCCCCGGATCGCCGCCGGCGAGCTGATCGTCGGCGTTGCCTTTGCCGAGGGGACGTCGGCGTGGCTGCCCGACAGCATCGAGACTTCGGCGCGCGTCGGCGGTGGCGGGTGGCGGCTGAGCGGCGAGAAGAACTTCGTGCTCGACGCGCTGTCGGCCGATCTACTGTATGTGCTCGCCCAGACCGATTCCGGGCCAACGATATTCGCCGCGGACCGGGAAACGCCGGGCCTGGAGGCAGAGCCGCTGACCACGGTCGACCTGACCCGCAAGCTCGGCCGGGTGCGGTTCGCCGACACGCCGGCACGGCTGGTTGGTGCCCCGGGTGATGGCGTCGCCGCGATGACCGCGGCCCTGGACGAGTCCGCGGTTGCGTTGGTGAGTGAGCAAGCAGGCGGCGCGCACCGGGCCATGGAGATGGCAGTCGACTACGCGAAGACGCGCTATCAGTTCGGCCGCGCTATCGGCAGCTTTCAGGCGGTCAAACACATGTGCGCCGACATGCTGCTCGAGGCGGAGTCCGCCCTCTCGGCGGCACGACACGTGGCATGGGCGTTCGAGGACGAATTGCCTTCGCGATGGGCCGATCTCGCGCTTGCGCAGGCGTACTGCTCGGATGCCTTCGTCGCCGTCGCCGCAACCAACATCCAGGTGCACGGCGGGATCGGGTTCACTTGGGAGCATCCCGCCCACCTGTACCTGCGGCGCGCCCGGTGCGACGCCCAGCTGCTGGGCCCCCCGTCGGTGCACCGTGAACGCTACCTGCGTCGGATCGGAGCCTGAACATGACGAGCGACGATGTGCGCGCCGAGGTGCGGGACTGGCTTGCCCGCCACTGGACACCCGACACGGACCGGTCGAGGTGGGCCGAGCTCGTGTTCGAGGCCGGGTGGGCGGTGCCCAGCTGGGAAGCCGAATGGTACGGCCGCGGCCTATCCGACAGCCAATCACGCATCGTGGCAGCTGAATTCGCCGCGGTTGGCGCACCAGGCACAGGACACGACCTGGCCAACCTGTTCGCCTGCACCCTGCACGACGTGGGCACCGACGAGCAGAAGCGACGACTGATACCGGCGTCGATCCGAGGCGAAAGTAAGTGGTGTCTGCTCTACAGCGAACCGGGCGCCGGCTCCGACCTGGCCGGCCTGCGTACGCGCGCCGACCGGGACGGCGACGACTGGGTGGTCAACGGTCAGAAGGTGTGGACGTCGTTCGCCAAGCTCGCAGACTACGGCATGCTGGTGGCCCGCACCGACTGGGATGTGCCCAAGCACAACGGGATCAGCTTCTTCATGATGCCGATGCGGCAGCCCGGCGTCGACGTGCGACCGATCCACCAGATCACCGGCGAGTCGGAGTTCAACGAGGTGTTCATCTCCGACGCCCGCTGCCCGGCCGAGAACCTGGTTGGCGAGCCCGGCGGCGGGTGGTCAGTGCTGCAGATGGCGCTGGGTTACGAGCGACGGCTGATGGGCGACCTGGCACGCACATCGCGCAGCGCTCGCAAACCGAATGCCGACTCCGACAGCCTGGTCGAAATGGCGCGCGCGGCGGGTCGGCTGGGCGACGCCGGCATTCGCCAACAGATCGCCCGGATCGACGCAATGGTGGCGGTGAACCGATGGAACACCCAGCGCGCCAAGGCCACCAGCGACCGCGCGGAGGCTGCCACGCTGATGGCGCTCGGCAAGATCGCGATGTCCCGTATCCTGCACGAGACCGCGCGTGTCCAGACCGACATCGTCGGCGCCGAATCGATGCTGGCGGGGCCGGATCACCCCGTCGGCGACGCGGTGACGTTCCGGACGTTCAACGCCTACTTCACGTCGATCGGCGGCGGCACCGATCAGATCCAGCGCAACATCGTCGGCGAGCGGGTACTGGGTCTGCCGAAAGAGCCGGATCCCTACCGCAATACGCCGTTCCGTGAGCTACCGCACTGAGCGTTCGAAGACCACCTCGCCGGCGACGAGGGTGGCGGCCACCATCGCCGAATCGAGCTCGCTAAGCACCTCGGCGGGTGGCGCCGCCAGCACACACAGGTCGCCGGGCTGGCCCGGCGCAATAGTGCGCGGGTCGGTGGGCTGGCTCGATGTGCCGAAGAACATCGTCAAAGCCTCACGCGCCGAGACGCATTCGTCGGAACCGAGGACCGAACCGCCTGCTGTGGTGCGGCGCACCGCGGCCCGCATGCTCGCCCACGGATCGCCGTCCCCGAAGGGCATGTCGGTGGACAGCGCGACCTTCACCCCGGCCCTGCGCAGCGAGGCCACCCGCCACAACTCGTGGTGTTCGGCTGCGGGGATGTCGGTCAGGTACTGGTCGCCGCGCTCGGCGACGAAGTTCGGCTGGGTCACGACCGTGACCCCGAGATTGGTCAGGTCGGCCATGCTGTCGTTGGGCACGACGGCCGCGTGTTCGATGCGGTCCTGCGGGTGCGTGCCCGCCTCGCGCAGCGCCGAGAGCGTCACGACAAGTTGGGCGGCCGTCACGCAGTGCACCGCGACCGGGGCGTCGGCGGCGTGGCGTTCGGCGATCCACGCGGTCAGTTCGTCGAGGTCGAGGTCGCCGTCGTGGAGGATGCGCTTGCCAGGCGCCAGGCAGTGCACGCGCTGACGCAGCTCGCCGCGCCGGTGCGCCGCCATCAGCTTCACGATGTCACTGACTTCGTAGTCGGGTGTCGCGTCGGTGACGCCGGTGACGCCGTACTCGCACAGCCTGCGGCTGACGTCGGCCAGTCCGCTCTCGTTGCGCTGCAACGTGTCTGACCAAGTTCGGTCGGCGCTGCGCAGCCGTCCATCGGGGTGATCGGTCAGCCCTACCCTGGCCAGCCCCGCCGAGTTCAGCGTCCACAGCACGCCACTGCGGTGCTGCACGCGGACCGGAACCGGCGGCGACACCTCGTCGAGGGCATTGCGGTCCAGCGGTCCCGCGACCGCCTCGTGGTAGCCGACGGCCCTGATCCAGCCGTCACCGCCTACAGTGGCGTCGGCCAGCGCGCGGGCCAGGTCGTCGCGGCCCCGCACCTCCGCGGGCCCGACTCGGGCCGAGGTCAGGGCGGCGGCGGCCGAGCGCAGGTGGACATGGTGGTCCTGCAGGCCAGGGATGACTGTTTGGCCCGCGGCGTCGAGCACCCGCTCGCCTGTGTGCGGAGCCAGATCGCCGACCTCGACGATCCGCTCGTCGACGCGGATGTCTGTCTCGATGCCGTCGAGCAACACCGCCCGCTGAATCAGCATGATGCCAAACGTCTTTCGGCAAGCAGGCGCTCGACCGCGGCGTTGTCCGCACCAAGCTCCGACGCCGGATCGGACGGCTCTGGCATTGCGGTGCAACGCGTTTCGGCTGTGCGGTCAGCCGCGGCGTAGGTTGCAGCGACCGCGGCCATCGACAGTTCGATCAGCTCGCCCCCGCCGCGGCTCAACGATTCCACTCCTGAAAGCGCTGCGTGCAGGCCCGTCAACGGGTCGGCGATCGCGTCGCCGCAGAACACCGGCTCGCTGTCGGCGCCGCCGACCAAGCCGCCGGACACCGCGGCGTCGTCGCCGAACGCCACCCAGCCGGCCTGCTCGCCGTCGGCGCCGTGACCGGTGATCCGCAGCCAGACCCGGCCGTCGCGAGGCGCGATGTCGGTCGGGCCGAGGCTCCGGCGTGCGAGTGCCCCGGGCCGCGACGACTCGATGACGACGTCGGCGGCCTCCAGCAGCCGTCTGAGGCCGGATGGTTCGTCGAAATCGGCCGCGTACGAGAGCTTTCCGCTGTTCATCCAGTCGAACAACGCCGACGGCCCGGCACGGGTGCCGTCGGGCCGCCCGGGGGTTTCGACCTTGACGACGGTGGCGCCTGCCCGCGCGAGTAGTTGTCCGCAAAGGGGGCCTGCCCACATCGAGGACAGGTCGGCGACCAGAAGCCCGGACGGCGTACGCGGCGCGGCCGCGGTGCCCAGCGTCGTGATCCGCGGTGGCGCGGCGCGCGTTTCACCGAGGGCGGCGACCGGTAGACCGAGTAGGCGCGCCCGCGCGGTGACATCGGCGGATGCGTTGGCGGCAACCCAGCGCTGCACGGCCGGCCACGGGTCGTCGCCGACTGCGTCGGACTCGATCAGCGCGGGAACGGCATCGACGTCGTCTTGTCGCGACAACGTGAGCGCGCACGAACCGTCGCCGCTGCGCATCAGCCGGGTGACTCCACCCGCCGAGATCCGCCCTTGTGGTGAAAGTCCGAGCAGGCCGGCCCGACCGGTGAGGAGTTCTGCGGCGTCAACCGCGACGCCGGTGCGCTGGCAGAACGCGTCGGCCACGCGCCGCGCCTCTGCCAGCACGGCGACGGGGATGACCAACGACGTCACCCGCTCATTGTGCTCAGAACTGCAGGGCGGTGAACCGATAGTCCAGTACCTGGCGATCGGGGTCGCCTGTGCTTGTCCCCCCAGTCGCTCCGCTCCTACCCCCTGGGACCGCGTACACCAGCGAGCGCAGCTTGAGCACACCGCCGCGACCGTCCGGCAGTGGCACCGCGCCGTCAACGTGCAGCTCGCTGTACAGCGTGTCACCCTCGTGCACCGGGCCGGTGTGATCGCAGGACTCCCAGCCCAGCACCGTGGCGAGATTCGGCAGCAGCCGCGTCGCCTGCGCCAGTGCCAACCCGATGGTGTGCCCGCCATAGACGAGCCGTTGGCCGCCGACGCGCCAATCATGATGTGTGGCCGCGATATTCAGCGTCAGCCGCGCGAGCTCGGGTGCGCTGCTGACGACGTCGGCGGTGCTGTGCAGCACCGCACCGGCCAGTCCGGAATCGAAGTGGGCGCCCGGCACTTTTTCGCGGTATGCATCGGCGTCCCAGTCCGCGGTCGGGTCGGGCGGCGGGACGTCCGCGGCACCGATGGCCGACAGGTCGTCACTGTGACCGGTCTCGGTTTCGGTGCTCAGTGGAAGCATCGCGCACCGGTAGAAGTCCAGCACCAGCCTGCCGATCTGGTCGACGGTGGTCATCCGCAGCGCCGCCAGACCGGTCGGCGCGCGGCCGGGCTTGGCCGAGTTCTGCTTCAATCCGACCACTTCGGCGCGGGTGAAGAGGCTGTCGCCGACGACGGGGAACCGGTGGAATGTCAGCCCGCGGTAGAACAGGTTGGCCTTGACCCGCTGTGTGACCAGCGTCGATTGTCCGATCGCCACATCGCAGACCAGCGCCGGATGTGCCAGCGCCGTGGTCGCCCCGGTCACGGCGTATGCCAGCTGGGTGTCCAGCGCGAGCCGGAGGCGATCGCCGATGATCGACTGGTGCGCGGACGCGGCGCCTGCGGTCAGCGTCATCGACGGTGCAGAGTCGAAGACCTGACCAACTTCCAGATCGTCGAAGTAGGGGCCGCTCACGATATGGCCGTACAAAGTCACAGTGGCTCATGCTGGCATTGTGTATATCGATGTGTCAATATGGCCGTACATTTGATGTCCGCCCCGGATTGAAGACTGGGGATTCCAACCCGTATCCCGCTGACCTACGCGGCAGGAGTGGTGAGTTGAGGTTCACGGTTCGCAGACCGCCTACTGGCGAGGTCTCCCCGTGCGGTCACCGCCCGTCCGGCCAAATTCCACACGTACCGCGCGTCCCGGCAGTGTGCGAACAATCCTTCCTCCTGCTCAGGGGTCGGCAACAGTCGAAACCGCGACATACCCGCACCGTAACCACCGACACCGACAACCCCGCCCCAGCACGCAAACACCCCTCGAGATCGACTTCCTCCCCGGACCGAAGTCCGGGGTTTCAGGCCGAAGGAGACACCGATGACTGAAGAGGAAACCATGCTGGTCGAGACCGTGCGGGCTTTCATCGACCGGGATGTGAAGCCAACCGTCCGCGACGTCGAGCACGCCAACGAATACCCGGAGGCGTGGATCGAGCAGATGAAGCGCATCGGGATCTACGGGCTGGCGATCCCCGAGGAGTTCGGCGGCTCGCCGGTGTCGACGCGCTGCTATGTGCTGGTCACCCAGGAGCTGTCGCGGGGCTGGATGAGCCTGGCAGGCGCGATGGGCGGGCACACCGTCGTCGCGAAGCTGCTGGCGCTGTTCGGCACCGGGGAACAGAAGCGCACGTACCTGCCCGCGATGGCGACCGGCGAAATGCGTGCCACGATGGCGCTGACCGAGCCGGGCGGCGGCTCGGATCTGCAGAACATGAAGACGACCGCTCTGGCGGACGGTACCGAGCTGGTGATCAACGGGTCCAAGACGTGGATCAGCAATGCCCGCCGCGCGGGTCTGATCGCGCTGCTGTGCAAGACCGACGCTGCTGCCAAGCCGGCGCACCAGGGCATCTCGGTGGTACTCGTCGAACACGGGCCCGGGCTGACAGTGTCGCGCGACCTGCCCAAGCTGGGTTACAAGGGTGTCGAGACCTGCGAGCTGACCTTCGACGACTGCCGGGTGCCCGCGTCGGCGATCCTCGGCGATGAACCGGGCAAGGGCTTCGCGCAGATGATGAAAGGCCTTGAGACTGGGCGCATTCAGGTGGCATCGCGGGCGCTGGGGGTCGCGACGGCCGCGCTGGAGGACGCGCTGCGCTACGCCCAGGAGCGGGAGAGCTTCGGCCAGCCGATCTGGAAACACCAGGCGGTGGGCCACTATCTGGCCGACATGGCCACCAAACTCACGGCCGCGCGCCAGCTCACGCTGTACGCAGCCGACCGGTACGACGCGGGCGAGCGGGCCGACATGGAGGCGGGGATGGCCAAGCTGTTCGCCTCCGAGGTCGCGATGGAGATCGCGTTGAACGCCGTCCGCATCCACGGCGGCTACGGCTATTCCACCGAATACGACGTCGAACGCTACTTCCGGGACGCGCCGTTGATGATCGTCGGCGAAGGCACCAACGAAATCCAGCGCAACGTGATCGCCGGGCAGCTCGTCGCCCGCGGCGGGATCTAGTGCGAACCGAACCGGCATACCAGACGCTGCGCGACCGGCTACGCGGCGAGATCGCCGCGGGGCACTACCCAGACGGCACACGGTTGCCCACCGAGTCCGAACTCGTGGCGCGGCATGGCTTGTCGCGGCAGACCGTGCGGCGGGCGTTTCAGGATCTGGTCGCTGATGGCGTGGTGTACCGGGTGCCGGGCCGCGGCACCTACGCCCGTGAGGCCGGCCGTCGTTATCTGCGTCAGCTCGGGTCGATCGAAGATCTGATGAGCCTGTCCGACGACACCACGATGGAGGTGCTGGCGGGGCTGCGACGCCGGGTCGACGTCGACGCCGCCAGCCGACTGCGGCTGGACGACGACGTCGTGTACTCGGTGGTGTTTCGGCGGCTGCACGACGGCGTGCCGTTCGTCTTGACCACGGTGCATCTGGTGCCGTCGGTGGCGCAACCGGTGCTGGCGTCGTCGGTGCTGGGCGACGGCGCCGTCGGCACACACACCGTCATCGGGCTGCTCGAGCAGCACCTCGAGGAGCCGATCGCGGAAGCAGCGCAGTCGATTACGGTCGCGCCGGCCGACGACCTCGTGGCCGAGGCGGTGGGGTGTGCGGCCGGCCATCCGATGCTGCGGGTGGACCGGCTGTACTCGGATCTCAGCGGCCGGCCCGTCGAGCTGTCGGTCAGCCATTTCCTGCCCGAGCAGTACACCTACAGGGTGACGCTGCGCAGGTCTGGCTGAGCCTGCGGATAGAAGGCGCGGGCCCATTCGCGCAAATGCTTGAAGTCCTCGGCCTCCGACGGCGCCAGCGCCGGGTCGTCCTGGTATCGCTGATGTCCCCAGATCGGGATGTCGTCGGCCAGCAGGCGTTTGACCGCGGCCAACCTGTCGTCGTAGTCGAGGTCCTCGGATACCCAATAGGTGGCGAAGATGTCGATGGCGCTGTCGTCCACGGGGGTAGGGCAGACGGACACGATCTGCCTTCCGTCGCCGTGGTCCTCGCACTTGAAGCCCAAACCGACGCCGTACCACCACACTTCAACAGGGTCGCCTCCACCGAACGCCAACTTGGCGTGCCACGTCGAGCTGTTCGACGCCGCGGCCAGGACGGTCGGACTCAGGGGGACACGATGTACGAACCGGTAGTGCTGTACATCGACGGTGTTCTCGACGACCAATTGCGGAGGCACCGCAATCCCACCGAAGAACTGTTTCTGCTCGGGCCCGATGGGTCGGAAGTAATGCGTCCGACCGGGCCGTTGAGCTCTTGGTACATGTCCGGCACCGGCCAGAGCGGGTCTGACTGCTTGACCCCGTGCCAGATGTAGATGCATTCGTTGAGTTCGGTGGCGGCCCAGCACCGCACCCTCCGGTCGTCGACAGGACACTGTTCGTAGGGAATGCGAACGTTGCGGCCGTCGGCGCCGCTCCACACCCAGCCGTGCAGCGGACATTGAATGCCGCCCTCGACGACGCAGCCGCCGTGGGACAGATCGGCACCGAGGTGCCTGCAATGCGCATCGAGCACACGGACCACACCGTTGAGATCGCGGAACGCGACCAGGTCTTCGCCGAAGTAGTGCAGCGCCATGACGTCGCCGACCTCGAGATCGGCGCTCCAGGCGACTTGGAACCAGCCAGTGGGTCGCATGCTCGGCAACCCCATGCCTGCCAGCCTGCCACTTATGCGATTTCGGCGCGGTTAGTCTCGCTCAGCGCTACTAAACGCGCCGAAATCACTGAATGCTCGTCGACCAAACCCCACCGCAGAGCCGTCGGCGGATCGATCGTCCGGCCCGACAGCACCAGATATGCCGTCCGCCATCGGCCGATGCGCCGGGTGATGCTGACGGTGCCGCCCGCGCCGGGGATCAAGCCGAGGCTCAGTTCGGGCAGGCCCAGCACGGCATCGGGATGCGCCTGCACCCATCCGCAGTAGGCGGCCATCTCCAGCCCGCTGCCCAGCACCTGGCCGTGCACCTCGGCGCGGCAGTTGCGACCCAGACGCGCGGTCAGCTCGTCGAGCACCAGCGCCGGGCTGTACCGGGTGCGGGCAAGATGCGCGCTGGCTGGATCGGCGAACGTGCCGAACTCGGCCAGGTCGCCGCCGCTGCAGAACGACGGGCCGTTGCCGGTGAGCACCACTTCGGTGATCGACGGGTCGAGACGCGCGACCTCGAGCGCCTCGAGCAGTGCGGCGCGCATGTCGGTGGAGAACGCGTTGTGCCGCTGCGGCCGGTTGAACCGGACGTGCAGGCGGTCGCCGTCCCGGTCGGCCTGCACGGGATCGGGGATGTCGGGGACGGTGGCGGGCCCGCGTTCCGCCAGCCATCGCGCGAACTCCTGCCCCGACTGCAGCGTCGAGTACGCCAGCGATTCGGTGATGACGCCGACTCGGGTAGGTGCGGCCGGATCGATCGAGCGCAGCACGTCGTCGCAGACGGCGGCCGCCTGCGGCCAGCGTTGGCAGCGCTCGGTGAGTTCGGCGAGCGCGTAGGGCACTGACGGAACCGTGATGACGCGGCGGTCGTCGCAGTCGTCTTCGGTCAGGGTGAAAGTCGCGTCGTCGAAAGGCGATCCGACGGCGATGACCACGCCCTCCGCAAGTTCGACGGCACTCACGAGTACTTGTTTATCAGCTCCTGCTTGTACAGCTTGCCGGTATCGGTGCGCGGCAACTGCGTCTCGAACGAGATCGACCGCGGACATTTGTAGTGCGCCAACCGATCCCGAAGCCAGCCCAGTAGCTCGTTGGCGAACTCGTCGGTGGCGTCGGCGGCGTCTACTGTCTGCACGACGCCCTTGACGCTCTGGCCCATCTCGTCGTCCGGGACGCCGAACACCGCGGCGTCCATCACCTTGGGATGGATCACGAGCATGTTCTCCGCCTCCTGCGGGTAGATGTTCACCCCGCCGGAGATGATCATGTGGTGCCGCCGGTCGGTCAGGTAGAGGTATCCCTCTTCGTCGAGATAGCCGATGTCGCCGACGGTCTTCCAGCCGTGCGTGTCGCGTGACTTGGCTGTCTTCTCCGCGTCGTTGAGGTACTCGAAATCGAAGCCGCCCTCGAAGTAGATCTCCCCTGCCTCGCCCGGCGGCAGCACGTTGCCGTCCTCGTCGAGGATGTGTAGGGCACCCATCATCGGCTTGCCGACCGAGCCGGGGTGCGCCAGCCAATCCTCGGCGGTGATCAGTGTCGACCCGATCGCCTCGGAGGACGCGTAGTACTCGTCGACGATCGGCCCCCACCAGCCCATCATCTGCTTCTTGATCTCGACCGGACATGGCGCCGCCGCGTGCATCGCGCGCTTCAGGCTCGAGAGGTCGTACGAACTCCGCACGGCCTCCGGCAGTTTCAGCATTCGGGTGAACATCACGGGAACGAACTGGCCGTGGGTGACGCGGTGACGCTGGATGGCATCAAGACAGCCCTCGGCGTCGAACTTCTCGATGACGACAGTCGTGATGCCTGCGCTTTGAATCTGCATCGACCACACCGACGGCGCGGTGTGGTACAGCGGCGCCGGGCTGATGTAGACGGCCTCGGGATCCAGCCAGAAGCCGACCAAACCCGCCATCAATCCGGGCACTTCGGCGGGCGGGAGATGCGAGAGTTCGCGCCTTATGCCCTTCGGGCGGCCGGTGGTGCCCGATGAGTACTGCAGCAGGTCACCTTCGATCTCATCGTCGATCGGCGTATCGGGTTGATCGGCTACGCAGTCGGGATAGCGATGCCAGCCGTCCAGATCGTCGTCGGCAATGATTCGCCAGTCGGGCTGTGTGTGCTCGGCAAGGCCCTCAAGGGTCTTTCGCAGTGCGGCCGAGCCCACGATGGCCTTGGCGCTGCTGTTGTCGATGATGTAGGCCGCCTCGGCCGCAGTCAGGTGCGTGTTGATCGGCACGTAGTAAAGACCGCAGCGGCGCGCCGCCCACATGACGGCGTGGAAGTGCTCGTTGTTCTCCATCAAGATGGCGACGGCGTCGCCCTCCCGCAGACCGTGCCTGCGGAAGAAATGGGCGAGCCGGTTGGCACGGGCCTCGAGCTCGGCGAATGTCAGCACCGTCCCCGACGGATGGATGATGACGGCCGGCTTGTCGGGGTTGGCCTCGGCATGCTCGCGAATCTGCATGCGCCGACTCTACGACGACGGACTTGACAGGCGTCAAGAGCCCTGGTCTTGGCCCGGTTTTCGCAGTACGAACCTACGATTAGGTCGCCGGGGGATCGGGGGTGAGTCGTGCTCAACGAGGAAGCGCCACGCCCGCCGACAGGCATCATGACCTTCCTGTTCACGGATATCGAAGGCTCGACGCGGCGGTGGGAGGCCGACGCCGAAGCGATGCAGTCCGCCCTGGAGATGCACAATCACGTACTCCGCGAGGCAGTCAAGAGCCACCACGGGCACGTCTTCACCTACACCGGCGACGGGATGTGCGCGGTATTCACCTCCCCGCGCGCCGCCGTCGACGCCGCGGTGGCCGCCCAGCGGGAACTCGAGTTGCCGGTGCGGATCGGCATCGCCACCGGCGAAGCCGAGCTGCGCGGCGCGGATTACTTCGGCACGGTGCTCAACCGGACGGCAAGAGTAATGGCAGCAGGGCACGGCGGTCAGATTCTCCTCGACGGCGCTACGGCGGAGCTAATAACCGGGGTCGACCTCATTGAACTTGGGCCCCGCCGGTTACGGGACATCGCGAGGCCAGTGGAGTTGTTCCAAGTTCGAGCCGACGGACTGCGGACCGAATTCCCGCCGCTGAAGACGCTCGATTCAACGCCGGGCAATCTCAAACCGCAGACCACCAGCTTCGTCGGCCGCGAAATGGCCGTCGCTGAGTTGGAAACCACTATCAAAGCAAACCGGTTGGTGACCTTGACCGGCGTCGGCGGCGTCGGAAAGACGCGGCTCGCCTTGGAGGTCGCCGAGCGCCTGAGATCCGCCTTCCCCGATGGGGTTTGGGTGATCGAGCTGGCCCCGGTCGGCGATCCGGCCTCAGTCCCTGAGGCGACTGCCGCCGCACTCGGAATCACCCCTCAGCCTGGGCTGAGTCTGTCGGACAGCATCGCGTCAGTAATGGAGGGCAGGTCACGACTGTTGGTCTTCGACAACTGCGAGCACGTGCTCGACGCGGCGGCGGACTTGATAGAGACGATCCTTCAGCATTCGTCGACGGTGCGCATACTCGTCACGAGCCGTGAAGGACTCGGGGTTGCCGACGAACAACTTTGGCCGGTACCGGCACTCGACGTGAACTCCGGAGTCGATTCGGAGGCAGCGACCCTGTTCAACGAGCGGGCCCAGCACATGGCACCAGAGATCGCGTTGAGCGCAGATGACAGCGCGAGCGCCGTCGTCGAGATCTGCCGCCGTCTCGACGGGATTCCATTGGCAATCGAATTGGCGGCCTCACGAATGTTGTCGATGACCGTGACCGAGGTGCGTGATCGCCTCGACGACCGGTTCCGGCTGCTGGTCGGGTCGCGACGCGGGCTGGAGCGTCACCAGACACTGCACCACGCTGTGCAGTGGTCATATGACTTGCTGGACGAATCTGAAAAGGCGTTGCTCAACCGCTGTTCGGTGTTCGCGGGAGGATTCGATCTGGCGAGCGCGCGCGCCGTCACGGCGGCCGACGACGAGTTCGCCACCCTGGACCTGCTCGACGCTTTGGTCCGCAAGTCACTTCTGGTCGCTGACCGGTCATCGGCGCGGACCCGATTTTCGATGCTCGAAACCATCCGCCAATTCGCCGAACAACAACTCGTGGCTTCGGGCGAGGCCGACGACGTTCGTACTGCACATTCACGCTATTTCGCGGGTCGGGAAGCCGACGTGCTCGCCCAATGGGACAGTGCACGACAACGGGAGTCGTACGAATGGTTCACCCGTGAGTTGGCGAATCTCCGCGCTGCCTTCCGATGGGCGGCCGACCACGACGATCTCGACTCCGCCGCGGCGATCGCAGTATGTGCATCGATTCTCGGATCTTGGGTCGAACAGTTTGAACCCGGTGCGTGGGCGGAGGAAATCATTGAGCCCGCGCGCAAGGTCGAACACCGACGGCTGGCCCAGCTTTATGCGGTGGCCGCCAGGTGCTACTCGGCCATTCGTCTCGACGAGGGAGTCGTCTACGCCGAGGCGGGCCTGCAAGCAATCGAGAGCGGACGCTACGACGCGGTGCCGTTTGATATCCCGTCCGAGCTAGGCGGGGTCTATGTCCTAACGGGTGAGCCTCATCGATGGATTGAGATGTGCCGCGACACATTAGCAGCGAGCGCGGATGCGCACATCTTGACCCGGGCCCACCTGGTGATGTCGCTGGCAATGATAGGCGCCACGGATGAGGCGATCGAGGCCTCCGAACCTCTTCGCGACGCCGACAGCGTCACTCAAAATCCCGCATTCGTCTGCTGGGCGCTCATCGCGTACGGCTATGCCCGCCACAACACGGATCCCGATGGCGCGTTTGAGGCACATCGTCTAGGAGCGAAGATTGCGCGGGACACCGGCAATCGGCTGCTTGAGACGTACCACACCGGGAATCTGTCTCGACTCGCAGCGAGGCACCGTGACCCCACGGAGACCTTCGACTACATCGCGACATCGATCCGCAATTACTTCAACGCCGGCAATCACTCTCTTCTACCTCAGGCCATGGCAGTGTTGGCGAACTACCTCGACCGCCTGGGACACCACGATCCCGCAGCGACGATAAGTGGTTTCTCCACGACAACCTTCGCGCGAGTCTATTTCCCGGAGATCGAGGACACGATTACCCATCTGCGCGAAGTACTCGGCGACAAGACGTACGAGTCCTTGGCCCATTCGGGTGCGGCCATGACTAATGCCGCCATCGCGAACTACGCCCTCGAGCAGATCGGCCTCGCGCGCGCCACTCTTCTGCAGGCGGACGAGTCGTCATGAGCGTGCTCACGTTCCTGTTCACCGACATCGAGGGGTCGACGCGGCGGTGGGAGGCCGACCCGGACGTGATGAGAGTTGCGCTGGAGGCCCATAACCGAGTCTTGCGTGAGACTGTCGCAGCCAACGAGGGCGAGGTGTTCAACTACACCGGCGACGGGATGTGCGCTGTGTTCGCGTCACCGCGGTCGGCGGTCGACGCCGCGATGGCAGCGCAGCGGTCGCTGGAACTGCCAGTCCGAATGGGCATTGCGACGGGCGAGGCGGAGTTACGTGGTGACGACTACAACGGGACGGTGCTCAATCGCACCGCCCGGGTGATGGCTGCGGGCCATGGCGGTCAGATCCTGATCGACGGCGCGACCGCCGGGCTGATTAGCGGGGTCGACCTGATGTCGTTGGGGCCGCGGCGGTTACGGGACATCGCCCAACCGGTCGACGTCTTCCAAGTCCGAGCCGAAGGCCTGCTGGCCGAGTTCCCACCACTGAAGACCGTCGATCGGACACCAGGAAATCTTCGCCCACCGACCACGAGTTTCATTGGCCGCGAGTCGGAACTGACCGAACTCGAAACAGCGCTGAAAGCGCATCGCCTGGTCACACTCACCGGTGTCGGCGGGGTCGGCAAGACACGGCTGGCTCTGGAGTTGGCCGCCCGATCGGCCGCCCACTTTCCCGACGGTGTGTTCGTGATCGAACTGGCGGCGGTCGGCGACCCGGCCGCGGTGCCCGAGGCGGTCGCGGCCGTTCTCGGCGTCACTCAGCAGCCGGGACTGAGTGTGGCGGAGAGCGTGGCTGCGGCGATGGAGGGCCGATCCAGGCTGCTGGTGTTCGACAACTGTGAACACGTCCTGGACGCCGCTGCCGACATGATTGATTCAATTCTGTCGCGCTCGGTGACGGTGAAAGTTCTGGCCACCAGCCGCGAGGGACTGCGCTCGGCCGACGAACAACTATGGCCGGTGCCGTCATTGGTAAACACGGGAGTCGACTCGGCGGCGGCGACATTGTTCGTGGAGCGCGCTCAGGCGGTCGCCCCGACCATTTCACTGTCGAGATCTGACGACGCCAGCGCGGTGGTGGAGATCTGCCGTCGCCTGGACGGGATTCCACTTGGGATCGAGTTGGCCGCATCCCGGCTGCAGTCCATGACGGTCAGCGACGTGCGAGATCGGCTCGATGATCGGTTCCGGCTGCTTGTCGGATCGCGGCGCGGCCTGGAACGACACCAAACGTTGCGTCATGCAGTCCAATGGTCCTTCGATCTGCTCGACGATGCCGAACAGTCTGTGTTGGCGATGTGTTCGGTGTTCGCCGGCGGGTTCGAGATAGACGGCGCCTGCGCCGTGACAGGCTCCGGTGACGAATTCGCCACACTGGACCTACTCGATGCCCTGACCCGCAAGTCGCTTCTGACCGCCGACAGATCCTCCGCGCACGCCCGCTTTTCGATGTTGGAGACCATTCGACAGTTCGCCGACGAGCATCTAGTGGCTTCGGGTGAGAGCGATGATGCCCGTAACGCGCACGCTAAGTACTTCGCGGGCCGGGAAGCCGACGTCCTTGCGCTGTGGGACAGTCCACGGCAACGAGAAGCGTACAACTGGTTGAACATCGAGCTTGCAAATCTACGAACCGCATTTCGCTGGGCCGCCGACCATCACGATCTCGACACCGCAGCGCCCATCGCCATCTACGCAACGTTCCTCGGATTCTGGATCGGACAATTCGAACCCGTCGGGTGGGCCGAAGAGCTCGTCGAGTCGGCGAAGGCCGTCGACCACCGACGGCTGGCCCAGCTGTACGCGATGGCAACGCAGTGTTATTCGACGGGACGGGTGGATGACGCGTTTCGATACAATGACGCCCACCACGTTGCCATTGCGAGCGGACGTTTCGACGAAGTCCCATTCGAGTTCGAAGCGTTGCTCGGTGGCACGTACGTCCACTTGGGTGAGCCCGAGCGGTGGGCCGATTGGTGCCGCAACATAATCGAACGAGAACCGGGCGCTTATCCCCTAACGCGCGCTTGCCTGGCTATCGCGTCCACCAGCGCCGGTGCAGATGACGAGGCCCTCGCAGCCTCTGAAGAGCTGCTGGCCGCCGCCAACTCTACCGACAATCCCCACCTGGCCTGTTTCACCCTTCTCGCCTATTGGGGCGTCCGCCGACACATCGCCCCCCTTGCGGCTTACGAAGGCCTCCGCCGAGCCCTCAGAATCGCTCACGACAGCGGAAATAAATGGGCTGAGTCACAGATTGCGATCAACCTGTCGAGGCTCGCAGCGACAGAGGGTGACCCCACGGACGCTTTCGACTTCTTAGTGCTGGCCATCCGCTACTACCATGACTCTGGCAATGTCTCTCTCATACAGCAGCCGCTAGCAGTACTCGCCGCGTTCTTCGACCGACTCGGGTACTACGAAAAGGCGGCCACCATCACTGGATTCGCCGCTACCCCTCTCGTGCGTGTGTCCGTCCCCGAATTCCAAGACACCACTACCCACCTGCGCGAAGTTCTCGGCGACGAGTACGAATCATTGGCCAGTGACGGCAAAGACATGACCAACGCCAAGATGGTGAGTTACGCGTTCGAACAGATCGACCAGGCGCGCGCCGACCTGCTGCACATGGACGAGTCGTCATGAGCGTTCTCACATTCCTGTTCACGGACATCGAGGGTTCGACTCGGCGGTGGGAGGCCGATCCGGAGGCGATGCGGGTCGCGCTCGCGGCCCACAACGAAACCCTGCGCGAGGCCATTGATGCACACGACGGCGCCGCCTTCAATTACACCGGCGACGGGATGTGCGCGGTGTTCACCTCGCCGCGAGCGGCCGTCGACGCCGCGATTGCCGCGCAGCGCGCACTGGAGCTGCCAGTGCGCATGGGCATCGCCACCGGCGAAGCCGAACTGCGGGGTGGCGAGTACTTCGGCACCGTGCTCAACCGCACCGCGCGGGTGATGTCGGCGGGCCACGGCGGTCAGATCCTGCTAGACGGAGCGACGGCTGCTCTGATCAGCGGGATCGATCTGATCTCGTTGGGGCCGAGGCGCTTACGCGACATCGCCAAGCCGGTCAACGTCTTCCAAGTCCAAGCCGACGGCCTGCGCAGCGAGTTTCCACAGTTGAAGACCGTTGATCCGACGCCGGGAAATTTGAGGCCACCGACCACAAGTTTCGTCGGGCGCGAGGCAGAACTGGCCGAGCTGGAAACAGCGCTGAAAGCACACCGGTTAGTGACGCTCACCGGCGTCGGCGGGGTCGGCAAGACCCGGCTTGCGTTAGAGGTCGCGAACAGGCTGGCCAACAACTACCTAGACGGCGTGTGGGTGATCGAGCTTGCCGCGGTCGGGGGTCCCGCCGCGGTTCCCGACGCCGTCGCCGCCGTGCTCGGCATCACCCAGCAAGCCGGCTTGAGCATGGCCGACAGCGTCGCCGCAGCATTGGAAGGCAGGACGCGGCTGCTGATCTTCGACAACTGCGAACACGTGCTCGACGCCGCCGCCGACATCATCGAGGCGATCCTGACACGTTCGGACACGGTGAAAATCCTTTGCACCAGCCGGGAAGGACTCCGCCTCGGCGACGAACAGCTGTGGCCGGTGCCGTCGCTAGATGTACAGACCGGAGCCGAGTCTGCCGCCGCAACATTGTTTATAGACCGGGCGCAGGCGGTGTCGCCCGACGTCTCATTGGCCACGCCTGATGAGGCGAGCGCAGTCGTGGAGATATGCCAGCGGCTTGATGGCATTCCTCTGGCGATCGAGCTGGCCGCATCCCGAATGGTCTCGATGACAGGAATGGACTTGCGCGATCGGCTCGACGATCGCTTTCGCCTTCTCGTCGGGTCACGCCGCGGGCTGGAGCGGCACCAAACACTGCGCCACGCAGTCCAGTGGTCGCATGACCTGCTCGACGACGCCGAAAAGGTACTCCTTGCGAAATGTTCGGTGTTCGCAGGCGGGTTCGACCTAGACGGCGCCTGCGCCGTGACGGGGAACGACGAACTGGCCACACTGGACCTATTCGACGCGCTTGTGCGCAAATCGCTAGTGGTCGTCGACCGGTCGTCGGCCCGCACCCGATACTCGATGCTGGAGACCATCCGTCAGTTCGCCGAGGAACAACTTGTAGCCTCCGACGATGCCGAGGCCACCCGCGACGCGCATGCGCGCTACTTCGCCGGACGGGAAGCCGACGTGCTTGCGCTGTGGGACAGTCCACGCCAGCGCGAGGCCTACGGCTGGTTTGGGCTCGAGTTGGCCAATCTGCGTGCCGCATTCCGCTGGGCCGCCGACCACGACGACCTCGATACGGCCGCCACGATTGCGATGTATGCAGCGTTCCTTGGCACGCTGGTCGAACAGTACGAACCGGTGTCGTGGGCAGAGGAGCTCATCGAACCCGCGCGAGCCGTTGAACATCACCGCCTCGCGGCACTCCATGTTACGGCGACGCAGGTATACCTCCTCGGCCGAATCGACGACGCTTTCCAGCACAGCGAGAGTGCTCAGCGCCTCATCAGCACTGGATATTTCGACGACTTTCCGTTCGGATATGGCGCCTATCATGGCAGTCCGTACATAGCCGTCGGTCAGCCCGAACGCTGGGCCGACGCGTGTCGCATACAACTCGAACACCGTGATGACGACAGCCATGGACACGCCAGGGCATCCTTGGCGATGTCGCTAGCGCTCGCCGGCGCCGCGGACGAGGCAATATCTGTCTCGCGCGGTGTCGTCGCCGATGCCGAGGCCACACGAAATCCGCATTCGCTGTCGCACACGCTTCTCGCACAGGGACTAGTCCACCGTTACGCCGACCCAGCGATAGCACTCGCGGCGCTCCGGCGGTCGTTGAAAGTCGCTCAGGACAGCGGCAACCGGTTCAACGAATCCCACATCGCGGTTACTCTGTCGCACCTCGAGGTGCAGCACGGCGCCCAGCAATCGGCGTTCGAACACCTCGCGCTGGCGATACACAACTACCAGGACTCGGGCAACATCGCGACGTCGCGTAGCCCGCTTGCCATTCTCGCCGTCGCATTAGACCGACTGGGTCACTACGAACCTGCGGCCACCATTGCCGCGTTCGCGTCCGACCCGTTGACTCGCATGGCTTTTCCTGAGATCACCGCTACGATCGCCCATCTTCGCGAAGTCCTCGGCGACCAGGCCCACGAGTCGTTGGCTCGGGTAGGGGCGGCAATGACCAACGCCACAATGGCGATGTATGCGCTTGAACAGATCGACCTCGCGCGTGCCCACCTTCTGCAAGCGGGCGAGTCCTCATGAGCGTTCTCACCTTCTTGTTCACGGACATCGAGGGATCTACGCGGCGCTGGGAGGCCGATCCGGACGCAATGCGGGTTGCGCTGGACGCCCACAACCAGGTGTTGCGTGAAACGGTTGCCGCGCACGACGGCACGGTCTTCAACTACACCGGCGACGGTATGTGCGCCGTGTTCGCCTCTCCCCGTTCGGCCGTCGATGCCGCGATCGCCGCGCAACGGGCCCTGGAGCTGCCGGTGCGGATGGGCATCGCCACTGGTGAGGCCGAACTGCGGGAAGGTGATTACTTCGGCACGGTCCTCAACCGCACCGCCCGGGTGATGGCCGCAGGCCACGGCGGCCAGATCCTGCTCGATGGCGCGACGGCGGGTCTGCTCAGCGGGGTTGACCTGATTTCGTTGGGGCCGAGGCGGTTACGCGACATCGCCAAACCGGTCGACGTCTTCCAAGTCCAAGCCGAAGGCCTGCGCACCGAGTTCCCGCCCCTGAAAACGCTCGATTCGACTCCGGGAAACCTACGTCCGCAGGCCACCACCATCGTGGGTCGAGAGTCCGAAGTGACCGAGGTGCTAGCGGTGCTGAAGGCCCATCGCTTGGTGACGTTGACCGGTGTCGGCGGAGTGGGCAAGACACGTCTGGCGCTGGAGGTGGCAGCACGGTCAGCGACCGACTTCCCTGACGGGGTGTTCGTGATCGAGTTGGCCGCGGTCGCCGACCCCGCCGCGGTGCCCGAGGCGGTGGCCGCGGTGCTCGGCATCGTGCAGCAGCCGACGATGAATCTGGCCGACAGTGTCGCCGCGGCGCTGGAGGGTCGCGCTCGGCTGCTGGTGTTCGACAACTGCGAACACGTTCTGGACGCTGCGGCAGACATGATCGACGCGATCCTCGCCAACTCGGAGACGGTGAGAATCCTGGCGACCAGCCGGGAGGGCCTGCGCCTGGCCGAAGAGCAGCTATTGTCGGTGCCCTCACTGGACCTCGAGCGGGGCATCGAATCCGCAGCCGCAGCACTGTTCGTTGAGCGTGCCACCGGTGTCGCGCACGGCATCTCGTTCGCCGATGGCCATGACGTGCAGGCTGTGATCGAGATCTGTCGTCGCCTCGACGGTATGCCGCTGGCGATCGAGTTGGCCGCGTCGCGGATGGTGTCGATGACCCCGACCGAGCTACGCGACCGGCTGGACGACCGCTTCCGGTTGCTGGTGGGGTCGCGGCGTGGCCTCGAACGCCACCAGACCCTGCGACACGCGGTGCAGTGGTCCTACGATCTGCTCGGCGGGGCCGAAAAGGCGTCGTTGGCAAGGTGTTCGGTGTTCGCTGGCGGATTCGATCTAGCCGAAGCGTGCGCGGTGACGGGCTCCGATGACGAACTTGAAACACTGGACCTTCTCGATGCGTTGGTGCGCAAATCACTGCTGAACACAGATCGGTTGTCGACTCGGACCCGATTCTCGATGCTGGAGACAATCCGCCAATTCGCTGAAGAACAACTCGTCCTCGACGATTTGGCTGCGGAGACGCGCGACGCGCACGCCCGGTATTTCGCGGGACGGGAACCCAGCGTGATCGAGCTGTGGGACAGTCCACGACAGTGCGAGGCCTACGACTGGTTCGCCGTCGAGTTGGCGAACCTCCGCACCGCGTTTCGATGGGCGGCGGACCAAGTTGATCTCGACACCGCCGCCGCTATTGCCGCGTACGCCACCTTCCTGGGTTACTGGGTCCAGCAGTACGAACCCGGCACGTGGGCAGAGGAACTCATTGAACCTGCCAGAGCCGCTGGCCACCCGCGTCTTGCCCAGCTCTACATCGTCGCGGCCGTCTGTTACATGACCGGTCGAACTGACGACTTCCTGCTCTACATCGACGCGGGCCAGAGAGCAATCGCCGGCGGCAACTTTGAGAGCATCCCCGTCGAGTTCGAGGCCATTCTCGGCGGCGGGTACCTGACCGCAGTTAGCGCCGAGGGGTGCGTCGAGTGGTGCCGCGACGTGATCGCAAGATCCGGGGGGCGTGGTGGATACATTGAGCCAGCTCTCGTCTTCGCGTTGAATTTCGCAGGCGCGCAGGACGAGGCGCTGGCCGTTTCGGAAGACTTGTTCACGCGGGCCGCGACGGCCGTGAACCCCGCCGCCGTCTCCGGAGCACTTCTCGCGTATGGGCAGACCCACGGGAGAACCGAGCCTGCCGCCGCCTACGAGGCGCTCCGCCGCGGCCTAGAAATCGCCCGAGCCAGCGGCTGCCGACAGATGGAGTCGGTCTTAGCGCAGAACCTGTCGAGCGTGGCGGCCACTCACGCCGACCCGGTGGATGCCCTGGGATTCCTGGCCTTGGCGATCGGCAATTACTACGACTCCGGCAGCCTCTCATATGTCTCGGGCTCGCTGGGCATCCTTACCGCGTTGTTCGACCGGCTCGGGCACCATGAGCCGGCCGCTATTATCAGCGGCTTTGCCGACACGCCCGTGGCGCTGGCGACTTTTCCCGAGATCGTCGCGGCGACCGCGCATCTGCGTGAGGTTCTCGGCGACGAGCCCTACGAGTCTTTCGCCCGGGTCGGTGCAAACATGACGAACGCCGCCAAGGCCGCCTACGCCCTCGACCAGATCGACCGGGTGCGGGCCGAGCTTCTGCACGAGGACGAAGCTCCATGACCGTTCTCACTTTTCTTTTCACCGATATCGAGGGGTCGACTCGGCGGTGGGAGGCCGACCCGGATGCGATGCGGGATGCGCTGGAGGCCCACAACTGCGTTTTGCGTGAAACCGTTGAGGCACACCAGGGCTCGGTGTTCAACTACACCGGCGACGGGATGTGCGCGGTCTTCGCCTCTCCGCGGTCGGCCGTCGACGCTGCAGTGGCCGCGCAGCGGGCGCTGGAGTTGCCGGTGCGGATGGGCATCGCTACCGGCGAGGCAGAGCTACGGGGAGATGACTACTTCGGCACCGTGCTCAACCGCACCGCGCGGGTGATGGCAGCCGGCCACGGCGGACAGATCCTGCTTGACGGTGCGACGGCCGGACTGATCAGTGGGATCGATCTGATGTCGTTGGGAACGAGGCGATTACGGGACATCGCCAAACCGGTCGACGTCTTCCAAGTCAGAGCCGACGGGCTGCGCACTGAGTTCCCACCATTGAAGACAGTCGATCCGACGCCGGGAAACCTAAGGCTACTGACGTCGAGTTTCGTTGGACGGGAGGCGGAACTGGCCGAATTGGAGATCGCGCTGAAGACGCACCGCCTGGTGACGCTCACCGGCGTCGGCGGGGTCGGTAAGACGCGGCTTGCGTTGGAGGTTGCCCATCGGCTGGCGGACGCGTTCATCGATGGCGCGTGGGTGATCGAGCTTGCCGCGGTGGGGGATCCAGCTGCGGTGCCGGATGCGGTCGCCGCCGTGCTGGGCATCACTCAGCAACCGGACATGGGCATGACCGACAGCGTCGCCGCAGCATTGGACGGCAGGACGCGGCTGCTGGTGTTCGACAACTGCGAACATGTCCTGGACGCCGCGGCGGACATGATCGAGTCGATCCTGGCCCGCTCGGCGACAGTGAAAATCCTGGCCACCAGTCGGGAGGGCTTACGGGTCACCGATGAACAACTCTGGGCCGTGCCCTCACTGGACGTCGACTCAAGTGCGGCAACGTTGTTCGTCGAGCGCGCTCGCGCAGTGACATCGGGCATCCTGCTGACCGAAGGCGACGATTCGGTGGTGGAAATCTGCCGACGCCTTGACGGCATCCCGTTGGCCATTGAGTTGGCTGCGTCACGGATGCAGTCGATGACTGTCACTGAACTGAGGGACCGGCTCGACGACCGGTTCCGACTCCTGATCGGATCTCGGCGTGGACTGGAGCGCCACCAAACGTTGCGCCACGCGGTGCAGTGGTCCTACGACCTGCTCGACGACGCCGAAAAGCACTTGTTGGCCTGGTGTTCAGTGTTCGCTGGCGGTTTTGATCTCGCAGGCGCCTGCGCGGTAGCTGGATCCGACGACAAGTTCGCTACCTTGGACTTGCTTGACGCCTTGGTCCGAAAGTCACTTCTCGTCGCCGACCGGTTGACCGCGCGGACACGGTTTTTGATGCTGGAGACCATTCGCCAGTTCGGCGAAGAACAACTCGTGGTCTCAGGCGAGGCCGAAACTGCCCGCGATGCGCTTGCTCGCTACTTCGCGGGGCTGGAAGCCAGTGTGCTGGCCTCGTGGGACGGTCCGCGACAACGCGACGCCTATACATGGTTCACCGTGGAACTCGCCAACCTGCGTGCCGCGTTCCGATGGGCCGCGGACCGTTCCGATCTGGACACTGCAGCCGCTATCGCCGTATACGCAACACTTCTCGGTTGCTGGGTCGAACAGTACGAACCCGGCACGTGGGCCGAGGAACTCATCGAACCCGCGCGGACCTACGACCATCGGCGGCTGGCCCAGCTTTATGCAATGGCGTCGATAGGCCCCGCGTGGTCCGGTCGGTTGGACGAAGCCGTCCGCTTTCTCGATACCGTTCGGGCACTTACGAAGAGCGAGCGATTCGACGCGGTTCCGTTCGAGGTCGAAGCGTATCTTGGCGGTGCGTACATATCGAAAGGTGAGCCGAAGCGATGGGTGGAGTTGTGTCGCAACATCATCGCGCGTGCGGAGGGCACCCATACCTTCACCCGCGCATGCTTGGCAATGGCGTTGGCGCGTGCCGGCGCACGTGACGAGGCGATGGCGGCCTCGGTGGATTTACTTGGTGCCGCCGACGCCACCGACAATCCGCATGCGAGGTCGGCAGCGCTCCTCGCATACGGCGTCGCCTACCGCGATGATGATCCCGCCTCCGCATATGAAGCCCTCCGCCGGGGCCTGACAATCGCTCGGGACAGCGGTAACCGGCACATGGAGTCCAGCCTCGCGGTCAGCCTGTCCAGAGTGGCGGCCAACAACGGAAACCGCGCGGAAGCCTTCGACTTCATAACCCTCGCGATCCGCCACTATCACAACTCCGGCAGTTTCTGGCTCTTGCCGAACCCGCTGGCGATTCTCGCAGCCCTCTTCGACCGACTTGGACACTACGATTCAGCTGCCACGATCTGCGGATTCGCCGCCACTCCCCTCGCGAGCACGGGCCTACCCGAGTTCAATAGAACGATCACCCACCTGCGCGAAGTTCTTGGTGACGCGACCTTCGAATCACTCGCTCGCACAGGCAAAAATATGACTAGCGCCGCGATGGTGGCGTACGCGTTCGACCAGATCGACCAGGCCCGCGCCCAGCTCTTGCACGACCAGACGTAAAAGCCCGCGAGACCAACAACATTCGGGGGCCTTTTACGTCTGTTCGTGCTTAGTCGGCTTCAGCCAACCGGTGCTTCAGGGCGTCGAACTCGTCCTTGATGCCGGTCGGCAGCTTCTCGCCGACGAACTCGAACCACTCCTCGATCAGCGGCAGCTCGGCGCGCCACTCGGCGGCGTTCACGGCCAGTGCCTCGTCGACGTCTGCGGCGTCCACGTCGAGGCCCTCGAGGTCCATGTCCGCGGCGGTGGGCACGATGCCGATCGGCGTGGTCTTGCCGTCGGCCTTGTGCTCGATGCGGTCGATGATCCACTTCATCACGCGGCTGTTCTCGCCGAAGCCCGGCCACAGGAAGCGGCCGTCGCCGCCGCGGCGGAACCAGTTGACGAAGAAGATCTTCGGCATCTTCGACTCGTCGGCGTTCTTGCCGATGTCGATCCAGTGCGCGAAGTAGTCGCCGACGTTGTAGCCGAGGAACGGCAGCATCGCCATCGGGTCACGCCGGACGGTGCCGACCTTGCCTTCGGCGGCCGCGGTCTGCTCGGAACCCAGCGTGGCGCCGATGAACACGCCGTGCTGCCAGTCACGGGCCTGCGTCACCAGCGGGACCGTGGTCTTGCGGCGGCCACCGAACAGGATCGCCGAGATCGGAACGCCCTGTGGGTCATCCCATTCGGGGGCCAGCGTCGGGCATTGGGACATCGGGGTGCAGTAGCGCGAGTTGGGATGGGCCGCCTTGCTTTCCGTCTCGCGCAGGATCCAGTCGTTGCCCTTCCAGTCGATGAGGTGGTCGGGTTCGCCCTCCAGGCCCTCCCACCACACGTCGTTGTCGTCGGTCAGCGCGACGTTGGTGAAGACGGTGTTCCCGGCAGCGATGGTCTTCATCGCGTTCGGGTTGGACTTCCAGTTGGTGCCGGGCGCGACGCCGAAGAAGCCGAACTCGGGGTTCACCGCGTAGAGCCGGCCGTCCTTGCCGAACCGCATCCACGCGATGTCGTCGCCGATGGTCTCGGCGCGCCAACCGGGAATCGTCGGCTGCAGCATCGCGAGGTTGGTCTTGCCGCACGCCGACGGGAACGCCGCGGCGATGAAGTACGACTTGTTCTCCGGCGAGATCAGCTTGAGGATCAGCATGTGCTCGGCGAGCCAGCCCTCGTCGTGCGCCATCGCCGACGCGATGCGCAGTGAGTAACACTTCTTGCCCAGCAGCGCGTTTCCGCCGTAGCCCGATCCGTAGCTCCAGATCTCGCGGCTCTCGGGGAAATGGCTGATGTACTTGGTGTCGTTGCACGGCCACGGCACATCCTTCTGGCCGGGCTCCAGAGGCGCACCGATTGAATGCAGCGCCTTCACGAAGAAGCCGTCCTCGCCGATCTTGTCCAGCGCCGCCTGGCCCATCCGGGTCATCGTGCGCATGGACACCACCACATATTCGGAGTCGGTGATCTCGACACCGAGCTTGGGATCCTCGGCGCCGAGCGGGCCCATGCAGAACGGCACTACGTACAAGGTGCGTCCGCGCATACAGCCGCGGTACAGATCGGTCATGATGCCGCGCATCTCGGCCGGGTCCATCCAGTTGTTGGTGGGACCGGCGTCGATTTCGCGCTCTGAACAGATGAAGGTGCGCGATTCCACACGCGCCACATCGGATGGGTCAGACAGCGCCAGGTAGGAGTTCGGCTTCTTCTTGTCGTCGAGCCGCCTGAAGGTGCCCGCTGCCTCGAGTTGCTCGCACAGCCGGCCGGCCTCTTCCTCTGAGCCGTTGGCGAACACCACCCGGTCCGGCTGAGTCAGCTCCGCGACCTCGGAGACCCAGGCGAGCAATCCCTCGTGTTTAGTCGGTGCGGAGTCCAGACCTGGAATGGTCGCTGCTGTCATCAAAACTCTCCTGCGTCGGTACCTGCAGGACGCAAGCCCCGATGGCGCCAACCAAGCCTGAATGGCAGCGTCATCGGTCGTCCCTGTACAGAGGGTAACGTGGGTGACATACCCGCGGGGAATCGGGAGTATGTCCGATCACTCACAAGAACGATTCAGATGAACATTCTCGGCGGTTTTGCCGATTCAGTTTCGCCCAATTCCTCCGCTGTCGGTCCGTCGAACCAACATCTGTCGGGGATAGCCGTTCGGCTATTGAATCCCCGTGGCCGCCGCCCCCCGGCAAACAGTTATTCGGTACGGCTGTCTGACGACAGCGCCGCATCTGATCCGTTTCTGGCTTCCACGGACCCAGCGCCGTACAACTCGGCGCACACTGCGTCGAGCGCCTCTTGCAGCGGCGGCAGTCGGCGGTCCCGAATAACTCCGGCTCTGGCGGTGGCGACCGCATGCTCTCGCAGCTCGGTGTCGATCTCGGCAACGCGATCGGCGGCCGTGGCGCTCTCGACCTCGTCGCGGGCGGCCAGGTCGGTGGTGAGCGCCGTTTCGGCGGCCAGCACCCGGGTGGCCACCCGTTCCTCGACCGCGGAGCGCAGCGTGGCGGTGACGTCGGTGACCCAGCGGTCCAGCACCGCGCGATCGTGCAGCAGCCCCCGGATGCCCACCACCCACACCGTGAGCAGCAGGCCCACCAGACCGCCGGCGATCAGGCCCGCGACGGTCAGACCCGGGGCGAGGCCCGCGAACAGCCGGGTCACAGCGAGCGCAACCCCGAATCCGAAGCCTGCGCCGACGATCATCGTCAGCTGCGTCTCAAGGCGCCGCGACTTCAACGGCGGATGCGCCACCTCGGGGGCCTCCAGCGGCGGTGGCGGCGCGGGCGCCGACAAGCCAAGTGCGGTCGCGACGTCGCCGAGCTGGTCGGTGATGCCCTCGTCCACCTCATCGACGACCTGGGCGGAGCGCGTCCGCACATACGACTCGAATTCGCCGAGCCCGCGCCGCCCCATATTCGAGGCGTCCTCCTGCAGTTCGGAGCGCACCGATGTGCAGCGGTTGCGTGCGAAATAGGTCAGCTGCACCCGCGCCTGCTGGATCTGGCTGCGCAGCGCGATGGTGCGTTCGGACTTCGACAGCCGCCGCCCCCGCAGGATGTCGTCGCGGTTCTTGCGTAGGCCGGTCACCCGCCCCTGGCGGTCCGCTCCGGCGGCGTCGGCCTGATAGCGGTCGATCACGGTGTGCAGCCGCACTTCCCACGCGCGCAGCCGGTTTCGGCGCTGCACATCGGGATCGGACAGGCGCTGCCGTAACAGGCCGACCAGTTCGTCAAGCCTCGGCTCACCGAGATCCGGTGCGGCCGACGCACCCATCCACTGCACGTGCTGATACCGCGGCGCGCGTGCCGCGAGCCGAATACGGTCGGCGGCCAACACGTCGCGCCAGTTGCGGTGCGCATCGATCTTCGCCACCACCCCGATGACCAGATCGGTGTAGTTGGCCGCGAGATCGACCAGCGCACCATCGGATTCGGTCAGCGGAACGATCGCCGACACCACGAACACCACCGCGGCGGGAGCATCGGCGGGGCCCAGGTCATCGGTCTCCACAAAGGTGTGCTCGGGCATCCGCTCTCGCAACGCCGCGATCAGGCTGGTGGTGCCCGCCAGCCACGGGCCCGTCACGAGCACCACGTCGCGGGTCTCCACACCCGGTGAACTCAGCCCCGGATCGACGGCCGCCACCACGGCGTCCGCCGCGGCCACCGGATCGGTCATCGGGCCCGCCCGAGCAGACGCAGCGAACCCCTCGCGATGTCGGCGCCACAGCTCCGGTGCAGGGCATCGACCGGACCTCGGCTGTAGCGCCGCCAGCGCACGGCCCGACGCAGGTGCGCTGCCGCATCGTCGCCGCGGTCCACCGCCACCCCCGCTGCCTCGACCACACCGACCGCGGCGGCCATCACCCCGAGGATGGTCTCATCCGTTGACAGGAACTCCGCGAGTCGCTGGTCGCCGGATTGCACTGCGAGAGAATACAGTTCGGTGATCGCCGACCGCACCCGGCGATAGCACACCGGGGCGGCCGCCGCCTCGATGTGCTCGACGACCCTGTCGACCTGGCTGGCCCGCCGCAGCACCGTCGTCACCGTCGCGGCGTCCGCACCCTCGCCGAGTGCCAGGACGGCACTGGCGATGCCGAACCTGTCCAACGCGGCGAGCAGATGTCGCCGAAGCTCGGGCCGGACCGAATGGCCGGTGCGCACGAATGCGTCGGTCGACGTCAGGTCTGCGGGCTCGGTGACCAGCACGCGCAGCGCGGACATCAGCTCCTCGTTCAGGTCCGCGGCCGCCAGCAAGGCGACCATCGGCACCGTCGGCACCCCGGTCAGCGCCCGGCAGTCGGCGGCGCGGCGATGGGCCCGCGTCAACGGGCCGCCGTCGCTGCGGCCCGTCAGGTCCGCCTTGTTCAGCACCGTCACGATCGGCCGGTCGGCGTTCGCGAGGTGGGCACGGTCCTCCGGCTTGAGCGCCTCGGCGATCACCAGGATGTGTACGTCGGCGGCGGTGGGGTCGGGTGTCACCGTCACCCCTGCTCTCGTCAGCGCGGTACCGACCGTTCCCCGCCCCACCCCGTCACGTCCCAGCACTGCAACACACAGTGGGACGGCGATACGCGCGATGATCGGCGTCAACCGCGGATTGCGGCTCTGCTCAGCAAATCGTGTCAGCACATCGACGAAAATCTGGTGGCCTTCCGTTTGTGCCCACCGGGTCGAAACCCGGTCCCCGAGGCAAATGTTGGCACCTCGACGGGCACATCGCGAGCGGTTGTCCCCAATACCAGCTGAAGGCAACTGTTGAGTATCAATCTGTACCACGATGCGGGTACTCGAGCCTTGATGAGCGACCATGGACGGATGCAAACGCCCAGGCCAGATGTCGCCAGCCGGCCGGCTCCGGGGCAGGATGTCGCCGAGCCGCATTTGCATCCCCGGGTCGCCAGCTTTCGCACCCGGCGCTCGACGCTGTCCGGGGGACAACAGGCGACGTGGGAGCGGCTGTGGCCCGAGATGGGCATGCACGCGCACGACGGCGACGGGGCGGCGCCGCGGCTGAACACCGAGTCCTGGTTCGGACGCTCGGCGCCGGTGGTACTGGAGATCGGCAGCGGCACGGGCATATCAACACTGGCGATGGCGCAGGCCGAACCGCACCTGGACGTTGTCGCGGTGGAGGTGTACCGGCGGGGACTGGCACAGCTGCTCAGCGCGATTTGCCGCGAAGGCGTCACCAACATCCGGTTGGTCCGCGGCGACGCCGTTGATGTGCTCGAGCACATGTTTGGGCCGGACTCGCTGACCGGCGTGCGGGTCTTCTTCCCCGACCCGTGGCCGAAGGCGCGCCACCACAAGCGTCGGCTGCTGCAACCGGCGACCGTCGCGCTGATCGCGGACCGGCTGCGGCCCGGCGGAGTCCTCCACGCCGCGACCGATCATGCCGGGTACGCCGAGCAGATCGCCGAGGTCGGCGACGCCGAACCGCGGCTGCGCCGCGTCACACCATCGGACGCGCTGCCGATCTCGGTGCAGCGGCCCGTCACGAAATACGAGGGCAAAGCCCAACACGCGGGCAGCGCCGTTGCCGAATTGCTCTGGGAGAAACGGCCATGAGCCTAACTGAAGACATACAGCACATAGATGATGTGGCCCCGCCGCCGGTGGCACCGGCTGAGGCAACGGCCCGAGTGCTGCTGGTGTGGGACGCGCCCAACTTGGACATGGGACTGGGCTCGATCCTCGGCGGCCGGCCCACAGCCGCGCACCGGCCCCGATTCGACGCGCTGGGCCGATGGCTGCTCTCACGCACGGCCGAGCTGTCTTCCCAACTCGGGGGCACCGCCCCTCCTGTCTCGCTGGAACCCGAGGCGACCGTCTTCACCAACATCGCCCCAGGTAGCGCCGACGTTGTTCGACCGTGGGTGGAGGCACTACGTAACGTGGGCTTCGCGGTCTTCGCCAAACCGAAGATCGACGAAGACAGCGACGTCGACAGCGACATGCTCAACCACATCGCGCTTCGGCGCAGCGAGGGACTGGCCGGCGTTCTGGTGGCCTCCGCCGACGGGCAGGCCTTCAAACAGCCGTTGGAGGAAATCGCCCGGGAGGGTGTGCCCGTCCAGGTGCTTGGATTTCGCGAACATGCCAGTTGGGCGTTAGCGTCGGATACCTTGGAGTTTGTCGACCTGGAGGACATTCCTGGTGTTTTCCGGGAGCCGCTACCGCGAATCGGCCTAGATTCGCTGCCCGAGCAGGGGGCTTGGCTGCAGCCATTCCGGCCGCTGTCCTCGCTACTGACCTCGCGCGTTCAATAACTGCAATGCGCGGGGTGGCTTAGAGATTTTGACAGTGTAAGGAGCTTACGTGTTCGCCTGGTGGGGTCGAACGGTGTACCAATACCGATACATAGTGATCGGTGTCATGGTCGCACTGTGCCTGGGTGGAGGCGTGTTCGGCATCAGCCTCGGCAACCACGTCACGCAGAGCGGCTTCTACGACGACGGCAGCCAGTCGGTACACGCCTCACTACTCGCCGACAAGACCTACGGCCGCGACACGTCGGGCCACATCATCGCGATCTACACCGCGCCCGACGGCAAGACAGTCGACGATCCTGACTTCAAGCAGAAGATCCTCGACAATCTCGCGCAGGTGGAAAAGGACCACCCCGACGAGATCCTGCGCTCGATCGGCTACTTCAAGAGCCCCGATGTGCTCAAGAACATGGCCGACGCGGACAAGCAGCACGCGTTCATGTCGGTCCAGCTCAAGGGCGACAACGACGACATCATCCTGAACAACTACAAGAAGGTCAAGGACGACCTGCTCAAAGTCGGCGACGACGGTGTGAACATCAAGTTGGCCGGCCTGCAGCCGTTGGCGGCCGAACTGACCGGCACCATCGGCGACGATCAGAAGCGCGCCGAGGTGGCGGCCATCCCCCTCGTGGCGGTGGTGTTGTTCTTCGTGTTCGGCGGCGTGATCGCCGCCAGCCTCCCGGCGATCATCGGTGGCCTGACCATCTCAGGCGCGCTCGGCATCATGCGTTTGGTCGCCGAGTTCGCGCCGGTGCACTTCTTTGCCCAGCCGGTGGTGACCCTCATGGGCCTCGGTATCGCCGTCGACTACGGCCTGTTCATGGTGAGCCGCTTCCGAGAAGAGTTAGCGGAGGGTTACGACACCGAAGCCGCCGTCCGAAGAACGGTTATGACGTCGGGCCGGACGATCATGTTCTCCGCGGTGATCCTTGTGGCGTCGTCGGTGCCCCTACTCCTGTTCCCGCAGGGCTTCCTCAAGTCGATTACCTACGCGATCATCGCCTCGGTGATGCTGGCGGCGATCCTGTCGATCACCGTGCTGGCGGCCGCGCTGGCCATCCTCGGCCCCAACGTCGACGCGCTCGGGGTCCGCACGCTGCTGCGGGTGCCGTTCTTCCGTAACTGGAAGCCGATGCGGGTGTATCTGACCTGGCTGGCCGAAAAGACGCAGAAGACCAAGACCCGAGCAGAGGTCGAGAAGGGCTTCTGGGGCAAGCTGGTCAACCGGGTGATGAAGCGGCCTGCCGCGTTCGCCGTGCCCATCGTCATCGTGATGATCCTGCTGATCATCCCGCTGGGGCAGCTGTCACTCGGCGGCATCAGCGAGAAGTACCTGCCGCCGACCAACTCGGTTCGCCTGGCGCAGGAGGAGTTCGACAAGATCTTCCCCGGCTTCCGCACCGAGCCGCTGACGATCGTGATGGAGAGCGACAACGGGCAACCCGTCTCCGATCAGCAGATCGCGGACCTCCGCAACAAAGCGATGCAGATCTCCGGCTTCACCGATCCCGACAACGATCCGTCCAAGATGTGGCAGGAGCGCCCGTATCTGGACGGAGCATCGAAGGATCCTTCGGTCCGGGTGATCCAAAACGGTTTGGTGAACCGCGGCGACGCGGCCAAGAAGCTCGAGGAGCTGCGGGCGCTGACTCCGCCGCGCGGCATCACTGTCTCGGTAGGGGGTACTCCTGCGTTGGAACAGGACAGTATTCACAGCCTGTTCGACAAGCTGCCGTTGATGGTGGTGCTGCTGATAACTACCACCACCATCCTCATGTTCCTGGCGTTCGGGTCGGTGGTGCTACCGATCAAGGCCGCGGTGATGAGCGCGCTGACGCTGGGCTCGACCATGGGCGTACTCACGTGGATGTTCGTCGACGGGCACGGCTCCGGGCTGATGAACTACACCCCGCAGCCGCTGATGGCACCGATGATCGGCCTCATCATCGCGGTGATCTGGGGACTGTCGACCGATTACGAAGTCTTCCTGGTGTCCCGCATGGTGGAGGCCCGTGAGCGCGGCATGTCCACAGCCGAGGCCATCCGGATCGGCACCGCCACCACCGGCCGGCTGATCACCGGCGCCGCGTTAGTCCTGGCGGTCGTCGCGGGTGCCTTCGTGTTCTCCGACCTGGTGATGATGAAGTACCTGGCCTTCGGCCTGCTCATCGCCCTGCTGCTGGACGCCACCGTGGTCCGGATGTTCCTCGTGCCCGCGGTGATGAAGCTGCTGGGCGACGACTGCTGGTGGGCACCGCGCTGGATGAAACGGCTTCAGGAACGCCTTGGCCTCGGCGAGACCGAGTTGCCCGACGAGCGTAAGCGTCCGGCTGTGCGCGAGCCTGAGGAAGCGTTGGTCGGCGCGGGCGGACCGGCGCCGCGGCCCAGGCCACCCCACGACCCGACCCACCCGGCCGCTGATGGCCCTTCGCGCCCGGGTGCGACGGAGCGGATCGCGGCCCAGCCGCGGTCCAACGCCCCGTCCGGGGCAGGCACGACGCGGATCCCCACCGCACCCACGCAGTCAGATGAGCCGCCGACCACGCGCCTGTCGATGGCCAAGAACGCTGTCCGCAACGCGGTGAACAGTGCGACGGCCCGGGTCAACCACCCGCCCGCGGGTGACACCCAGCAGGGCCACCGGCCGCCTCCTCCGCCCGCTGCGGCACCGCGGGAGGAACGCGAAATCGAGTCGTGGCTGGGCGAATTGCGCGGCACGGCGCCCGCGGGCGGACAACCGGCGCCGCCTGCTGCGCGACCGTCGGCGGACGCCACCAGGGCCATGCCCGATCTGGGGGCACTCCCCCCGCAAGCTGGGGGCCCACCCGCTGGCGGGGGACGCACTCGGCAGCCCCGCCCGCAACCCGGCAACGAGCCGACGACCGCGATTCCCGCCCAACGTCCGCGGCCGCAGAACGCTGACGCGACGACGGCCATACCGACGCCGCGGAAACAAGATCCAGAAGCGACCGAGAAGATCAACACCCGCGAAGAAGACGAACCCAAGCGCCGCGGGGGCGGGTTGAGCGCGCAGGATCTGCTGCGGCGCGAGGGCCGCCTCTAGTCTTGCCGGCGGGCAGAAGCGTTTGGGGGCCCACCCGCCCGAAGGGCAGGCGGACGACTCGGGGATCTACTCCGCCGTCTCGACGTCGTCGGCTTCGGCCTTCACCATCGGGCCGTCTCGAGCCTCCTGTGCGGCCTCCTCGGCCGCGGGATCTCTCGCCAGCAGCACGCGCACCGCGCTGTTGAGGAACGCGACCGTCGGCACCGCCAGCAGCGCGCCGACGATGCCGGCCAGCACGCCGCCGGTCGCGATCGCCAGCACCACCGCCAGTGGGTGGATCGACACCGCGCGGCCCATCACCAGGGGCTGCAGCACATGGCCCTCCAGTTGTTGCACGGCGATGATCAAGCCGAGGGTGATCAGCGCGAAGATCCAACCCTTGGCGATCAGCGCGACGATCACCGCTAAGAAACCGGCGATCACCGCACCGACGAGCGGGATGAACGCGCCGAGGAACACCAGCGACGCCAACGGCAGCGCCAGCGGTATACCCATGATCGCCAGGCCGGTGCCGATGCCGACGGCGTCGACGAGCGCGACCAAGAACGTCGCGCGCACATATCCGATCAGCGATCGGAAGCCGGCCCGGCCGGCGTCGCGCACCCGCTCGCGCACGTGCTCGGGAAAGATCTTGGTGACATACCCGTAGATGTTGCGGCCGCCGTGCAGCACGAAGATGAGCGTGAACAACACGAGCAGCGCGCCGGTGACGATCTCGGTCAAGGTGCCCGCCGTCGACAGTGCCCCGCTGGTCAACTTCTCCTGGTTGTTCTGCAGCGCCTCGACGGCCGACTTGCGCGCCGCGTCGATCTGTTGCTGATTGATGTGGAGCGGGCCGTTCGTCAGCCAGTCCCCCACGCCCTTCATGCTGGTGCTCAGCTGGTCGACGAGTGCCGGTGCGCCCTCGATGAACTGGCTGATCACGAACGTGAGGATCCCGCCGACGGTAGCGATGCCGCCGAGCAACACCAGGGCCACCGCTCCGCCCCGCGGAGCGCCGCGCCGATCCAGGAAGTCGACGACGGGTAACAGCAGCGCGGCCAGCATCGTCGCCAGGGCGACGGGAACCACAATCAGCTCGACCTGCTTGGCTGCCCACAGCAGAGCGACGAGCGCCCCGAAGATCACCAGCAGCCGCCACGCCCACGCGGCCGTCTTGCGGACCAATGGAGTCACCGACGCGTCGGCCACGGAATCAATGGAAGGGCCTGCTGGCATGCCGGTAGCGTAACGGCAGGTCGCAGCGTCGCCGCGAATCTCGCGAATCAGCCCCGGCGCGCCTGCGTGCGCGACAATATCCGGGCTACCTGCACCGCTACCCTATTGACGTGTCCCACGACGCACCGGCGAGCGACGCTCGCACCCAGGCGCGGCCTACCAGGGGCAGATACTGGTGGCTGCGATGGGTGATCATCGGCGTCGCTGTCGTTGTGCTCACGGTCGAACTCGCGCTGGTGTGGGATCAGCTGGCCAAGGCGTGGAAGAGCCTGTACTCGGCGAAGTGGTGGTGGGTGCTGGCGGCGGTCGTCGCGGCGATGTCGTCGATGCACAGCTTCGCGCAGATTCAGCGCACACTGCTGAGGTCGGCCGGCGTGAAGGTCAAGCAGTGGCGTTCGGAGGCTGCGTTCTACGCAGGCAACGCGCTGTCCACCACGATGCCGGGTGGCCCGGTGCTGTCGGCCACGTTCATCTACCGCCAACAGCGGATCTGGGGTGCGTCACCGGTGGTGGCGTCGTGGCAGCTCGTGATGTCGGGCGCCCTGCAGGTGGTCGGGCTCGCGCTGCTCGGTTTGAGCGGCGCTTTCATGTTGGGCGCGAGCAAAAACCCACTGTCGCTTATGTTTTCACTCGGTGCATTCATCGCGCTGATCCTGCTGGCGCAGGCGGTGGCGACTCGCCCCGAACTCATCGACGGCATCGGGGTGCGTGTGCTGTCGTGGTTCAACTCGCTGCGTGGCAAGCCCGCCGACACCGGTCTGAACAAATGGCGCGAGACGCTGACCCAGCTGGAATCGGTCAGCCTGTCGCGCCGCGAACTCGGCGAGGCGTTCGGCTGGTCGCTGTTCAACTGGATCGCCGATGTGGCGTGTCTGCTGTTCGCCTGCTACGCCACCGGTGGGCATCCGTCACTGGCGGGTGTGACGGTGGCGTACGCGGCGGCCCGCGCTGTCGGGGCCATCCCATTGATGCCGGGCGGGCTGCTGGTGGTCGAGGCGGTGCTGGTGCCCGGCCTGGTGTCATCCGGCATGACCCTGGCTTCGGCCATCTCCGCGATGCTCATTTACCGGTTGATCAGCTGGATCTTCATCTCCGCCATCGGTTGGGTGGTGTTCTTCTTCATGTTCCGCACCGAGAAGGACATCGACCCCGACGCCACCCCCAACGATGACGTCGAGCAGTCACCGCAGTTCAGCCCCGACCCCGAGGCGCAGCACGAACCCCAACCCGAACCCGAGCAATAGAGCGATCATGCGCGGCCGTTGTGGGACTTTCGCTGTGCTCGTGGGGGTCGCCGTGCTGACCGCGGCGTGCATGCCGCCCACTGAAACTCCCTCGGCGCCAACAACTTCGACCACCCCGTCCGCGGCCCTAGAGACCGGTCCCTCGGTGGTGGCTCCCCTGCTGGCCAGTGTCATTGCGTCGCCAATCCCAGTGCCTGCCACCGACGACATGGTCCACCTGGCCTACGAACTGCTGCTTACCAGCGTGCTCAACCACGAGCTGACCCTGACATCGCTGGATGTGCGCGCCTCAGACAAGACTCTGCTGAATCTGGCCGGTGACCGGCTCGCTAAGTGGGCGCGTCTCTTCGGAAATCCTACGCCCACAAGGAAACTCGGGCCCGCCCAATCCGCGGCGGTGTGGCTCGACGGGCGCATCGCCTCCATGGCCACTGGAGACGCCATCGAAGCGGGCCAGCCGGCGCCGATGCAGCCGGCCTTCACCTCGCGAGATGAATCCGCTGTCAGCCCACTGGTTTTGGGATGTGATGAGCTATGCCAATCAGTGACGGGCGCCGGCGTGTCCGGCAGGCGCTGATCGCCCTTTTCGCCGACGTCGTCTGCGTGATCGTGTTCTGCACGATCGGGCGCCGGAGTCACGCCGAGGGGGTGACCGTGGCCGGAATCGCGCAGACCGCATGGCCGTTTCTCGCCGGCACCGGTGTCGGCTGGCTGCTGATCGCCGGGTGGCGCAGGCCATTCACAGTCATCCCCGTCGGCGTGGTCGTATGGGTGTGCACGGTCGTGGTGGGAATGGTGCTGCGGAAGGTGACATCAGCGGGTGTGTCGGCGAGCTTTGTGGTGGTTGCATCGGTGTCGACCGCCGTGCTACTGCTGGGTTGGCGCGCCGCGGCTGCGCTCTTCCGGCGCGGCTGAGGCTAATCTGGATTCGTGGGCGGCTCAGGCGAAGTCGAGATGGTCAACGTCGCGCGCAACCCGCCCAGCGGCCCATTGGACAACTCGATGCGCCCCCCGTGTAACGCCGCCTGCTGCGCCACCAGCGCCAGGCCCAGCCCCGAGCCGCCCGGCGCCGCGTTGCTCCCCCTGGAGAATCGGCCGAGCACCGTTTGATGCTCCTCCTCCGGCAGACCGCGGCCGTTGTCGTCGACGACGATCGTCATCGCGTCGTGTTGGCGGCGCGCCGCCAGCACGACTCGCGTCGCATGCGCGTGCGTCACCGCGTTGCGCACCAGGTTCTCGACCGCGAGCCGTAGCCCGCCGGGCCAACCCCAGATGGCCCCAAGATCATCGGCCGCCTCGACCACGATCTCCACGCCGCCGCCGGTGCGCATGTTCTCTCGCGCCACGCGGTCGAGCATGTCGGTGACGTCGATGAGCGCACGGTCCTCGGCCTGCGCAAGCTGGCCCGACGCGAGCTGCCCGAGCGCGGTGATGATCGCCTCTACGCGGCGCTGTGCGCGCGAAAGGTCCTGCACCACTTCGGCTCTCTCTTCGGCGGGCAGGTCGTGGATCCGCAGGGTGTCGAGGTCGGCGCGCATCGCCGTCAACGGGGTGCGCAGTTCGTGCGCAGCATTGGCGGCGAAATCCTGAGCGGCCTGTAGGGAATTGGTGGTGGCCTGCTGAGCGGCAGCCAGCCGGCTCAGCATCGCGGTCATCGCCTCCGACAGCTCCTCGGCCTCGCGGACGCCACGCACTTCGGGCATCCGCTCGGTGTCCTTTCCGAGCCGCTTGGTGTGCTCGGTCAGTCTGCGCAGCGGTCGGATCGCGGGACCGGCGAGCAACCAGCCAAGGCAGGCGGCGATCAACACCGTCACCACTCCGACGGCCGAATAGAGCGGAATCCTCGCGCGGTTCAACAGAATGCTGTCGGCACGGATGCCGACAGACATCAGCACGCCGCCCTGTTGGTCGACGGTGATGGTGCGGACCCGGTATTCAATACCGTTGACTTCGACCGTCGCGGTGCCCAGCGGCAGCGGCGGCAGCTGGAAGCCGCGCTGGAACATCACTTGCCCGGTGGACTCGGAGCGCCCGGTGGTGAGCACGCCGCGGTGCGGGTCCTCCAACTGCTCGGGATACATGCTGGCGTCGATGATCGAGTCGAGTCGGCGATCCAGTTGCGCGGCATCGTTATTCGCGAGCACGACCGAGGTGAGGATCGTGAACACGGCGACGACCGCGGCCGCGGAGGCGGCGGAGGCGATCGCCACCCGGGTACGCAATGAAGCGGACCGCAGGAACCGCGGCCAGCGCACTTACGGCTCGTCCCGCAACACGTACCCGATCCCGCGAACCGTGTGGATCACCCTCGGCAGGCCGTCGCGTTCGAGCTTGCGCCGCAGGTAGGAGATGAACACGTCGGCGACGTTGGTGTCGACGTCGAAGTCGTAGCCCCAGACCAGTTCGAGCAGCCGCTGACGCGACAGCACCACACCGGCGTTCTCGGCCAGCACAGCCAGCAGGTCGAACTCCCGCTTGGTCAGGTCGACGCGCTCGCCGTCGACGAACACCAACCGGCGTGCGGTGTCGATGGTCAACGGACCGACCGTCATCGTGTCGGATGGTTGATCCGAATGGCTCGCACGCCGGAGCAGGGCATGCAGCCGCGCCACCAACTCGCCCAGATCGAAGGGCTTGGTCAGGTAATCGTCGGCGCCTGCCTCCAGCCCCGCGATCCGGTCGTTGACGGTGTCGCGCGCGGACAGCACGCAGATGGGGATGTCATTACCCAACGCCCGCAATGCGGCCACCACGGCGACACCGTCGAGTTCTGGCATCTGGACGTCCAGGACCAACGCGTCGTGCGATTCGTTGGACAGGAGCCGCAGCGCCTCTTTACCGTTCGCCGCGACCCGCACGTCGAATCCCGAATGCCGCAATCCGCGGGCTACGGAGGTTCTGACGTCGGGGTCGTCGTCGACCATCAGCACCGTGCGGCTCGCGCTCTCCTGCGCGGGCAATTCGCCGACCCGCACGCGGGCTACGGAATCGAAGGCGCCGGTGCCGAACCGCAGCGGTTCTTCAGATCGACTAACGGCTGGCGGATCCCGGTCAGGTCGGTCCTGACCTGAGGATTCGCGTCCAGGTACGTCCGAACGTCGTCGCGGATCGCATCGCGCGGCTGGCCCTCGAGGCTGGTGAAGAACCAGTTCACGTCGGGGTGCGTGAAGAGGTATGCCGACGTCGACGCCGAGACACCAGATGCCACACCGGCCAGATCCGCCGCGGTGCAATTCGGGGGATTCAGCGCCGGATCGTCGGCCATCGCCGACGGCAGGGCACCAAACAACATCGCACCGGCGATCGCACCGGTGCCGACCGCGCCAGCTACCGCACGCCGCGCGGAACGGGCCGAGAGCAACATGAACAGGCTCCTTCATATGAAGTGGAGAGGCCGTAACCATTGCGGTTCCGACAATTTAAAAGCTAAGCAGAAAGGGTGCCGACTTTCTTGCCTTGCGCTCAACCGAGCGTGAAAAAGTCTGAAGCCGCAGGTCAGCTGGGTGCTGCGCGCGCCATCCAGCGCTAGCGGGTGGTTGTTGCGGCGGGCCCGGGAAGTGGTCCGCTGCCCTGCGTGACTGCCGACGCCGGCGACGGCGACGACGGCAGCGCCGCGCCGGCAGCTCCCATGGTCTGAGCGGTCTGCAGGGCTCCTGGCAAACCTCCGGGCAGTGCGCCATCCTGCTGCTGCGCGGCCTGCATCAGGCCCATCAGCTGGGGCAGGCTGACCGGCAGCTTGCAGCGGGTGGACAGGTTGACCAGCGGCTGCTGCAACTGCTGCATGTCCTTGGCGACCTGTGGGTTGGCGTCGAAGTAGGTCTTGACCGCACCCAGCGACTGCGGCCCGGCCTGCTGCTGCGAGATGGTCGTCAGCGCCTGATTGGTTTCGGGGTGCGAGCCCAGGTAGGTGCCCATCGACGTGGCCATCGAGCCGATGGTCCTGGCGAGCTCACTGGCCGCGCAGGGGTCCGATGCCGCAGTTGCTGACGGGGCGGAGAATCCTGTCAGCGCCGCCGCCGCGGCGCCACCGACTGCCGAAGCAGCGCAGAGGGCGTACAGGCTGCGGCGCAGCGCCTTGGCGGTGGTATTCATGGACGACAACTCCTTACAGTTTGCGAACGTATTTGACGCTTTCGCAAACTCCTTGCGATCGGACGGTTGGGCTCCCCGACCCCGGAACGGCCCCGGCACATAGTGCCATCGACGCCCGCGCCTGCCAATCCAGCGAATGAACGCCCGGGTGAACATCAGGAAGCCCGTAGCATCGCGTAACGCTGAGCAGCGTCTTCGCGAGAAGGTTAGAGCAGGGTTAGGGCGTTGCTGAGGCGGCGGCACCTTACCCGACGCTGTTGTACGCTCAGCTTCGCAACGCCGGGCAGAAAGCGGGGAGTTCGCTATCCAGCAGTTCATGATGCGCTTGAGCGGCAACCTGCGCAGATATCGCTGGGCGGTGTTCGCGGCTTGGCTGCTTCTTTTGGTTCCCTCGATCTATCTGGCGATGAACCAGTCCGGCAATCTGACCGGCGGCGGCTTCGAAGTCGAGGGATCCCAGTCGCTGCATGTGCAGCGTGAGCTCGAACAGCATTTCCCCGACCAGGGTGCGTCCCCGTTGGCGCTGGTCGCGGCGCCCCGCGCCGACGCATCCTTCCAAGACATGACCGACGCGGTCGCCCAGCTCAAACGCATCGCCGCCGAGGTGCCAAGCGTCAAGGTCGTGCCGAATCCGCAACAGCCCGCTCCCCAGCCGGACCGGCCGTATGTCCTCACCCTCCAACTGGACTTCAACAACACCGGCGCGATCGACGTCGCCAAACAGCTGCGGCAGAAGGTCGGCATCGACGGCGATCAGCCCGGCGAGTTCGAGAACGGCAAGGTCAAGCTTTACGTGATCGGCCAGGGCGCACTGGGTGCGGCCGCGACCCTGGCCACCAAGAACGACATCGCGCAGGCCGAGCAGTGGAACCTTCCGATCGTCCTGATTGTTCTGCTCGCGGTGTTCGGCTCGCTGGCGGCGGGCGCGATGCCGCTGGTATTGGGCATCTGCACGGTCGTGGTGACCATGGGGTTGGTCTATCTGCTGTCGATGTACACCACGATGTCGGTGTTCGTCACGTCGACGGTGTCGATGTTCGGTATCGCACTGGCCATCGACTATTCACTATTTATTCTGATGCGGTTCCGCGAGGAACTACGCGCAGGCCGCGATCCCCAACAGGCCGCCGACGCGGCAATGGCCACCTCCGGTCTCGCAGTGGTGCTGTCCGGCATGACGGTGATCGCGTCAGTCACCGGCATTTACCTGATCAACACTCCGGTACTGGTGTCCATGGCCACGGGCGCGATCCTCGCCGTCGCGGTGGCGGTGCTGACATCGACGACGCTGACGCCGGCGGTGCTGGCGACGTTCGGGCGGGCGGCGGCCAAGCGGTCGTCGTACCTTCACTGGTCGCGCCGCAGCGAGACCACCCAGTCGCGGTTCTGGAGCCGGTGGACCGGTTGGGTGATGCGACGTCCATGGCTGTCGGCGCTGATGGCGTCGGCGTTTCTGTTGGCGCTGGCCGCGCCCGCATTTTCGATGGTGTTGGGCAACAGCATGCAGCGCCAGTTCGACCCGACGCACGAGATCCGCGGCGGCGTCAACGCGGCGGCTGCGGCCCTGGGCCCAGGGGCGCTGGGGCCGGTGCGTGTGCTGGTGACGTTCCCCGACGGCAACGCGGCCTCGGCACCGGCGAAGGAGCCTGCGCTCGACATCGTCCGCCAGCGGATAGCGCAGGGGCCCAATGTGGTGTCGGTGTCGCCGCCGCTGTTCGGCGACGACTATCGCCGTGCGCTGCTGTCGGCCGTGCTCTCTGTCGATCCGGAAGACATGGGCGCCCGCGAAAGCGTCGACTGGATGCGCGAGCAACTGCCGGGCGTTGTTCCCGGCGCCAACGTGCGCATCGATGTGGGTGGGCCGACGGCGCTGATCAAGGACTTCGACGACCGGGTGTCGGCGACGCAGCCCGCGGTGTTCGGGTTCGTCGCGCTGATCGCGTTCGTGATGCTGCTCATCTCGATCCGGTCGGTGTTCCTGGCGTTCAAGGGCGTGCTGATGACGGTGCTGTCGGTGGCAGCCGCCTACGGCAGCCTCGTCGTCGTCTTCCAGTGGGGCTGGCTGGAAGATCTGGGCTTCAAGCCGATCTCGTCGCTGGACAGCACCATCCCGCCGCTGGTGCTGGCGATGACGTTCGGCCTATCGATGGACTACGAGATCTTCCTGCTGACCCGCATCCGGGAGCGGTTCCTGCAGACCAGAAACACCCGCGACGCCGTCGCCTACGGGGTGAGCACCAGCGCCCGCACCATCACCAGCGCCGCGCTGATCATGATCGCGGTTTTCATCGGGTTCGCCTTCGCAGGCATGCCATTGGTCGCCCAGTTGGGCGTCGCATGTGCGGTCGCGATCGCGGTCGACGCCACCGTCGTCCGGCTGGTGCTGGTGCCCGCCCTCATGGCGATGTTCGACGAATGGAACTGGTGGCTGCCACGCTGGCTGGCCCGCATCCTGCCGTCGGTGGACTTCGAGAAGCCGCTGCCCAAGGTCGACCTTCCCGACCTGGTCATCATCCCCGACGACATTTCGTCGCTGGGGCCATCGGGCTCCGATCTGCGCATGGTGGTCAAGTCCGCGGCCCGGTTGAAAAACCTTGCCCCCGATACGATTACCGTCGCCGATCCGCTTGCGCTGAGCGGCTGCCTGCCATCTGGCGAGCGGCTCCCCGCCCTCGTCAACGGCCATACCAACGGTCGTGCGCACCCCAACGGCTCGACGAACCGAGCGGGCAAGGCCGGGCCGCCCTGCATGCGCGCGGTCCATCCGGTGGTCATGTGGGGGGGTCGGCTCTCGGTCGCGCTCGACGCGCTGGAGACAGAGGCCGACGGGGATCGACCACCGGTGGAGCGGAGCAGCCCGATGGAGACCACCAACGTCCAGTTGCCGACGGGAGACCGGCTGCAGATCCCGACCGGCGCGGAGACGTTGCGACTGAAGAGTTACCTGGTCATGTGCCGAAACACGACTAGGGATTTCACCGAGTTTGCCGAATTGGTCGACTCGATGGAGACTCAAACTGCGGCTGTTGTGCTGGCGTCAATGGACCGGTACTACTGTGGAGACCACTCAAGGAAGCAATGGGTCGCCACCCAGTTGGTCCGCCGCCTGGCCGATCCACAACCGTCCGATGAGCACGACACGAGAATGTCGGGCCCTGAGGCAGAGGCTGATTGGGCGAAGGTCCGGGAGCGCTGCCTGTCGGTGGCGGTAGCGATGCTGGAGGAGGCGAGGTGACGTTGGCGCCGAATATTCGGGACGCGCGCCGCGAAGCTGTCTCCGGACCCAAACGCCCCGCAGCGCCGACGAATGGCCGCCGCCCGGCGATCGACGACAGGCCGGTGGAGTTCTGGCCGACCGCCGCGATCCGGGCAGCGTTGGAGACGGACGACCTGACGGTCTGGCAGCGCATTGTCGTTGCGATCAAACGTGATCCGTACGGCAGGACCGCGCGGCAGGTCGAGGAAGTGCTGGAAACGGCTCGGCCATATGGGGTTTCCAAGGCGCTCTCGGAGGTGCTCAGCCGCTCTCGCGAGCATCTCGAGGCAAACGAGCGCGCCGAGGTGGGCCGCCAAGTGCAGTCTCTGCTGGAGCGATCGGGTCTTGGCCCGGACGAGTTCGCGTCGCGCATCGGAGTTCCGAGCAAGAGTTTCGCGTCGTACCTGAGCGGGGAGACGAGCCCGCCTGCGTCACTGATGCTCCGGATGCGCCGGTTGGCCGACCGGTTCGCCAAGATGCGCAAACAGCGTCCGGGCGACTGATCCGATGACCAACGCGCTGATCTCGGGAGCCGGTGGCAGCGCTTGGTACTGGCATCGCGTTGCGCCGCTGTTGCCCGACGCGATCGATCTGCCTGCCGACGACGATTCGGCGGACCTGACCACCTACGCCGACAGGGTTGTCGAGGCGGTTTCCGGTGTGTCGGTGGCCTCCCGGGTGCCCACTGCGTCGATCGTGTTGGTCAACCCGATGGTGCCCGTGGCCGGCGAATCGCCCGGAAAGTGGTGGGGGGCAACGGGTCACGATCGCGTCGTGCCCGCCTTCGATCCGGTCGAGGACTTCTTTCACGACGTACCGGAGGTGGTGTGTGAGGAGGCGTTCCGACAGGGCGAACCGCGGCAGTCCGACACTCCGTTCGGGCAGCCGTGGCCGCTGGATCATCCCCCGCAAGGGGGTGGGCCCCCAGCTTGCGAGGGGAGTGCCCCCAGGCCGACGTGCCGACCAGGGTGATCGCCGGCAGCGATGACCGGCTGTTCCCGCTGGAGTTTCAGCGGCGGGTGTTGCACTCGCGGCTCGGCCTGGACATCGAGGTGATGCGGGGCGGGCACCTGATCGCGGCGAATACGAAAGTCGCCGATGGACATTGAGCAGATCCTGCGTGAGACCCACACCGTCGCAATCGTCGGCGCATCGGCCAACCCGCTGCGAGCCAGCCACGAAGTGTGGAGCTACTTGCAATCCTCGAGTGACTACGATCTGTATCTGGTCAACCCGACCATCAGCGAGGTCGAGGGCACGCGTGTGTACCCCTCGCTGACGGACCTGCCGGTCGTGCCCGACCTCGTCGACGTGTTCCGACGCCACGAGTACCTCCCGGCAGTGCTAGAGGACACCATCGAGGTGGGCGCGAAGGTGCTGTGGCTACAGCTCGGCCTGTGGCACGAGCAGGTGGCCCGTGACGGCGATGCGGCGGGGCTACAAGTGGTGATGGATCGCTGCCTGAAGATCGATCACGCCCGCCTGCTCGGTTAGCGGGAGTGGATCGGCGATACGTCGTCGGCCAGCCAGCGCCCGTCAGTCTTGGACAGCGAGACCCGAAGTGCGAGCACCGCGGTCTCGGGCGGCTTGCCGGGCGTGCTCTGCGTTGCGCGCAGGATCACTGCGACGCTGGCAGCGTCCGGCCCGATCGCCTCGATGCCCGCCGACACGGTGCTGGCCTGAGCCGAGATGTTCTTGCTCGTTAAATCCTTTGCCACGTCAGCGAACTCGTTCTTGAAAGCCTCGGCGCTCTTGGCTGACATCATCGCCGTCGCGCGGTCTATCGACGCTGTGGGGCTCTGCGGCGTGAATGTCGCGGAGGCCTCGGAGATGCTGCTCGCGATGCCCACCACCTCCGCGGTGTCTTCACGCAGCACGCGGTCGGGCACCGTCCACCGTGTGTAGCCGACGACCACGGCGGCCACCAGCACGGCAGTCGCCACCGCGACAACAGCCAGCCGCAACCCTGGACCGTCGTCGTCAGTGCCGACGGTGACCGAGTCTCGGCGCGCGAGAACGAAGTTGACGACCACGCCCTCGACGATGAGGAGGCACAGCACCGAACACACCGACACCCACCACAGCGGCCAGGCCAGCGCGATGCCGATGAAGACCAGTGCGGCTACGGCCGCGGCCGGTGCCAGGATGTCGAAAGCCAGGACGCGCCAACGGTTTCTCATCGGATCGGCTCCAGCCGCGAGATCAGCAGCTTGCCGTCGACGTCGGAGACGTCCAGCCGAAGCGTCCAGCGCACGGTCTGCGGCTTGGCGCCCCCGGCGTTCTCGCTGATGGACGTCGCCACCACCATCACGGTGTCGGTGCGTGACGCGGACGCCGAGAGCTCGGGCTGCGGCTGGGGCCGCGGCGCGCCGTTGGGACCGGGCTGCGCATGGTGGATCGACTCGACCGCTACCGAGTCGACCTGGCCGGTGGTGCGCGACTGCAACGTCTGTACCAGCTTGCGGTACGGCTCGATGGTCGAGTCGAAGTCGGCGTTCAGCTGACCGACGGTGCCCTCGTGCAGCTGGTGCAGGCTGGCCTCGACGCTGTCCTTGTTCATGTTGATCAGCACACTGGTCCAGTCAGCGGCGGCCTGCATGACGCGGGTGCGGTAGTGAAGTTCGTCGACGTCGCTGCGGTGCTGGGTCCAGATCAGGACGCCCAGCGCGACGGCCGCGACCGCGAGGACACCCAGGACCGCCGAGCCGATGCCGAAGCCGGTGAAGACGGGACCGTCGTCATCTTCGTGTTCCGGCGTTGGCTCGTCGTCTGGCACAGGCGAGAGGGTACCCGGCGGCCAAAGTTAGCCCGGATTGGCCGCAATTCCGGTGCTGCCGGTGGCTCCGGTACCGCCGTCATAGCCGGGGGCGCCCGGCCGGCCATTGCCCGCCTGCCCAATCCCTCCAGCTCCTCCGTTGCCGTGCGTGCCCCGGTTGCGCCTGCACCGCCGCCTCTAAGCCGACGTGTTTGATTTCAGAAAGACCTGGTGCCGAGTCGGCGAACAGCTCCCCCAGCCTTCTGGAAGGATGTTGGGGTGAGTGTAGAAGCCATTCGCTCCGGTATTGACCTGAGCTACGCCGACTCCGATGCCCGCCCCCAAGACGATCTGTTCGGCCATGTCAACGGCCGCTGGCTGGCCGAGTACAAGATTCCGGCCGACCGCGCGACCGACGGGGCGTTCCGGTCGCTCTACGACCGCGCCGAGGAGCAGGTCCGCGACCTGATCACCGAGGCTGCGGCTTCCGGGGCGGAGAAGAACACCGACGAGCAGCGCATCGGCGACATGTACGCCAGCTTCATGGATGAGCAGACGGTCGCCGAGCGCGGTACGCAGCCGCTGCTCGACGAGCTGGCCGCCATCGACGCCGCCGAGAGCCCTGATGCGCTCGCGGCAGTGCTGGGCGGGCTGCAGCGCACCGGCGTCGGCGGCGGCACCGGCGTCTACGTCGACACCGACTCCAAGGACTCGACGCGGTATCTGCTGCACCTCAGCCAGTCCGGGCTCGGGCTGCCCGACGAGTCCTATTACCGCAACGAGCAGCACGCCGAGATTCTCGCCGCCTATCCACAGCACATCGCCGCGATGTTCGCCCTCGTGTACGGCGGCGATCACACCGAGACGGCCGCGCGCATCGTCGCGCTGGAAACCAAACTGGCGGCCGCGCATTGGGACGTCGTCAAGCGCCGCGACGCCGACCTGACCTACAACCTGCGCACCTTCGCCGACCTGCCCGCCGAGGCCCCCGGGTTCAACTGGGCAGGCTGGGTGAACGCGCTGGGCACAACACCCGAATCGGTGGCGGAACTCGTTGTGCGCCAACCTGATTACCTGACTGCGTTCGCCGCGACTTGGTCGGGTGAGGACCTCGACGACTGGAAGAACTGGGCCCGCTGGCGGCTCATTCATGCCCGCGTTGCCCTGCTGACCGACGACTTGGTGGCCGAGGACTTCGCCTTCTACGGCCGCAGGCTGTCGGGCACCGAGGAGATCCGCGACCGATGGAAGCGCGCCGTGTCGGTGGTGGAGAGCCTGATGGGCGACGCCGTCGGCAAGCTCTATGTGGAGCGGCATTTCCCGCCGGATGCCAAGGCCCGGATGGACGAATTGGTGGCCAATCTGCGTGAGGCCTACCGCGTCAGCATCAACGACCTCGAGTGGATGACGCCGCCGACCCGCGAAAAGGCGTTGGCCAAGCTGGACAAGTTCACCCCGAAGATCGGCTATCCCGCGAAATGGCGGGACTACTCGACGCTGGTGATCGAGCTCGACGACCTGTACGGCAACTACCGGCGCGGCTTCGAGGTCGGCTACGATCGCGAGCTGGCGAAGTTGGGTGGCCCGGTCGACCGCGATGAGTGGTTCATGACGCCGCAGACCGTCAACGCCTACTACAACCCCGGCATGAACGAAATCGTCTTCCCCGCAGCGATTCTGCAGCCGCCGTTCTTCGACGCCGAGGCTGACGACGCCGCCAACTACGGTGGTATCGGTGCGGTCATCGGGCACGAGATCGGCCACGGGTTCGACGACCAGGGCGCCAAGTACGACGGGGACGGCAACCTGATCGACTGGTGGACCGACGAGGACCGCGACGAATTTGGCGCGCGGACAAAGGCGTTGATCGAGCAGTACGACGAATACACGCCGCGCGCGCTCGGCGACGACCACCACGTCAACGGCGCGTTCACCGTCGGCGAGAACATCGGCGACCTCGGCGGGCTGTCGATCGCCTTGCTGGCATACAAGCTGTCACTGAAGGGTGCGGACGCCCCGGTTATCGACGGGCTGACCGGTGAGCAGCGGGTGTTCTTCGGCTGGGCACAGGTGTGGCGCACCAAATCCCGTGACGCCGAGGCAATCCGGCGGCTGGCGATCGACCCGCACTCACCGCCGGAGTTCCGCTGCAACGGCGTGATCCGCAACATCGACGCGTTCTATGACGCGTTCGAGGTCAGCCAGTCCGACGAGCTTTATCTGGACCCGCAGCGGCGCGTCCGGATCTGGAGTTAGCGCGCACCCCAACAACACGAAACCCCCGCCGCGGCGGAGGTTTTGTGTTGGCCGGTTCGATCAGAACATCTGCCAGTCCGACGCACCGTCGGGCTGGTTGTAGATGCCCTTCGAGTTCTTGACCACGACGGGATCGCCGCTGCCGAAGTTGTCGTAGAACCACTTCGCATTTTCAGGGCTGATGTTGATGCAACCGTGGCTTACGTTCCGCTTGCCCTGGTCGCTGACCGACCACGGCGCGCTGTGCACGAAATTGCCGCTGTTATCGATTCGGACGGCGAGTTGCACATTAACCTTGTAGCCGTTGGCCGAGTTGACAGGCACGCCGTACGTCGACGAGTCCATGACGACAGTGGGGAACTTCTCGAGCACGTAATACGTGCCATTGGGGGTCGTATGTCCGCCGGCCGCCATACCCATCGACACCGGGATGGTCTTCTCCATCTTGCCGTTGCGTACGACCGTCATCTGGTGCGTCGCGTCATCGATGGTGGCCACCAGCTGCTCGGGAACGGTAAAGCTCGACTTGGTGCCGCCTGCGTCGATGTTGACGACGGTGCCTGCGGGCCAGAAGTCCTGCGGCCGCCAGCGCACCTGGCTGTCGCTCGTCCAGTAGAACCGGCCCGGCACTGGCGGGACCGACGAGATGTGGATCGCCTGCTCGGCCATCGCCCTGTCGGCGATCGGTCGCTGGAAGTTGATGTAGATCGGCTTGGCGGCTCCGGCCTTGGAGCCGTTCGTCGGGTTGAACGTCGGTGGCGCGAACACCGGCTGCCCGGTATATGGAGTCGGGTTCTGGCCGGCCGGCGTGCCCTCGGGGATCACGGTGGGCTGAGCGGCGGCCAGCGGGTCGCCCGGCGGCGGGGCGAACGGATCCGCAGGCGGCGGGAACGCGACCGGGGCCGGAGGCGGCGGTGCGAGCGGATCGGCCGGCGGCGGCGGGGCGAACGGATCCGGCGGCGGCGCGGGCGCTGCGGCTGGATCGATCGGCGCCGGCGGCGCAGGAACTTCGGGGTCAGCCAGCGCAGATGGGTTCCCCAGCACCAGTCCACCAACCAGTCCGGCCGCGATTATCGCGGTGACCAGTCGCCCCCACGTCAGCTTCCGCATACGTCACCTCCAGTCACACAAACTTCACCCAGTGTTGCACAACGAAAACACCAGCCACCGCCTCGAGGATGCTGCCCGATCCTGAGCGACCGCTCGGCTGACATCGCTGAGCTGCTGTGTTCATCGGCGCGGGGCGCGCAATGTTACTTCCTGCTGGTTGCCTGAGGCACCTCGAAGAGGCCGCGAGTGGCGGTCACACACGTCAAAGCGACCATCACCAGGGCCGTCGACGCCGCGATCATGAGCGCCAGTCCGGCGTGCTCGTAGAGCAGTCCGCCCGAGAGCGAGCCTGCCATGATTCCGACCTGGAACCCGGCGACGTACAGCCCCGACGCGCCGTCCGGATCGTCGGGCTCGGTGCGCATGGCGGCGGCCTGCAGCATTGGCGGCAGCGCTGTGGAGGCCGCCCCCCACAGCACGATCGCACCCACGGCGACTATCAGGGCCACCAGCCCGGTACCGCGGTCGAACGCCAACGACGTCAACACCGCGAACGCCGTCGCCAGCGCCGCGAGGCAGCCCACCACCGAGGCTTGTGGCCACCGATCCAGCGGCCGGGCCATCACACCCATCGAGACCAGGCCGGCAATGCCGAACGCGGCCAGCAGCCAGGCCAGCCGCGGACCGTGCACGCCGACGACGTCGCGGATGATCACGACGATGAACGTGTAGGAGATGAAGTGCCCGGTGACACCGATCAGGGTCAGCACAGTCAACGTGACCAGCCGGCGGTTGCGGTGGTTGCGCCGGCTGCGGTGCACGGTCTGTGTCTCGTCGCGCGGCATCACCATCGGCGGGAGCGTGGCCCATGCGAGGACGGTGACGGCCGCGGCGGCCACCGTGACGAGCACGACGGCCAGCCGCCAGCCCCACCGTTCGCTCATCACCGCGGTCAAAGGGTTGCCCAAGACGAGGGCAAGGCTGGTACCGACGTACACCGCGGTGGTGGCGCGGCCTGCATGTGACGCGGGCACCAATCGGGCGCCGATGGGTGCGATCACCGACCACATCAGCCCGTGGGTCAGCGCGCACAACACCCGACCACCGGCCAGGACGGTGAAGTTGGGCGCCAGGGCCGAAACCAATTGTGACGCAGTCAAACACACCAGCGTCAGCAGCAGGGTGGTGCGGCGCGGCCAACATGCGGTGAGGCTCACCAGCGGAACGGTGGTGAGTGCGGCGACGAGCGCGTAGGTTGCCAGCAGTGTCCCCACCAACGCTTCGCTGACCCGAAGATCGGTGGCGATCGCCGGCAGCGCGCCTACTGGCACGATCTCGGCCGTGACGTACACGAATGCGGCGGCCGCCAGCACCGTCAGCTGCACGGTGACGCGCGGCGTCCACGTGTAAGTAGGCCGTGAGCGGGTATCGACGGTCATAGCGGGAGCACCACCGTATCGGCCCAGGATGGGAATAGCGCTAGAGCCGGTTGTCATCTGATAGGGGATCGCCGCTTAATCGAGAGAGGACTGTGATGGTCGACATTCCGCAGGGGTACGAATCGCTGTTGGAGCGCCCGCTGTACGGGCACCTGGCTACAACGAGACCCGATGGAAACCCACAGGTGAATCCGATGTGGTTCGACTGGGACGGCGAGCTACTGCGGTTCACCCACACCGCAAAACGGCAGAAGTACCGCAACATCACGGCCAACCCGCAGGTGGCGATGTCGATCAGCGATCCGGATAACCCGTACCGCTACCTGGAGGTGCGGGGCGTGGTGGAGGAGATCGTGCCCGATCCCACCGGCGCGTTCTACCTGCATCTCAACGACCGCTACAACGGACCGCTGACAGAGCCACCGCCGGACAAGGCCGACCGCGTGATCCTCGTCGTGCGCCCGACCGGGTACAGCAAGCAGTAGGGGCAGCGCGGGTGGCCCCTCGTGATGGTGCGTGGTCGCCGGTGATTCTGACCGGTCCTGCGGGTGCAGTCACTGAAACAGGCCGGCATGGTCTGCGGCGACGGTGAATCGGGAATCGCCCTCCCTCGGGGGACCTGGGTGCCGCGCATCAGCACACCGGTCGGGTGGCATCGCTTCGACCCCGACACGTTCGACATAGGGCGGGAAACGCTCGACATCGGCGCCGGCAAGGAAATCGGCATCTACTCCGCGCCTCGCAGCATCATCGATGCCTACCGTCTACAACACCACGAAGGTGTCGACCTGGCGAACGAGGCGCTGAAACGGTGGTTGCGCCAGGGTGGGCAGCCGTCCGAGCTGCTGCGCATGGCGCGGTCGTTCCCCCACGCGCGCCGCGCGCTCCAGCAGACACTGAGCATCCTGCTATGAGCACAATCTCTCGGGAAACCGCTGGGGGTCGGGGTTCCTCGCTCGTCTGGCAGAGAGTGCGGTGCGCGAAAAGTTCGTACTGAAGGGCGGCGTGCTCCTCGCCGCGTTCGGCAACCGTCGGCCAACTCGTGACGTCGACCTCGCTGGGCGGGACTTCGGCGACATCTGGACCCTATCCCGCAGCCGCGCTCTGTCGGGTCGGGACCTTCAGAGGGCAATCCGCGAAGTAGCGCGTCACCGACGCGCTGAGCTGATCGCACTCAGTGACGTGCTTGATGGTTATACCGATCTGGCGCAGGCAAAGTGGGCGGCGTGGCGGAGTCGACAGAACCGTGAGGAGTTACCTGTACAGTTCGGCGATTTGCTTGCCGAGGTGATCGCCTTCGCAGAGCCCGCGATCACCGGTGACCTTGCGGGCATGAACTGGAAGCCCGACGACCGGGAATGGGTGTAGCGCAGCGCGGAGATCAGGTCAGCGTGTCCGACATGGAAGGTGCGCGTGGCCCATCTCTGTGTTCACCAGGAGCATTCGGCCACCGTCCGATGTGCTCAGTTGTCGGCATATGCCGCCGCTGAGGACAACACCTTTGAGCCGGCCTCCGGTGGCATGCTGATTGCATGATCGTGGCGTTTAGCGTCAGCCCATCCAGCGGTGACGAGGCGGGCGGCGTTGGCGCGGCGGTGGCAGAGGCGATTCGGGTGGTCCGCGCGTCGGGCCTGCCGAACGAGACGAACGCGATGTTCACCAATATTGAGGGCGAGTGGGACGAGGTGATGGCGGTGGTGAAGCAGGCCATCGATGCCGTGGCGGCTGTCTCCCCCCGCGTCAGCCTGGTGCTCAAGGCTGACATCCGCCCTGGCTACACCGGCCAGCTGATCGCCAAGGTGCAACGCATCGAGCGCGCGCTCGGCGACTAGGACCGCACCAGCCGCGCGATCGCAGCCGAGGCCTCTGCCAATTTGGCGTCGGCCTCATCACCGCCTTCGGCGACGGCCTGCGTGACGCAATGGCCAAGGTGCTCGTCGAGGAGGCCGAGCGCCACCGACTGCAGTGCGCTGTTGACCGCGCTGATCTGGGTGAGGACGTCGATGCAGTACTTGTCTTCGTCGATCATCTTGGCGATGCCGCGGACCTGGCCCTCGATTCGGCGTAGTCGCTTGGCGTAGCTCTCTTTCTGCTGCGAATAACCGTGTGCGGCAGTCATTTCAGCCTCCCAGCATCTGCTTCATCTGGCCGATCTCGGCTTCGTGCGTTGTGACGATGTTCGTCGCCAGCGTCTTGGCATCCTCATTGTCGCCGTCGGCGATCTCGGCCTTGGCCATTTCGATCGCTCCCTGATGGTGGCTGATCATCGCCTCCAGCCACAGTCTGTCGAACTCCGCGCCGTTTAGCGACGTCAGCTTCGTCATCGTCGCCTCGTCGACCATGCCCCGCGCAGTGCTGCCGTGGCCGGAATGCCCGGAGTTCGTGTCGGGGTTCTCGTTCCACTGCACCAGGAACACCTTCATGACATTGATCTCCGATTGCTGCGCGGCCGAGATCTGCTTGGCAAGGGCGACGAGTTGGGCGTTTGTGGAGCGGTCGGGAACCATCACCGACAACTCAACGGCCTGCTGGTGATGCGGAATCATGTTGGTGGCGAACGCGACGTCGTCGGCGTTGTAGCCGGCCGGCTGCCCGGTGATGGCGGGCTCGTCGCTGTGCTCATGACCGGTGTGGCCGTCCGAAGACGATCCAGCCGGGCCGCTGCACGACGACAGGAACAGCGCGGCGGCCACGGCAGCCAGCACCGCGGCAACCCGGACGGTGATGGACGTCATGCATCCATCCTAGCGGATACCCCTATGGGGTATTGATAAGGGTTTGGCCGGGTGAAACGCCGAAGGCATACTTGAACGATGCCCTCAGCTCAGCCCGATCCTCTTCGCGCAAGCGGCTCATCGCAGCCCGATATGAAGCCCCGCAGCCGTGACGTCACCGACGGTCTGGAGAAGGCCGCCGCCCGCGGGATGCTGCGCGCAGTAGGCATGGGCGACGACGACTTCGCCAAGCCGCAGATCGGTGTGGGGTCCTCGTGGAACGAGATCACGCCGTGCAACCTGTCGCTGGACCGGTTGGCCAAAGCCGTCAAGGACGGGGTGTTCGCCGCCGGCGGCTACCCGTTGGAGTTCGGCACGATCTCGGTGTCCGACGGGATCTCGATGGGCCACGAGGGTATGCACTTCTCGTTGGTATCGCGCGAGGTGATCGCCGACAGCGTTGAGGTCGTCATGCAGGCCGAGCGGCTCGACGGCTCGGTGCTGCTGGCCGGTTGCGACAAGTCGCTGCCCGGAATGCTGATGGCTGCGGCCCGGCTGGACCTGGCCAGCGTGTTCCTCTATGCCGGATCGATCCTGCCGGGCATTGCCAAGCTGTCGGACGGCACCGAGCGCGAAGTCACGATCATCGACGCGTTCGAGGCCGTCGGCGCCTGCGCGCGCGGGCTGATGCCGCGCGAGGACGTCGACGCCATCGAGCGCGCGATCTGTCCCGGCGAGGGCGCCTGCGGCGGCATGTACACCGCCAATACCATGGCCAGCGCCGCCGAGGCACTGGGCATGTCGCTGCCGGGCAGCGCCGCTCCGCCTGCCACCGACCGCCGCCGTGACGGGTTCGCCCGCCGCAGCGGCCAGGCCGTCGTCGAACTGCTGCGCCGCGGCATCACCGCCCGAGACATCATGACCAAGGAGGCGTTCGAGAACGCGATCGCGGTGGTGATGGCCTTCGGCGGTTCGACCAACGCGGTGCTGCACCTGCTGGCCATCGCACACGAAGCAGGAGTGAAGCTGACGCTGGAGGACTTCACCGCGGTTGGCTCGAAGGTTCCCCATCTCGCCAACGTCAAGCCGTTCGGCCAGCATGTAATGACCGACGTCGACCGCATCGGTGGCGTGCCCGTCGTGATGAAGGCATTGCTGGATGCCGGTCTGCTGCATGGTGATTGCCTCACCGTCACGGGGCAGACGATGGCCGAGAACCTCGCGCACATCGCGCCGCCGGATCCCGATGGCAAGGTGCTGCGCGCGCTCGACAATCCGATCCACCCCACCGGCGGAATCACGATCCTGGGCGGATCGCTTGCCCCGGAGGGTGCGGTGGTCAAGTCGGCGGGATTCGATTCCGATGTGTTCGAGGGCGCCGCAAGGGTTTTCGAGCGTGAGCGGGCCGCTCTCGACGCCCTGGAGGACGGCACCATCACCGCGGGTGACGTGGTGGTGATCCGCTACGAAGGGCCCAAGGGCGGTCCCGGGATGCGGGAGATGCTGGCGATCACCGGCGCCATCAAAGGCGCAGGGCTCGGCAAGGACGTGCTGCTGATGACCGACGGCAGGTTCTCCGGCGGCACCACCGGGCTGTGCGTCGGACACGTCGCACCCGAGGCCGTCGACGGCGGACCCATCGCGTTCCTGCAGGACGGCGACCGTATCCGCCTCGACGTGGCCAAGGGCACTCTGGACGTGCTGGTGGATCAGGCCGAATTCCAGACGCGCAAAGCTGGTTTCGAGCCGCTGCCGCCGCGCTACACCACAGGCGTGCTTGCCAAGTACACCAAGCTGGTCGGGTCGGCGGCCGGCGGCGCGGTCTGCGGCTAGCGCTCGCCGAAGCACGACAACACAGCTGAAAACTTCACTGCGGGTGGATCGGTGAGAAATGGCAAGAGCGTCGCGCTACCTTGGTTCGCTGTTGGTAGCGCTGGGCTGCTCACTGGTTCTCAGTGCACTGGCGGCCGCGGATCCCCAGTACACCAACGGGTCAGCCCAGTCGGTAATCGATGAGCTGACCGCCAACGGCTACAACGTCGTCATCAATTGGTTGACGGGTTATGACACCAAGTCTCTATCGGTCTGCTGGGTATCGAATATCAACAATCCGGGCGAGTGGAACCCGCCCCCGGGCGTGTTCACCACCGTGTATGTCGATGTCTCATGCCCGAACCACGATTACGACTGAGCCGGCTCCTTCACGATGGCGACCGCGAAGCCGTCCCAGCCCTTGGTGCCGACCGTCTGGATCGCCGCCGCATCCAGTCGCGGGTTTTCGCCCATCATCTCGAGCATGTCGCGCACGGCGCGGGCCTGCATGTCGTCGGGTGCCGGGTCGAGAACGCGTCCGAAGCGAGCGATGTTGTCCACCACGATGATTGAGCCCGGCGCACCGAGTTTGATCGCCCACTCGACGTACGCGACGTTGTTCTCCTTGTCCGCATCGATGAAGATCAGGTCGAACGGTTCCTCACGGTCGGCCAGCGTCGGCAGTGTGTCCAGCGCGGCGCCGACGATCACCTCCACACGGCCTTCGACCCCGGCGCGCGCCAGGCTCTCCCGCGCCACCTCGGCATGCTTGGGTTCGTACTCGAGCGTGACAACGCGGCCGCCGGGACCGACGCCGCGGGCCAGCTGGATGGTGCTGTATCCCGCGAGTGTGCCGATCTCGAGTACACGGGTCGCGCGCATCGCCGTCGCCAGTATGAACAAGAGCTTTCCGTGTTGGGCGGACACCTCGATCGCCGGCATCCCGGCGGCAGCGCCCGCCTCGCGTGCCGCCCTCAGCGCGTCGTCCTCGGTCCGCAACGCGCGGTTGAACAGGTCGTCGAGCGCCTTCGGATCCGGCTCCGCCATGCGATAAACGCTACCGCACACCCTCTTTGGCGTACACGACACGCAATACGTGGGCGACCTCCGGTCCCATCACCGCTTCGGCGAGTTCGCAGAACGTCGCGACGAACTCCGGCCCGTGCGGCGGCTCGGCATCGCTCAGGTGGTGGGCCATCTCGTGCAACACCACGAGCTCGCGCAGCGCCCACGTCGCACGACGGTCGGGCACGGCGATAGCCGCCGCATCATCGGAGCGCTCATAGTGGGCGGCGGTGGCCCCGCGGCGGCCCCGAACTGTCAGTGCGCCCACGGCGGGCCAGCGTGCCCGGACGGCAGGGTGGGCCAGTATCTCGTCGACGTAGCGCTGCACCGACGGCGCCGACGCGAACCGCCCTTCCGGCGGCAGCGTCAGCCGCGTGCCGAAGAAGTCGACCACGCGGTCGCCGTGCTCGGCCGCGCGGTCGAACAGCGTCCGGACGAATTCCTCAGCGGCGTAGACCTTTGCCCGCTGTGTGTCGCGCGGCGTCACTTCTCCAATGCCGAGCGGGCGCCGGCCAGCTCGGGGCTGGTACCCAGCCGGGCTCTCCTGCCGGCCTTGTCGCCCGCGCGTCGCGCCGCCGACGAGTAGCCGGCCGTCGCGTTCGTTGCCCGCCACGTGCCGCGAGCCGGTGAGGTCTCGCGATAGAAGTCCTTCAGCTCGATGTCCTTGTCTCGCAACGCGACAGCGGTACCAGGCCGGCTGTCGCGGCCGTTGGTGGCTTCACGCTGCGCTTGCTCACGCGCCTCGGACAGTCGCCTGCCGACGCGGGCGCCGAACGCCAGCTGGAAGTTGATCCGGGCGGTGATCGTCGGCGTCGGCCGATGCGCGCCCGACGAGATGTAGGCCTCGGATGCCTTCACCATCTGCAGCACCAGGCTGGCGTACAGCGCGTGGCTGGCGTCGATGTCCTCGGCGAAGCCGTACGCGTAGACGAAGGTCGAGTTCGACGCGACGTCGCACTTCACGTCGTTGGCATGCGCGATCACCGTGAACAGGTGCACGTAGGTGCGTAGGCCGCGGGCCCCCGCGTTCCCGATGGTGATGGTGCGCTGCACAGGCGTCTGCGCCTTCGTGCGCTTGTCTGCATGTGCGCGGGCGAGCGCGAGATCGATCGACGTCGCCGTGGCCAGCCTTTGTGCGGCGGCCATGAACGCGTCGGCCTCGTGCTGGTTGTCGGTGCCCTCGGCCTGGCGGAGCAGTGCGGCGATGCGCGCCAGCATCTTGTCGTCAGTCATGCGGCCAGGTTAGGGCTACTTGGTGACAAAGTCGTCGAGCTTGCTGACCAGTTGTGGAGAAAGAGGACCCGGCTTGGTGAGGTTGGCGATGCTGTCGCTGGGATCGTCGCGCAGCACATGGTTGACGCCCTCGAGTTCGACGACGATGAGAGCGGTGTGTTTGAGCGCATCGATGAGAGGGCCCTCCGCATCGCACTTGGCCTGGCTGTCGGTGTCGGAGCACGTCAGCAACACGGGGGTGCCAGCAGGCACTTTCGCGGCGAGCACCACCGGGTCGATCTTGTCTGAATCGGCGACGGCCTTCACGTTGCCCGGGTTGACGATGGCGTTCAGCCCCTCAGGCAGCTGCGCGGGCACGGTGCCCTTGGTCCGGATTTCATCGACGGCGGCCAGCCACACAGTCAGCGTCGCGGGGCTCGCGTCGGCGCGTACCCGGTTGGTGATGATGTCGAGATAGCGACCGGGCAGCGGCTGAAACAGGCCGAGCGAGTGGATCTTCGGCGCGCTTGGCGTGGTGTCGGTCGCCAGCGACATCGCGTGGATGGTGCCCTCACCGAGGCCGTACACCGAGATCCGGGCCTTGTCTGTAGCGGGCTGATCGGCGAGAAAACGAACCGCTGCGGCGGCACCCGTCGTGTAGACGCCGCTGACGACATCGTTCGGCCGGTATGAACCGAGGCCGGTCTTGCCGGTACCGACCTTGTCGTAGCGCAGGCTGCCGACGCCGCTGTCCGACAGCTGTTCGGCCAGTTGCCGCATGTTGCCGATGGCGCCGACGACCGCGTTGTCGCCGTTGCGGTCGGTCGGCCCGCTTTCGGAGATCAGCAGGGCCGCGGGCCCGGGTCCGGCGTCTTGCTGGTGCCGGTAGGTGCCGTGGATGGTCAGCGCGTCGGCGGGGAAGCTGACGTCTTCGTCGACCCAGGCATGGTCTTCCGACGAGCAGCCGGTCAGCGCCAGTACAAACGAAACGGTGAGGACGACAACGCCTTTCACAGGCGAATCTCGATCCAGGATGCGACATCGTCGAGCACCACGGCGCGTTCGGGCTCGTTGAACACCTCGTGGTAGAGCTCCGGGTAGACCTTCAGGTGCACGTCGGTGGAGCCAACGCACTCGACCAGGTGCCGGCTGCCGTCGACGGGAATCAGCTTGTCCTCCTCGCCGTGCACGACGAGCAGCGGCGCCGTCAATGCGCCTGCGCGCTGGCTCATGGTCTCGCCGATGCCGATCAATGCGCGGGCGATGCCTGCGGGCAGCTTGCCGTGGTGAACCAGCGGGTCGGCGTTGTAGGCGGCCACCACCTCGGGGTCACGCGATACCGCGTCGGTTGGCAGCTGTTCGACGGGCAGACCAGGGGTGATCCTGCCGAGCAGCTTGGCGGCGAACAGCATCACCGGCGAAACCGCGTCCTGGGCGTCGACCGCGGGGCCGGAGAGCACCATCGCAGCGTAGTCATCGGGGTGCTCGACGCCGTAGGCGAACACGATGCCGCCACCCATGCTGTGGCCTAGCACGATGCGCTTGAGCCCGGGGTGGTCGGCGGCCGCGATGTCGACCAGGGTGCGGAAGTCGTCGGTGTATTCGGAGATGTCCCGCAGATAGACCCGCTTGCCGCCGGACCGGCCGTGGCCCCGGTGGTCGAGGGCGTACGTGACGAGCCCGGACTCGCCGAACCGCTGCGCGACATGGTCATATCGACGGGCATGCTCGCCGTACCCGTGCGCCAGCACGACGACCCCGCGTGGGTCGGTATCGGGGGTCCACACGTCGTAGACGATGCGCACGCCGCCAACACCGTCGAAGCTGCATTCGGTCCGGGTAGTGGCCATCAGGGGAGAGTAGCGAGTGCTTGTCGGTGGGTCTGCGTAAGCTCGGCGGGGTGACCGTCCTCGCGCACGAAACCGATGACGAGTTCCTACTCAAGGCCGAACCACACCGGCGTGAGCTAATGGCGCACTGCTACCGGATGACCGGTTCACTGCATGACGCCGAAGACCTGGTCCAGGAAACCTACCTGCGGGCGTGGAAGGCCTACGGCGGGTTCAAGGGTCAGTCCTCGCTGCGGACATGGCTTTACCGGATAGCCACCAACACGTGCCTGACAGCGCTGGACTCGCGGCAGCGCCGTCCGTTGCCGACGGGGTTGGGCGCGCCGAGTTCGGATCCGACGGGTGAGCTGGCGGAACGCAACGAGGTGCCGTGGCTGGAGCCGCTGCCCGACCACAATGATGACCCTGCTGATCCCTTGACGATCGTCGGTATGCGGGAGTCGGTACGCCTGGCGTTCGTGGCGGCATTGCAGCACCTGTCGCCGCGGCAGCGGGCAGTGCTGGTGTTGCGCGACGTGCTGCAGTGGAAGGCGGCCGAGGTGGGCGACGCCATCGGCGCGTCGACCGCCGCAGTGAACAGCCTGCTGCAGCGGGCGCGGGCGCAGCTCGAGGCGGTCGGCCCCAGCGAAGACGAGGAACTGGCCCAGCCTGATTCACCGGAGACCAAGCATCTGCTGGACCGCTACATCGCCGCGTTCGAGGCATACGATATCGACGAACTGGTGAAGCTCTTCACCGACGAGGCGGTCTGGGAAATGCCTCCGTTCGACGGGTGGTACCAGGGGCCCGAGGCGATCGTCACGCTCACCCGGGTGCACTGCCCTGCCGAAGGGCCGGGCGATATGCGCTTCATCCGGACGACGGCTAACGGGCAGCCGGCGGCAGCGCTGTACATGCTGAACCGGGACACGGGCAAGCACGAGGCGTTCCAGCTGCACGTGCTCGACGTCAAGGCCGACGGGGTGTCGCATGTCGTGGCCTTCCTCGACACCTCGCTGTTTGAGAAGTTCGGTCTGCCCGCCACTTTGTAGGAGCGAATGTCGCGTTAATGCACGCTCGGGTCGCCTCGAACGTGTCCCAATGCGCCATTCGACGGGCCTCAGGGCTCCAAACGCGCATCGAGCCTGATCCGTTCGTAATCCGGTAGCACAAGATGTCACGGCTAACCTGACGATGATCCAGCCGTCGGCCTGTAGCTCCGCCAACCAGTCGATGTCGTGAGCGTGCCGTTTGGGTCCGTCCGGTGTTGGGAGCCGTCGTATTCGACGCCGACCTTCAATTCCCGCCAACCAAGATCGATGCGGCCGATGAAGATGGCCAATCGCTATCCCCCACACATCAACGCTCGCATTTCCAGCGGCCGAATGTTGGCTTGAGTAACGATAGCTGTGGATAGCCGTGCCTCAGGCGAGGCTCGACGATGAAGAGAAGCAGACATAGTGCCTGGTCGGAGGCCTTCTTGACACGTGTTTTGTAACGTGTTCTATGATCGCTCGCTATGAAGACCAAAGGGGCTCTGCTCTGGGAGCTCAACTCACCGTTCCGGATCGACGAGATCGAGGTTGGCGACCCTGTCGATGATGAGGTGCAGCTCCGCGTGCACGCCGCAGGCATGTGCCACTCGGACTATCACCTGACCACCGGAGCCACTCCCATCGGCCTGCCCGCGCTCGGCGGCCATGAGGGCGCGGGTGTCGTCACCAAGGTCGGCAAGAACGTCACCGGCATCGAGGAGGGTGACCACGCGATCCTCGCCTTCATCCCGGCGTGCGGTGAATGCCCCCCGTGTCTCAGGGGCTTCCGCTCGCTGTGTGACCGAGGCGCGGTGCTCCTCGGCGGCAAGGCCATCGCGGACGGCACCAGCCGCGTGCACGCCGGCACCACCGAGGTGTCGCCGATGAACCTGCTCGGCACGTTCGCCCCGTACATGACCGTGCACAAGGACTCGGTCGTCAAGATCGACCCGGACATCCCTTTCGAAACCGCGGCCATCATGGGCTGTGCGGTGCCGACCGGTTTCGGATCGGCCACCAACGTCGCCCAGGTGCAGCCCGGTGAGACGGTGGTGATCGTCGGGGTCGGCGGCATCGGCATGAGCGCGCTGCAGGGCGCCGTCATCTCGGGTGCCAGGCACGTCATCGCGATAGACCCGAACGAGTGGAAGCGCGACCAGGCCATCAAGTTCGGTGCCACCCACGTCTACCCGTCGATGGCCGAGGCCATCGCGCCGATCATCGACCTGACCTACGGAGTAATGGCGGACAAGGTCATCATCGCGGTCGGTGACATGAAGGGTGAGTGCATCGAAGAGGCATTGACGCTGACCACCAAGACCGGAACCTGCGTGGTGACCGGCATGGGCTCGATGATGGACGTCGACGTAAAGCTCAACCTGTTCCTGTTCACCATGTTGCAGAAGACGTTGAAGGGCAACATCTTCGGCGGCGGCAGTTCACACGTCGAGACGCCGAAGCTGGTCGGCCTCTACAAGTCCGGGCTGCTGAAGATCGACGAGATGGTCACCACCACCTACTCGTTGGAGAACATCAACGACGGATATGCGGACATGCTGGACGGCAAGAACATCCGCGGCGTAATCAAGTTCACCGAATCTGATTGGTAGCTCGGCTACCGAAGCGGACTGGTAAGCCGCTCAAGCACCGACTCGATCGTTGAGCCGAACGCCCGCAACTGCGCGGCGCTCAACCCGTCGAACACGACGGAGCGGACGAGTTCGGCGTGTCCCGGCGCGGCGGCGTCCAGCGCCGCTCGCCCGACGTCTGTGAGGTCGACGATCGCGCCGCGGCGGTCGTCGCCGCTACCGTGGCGTTCCACCAGACCGCGGCCGCGCATCCGCCGCAACTGGTGCGACAGCCTGCTCTGTTCCCACGCCAGGTCCTCGCCGAGTTCGTTGATCCGCTGCGGCCCCCGTTCCGACAACGCCACCAACACGTCGTAGTCCGACAGCGACAATTCACAGTCCTGCTGCAGCTGGCGGTGCATCGCGGTCTGCAGCCGGCTCACCATCTCCAGGTATCCACGCCAGATCCGCTGCTGCTCCTCGGTCAGCCACATGGAATACATGACACATCATATATGTTGCCTCCGTCAACACCCGCCACATAGGCTGGCCCATCGAGAGGTGATGACATGAGTACACCCGCCGTCGACATCCGGCGCGCCGACGACCGCGCGAAGACGAAGATTGCCTGGCTGGACTCCAAACACTCGTTCTCGTTCGGCAGCAACTACGACCCCGACAACACAAACCACGGCCTGCTGCTCGTGAACAACGACGACATCGTCAAGCCGGGCACGGGCTTTGACACCCACCCCCACCGTGACATGGAGATCGTGACGTGGGTGCTGCGCGGCTCGCTGGTACACCAGGACTCCACTGGACACTCTGGCGTGATCTATCCCGGCCTGGCCCAGCGGATGTCGGCCGGCCGGGGAATCCTGCACTCGGAGAAGAACGACTCGTGGACCCTGACCCGTGAACAATCGCATAGTGAGCCAGTGCATTTCGTGCAGATGTGGGTTGTGCCCGACGAATCCGGTATCACCCCCGGCTACCAGCAGCTCGAGATCGACGATGAATTGCTGCGCGGCGGGCTTGTGACGATCGCGTCGGGTATGCCCGACCACAGCGACGACGCCGCCATCACGATCCGCAACCGCTACGCAGCGCTGCACGGCGCGCGCCTGCAGCCAGGCGACAGTGTCGAATTGCCGCAGGCGCCCTATCTGCACCTGTTCATCCCCCGCGGTGAAGTCACGCTCGAGGGCGCCGGACCGCTGCATGAAGGCGATGCGGTGCGGTTCACCGCGTCCGGGGGTCAGCGCGTCACCGCCACGGAGCCCGCAGAGATTCTGGTATGGGAGATGCATGCGGGTTTGGCTGCGGCGTAAGCGAATTGGGGCTGCACTCGCCGGCGTTGTGCTGATTGCGGCCTGCTCCACAAACGCGACGAACTCGACGCAGTCCCCTGCACCCACTGCCGATGCCCCCGCAGGCCTGGTGCCGGTCACCGTGCAGGTCGATCCGGATCTGGCACAGCCACCGTTCGACGAACCGCGCCAGGCGATGGTGCCTGCAGGCTGGACATTGTCGGTGTGGGCGCGAGTCCCGAAGGCGCGGCTGGCCGCATGGGCTCCGGACGGAAGCCTGCTGGTTTCCATACCGAGCAGTGGTCAAGTGGTGCGCGTCCAGCCCAACGGGGCCGGTCCTCGGTTGTCGGTGCCGCTCGACGGGCTGGACCAACCGCACGGGCTGGCGTTCTCGGGCAGCACGCTCTACGTCGCCGAAAGCGACCAGATCGACGCCTACGACTACGCCGACGGCGCAGCGAGCAATCGCCGCACCGTGGCGGCGGGCCTGCCGGATGCCAGCAGCCCCGATCTGCGCGGCGCGTATGCACACGCGCTGAAAAGCGTTGCCGTCGGCCCGGATGGAGCGCTGTACTTCTCCATCGGCTCGACGGGCAACATCACCGCAGGCGACCGCACCGCGAACCCGCCGCGCGCCACCATCACGCGGATCCCGCCCGGCGGCGGGCCCGCTGCGCCGTTCGCGACGGGCGTGCGAAACGGGACCGGTCTGGCGATCGGGCCCGACGGTTCGGTGTGGACGGCGGTCAACAATCGCGACAACACCCCGAACCCGCAGACTGGCGAGGTCACCCCCGACTACGTCAACGACCATCCGCCCGAGGCCCTCGCCCGGCTGACGCCGGGACGCGAATTGGGTTGGCCCTACTGCAATCCCGATGGCGGGCCCGCGAACCTGCCGTTCATCCGCGACGTGCAGACGAACGCCGACGGCAGCAAGCTCGACTGCGCCAAGCTGCCGCCCGTCGAGCAGAGCCTGGGTGCACACGCCGCTCCCCTGGGTCTGAGCTTCACCGAGAGGGTGCTGCCCGCCCCGTACGCCAGCGGTGCGCTCGTCGGCGTGCACGGGTCATGGAACCGCCAACCCCCGCGAGCGCCCGAGGTCGCGTTCTTTCCATGGCAGAACGGCAGTCTCGGCAATCAGCAGACCCTTGTCGGCGGCTTCCAGGCCGAAGACGGCACGCGGTGGGGCCGCCCGGTCGCCGCTGTAACGGGACCGGACGGTGCGGTGTACATCACCGATGACTACGCGGACGCCATCTACCGGCTGGCGCCGCGCTAGCGCACCGCGGTATCCACTTGGCTCAGCTAAGGGTGCGACCGACCCGATGCCCAACCGATGCGCAGCTGTTACCAAAGTTGACTGTGTGTCTCCTGTGATTATTGTTGTCTTGTTTCGGCTGTCACAGCAAAGGGGCGACCGTGCCAATTCCACCCGCAGGCTTCCGGCGATTCGCGGCCTGCGCCGCGGCGCTGGTATGCGTTGCGGTAGCGGCGACGACGGCAGGCGCCCCGACCGCCCGTGCCGCAGACGGCCGCGAATTGCTGGCCAACGCCATCGCCACCACCCGCGGCTCCTACCTCGTTTACAACTTCGGCGGCGGCGCACCGGCACCGATGCTCAACGCGGGCGGCGGCTGGTACGAGATGAGCAGCGGCGGCCACCTGATGATCATCAAGGCCGCGTCGCAACGAATTGCGCCGCGACTGATCGTCGATTCGCATTCCGGCTATCAGGCCCGCTGCGAACGCGATCCTCGGGCGCGCACCGGCGAAGGACTGTGGCAGGCCTCCGAGATCTACACGCCGCTGCAGGCATGGCAAGCGCTTGGCCGGCCGACGATCGCGATCAACGCCAACTTCTTCGACGTGCGGGGACAGAAGGGCGGCTCGTGGAAGTCGACGGGATGCAGTTCTCCGCTCGGCGCCTACGTTGACAACACCCGCGGGCAGGGCCGCGCCAACACCGCGGTGACGGGCACCGTGGCCTACGCCGGCAAGCAGGGCCTGTCGGGCGGCGGTGAAAACTGGAGCGCGCTCACGACGATGATCCTTCCTGTCGGCGGCGCACCGTATGTGGTGTCGCCGAAGAATCCTCAGGATTATGACGCAGCCTCGGCGGTGATTCAGAATCTGCTCGACAAGGGCGCGCGGTTCGTCGCGGTGAGCGGGTTGGGGCTGCTGGCACCCGGCGATGCCGGGCAGCTCAACGACGGCGGGCCCAGCGCGGCGCGTACGGCCATCGCGTACGCCAAGGACAAGGACGAGATGTACGTCTTCCGAGGTGGCAGTTACACGCCGGACCAGATCCAGGACCTGTTCCGCGGCCTGGGCAGCGATACCGCGATCCTGCTCGACGGCGGCAGCTCCTCGGCGATCGTGCTGCGTCGCGACACCGGCGGTATGTGGGCCGGTGCCGGTGTCCCGGACGGCAACTGTGACACCCGTCAGGTGCTGTGTGACTCCCATGAACGCGGGCTACCGAGCTGGCTGGCATTCAATTGACGGCTCAGCCGTCTACATTCAATTGACGGCTCAGCCGTTGGCAGTCAACCCCGTCACCATCGAATACGCCCAGCAGCCCGGAAACAGCCGTCAGGCCGCCTTGTCCGACGTGCCACCCTCGAGTCAGCCAATATCGGTCAGGCACGGCACATGTCCGTTCGTCTGACCTTCGGATGCAAGAAGTCGACCCGTCACTGCACCGCCAACGCGCTTCGCGCCGCTTCGTGAGTCCGACGCGCGTACCCGCCGCCGAACAACACCACATGCGCGAGCAGCGGATACAGCTGGTGTAGCCCGATCCGGCCGCGCCATCCATCACGCAACGGCCGGTGATGCTGGTAGCCGTCGATGATCGTGTCGAGGTGCGGGCCGCCGAACAGCGCCAGCATCGCCAGGTCAGTCTCGCGATGGCCGCCGTGCGCCGCTGGGTCGATCAGGACGGCGCCGCCGGCCGTCCACATCACGTTGCCGCTCCACAGATCGCCGTGCAACCGGGCGGGCGGATCGTCATCGTCGAATTCGCCTGCGTCACAGCGCGCCATCACGGCGTCGATGGCTTCCCGTGTCGACGCATCCAGCCGAGTCGCGGCGAGATCGGTCATCGGTGCAAGTCGCTCGTGGGCGTAGAAGCTGCCCCACCGATCGCCGACGGAGTACGACATCGGCAGCGGCTGCTGCAGCGGCCCGAAGTAACCGCGGCCGATCCAGCCATCGGGCGGTGCGCCGAACGCGTCGGCTCCGGCGTCGTGGGTGCTGGCCAGCCTGCGACCGAACTCGTGTGCGGCGGCGCGGGTCGGCGTAGCGCTGTTCAACCGTTCCAACGTCAGGCTGACGTTGTCATGCGCGATCACTGTCGCGCAGGGCACGCCACCGTCGGCGGCCGAAAGCCATTGCAGCCCGGCGGCTTCGCAGGCGAAGAAACCTTCGGGAGCTCCAGGGCTGCGCTTGACGAACACTAGGGTTGGCCGGATATTTTCCGTAGGAGCAGATCCCGCATCCTGGTCGGCAGGTTCGTCATCAGCGCCACCTGCAACTTGGGGCCGACACCGACGACGTAGCGGGCGCGGGGCCGGCGGGCAGTGAGCGCCTCCTCGACGACGGCGGACACCTTCTCGGTTGGGACGGCCAGCCTCTGGGAGAGGGGGATCATCTTCTTCATGCCCGCGATGTGTCTGGTGTACAGGTCGCGCTGCTCGGAGGTCAGCGCAGCCTCGGTCTGTTCGACCATGTCGTCGGCCGTGCGCCACATGTCAGTGTCGGTCTGCGCGGGCTCCACGATCGCCACGCCAATGTGCCAGGGCCGCAGCTCCATTCGCAGCGCTTCGGCGGCCGCTTCCAGAGCGAACTTGCTGGCGCAGTAGGCTCCGATCAGCGGCATCGACAGCCTGCCGTTGACGCTGGAGATGAACACTACCCGACCGCGTGTCCTTCGCAGCCGCGGCAGCACCGCCTGGGTGACGGCGAGCTGGCCGATCACGTTTATCTCCAACTGCTTTCGCCATTCGGCAGGGCTGACTGTCTCCATCGGCCCGCTCACCACGACCCCGGCATTGTTGACGATCGCATCGAGCCGCTCGGGCAGCGACTCTTGCAGCGCGGCGATGTGTCCGGCATCGGTGACGTCGAGGATGACCGAGGAGACGCGCTGCGGGGACAGCGCGGTGACCGTGGCGGCGTCGCGCTCGCGGCGGACCCCGGCGATCACGTCCCAGCCACGGGTGGCCAGGTGCTCGACGATCGACTTGCCGATTCCACGGCCTGCACCGGTGACGAGTACTGATGGCATACGCCGAGACTAGCCCGCGGTCGCATCCTGCCTGTGCGGGCCGAACCGAAAGATCGCGGCGCTGACGGCCACCACGGCCGCGGCGAGCGCGATCGCCGGTGCGACCGTGAACCGCGTGATGGTCGCACCGGCCACCGCCCCCGCGCACATCGTCACCACCACGGTGTAGCGCAGCTTTTCGCGGTGTCCGGTACCGCCGGCCAGTCGGCTGTCGAAGCCCAGCCCCACGATCGTCGACGTCAGGACCGTGGTGGATAGCTCCTGGATGCCGAACAGACGGGCGGTGGCATTCTGGCTGCCGAACGTCACCGCCAGCCCCGCGGTCAAGATGAGTTTGGTGTTGTCGTGGTAGTTCAGCACGCCAGCGCCGGCGAGGATCGAGAGTATAAGCAGCACAACGACTTCCGCGCCGAGCGCGACAGTGAGCCAGAGGCGGACCTCGCTGTCGATGTGCCGCGCGAATCGGCCCCCCAACACCGTCCCTGCCAAAAAGCTAACGAACGCGACGATGGCAGCGGTCAAATCGATACCAGAGTGGGGAGCGAACCAGAAACCGAGGAAGATGACGTTTCCGGTCATGTTCGCGACGAAGACGTGTCCGAGGGCGAGCACGCTGACCGCGTCGACGATTCCTGTCGCAAACGTCAAGAGCAGCAGGCAGACGACCGTCAATCGCTCGGAGACCGGGGACACGACGGGCATGGCCTGACGTCTTTGTCCTACAGCTGTGGTGTCAGGTCAAAGGACGTAACGGTCGACATGTGGGTGATCAACCATTTTGCGTCGCGGCGCTCCAACGTCAACCGGTAGGACAGGTACCGCAGTGACGGGATGCTCTTCGACGCCGGGCTGGTGGCCACCGAATTGGTGTACACGAGCGCGGTGGCCTCGGTCGGTGTCACCGTCTCCACGGCCGCACCCATCACCTCAGTGGTGTTGGTGACCTGCGCCTGCTTGTTGGAGGCGACGATCGCATCGATGTACTTGCGGTACTCGTTGGCGAAGTCGCCGCCCAGGTAACCGGCTGCCCGGTCCGGCAACGACTCCATGTTGTCCGGGGTGTAGGTCCACAACGTGGTGATCGCGTTGGTGGCGGTCCTGGCGATGTCGAGCTTGGTATGCACCATCGCACGATCAGCCAGGTGCGGCTGCAGCGTCGCACCCGCGAACGCTGCCGCGCCGACGAACACGACGCCCGCGGCGACCGCCGCGATCGTCAGTCGCAAGCCTGCGGGCCGGTGTGGAACCAGGACCTGGTCTTCCTGTGGTGGCGTCTCCTCGGCTTCCGCGCTCTCGTCGGCAGGCTGCTCATCGTCGGCCGCTTCCGGCTCGGCCGCCGGCTGAGCCGGCAATTCAGCGTCCGCCGGCTTAGCGGTCCTGGCGGCCTTGCCGACGGGTGTGCGGGGTGTCGGTTTGGGCTCCTGCGGCTCCGCGGCCTCGTCTGTCGGTGTCGAAACAACTTCAGGCTCAGCAGCTTTCGCGCGGCGGCGGAACGGGCTCCACCGGCGACGGGACGGCGCGGGCTCGGCGTCGACGGATTCGGCGGCCTCGGGCCCTTCGGCGGTCTCGGTCTTCTCCTCGGTCGCGGTGTCGACGGCGTCCTCACGGTTCGCCGTGAGGACCTTACGCAGCGGCATCCGGTGGCGGCGACGGTCCGCCTTGGCGTCGGTCGCGTCCGCCGGCTGAGCCGGCAATTCAGCGTCCGCCGGCTGAGCCGGCAATTCAGCGTCCGCCGGCTGAGCCGGCAATTCAGCGTCCGCCGGCTGAGCCGGCAATTCAGGACCCGTGGTCAGATCACCTGAATCAGCTGGCTGATCTTCCACTGCTGTCCCTCCTTGATCGTCGTTGCAACCCAACGGCTTCCGCTCTCAATCGTCGACTTCCCGTCGGGCGACTTCGTGGAGACCTTTGTAGCGACCAGCACATCGGCGCTGCCGTTGTCGTTCCACCGCTGCACGCCCGCCTCGAGCACGGTGCCCGTCGTGGGCTCTGCGCGGGCGACCTGGATCAGGATCTCGTTCTCCTTCTCCTTGAACATCTTCGCGAAGTCGCCGGTGCCCTGCACGAGGATCCGGTCGGCATACTCGTTGGCGTGGAACGGATCCAGCGTCGTGTATGAGGTCATGAACTCCCGCACATAGCCCACCGCGGCGGCTTCCTTGACCGACGCCCGGTGGTCCTTCTCATGGCCGGACAGCATCAGCGCGCTCGCGGTGATACCAGCGGCGATCAACAATGTCGCCAGTACGGCGATGGTTGGCAGACCCCAGCGCCGCGGCGGCCTCGGCACCACATCGAAGAAATCCCGCTCGTCGGTCGCGAGCTTGCGCCGCGGGCTCACTGGCCTGCCTGATTCATCTGCGGCTTCTTCAGCACGATCAGATTCGCGACCCGCCACTGCCCGTCGTGCGACTTGTCGAAATCAACCCGCACCGTGGCGGTGATGAACTTCAGATCCTTGGCGCCGGCGCCGCGCTGGCCCTGCATCGCCATCAGCATCGACGCGTGGTCCGGGGCCTCCTGCGGCGTCGACAGCACCGCACTGCTCACCGCCCAGTACTCGTTCTTGGTGGCGCCCGCCTTCAGTACCGACTGCTGTTGGGCGATCAACTGCGGCCGGTAGGCGTCGGTCGTGAACGACTGAGCGTGGGAGAAGTCCTGCTGCAACGTGTCGACGTCATAGCTCAGCATCTGCTCGACGATGCGCGGCCCCTGCGCCGCGATTTCCGTCCGGGCCGCGTCGACGGCTCGGTCGTGCCGGTACACCACCAGATAGCTCAATCCCACACCCGCGGCACACAGCAGCGATGCCGCGACGAGCGCGACCGCGACTGGACGGCGCACGTCGCGCTCGGGACGGCTGACCTTGTGCACCTCGGTTCGCAGCAGCAGATCGGCGAACGTACGGCCGCGGCGATCCCACAGCGGCCACAGCCACCCGATGAACAGTGCCGCGGTGTCCAGGAGATGTGCCAGATCTCGGATGAACAGCCGCAGCAGCCCGACCGGTGAACCGTCGCGTTGCCTCACCGCGATGCCGAACAACGCCCGGCCCAACGTCCAACCCGTGATCGTCGGCATCAACCACCGGTTCACCGCCATGGCCAGGAAGGTCAGTGCGAGCGCGCCGATGAACACCCACCACAGCCAGCCCCGCTGCGGCGCGGACGGCGCCAGCAGGGCCATCGTCACCATCACCGCGACGCCCAACAGCACGTCCACCGAGAACGCGCCGGCCCGCGCCAACCACGGCGCGGTCGGCTGTTCGAGCGCCGACTTGTCGGCCGCAGTATCGGGCACCGCGTCGAGCACTGCCGTCACGAGGAGCCGACCTGATCCAGTCTGGCGATCTTGTATACGCCCGCTTCAGGCGCCATCTGCACCCGCAGCCGGTACCCCTGTTCCACGTCGGCTGTCTCGGAGTTCGTCACCTTGGTTCGCAGCGCGACCAGCACATCGATTGAGCCGTCGCCGTTGTGCCGCTCGACCGCCGCACGCATGTCCGACACCTGCACCTTGACGCTGCCGGCCTGATAGGCCTCGGCCACCACGCTGCTGTACAGGGGCGCCTGCACACCCCAATCGCCGGTCGCGCACTCGATGATCTTGGACTGGGCGGCGATCATGGCCGCCGTGTCCGGCGCCTGCGTCGCGGCCACACAATCCTTCGCCGCCTGCAGCGCCGCCGCGTCGGCGCGCCCGATCGCCTCACTGTCATCGTGGGACCGCAGCGCCAGGTATCCGCCGACTGCCGCCCCCGCAGCCAAGACCAGCAGCCCGGCACAGACGGCTACCACCCAGCCGACGCCAAGGCGCGACGGCCGCCGACCGTTCCCGACGCCCTCCTCGACCTCCTCGGCCGGCTCAGGCGATTCGGGTTCGGTGGCTTGTTCGGTTTGGTCCTCTGTAGATACTGCTAACGACTCGTCCGGCGTTTCATCAGCATCGGTGGGGTTCAGCTGGCGGGTGCCAGCATCTCCTTCCATCCGTCGTCTCCTGGGTTACTCGAATTGCTGACGTTGTACCTGACGCCGTCAGGTCCGACCACCTCACCACTGGTCGGGCTGTAGATCGCCGTGGAGCCGGGTGGCCCTGGTGCCGGAGTGTACGTGCACGGGTTGGGCTGTTGCCCACTGCACTGAACCGAGCCCTGGCCAGGCGGGCTCAGCGGATCGCTGATCGGCGCCGGCATTCGCGCCGGCGGAGGCAGTTGATCCGCAGGCGCCGGATTGAGGCCGCTGTTGACCGACGGTGCCGGAATCACACTCCGCCCGGGGTTGACACCCTGGTCGCAGCGCGCCCCGGGCGCCGGGCAGGACAGGACCTGATTCGGATCGCCGTACCAGGGGTTGGTGCCCAGCGGCACATACGGCTCGGTGCTGCGGCACTCCCTCGGCGACGCCGCCCGCTTACCGGGGACGTCCACGCAGGGATAGTTGCGTGCGCCGCGAACCACGTTGCCCTGGTAGTCCTTTGGAATCTTGCAGTAGGTGCCCGTCGGCAGCGGCTTCGTGCTGGTGTCGGCCGGCGATCGCCACTCCGAGGCCGGAAGGAACCCGGTCATACACGGTGGCGGCTGGTTGATCGACAGCGCCAGCGGCAGCTGACCCACGTTGTCGAAGAGCGTGCCGGCCTGCGCCACCGCCGCGCCCTGCGGAAAGATCACCAACGTCTGCTCGAGACCCTTGTGATAGCGCTTGAGCATGTCGATGACCACGGACAGGTTCGCCAGCGTCTGCGGCAGCGCGTCGCGCACGTTACCGAACAGGTCCGCCGTCTGATCCAGCGTCGGTGCCGCCTGCTGCAGCCCGCTGCGCAGCGCCGCATCCTGTTCGGCCGACTGGGCCGCGATGATGTTCAGGTTGCGTGCCCACTGCTCGATGTTGTCGCCGGAGTTCACCTGACTGTCAATGATCGGCGTCGAGTGCGCGATGATGTCGTTGACCTGCGGCAGGTTGTCCTTGAAACCCTGCGCGATGTTTGTCGTCGAATCGACAAGCCGTTGCAGCGCCGGGCCCAATCCGCCCACTGCCGCGGAGGTTTCGGTGAGCAGCGCGTCGATCTTCTCCTTGGGCAGCACGGCAAGGCCGCGGTTCGCGGAATCCAGCGCCGGGCCGACCTCGCTGGGAACCGCGCCCATTTGCGTGATGGTCTGACCGTTCTGGTAGTACTGGCCCGGGTTGCCCGTCGACACCAGGTCGAGGAACTGCTCGCCGATGGCCGAGACGGAGTGCACGTTGGGAACCGCATCGATCGGGATCTTGTAGCGGCTGTCGATTCTCAGCGTTGCCTCGGCGCCGTTCTCGGTGGGGCTGACCTCGGTGACCTTCCCGATCTGCGTGCCGCGATACGTCACGTTGGCGGTGCCGTACAGGCCGCCGGACCGGGGCAGATTGGCGTGTAGGTCATAGGTGCCGATGCCGACCAGGCTGGGCACCCGCAGGTAGTACCAGCCCAACACCAGGATCGCGAGGATCGTCAGGATGGTGAACAGCACCAGCTGAATCTTGATGAAACGGGTCAGCACCGCTCACTCACCCCTTTCGACCAGCGGTCCGCCCGGTGCGTCGTGCGGGTTCGGCGTGAACCGCACATCCGGGATCATCGTCTCCGGGTCACGGCCCCAGGACTGCTCGAGTGCGCGCGCCAAGCCCGAGACGCCCGTGCCGGTCAGGACGCCGTTGTCGATCGCGGACAGGGTCAGGTCGACCATCAGCGACACGTTGAGGTAGTCGCCGCGAACCACCTTCGGCACGTTCTCGATCGAGAACGGCAGGGTGAGCATCAGCTTCAGCGCGCCGACCAGGTACGGCGACGCCCGCCCCAACTGCTTGAGCGGCCGCTGCAAATTCTGCAGGTTGGTGTGCAGGTTCGCGCTCGACGGTGCCAACGCGTTGTCGGCCGCCACGCCGATCCGGCCCAGCGCCGTCACCGCGTCGGCGAACAGATCCCGGGTGTCGGCGAAATGCTTGATCAGCGGCGGGAACTCGGTCAGCACCCGATCCAGAGTCTCGGTGCGCTGACCCACGATGGACAGCAGTCGATTGGTGGAGTCGATTGCGTGGGTGATGTCGTCGCGCTGCTTGTTCAGCTCGTCGGTGAACGTGTCCAACTTGTTCAGGAATTCCCGGATCTGATCGGCCCGACCGGTCAGCACGTTGTTGATCTCGGTCTGGATGGTCTCCAGGTTCGAGATGCCGCCACCGCGCAGGATCGTGGCGATGCTCGCCAACACCCGTTCGGTGGTGGGGAACGCCGAGCTGTTCTTCAGCGGGATGGTGTCGCCGTTCTTCAACAGCTGCGGCGACGGATCCGGCGGCGCGTCCAGCTGCACATGCTGACTGCCCAGCAGGCTGGTCTGGCCGATCTTGGCCAGCGTGTTCTGCGGCAGCTTGATACCGGATTGCAGGTCCAGCGTCAGTGTCGCGACCCAGTTCTTCAGCGTGATCGCGCGCACCCGGCCGACGAACACGTCGGCCACCCGCACGCGGCTGTTCACGTTGAGCGCCAACGTATCCGGCATCTGCACGTAGATCGTCATCGTGTTCGATCCCGTGCCGGGGCCGCCGGGCAGCGGAACGTTCGCGATGCCCTTCCACGACCCGCACGAACTCAGCACCAACGCGACCATGACGAGCGCCAGTGCGCGGCTGGCGATTCGGCTCCACCTACGCATGCGCATCTTGGTTCTCGGCTCTTCGCCCAAGCGGCTCATCACCCACCTGCTTCTGCCGGCAGTGCCGGTCCCGCCGGGGCGGGTACTGCCGGGGCGGCCGGCGCAGTCCCGGACAGTGGTGATCCACCCGGGTCGCCCGGTATCACGCCCGGTGCGGGACCCGGCGGCGGTCCCGGCTGCGGATACCACGGCGGCGGCAACGGGGTGTTCTCGCTATAGGCGTTCGACGGCCCGGCCTGGTGCGGGCCCCCAAACGTGGGCGGCGCCCCCGGTATAGGCGCGTCAGGGCCACCCATCAATTCGGCGAGCGACTCGGGCGTCAACATGTTCGCGGTGAACGGCTGCACGTCGACGCCCTGCATGCCGGGCGCGGTGACCCAGCCCGGCTCATGGTTACCGAACGAGAACAAGGTGTCGCGTGACCAGATACCGGGCACGGTGGTGTCCTTGTACCCCGGTGGCGGCTGCAGCCGAGGCTCGGAGTACGCGATCTGCTTGGGCAGCGTCAGCGCACTGGTGAACTGGTTCACGCCGAATGGCGGAAAGTTGAACTTGATCGCATCGAGGATCGGCGCCAGATACTGCGCACACATCTCCGCCGACTCCTGGTAGCCCAGCCGGCTGCCTGCCTGAATCGCGCTGCACACGAACTGCAGCGGGTTGGCGAAGTTGGTCACGGAGAGCAGGCCCATCACGCCGCCGGTGTTGGGCGACACGATGTTCGACAGGTTCGCGCCGAGCGTGGGGAACACATGCAGGGCGGTTTCCAAGCCATTCAGCGGATCTGGCTGCAGGATCGCATTGGTGACGTCGGCCAGATTGTTGATGTCGTGGCTCAACACCTCGCCGTTCTTGCCGATGAACTGACGCGTGGTCGTCAACAACTGGTTGAGGTCCTGCAGCGCGTTGGCCACTTCCCGGTTGGTGTTGGTGAACGAGTTGGTGAACGTCGCGAGGTCCTTGTTGAGCGCGACGAACTGCTGATCGCTCTGGTACAGCGCGTTGACGAAGAGCGCCAAACTCTTGACCACGCCGAAGAAGTCGCCGCGCCCCTCGTTGAGGGTGTAGAGCGCCTCCGACAGACCATTCAGCGTCTTGTTGAGCTGTTCGCCCTTGCCGGCGAACCCGTTCGCCGCTGATTCGATGATGTCGCCGAACGGGCCCTTGGGCTCTTCCTTGGTCGGGCCGAGGTCGGTCAGGATCCGATTGAGCGAGTCGCGCAACTCGTCGTACTCGACCGGCACCTGCGTGCGGTCGATCGGAATGACCGCGTTGTCCTCCATCACGGGTCCGCCGGTGTACGGCGGCGACAGCTGGATGTTGCGCGACGCCACCAGGCTGGGGTTGAGGATCGATGCGGTGGCGTTGGCCGGGACCTTGAACTTGCTGTCGTAGTGGAACGTCACCTTCATCTTGTCGCCGGCCGGTTCGATCGAGTCGATCTGGCCGACCTGGACGCCCATGATCTGCACCCTGTCGCCGGCATACAGCGCCAGCGTGTCAGGGAAGTAGGCCACGACGGTGTTGGTGGTCAGCTTCCTGTACAGGTTCCAGCCGACGATGCCTGCCACCAGCGCCAGGATCACGACCAGCGTGCCGATGATCACCGAAGCCCGAGACACGCCCGGCAGCTTCAGGTTTCGGATGTTGAAGATTGTCGACATCGACTCAGCCCTCCTGCGATCCGGGCGGGAGGTACGGCGGGTTGCCGGGCAGCGGCGGCGTGCCCGCAGGGCCAGCGTCGGGGCCCGGTCCCGGCGGCGGCGGCGGACCCGTCAGCGCCGGGGGTAGCGGCGCGATGCCCGGCGTGAAGTCCGGCGGCGCGGGCAGCGGGCCGAGCGGGACGGTGCGCGCGCCGGGAGGCGCAGGCGGCAGCGAGACCGGGACGCCGGGCATGTCCGGCGGCATCTGACCCGGGATGGCCGCGCTCGGCACACCTGGTGTGAAGCCAGGACCATTCGGGTTCGGCGGCGACGTGACGACGTCGGGCGGGCCGTATTCGGGGCCGCCGAACGGACCGGTCGTCAAGTGCGAACACGGCAGCGGGTCGCCGGGGCGCGGCAGAAGGTCGGGCGGTGGCGTGTAGGAGCACGGCGATCCCTTGAGTACACCCGGCCCCGGATGCTCCGGCGTGCCTTCCAGAATCGTGGGTGGCGGCGCCGGCGCACCGTTCGGGAACCTCTGCCCGTTCGGATCGGGGAATTGAGCCGCAGGCAGACCCGCGTCGCCCCAGAACTTCTCCGGATCGATACCGCGCTTCTTGAACGCGGAGTCGACGAACGGTTGCAGAATCTGGCCTGGCAACAGGTTCACCAGCATGACTTTGAAGTACGGGCCTGAGGCCACCGCCTCACCAAGCGACGCAGCGAATTTCGCCACCGTGGTCAGCGTTTGCATCAGGTCGAACCTGCGGTCCCGCAGGATATCGCTGACGGTGCGAAGCTGCTCGAGTACGTGGTTGAGGTTCGGGTTGTCGTCGATGAAGCCCTTCACCTGATCGGAGAACTGCCCCACCCGTTCCAGCAGCATGCTGACCGCGTAGTTGCGCTCGTTGATCGCTGCGAGCAACGACTGCGCGTTGACCAACAGTTGGTTGACCTGCGTGCTGCGGTTGCCGAGGATGCCCGCGATCTTGTTCGCGTTGGCGAGCAGTTGTTTGATCTGGTCGTCGCGCTTGCCGATGGTGTCGGAGAACCGGGCCACCCCGTCGAGCGCGGCGGACAGATGCGGATAGGTCTGGTCGATGGTCTCCGACAGCACGTTCAGTGACTTTTTCACCGTCTGGGTATCCCAGCCGGATGCCGCCTTCGTCACGTCGAAGAACGCGTCATAGATCTGGTACGGGGTGGTGGTCTGGCCCAGCGGCAAAACGCCGTTGGGGCGCAACGGGTCTGTTCCCCGAGGCTCGAGTTCGATGTTGCGCCGGCCCAGGATGGTGTCCGTACGGATGGACGCCCGAGTCTGGGTGCCGATCTGCGTGCCGTCCAGCCCGAAGCCGATGACCACCTTGTCCCCGTCGATGGACATCGATCGCACCTTGCCCACGTCCACACCGGCGATGCGGACCTTGTCGCTCTTGTTGAGCCCGCCGGTGTCGGAGAACTGGGCGTAGTACGTCGGCGTCGCGAACAGCATCGGCACGCTGGCGAAGCTCTGGCCCACGCCGATGGCGACCACCAGGAGGATGATGCCCATCACCCCGTTGCGAACACGGTTGGAACCCTCGAGCGTTCTCATTGCGGCGTGCACCTACCCGACGGCTGGCCGAAGAGTTTGACCGTGCGCACCGGGCCACCCGGCTGCAACCCGTTGAGCTTCAACGAGATATCGCAGGCGTAGAAGTTGAAGAAGTCACCGTAGATGCCACCGGCCCGGCCGATGATGTTGAACGCCGTCGGTAGCCTGACGAGGATGTCGTTGAGCTGTTCCTTCTGATCCACGAGCGGCTGCTGGACCCCTTCGAGATAGGTGACGGTGCTCTGCAGCAGCGGGCGGTTGTCGGCCAGCAGGTCGGCGATCGTGCCTGCCGCGTCGCTGATGTTGGCGACCGAACTCGCGATCGGATCCTTCCGGTTCTTCAGTCCGGTGATCAGCTTCTCGAAGTCAACCAAGGTCTGGTCGAACTGCTGCTGATGCTTGACCGTGGTGTCCAGCACGGTGTTCAGGTTCTTGATCACCTCGCCGATGGCCTGGTCGCGATCGGCCAGCGCCGACGTCAGAGACGCGGTCTGGTCGAGGATGTCGTTGATGGTGCCCCCCTGGCCCTGGAAGATCGTGATGATCGACTGGGCGATGTTGTTCACCTTGTCCGGGTCGAGTGCCCGGAACACCGGGCGGAAGCCGCCGATCAGCGCATCGAGATCGAGTGCGGGTTCGGTGTGTTCGATCGGGATGGTGCCGCCTGCCGGGAGGCGCTTGTCGCTGTCGCCGCGCTTGAGTTCCATGTACCTGTCGCCGATCAGGTTCAGATACCGGATGGAAGCGGTCGTCCCGTCGAACAGCGGCAGCGACCGATCGACGTTGAAGTGGACCTTCACCTGCGATCCACCGTCGATCAATTCTACGTCGGAGACCTTGCCGACCTCGACGCCGGAAGCACGGACGAACTGGCCGGACCGCAGCCCGCTCGCAGAGGAGAAAACCGCCGAATACCCTGTGGTGCGATCGAATCGCATCTGGCCGAACACCACGATGATGATCGCGGTGAACAGCAACAGCACCAGTGAGAAGATGCCGAGCTTGATGACTGTTCCGGTCATTTTCATGGGTTGATCGTGTTCTCCCCGATCTGGCGCCCCCACACGTACTCGATCAGGATCGGCTGACCTAGTCCGAAGTGGTTGTACGGCGCGATGGAGGCACCGGTGTCCATCACCAAGTAAGGCGCAGGCCACAGATCATGCGTGATGGGCTGCCAGCAGCCCGGCCTGCCCTCGGGGCCGCCCTTTGCGTTAACCCGCGGCAGGTTGTCTGGATACACGTACGGATTACCGGCACCCATGATCTCGGAGGTGGTGCGCAGCGAATATCCGTTGCCACCAAGCGAAGCGGCGACCTTGGGCTCCACGTCGTGGAAGTTGCGGATCGTGCAGAAGAGTGCGGGGCTGTTCGTGTCAAGAGTTTGTGAGGTGGGTATCAGGTCCTGGGTGCCCCGGACCAGGTATGGCCCGCCACGCTCGAAGATGTCACCCCCAGTGTTGCCGAACCCGACGGCGGCCATCAGCGCCTGATCGATGTTGCCCTGCTGCTCGTTGAGGGTGCGCGCGGTCGTCACCGCGTGCTCCAGGCCGTCGAAGAGGTCCGGCGCGGCGTTGGCATACACGTCGCCGAGATTCGCGAGACCTTGGTTGAGGCGACGAATCTGGGGCATCTGCGGGTTGATGTCGGCCAAGATCTCGTTGCCTTGGACGATCGACTGGCCGAACCGATCGCCGAGCCCGCCGAGTGCCTCTGCCGTGGCGCTCAAGGTTTGGTTCAGCTTGATCGGGTCGACCTGCTGAGCCACGTCGACAACCGTCTCGAACAACGTGTTGAACTCGGTGGTCACTGACGTCACGTCGATCACATCGGAAGCCGTGATGCGTTGCGGGGTCGGGTCTTTCGGCGACTTGAACGAGATGTACTTGTTGCCGAACACCGTGGTCGCGCTGATGTCGGCCTCGACGTTCTTCGGAATCAGGTCGAGGTACTTGGGATCCACCTCGAGGGTGATCTTCGCCTGTGGCTCACCGCCGACGTTGACCTGCTCGACCTTGCCCACCCGGCCGATCTCCACGCCGTTGTAGGTGACCTTCGCACCGGGATCCATCGACAGGCCCGCGCGCGCCGACATCATGGTCAGCTTCTCGCGATCCAGGAAGTCGCCCCGGAACTGGAAGTACACCAGCACGATCGCGGCGATGGTCAGCAACGACAAAATCAACCCGGCCAACTTGTATGGCGGTTTGCGAGAAGTGTTCAGCGGCGCGGTCATTGGCTAAACCGTGAGGTTGAAGTTCGGGTCGACGCCGTAGAGCGCCAACGATGCGAACAGGACCACGCAGACGATCGCAACCAATGAGGTACGCATTGACCGGCCCACGGCCTCGCCGACGCCGACGGGGCCGCCGCTGGCGAAATAGCCGAAGTAGCAATGGTTGATCATCACGATGACCGAGATGATCACTGCCTGCACGAACGACCAGAACACGTCCTCGGGACGCAGGAAGGTCCGGAAGTAGTGCTCGTACGTGCCGAAGGACTGGCCGTAGAAGAAGGTGGTGGTCACCTGTGCGGACAGGAACGAGAGGATGATCGCCATCGCGTACAGCGGGATGATCACGATGAAGCCGGCCAGGATCCGGGTCGACACCAGATACGAGATGGACTTGATGCCCATCACCTCGAGCGCGTCGATCTCCTCGCTGATGCGCATGGCGCCCAGTTCGGCGGTGGCGCCTGCACCGACTGTGGCCGCCAAAGCCACCCCCGCCACCACGGGCGCGGCGATGCGAACGTTGATCAGTGCGGCGAAGAACCCGGTGAACGCCTCGACACCGATATTGCCCAGCGACGCGAAGCCCTGAATGGCGACGAGAGACGAACCGGACAGCGTGACGAAGCCGACGATCGCGACGGTGCCGCCGATCACCGCCATCGCTCCTGTGCCCATGCCGATCTCGGCGATCAGCCGCAGGGTTTCCTTGCGGTAGTAGCGCAGCGAGTGGCCGATCGACGCGACAACAGTGACGACGAACCATGCGACCTGTCCGATGCTGTCCAACCCGCGTGCAGGCGCGGAGAGGAGACCGGTCCCACGGTCGAACGCCCGCGGGAACCGGGAACGCAGGACCTGGGTCGTCGTCGACACGTCAGCTCCCTGTTCCGAATCGGACACCGATCGTGGTCAGCACCACGTTGACGGCGAACAGGGCGATGACGCAAAGCACCAGCGTCTCGTTGACCGCGGTGCCCACGCCCTTGGCTCCGCCGGACACGGTAAGGCCGCGGTAACAGCCCACCAAGCCGGCGATCAGCCCGAATGTTCCGGCCTTGACGATCGAGATGACCACCTCGGGCAGCCCGGTGATCAGCGTCAGCGTCGAGACGTACGCGCCGGCGGACACGTTCTGCAGGTACACGCCGAAGATGAAGCCGCCCACCAGGCCAATGGTGATGACCGCACCGTTGAGCAGCACCGCTACGAACGTCGAGGCGACCACGCGCGGCACCACAAGCCGGTGGATCGGGTCGATGCCGAGCACCTCCAGTGCGTCGATCTCCTCGCGGATGGTGCGCGCGCCGAGGTCGGCGCAGATGGCCGTCGACCCGGCACCGGCCACCACGAGCACGGTCACCAGGGGTCCCAGCTGGGTGACGGCGCCGATCGCAGCGCCCGACCCCGAGATGTCGGCGGCGCCGAACTCGGCCAGCAGGATGTTCAGCGTGAAGATCAGGAGCACGGTCAGCGGGATCGAGACCGCCAGGGTGGGCAGGAACGCCACCCGCATGAGGAACCAGCTCTGCAGGATGAACTCGCGCCATTGGAACGGCGGCCGGAACAGTGCCTTGCCGGTGAGCACGCACATGCGGACGAAGCCGCCGGCGGCAGTCAGAGCCGGCCTGGTTTGGTCGCGGACGTAGCCGACCAAGCCGGTCGACGCCGTCACCGGTGCACTCCCACGACGACACCGCGAGTGTCGCGGCGTAGCGGCAGCCCCTGTCGCACGCCCCCTCCTTGCCCCAACCCCGTGAGTGTGAGCGCCGCCTCCCTACTCGTGGGTAGTAAGACGGACCACAGGACTGTACCCGATGCTGTACCCGCCGTGCACCGCATCGGCAGGATTGAGCCCTTAACCGTTAGCAAACCCACCCCCGGCCGCTAATCGTCTTGTGCCCCAGCAGAAACCGTTGGCGGAGTGGAACTTCCGCCAGCGTCAATCTCTTTCGCTACGCCGAAACGCGCCCGCAGTTCCGTTTTCAGGACTTTGCCAGCCGGGTTGCGGGGCAGCGCGTCGACGATCTCAAGCGCCTTCGGATGCTTGTACCGCGCGAGCCGTCCGGTGAGGAATTGATCGAGATCACCGAGGTCAAGATCGGTATGGACGGCAGCGACCGCCACCGGGACCTCGCCCCACCTCTCGTCCGGGCGCCCGACCACAGCCACCTCGACGATGGCGGGATGACCGGCCAGAACGTTCTCGACCTCGGCGCAGTAGATGTTCTCGCCGCCGGAGATGATCATGTCCTTCTTGCGGTCGACGACCCAGACATAGCCCTCCTCGTCCTGGCGGACGAGGTCGCCGGAGTGGAACCAACCGCCCGCGAACGCCTCGGCGGTAGCCTTCGGGTTGTTCCAGTAGCCGGCCATCAAGGTGGGCGCCCGGTAGACGATCTCGCCGACCTGGCCGACCGGGACGTCGTTCATGTTGTCGTCGACCACTCGCGCGGCCACCGTCGGGATAACCTTGCCGACCGAGCCGAGCTTGCGAATTGCGTCCTGCGCCAACAACATACAAGTCACCGGAGACATCTCTGTCTGGCCGAACGCCGCATAGATCTGGGTGCCGGGGAACGACTCGGACATGTCGCGTAGCAGGGTGTCCGACGCTGGAGCGGCACCCCAGGACAACACCCGCAACCGAAGTTCCCGCGGGTTCGCCCGCTGGGCTGCGCACACCGCCTGCCACTGGGCGGGCACTAAGAAAATCGACGTCACCTTCTCCGCGGCGAGCACGTCAAGCAGCGCGCCGGGGTCGAATGCGCCAAGCGGGTAGAGCACGGTGGGCAGGCCGAGCAGCAGGCCGCTGATCGCGTTGCCGATGCCGGCGATATGAAACAGCGGAACCCCGATGAAGCCGACGTCGTGGTTGATGTCGGGGCTGATCGTGAAGAGATTCGTCATCGCCTGGCCCGCGATGTTGTTGTGGGTGAGAACCGCTCCCTTGGGCCTGCCGGTGGTGCCGGAGGTGTACATGATCAGCGCCGGCGAATCGTTGGGGATGTCCACCGGCCGCGGCGCATCGCCGGGCTCCGAGATCATGTCGTCGTAGCCGATGACCTCATCATCGGTGCCGCCGCCGGCGACGATGACGGTCTCTAGCGTCGGCTCGATTCCTCGCACCGCGGTAGCGACCTTGGCCAGCACGGCTTCGGTGATCACCACGCGGGCCTGGCAGTCGCTCACCAGGAAGGCGATCTCCGGTGGGGTCATGCGGAAGTTCACCGGCACGGCGATGGCGCCGAGCTTGTTGGCCGCGAGAAACGACTCGACGAACTCGGTGCGGTTGAGCATCAGGATCAGTACACGGTCGCCGAAGCCGACTCCGTGCCGGCTCAGTGCGCCGGCCAGGGAACCCACCCTTCGGTCGAGCTCACCCCATGTCGTCGTGTGACCGAGGAACCGCAGCGCGGTGGCGCCGGGCTGCATCAATGCGTGCCTCGCGAGCTGGTTGGTCCAGTTCTGCCTGCGCGCCAGATATGGCTGCTCGGTGGATGCCGGCTCGGTCAACGACTAGTGCTCCATTGGGTGGGTTGCGCGAGGTTGATATTTGATCAAACATTGTGTTGCCCCGGTCACACTATGGCCTCGGCGGCTCGGGGACAACCCCACGCCAGACACACAGGAGAGAGTCATGAACGCACCGGCCAGGCCCCGCGCGCAGCGGCGGCGGGCGGTGCGTCGCGAGCAGCTCTCCGATGAGGTCGCCGCCCGTCTGCGCGCCGACATCATGACCGGCACGCTGCGCCCGGGGACGTTCATCCGGCTCGACGAGACGGCCGCTGCGCTGGGGGTCAGCATCACGCCGGTGCGCGAGGCGCTGCGCACCCTGCGCGGCGAAGGGATGGTGCAGCTCGAGCCGCATCGCGGGCATGTGGTGGTGCCGCTGACGCGCGACGACATCGAGGACATCTTCTGGCTGCAGGCCACTATCGCCAAGGAGCTCGCCGCCACAGCGGCCGAGCGGATCACCGAAGCGGAGATCGAGGAGCTGGAACGGCTCAACGGCGAACTCTTGGCGGCCCTCGGCCGCGGCGTTCCCGAAGACGTTGCGGCGGCCGAGTTCGCGTTCCATCGCGCCCTCAACCGGGCGACGGGCCGGATCAAGCTGGCCTGGTTCCTGTTGCACGTCGCGCGGTATCTGCCGGGGCAGATCTACGCAAGCGACGCGGCGTGGGGTCCCGCGTCGGTGGCCACGCACCGCGAACTCATCGCAGCGTTGCGCCGCCGCGATGTCGCCACCGTCATCCGCCTCACCAGCGGCGAGTTCGCCGATGCTGCGGAGCGACTGGTAACCCGCCTCGACGAGATCGGGCTGTGGACCTGAAGCGGCGATGTGCGGAGCGCACGGTTGTTGTACGCAAACGTCGAGATAGCCGTTAACAAGCGTGCACTCGCCGAACTAGGTGGCGGCCAGCTGCTCGGCGCGGGCCTTGAGGTTGTCGGCCAGATAATCCAGGGTGTCGGCGATCGCCTTCTTCACCATCGGCTTGGGAAACGGCAGCTTGGTCTCGACGTCCAGGTCGACGGTCAACAGTGAGGTTGCGCCGATCGGCACCACCGAGAACTTCTGTTCCTGCTTCTCGAAGTGATCGCCCTGCTGCAGCACCGTGTAGATCTGGTTCTCGCCGGGGTAGTAGACCGCGGTGATAAACGTGCCCGCCTGGCCCTGGACCACGACGTCCAGGCGCAACTGGCTCGGGCGGCCGTCCCCATATCGGGCCAGCACCCAGCAGCCCTTGATCTCGTCGTTCCACAACGGATACGACTCGAAGTCGGCGACGATCGCCATGATCGATTCGGCGGAGGCCGCAACCTCGACGGTCTTGCTCACGAGCGGCATTGGCCGAGCATATCGACTACTGCACCTGCGCCTTTTCCAGCAGCGCGCGGATGGCGTCTGGAATCGGCACGGGCCTGCGGCTGGTGCGGTCGACGTACACATGCACCCAATGACCGACCGCGGCCACGGCGTCGACTGGCTCCTCGAAGATGGCCAGCCGATAGGTGACGCTGCTGTTGCCCAGCCGGGTCACCCCCAATCCCACCATCAACGGGTCGGGAAACTTCAGTTCGGAGAAGTACTTGCATCCCGACTCCGCGACTACCCCCAGCCACGACACCGTAAGCGGGTCGATTCCGCAGTTGGTGTTGATCCAGGCGTTGATCGCGGTGTCGAACAGCGCGTAGTACACCGCATTGTTGATGTGGCCGAACATGTCGTTGTCGGTCCAGCGGGTGTGCACCGGCCAGTGCACCGGGAAGTCGCGGCCCCGCAGCGATTCCTCGCTTGTCATGGCAGCAGTGTCCCAGTCACGGCAGGCTGGTCACCATGAGGATCCGCGGCGCCGTGCTCGAACAGATCGGTCGGCCCCGGCCCTACGCCGAATCACGACCCATCTCCGTCGGCGAGCTCGAGCTGGCACCGCCCGGCGACTCCGAACTCCTGATCCGAATCGAGACCGCCGGCCTCTGCCATTCCGATCTGTCGGTGGTCGACGGCAGCCGGGTGCGCCCTGTGCCGATGCTGCTCGGACACGAGGCGGCGGGGGTCGTCGAGCAGGCAGGCACTGCCGTGCCGGACATGCCCGTCGGGCAGCGCGTCGTCATGACGTTTCTGCCGAGGTGTGGCCACTGTCCGGCCTGCGCCACCAACGGCCTGACACCGTGTGAACCGGGTAGCGCCGCCAACGCCGCAGGCACCCTGATGGCAGGCGAGCGGCGGCTGTCGCGCGATGGCCAGCCAGTCAACCACCACCTCGGGGTGTCCGGCTTCGCCACGCACGCCGTCGTCGACCATCGCTCGGTGGTACCGGTGCCCGCCGACGTGCCGCCCGCGGTCGCGTCACTGCTCGGATGCGCCGTGCTCACCGGCGGCGGTGCCGTCATCAACGCGGGACGGCCACAGCCCGGCCAAACCGTGGTTGTCGTGGGTCTCGGCGGCGTCGGCATGGCCGCGGTGATCACCGCGCTGGCGCACCACGACGTCGCCGTCATCGGCGTCGACCAGCTCGCCGACAAGCTGGACCTGGCTCGATCCATGGGCGTGCACGAGGCGTACACACCGGACGAGGCGCGCGAGCATGGGCTCAAGGCCGCGGTGGTGATCGAGGCGGTCGGCCACCCGCTTGCTGTACAGACCGCGATCGACCTGACCGCACCGGGCGGCCGGACGGTGACCGTCGGCCTACCGTCGCCCGATGCGCGAATCACTGTGTCGCCGTTGAGTCTTGTCGCCGAGGGCCGGTCACTCATCGGCAGCTACCTCGGATCTGCCGTGCCGTCTCACGACATCCCCCACTTCGTCGGGTTGTGGCGGGCAGGTCGGCTACCTGTCGAATCGCTTGTCTCCGCGACGATTACACTCGACGAGATCAACAGTGGGATGGATCAATTGGCCGACGGCCACGCGGTCCGACAGCTCATCAGCTTTGACTAGAACCACCCGTCACGCATTTCGAGTGTGGTGCGATCCAGGCTCTCCAGAAGGTCCAGCTGAGGCGCCGTCTTCGGTAGTTCGTAGCGGAAGAAGTAGCGGGTCGCCTGCCGTTTGCCGTCATAGAAGTCGCCAGTTCGGCCATTGACGGCCAGCAGTTGTTCCAGCCATGTCCACGCGACGACGATGTGTCCGAACGCTTCGAGGTAGATCACGCTGTTGGCGAGCGCCGCCTCGACATCGCCGGAGCCGAAAATGGCCGTCGTGACTCCGACGAGCCGCTGCCATGTCGAGTCGAGCTGTGCGGCCAGCTCGGCTGGCTCCCCGCCTGCGGCGCCTGCGGCGGCGATGGTCTCGGCCACGACCGCACTCAGTGCAGCCAGGCTGGCGCCGTTGCGTTGGGTTACCTTGCGGCCCAACAGGTCCAGGCTCTGGATCCCATGGGTGCCCTCGTGGATCGGGTTGAGCCGATTGTCGCGGTAGTGCTGTTCGACGTCGTACTCGCGGGTGTAGCCGTATCCGCCGTGCACCTGAATGGCCAGGTTGTTTGCCTCCAGGCACCATTGCGACGGCCAGCTCTTGCCGACCGGTGTGAGGATGTCCAGCAGCAGCCCGGTCGAATCCGCTTCCTGGTCAGACTCGGCACTGTGCTGGAGGTCGACGAGCTTCGCGCAGTACAGCAGCAGCGCCATCCCGCCTTCGACATATGCCTTCTGTGCCAACAGCATTCGCTTGACGTCGGGGTGCTCGATGATCGGGAGCTGCGGGGTCGACGGATCCTTCGCCGTCACCGGACGGCCCTGCGGCCGTTCGCGCGCATACTCCACCGACTTGAGGTAGCCGGTGTAGCCCAGCGACACGGCGCCCATCCCGACCCCGAGGCGCGCCTCGTTCATCATGGTGAACATGTACGCCAGCCCGCGGTGCGGTTCGCCAACCAAATAGCCGACCGCGCCCGGCTTTGCGGCGGGCGAGAACTTTCCCTCGCCGAAGTTCAGCACGGTGTTGGTGATGCCGCGCTGGCCCATCTTGTGGTTCAGCCCGGCCAGCACCACGTCGTTGCGCTCACCGATGGAGCCGTCGGCGTTGACAAGGAACTTCGGCACGATGAACAGCGAGATGCCTTTCGTCCCCGGCGGTCCGCCGGGGATCTTGGCGAGCACGAGATTCACGATGTTGTCGGTCAGCTCGTGCTCCGCACCCGAGATCCACATCTTGGATCCGAAGATCCGATAGGTGCCATCGTCCTGCGGCTCGGCACGGGTGAGGATGTCGGCCAGCGACGAACCGGCCTGGGTCTCCGACAGGGCCATCGTCCCGGAGAACCGGCCACTCATCATCGGCTTGACGAATGTGTCGACCTGGTCGTCCGTGCCGAATTTGGCCAGCAGGTTCGCGTTCGCCATCGTCAGCATCAGGTAGCCCGTGGTGCTGACGTTGGCAGCCGAGAACCAGGCGAAGCCCGCTTCCGCCACGGCGGCAGGCAACTGCGCGCCGCCGATACGCTGGCCCATCGCCATGCCCATCAGGTCGGCCTGGGCGAACGCGTCCCATGCCTCCTTGACCTCACCGATGACGGTGACCGTTTCTCCGTCGAAGCTCGGTTCGTTCGCATCGCTCTTCTTGTTGTGCGGCGCGAAATACCGGGTAGCCAACTGCTCACACAGATCAAGGACGCCGTCGAAGGTTTCGCGGGAGTGCTCGGCGAACCGCTCCCGCTTTGTCAGCTCGTCGATGCGCAGCCATTCGTACAGCAGAAAGTCGAGATCGCGCCGCGACAACAGCGTGGATTTCACAACTTCATCTTGGCACTGCCCGCGTCGTACAGTATGTTCAGTTTGTACTTAACGTTCCGCTCGGAGACCGCATGTCACCGGAAGAGGCCGAGTTCGTCGACCGGCTCGGGTTGTTCATGGAGCTGCTCGGCGGGTCACGCACGATGGGACGCGTCTACGGCTGGCTGCTGATCTGCGACCCACCCAGGCAGTCGCTGACCGAGCTGGCGCAGACGCTGTCCGTCAGCAAGGCCTCGGTCAGCACCGTCGCTCGCCAGCTCCAGCAGGGCGGGATGATCGAGCGGCTGCCGAGCCCGACGCGTCAACATCATTACCGCGTAACGCCGGGCGGCTTCGCCAGCGTGCTCAACACGCAGCTGTCCCTGATGAAGCTCGGCATCGACGCCGCAGACTTCGGCCTGTCGTTATTGGGTGACGACCGCAGCGATCAACGTGAACGGCTCGAAGACTTCCGTGACTTCTGCGAGTTCTCCGCACAGGACTACCGCGACGAGTTGATGCAGCGGTGGAACGACTACCGCGCCAAGAGGAGGAACAGATGACGACGACCAAGGTTGATTTCAGCTCCGTTGGGTGGCGCTCGGTGGAGTGGACGAACTTGGTCACCTTGTACCTGCGGGCATACGAAAGCCGTTCACCGCGCCCGATTTTGGGGGACCACGCAGCTGCAGAGGCCGTCGAGCGCATCGACTACGACTTCAAGCGAGTGCACCGAGCCGCGCAACCGTGGGGGTCTCAGTATCTGGTCGCGTTGCGAGCCAAGAAGCTCGACGACTGGACAAAGGATTTCCTGCGCAGGCACCCCGACGCGGTTGTGCTGCACCTCGGCTGCGGGCTGGACACCCGGGCATTGCGGATCCAACCACCGCCGACCGTGCAGTGGTTCGATCTGGATCAGCCCGGTGTTATCGAGCTCAGGCGCAAGCTGTACGACGAGACCGACACGTACCGCATGATCGGCTCGTCGGTGACCGATCCCGGATGGCTGGAACAAGTACCGGCCGGCCGGCCGACGCTTGTCGTCGCCGAAGGTCTGCTCATGTACGTCACCGAGAGCGAAGTCCGGGAGCTGCTTGCCCGCGTGACCGACCGATGCGGCAATGGCGAGCTGCTTTTCGACACGACGGCGCCGTCCGGCCCGCGACTATCGAAGCTCTTCACCCACGGAATCGTCAAGTGGGGCGTCCGCGACGCCCGCGATATCGAGGGATGGAATCTCGGGCTACGCTTCGTCGAGCAGGCTTCCACCATGGCGGACCACAAGTCGATCCCGTTCACGACGCAGCGCCTGATTTATCGGCTGGCGTACGCCTCGCCGATGGGGAACTACGACGTCTTGAACCGGTTCGCGTTCTAGGTCGACCGAATTACGTCAATGCCAAGGGGCGACTCCGCCCGCACGGTTTCGTCGCGGATCAGGCCGCGCAGCAGCGCAGTGCTGAACTCCTCGGCGATCTCCTGCGCTGTGCGCCGCCCCTGCGGCCGCAGCCAGCGATAGGAGCCCAGCGTCATCCCGATGTAGCCCAGCGCCAGTACATGCGAGTCGCAGTCGTAGAACTCGCCGCTGGCGATGCCGCGGTCGATGACGTCGCGCACGTGCTCGTAGACCTGGGTTTCCTTCTCGCGGATGTAGGCGACCTGCTCCTCGGTGAACCACTCGCTGAGGTACGGGCCCTCCTGGAAGTACACCGCCGCGCGCTCGATGTTGCCCGCGATGCCGACCAGCAGCCGCCGCGTGAAGTGGTAGATGGTCTCGCGCGCCGACGCCGTCGGATCGTCGTGCAGCGCGTCGACCGTGAAGTCCGCGGCGCCCTTGTAGATGTCGTAGAGAATCAGCGACTTGCTGGCGTAGTAGTGATACACCGTCGCCTTATTCAGGCCGACCGCGTCGGCGACGTCGTCCATCCGGGTGCCGTGATACCCCCGCGCGGCGAACAACCTGGTGGCGACGGCCAACAGCTCTTCGCGGCGGGACATCCCATTGGTGGTGGCTTCGGACATGGCGACTCACTATATGCAGGCCCCGACAGTGTCGAGGCATCAATCAACTGGTTGGACAGTTTAGGTCTTCGGACTGTCGTGGCTATGGAAGCGGGTCTAGACTTCAGCCAGAACAAGCCGCTACGCGAGAGGTGATGACGTGGATCCGAACCCGGACTATGACGCGAGCGACGAGATTGAGTACGGCGCCAACTGGTGGGCCTGGATCCTGCGCGGCGTGTATCCGCCACCGGCCTATCCCCCGGTCTAATTTCTGCGCCGACGGCACGGGTTGTTTACAGCCCTACTCGCGTTTTGCGTACAACAACCGTGCGCTCGACGAGCCGCGACTACAGCGCCTTTAGTTCCTCGGCGACCTCGGTGACCGCCTACGGGTGACGGTCCGTCCCGTCGTCGCCGACGAGAAGGGCGGCGGCATCCCAGTCCCATGACGCCTCCTGCATACGAGTGATCCATCGACGGACCAACGCGACAAGGCCTACCGCGCACGAACCCACAAGTACCCAGACCGTCGTTCCCGCAAGGGCGCCGTCCATACGGGCTTGCTGCGCCGTGGTGGGCGGACTGACCCGCGGGCAGTCATCGTTAATCGCGACGCCCTCGGTCCCGATGACCGCGAGGGCCTTCGTCGATGGCGATGCGTCGGCGCTACCACGGGCGGGCACGCAGGGATCACTAGCGGCTGGCTGGGCCTGCCCTTGCTCGGCGTGGGCCCCTGCTTGCGCTTCGGTAACGGCGCCGCCGATAGCGCAGGCAACGGGAATCATGACGATTGACACCGCAACGGCCAGCACGATGGCGGCCAGTTCGACGCGGTCGCTGACCCGCACGAGCGGATTGCGCCCAAACGCGTGAGCGAGTCGCCACCGCAGCCAGGCACGCGCACTTCTCATTGTCACTCCCTGCTCACGACCAGCCGCGGAAATCATCGGTTCGGTGGCCGTCTAGATGAACAGTGTGCCCCCGTTGGGGGCGTACCAATCCAGAAGCGGGATAAGTTCGCGGAGCTCGTCTCACCGGAAGCAGCAGACCGCTTGGCGGGCGACAACGTCGACGTCACCGCACTGCCAGCATACCGACCTGGTCGATGCGCTCAAAGTGGAGGCTTTGCAGGGTGGCGAAGCACAGATCTCGCTAGTGAGGGTGACGAGGTGCCGCCCTACAGGGCCTTGAGTTCCTCGGCGACCTCGGAGACGGACTTCTTCGCATCGCCGAAAAGCATGGTGGTGCCGTCGGCGTAGAACAGCGGGTTGTCGATGCCGGCGAAGCCGGAGTTCATCGAGCGTTTGAGCACGATGACCGACTTGGACTGGTCGACGTTGAGGATCGGCATGCCGTGGATCGGGCTGGACGGGTCGTTGCGCGCCGCGGGGTTGGTGACGTCGTTGGCGCCGATGACGATCGTCACGTCGGTGCGGCCGAATTCGTCGTTGATGTCGTCCATGTCCTTCATGGCGTCGTAGTCGACCTCGGCCTCGGCCAGCAGCACGTTCATGTGCCCTGGCATGCGGCCGGCCACCGGGTGGATCGCGTACTTGACCGCAACGCCCTTGTCCTCCAGCAGGTTCGCGAGATCCTTAACGGCGTGCTGGGCCTGGGCGACAGCCAGGCCGTAGCCGGGCACGACGATCACCTGGTTGGCGTAGGCCATCTGGATCGCGGCGTCGGCGGCCGAGGTGGCCTTCACGTGCTTGTCGCCGTCGTCGCCGCCACCGACGGCGACCCCGCCGCCACCGAAACCGCCGGCCACGATCGCCGGGATGGACCGGTTCATCGCCTTGGCCATCAGGTTGGTCAGGATCGAACCCGATGCGCCGACGATCATGCCCGCCACGATCATCGCGGTGTTGTTCAACGCCAATCCCGCTGCCGCGGCGGACAATCCGGTCATCGCATTCAGCAGCGAGATGACCACGGGCATGTCGGCGCCGCCGATCGGCAACACCACCATCAACCCGAGCACGGCGGCGGCGGCCAGCAGTCCGATCATCCACCACAGCGACGCCCCGCCACTGCCGGGATGGGCATCCAGCCCGATCACCACGGCGGCGGTGACCGCCGCGACGAGCAGCAGGATGTTCAGCGGCTGCTGGAGCTTGCGGACGCCGATCGGGCGGCCGGGCAGGATCTCCTGCAGCTTGCCGAACGCGATGATCGATCCCCAGAACGAGATCGACCCGATGATCGCGGCGAACAGCGACGCGACGATGATGTGCACGGTCGGCGATTCAGCGTGGTGGAACGTCGAGAAGCCGTCGGTGTCAATGAATTCCGAGAGCGCGATCAGCGCGACGGTGCCGCCGCCGACGCCGTTGTAGAACGCCACCAGCTGCGGCATCGCGGTCATCTTCACAAGCCGTGCGGGCGGCACACCCAGCGCCACGCCGACCAGCAGGCCAGCGATGATCAGACCCCAGTTCTCGGTGTGGCGGATCGCGATCAACGTCGCGATCACCGCGACGGCCATGCCCGCCGCGGCAATCCAGTTGCCCCGCACCGCGGTCTTCGGCCCGGTCAAACCCATCAGGCCGTAGATGAACATCGCGATCGACGCCAGGTAGAGCAGGACGACCAAATAGTTCATCGCGCTTGCCCATTCGTCTCGACAGCGACCTTCGCGGGTTTCTTGCCCTTGAACATGCCCAGCATCCGGTCGGTGACCACGAACCCGCCCACGACGTTGAGCGTTCCGAACACCACAGCCACGAACAGGATGATCTGGATGGCCAGTGACGGGTGCTCGACCCGGCCCAGCACCACCAGCGCGCCGACCAACACGATGCCGTGAATGGCGTTGGTGCCCGACATCAACGGCGTATGCAAGGTGTTGGGCACCTTGGAGATAACCGCAAACCCGACAAACCCCGACAACACCAGGATCGCCAGATTGGCCAACAACTGGTCATACATGTTTCGAAACTCCCCCGCTCTAGCTCTCTGCGCCGACCGCGGCGCGCGTGACGCAAGATTGCGCGATCACTTCGTCATCGAAATCCGGTGCCAGCTTGCCGTCCTTGACGAGTAGATCCAGCAGCGCGGTGATGTTCTTCGAGTACAGCTCGCTGGCATGCTCGGGCATCGTCGCAGGCAGATTCAATGGCGAAGCGATCGTCACGTCGTGCTTGACGACCGTCTTGCCCGGCTCGGTCAGCTCACAGTTGCCGCCGGTCTCGCCGGCCAGATCGACCACCACACTGCCCGGCTTCATGCCCTCCACCGCGGCGGCTGTCACCAACCGCGGCGCAGGACGGCCCGGCACCAACGCCGTCGTGATCACCACGTCAAAACCGGTGATCGCCTCCTCGAGCTTCTTCTGCTGTTGCGCGCGCTCCTCATCGGACAGCTCGCGGGCATAACCACCCTCCCCTGCGGCCTCGATGCCCAGGTCCAGCCATTGCGCGCCGACCGAGCGCACCTGATCGGCCACCTCGGGACGCACGTCATACCCGGTGGTGCGCCCTCCCAGTCGCTTCGCGGTCGCCAGCGCCTGCAGGCCCGCGACCCCGACCCCGAGCACCAGCACGCTGGCGGGCTTCACCGTGCCCGCAGCGGTGGTCAGCATCGGGAAGAATCGGGTCGACTCCGACGCCGCCACCAGCACTGCCTTGTACCCGGCGACGTTGGCCTGCGACGACAGCGCGTCCATCACCTGTGCGCGAGAGATCCGCGGGATCGCCTCCAGCGCGAAGGCCTGAACACCGGCCTTCGTCAGGGCCTCGATCTGGTTGTCGGCATTGCGCGGCGCCAGGAAGCCGATCAGCGTCTGCCCCCTGTGCAGCTTGCCGACCTCGGTGGCCGTCGGCGGGGCGACCTTGATCACCACATCGGCCGCCCACGCATCGCCGATCGTCGCGCCGGCCTCGGTATACAGGTCGTCGGGCAGCAGCGCCGCCTCGCCCGCGCCGGACTCCACGACCACCGCCAACCCGTTGTTGACCAGCGCCGCGGCCGCCTTCGGCACCAGCGCTACCCGCCGCTCGTCGGCGCCGGATTCGCGCACCACCCCGACCGTCGGAGCCGCACCGGCTGCGACATCTGGACTAGCCTGCGTATCTGTCATGACCTGACCGTCAGCTCCCCTGCCCCGTGTGGATACTGCGAGAGACACCTTAACCGCAACTACCGGTCACAGCTACTTCGAGGTCGGCGGCCCGGGGATACAGTGCATGACCATGGCGGTCGACCGGCTGTTGCCGTCGCAGGATGCGGAAGATCTCATCACGCTGACCCGCGACATCGCGGACAAGGTGCTCGACCCGATCGTGGATGCGCACGAGAAGGCCGAGACCTATCCGGAAGGGGTGTTCGCCCAGCTGGGTGCCGCGGGGCTGCTCAGCTTGCCCCAGCCAGAGGAGTGGGGCGGCGGCGGCCAGCCCTACGAGGTCTATCTGCAGGTGCTCGAGGAGATCGCGGTGCGCTGGGCCGCGGTGGCCGTGGCGGTCAGTGTGCACAGCCTGTCGTCGCATCCGCTGCTGGCGTTCGGTAGCGAGGAGCAGAGGCGGCGCTGGCTGCCGGGGATGCTGTCGGGTGAGCAGATCGGCGCGTACAGCCTGTCGGAGCCGCAGGCCGGCTCGGATGCGGCGGCGCTGCGTTGCGCGGCGACAAAGGTCGACGACGGCGGGTACGTGATCAACGGGTCGAAGTCGTGGATCACCCACGGTGGGCGTGCGGACTTCTACACGTTGTTCGCACGGACGGGTGAGGGTTCGCGCGGGGTGTCGTGCTTTCTGGTGCAGGGAGACCTGCCGGGACTGAGTTTCGGCAAGCCCGAAGAGAAGATGGGCCTGCACGCGGTCCCGACGACATCGGCGTTCTACGACCATGCCCATATCGAGGCCGACCGACTGATCGGCGCGGAGGGCCAGGGCCTGCAGATCGCCTTCTCCGCACTGGATTCGGGCCGGCTGGGCATCGCCGCGGTCGCCGTCGGGCTGGCGCAGGCGGCACTGGACGAGGCCGCGCGATATGCGAACGAGCGAACGACGTTCGGCCGCAAGATCATTGACCATCAGGGGCTGGGCTTCTTGTTGGCCGACATGGCCGCAGCTGTCGCCAGCGCACGGGCCACGTACCTGGACGCCGCGCGCAGGCGCGATCTGGGTAGGCCGTATTCGGCGCAGGCCAGCGTGGCCAAGCTGGTGGCCACCGACGCGGCTATGAAGGTCACCACCGACGCGGTGCAGGTGTTCGGCGGCGTCGGCTACACGCGCGACTATCGCGTCGAGCGCTACATGCGTGAGGCCAAGATCACCCAGATCTTCGAGGGCACCAACCAGATTCAGCGACTGGTCATCGCGCGCGGTCTCACGGTTTAACTGCGCGAGCTGGGGGCACCTCCCCGCGTGCAAGGGGGAACGCAATAGCACCCGACACGCCGCGAAAATTAGGACCTTTTACGTTCCCCTACTTGCGTGTGGGTCCAGCTCGCGGGGAGGTGCGCCGCGGTCGCGCGCCCGACACCAGGCACAGCGTGATGATCACCATCAGGTCGACGGCCGTCGACGCCCAATCCCCCACCGGGGCACCGGCCCCTTCAGCGCGGCCATCAGCCAGAGCACCGCCGCCACTGCGTACACACCGAGGATCACCGCGTACAGCCCCGGCAGCCACTGGTCGACCTCCCATATCCATACCAGGACGGCGATCAGGCCGATCAGTGGCAGCCGCAGAATCGCCGACACGCGTACGGGTTCCGAGGCGAGGTGTTCGAGGATTTGTTGGACGGGCGCACGACGCTACTCCAGGAGCTTGCGGCGCATCGCCTCGGCGACGGCGGCGGCCCGATCGCTGACGCCGAGCTTCTCGTAGAGCCGCTGCACGTGGGTCTTGACGGTCGACGGCGCCAGGTAAAGCTCCTTGGCCATCGCGGGAATGCTGCTGCCCGCGGCGATCAGCTTCAGCACCTCCCGCTCGCGGGGGCTGAGCACCGGGCCTTCCGGTTCGGCCCGCCTGCGGATCTCGCCGACCAGGCCCGCGGCGAGGCTGGGCGGCACGATGTCACGGCCCTTCGCGCAGTCGAGCACTGCGTTCACCAATTCGCTTCTGGTCGACTCCTTCGGCAGGAATCCGGCGGCGCCCTCCTGCAGCGCGCGGTACACGATCGCGGACTCGTCGTGCGCCGATACCAGCAGCACCCGGGTCGGCAGCTCGTCGCGTTGCACAGCGGCCGCCACCTCGGCGCCGTCCATGCCTGGCATTCGGTAGTCGAGCAGGGCCACCTGGGGCGAATGCGTCCTGATGGCGTCAAGCGCCGATATCCCGTCGTCGGCTTCGGCGACCACCTCGATCGACCCACTCGAGGTGAGCGCCCGGACGACCCCGTCGCGAAACAGCGGATGGTCGTCGCCCACCACCACGCGCACCTTTTCGCTGGTCATGGAGTCAGCGTCGCACAGTACCGACCTGTTCTTCCCCCGATTGGGGGACACGTGATTCATCCGTGTCGCCGTCTGATCACCGGACATACAAACCTTCCGCGGGGCGGCAGTCTTAAGTCATCGCCGGAACACACCGGACAAAGACACCAAAAGTCAACCGACACAGGAGAACTCACATGAACACCACCCGATTCGCCCGCTACTTCGCCCTGCCGATCGTCTCGGCCGGAATCATCGGCGGCGCCGCCCTCGGCCTGGCAGGCGCGGCCAACGCGACCACCACCGATGACGTGCGCCCGCCGGACATCGTCGCGACGCCCGACGTCAAGGCGCACCCGGCGCCCGAGGCGATGCCGGGCTGGCGCTGGCACCACGGGGTCTACCACCTCGAGGACTTGCAGCCGGGCTACATCCGCTAACCGGTCAGCCACCGAGGCCCTCTCCGAGGAATTGGGGGAGGGCCTCGGTGCGTTGGGGCACAGTATGCGAATCGGTGTGGTGTTTCCCCAGACAGAGCTCGGCGGTGACGCGTCGGCGGTGCGTGCCTACGGTCAACGCGTGGAGGAACTGGGTTTCACCCACCTGCTGGCCTATGACCATGTCGTCGGCGCCGACCCCGCGGTTCACGTCGGTTGGGCGGGTCCGTACGACGTGCACACCACGTTTCACGAACCGTTCGTGATGTTCGGCTACCTGGCGGCCGTCACCACCACGCTGGAGCTCGTGACCGGGGTCATCATCCTCCCGCAGCGGCAGACGGTCTTGGTCGCCAAGCAGGCCGCCGAGGTCGACCTGCTCAGCGAGGGACGTCTGCGCCTGGGAGTCGGGCTCGGCTGGAACACCGTCGAGTACGAGGCCCTTGGCGAGAACTTCACCAACCGCGGCAAGCGGTTGGGCGAACAGGTCGAGGTGATGCGGCGGTTGTGGACCGAGCAGTCGGTGACCTTCGACGGCAAGCACCATCGGCTGACGGGCGCCGGGCTGGCACCGCTGCCCGTGCAGCGACCGATCCCGGTGTGGATCGGTGCCACATCACGGCCGGCGTTGGAGCGCGCGGGCCGGCTGGCCGACGGATGGTTCCCAATGATGTCGCCGGGGGCCCAACTCGACGAAGCGCGCGACATCGTCGCGCGGTCGGCGATCGCGGCGGGCAGGGACCCGTCCACGATCGGGATGGAAGGCCGAGTGTCCTGGAGCGGTGACCGACAGCAGGTTGCGGAGGCACTCGCCCAGTGGAGCGCGGCCGGCGCCACCCACGTGTCGGTGAACACGATGGGTGCGGGCCTGCGCACGGTCGACGAACACCTGGCCGCGTTGGCCGCCGTCGCCGACGGTATCCGCGTGTAACACGACCGGTCGCGGCCTACCACAACCCATTCCTCCGATCGGGGGACAAGCGGTTCGTCCTGCTCAACCCCCGTTCGCCCGACATACAAAGCGTTCTCGCTGCAGCACTCTTGAGTCATCGCCGAAACACACCGGCGCAAGACATCAAAAGTCAACGCAGACAGGAGAACTCAGATGTGCCCCTTCGCCCGCTACCTCGTCCTGCTGGTCTCGGCCGGAATCATCGTCGCAGCCGCCCTCGGCTTGGCCGGCGCGGCCTACGCGGCCAGCACCGACGCGCAGCAGCCGAACATCGTCGCGACCCCGCAAGTCAAGGCCCACCCAGCTCCCGACGCCATGCCGGGGTGGCGCTCGCACCACGGCGTCCACCACCTCGAGGATCTGCAGCCGGGCTACGCGCGCTGATCAACAAGCCTGAGGCCCTCCCCGCGACCCCGGGGAGGGCCTCACCATGTCTGGGGTTTCCCCCGATCGGGGGACACGGGATTCCACCGATGCAACCGCCGATCGCCCGACAGACGTCGCCGACACGATGCGAGAGAGTTATCTCAACGCCGGAGAGACCGGCAAGAGAACCGAAACTATAACCACCGCAGGAGAATTCAGAAATGACCACCATCGCCCGCAGCCTCTCCCGCTACATTGCGCTACCCGCCGTCTCGGCAGGCATCCTCGGCGGCGCCGCGCTCGGCATGGCCGGCGCGGCCAACGCAGGCACCTACTCCTACGAGCCGACACCGCGTCCCGGCATCGTCGCCAGCCCGAACACCATCGCCCGACCGCCGGTCGTCGTGATGCCCGGCCACCGGTGGCACCGGCATCATGGCTTCGTCATCGACATGCCGGCAGGCGAATAACCAGTCCACCCTCCTGAGGCCCTCCCCGCCGACTGACCTCCCCGGGGAGGGCCTCTTCACGTCACCACAGCGGGATGTCGTGGCCGTACTCCGACTCCGGGCGCGGGCCGAAATAGCGCCGATCCGACTCGTCGATGCTGATGTCGTTGATGCTGGCCTCCCGCCGCGCCATGAGGCCCTGCTCCGTGAACTCCCACAGCTCGTTGCCGTAGCTGCGGTACCACTGGCCGGCGGCGTCGCGGCACTCGTACTGGAAGCGCACCGCCATCCGGTTCTCCCGGAAGCCCCAGAGGCTCTTGCGCAGCACATAGTCGAGTTCGCGCTGCCATTTGCGGGTGAGGAACGCGACGATCTGTTCGCGCCCTACGACGTGCTCGTCGCGGTTTCGCCACTGTGAGTCGACGGTGTAGGCCAGGCTCACGCGTTCGGGGTCGCGAGTATTCCAGGCGTCCTCGGCGGCCTGGACCTTCTGCCTGGCGGTCTCGAGCGTGAACGGTGGGAAAGGCGGACGGCTCTCGGTCATGCCATGTTTCTACGCTCGACGCGGCGGCGTTGTTCCGCCCTTCGGCACGTGTCATATCGTGGCGTGCATGGACTTCGCGATGTCGGCCAAGGCACAGGACTACCACAAGCGGCTGACCGCTTTCATGACCGAGTTCGTCTTCCCCGCCGAAGAGGCATACGCCCGGTATCGCCACGAAGCGGGCCCCGACGACCACACGGTGCCGCCGGTGATCGAGGACCTCAAGGTTCTGGCCAAGGAGCGGGGGCTGTGGAACCTGTTTCTGCCTGCGGTGTCGGGGCTGACGAACCTCGAGTACGCGCCGCTGGCCGAGCTGACCGGCTGGAGCCTGGAGATCGCGCCCGAGGTCACCAACTGCGCCGCACCCGACACCGGCAACATGGAGACCCTGCACCTGTTCGCCACCGCGGAGCAGAGCAAGCAGTGGCTGGAGCCGCTCCTGGCCGGCGAGATCCGCAGCGGGTTCTCGATGACCGAGCCTGCGGTGGCCTCCAGCGACGCCCGCAACATCGAAACGACGATCACCCGCGACGGCGGCGACTACGTCATCAACGGGCGGAAGTGGTGGACGACGGGCGCGTCCGACCCGCGCTGCAAGATCCTCATCGTGATGGGCCGCACCAACCCTGACGCCGCCAGTCATCAGCAGCAGTCGATGGTGCTGGTGCCGATCGACACCCCCGGGGTGAATATTCTGCGGTCGACGCCCGTGTTCGGCTGGCAGGACCAGCACGGGCACTGCGAGATCGTCTACGACAACGTGCGGGTGCCGGTGGAGAACCTGCTCGGCGAGGAGGGTGCGGGATTCGCTATCGCGCAGGCCCGGCTTGGCCCGGGCCGTATTCACCACTGCATGCGGGCGCTGGGGGCGGCCGAGCGGGCGCTGGCGCTGATGATCGACCGGGTGCAGAAGCGCGTCGCGTTCGGCAAGCCGCTGGCCGAGCAGGGCGTGGTGCGCGAGCAGATCGCGAAGTCGCGCAACGAGATCGACCAGGCCCGGCTGCTGTGTGAAAAGGCGGCGTGGACCATCGACCAGCACGGCAACAAGGAGGCGCACGTGCTGGTGTCTCAGATCAAGGCCGTGGCACCACAGGTGGCGTGTGACGTCATCGACCGCGCGATCCAGGTGCACGGCGCGGCCGGCATCAGCGACGACTTCCCGCTGGCCCAGCTGTACGGCTGGCACCGGGCGATGCGGCTGTTCGACGGCCCCGACGAGGTGCACATGCGAACCATCGCCCGCGCCGAGATCGGCCGCGAGAAAAGCCCGTTTGCCACAGCCGTGACGCAAGGGACGCAGTAGTGGCGGTCGGTGTCGGGGAACTGTCGGGGGCGTGGAACTTTCGTGATGTCGCGGAGGCGACGGGTGTTCGGCCGGGCAGGTTCTTCCGGTCCAGCGAGCTGAGCGGGCTCGATGACTCGGGTCGGGCGGCGCTGCTCGGCTTCGGCATCACCGACGTCGTCGACCTACGGTCAGCGCGCGAAGTGGAGCGGCACGGCGCGGGCGCGGTGCCCGCTGGCGTAGAGGTGCACCATCTTCACTTTCACGAGGTGACGGCGGTGGATGGTGAGGCGCCGCACGAGACGGCCTTCCATAAGATGATGACCGAGAAGCCCGACGACGAGGACATCGCGGTCGCGGCCCTGCGGTTCATGACGGAGGAGTATCAGCGCTTCCCGACGCTGGGCGGCGCGCAACGTGCTGTGCGGCAAGTCATTTCGTTGCTAGGAGCGGGCCGTCCAGTGATCGCGCACTGTTTTGCCGGCAAGGACAGGACCGGTTTCACGGTGGCCACGGTCCTCGACACCGTCGGCGTTGACCGCGACGTTGTGCTCGCCGATTTCCTGCGCAGCAACGAGGCGGTGCCGCGGCTGCGGGAAGCGATCCTGAAATCTGTCCGCGAGCGCACCGAAACGGACGAAGAGCTCACATTCGCCGAGGCGCGGCTGACCGATGCGGTGCTCGGCGTTCAGCCGGAATACCTTGACGCGTCGCGGCGGACGATCGAAGAGACCTACGGCGGGCTAGCCGGCTATCTCGAGACGGCGGGTGTGACGGCCGACGAGATCGCTAAGGTACGCACCGCGCTGCGCGGCTAGCAGAACTGGTTCACACACCGACCAGGTCGGGGTGAAACTTGGTGGCCATCCGGCGCATCCCGTCGTGCCAGTCGACCGTGGTGCCCCCGACCAACTCCCGCATCCGGGTCACGTCGGTGGGGCCGCCGCGCAGCGCCAGCGCGCTCTCCGCGAAGACCGGTTCCCTGCCGACCAGCGAGCCGAGGTAGCCGCACCACTCCTGCAGGCTGACGGTCTGCTCGCCGCACCAGTTGACCGTGGTCGCCGGGACCGACGCCACGTCGAGCAGCCTCGGCAGGGTCGCGATGAAGTCGTCTTCGTGGATCGGGTTGTAGCGGGCAGGTCCGCCGGGCGGGACCGGGATCGGAACGCCGGCCAGCAGCATCTCCATGTGATAGAACGGCCACCCGCCGTTGTCTCCGTACGGCACATTGAGCCGGGCGATGACGGTGGGCACGCCCAGCGCGCGCGCCATCGTCCGTGCGACGACCTCGCCGGCGATCTTCGAGATGGAGTACGTCGGGAACATGGTCTTGTGGTTGTCGCCAAGAGCGGTGGCCTCGGTCCGCGGCTCGTCGTCAGGCGGGTCGTACACGGCCGCCGAGGAGCACTGCAGAAAGGCCTGCGCGTCCGGGCAGTGCGCCATCAGGAGGCCGACCGACTCCGCGTTGGCCGCGAGGTCCTTGTCCCATCTGCCACTCTTGGCCACCGCGAGATTGATGACGTAGTCGAAGTCCGACGGGATCGCGCTGAAGTCCCCGGAGGCCAGATTGACCGTTTCGCATCGCACCCCCGACTTTTCGAGATCCTCTCGGGCCGTGGCGCCGGTGAACCGGGCGATGCCCCACACCTCGTTGTCGGCGGCTAGCGCCTTGGCGATGGGGGTCGCGACCTGGCCGGTCGGACCCGTGATCAGAATCTTCGAGCCGCGCATGAGCTGATGGTAGGCAGCCTATTGATGATTTAGCGCGCTCTTTCCATCAACGCATTGCTGGGCAGGGAGGGGTCGAGCACCTTGTGCGCGGTTTCGGCGCCGGCGATGGGCAATCCCCCGGAAGAGCCGGCTTCGAGCAGACCCAACTGCACGAGCACGCTGGCTTGGTCCCAGTAGATGTGTTCGTGCACAAGCTTGTCGCCATCAAACTTCACGATCGCGACTATCGGAATCTCCACGGAGCGCCCCGTCGGTTCGATCCCGGGCAGCATCCAATCAATTTGTGTGGTGTGAGTGAACCGCGCGACGAGCTCGTCGACAACGGAAGTCTCTCCGACGGTGCGGCTGACCGGCACCAGTTCGAAGTCGGGCGGGTTCACACCGATGAAATGGTTCGCGTAGAAATCGCGCAACTTGTCGAAGCCGACACCACCGGTCATGGTGGGAATGTGGTTGACGTACGGTTCGGCAACCATGGTGGCCATGGTTGCGTCGACGTCGCGCGTCTCAAACTCGAACCTGCAGTGCGCATCCCACAATGCAGCAAGGTCATGAGCCGCCATCGCCTGCACCTCCTCTGAACTACCTCTACTGGGTCACGTACACGCCCCCCACCCAGGCCACGGTCGCGAGCAACGCGCCCGTCAACTCCACACCGACCGACAGCGCCACACCCTTTAACGCGTGCTTGGTCGATATCCATGCAACGCGCTGATCGCGGCGGTTGGCCAATTCGGCCAGGTACACGCCGAGCACGAATCCGATCACCAGGCCCACCACCGGAATGACGAAGAAGCCGACGATTCCCAGCACTGCGCCTGCCACCAGGCTCCACGTGCTCACGTCGGCCGCCCGCATCCGCCGCATCGGCCACAAGTATTTGATCAACGTTGAGGCGGCCACCAGCGCGGCCACCACGCCGAACGTCACCCATCCGGTGACGTTGTTCTCGACGACGGCCCACACCGCGATCGCGCCGAACACCAGGAGGATGCCGGGGATCAGTGGAACCACGATGCCGACAAGTCCGACGGCGATGGCCAGCGCCACGAGGACGATGCCGATGGTGCTCACGGCTTCGAATCTAACGGCTATGAACGGGTCAGGGTCTTTTCGCGCGGACCCACTGGAAGTTGGCGAGGCTTCTCGTCCGCACGCCGACGAGGCCGAGGTCTTCGAAGATGTCACCGAGTTCGTCGTCGCCGAAGAATCTGGCCCCGCCGTCGGGAAGGATGCCCCAGAGCGGTCCGGCAGATCCCGCGGTCGGCACCATCACGGCGATGCGGCCACCGGGACGCAGCACCCTGGCCATCTCGGCGAGCGCCACGCCCGGGTTCGGTATCAGTTGCAACATGGCGACGGAGGTGACGGCGTCGACGGTCTCGTCGCGCAACGGCAAATGCTGCGCGTCGGCCCGCAGGAAGCCGACCTGCGGCCCGGCCTCGGCACGGACGGCGCGGGCCAGCATCGGCTCGGAGATGTCGACGCCCAGCGCGAGACCATCCGGGCCTGCGGCGCGAGCGAGTGAGGCGGTGACGTTTCCCGGCCCGCTGCCGACGTCGAGTGCGACCCCGCCGGATGGGATGCTCAGCCACTCGATCGGCGCCTGCCAGATGCTCAGTACCTTGCGCGCAATCACCTGGGCGTTGTCGTAGAGCATCGACCCGATCTCCGATGCCCACGCCGCCTGGATGGCGCCGGTGTTCTTCGGCGGCGACTCGGTCGGCGGATCTTCCAGCAGGTCGAGGTAGCCCTTGCTGACGTCAGGGTCGGCAGGCGGCTCGGCGAGTAAGTCCAGCGCCCTCTGGAGCGCCGGTGGCAGTTCGGTGTGCAGTTGCTCGGTCACCTTTCCACGGTACGCCGTCGGCTCACGTCCCCAGCTGGTCCGCAAGGTTCAGAAAATCCGTTGCGGTGTAATTGAATTCGCCGTCTTCCACCCTCTGAGCAGGCCGATTGGGACCCATCTCCAGCGGCCGGTCGACGTACGCGGTCATCAGTCCGGCATCGCGCGCCGCCCTCAGGTCGCTGGGATGCGCGGCGACGAGCATGAGTTCGTCCGGCGGCACGCCGAGCAGATCGGCACAGCCGAGGTAGGCTTGCGGATCCGGCTTGTAGTGGTGGAACAGTTCGGCGGAGATCACGCAGTCCCACGGCAGTCCGGCTCGTTTGGCCATGTTGGTCAACAGCGACATGTTGCCGTTGGAAAGCGTTGTGATGGTGAACTTTTCCTTCAACCGGGTCAACCCCGACACGGTGTCCGGCCACGGGTTGAGCCGGTGCCAGGCCCGGTTGAGCTCGTCGACGTCCTCAACGCAGATCGACGTGACGCCAGCCGCGCCAAGGAGCTCCTCAAGGATCATCCGGTGTAGATCGTCGATTCTCGTCCATGGAAGTTCGCCGCGACGCACTCGATCCATCGCGGGGGCATATCCGGCGCGCCAGCTGTCGGCGAAGGCAGGCCAATCCTGTTGGACCCCATGGGTCCGACCGAACTCCTCGAGCTCGCGAATGATGCTGGAGCGCCAGTCGACGACCGTGCCGAACACGTCGAAGGCGAGCGCCGTCGGTGTCATCACGGCTCCAGGACGACCTTCCCCAGCACGCCGCCGTCGGCCAGGCTCTGCAACGCTTCTGCGCCCTTCGACAGCGGGAAGCGCACCGGCGGCGGGGGCCGCAGTCCGGCCTTGACCAACTCGGCGACTCCGAACTCGAACACCGCCTGGGAGCCCGGCTTACGGTTGACGTACTCGCCGTAGCCGACACCGATGACCGCGACGTTGCGCAGCAACAGCCGGTTGACCTTGACGGTCGGGATCCCGCCTGCCGCAAAGCCGATCACGAGCAGCCGACCTTCGGTCGCCAGCACTCGGATCGCATCGTCGAACGCCTCGCCGCCGATCGGGTCCACCACCATGTCGACCCCACGGCCGTCGGTGTGCTCGCGCACCGCGTCGGGCCAACCGTCGGTCAACGGCAGCACGACGTCGGCGCCCAGCGACTCGACAAACACTGCGGCGTGGGGCCGGTGCACCATCGCGATCACCTTGGCGCCCAACGCCTTGGCGATCTGAACGGCGGCGGTACCGACGCCACCGGCCGAGCCGAGCACCAAGACCGTCTCGCCGTGCCGGAGCGCGCCGCGGCGGGCCAGCGCGAAATACATCGTCTGGTAGTTGCCGAGCAGCGCGACGGCCTCGGCGTCCTCGATGCCATCCGGAGTGTGCCTGAGATTGGCCTGCGGCACCACCACCCGTTCCGCCCACCCGCCGAGCATGGCGAGCGCCGTCACCCGTTGCCCGGGCTTTAATTCGGACTCGTAGGGTGCCGAGCGCACGACTCCGGCGACCTCCATGCCGGGAATGAACGGCGGCTCGAGTCGAAGCTGATACTCGCCGCGCAGGAGGAGCAGGTCGGGGAAGCTCACCCCGGCCGCGCCGACATCGATGACGACCGCGTTTTGATCGCCGACATCGGCTGGATCTTCCATGTCGGTGTAGTCCAGTCCAGACGGTCCTGAAAGCTCCCGTGCGACAAGCGCTTTCATCTAGGTCAGCCGAGGCTGAAGGTGGCCCGCTGCGCCGCCGACAGGTCGGCTATCTCGCCCCACTTCGAAGCGACGTCGTCGACCGAGGGCACGTCGGAGAACGTCACGCCGTCGTTCTGGAACAGCGCGGTGCGCTGCACCTTGCCGCCGCCGACGATGAACACCGACGCGGTGTCGGGCACTTCCTCGGTGCACAGGTACGCCACCACCGGCGCGACGTATTCCGGCGTCAACTTCTCGAACACCTCCGGCGGCAGAATGTCCTGCGTCATCCGGGTGGCCGCGATCGGCGCGACGGCGTTGGCCTTGATGTTGTACTTCGCGCCCTCCTGGGCCAGCGTGTTGATGAGCCCGACCAGACCCAGCTTCGCGGCGCCGTAGTTGGCCTGGCCGAAGTTGCCGAACAGGCCGCTGGTCGAGGTGGCCACGACGACGCGGCCGAAGCTGTTCTCCCGGAAGTGCGGCCACGCCGCGCGGATCACGTTGTAGCCGCCGTACAGGTGCACCTTGAGCACGGCGTCCCAGTTCGCGAACTCCATCTTGTGGAACGTGCCGTCGCGCAGGATGCCCGCGTTGCTCACCACGCCATCGACCTTGCCGAACTCGTCGAGCGCGGTGTTGACGATGTTCTCGGCACCCTCGGACTCGGCCACGGAGTCGTAATTCGCCACCGCGCGACCCCCCGCCTCTCGGATCTCCTTGACCACCTCGTCGGCCATCGAATGTCCGGCGCCGGTGCCATCACGCGAACCGCCGAGGTCGTTGACGACGACGCTGGCGCCCTCCCTGGCGAGCGTCAACGCGTACTCGCGCCCGAGTCCGCCTCCGGCCCCCGTGACGACGATGACGCGATCCTGCACTCCTGGCACTGGTGTTCCTCTCGGTAATCGGGGCGGCGCGGACCTGGGGTCAGATCAGCTTGCGCGCCAGCTTCCATGCCTTCTCTGTATACGGGGGATACATGAAACCCATGACGTCGGGTCGGGTCGGCTTGGTCAACACCGACTTGCGGTGGCTGAACTCCTCGAAGCCGAACTTGCCGTGGTAGGCGCCCATTCCCGACGGACCGACCCCGCCGAACGGAAGCTTGTTGCTGGCGAAATGGAAGAGCAGATGGTTGACCACCATGCCACCGGCCGACACCTCCTTGACCACACGCTCACGGATGCCCTTGGACTTGGTAAACAGATAGGCGGCCAACGGTTTCGGCCGCGAGTTGACGAAATTGATTGCGTCGTCGAGTGATTGCACGGTCACGACCGGCAGGATCGGGCCGAAGATCTCGTCCGTCATCAACGGCTCTGCGGGGTCGGGATCGACGACGACGGTCGGCTGGATGTCCAGCTTCGACGCGTCCGAACCGCCGCCGATGACCACGTCGCCCTTGGTCGCGGCCAACGCGGCGACCAGCCGATCGAAGTGGCGCTGGTTGACGATGCGCTTCCCGCCGGTATTGGCCGACTCGAACGTGGTCACCGCGTCGTTGATCTTGGTGACCAGCTCGTCGCGGATCTTCGCATCGGCGAGCACGTAGTCCGGCGCGATGCAGATCTGCCCGGAGTTGATCAGCTTCGTCCAGGCGATCCGCTTGGCCGCAACACCGATGTTCGCGTCGGCGGCGACGATCACCGGGCTCTTGCCACCAAGCTCGAGGGTGACCGGCGTCAGGTGAGGGGCCGCGCCTTCGTAGACCTTGCGCCCGATCTCGGTGCCGCCGGTGTAGCACAGCTTGTCGAAGCCCTGCGCGATCAGTTCCTGGCTCACCGCGCCGTCACCCTCGATCACCGCGACCGCGTCGCTGTCCAGATACCGCGGAACCAGCTCGGCCATCAGCGCCGACGATGCGGGGGCCACCTCCGACGGCTTGAGGACGACGGTGTTTCCTGCTGCGATGGCGCCTACGGCGGGTCCAAGCGTGAGCACGAACGGAAAGTTCCACGCGCCGATGATGAGCACCGTGCCGTACGGCTCGTATTCGATCCATCCGCGGCCGGGCAGCTGCGACAGCTCCAGCAACTGGTGGCGGCGGCGCATCCACTTGCCGACGTTCTTGGCGGCGTCCTTTGCCTCACCGGCGGTGGGGGCGATGTCGGCCAACCACGCCTCGAACGGTTTACGGCCGAGGTCTTGCTCGAGCGCCGCGGCGACGGCCGTCTCGTTCTCGACCATCATCTTCTCGAGGGCCTGGAGCTGCTGCTTGCGCCACTCCACGCTGCGGGTGCGACCCGTCGCGAAGGTTTCACGCAGTCGGCGGACGATGCCCGGAATGTCGGGTGATGCCGCTTTGACGGTTTCGGGAGCGACATTCGATAGAGATTCGGTGGTCATGGTGGGTGTCCTTCCTGACCCGAGGAATACCCGATCCTAACCAACCGGTTGGGGCGCCATAAGGCCCCACTTCAATACCGCGAGTGAGCGTGTTTGTACGCCGACACGCCCTGAAACTGCGTGCAAAAGGGGTCACTCGCGCAAGAGAGTCAGCGCTTTTCTCCGGTGACGAACGTTGCGAACGAGTCGCCGTCAGTGTCCGCCAACTCCACCGCCCGACCCAGGCGGCGCATCTCGTCCTGCGACGTGACGGCCGTCGAGCGCCAGCCGTGCCCGTCGAGCCACTGCGCGACATCGGCGCGGTCGGGATCCTCGTAGGTCAACTCGCCCACGTCGAGGGTGTCGTCCACACCGAATTGGGCGGCGATTCGTCCGAACCTCTCCCGCATCCGTTCGCGGCGTTCCGCCGAATGCAGGCCCACCGTCTCAGCCGCGATGCGACTGCCCGCGGCGGACAGTTCGGTGACCCGCTCGAAGAGCCGGTCCTGCGCATCGGCGGGCAGATACATCAGCAGCCCTTCGGCCAACCAAGCCGTCGGCACGCTCACATCAAAACCCTCGTCGCGCAACGCCTTCGGCCAGTCGGAGCGCAAGTCGATGGGCACCTCACGACGCGTCGCGACAGGTGCGGCGCCGTGCTGATCCAGCGTGGCCGCCTTGTACTCGAGCACCTTGGGCTGGTCGAGTTCGTACACCATGGTGCCCGCAGGCCACTGCAGCCGGTAGGCGCGTGAGTCCAGGCCCGATGCGAGGATGACGACCTGACGGATGCCCGCCGCCGCGGCGTCGGCGAAGAACGCGTCGAAGAAGTGGGTGCGGACGGCTTGGTAGCTGCCCATGTGCTCGACGATCGCGGCGATCTCGGGGTCGGCGTCGCCGACCTTCGCGACGAACTCGTCGTCGAGCATGAATTCCCAAACACCGGTGCCCGCCCCTGCAACAAGCACACTGGCGTAGGGGTCGCGGATCAGCGGATTGTCCCGGTCAGTCTCGGCGGCGCGGGCCGCGGCAACCATGACCGCCGTCGCACCCACGCTGGTCGCGATGTCCCAGGTGTCGTCGTCTGTTCGCAGCGAACTCATCGTGCGCCTCCATCAAGCCGAGCGTGCAGCAGCACGCTGTCCATCGCTTCCTCGACGAGGTCTTCGGTGGCCGGTCGGCCCAACCTCGTCATCTCCTGGGCGCTGGGCACCGCGTCGACGCGCCAACCGTGCTCGGCCAGCCATTCGGCCGCGTCGGCCCGCGTGTCGTCGGTGTACATCAGGGTGTCCACGTCGAGGTCCAGCCCCAGCCGCTCGCGCAACTCGGCGGTCCGTTCCCGTCGGGCCGCCCGCTTTTCCGGGGAGTACTGCGACGGGTGCAGGTTGAACGCCTCGACCGCGATCTGGCTGCCCGCCGCGCTGTGGGCGGTGACCAGGTCGAAGAGCCGGTCCTGGGCCTCGCCGGGGAGATACGGCAGCAGGCCTTCGGCCAGCCAGGCGGTCGGTTGCACGGGATCGAAGCCAGCGGCGATCAGCGCCGCGGGCCAGTCATCGCGAAGATCAACAGCCACCGGGACGCGGCCCGCCTTGGGCGCCGCACCATGGGCGTCCAGCGTCGAGGTCTTGTAGCCGAGCACCTTCGGCTGGTCGATCTCGAAAACGGTGGTGCCCGCGGGCCAGTTCAGGCGGTAGGCGCGCGAATCCAGCCCAGCGGCCAGGATGACGACCTGGCGGATACCGGTGCCGACCGCGGCGTAGAAGTAGCCGTCGAAGTAGTGGGTGCGCACTGCCTGGTAGTCGCGGGCCATTTCGTGCAGCCGCCGGGCGTGCTCGTCGCCGCTGAGCCACTCGTCCCCGCTGGCCATTCGGGCCCACGCCGGGCCTGCCGAGGCGGTCAGCAGATAGGCGTATTCGTCGCGGATCAGCGGGTCGGGTCGCGCGGTTTCTGCGGCTCGCGCGGCCGCGACGCCCAACGCCGTCGCGCCCACACTCTCGGTGATGTCCCAGCTGTCGCCGTCCGTGCGGACGAGCCGCACCTCACTCAAATCAGTCATTTCGTTTGCCATGCTATCTAAAAAGTTAGCGAGGCTATGCGAAGTGTGTTCTACATCACCGCAGGTAGATCGTTATTCGTGTAAATGCCAGAGCTTGTTGGCCATCAATAGCTCGAACTTGTGCACGACCGACCCGCGTTCGTCGTGGTCTCCGACGAAGCCGGCGTAGAAGCCCATTCCCCACATCACCGCGACCAGCATCTCGACCAGGTGATTGACGTCGGTACCGGTGGTGAGCTCGCCGCGGTTGATTGCGTCGTTCACCGCCCAGGACATGAACTCGCGGGAAGCGGTCAGCGAGTCGTGTTCGTCATTGCTCAGTTCGGGATGCCGCTGCGCCTCGAGCACCGAGGTGACGAGAAATGCTGCCGCAGAACGGTCTTCGGACTCCGCCTGCATCGCCACGGCGAAGAACGCCGACAACCGGGCCAGCAGACCGGTCTGGCTTTGGGCCCTCTCCATGCCAGCGCTAACTAGCAACGCATTAGTTTGCTCGACGACTTCGCGCCACAGCACGCGCTTGCTCGCGAAGTAATGGTTGATGGCGGGACGGGTCAGATCGGCGCGGATCGCGATCGCCTGGAAAGTGGCGGCGTCGTAGCCGAGTTCGCTGAAGACTTCGCGAGCCGCTTGTACGATGCGCTCGCGCGTTTCAGCAGCCTTCGCTGCGGGTGGGCGACCGGGTCCTCGACTCGCCGTATGTTGCGGCACGGTCAAAATTGTGCCACAGGTCACTTGCCTATCTAAGCCGAGAGGCGAAACCTGGGCACATCGGCGGTCCATCCAGCAAATTCTGGCGGCCCGGCTGCGCCCGTGCGCCGACCGCCGCCTTGGCAGTATGCCCCCTAGTATCGGGCGCTATCGAACTAGGGTTCAGCCATGGCGAGCGTCGCGTCGCGGGAGTCCTATTTCGAAGCCGGCCTCGACGTGTTGTCGGATCTGGGCTACGGCGGACTGAAGCTGGCCGAGGTCTGTAACCGTCTCGGCGTTACAACCGGCTCCTTCTATCACTACTTCTCCAGCTGGCGGGCCTACACCTCCGAACTGGTCGCGCACTGGATGCAGGCCCGCACCATCCAGGTGGTCGAGGCGGTGCGTGCCGAGCCTGACCCGCGCCGGCGCATCGACACCCTTATCCAGGTCGGGCTGACGCTCCCGCATGGCGCCGAGGCCGCCATCCGGGTGTGGAGTTCGGTCGACCCGCAGGTCCACCCGGTGCAGGTCGCGGTGGACCAACAGCGCTTCGACATCATGTACGAGTCGGCGTTCGAGATCCTGCAGAACAAGCGGCAGGCGCAGACGTTCGCGGCGTGGGGCGTATACGTGTTGGTCGGCTACGAGCAGGCCACGCTGCAGCGCGACACCGACGCGCTGGAGTGGATCGCGGGACAGCTGCTCGACGCGCTCGACTCCGGGCGGTTCGCCACGGTGCCAGACGGTGAGTAGGGCGGCCCACGTCGTAGACCTCATAGCCGCTGGAGTCACGATCCTTGCCCACTGAGACGACCGCGGTGTTGCGACACGTGTTGGACCGGATGCGTGCGCGCGACCCCGAATATGACGCGCTGCGACGTGCATTGCGGGCGGCGATCGTGGTGCCCATCGCCGCGGCGGTCAGCTTCGCGATCGGCGGCGGGTCGCAGACGCCGCTGTTCACCATCTTCGGATCTGTGGCGCTGCTGATTATGGTCGACTTCCCGGGCAACCGGCCTGCACGCGCGCTGGCGTATTGCGGCCTCGGGTTCAACGGCGCCGTCCTCATCACGCTTGGCACGCTGGTCGCACCGCATCCGTGGCTGAGCGTCGCGTTGATGTTCGTGCTGGGTGTGGCGGTGACCTTCGCCGGCGTGCTCAGCGAGATCGTTGCCGCCGGCCAGCGCGCCACGCTGCTGATGTTCGTGCTGCCCGCCTGCACACCGGTCGGTCCGGTGCCCGAGCGGCTGCTGGGCTGGCTGATCGCACTGGCGATATGCGTGCCCGCCGCCCTGTTCCTGTTCCCGCCGCGACATCACGACGAGCTGCGGGCACACGCGGCACGCGTATGCAACAGGTTGGCCGACCGTCTGGAGGGCGCCGCGTCGGGACGCGACGTCACCAAGGCGATGAATGCGCTCGATGCCAACTTCCTTGGCGCCGACTATCGGCCGGTCGCGTTGACCGCGGGCAGCCGCGCGCTGGTTCGGGTGGTCGACGATCTGGGCTGGCTGTCCGATCGGATCACCGACGACACCGGTCGGTTGCTCGGCGCGATGAAGGATCCAGCGGTGCGGGTGCTGCGCGACTCGGCGGCGGTGTTGCGGCTGCCCAGTGTTGCCGAGCGATCGGCCCGCAGCGCCGATCTTCGAGATGCGTTGACCGAGCTGCGAGCCATAGCGCAGGGCCGCTATCGCGATGACATCACCGAGCTGCTCGGCGAATCCAGCGACGAGGCGGCGGTGGCGGTCGGCCGCCAGCTGTTGAACCGCCGCGCCATCGCGGCCACCATCGCCGTGACGGGCCGGATCATCCGCAACGCCGCGGCGGCGGACGCCCGGCCGGTGTGGGCGCGGGTGCTGGGCCGTCAGTTACCCGACACCGGGGCCGCAGACTGGGTGATGCCCGAAACCGTTGCGGTCGCCGCGATCACGAAGGGATTCTTGGCCACAAGGTCGGTCGTGCTGCGCAACAGCCTTCGCACGGGGCTCGGGTTGGCGCTTGCGGTCGCGGTCACGCATGTGTTTCCGGTGCAGCACGGGTTCTGGGTGGTGCTCGGCGCGATGTCGGTGTTGCGCAGCAGCGCGCTGACCACCGGGACGCGCGTGGTTCGAGCGGTGGCAGGCACAGCGGTGGGATTCGTCTTGGGTGCTGTGGTCATCGAGCTGCTCGGCGTGGATCCTGTTGTGCTGTGGATACTTTTGCCGATCGTGGCGTTCGGATCGGCCTACGTACCCGAGGTGGCGTCGTTCGTGGCAGGCCAGGCCGCGTTCACGATGATGGTGCTGATCAACTTCAACCTGATCGTGCCGACGGGCTGGCAGGTGGGATTGATCCGCGTCGAAGACGTTGTTGTCGGCGCCCTGGTGGGCATCGTGGTGTCGGTCTTGCTGTGGCCGAGAGGGGCGACGGCGGCCGTGTCGAAGGCGATCGAGGAGGCCCGCGCCGTTGGCGCGAAGTTCTTGAAGGCGGCGGTGCTGCGGGTGACCCGCGGTGCTTCCGAGGACGCTACCGACCGCGTGCTCGCACTGAGCCACGACGGGTTGGAAGCGTCCCGGACGGTGGATGACGCTGTCCGGCAATATCTTTCGGAGAACGGTGGTACGACGGAATTGCGGGCACCCGTGGTACGGGCCGCCAACCGAGCGATCCGGTTGCGCTCAGCGGCGGAGTTGATCGCCGACGTCGTTCCGCCGCCGCTGGGGGTGTACCCACGAACCCGCGAGGTGCTCGAGGCTCACGCCGAAGCGATCTGCGCGCGGCTGACCGGCGATCCCGGCCGGGAGCTCGAGTCGATCAGTGACGACTTCGTGCTCGCGCTGCGCGCCGACGCCACCACAGTGGGGACACCACCCGCCCGAACAGCGGGGGGAGAATTGGCGGTCTCCGCGGCGCTGCCGCTGAGCAACGTGGCGGCCAATCTCGGTGAGCTGGAGCTGCTCTACCCGCATCCCGCCGAGAAGATGCTGACTAAAAAGGAGTGAGGTCGATGAGCGAGGTCGTCGTGCTCGGCTCGGGTTTCGCAGGCCTCTGGGCGGCCCTCGGTGCGGCCCGCCGGCTCGACGAGCTCGACGTCGCGCAAGGCGGTGTGAAAATCACAGTGCTCAGCTCGCAGCCTTACCACGACATTCGGGTCCGCAACTACGAGGCCGACCTGACGCCGTGCCGCATTCCGTTGCGGGATGTGCTCGACCCGGCCGGAGTTGGGCACATCGCCGCCGACGTGACCGCGATCGACCCGACATCGCACACCGTGACCACCTCTCTCGGCGCACACGGCTACGACCGTCTCGTCATCGCACTCGGCAGCCAGGTCGTCAAACCCGACGTCCCCGGTCTGCGTGAGTTCGGACTCGACGTCGACACCTACGACGGCGCGATGAGGCTGCAGCGGCACCTGGCGGCCCTGGCCGGCGGCCCCCACATGCCGGCCGCGGCCACTGCCGTTGTGGTGGGCGCCGGACTGACCGGCATAGAGACGGCCTGCGAGCTGCCGGCCCGGCTGACAGCGCTATTCCCCGACATCGCGCCCCGGGTCGTACTCGTCGACCACAACCCGCACGTCGGCTCGGACATGGGTAGCTCGGCGCGACCCGTGATCGAGGCCGCGCTGAGCGCCACCGGGGTGGAGAGCCGCCTCGGGGTCAGCATCACCGCGGTGGACGAGGGCGGGGCGACCCTGTCGACCGGCGAAGTGCTGGCCGCGTCGACCGTGGTGTGGTGTGCGGGCATGCGGGCCAACCCGCTGACCGCGGACCTGGGCGTCCCGCGTGATCGTCTTGGCCGTGTTCCCGTCGACGACTACCTGCGTGTCAACGGCGTGCAGGACGTGTTCGCAGCCGGCGACGTCGCGGCCGCGAAGATGGACGACGCTCACGTATCGGTGATGTCCTGCCAGCACGGCCGGCCGATGGGCCGCATCGCTGGGTACAACGTCATCAGTGACCTGCTTGGTGAGCCCATGCTGACACTTCGAATCCCGTGGTATGTCACGGTTCTGGATCTCGGGCCGGCTGGTGCGGTCTACACCGAGGGCTGGGATCGGAAGGTCGTCGCCAGTGGCGCATCGGCAAAGGCCACCAAGCGCACAATCAACGCCCACCGGATCTATCCACCGCTGGGCGGCGACAGGGACGCGATTCTGGCCGCCGCCGCGCCGACGCTGCAGTCGCGCCCGAGCGCCGCGGGCTAACCGCCGAAGGGCCGGTGCGGCATCAGCGCGTTCGGCGGGATGGTGCCGAACTTGCCGGCCTCGAAGTCCTCCATCGCCTGGATCAGCTCAGACTTGGAGTTCATCACGAACGGGCCGTACTGAAACACCGGCTCGCGAATGGGCCTGCCGCCCAGGATGAGAACCTCCAATGCGGGCCGGCGCGACTCTTGCGTCGGTTCGGCGGCGACGGTGATCCGGTCGCCGGGGCCTAGCACCGCGAGCTGTCCCTGGTGGATCGGGTGTCCGACAGGGCCGACCGAGCCGCGGCCTGACAGTACGTAGACCAACGCGTTGAAGTCGCGGTTCCACGGCAGATTCAGCTTCGCCCCGGGCTCAATGGTCGTGTGCGCCAGGGTGATCGGCGTGTGCGTCGCTCCCGGCCCCTGATGACCATCGACCTCGCCGGCGATGATGCGGACCATCGCGCCACCGTCATCCGACGACAGCAACCTGACCTGATTGCCCTCGATCGCCTGATACTTCGGCGCCGCGAACTTGTCCTCGCGCGGCAGGTTCACCCACAGCTGGACACCGTGGAAGAGGCCACCGCTCTCCACCAGTTCGGCGGGCGGGGTCTCGATGTGCAGAATCCCCGAGCCTGCGGTCATCCACTGCGTGGCGCCGTCGGTGATGAGGCCGCCTCCGCCGTGCGAATCCTGGTGAGCGAAGCGACCGTCGATCATGTAGGTCACGGTCTCGAACCCTCGGTGCGGATGCCAGTCGGTGCCCTTCGGTTCGCCCGGCTGGTACTCCACTTCGCCCATCTGGTCCATGTGGACGAACGGGTCGAGGTCGGCGGCGCTCACCCCGGCGAAGGCGCGCACGACGGGGAAGCCCTCGCCCTCGTAGCCGCGCGGGCCGGCGGTGATGGACCGGACTGGGCGCTCGGTGTCGGACGGCGCAGGCGCGGTGATCCGCGGAAGCGTGAGGGTGTCGGCGGTGATGGCAGGCATGCCACGATTAACCGGACCGCAGTCCGATTAATTCCCCAGCGCGGCCAGCGCCGCTGCCCGGCCGTCTGCTGCGCTTGCAGTGCCAAGCACCGCGTCGGCCGCGTCACGGCACTGTTGCAGCGTGACCTGGGCAAGCTTCGCGCCCACACCCTGGATCGCGGCGGCCGCCGCGGACAGCGACGTCACGCCGAGGCCGGTCAGCACGCACGCCAACAGCGGGTCGGCGGCGGCCTCGCCGCACACGCCGACGGGCTTGCCCGCCGCCACGCCTGCCCGCACCGCCATCGCCACCAACGCCAGCACGGCCGGCTGCCAGGGGTCGGTCAGCGTGGCGAGTTCGGCCGACAAGCGGTCGGCGGCCATCGTGTACTGAGCCAGATCATTGGTGCCGATCGAAAGGAAGTCGACGTGGTCGAGAATCCGGTCGGCCAGCAGCGCGGCCGCGGGCACCTCGATCATCACACCGACGGTGAGGCCGTGTGAACGTGCCTGCACGGCAAAGCTTTCGGCCTCTCCCGGGGTAGCGATCATCGGCGCCATCACCCACGGCTGAGTGCCGGTGCGCCGCGCCGCGGCGGCGACGGCCTCCAGCTGCCGCCGCAGCAGCCCCGGGTTGGCCTCGGCGATGCGGATGCCTCGCACCCCGAGCGCGGGATTGGCCTCTTCGGGATGGCCGACGAATTTCAGTGGCTTGTCAGACCCGGCGTCCAGGGTACGGATCACGACCTTGCGGTCGGAAAACGCTTGCAGCACTTCGGCGTAGATGTCGGTCTGCTCATCGACGCTCGGCTCGGTGTCGCGATTGAGGAAGCACAGTTCGGTGCGGAACAGCCCGATGCCCTCGGCCGGGGTCTCGCGGGCGGCGCGGGCCGCGGCGCCGTCTTGGACGTTGGCCAGGATCGACACCGCGCGCCCGTCGGCGGTGGCGCCGGGACCGGACCAGTGCGCAGCCCGTTCGGCCTCGCGCTGCGCCGCGGCGACGGCCTCGCCCGCGGCGGCGCGGTCCGGCGACACCGTGACGGTGCCGAGGGTGCCGTCGACCAACGCCATCGTTTCGGCCGCGACAGCATCGAGCCCCTCGACAGCAACGACGCACGGGATGCCGAGCTGCCGGGCGATGATAGCGGTGTGGCTGGTGGGCCCACCCAGCGTAGTGGCGAGCGCGACAACGAGTTTCGGATCCAGACCCGCGGTGTCGGCGGGTGCCAGATCCTCGGCGCACAGGATCGAGGGGACATCGGGCAGCGGAACGCCGGGTTCCGGCAGACCGCTGAGTTCGGCGATGACACGGTCGCGGATGTCCTGAAGATCGGTGACGCGCTCGGCCATCAGACCGCCGAGTTGGGTGAACATGGCTACGAACTGCTCGACCGCCTGCACCACCGCCCGTTGCGCCGGTGTGCCGTCGTTGATGCGCTTCTCGGCGGCCCCCAGCCACGCTCGGTCCTGCGCCAGGGTGGCGGTGGCGGCGAGAACCTCCGACGCCGCGCCGGTCGCATGCGCGGCGCGGTCCCGCAGCCGGGTGGCCACAGCGGCGGCGGCTGCCACGAACCGTGCGGCCTCGGCGGGGCGGTCGGATTCGTCGACCGCGGCCCCCGATGTGTCGCCGTCGACGACGGGCAGTCTCCCAGGCCGGATCACCGGCGCGTACTGAACACCGGCGACCACTGGAACACCCCGCAGCACCGTGCCCGCCGGGTAGCCGGCGGAAGCGCTGTCCTGCGGTCGTGACGTAGGCGGTGATGAAGCAGTCATGTGAAGCAGATTACAAGAATATCTTGACAAGTCAACACGAACAGTAGTAAAACCAACTATATCCACATCTATACGGGCCAATACCCACACAAACGGAGCCTCATGTATGCCGAAGAGCGTCAGCAAGCGATCGCTTCGCTGGTGATCTCGCAGGGCCGCGCCTCGGTGGCTGAGCTGGCGCAGGCCTACGACGTCACCACCGAGACGGTGCGGCGCGATCTCGCCGTCCTGGACAAGGCCGGCGTACTGCGGCGGGTGCACGGCGGCGCCGTGCCGGCCCGTGCGCTGCACCTCGTCGAGGCCGGCGTCGGCGAGCGCGAGACCACCCGCTCCGAACACAAGGACGCCATCGCCGCGGCCGCCACCAAGTTCTTTCCACTTGGCCGGGCCAGCGTGCTGCTGGACGCTGGAACCACCACCGCGCGCATCGCGGCCCAGTTGCCTGCCGACCGTGAACTGATCGTGGTGACCAACTCGGTTCCGATCGCCGCCCGGCTAGCGGGCATGCCGTCGGTCTCGCTGCAACTGCTCGGCGGCCGGGTCCGTGGTCTCACCCAGGCGGCGGTCGGCGAGCAGACACTGCGCGTGCTCGACACGCTGCGGGTGGACATCGCGTTCATCGGCACCAACGCAATCAGCGTGCGCCACGGCCTGTCCACACCGGACAGCGACGAGGCCACGGTCAAGCGCGCCATGGTCAAGGCCGCCAATTATGTTGTGGTGGCCGCTGATTCGTCGAAGATCGGCCGCGAGGACTTCGTTAGCTTCGCCCCGATCTCCAGCGTCGACACCCTGATCACCGACTCGGAGATCGGCGCCGCCGATCGCGAGCAATTGACCAAGAGTGGCGTCGAGGTGGTTGTCGCATGATCGTCACCGTCACCCCCAACCCGAGCATCGACCGCACGGTCACCCTCAGCGCTCCGCTCACCCGCGGTGCCGTGCACCGGGTTTCGTCGGTGACCTCCGAACCCGGAGGCAAGGGCGTCAACGTCGCACGTGCGTTGACGCTGGCCGGGCTTGACGCCGTCGCGGTGCTCCCCGCCCCCGCCAACGATCCGCTGCTAGCCGCTCTTGAAGCCAGCGCGGTGCCGTTCAGGTCCGTCCCGACCCGCGGGGCGGTGCGGACCAACCTCGCCATCACCGAACACGACGGCACCACAACGAAACTCAACGAGCCGGGCGCCGCCCTGGATGCCGCAGCCGTCGACGCGCTGACCCGGTCCGTCGCCGCCAGCGCGGAGTCCGCAGCGTGGGTGGTGCTGTCCGGTTCGCTGCCACCCGGGGTGCCGGACCACTGGTACGCCGACGTGGCCGCGCTGCTCGCGCCGTATACGTGCCGGGTCGCGATCGACACCTCCGAGGGACCACTCGCGGCACTCGTCGATTCGTTCGGCCGGGCCGCCCCCGACTTGATCAAGCCGAACGCGGAGGAGCTCGCCGGAGTGCTCGGCTACTCGCCGCAGGCGCTGGAAGCCGCGGTCGCCCAAGGCGATCCAGAGCCCGTCGTGTCGGCCGCCCGTCAGCTTGTTGACCGCGGTGTGCGAGCGGTGCTCGCCACACTCGGCGCTGCTGGCGCGGTGCTGGTCGACGAGACGGGCAGCTGGATGGCCACGCCGCCACCCATCGTCGCGCGCAGCACTGTCGGCGCCGGCGACGCCTCACTGGCCGGCTACGTCCGCGCCGAGGTGGGCGGTGCCGTTCCTCCCCAGCGTCTGCAGATGGCGGTCGCCTACGGCAGCGCCGCGGCCGCGCTGCCCGGTTCCGCGCTCCCCACCCCGGCCCAGGTCGACCTCGACGCCGTCAGGGTGACACCGATTGCCCCGCTCTCGCCCACAACCAACACGAAGGTATCGCCATGACAAGCACCGCATCACAGCCGATCATCAACACCGATCTGGTCCTTCTCGACATCGATGTAGATGGGGCTGCCGGTGACGCTAAGAAATCGGTGATCGGCCGGCTCGTCAACCGGCTCGCCGACGCCGGCCGTACCCACGACCCCGAGGGGCTGATCGCGGCGGCGATGGCGCGCGAAGAGCAGTCGGCCACGGGGCTGCCCGGCGGCATCGCGATCCCGCATTGCCGATCGCCGTACGTCGACACCGCCTCGATCGGGTTCGCCCGGCTGAACCCGGCCGTGGACTTCGGCGCACCCGACGGGCCCGCCGACTTGGCGTTCCTGATCGCGGCACCGGAAGCGGGCGGCGCCGAACACATGAAGCTGCTGTCCAGCCTCGCCAGGGCCCTGGTGCGAAAGGACTTCGTCGAGGCGCTGCGCAATGCGACCACGTCCGGCGAGGTCGTCGAGCTGGTCGACGGCGTCGTCAATGCAACGACCGAAAAGCCCAAGCCCGCAGCCGAACCGGCGAAGGCGACACCCAATACCCTGGTCGCGGTCACCGCGTGCCCGACCGGCATCGCGCACACCTACATGGCCGCCGACTCGCTGGTCGCCGCCGCCAAAAAGGCCGGCGTGACGCTGCATGTGGAGACGCAGGGCTCATCGGGCAGCACGCCGCTGGATGCGTCGACCATCGCCGGTGCCGACGCGGTCATCTTCGCCACCGACGTCGGCGTCAAGGACAAGCACCGGTTCGCAGGCAAGCCAGTCGTCGCCTCCGGCGTCAAACGGGCGATCAACGAACCCGACAAGATGGTGGCCGAAGCGCTCGCTGCCGCAAGCGATCCCGGCGCCGCCCGCGTGCAGGGTGATGCGAGCGCCCCGGCCAGCGCGGCCGCGCCGGCTGGCGGTGTCGGCTGGGGTACCCGTACCCGACAGATCCTGCTGACCGGCGTGAGTTACATGATCCCGTTCGTCGCCGCAGGCGGCCTGCTGATCGCGCTGGGATTCCTGTTCGCCGGCTACGACATCGCCAATACCCCTGCGGGAGACCCGCAGCCGCTGTCCTTCGGAATGAACGCGCTCGGCAATCACATCGCCATCACCAACACGCTGACCGACCTGCCCGCCGGAGGCCTGACCCAGTATCTGGGCGCAGTGCTGTTCACGCTAGGGCAGTTGGCATTCATGTTCTTGGTACCCGCACTCGCCGGTTACATTTCGTTCGCCATCGCCGACCGGCCGGGCATCGCCCCCGGATTCACCGCGGGCGCGGTCGCCGTCTTCGTCGGCGGCGGCTTCATCGGAGGCATCGTCGGCGGCCTGATCGCCGGGTTCACCGCGCTGTGGATCAGCCGCATCGCCGCACCCCGATGGCTCAGAGGCTTGATGCCCGTCGTGATCATCCCGCTGGTTGCCTCCCTGGTCGTCGGCCTGCTGATGTTCATGTTGCTCGGCCGCCCGTTGGCCGCCATCACGTCCGGGCTCACAAGCTGGCTGGGCGGCATGACCGGCACATCGGTGATCCTGCTCGGCATCGTGCTCGGCCTGATGATGTGCTTCGACCTCGGCGGTCCGGTGAACAAGGCGGCCTACGCCTTCGCCACTGCGGGTCTCAACGTTGCCGACCCAGCGTCGCTCCGCATCATGGCCGCGGTGATGGCCGCAGGCATGGTGCCGCCGTTGGCGATGGCGCTGGCCGCCGCCGTCCGGCCCGGCCTGTTCACCGAACCGGAACGGGAAAATGGCAGGGCCGCTTGGCTTCTCGGTGCGTCGTTCATCACGGAGGGCGCTATCCCGTTCGCGGCGGCCGATCCCCTTCGCGTCATCCCGTCGATGATGTTCGGCGGCGCGATCACCGGCGCACTGATCATGGCCTTCGACGTCACACTGAAGGCACCCCACGGCGGCATCTTCGTGTTCTTCGCGATCGGCCATCTGCTGTGGTTCCTGGTCGCCCTCGCGGTCGGGACGGTCGCAGGTGCGGTCGCCGTCATCGCCGCCAAACAGTTCGTCAGGCCCAGCGCCGAGGCCGAGGACACCCCGGTCCTGGCCGCCGCCTAGCTTGCACGCCCAAGCGCACGTTTTGGCGCAAAAGGTTCACACCATTACGTCGATTTCGACATCATCAACGAGAAGGAGCCCCCATGCCCGCCAAGACCGTCATCGTCGGCTCGGCCATCGGCCTGCACGCCCGGCCCGCGGCCATCATCGCCGAAGCCGTGGTCAACGCCGGCGTACCCGTCACGCTCTCGATGGACGGCGGTGAGCCAGTCGACGCCGGCTCGGCGCTGATGATCATGACGCTGGGCGCCGGCAACGGGGCGGAGGTCACCGTCGCCTCCGACGACGATGAAGCACTCAAGACCGTCGCCGAGCTGGTCCAGCAAGACCTCGACGCCTGACGGCGCCGCCGTCAGCGCCTGCCGCCCCGTGCTTCGCCTTGGACAGAGAGTGAGATGCGCGGGAAAGTGCCTCGCACCGAGCACGACGAGCCGGTCGAGCCACGTCGGGGTCGGACCCTGCACTGCGGGATCAGGGCGCCAGCGGCTCGTCGTGTTCTGGACGTCGCCCTCTGTGATGAGCTCACCCGCCGTGACGGTGCCTGGCACGCCCTTGAGGGTCAATTCTCTGGCCCGGCCAAACTGAAAATTCGCACCCCCGACCGCGGTTGACACCACATTGGATACCAGGATCGTCCCGTCACGCGCAGCCGCCATCAGCCGCGCCGCGATGATCACCGTCAGTCCGATCGCATCTTCACCGGCAGGCGTGTAACCGCCTGCGTGCACGCCGCAGCGGATCTCGAAGCCGCAGTCGGCGGCGATGCCCTGCAGCGCTGCGGCGCACCGCAGCGCGTCTTCGCACAGACCGAATGTGGCCAGGTAGCCGTCACCGGTGAACTTCAGGCATTCACCGCGCTGACGATCGATCTCATCGCGCACGGCGGCGTCGTGGCGCCTCAGTATCTCCGCCCAGCGCTCGTCGCCGTAGCGGGCGGTCGCGGCGGTGGAGTCGACGATGTCGGTGAACAACACGGCGCCGAAGCGCTCGCCCGCGACCGGACCCGAGTCGTGACCACCGATGAACTCCAGAACCTCGGTCGCGACGTGGTCGGACCCGCTGCCGACGAACGGGGCGTGGTCGGCGCCCCCGAGCTCCACAAAGCGTGCATCGGGTATCGACGCGGCGAGAAACTTCCCGGATTCGACAGGTAGGAAGTCGTCCGAGCAGTGCATCACCAACGTCGGCACACGGACCGACTCGAGCGCCGTCGTCACATCGATCTCACGCGTGGAAGCGACTGCCGCGCGGGCCATTCCACGTGACAACGCCGCGCGCTCAAACGAGGCGTAGAGCCGGCGATACAGACGGCCCTCGTCCCGGCTCGGGTTGAAGTATGTGATCGAACGGCCTTCGCCCCAATGGTCGACCGCGTCCATCCAATCCGCAAAGTCCTCGTCGGAGAGTGCGCCCGGATTGTCGCGATCGGCCGTCCCCACTGCGAACGTGGACATCAGGATCAACCCCGCGACCCGTTCCGGATGCGATGCGGTGTACACGATCGCAGGCGGCCCCCCGTGACAATGGCCGGCGAGGAACATCCGGTCGGTCCCGACGGCGTCGGCGACCGCAGCCATATCGGCGACGCGCTCGTCGATCGTCGGGATCGTACCCGCCCCGTCAGAGAGGCCGACTCCACGTTGATCCATCACGATCAGGCGGCAATGGGCGGCGATGCGGTAGAGAAAGGCGGAGAAGATCGGATCGCACCACTGCATATCGAGATGTGACAACAAGCCCTGGAGAAAGAACAGGTCCACGGGGCCGTCGCCGATCACCTGATAGGCGATCGAACATCCCCCGCTATCGGCGTACTGAGTCCTCGGCCGCACGGCCCACCCCCTCCGCGGTCACCGATATTCTGACCCAGTATTGACGCAGGCGACAAGGCTATGCGGGCCCCTTCGGGGTGACGCGCGACATAGGTAGCCGCCGTGACCTCGCTGAGCGCAGTTAGCGGATCAGACCCCTCTGGCATCCCCTTAAGATTGGCTGGCGGACTTTGGGCCGGTCGGCTTGACGTGCAGTTTGCACTGCCGTCGCGCCGGTACATTGTTTGCTGTGGACTCGTCAGCACACTGCGGACGGGCCAGAGGTCGGGAGGGGTGAACGCGCGTGCGCCGCATCGGTGCGCTGATTGCAACGCTGGTTTTCGCGTTATTGAGCGCTCCCCCCGCCGTAGCGATCGAACCTCCCGTCATCGATCCGGCCGTTGTGCCACCGGATGAGACGGGCCCCGACCAGCCGACCGAGCAGCGCCGGGTCTGCTCGGCGCCCACGGCGTTCCCGAATTCGAACTTCGCCGACAAGCCGTGGGCGAACGACTACCTGCGGATCGGCGACGCGCAGAAGTTCGCAACCGGTGCCGGAGTAACTGTCGCGGTCATCGACACCGGGGTGAGCGGCTCACCGCGGGTGCCCGCCGAACCGGGCGGCGATTTCGTCGACAAGGCCGGCAACGGCATGTCCGATTGCGATTCGCACGGGACGTTGACGGCGTCGATCATCGCAGGCCACCCTGCGCCCACCGACGGCTTCATCGGCGTGGCGCCCGAGGCGCGGATCCTGTCACTGCGTCAGACGTCGGAGGCGTTTCAGCCCGTCGGCTCCCGCACCGACCCCAACGACCCGAACACCACCCAGACCGCGGGCTCGCTGCGCAGCCTGGCCCGTGCCGTCGTGCATGCGGCCAACATCGGTGCGCAGGTGATCAACATCAGCGAGGCCGCCTGCTACAAGGTCACCAGGCCGATCAACGAATCGGGCCTTGGCGCGGCTATCAACTACGCCGTGAACGTCAAGGGCGCGGTCATCATTGTCGCGGCGGGCAACACCGGCCAGGACTGCTCTCAAAACCCGCCCCCGGATCCGACGATTCCCGCCGATCCCCGTGGCTGGAAGCAGGTGCAGACGATCGTGAGCCCGGCGTGGTACTCGCCGCTGGTGCTGACCGTCGGCGGGATCGCCCAGAACGGGCAGCCGAGCAACTTCTCGATGAACGGACCGTGGGTCGGCGCCGCCGCACCGGCGGAAAACATCATCGCGCTCGGTTACGACGGTGCACCGGTCAACGCCCTGCAAGGTCAGGACGGACCGATACCGATCACCGGCACCTCGTTCGCGGCCGCGTATGTCTCCGGGCTCGCGGCGCTGCTCAAACAGCGATTCCCCGGCCTCACGCCCGCGCAGATCATCAACCGGATCACCGCCACCGCGCGCCACCCCGGCGGCGGCGTCGACAACGCCGTCGGTGCCGGAGTCATCGACCCCGTCGCGGCGCTGACATGGGATGTGCCTCCCGGTCCGGAGCGGGTTCCGTACAAGGTCAAGCAGCTTCCGCCGCCGGTGTACGTGCCGCCGCCGGACCGCGGGCCGATCACGGCCGTCGTTGTCACCGCCGCCGCACTGGCCGTTGCCCTCGGGCTCGGCGCGATGGCACGCCGCGCATTGAGGCGCCGATGAAGAAGGTGCTCGGCGTCTTCGGGCTGCGCTTCACCACCGGCCACGTGATATGGGCGGCGGCGTTGATCCCCGCCTGCATAGCGCTGTTCCTGCCCATCGGTCTGCTGTGGGTCGGCATCACGCTGGCCGTCGTGATCGCGCTTGCCGCGGTGGTGACGATCCGGGGCCGACGGCTGACCGGCTGGGTCGCGGCGGTGTTTTCGTGGCGTCGACGCCACCGCAATGTTCCCGACCTGCCGTCCGAGCCTGCCGTCGGTGCGACGGTGTTGCCGGGTGACCACGTCGCAGTGCGCTGGCAGGACGACTACCTGGTGGCGGCCATCGAACTGGTGCCCCGGCCGTTCACCCCGACGGTGATCGTCAACGGCCAGGCCTACACCGACGACGTCGTTGACACCAGGCTGGTGGAGCAGTTGCTGACCGCGCACTGCCCCGACGTCGAGGCCGACGTCGTCTCTGCCGGCTATCGAGTCGGCAAGACCGCGCCCGCGAGCGTGGTGGCGCTCTACGAGCAGGTGGTCGGGCCGTACCCCGTGCCTGCCAACCGGCGTACCTGGATCGTGCTGAGGGCCGAGCCAGAACATACGCGCAAGTCGTCGCAGCGGCGCGAGTCCGGCGTCGCGGGCCTGGCCCGCTACCTGGTGGCGTCAGCCACCCGCATCGCAGATCAGCTGGCCAGCAGCGGGATTGACGCCCGCCCGATACGCAGCTTCGACGATTTCGACCGCGCGACCGAGATCAGCTTCGAGCGTGAGACCTGGTCGGCGATCAAGGGGCGCAGCACCTTCACCGCCGCGTACAGCGCGACGGGCGGGCCCGACGTGTGGTGGTCGGCGCGCGCCGACCACACGACCACGCGGGTTCGCATCCGGCCGGGTTTCGCGCCGACGACGACGGTGCTCTTGACTACGCTGGCCAATCCGACCACGCCGCGGGGATTTTCGTGTCTGTTCGGCGGCCAGCGGGCGGCGCTGCAGGGCATCAGCCCGGTCACCGACCGTCACTACGAGCTGCCCATCGGTTCGGCAGGCGTACTGGTTGGCGAAACGGCCGACCGCTACCCGGTGTACATGCCGTTCGACGACGTCGACGTGAGTATCAATCTCGGCGACGCGCGGCTGTTCACGCAGTTCGTCGTGCGATCGGCCGCGGCGGGTGCCGTCGTGACACTGGGGCCGCAGTTCGGCGAGTTCGCCGGCTTCATCAATGGGCGGATCGGACAGTTTGCCAAGGTGTCGTGGCCCAACGCCACCACGTACCTCGGCCCGCATCCGGGTATCGGTCGGGTCGTGCTGCGGCACAACTTCATCGACACGCCGCGCCATCGCCAGCTGCCGATCCGGTTGATCAACCCGCGCGAGGAAAGCCGCTTCCAGATGGCTCTGGAACAATGAGAAGTAGTTTGCTGGGCAGGATGCCGTACGGCCGTCGTCAGGAGGTGTGCACCGATGGGTGATGGGGTAAGGGTCGAGCCCTCACAGCTGGAGGGCAAAGCCGACGACATCAGCGCCGAGGTCAACGACAGCTCCGCCTTCCCCACGGCGCCGTGCGCCTTCACCTTCGTCCAGACTGCGACGGCCCAGGTCCAAGCTGGTGCCGTGACACTGAGAAGCTTCGTGGCGTCAGGAAACCGCGAGGCCTCCAACCTGGCGATCGTGCTACGTACCGCGGCCGGCGTCTATCGGAGCGTCGACGAACGCACCCGGGCGGCGCTGGACCATGACCCGCCGCTGCCTGTCCCGAGCGCTGCAGTACCCGTCAACCCCCCGCTTGAGCCGCCGATTCCGGCGATCGAGGCACCCCGAGTGGAGTCGATGCCAGGCGGAGACACCGGCGGTTACATCGACCCGAAGGCGGCGGCGCAGATCATTCATTCGGGCAACTCCGGTCCGATGCGCACATACGTCGACGATGCACGGAGATTCGCGAACAGTCTGCTTGCCGACTCCGATCGGTTTTCACTAGGCGGCGTGGATTGGCACAGCACAGGAGCCGAGGCCGCAGGCGATGCTTTGCGTCAGCACCAGGAGTGGTTGGTCAAGATCGCCGACCGATACAAGCATCTGGCGGATCAGGCCGAGGACATAGCGAACGCGCAAGATAAGTGGGCCGCCGAGCACCCGACCGTCGAGGAGATCGAACAGGCCGAAAGGGCGATGCAGCAGGCCATCGCCAATCAGGACCGCATTGCACTCCACATTGCGCAAGGGAAGTACGCGGAATTCGTCCGTAAGTCCGAAGAGGTGCTCGTCTCCTACAGCTCCGACGTGACGGGGAAGGGACTGCTGGGGGTTCCGAATCCGCCTCCCGGAGTCGCGCCGGTCAAGCCCGTCACGGGCAACGGTGATCCCCGCAAGGCAGGTCAACCACAACAGCCGGATCCCATCAGAGACGGTGCCCCCCAACAGCCCGGTGCGGGCGGCGGCGCTCCCCAGCAAGCCACCGGAGCTCCGTCGCCAACGGACCAGCCGATGTCGGCGCAGCAGCCTGCGGGGCAGCCGGCGACCGGGGGCTCACCTTCGGGGGGCGGTGCGCCCTCAGGCGGCGGAGCACCGTCGGGTGGTGGAGCACCGTCGGGCGGCATGCCCGGCGGATTGCCGAGTGGTGGCGGCCCGTCGACGGGTACGCCCAGGCTTCCAACGGATCCGAGCGTGCGGCCCGCCGCGCATGGCGGCGGCGCAGGCGGTGGCGGCGGCGTGCCGTCGATGCCGTTGTCGGCCGCGGTGGGCGCCGAAACGGTGGCGCCGACGGCGCCGGCCCATGCCGCCTCGGCCGCGCCGGGGGCCGTATCGACCGGAACCGCCGGGGGCGGTGCGATGGGCGGCGGTATGGCGCCGATGCATGGCGCCGGACACAACCCGGGCAAGGAGAAACGACGCGACCCGAATCTTTCGCCCGACGAAGAGCTCTACACCGAGGACCGTCCGTGGACCGAGGCGGTCATCGGCAACCGCAGGCGCAGAGACGTGCAGGACGGCAAGGAATCCACGTGACCGACGAGATGCATCCGCAAGTCGCTGCGGTCCTGAAGCAGGCGCAGCGCCTGCAGTCGATCGTGGATGAACAGCTGCACAAAATGAGCACTGAAACATTCACCGCCACCGACGAGTCCGAGACGGTTGAGGTGACGCTGAACGGCCACCACTACCTGACCTCAGCGTTCATCTCCGATGGCCTGCTGCGGCTCGGCGCGCGCACCGTGGAGCAGCGCATCAACGAAGCCTTGCAGAACGCAACCGCGGCCGCGACCCAGTCCATCGAGGCCGACAGGGAACGGATCGACGCGGCGGTCACGGAGATCACTGCCGGCCTGCAAGGCCCCGATCCAAGGTGACGGCAACCGTCTCGCTGGTGGCGGGATCGCGGCCCGATGGTCTGACCGCCGCCGCCCGGTTGGGTTCCTCGGTCGCATCGCTCGAGGCGCAGATCGCGGCGCAGCGAGAGGCGTTGGCGCCGACCATCCCGGACAGGGGCGCCGACGCCGCACCAGGTGAAGCGGTGGTGGGAATCGCTGCGCCCCGAGGAACGCCAACGCCTCGCCGACGGTTTCGGGTCGACGCGGTTCAAGTGCGCCAATTCCCAGCGGCCAGCAGCTGACACACTACCGATCTTCTAGATCGCTTCCGCGGCGGCCTGATCGCGCTTCTCGTGCCAGCGTGCCGCGGTGCCGAGGTTCTCACCGAACCGATGGGCGCCGTCGGCCAGCGCCGCGGTCTCGGAAGCCACGTCCGATTGGGCCGCCAGCGACGCCACGGCGATCTGCAAGGACGGCGCAGCGGCAAGCTCCCCAGTCCGTCGGTTGACTGGCCGAAAGATGTTGCCGCGCTCGGCAACACGGGCGGGTTGACCTTCAGTGTTCGGCCGCTCATCGTCACAGCCCGGCTAGAACCGCAGATTCCGCAAGACGTCGTAAACGCTGGCGATCCATAGCAACAAGGGAATGACGGCGGCTATCGCTGCGCCGTCCGCCAGTTCGAGGATCCGCTTCGTCACGGGAGACACCCGCCGCACACCTTCGGTCGCGCCGACGGTGATCAATGCGACGATCGCGACGGCGGTGTAGATGGTCAGCACCAGCCAGGCATTGTGTGGGTACCAAAGGCACAGTCTGACGAGCACACCGGTCGGCACAATGACCGTGGCGGCCAGAAGCGCCCACGCACACCATCGCTCCGCATACAGCCGGGATCGGAACCCGCAGATGACCACGACCAGGCCGGCGACGATCAAGCTGTGGATGAAGAAATGTCCTTGCACGACAACCGCAATCGCGCCGGCCGACAAGACCAGCGCGCCCGCGGTCACGAATCCGACCAGCAGCCGCTTGGCAAGCTGGCTGCGTTCATGCAATCGCGCCGCCGAGTCCGGAACCGAGTCGATGATCGCCTGCCACGTCGACGATTCCTCGTCGATGCCCTCGGATGTCGCGACGGGATCGAGCAATTCGTCGTTGTGGACGACCTCGCCGGGCGCCGGAATCGGCGGTAGCGCGATCCGGGCCACCGCCACCGTCAGCTTGGCCGCGTTCGTCACGACGATCAGCCCGAAGGCGATCGCGCCTGCCGGCACCCAGTACTGCCACCCGTAGCCGTACGCGATCGCTGCCGCGGTCACCGCGATTGATGTGATCGCCATGAATGACGCGAGCTCCGCACGCTTACGGGGACCGCCCCGCGTCGCCAACGTCAACAACAAGACGACGGCGCCCGCGCCCGCGATCTGCGGTGCCCCCAACGACGCCACCCCGCGGGGTAACGGAACGGCCAATGCCGCGGCCCCTGCCAGCACCGGCACGGCGGCGGCCAACAGGCTCTCCGCCATGTCGACGTTGCCGAAGCGATTCTTCGCCAGCAGTGTGCCACCCAGCACCGCCAGCCCGAGCACGCCGAGTGCCACCGGCCAGTACCAGCTGTGGCCGGTGCGTAACCACGCCACCATCGACATCACCGTGATCGCCAGTGCCGCGACCGGAATGGCCAGGCCGACAAAGCGATTCAGCGCGGTGCGGTCGAACTCCGGCGACTCATCGAGGACGGCGATCGCATCGATCACATCCTCGACCAGTGGCCGGTAGCGCTCGGTCCGGCTGACCGACACGAGCGTCAACAGCGAGCCGTCGACCACCCCTGCGTCGTCGAGCGATTCGTCAGCCTTGAGCGGCGGCGCGCCCGGCCGCGCGAACGCCCACGCACCCTGTGCCGAGAAGTCGAACCCCGCCAGCACGTCCTTGGGCGTGTCCTCCATGAGTTCGGCCAGCACCGACACGGTTTCGTCGATATAGGTGTCGATTGGCGCCGACGCAGGCAACACCAGGTCGGTCATGCGCCGGCCGGTCAGGATCGTCACTCGCGTGGTCGACGGCCTGCCGGGCGTGACGCTCGACGTGGATGCTGCGGCGGCGGTGGAGGTCAACGACGTTCGAGCCTGTCGAAGTCGTCGGACAGCGCGGCCGCCAACTCGACGATCCGCCGCTTGAAGGTGCCGTTGAGCAGCTCGAGTTGGATCTCCGTACCGGCCGCGATGTGCTTGTCCCAGGGAAGGACGATGACGCGCCCCGGTGGGACGTGACGCTCGAACTGCTGGACCAGATCGGCGACGTCGATGTTCGGCTTACCCGGCACGACGTGATTGATCACCACGCAAGACCGGCCCAGCAGATCCTGATATCCGGGAGGAGAGAAGGAGAAGCAGAAGGGACGCGGGACAGGAGGAAGAGAAGAGAATGGACGGAGATGCAGATATGACAGGGAGAGAGGATGCAGATGACAGAGGGCAGACGCGCGACGATGACGACGAGAAGAGCAGGGTGAGGGATGAGGCGGACGGCGGCGAGGGAGAGAGATGAAGCAGCGACGGACGGATGGAAATGCGGACGAGCGGGGGGGCGGGGGGGAGGGGTGGAAGGGGGGAGAGCCCCGAGGGCACCATGTTCACGCCGAAGAAGTTGGTGGCCTCCAGCACGGCGTGGGTGATGTGGTTCTCCTCGATCTCGGGTATCGGTGGCGTCGTCGCCATCGCCATCGCGTACGAGCTCGCCTGCGACGTTGCCTGCATCGCTCGCTTCTGCGCCTGCAAAGCTGTTGTGCGTAGCCAGGCCACCATCGGCATGGTTGCCGAGACGGCGCGTTCGCTTGCTGTGCCGCTCCATGACGACGACAACGCGGCCAAACTTCCGGCCAATTCGTCGGCCTGCGCTTCCAGGAAAATCGCAAGCGCCTCCCACCCCGCGGCGGCCTGGAGCATCGGCGCTTCGCCGGCCCCGGCCATCAACCGCGCGGTGTTGAGTTCTGGCGGCATTCCATGCCAGATCATCGCGACGATCTGTGGAAGTGTTGGCATAGCTGTCTGTCTTCGATGGACCTGACTTTGCAGGCTTACGACAGGACGCTGGCGTTCTCGCCGTCGACCGCCGTGTAGATGCTGGCGACCTCCATGTATGCAGCACCCGCGCGGGACAGCTCTTCCTGCGCGAACGTGTTCAGTGCAAGGGCCTCGACGCCCTCGCTGGCGAACGACAGCGCCGCGTGCGCCGAAACCTCGTCGGCACCCGCGGGAACCAGTGCGGTGACCTCGGCGGTGGCTGCCGTGCCGGTGGCCAGACCACGGGCCCCATTTGCGACGACCTGGGCGCCGACTCCGGCGGCCCCGGGATTGTGCGACATAGGTTGCATTTGCGGTTACTCCTTACCTGTTCTGAAAACCCTGCATATTCGTTTGTGCACGGCCCAACAACGGTTGCTTAAGCGTACCGGAATCTGTCCCCCGAACCCTTTGCTGGCGTGTTGCCCCGAGCTTTGCTGGACGTCTCGCTATATCTTAACCGCCTCGGAGAGGTGCTACCGACACTTCTTCTTCCGGTGGATCCACGTAAGCCGCCTGGATCACCTCTTTTCCGTCCGGCGTGACGAGAAACGCCTGTCCCGGAGGGCGGCGCTTCAGCTTGATCTCGCTCGAGGGAAACTCCTGTTTCTCACCGGACAGGAACATCGTCGGTGACCCGGCCCCGTACGCGGCGCCGACGAACTTGTCCATGGTCGCCCGGTGGGCTTGGCTCATCTGACACGTCACGATGAGATGTAGCCCGATGTCCGCCGCCGCGGGAAGCAGCGGGAACAGGGGCGCCATCGGTGGCACGACGCCGCTCGCGGCCACGATCATGTGCCAGTCGTCGACGAGCAGCACCACGTCCGGGCCCGTCCACCATGACCGAGCGCGCAACTGTGCACTGGTCAGGTCGGGCGGCGGCAGCCGTTTCTGCAGGTTGACGGCCAGCGCCTTGATCGCCGCCTCCAGCGTGGCGTTGTTGCGGTTCACGGCTCCGGCGTCGAGCAGATGGCTTTCGGGCACCGCATCGAGCAGCCCTGACCGGTAGTCAGCCAGCATGAAGCGCACCTGCGAGGGGCTGTTGCGCGAACAGAGCGCCTGCGCCACGGCATGCGTTATCCGGGTCTTTCCGGACTTCGGGGCACCGAAGATCAGCAGGTGCGGCGTCATCTGCATGTGGTTGTAGGCCACCGTCAGATCCGACTCCCGAATGCCGAGCGGCACGGTCCACCGTGCGCGGTAGTCCGCGTCGGGCCCCGGCGGATGCGGATCGAGCTCGTGCAGGTAGATGCGCTCCGGCAGGACCCGCACTTGGGGCGCCTCGTCGACGTTGCGGGCGGCGATGATCTGCACCGCCTCTGAGATCGCAGGCACGAGGTCCTCGGCGCTGTGCACGCCGTCGAGTCGCGGCACCCCCATCATCAGGTGGTGTTTTTCCATCGACACCGCGCGGCCAGGGCGGTTGACCGGGATTTCGCGGGTGATCCGGTCGATCTGGGTTTCGTTCACGTCGCCGAGCCGGAACTCGATCTTGGTGCCCAGGTAGTCGCGCACACGTGATTTCAGTTCGGTCCAGCGCGGCGTGGAGATGATGGTGTGCACACCGTAGGCCAGGCCTTGCCCGGCGAGATCCTGCACGACGGGCTCCAGGTCGGGAAACTCGGCGACGAACGCCGGCCAGCCGTCGATCACCAGGAACACGTCGCCGAACGGATCGGCCGCCGCCGGATGGTTCGGGTCCTCGCGCATCTGACGGTACGCGGCTATCGACCCGACCCGGTGCTGCTTGAACATGTTTTCACGTTGGCGCAGAACGGCTTTCATCTCCGAAACAACGCGGTTGACGCGGTCGGGTTCGGATCTGGTCGCGACACCGCCGACGTGCGGAAGGTCCTCGAGGTACATCAGGCTGCCGCCGCCGAGGTCGACGCAGTAGAACTGAATCTGCCTCGGCGTGTGCGTGGCCGCGGCCGACAACATCAGCGTCTGCAGGAACGTCGACTTGCCGGTCTGGGGGGCACCGCCGACGGCGATGTTGCCGCCGGCCGCCGAAACGTCGATGCCCCAGACTTCCTGCCGGTGCCGGCGTGGCTCGTCCATGATCCCAAGGCCGAACCGCAGCGGCCGTCGCTGGTGGTCGCGCTCCACGAGTTCGTTGACCGGTGTCGGATCGGCCAACGGCGGCAACCACATCCGGTATGCGCGGATCTCCCCGGTGGTCAGCTGTTCGAGGACCACCTCACGCAGCACACGCTGGTCGGATTCGATGCTCATGCCTCGGCTCCCACTCGCTCCGGTCCTCGCTCGTGCCTCGCTGCGATCCTCACTCGCGCTCGCCTTCGGGTGCTCATGCCTCGGCTCCCACTCGCTCCGGTCCTCGCTCGTGCCTCGCTGCGATCCTCACTCGCGCTCGCCTTCGGGTGCTCATGCCTCGGCTCCCACTCGCTCCGGTCCTCGCTCGTGCCTCGCTGCGATCCTCACTCGCGCTCGCCTTCGGGTGCTTCGCTGCGATCCTCACTCGCGCTCGCCTTCGGGTGCTCATGCGCCATCCGCCTCCGGCTCCTCGCTGACCCTCACGATGTCACCGCCGTATCGAAGATCGGCGCCGCAGTGAACCGCTGGATACGCAACTGGCCCTGGCCTTGGCTGCGCGGCTTGGCTTCGCCGTCGTCGGCCACGGGTGCCGACGGCACGTAGTTGATGCCGGTGTAGGAGCTGTGGAACTTGACCGGGTCCTCCATGCCGACCCGCAGGAACCCGACGCCGCTCTCCTTGTTGGTGATGTATTGTGCCTCAGGGGTTCCGATCACGGCCTTGGACTCCGCGGAGCTGGTGGTGCGCAACGCGATCCGGTACGTCAGGTTGGGTTCGAGCTTGTCGATCCGGACGCCGCCGGTGTTGAGTGACTGGGTCGCCAGCAGCAGATGCACGCGCAGTGACCGGCCGACGCGGCAGATCCGGTCGAACAGGCCGATGAAGTCGGGATGGTTCTGCAGCAGCTCAGCGAATTCGTCGACGACGACGAACAGCGTTGGCAGCGGCGGCAAGTCGACGCCGCGTTCGCGGTGCTTCTCGTACTCGGCCACGCCGGACAGTGCGCCGGCCGCGCCGACCTGCATGCCCGCCTGGCGCAGGATGGACTGACGACGGTCCAGCTCCCCGGTGAGCACCTCGCCCATCCGGCTGACCAGCTCGGCTTCTTCTTCCATGTTGGTGACCACCGCCGCCGTGTGCGGTAGCTTCTCCATGCCGAGGAAGGTCGATCCGCCCTTGAAGTCGGTGAGCAGCAGGTTGACCTGATCCGGGTGGTGGGTCGCCGCCAGTGACAGAATCAGCGTGCGCAGGAACTCCGATTTGCCGGAACCGGTTGTGCCGATGAGCATCCCGTGCGGGCCTGCACCGAATTCGGCGCCCTCCTTGATGTCCAGGTGCATGATGTCGCCGGTCTTGAGCTCGTGGCCGAACGGGATCCGCAGCCGGTCCCGATCGGTGTCGGTGAACATCCGCCACCGGCTCGGCGTGACCTCCTCGACCGTCTGCGCACCGACCAGCTGATGCCACTCCGTGGCGACCTTCTTATGCACACGGACGCTCTTGTCGATGATGGTGCCGGTGATGGACCAGCCGGCCAACTTGCGTGCGACACGGGCGGCCTGCGCAGGCGTCATCCGATCGGACGCCGTCGTCACGAGGCGGAACGTCTGGTTGGGCAGCCGGTCATCCGCAGTGCCATCGGCGTCGACGCGGATCCGGTACGCCGAGCCGCGGTGGTTGCCAAGCGTGATCACCGTGACGCCGGCCCGGCCGTCGACCGGGAATCCGGCCCTGCCACCGGTGAGGTCGATGACAACGACATACGGGCCGCTCGGGGCGGAGTCGGCGGTGTGCGGACCGCGGGCGGTCAGATCGCTCAGGCCGTCGGGTCGGGTGAACACCAACCGGGTGGCTCCCGCGGCGTCGGTGTCGCTCTGATGCTGGGCATGCGGTAACCACTTGAGCCACGCCCAGTTCGGGTCTTCCGGATTGTCGGAGAGCACCCGGATCTGCAGCAGGTCCGGTGGATGGAACACCGCCAGGTGGCAGATCATCGCCGTCAACAGCCCCGCGGCGCCTGCGTCGTCGCCGCCGACCGCGATCGTCGGAAATGTGCGCAGCTGCACCAGTTTCGGGCAGTCATGGATCAGACCGTGGGTGCGCAGGAACTTCGTCACCCACATGTGGCTGACCGGCTCCAGGTGCGGCTGGGGTGCACCCTGCGGGCCTGCCAACTCCCCTCCGACCGCGGGCTTCAACAGCCGGTCGACCGCGGGCTCGGCGCCGATGCCGATGCGGGTAGCCGCATAGAAGTCGGCGTTGACTTGACGTGACCACTGCCGGTTCGTGCCGACGATCGACAGCAGATCGTCGGGATGCGGGGCGTGGTAATTGAAAAACGTCACCTGTGCGGCGGCAGATGACGTGACACGCGTCCGTAATCCGGCCAGATATCGCAAATATTCCTTGCGGTCGGCGTTGATCTCGGGGACGCGCTTTCCGCCCGGTCCGCCACCGGCCATGAAGCCGACGGTGGCCATGACCATCATCAGCGGCATCATCAGCATGTACGGCGACAGTTGCCTGATGCCGGTGAAGATCATGATCCCGATCATGCCGAGCATGCCGCCGCCCATCACCCACGGCAGGGCCTTCTGGATGCCCGACGGCGGGATCTCGACGCCGAGGTCGTCGGGTGGGGTGACGTTGATCTCGCCGGGTGTTAAACGCGGTCCCCTCTTGATGATTGGGGTGAACTTCTTGGTGGTCATCAGCCGCCTCCTACCCCAGTCGCCACCGGCTGCGCCCCGGCGTCTTGCATCTTGCGGGGATTCGGGTCGGCAGGCAGTGTGTCGTGCTCGATCAGCGCGGCCTGTTTCGACAACACCGGCCCGTCCAGCAGAAGAGTCACCACTTGCCACGGCGCGGTCCTCGGCCCCGTCAACCCAATGGTCTTGGCGGTCTCCTCGTCCGCCAGGCCGTAGCGCACGCCCTGCGGATCGATGTAATAGAGACTCTCGCCGTAGCGGGGATCCGGCGACTGCAGCCGCACGTATTGCCCGCCGTCGATGTAAACCGTTGAGTCGCCGCCGATCTGCTTGATGCCCGTGGCCAGCGCCGACGACGCGATCGGCAGATGCCTTCCGCTGATCACCGTGATCTTCGGAGCCTGGTCACCCGGTTCGCGCTCCCACGCCCAGCACAGCGCCGGCGCATCCTCGCGCAGCAGAATTTCCAGCGGCTTGTCCGGCAGGGGTGAGGGGTAGACCTGCTCCGGAATCTTCGCGACCACGCTGGCCTCCACCGACGGCGGGGAGATCAACCCGTAGGAGTTGGTGGCCCGCAATGCCGCAGCGGTGGTTCCGTTCACCCGTGCCGCACCGTCGGGCAGCACCACATAGTGCTGCTCGCCTGATTCAGTCACCGCGTCGAAGACCGCGCCGATCACGAGATTCGGCGGCAGGCCGACGGTATTCGGTTCGCCGGCCGCAGGCACCGCAGGTAGCTGCCAGGGCCCCGAGTTCGGCAGCGCATTGAACAGGCCCTCCGAGATGGGAGTCGCCCTGGCGGTCACCGGAATTCCCACCGCCGACGTGACGGCGCGGTCGGCGAGGTCGATGGAATGCCTGCCGTCGTTGGTGACCAGCCAGTCGTTGCCCTTGTATGACACCAACACGCCCTGGTCGGGACGCATCGGACCGACCGAGCCGTCGACCACCAGCGGCCGCACGATCACCGACGTCTCCACGCTGGGCGCGACACTTTCGGGCTTCGCAACCGTGTCGCACAACGTCCACATCGATTGCGCAACACCGGCGACCGGGGTCGCGTACGGCGCGCCGGGAATCCCGATGGGCTGCCCCTTGGGCATCTTGTTGAGCTCGTCGGACTTCACCGCCACCGGTTTGCCCGCGTTGCCGATCGCCAGTCGCGCCGACGTCAGGTTGTACACCGGCCGCAGCTGCCCGGTGCCGGGCATCACCACATAGAGCTGGTTGGTGGTTCGGTCGACGAGAAGTGTGTCCCCACCCCGCTTTCCGAGCGGCTTGAAGTAAGCCAACAGCGCCGCACCGAGGCAGACCAGGACCGCGATAATGATGCCTGCCGACACCGCGCGGCTGTAGAACTGCAGCGGATCGTCGAACATTCGGGTGTCCCGCCGCACGATCGCGTGCTCGACACGGCGCAACAGGAAGCGCCAACCGCTGACTTGCACCTTGGTGGTAAGCCGGAAACTCGCCATCGTCTACTCGCTGATACTCAGGCGGGCATGGATCGCTGATATCGCCGCGGCCATGTCCTCGCCGTTGATCTCGCTGAGCTGATCGACGCCCAGACTGTCGAAATCCAGCGAGCGCGACAGCCGCATGTCCCTGCTCTGCTCGCCGGCCTCCACCAATTGCCGGGCATACCGGCCGTTGCCTGCGATGTCGAGGGCCGGCTTGCCATTCAGCGACCGCTGAGACAGCAGTGTCGCCGCCTCGTGTACCCGCTTGCCCGCTTCCTCATCGAGCGTCGAGTCATTCGCGGCGGCAATCACTTTCGCGATGTCGACGATCTCGTCCGATGTGTAGGAGTCGAACTCGATGCGGTTGGCGAACCGCGACCGCAGGCCGTCGTTGGATTCAAGCAGCCGGTCGATGTCGGCGCTGTAGCCCGCAATGACCACCACCAGGCGATCGCGGTCGTTCTCCATCCGGGCCAGCAGGGTGTCAAGGGCCTCGGTGCCGAATGGGTCGGCACGCCCGTCGCGCTCCTGCACCAGGGTGTAGGCCTCGTCGATGAACAGCACCCCGCCGACGGCCCGGTCGATCGTGCGGGCGGTCTTGACCGCCGACTGGCCTTCGTACTCGGCGACGAAATCCTTGCGGGATGTCTCGACGAGTTTCGGTTCGGCGATCACGCCGAGGCCGGCGAGGATGTTGGCCACTACGCGGGCGATCGTCGTCTTGCCCGTCCCCGGCGGGCCTGCGAAGATCATGTGCTTTGACGTCTGAGCGACCTTCATGCCGCGGGCCGCACGGATCTTCGCCATTTGCGTGGCAGCGCGGTACGCCTCGATCTGTTCCTTGACCCTGGTCAGCCCGATCTGCCGGTCCAGTTCGGCCTGTGCGTCGGCGAGCAGCTTCTCCCGACCCGAGGTGTCCGCCACCACGCTGGACGGATCCCACGGGTCGCGACGCGACGCGATCTTCTCCGCCGTAGTGGTCACCAGCCGGTATGTCGGATCCTTCAGCGCGGCAGAGACTTTCAGCTCTGGGTGGGTGGCCTGCAACCACTCCAGCAGTGCCACGGCGGCCTCTTCGTTGCCCTGGCTGCGACGCGTCATTGCCAGATACCAGGCGATGGCGGGGGCGCACGCCTCCCCCGCAGGCGACGAATTCGATTCGGTCAGGCGGCGTTCGGCCTCGGTGAACAACCCGAGATTGGCCGCCGCCACTCCTTGCGCGACGCCGGCCGCAGCTGCCAGGAACTTGTCCGGCCAGCCGCCGGCGCCCCTGACGTCGTCGATGACGTCGGTCCAGCGTTCGGCGGCGCCGTAGATCACCGTCTTGACCCAGGACACCAAATGTTCTGCGCCGGTGGACGGAACGTCTTCCAGCGCCTCTATCGCATCGGCGTAATTGCCCACGGAGGCCTCGTGCGCGGCGAAGCCCATCGTGATCGCCAGCGGCGAGTTGATCGGATAGGTGATGTCGCCGAACATCCCGCCGATCGGGATCCTGGCATTGAGGCTGTTCATCGAGATCTCGGCGGATCCTGCGAGCTGGCCGAAATTCGAGCGTGAATACCAGGCGCGGAACAGCGTCACTCGGTCGGTGTCACCGCAGCGGATCCTTCCCACCCATGCGTCGCACGCAGATTCGTCTAGATTGGTGACCTCGGTGAACAACTCGAACGCTCGTGCTTGGGAGCTGGCCAGCATGCCTGCGGCGCTGCCGAAGAGGCTGGCGAGATGCTCAGTCATGACCACCTGCATATCTTGTCGAGAACAGCTGTGCCCGAGCAGTTTTGGCCTCGTCCGGCGTCGGCAGGTCCAGGTCTCGGGCCAGGAATTCGCAGGTCGCGACGTCGTCGTGGCCCTGCTGCCGCATGCCTTCGAGCATGTAGGCGTACTGGGCCGACCTGGCGTCCGCAGTGGCCAGACCCGCGATGACCACGATCTCGTCGGCGAGATCAGTTTCCGTCATGTCGGTTACCTTCGGTGACAGATCGATCTGCTTGACGCGGCCGTCCAGAAAAGCCGTGACCGTGACCGACCCCGGCGGATTCGTGACGGCGAACACCGGCACGGGAAGTTCGCCATCCTCGGCGGGTTCCTCGGTGTAATCGCCCAGTGCGTCGAGATCGGACTCGGCCGGCTCGCTTTCGGTAACGGAAAAGTCGAGCGCGGCCAGGTCGTCGCGCTCGTCGTCGGAATCGTGTGGCGGAGTGTCAGCCAACATGGAATGCCGTCCTCATCCAAGCTCAGTCCGCATCAGAGTCGGCATCGGTCTGGTCGAACCAGGTGCGTGACGGAAGAAATTCGATCAAGCCGTCAAGCGCTCGCTGCAGGTTCTCCTGGCTGCCGGGCAGGAAGCTGCCGTACAGCTCGCCGTTCACCCGCCGTGGGATCGACACGATCCGGCCTTGCCTGGAGTCGAGCACGCCGGCCGCGACGTCCGCCTTGGTATAGGTGCCGCCGGAATGTCGTTCGTTCGCGGTGATCTCGACCCAGCTCGCGGGTTCGCCGATGATCTCCGAATAGGTCCGGGCCGAGGCGGGCGCCAAGCCGTACTGCGAGAGTTGTTTTGCAGTCTTGCATTCCGCCAATTTGCTCGCGACGCCCGTAAGCGGTTCAACGTCCGCCGCGGTGGCCGGGCCGAGCACCGTCGTCACCATGCCCGCCAAACCGACCTGCGGGGCGACGCGCTGCAGAACCAGCATGTCACCGTCTCGGGCGGCAACGACATGGCGATCCCCCTTACGACACACCACGAAGCGCACCATCTTGCCACCGACATCCCGCCGCCACCACCGGCATTCAAGGGTCCGGTCGGCCCGGCTGAGGGTGTCGACCATTGCGGCCACCTCCGGGTGGGGTTCGCCGAAAAGGTCAAGCACGCCTTGTGCGGTCAGGTCCCGTGCCACCTGCTCCCACACGATGTCGCGCAGCTCCAGCTGCGGGATGTTCAGCCGGATGCCCAGCGCCACCGGGAAATCCATCAGGTTGAGCCGGTCGGCGATGACGAGTATGCCGTCGATGGTGACCTCGACGCCGACGACGTCGTCGTAATGCGTTGGGCCCCGATGCGCGGAATGCGGAGTGGTCATGTTTGCCCTGCTTGCATCTGTGGACCCAAGGTGCCGCTCACCGCCTCGTCGACCTGGTCGTAGCGCTTCGCAGCATCGGCAAGCTTGTCGCACAGGTTATCCGAGATCGCTGCCATCCTCGTGCCGGTGCTGCGGCGTGCGGCGAGCACGGCCGCCAGTGCACTGACGGAAGCCGAAGCGATGCAGCCATGAGTGCTCCTCACCGCCGCCTCGGCGCCTTCCGCCGCGATTGTGGTAGATCTGATCCCGACTGCCGCGCGGCCCTGCTTGACGGCCAGCTCGCCGAGGTGGGCGGTTGTAACGCGCAAATCGTCGCCGGACATGCTCCCCCCTCTTCCCTACCTTCTATCCTGCGGTGGCGTCCCGGCCGGCGGCCCGGGTGAATTGTCCGCATCCAACCTAGCCGCGACGGGCGTGTGCGGCCGTTCGGAATTGGGATTGCGCTCGGCGTGCACGGGCGCGCGCTCGGACTCGCCGTCGCCGGACGCGGCCTTCGTCGGATCCTTGTCGTCGGCCTTGTCCTCGTGGTCTGTCGATTCCTCGTCGCGGGGATGGCCCTTCTTGGCGCGGGGTTGGGCTGACGCGGCCGCGAGCTGTCCGGCCGCCGGCGCGGCGCCGGTGACGAATCCGGCGACCGGGCTGAGCAGAGGCCCGAGCGGCGGCACCTGCAGAAGCGGCGGTGGGTCGATGCCGCCGGAAACGCCGGACGGACCGGCGATCCCGCCCGGTGGCGGGGGCGGAGGATCAAAATGCGCCGCGGCACCGGGCAATTCGGCACCGTCGGCCACGCCCGAGTATCGGCCGACCGCCTGCTGCAGTTCGGCGGCGTTCTGCGCCACCTCGGACTGAAGCCGGTTCATCTGGTGGTAGCTCTCGCCAAGGGCGGTCTGCAATGCGCCGATTTCGATCGCCAACTTCATCGCCTCGCCGTACCGCGGGATGAACTGCAGCGGAAACGTCACATGACTGGTGTTGGCCAAGAAGTTGTACTGGTCGTCAAGGTAGCCGCGTCGCAGGGTGATCTGGGCGGCCTCGCGATGGAGCACCTTGTGCACCTCGTGATCCGCGTCGGCCATCGCCTCGGAGCGAAGCTGCTGCCGGGTGTTCTGATCGGCGTAGGCATACGAGCCAGAGCCATCCCAACCGTCGTCGGGAACGGCGGATTTCAGCGTCTCGTTGACGGTGTTGAACATCGACTGCGCTTCACCGAAGGCGTCGCCCTTTTCAGGGTCGCCCTGTCCCGTGGTGTTCTTCATTCCCGTGATGACCGATTGGCCGTAGTCGAGTAGATCCGATCCGACGACGTCGAGCAGCTTCTCGACGAGTTCGCCCACCCGGCCGCCCGCCGAGCCCGTGTGGGACTTCGTCAGCCGCTCGCCGACCTCGCGGACATTCTTGAGTCCCGCGCCGCCGGCGATGGTCTCGATGAGCTCCCCGATGACCTTCACAGTCCAACAACCCCGCCAACCGCCACCAAACCGCATCGTTTGGCAATTTGCCATAAACCGTCGGCTCGTCCAACTGACCCAACCACGCAAACCCCTTCGCCGCGTCACAGCGTACCAGCGGACGCAGAACTGCCTGCGCACCAATTTCTCGCCGCGCGATGGCCGTACTACGTGCCTGCGGCGGTCCAGTCAGCAATGTTCCATTCGGTACAATCACCGGTTCCACGTTTGATACACCGTCTGCAGCAAATGTTCTCCTGGCAGCCGGGACAGGGCCTCCGGCGTGCGTCGACGATCCTCGCCGCGAGGCCTATCGCGGCGACGACCACCCGTCCGCGTTCCGATTATCGGCGTCTATTCGCTGGCCGTCATCGTCCGTCATGGCCCGTCATCGGTATTTGCTGGACGGTTGCGGCGCACCCTGGTCGCCGTATGCGATGGGTCGGACCGGGTGTAGTTGATACTTGAGAGTGGTCGACGACCGCGTCGTCTGACACCGAAGGAGATGTGTAGTGACCGACCGCGACGACGCATTGCGGAGAGAACTCGGCTGGACAGGCCCGGAAGAGACCGACTTCGAGCCGCGGGTACCGAGGCCCGAACCGGCTGCCCCCGCCGAGCCTCCGGCGCCCTCCCGGCCTCCTGTCGACTTCGTCGCGCCAGATCCCGCCCCCAGGCCGTCTGCGGAGGAAGCGAAGGACGACGAGCCCGCGACCCCGCCGGGTACCGCACGGGTGCCGCCGGCCGCTAGTCCTGAGCCCGGCCCGCGGGGCGGCCAACCCGACGCGCCTCCCCCGCCGTTCGTCGACCCGGAACGACCGGGTGGCAGCTTCCGTCAGCCGCCCCGATACGGACCACCACCGGGATCACCTCGCGACACCGGGCCGATGCCGACCGTCAACCGCCAGGACGACAATGCGTGGGGTCAGCCACCCGCCTGGCAGCCGCCGCATTCCACGCGTCCGGCGGGACAGACCGCCCCGCAGCAGCCACCAGCGAGCCCACGGCCGGGTCAACCATGGCCGCCCCAGAGTCACGGGGCGGAGGCGCCTCCGCCCCCGCCCGCGTCGTATGCCGAACGGATCCGCGTCGACGAATTGATGCCCCCGCGCCGCGTCCCTCCGAGTCGCGGCTGGCGTCTCGCGCTCTACAAGGCCACCTTCGGGCTGGTCAACATCGGCCCTTCCGCCGACGAGATCCGGCAGGCCGAGCTGGAGGCGAAGATCAAGTCGGTGCTGCGCGGCCATTACAAGGTCGGCGTGATGGGCAAGGGTGGCGTTGGGAAGACGACCGTGTCCGCCTGCGTCGGATCCGTGTTCGCAGAGCTGCGCTCCGACGACAGGGTGGTGGCGATCGACGCCGACACCGCATTCGGCAAGCTGGGCAGCCGCGTCGACCCGAAGGCTCGGGGCTCCTACTGGGAGCTGGCGTCCGATCAGCACCTCGAGACGTTCGCCGATGTGCGCAGCCGGGTGGGTAACAACGCCGCAGGCTTATTCGTGCTGGCCGGGGAGGCCACGCCCGCCCGCCGCCGGGTACTGGACGCAGCGATCTATCGGGAAGCGACGTCGCGGCTGGACCGCTACTTCACGATCTCGATCATCGATTGCAGTTCCACCATGGATTCCCCGGTCACCGAGGAGCTGCTGCGGGATCTCGACGCGCTCATCGTGGTGTCGTCACCGTGGATGGACGGCGCGGCGGCGGCCGGTCAGACGATGGACTGGCTGGCCGCCCGCGGGCTGACCGGTCTGCTGCAGCGGACAGTGATCGTGCTCAACGATTCCGACGGGCATGCAGCAAAACGGACCCGGTCGATCCTGGCCCAGCAGTTCGGCTCACAGGGTCAGGTGGTCATCGAGGTGCCGTTCGACGGGCATCTGCGGCCCGGCGGCGTCATCGACCGCACCAGTGAGATGTCGGCCGCCACCAGGCGCCGTTTCATCGAGATCGCGGCTGCGCTCGCCGAGCACTTCCCCACCCGCGACGACCGCACCAGGGAACGCTACTAATCGATCTGCTTGAGCAGCGCTTCGATCGCGTCGATCGAAGCCGCCGGCACCGGCTCCTCTGCTTCCGCGCGGGCGACGTCGTCCTCGGAAACACCTGCGGCTTGGGCGGTTTCGGCGATGGTCAGGTTGGCGCGCCGGCGGGTGGCGTACACCCGCTGGCCCAACGTCGCGCGCGGCGCGGTTGCGCCAAGCATGGTGAGCTCGTCGATCTGACGGCGGACGGTGCCCAGCGCCTTGATCAGCGCAGGTGTGACATGGCTGATGCGGGTGGCGCGGGCGGCGACCGCTTCCAGCTTGCGAAGGTCGGCCAGGATGGCCGTCACCCGCAGCGTGAACTCCGGGTCGTCGATCGGGGGCAGCGAGTCGACAGCCGCGCCGAGGGTATGCACCGCGGTGATGACGGCCTGCGCGATCAGCTGCCCTTCGTCCGCGCCCGCGACGGATTCGGTCGGCTGCGCCCGCGCGACGGGCTCGCCCTGGCGCAGTCGCGCGATGGTCCCCGGCTGCCATTGCAGCACCGCTTCGAGCTTTGCTCGGGTGCGCTCGCGTGGCCAGCTGCGGCCCTTTTCGAAGGCGATCAGGGCACCGGCGTTGATGATTCCGTCCGCCGCGAGGCTGCGCTGACTGACGTCGAGTTCTCGCCGGCGCGCGGCGGCCGCAGCCCCGGCGCGGGCCAGCCCGGCGTCGACGACGTCCGCCGTCCCAGCGGTCGGCTCCGCGTCTGTCATTCCGGCGATTCCTCGCTGAGTGGTGTGGTGCGCAGGGTGCCGCAATAGTAACCATCCCGGCCCTGACCGCTACGACTTGAGTGCGCATTTTGCCGGATCGATATGTGGCGGAGCTACGGCTTTGATCTCGGCTAAACCGTATCAACGCTACGGAATTACATCTCTGGTGTATTTCGATGTTACCGCTGGTGACGACGCCTTTCAATCTGGTTGGCTGCTCGATCCAGCGTTCCAGCACGGGATTTCTCATGGCTGGGTGGGAGCACTAACTGTTGCATCGCTACGGTTTGTACGCTACGTTTGGCGCCACCGCGGCGAGACGCCGCAGAGCGTGCAGAGGAGCAACAGCGATGACCGCACCGGAATGGGAAGAGGCGCCGATAGGCGCGTGCACCCGAGATCCCGAACGATGGACCACCACGGCGGACGAAGAGGCCAAGGCCATCTGCCGGGCATGCCCGCGTCGATGGTTGTGCGCCCGCGAGGCGTGCGAACTGCCACACGTGGAGGGCCTGTGGGCAGGGATCGTCATCCCCGAGGGCGGCCGCGGACGGACGTTTGCCCTGCGCCAGTTGCGTTCACTCGCCGAGCGCAACGGCCACCCGGTGCGCGACCGGCGACTGTTCGCGGAATCCGCCTGAGCGGCGACCCGCTTCGAGGGGTCGAACGTGAGCTTGTGCTCGAAGGTCGTGCGAAATTTCGTGCGCAAGCTCACGTTCGGCGGGCTGGCTCCTACCAGGTATCCACGAACCGCCGACCGTGCGGCGGTTCGTTGCGCGCCGCGGCCGCCGTGAGGGTTGCGGCGATCAGGCCGCGGGTGTCGGCGGGGTCGATGACATCGTCGATTTCGAACAGCGCAGCGGCGTTGAGCGCCTTCGCATTTTCCTGCGCGGCGGCCGTCGCATGCCGGACGCGCTCCTCACGCTCGTCGCCGTCGGCGATCTTCTCGAGCTCCTTGCGCAGCCCGAGGCGAACGGCTCCCTCGAGACCCATCGGGCCGAGGTGGGCGCCCGGCCAAGCCACGGTGAGCAACGGCTCATGCAGACTGCCGCCGACCATCGCCTGAGCACCGAGCCCATAGCCGCGGCGCAGCACCACCGCGACCAACGGCACGCGCAGCGCGGCGCCTGCGACGAGCATGCGCGAGGCGCGGCGCACCAGTGCTTCGGCTTCGGCCGCCGGGCCGACCATGTAGCCGGGGCAGTCGACGAGTGAGACGATCGGCAGGCCGAAGGCGTCGCAGAGTTGCAGGAAACGAGCGGCCTTGTCGGAGGCGGCCGCCGTGATCGCACCGGCCATCACCCGCGTGTTGTTGGCGATGACGCCAACGGCCCGGCCCTCGATCCGGGCCAGGGCGGTCACCATCTCGGGGGCGAACCGCTCGCGAAGGAATGTCACCGATCCGTCGTCGGCCAACGTCTCGATAATCGGGGTGACGAAGTAAGCACGCCTTGCACGCTCGGGAACCATTGTGCGCAGGCGTGTTTGGTCACTTGCGCGGCCAGGTGTCGTCGCGCCCTGGAAGTAGCCCAGCAGCCGCTTCGTCACCGCTACGGCCTCGGCCTCGTCGGCGACGACGATGTCGACCACGCCGTTGGGTGCCTGCATCGAGATCGGCCCCACGTCGTCGGGTTGGACCTCGCCGAGCCCGCCGCCGGCGATCATCGCGGGCCCGCCCATGCCGATCGACGCGTCCTCGGTGGCGACGATCAGATCGGAGCACCCGGCGATCACCGCGTTGCCTGCAAAGCAGCGGCCCTTGACGATCGCGATCCGCGGCACCACCCCCGACAATGCCGCCCACAGCTTGAACGCGCGCGCGTCGAGCGCCGAGACGACGGGGTAGTCGGTGTCTCCGGGACGTCCCCCGCCGCCCTCGGCGAAGAACACGGTGGGCAGCCGCATCCGCTCGACGAGTTCGAAGAGCCGGTCCTTCTTTCGATGACCGAGCGCGCCCTGGGTGCCGGCAAGCACGGTGTAGTCGTAGGACAACACCGCGCACGCGCTGCGCTCGTCGCCGAACTCCTCGCCGTTGATGCGTGCCGTGCCCGCGATGAGCCCGTCGGCGGGGGTGCGCACGATCAGGTCGGCCAGATCGCGGCGAAATCGCTGGGCGGCGATCGCGAACCGTCCGTACTCGACGAACGAGCCCGCGTCGACGAGATCCTCGACATTCTCGCGCGCGGTTCGTCCGTTGCCCGCGTGCCTGCGTTCGACAGCATCGGGGCGCGCCGCGTCCTCGGTGAGCGCGCGACGCCGCAACAACTCGGCGTGATCGTCGCGGATGGGCTCCTCAGGCTCAGTCATCGCGCTGATGCTAACGGTCCCGAAGTTATCCACAGGGAGTCCTTGGGAGCCGCGGTTCTGTCGGCGATCCGTCTTACCGTGCGTTCATGAGCAACAATTGGATCAATACAGTCAGCCGTGACCACGTGGAGCTCGGGGTGCGGGGCCGCTTCACACAGGCCAACCACGGCAAGCCGCACATGTTGAAGAAGATGGCCAAAGGTGACTGGATCGTCTTCTACTCGCCGAAGACCGTGTACCCGGACGGCGAGCCATTGCAAGCCTTCACCGCCATCGGACAGGTGGCCGACAATGAGCCGTACCAGGCCGAGATGTCGCCGGACTTCCAGCCGTGGCGGCGCAACGTCGATTTCCTGGACTGCGCCGAGACGCCGATACGCCCGCTGATCGAGCAACTGGACTTCATCGAGGACAAGTCTCGGTGGGGATACAAGTTCCGGTTCGGCGTGTTCAAGATCAGCGATCGCGATCTGGATGTGATCCGGTCGGCAATGACCGGCGCGGCGACCCAAGGGGCTACCGTGAGTCCGTGAGCAACACCGACCCCGCGCCCGCCGAAGTTGCCTGCGTGGCTTCGCCATTCGCCGGTGTGCTGCATCCGCGCGAGGTGCCGTTGGGCGGGCCGCGGGCAATCCTGGTGCGACGCACGCTGCCGCAGCGGGAACGCTCGCTGATCGGGGCGTGGTGTTTCGCCGACCACTACGGCCCTCATGACGTGCGTGGCGGCACGGGGATGGACGTGCCGCCACATCCCCACACCGGATTGCAAACCGTCAGTTGGCTGTTCGACGGTGAGGTGGAGCATCGCGACAGCGCGGGTGTGCACGCGATGGTGCGGCCTGGCGAGCTGAATCTCATGACCGCGGGCGCGGGCATCTGCCATTCCGAGGTCTCCACCGCGGCCACCACCGTCCTGCACGGCGTGCAGCTGTGGGTGGCGCTGTCCGACTCCGACCGTGACACCGGCCGCGACTTCGCCCATTACGCGCCGGAGCCGTACTCGGTTGCCGGTGCCACGCTGCGGGTCTTCCTTGGCGGCCTCGCCGGTGACCGCTCACCCGTGCACACCTTCACTCCGCTGCTCGGTGCACAGATCGACCTCGACCCGGGTGCCCGCCTCACCCTCGATGTCGATCCCGGCTTCGAGCACGGCGTGCTGCTCGACCAGGGCAGCGTCGAGGTCGCGGGTACCGCGCTCGAGGTGGCCGATCTGGCATTCCAGGCGGCCGGTAGCGACCGGCTGGAGGTTGCGAACGGCGGCCAAGACCCGGCACGTGTGCTGCTGCTCGGCGGTCCGCCGTTTCCCGAGCAGCTGGTGATGTGGTGGAACTTCGTCGGGCGCACCCATGAGGACATTGCGGCGTACCGGCAGATGTGGGAGGACCACGATGGCCGATTCGGCGCGGTTCAGGGCTACCGGGGAGCGGTCTCGCGCCTGCCTGCCCCGCCGCTGCCGAATGCGACGTTGCGTCCTCGCCCCAATCCCTTGGTATAGAGGACGCATGACCACCACCGACAAGACCGGCGCACCGACGACCGTGACCCAGGAATCCGACCGCTTCAGCATCTCCGTCGACGGACAGAAGGTTGGGTTCGTCGAGTACGCCGATCGCGACGGCCAACGGATCTTCCCCCACACCGAGATACTCGACGAATTCGGCGGGCGCGGTCTGGCAACGATTCTCCTCGACGAGGCGCTGAAGGCCACCCGCGACGCCGGGCCGCGGATTGTTGCCGTGTGCCCAATGGTTGGCGCGTTCGTCAAGAAACACGACGAGTTCACCGAGGTCGTCGACCCTGTGGATTCTGACGTCGAACGCTGGCTGGCGAACTCTTAGCGGACCTAGGCCGCTATCGTCGGTCGCGATGACCACCCAGGATCGCGTGACCGGTGCGCCCACCGGCAGTCGCCTGCCGCCGGCGTTCTTCATCCCCGACGGCGACGCGTTTGTGCCTACGGCCCTCGCGCGCGGTCCGTGGGGTCAGACGATCAGCGGCATGGTCACCGGGGGCATCCTCGGCCACGTGATCGAGCGTGATGTCGGCGATCCCGACTTCCAGCCCGCACGGCTGACCGTCGACCTGCTGAGACCGGCGGCCATGGCTCCGTTACGAGTCCAGACAACCGTCGCCCGCGAGGGAAGGCGGTTGCGGCTTGCGGACGCGGTTGTGACGCAATCCGATACCGTCGTCGCGCGCGCCAGCGCGCTGTTCTTGCGCCGTGGTGACCAGCCGACCGATGAAGTGTGGACATCACCGGTGGCGATGCCGCCGCTGCCTGCGGCACCCGATCCGGTACCCGACGATTTGAGCATGCTGGTGTGGACCTACGGCAAGGCCGACCACACACCCGGTCCCGGTTTCGGGCTCATCGCATGGCAGCACGCGGGCCCTAAGTACGTCTGGGTGAGCGCCATCCGACCGCTCGTTGACGGCCAACCCCTGACACCGTTCACCCACGCCGCCATGGCCGGTGACGTGGCCAGTTCGCTAACCCATTACGGCACAGGCGGTTTGCGGTTCATCAACGCGGACTACACCCTGTCACTCAGCCGTCTGCCCGACGGGCCATACATCGGTCTGGCTGCGCTCACGCACTCCAGCCACGCTGGCGTTGCCACGGGCACCGCCACGATGGTCGACCAACACGGCCCGATCGGCAGCGCGGTGGCCACCGCATTGTCGAACCCCGGGTTCGACCCACCACACCCCTAGCGCCGTTTGAGGACGAACACCGGGATCTCCCGGTCGGTCCAACTCTGATAGGTGTCGAAGTCGGCGTACGTGTCGACGAGCTTCGGCCACAACCGCGCCCGCTCCTCTGGGCTCGCCAGGACGGCATGCACGGGCCGCCTCTCGCGACCCACCTCGATGTAGACGTCGGGGATAGCGAGCAGATTGTGGTACCACTGCGGGTTCTGCGCTCGACCGCCCATCGAGGCGACGATGATCACGTCGTCGCCGTCCGTCATGTACACCAACGGCGAGACGAACGTCTTGCCGGACTTACGGCCCGTGTGTTCGAGCAGCAGCGTCGGCACCGGTCTCTTGAAGGCGGCGCCGCCCCGCCAATTGCCGCCGACCCTGCCGCCGGTCTTGCGGTAGACCCAGGCGACAGCCTTGCTGGAATACTTCATCCCCGCCTTGATGAACGGCGAATCCAGTTGCTTGGGCCTCTTGTTGGGATCCATCACATCACTCTAGGTATTGTGCCGTGCTGCCGCCGATCGGCATCGCAGGCATGCCGAGCTTGCGGTGATCCCAGCTGCGCAGCCGGCTGGGCACGACGCGCACGCAGATGCGATTGTTCATCATCTGATCGATGAACGGGCGCATCTCGTCGGTGTAGGGGCCCGTGTAGCGCTCCCATACGCTAATCCCCACGCGCAGAATGGTTTCCGCGTCGTCCACGATTTCGGCGTGGCCGTCGATCGACACGCCGCGCAACGTGTCGTAGCTCTGCCCGTCCTCGATCATCACCGTGATCGTCGGATCGCGGCGCAGGTTGACCGCCTTCTGCGACTTGGCCTTGGTCTCGAACCAGATCTCGCCGTCGACGACGGCGTACCACATGGCAACCAGGTGCGGCCTGCCGTCGGGTAGCACGGTCGCCATCGTCGCGGTTCGGCTGCGCTCGATGAATTCCGCGATCTCGTCGTCGGTCATGACGATGTTCGCGCGCTCGTTCTTGCCCACGCGGAGATACTTTCAGGTTGCCGCGGGGGTGACGGTCACCGGGATGCCGTTCAGTGCACCATTGCCCGACGGCTCGTCGATGAACCTCGGCGGCGACAGGATGTTGGTGTTCACGCCGGGAGAGTCGTTGGCGATCGCCATGCGGGTGCCGGGCTTGCCGTGGCCCCAGCCGTGCGGCATCGACACCACCCCCGGCATGATCTCGCCGGTCACCTCGACGGGCACGTCGATCTGCCCGCCCGACGAGGTGACCGTGACGAGGTCACCCGTCGCCACGCCGCGCTTTGTCGCGTCATCACCGTGCATCAGCAGTGTGCAGCGGTCCTTGCCCTTCATCAGCGGTCCGACGTTGTGCAGCCACGAGTTGTTCGACCGCAGGTGCCGCCTGCTCACCAGCACCAGCTCGTCGCGCGCGCGATCGAGGCGCTCGGCGAGCCGGGGCAGGTCGTCGAGCAGATACTGCGGGGCGAGCCTGATCTTGTGGTCCGCGGTCCCGAGAATCTCGGGGACCTGCGGCACCATCGGCCCGAAGTTGATGCCATTCGGCTGGGCCTTCAGCGCCTCAAGCGTCACGCCGTCGGGGTTCTCGCCGTATCGGTCGCCGAACGGCCCGGTGCGCAGGGTGAAGTCGAGAATGCGCTCAGGCCCGCCCCGTTCGTAATGCTGGCGGATGGTCGCGCCGTCGAGCCCCTGCGTGAACGCCATGTAGTCGAAGAACCCGTCGTCGATCGCTGCGACGTCGACATCCTCGGCGGGCGTGCCCGTGCACAGTCCGGTCAGCCGGATCAGGATCTCCCACTCCTCCGGCCGGTCCGGGTCCTCGGGCGCGAACACCGGAGGCGAGTAGTTCGCGATGCTGTTGATGGCGAAGTTGAGGATCAGATCGTCGTGGTGCGGCTGCTCCAGCGGCGACGGGGCAGGCAGGATCACGTCGGCATGCCGGGTGGTTTCGTTGAGCCACAGGTCGACCGAGATCATCGCGTCCAGCGTCGGCAACACCTCGTCGAGCCTGTGGCCTGCCGGCGTCGACAGCACGGGGTTGCCCGCCACCGTGATCAGTGCTCTGAGCTGGCCCTCCCCCGGCGTCGCGATCTCCTCGGCCAGACACGACACGGGCACCTGTCCGAGGACTTCCTTCGCGCCGCGAACACGCGTGCGGTACCGCCCGAATTCCGGCGCACCGTCCTCCAATCCTGGGATCGGTTGCACGGTGACCGACCACGCCGCCGCGCGGGGGAACATCGATCCGCCCGGCGTGTCGAAGTGCCCGGTGAGAATGTTGACCACATCGACGAGCCAGCTGGCCAGGCTGCCGAACTCCTGATTGCACAAGCCAATTCGGCCGTACACAACGGCGCGTCCGGTGCCAGCCAACTCGCGGGCCAAGGAGCGGATGCGGTCTGCAGTGATACCGGTGACCGCGGCGACGCGCTCGGGCGACCACTCGGCGGCCACCTGCCGCATCCGGTCTACCCCGTCGATGTGGAGTTCGACGCCGCCAAGCTTGACCAGGTTCTCGGCGAACAGCGTGTGCACCACTGCGAGCAGCAGCGCCGCGTCGGTGCCGGGAGTGATCGGCAGCCACTCGTCGGCGCGGGCCGCAGTGGCAGTGCGCACAGGGTCAATGACAATGACCTTGCCGCGCTTGCGAATTGAGTCGATGATCCCCATCACGTTGGGAGCCGCGAGGAGCGATCCCTGCGAAGCCGCGGGGTTGGCGCCCATGACGATCAGCAGGTCGGTGCGCTCGATGTCGGGAACCGGGAAGCTCCACCAGCCGCCGAACATCAGGTGCGACGACAGATTCTTCGGCCACTGGTCGACGGTGCCTGGGGAGTAGCTGAGCGGGATACCCGACATGCCAAGCAGCACACCGGTGTAGCGGCCAAGGGAGAACGAGTGCGCCAGCGGGTTGCCGGTGTAGCATGTCACCGAGCCGATGCCGTACTTCTCGATCACCGGGGCCAGCAGCTCGGTGCAGCGGCGGAAGGCGGCGTCCCAGCTGACCTCCTGCCACTGGCCGTTCACCTTGATCATTGGGCGCCGGATGCGGTCGGGGTCCTCGTGCACCGCGCCGAGGGTGGCGCCCTTCGGACAGATGTGTCCGTGGCTCCAGGTGTCGTCGTGGTTGCCGCGGACGCTTGCGACACGGCCGTCCTCGACATGAATCTCCAAACCGCACATGGCCTCACACAGTGGACAGGTGTAGAGGTGCCGCCCGTCCTCGCCGACGCCTGCCAACGGTTTGGTAAGCCCTGTCGTCATAGTGGCCTCCTCGAAATCAGCGCGTCTGCCAGATTGTTGTGACACACTGTAACGACAAATCCCTATGGTGGGGAGGCGAATCGTGGAAGCGGTGCGGCGACATCGGCGACAGGGGTCGCGTCGGGATCCGTCGATCGACACGGCCGTACTGGCCGCGGCGCGGCGGCTCCTGGTCGAACGTGGCTACGCGGCGACGACAATAGACCTGATCGCAACCACGGCCGGGGTCAGCCGGCCGGCGGTGTATCGGCGCTGGAGTTCCAAGGCACAGCTGGTGCACGAGGCCCTTTTCCCCGACCTCGGACCCGAACCGCCGGAGGAGGACTTCGTCGCCGAGATCACCCGCCTCTGCCGCGGGGCGCTGCGAATGTACGGTGACGCCGCGGTGCGCGAATCAATTCCCGGTCTGCTCAACGATTTACGGTCGGACCGCCGGATGCGCCGGGTGCTCAGCGACCGCCTGGAGGCCACCGCGCGCAGTCAGCTGGCCGAGCGGGTGCGCGAGGCCGTCGCCGACGGCACCTCCCGTCCCGGCATCACCGCCGACACCATCATGGACGTCATCGCCGGTGGCGCCTGGTACGCGGTGTGCGTGCGCCGCATCAAAGATGTGGACACAGCGGCTAAGGGACTGAGCGAGCTGGTGCTGCGGGGGGTACTCGCGTGAAGCTCAGCCGCTGAGCAACATCGCGTACTGCGCCGCAACCTGCTGCTGGGCATCCAACAGGTTGTCCGAGGTGGTTTCGATCGCGTAGCGGTCCGCTGCGCCCAGACAGTAGAAGCTCTTGTCCTCCAGCTGAAGGCAGCGGCTGTCCGGCAGGTTGTTGACCGGCTTGACCGGCTGCGACGTCGGCTGCAACTCGGCATAGAACCCGTCCACGATTCGCGCCGCGCTCTCGGAATCCTTGGTCTGATAGACGTTCGTCTTCGCCATCGCCACCAGATCCGTGCCGGTCTCGGAGAACAACGGCGCCGACCGGCTCGGATCGTTTTGGAACTGCAACGCGCCACGTTGCTCGTAGGTGGTGTTCTGGACCGTCGTCGCGTCTTTATCCGGAACCGGCAGGGTCCGCGCCAACAACCCGTTCGGGTCGAGCGAAATGTCGGCGAATTCGGACACATCGGTCGCGCGGAACTGGTCGATGGCCGGGCCTTGCAGGTCAATGGCTTTGGCGACCATACCGATCGCCGGGTCCCGCCCGTCGACGGCCTGCGCGAGTTGCATGAACACATACGGGCCGTGGGCCGTAAACGCGCGCACCGCGGTCCACTGTTTGCCGGTGGAGCCTTCGGTGAGGCTGTAGCTCGTCGCGGCCGCATCGGGATGGCCCGGGATCTCGGCGCGTTGCGCGCCCGCCCCCGTCTTGGCCGAAATATCGCCAAGCTCCGCGGTCGCAGCAGCGGCGGACCCAGGATCGGCGAAGCGCAGCACCGCATTCAGCAGAATCTTCTGACCCTCAGCGGTGCGTGCGGACACGAAGCCATTGATGAAGTTGTGCCGGCCTGCGGCCGCCGCGAACGGCTCGGGTCCGATCTGCGCCAGGTCGTCGGCCCTCTGCAGCACCGTGGCACCGAACCCGAACCAGCCGGTCACGGTCGGGTCGACTTCCCACGGGCCGACGACGTTGTTGGCCATCCGCTGGGCATCGACCAGCGCTCCGCGCAACGGGTCGCCCGTGACGCCCAGCGGCTGGCGCGGGTGCGTGGGATACGGCCCGATGTCAAGCTTGCTGATTTCAACCGTCGGACCCGTCGCAACGCCCGACTCTTTCACCGCCGAACCCTCGACCGCCGTGGAACACGCTGCCGAGAGCAGCGCCACTGAAACAAACGCGATATACGCGAGCCGCATTCGCAAAAAGCTACCGTGCACGACACCAAATACAACGCGCAGCCGACGCGGTGTCCAAAAGCATTCAGTGGGATTAAACAAATCGAGGCGAGTCAACCGAAATCGGTGACTCGCCTCGTCTCGATTTGTGGGCGAAGGGGGACTTGAACCCCCACGTCCCGGAGGACACTGGCACCTGAAGCCAGCGCGTCTGCCATTCCGCCACTCGCCCCAACAACCGGGGAGCCTATCACGCGAGGCACCCCGCTCCCCAACGGTGCCGGGCGCCCTCGAAGGCCGCCAACAGCCGCTGCCAAGATCAAGATCAAGCGGCTGACCTGCTTCGATTTGATTCTCAGAATTCTGTTGGTCCCGCACCGCTGCGCTCGGCCGATACCATGCAAGTATGCCAAGTGGCCTGGCGACACGCTGGCGCACGGGCGGGTAAGCAGGACCGACGGACAACGACGAGTGAGGCGGGCGGTGACATGGGTCTAGTCGACCGTATCGAACGCAAGCTCGAGTCGACGGTCGGCGACGCCTTCGCCCGGGTGTTCGGCGGATCGATTGTGCCGCAAGAAGTCGAGGCGATGCTTCGCCGGGAAGCCGACACCGGCGCGCGCGAAGTGCTCGGCGACCGAATTTTGGCCCCAAACGACTACGTCATTACCCTCAGTGTGCCTGACTATCAGAAGGTGAGCGCCGACCCGGACCTCACATCAGCGACTTTCGCCAAGCACTTGGAGGGATATATCCATGAGCAGGGATGGCAAACGTATGGTGATGTGGTCGTCAGATTCGAGGCGTCACCGAACCTGCATACCGGACAGTTTCGCGCGCGCGGTGCGGTCAACCCCGATACGACCGCTGGCGAGCCCGCCCCACCTCGAGAACTCTCGTCCAACGCAGAACCAGGAGTACCGATGACTGACAACCCGAGCTACCGCGGCGGCCAGGGACAGGGGCGGCCCGCCGATGAGCACTACGACGAGCGGTACGGCCAACAGGACGATCGTGGCCAGGACCCCCGCGGCCAGCATCCCCCGCAGGACCCGGGCGGCTACCCGCCCCCGGGTGAGCCGGCCTATCCGCCGCGCCAGGGCTACCCCGACCAGGGCGGCTACCCGGACCAAGGTGGCTATCCCGACCAGGGCTATCCGCCGCCGTCCTATGAGCAGCGCCCACCCGCCGGATACGGCCAGCCGCCCGCGGGCGGCTACCCGGACCAGGGTTACCGGCAGACGCCCGGCGGCTACGGCCCACCGCAAGGCGGCCAGCCCGGTTACGGCGCCCCCGGTGGCGACTACGACTACGGCCGTCAACCCGCACCCGGCCGTCACGACGAGGGTGGTTACGGCCGCCCCGAGCCGCGGCCGGCCTATCCGGACCAGGGCGGCTATCCCGACCAGGGCGGCTACGGCGGACAGTCGTACGGCCGCCAGGACCAGGGCTATGGAGCCCAGCCCGACTACGGACGGTACGGCGAGCCCCCTGCCGGCGGCGGCTACGCCGAACCCGGCTATGCCGAGCCCGCCGGTGGCGGCTACGACTACGGCCCACCGGCGGCTCAGGGTGGTTACGGAGGCGGCTACGGCCAGGGCGACTACCCGGCCGGCGGCACCGCCGTCACGCTGCAACTCGACGACGGCAGCGGCCGCACGTACCAGTTGCGAGAGGGCGCCAACGTGATCGGTCGTGGCCAGGACGCCCAGTTCCGGCTGCCCGACACCGGTGTGTCCCGCCGCCACCTGGAGATCCGCTGGGACGGCCAGGTCGCGCTGTTGTCCGACCTCAACTCCACCAACGGCACCACGGTGAACAACGCTCCTGTGCAGGAGTGGCAGCTGGCCGACGGCGACGTGATCCGGCTCGGCCATTCGGAGATCATCGTCCGCGTTCACTGAGGGCAGGGCCGTCCTAGCCGGGGGAAGCTGAACGCTTCACCCTCACGTCGATCGCTGTCGAAGTATCGTGACGTTGCCGAAGGTGGCTGAGCTGTCCGGCGGGCTGGAGCGCTGGGGGTACCTCCCGCCCGAAGGGCAGGGGACCGACCGGGGAATGGTTTCTGCGGTGCCGACGCGACGAGCACGGAACGGGGACGGAGAGGACGTCAGATGCAGGGTTTAGTACTGCAACTGACGCGCGTCGGATTCCTGTTGCTGCTGTGGTTGTTCATCTGGTCGGTGCTCCGGATCCTGCGGACCGACATCTACGCACCGACCGGGGCGGTCATGGTGCGACGGGGGCTGGCGCTGCGGGGCTCCCTGCTGCCCAATCGGGGCCGCCGCCACGTGGTGCGCCAGCTGGTCGTTACCGAGGGCGCCCTGGTCGGTACTCGCATCACGTTGGGCACTCAGCCCGTGCTGATCGGCCGGGCCGATGACTCGACGCTGGTGCTCACCGACGACTACGCCTCGACGCGGCACGCCAGGCTGTCCCCGCGAGGTTCGGAATGGTATGTCGAGGACCTAGGATCGACCAACGGCACATACCTTGACAGGGCGAAGGTGACGACGGCGGTACGGGTTCCGATGGGCACGCCGGTACGAATCGGCAAGACAGTAATCGAGCTGCGCCCGTGACGCTGGTGCTTCGATACGCGGCTCGCAGCGACCGCGGTTTGGTCCGCGCCAACAACGAGGACTCGGTGTACGCCGGCGCGCGTCTGCTCGCGCTGGCCGACGGGATGGGCGGCCACGCCGCAGGCGAGGTTGCCTCGCAGCTGGTGATCGCCGCGCTGGCCCACCTCGACGACGACGAGCCAGGCGGCGATCTGCTCTCCAAGCTCGACGGAGCCGTCCGCGAGGGCAACTCGGCGATCGCGGCGCATGTCGAAGCCGATCCCGAGCTCGACGGCATGGGCACCACGCTCACCGCAATCCTGTTCGCCGGCAACAGGCTTGGGCTGGTGCACATCGGCGACTCTCGCGGCTATCTTCTTCGCGACGGCGAGCTCAACCAGATCACCAAGGACGACACGTTCGTCCAGACCCTTGTCGACGAGGGCCGGATCACCGCCGAGGAGGCACACAGCCATCCGCAGCGCTCGCTGATCATGCGTGCGCTCACCGGCCACGAAGTGGAGCCCACGCTGATCATGCGTGAGGCGCGAGCCGGTGACCGGTACCTGCTGTGCTCCGACGGGCTGTCGGATCCGGTCAGCCACGAAACCATCCTCGAGGCGCTCCAGATTCCCGAGGTCGCCGAAAGTGCCGACCGGCTCATCGAATTGGCGCTGCGCGGTGGTGGTCCTGACAACGTCACCGTGGTGGTGGCCGACGTGATCGACTACGACTACGGCCAGACCCAGCCCATCCTGGCGGGCGCGGTGTCCGGCGACGACGATCAAGTCGCGCCGCCCAACACGGCGGCCGGTCGCGCGTCGGCATTCAATCCACGCCGAAACGAGGCCAAACGCGTTGTGCCGCAACCGGAAGAGCCGCCGCAGAAACCTCGGTCTCGACGCCGTATTTTCATCGCGGCGGTCCTGCTGGTGCTGGTTGTGCTGGCCGGGTTGGCGATCGGCCGCGAGATCGTGCGGAGCAACTATTACGTCACCGAGCACGACGGCACCGTGTCGATCATGCAGGGTGTTCAGGGTTCCTTTCTGGGTTTAGCACTTCAGGAGCCCTACCTGTTGGGGTGTCTCAACGCGCGAAATGAGTTGTCGCTCATCAGCGCCGGGCAATCCATGGACAACCTGGATTGCCGCATGCTCGGTGTGAACGACATGCGGCCGTCGGAACGGGCGCAGGTGATCGCCGGCCTGCCGTCGGGCACGCTCGACGACGCCATTAGCCAGATCGAAGAGCTCGCACGCAGTTCGGTGCTCCCGACGTGCGCCCCGCGCACTCCGACTCCCACCACCACGACGACGTCGCCGACACCACATCTACCGGGATCGCCTGTGAGTCCCGGTATTCCGGAGGTCGGCAGCGAAACACCGGCCCCGGAGACTCCCACCACCGTCACCGCGCCTGCCCCGGCGCCCCCGCCGCCCCCTGGGCCGCCTCCAGCCGCCCCGCCGCCTTCGCCGTCACCCTCTCCGTCGTCCACTGTGACGGCGCTACCTCCCCCACCACCGGAACCGGGAACGAACTGCCGGGAAGTGTCATGACGACGCAGCCGCAGTCGCCAGTCACCGTCATGCCGCCGCTGCCGAACCGGCGCAACTCTGAACTGTTCCTTCTCGGCTTCGCCGCGTTGATCACCACCGTGGCACTGTTGCTCGTCGAGGCCAACCAGGAGCAGGGCCTGCATTGGGACCTTGCGCAATACACGGTGGCCTATCTCGCGCTGTTCACCGGCGCGCACTTGGCCGTCCGACGATTCACGCCGTACGCCGACCCGCTGCTGCTACCGGTGGTCGCGCTGTTGAATGGCCTGGGACTGGTCATGATTCACCGCCTAGATCTCGCGGCGGGTGGGCCGTCCGCAAAAGGCCTTGGCGGCACCGCCAATCAGCAGATGTTGTGGACCCTCGTCGGTGTGGTGGTCTTCTCACTCGTGGTGATATTCCTTCGCGATCATCGGGTGTTGGCACGCTACGGCTACGTCTGCGGTCTGACGGGCTTGATTCTGCTTGCCATACCTGCAGTGCTGCCCCGGTCGGTGTCGGAGCAGAATGGCGCAAAGATCTGGATCGAGTTGCCGGGCTTCTCAATTCAGCCGGCCGAGTTCTCGAAGATCCTGCTGCTCATCTTCTTCGCAGCGGTGTTGGTGTCCAAGCGCAGCGTGTTCACGAGCGCAGGCAAGCATTTCCTCGGCATGGACCTGCCGCGGCCCCGCGACCTGGCGCCGCTGCTGGCGGCCTGGATCGCCTCGGTCGGCGTGATGGTCTTCGAGAAAGATCTCGGCACCTCACTTCTGCTGTACGCGTCGTTTCTGGTGATGGTCTATGTAGCAACCGACCGGCTCAGCTGGGTCGTCATCGGGCTGGCGCTGTTCGCTGCGGGAAGCGTTGCGGCGTATTACATTTTCGATCACGTCCAGGTCCGGGTGCAGACCTGGCTGGACCCGTTCGCCGATCCCGACGGCGCCGGCTATCAGATGGTGCAGTCGCTTTTCAGCTTCGCCACCGGCGGCATCTTCGGCACCGGCCTCGGCAACGGTCAGCCCGGCACCGTGCCCGCCGCATCGACCGACTTCATCATCGCCGCCATCGGCGAAGAGCTCGGGCTCGTCGGTTTGGCCGCGGTGCTGATGCTCTACACCATCGTCATCATCCGCGGCCTGCGCACCGCGATCGCGGTGCGGGACAGCTTCGGCAAGCTGCTGGCGGCCGGGCTGGCGTCGACGCTGGCGATCCAGTTGTTCATCGTGGTGGGCGGCGTCACCAAGCTGATTCCGCTGACCGGGCTCACCACCCCGTGGTTGTCGTACGGCGGTTCGTCGCTGCTGGCCAACTACGTGCTGCTGGCGATCCTGGTCCGCATCTCTCACGCCGCACGCCGCCCGATCGTCACCCGGCCGCACACCACGCCGATCGCCGCCGCCAGCACCGAGGTGATCGAAAAGGTATGAACACCTCGCTGCGCCGCATCGCCGTGACGATCATGGTGATGGTCGTGCTGCTGTTGGCCAATGCCACACTGACACAGGTGTTTACGGCCGGTGGCCTGCGCGCGGATCCGCGTAACCAGCGGGTGCTGCTCGACGAGTATTCACGCCAGCGCGGCCAGATTTCTGCCGGTGGCCAGCTGCTCGCCTACTCCGTCTCGACCAACGGGCGGTTCCGCTTCCTTCGCGTCTACCCCAACCCGCTGACGTACGCCCCGGTCACCGGGTTCTATTCGCTGAGCTATTCGAGCGCAGGGCTGGAGCGCGCCGAGGACACCATCCTCAACGGTTCCGACCAGCGGCTGTTCGGTCGAAGGCTGGCCGACTTCTTCACCGGCCGCGATCCGCGCGGCGGCAATGTCGCGACCACCATCAATCCGCAGGTGCAGCAGGCGGCCTGGGATGCGATGAAGGACGGCTGCAACGGCCCGTGCAAGGGCGCAGTGGTGGCGCTGGAGCCGTCGACCGGCAGGGTCCTCGCCATGGTTTCGGCGCCGTCGTACGACCCGAATCTACTGGCCACCCATGACATTCAGAAGCAGTCCACCGCGTGGCAGCAGCTACGCGACAACCCCGACTCGCCGTTGCTGAACCGTGCAATCTCGGAGACCTACCCGCCTGGGTCCACCTTCAAGGTCATCACCACTGCGGCCGCGCTGCAATCGGGCGCCACCGAGAACACCCAACTGACCGCTGCTGCCCGAATCGCGCTGCCGGACAGCACTGCAACGCTGGAGAACTTCGGCGGCGCATCGTGTGGCGCCAGTCCGACCGCCTCTCTGCGCGATGCGTTCGCGAAGTCATGCAACACCGCCTTCGTCCAGCTCGGCATCAACACGGGTGCCGACGCACTACGGTCAACCGCGTTGGCGTTCGGGCTGGACAGCCCTTCCCCGACGATTCCGCTTCAGGTTGCCCAATCCACCGTTGGCCCGATCACCGACGCCGCCGCCCTGGGCATGTCGAGCATCGGGCAGAAAGATGTTGCACTGACCCCACTGCAGAACGCGATGGTCGCCGCGACCATCGCGAACAAAGGGGTGGCCATGCAGCCCTACCTAGTCGATAGTCTGAAGGGACCCGACCTCGCCAACATCAGCACGACTGCTCCCCACGAAGAGCGACGGGCGGTGTCCGAGCAGGTCGCGGATACACTTACGGACTTGATGGTCGCCGCCGAGCAGGTGACGCAGCAGAAGGGAGCCATCGCCGGCGTGCAGATCGCATCGAAGACCGGCACGGCGGAGCACGGCACGGATCCGCGCAACACCCCGCCGCATGCCTGGTACATCGCCTTCGCGCCGGCATCGGCACCCAAGGTTGCGGTCGCCGTCCTGGTCGAGAACGGCGGTGACCGGCTGTCTGCAACCGGCGGTGCCCTCGCCGCACCCATCGGGCGCGCGACCATTGCGGCAGCGCTGCGGGAGGGCTCATGAGCCCGCGAAGGCGACCGCGAGTGAGGATCGCAGCGAGGAGACGAGCCCCCGAAGACGACCGGGAGTGAGGATCGCAGCGAGGCACGAGCGAGGACCGGAGCGAGCGGGAGTCGAGGCACCGAGCGAGGACCGGAGCGAGTGGGAGTCGAGCCATGAGTCCCCGCGTGGGAGTGACGCTGTCCGGCCGCTACCGGCTGCAGCGGCTGATCGCCACCGGCGGCATGGGCCAGGTGTGGGAGGGCGTCGACTCGCGGCTGGGCCGCCGCGTCGCGGTCAAGGTGCTCAAGGCCGAATACTCCACCGACCCGGAGTTCGTCGAACGGTTCCGCGCCGAGGCCCGCACCGTCGCGATGCTCAATCACCCGGGCATCGCGAGCGTGTACGACTACGGCGAAACCGACATGGACGGTGAGGGCCGAACCGCGTACCTGGTGATGGAACTGGTCAACGGTGAACCGCTGAACTCGGTGCTCAAGCGCACCGGTCGGCTCTCGCTGCGGCATGCCCTCGACATGCTCGAGCAGACGGGCCGCGCCCTGCAGGTCGCCCACACCGCCGGCCTGGTGCACCGCGACGTCAAGCCGGGCAACATTCTCATCACGCCGACCGGGCAGGTGAAACTCACCGACTTCGGCATCGCCAAGGCCGTCGACGCCGCCCCCGTCACCCAGACCGGCATGGTGATGGGCACCGCCCAGTACATCGCGCCGGAGCAGGCGCTTGGCCACGACGCCACCGCGGCGAGCGATGTGTATTCGCTGGGAGTTGTCGGCTACGAATCGGTTTCGGGCAAACGGCCGTTCACCGGCGACGGCGCGCTGACGGTGGCCATGAAGCACATCAAGGAGACGCCGCCCCCGCTGCCCGCCGACCTGCCCCCCAACGTTCGCGAGCTCATCGAGATCACTCTGGTCAAGAATCCGGGCATGCGGTATCGCTCCGGCGGGCCGTTCGCCGACGCGGTCGCCGCGGTGCGGTCCGGCCGTCGTCCGCCAAGACCGAACCAGGCGCCGTCGATCGGCAGGGCCGCGCCTGCAGCGGTGCCCTCCGCCGCGCAGGCGCGGGCCGCCGCGGACCTCACCGGGCGGGCGCCGGCGACCGCAGCCCGGCCACGGCCTGTGTCCGGCAGCCACCGCACTCCCCCGCCACGGCGTACGTTCTCATCGGGCCAGCGCGCGCTGCTGTGGGCGGCCGGGGTGCTCGGCGCGCTGGCGATCGTCATCGCGATCCTGATCGTGTTGAATGCGCAGGACAAGAAGGACCGGCCGTCGTCGCCGCCGACGGTGACGAATACGATCACCGAAACAACCCCGTTCCAGTCGCCGGCGGCGATGCCCGGTTGGACCGATGAGGGCACTGTCGGTCATGGTGGACACGGAATCGGGGTACCCCGACTCGACGCGACCGCGTCGCCTGCAAAGGTGCAGGTAACGCCCTCGGTTCCAGAACAGACATGGCAATGACCACCCCGCAACACCTGTCCGACCGGTACGAAATCGGTGAAATCCTCGGCTTCGGCGGCATGTCCGAGGTTCATTTGGCGCGCGATCTGCGGTTGCACCGCGACGTGGCCGTCAAGGTGCTGCGCGCTGACCTGGCCCGCGACCCTAGCTTCTATTTGCGGTTCCGCCGCGAGGCACAGAACGCGGCCGCACTGAACCATCCGGCCATCGTCGCGGTATACGACACCGGCGAGGCGGAGACCGCGACCGGGCCGCTCCCGTACATCGTGATGGAGTACGTCGACGGGGTCACGCTACGCGACGTCGTGCACACCGAGGGCCCGATGCCGGCCAAACGGGCGATCGAGGTGATCGCCGACGCCTGCCAGGCCCTGAACTTCAGCCATCAGCACGGCATCATTCACCGTGACGTGAAGCCCGCCAACATCATGATCAGCAAGGCCGGCGCGGTGAAGGTGATGGACTTCGGCATCGCGCGCGCACTGGCCGATGCCAACAGCGTGACGCAGACGGCCGCGGTGATCGGCACGGCGCAGTATCTGTCGCCTGAGCAGGCCCGCGGAGAGAAGGTCGACGCCCGCTCCGACGTCTACTCGCTGGGCTGCGTGCTCTACGAAATCCTCACGGGTGAACCGCCTTTCACCGGTGACTCGCCCGTCGCGGTGGCTTATCAGCATGTGCGCGAGGATCCGGTGCCGCCGTCACAGCGCCACAAGGACATCTCTCCTGAGCTGGACGCCGTGGTGCTCAAGGCGCTGGCCAAGAACCCCGACAATCGCTATCAGTCCGCTGCGGAGATGCGCGCCGACCTGGTGCGGGTGCACAGCGGAGAGGCGCCTGAGGCGCCCAAGGTGTTCACCGATGCCGAACGGACCTCGCTGCTGACGTCCACGCCATCGCAACATCGCACCGAGCCCGTCGACCCGGTGGTGCGCCCGGAGCCCGAGTACACCGAGACGGAACGCGGGGGTTCGGTGGGCCGCTGGCTCATCGCGGTCGCGGTGCTGGCGGTGCTGACCGTGGTGGTCACCGTCGCGATCAACATGTTCGGCGGCAGCACGCGCGATGTGCAGGTACCCGACGTGCGCGGGCAGCTCGAGAACGACGCAATCGCCGTACTGCAGAACGCCGGCTTCAAGACCACCACCCAGCGGAACCCGGACTCGACCGTCGCGCCCAACCATGTGATCAACACCAATCCGGAGGCCAACACCTCGGTCGGCGCCGGCGACGAGATCACGCTCAACGTGTCCACCGGTCCCGAGCAGCGCGAAATCGTTGACTGCACCAGTTTCACCTATGCCGATTGCGTCCAGAAGCTCACCGACGCCGGGTTCGGCAAGTTCAAGCAGTCGCATTCACCGTCGACGCCGGAGACGAAGGACAAGGTGCTCGCCACCATCCCACCGGCCAACCAGACCTCCGCGATCACCAACGAGATCACGATCGTCGTCGGCTCGGGACCCGAGAGCAAGCCGGTCCCCGATGTGAGGAGCCAGACGGTCGAGTCGGCCCAGCAGGTGCTCACCGCGTCCGGCTTCACGAAGACCGTGGTGGTCGACGTTGACAGTCCGACGCCGAAGGGCCAGGTCGTGGGCACCGTTCCACCTGCGGGCGGCGAGGTCGTCCCGCTGGACTCCGTGATCCAGATCCAGGTGTCCAGGGGCAACCAGTTCGTCATGCCTGACGTGCGTGGAGGTTTCTGGGTCGACGTCGAGCCGAACCTGCGCAACGCCTACGGCTGGACGGGCCAGCTGATCAGGAGCCCCGATGTGCAGAACAGCGGCCAGAGAACCAATGCGGTGGTGACTCAGAGTCCAGCGGCCGGCACGCCGGTCAACGTCGATAGCCCGATCACGCTGAGCTTCGCGTCGTAGCGGCCTGCACCGCGTTGGCCACCTCGTCCTCCAGCTGACGCACCAACGACTCCGGCGGGGCGCTGCCGCAGTAGGCCAGCCAGTTGGCGAGCATCCGATGGCCGCCTTCGGTGAGGATCGATTCGGGGTGGAACTGCACGCCGTGTATCGGCAGCTCGACGTGTCGCACTCCCATGATGACGCCGCCCTCGGTGCGCGCGATCACCTCGAGCTCCGCGGGCACGGTGTCGGGCAGTATTGTCAGCGAGTGGTAGCGCGTCGCTGTGAACGGATCCGGAAGCCCTTGTAGCACACCGGCATTGGTGTGGTGGACGGTGCTCGTCTTGCCGTGTAGCAACTCGGGCGCGCGGTCTACGGTGCCGCCGAAGGCCACGCCGATGGCCTGGTGACCGAGGCACACACCCAGCAGGGGGGTCTTGGCCGCGGCGCACGCCTTCACGAGCGGGATCGAGGCACCGGCGCGCTCGGGGGTGCCGGGACCGGGGGATAGGAGCACACCGTCGAACTGCTCTGCGGCCTTGGCGACGTCGGCGTCGGTGGCGAGGCGATCGTCGTCGTTACGCCAGACCTGCGCGTGCACACCGAGCTGGCCCAGGTACTGGACCAGGTTGAACACGAAGCTGTCGTAGTTGTCGACGACCAAGACCTGCATCAGGCCAGGCTACTAGCAGTGCCGGGCGGCCTCTGTCCTCGAGACTGCGGGGAGATCGCCGGAGCGGCTTGAATCGCGATCTGTGCGCAGTTTCGACGAAACTATGCGATTCAGTAGCCGATGGGGCCGGTCGGCTTGGCGAACTTCATCCTGACCGGCTCGGTGTGCCCGACCAGGTCGACGTGGGCCCGCGGTTGTTCGGAGTAGCCCAGCCCGAACCGCACCACATATTGCTTGTACAGAGTCACCAGCGGCGCCCCCGCCAGCGCCGCCTGCAGGGCCGCCGCGTCGCCGATCGCGGTGATGACGTATGGCGGGCTGTATGTGCGGCCGTTGAGCAGCAGCGTGTTGCCGACGCATCGCGGCGCCGACGTGCCGATGATCCGCTGATCCTGCACCTGAATGCCCTCAGCGCCGGCGCTCCATAGGGCGTTCAGCACCGCCTCGATGTCCTGCTGGTGCACCACCAGATCGTCGGGGGAGGCGTCGCGCGGGAAGCGGCCCTCCGCGTCGCGCTGCGCGTCGTTGAGCGTGACGACCAGGCCCGGCCCTCGCATCGGGTCCAGGCCCGCGTTTAGCGCCAACTTGGCCGAGCGGTTGGTGATCGCCGCCAGCGCCGCGTCGGCGCCCGGCGACCCGCCGTGGTGGGTGTCGATGGTCGTTACAAACGAGTCCCGCTGAGAGGTGAGCCGGTCCACCGACTGCTGAGCCTCGCGGACGAGGTCGACCATCCGCGGCGAATCGCTGCGCCGGATCTCGGCGCCGCCGGAAACGCCGTGGGTGGCCGCCAGCAGCAGGCCCGCCAACAAACACACCAGCGGGACGCCGAAGCGCCACACGGAACTGGGCCCACGCGCAAGCCGGGGACGATGAGCGCTTGCGCGAAGAGCAGCAGGCTCGGGCGGCTTCTCCATCGACTCGTCTCTCGGGATTCGGGGCTGGCAGGGTGGCTACGTTAGGCTCGTAGGTACATCGTCGCACCGTGTGCCCCGACTGTCCGCGAAGGTAACCATGCCCAAGTCCAAAGTCCGCAAGAAGAACGACTTCACCGTCAGCCCGGTGAGCCGGACGCCGGTCAAGGTCAAGACCGGGCCGTCGAGCGTGTGGTTCGTGGTTTTGTTCGTAGGCCTGATGCTGATCGGCTTGGCCTGGCTGATCGTTTTCCAGCTCGCGGGCAGTGGGAGCGACGTTCCCAGCTTTCTGCAGTGGATGGCGGACCTGGCGCAGTGGAACTACGCCATCGCCTTTGCTTTCATGATCACCGGTTTGTTGCTCACGATGCGCTGGCGGTAGCCGTACCGGCCATTGGTATGAATTTATCTTGAACCCCGCGCGTTACCCGGTTAGCAACCTCGTGGTCATCAGATCACACCAATGTGATTCATCCCCATTGGGGATAGCACCTGTGGATAACCTCATTAGCAAAGGTAAAAGGGTGTAAAGGACCTATGCAGCAAACTGAGTGGAGCCCCCCGACGCTCGGAATCGCAGCTTGCGGCGTGTTCGGACTAATCTTGGCTACCGCTCCTGTGACCCTGATCACAGACGCGCCCGGCCGCGTTCTGGTGGGGATAGCCGGGGTGGGACTGCTTGTGTTTGCAAGCGCCTCGTGGCGCGCCCGGCCGAAACTGGCAATTAAAGACGACGGGCTAGTTATCCGCGGTTGGTCGCGCACGAACCTGTTGCGACACAGCGACATCAAGATCATCCGCATCACCGAGTTCCGCCGTTTGACCCGCAAGGTGCGGCTGCTCGAGATCGACACGACCGACGACCGCCTGATGGTCTTCACCCGATGGGACCTGGGCACGGACCCGTTGAACGTTCTCGACGCGTTGACCGCCGCCGGCTACGCCGGCTCCCGCTGAGTCTCCTGCAGCGTCAGGAGACCGTGATCGACTCGATCACTACCGGATCGGTTGGCCGATCGCTGCGGTCGGTGGCGGTGGTGGCGATGGCGTCGACCACCTTCTGCGACTCCGGGTCGACGACCTCGCCGAAGATCGTGTGCTTCCGGGTGAGATGGGGTGTCTTGCCGACGGTGATGAAGAACTGTGAGCCGTTGGTGCCGGGCCCAGCGTTGGCCATCGCAAGCAGATACGGCTTGTCGAACTGCAACTCTGGGTGGAACTCGTCGGCGAACTGGTATCCGGGGCCGCCCCGGCCGGTGCCGGTCGGATCGCCGCCCTGGATCATGAAACCGTCGATCACGCGGTGGAAGATCGCGCCGTCATAGAACGGTCCCGACGAGCTGCCCGACGCGTTCTCGGTGCTGTAGCCCTTGCTGCCCTGCGACAGTCCGACGAAATTCGCGACGGTCTTGGGGGCGTGGTTTCCGAAGAGTGCGATCTTGATGTCACCGCGGTTGGTGTGCAGGGTCGCGGTCGCTGTCTGAATGGGGCTCGTCACGGGATGCCAGTGTGCCACCCGCGGTCTAACGGCCTCCGCTGGGTGGCAGTTGGTGGCAGGCTGGTTGTCGGAATCTGATCACGCCGCGAATGAGGTGGACATGAGCTCGAAGACGGACGTCCGGTTGACCCCGAGCCAGCGGCTGAGCCGCGGCTTGAAGTACTCCGCGGTCGGACCGGTCGACGTCACGCGCGGCACGGTCGGGCTGAGCTGGGAGGGCGCGCGGTCAGCGGCCGGCAGCGTCCGCCGTCGCATGGACAAGAGCAGGCTCGCTAAGGAGTTCGGCGATGCGCAGGAGACCATCGCGCAGGAACTCGTGGCGGCACAGGAGGTTCTCGCGAACCTTCCCCAGGTGATCGCCGACGCACGCAAGCCCAAGCGCCGGCGTCGTCCGTTGGTGCTGGCCGCGGTGGCCGCCGTGGTGCTGGCCGGGGGAGCGGTCGCGTTCACTATCGTGCGCCGGTCGATGCAGCCCGAACCGTCGCCACTGCCGCCCAGCGTCGACGTGGCTCCCAAGCCGTAGTTGCTGTAGGTGCAATGCGATGGCCGTTTCAGTCTTTGACCTCTTCTCCGTCGGTATCGGGCCGTCGAGCTCGCACACCGTCGGGCCCATGCGCGCCGCAGGCCGGTTCGCACGTCATCTCGCCGACGACGGGCTGCTGCCGAACGTGGCGCGGGTGCGAATCGAGCTCTACGGCTCGCTGGGTGCCACCGGTGCCGGACACGGCACGCCCGGTGCGGTCATGCTCGGGCTGGAGGGTAGTGAACCCGAGACAGTGGACCCGGCCGCGGCCCAGGCCCGCGTCGAGGAGATCAAGACCGACCACAAGCTGGTCCTCGCCGGCACCCACACGGTCGATTTCCACGATGGCGATGACCTAGTGTTGTCGTTGCAGGCCATGGACTTTCACAGCAACGGCATGGTGTTCCTCGCATACGGTGTCGATGACGCGGTCCTGAGCCGCCACGTGTACTACTCCGTCGGAGGCGGCTTCGTCGTCGACGAGGAAGAGGCACAGTCCGGGCCCCGCGAAGATTCCGCCGTGCCGTATCCGTTCAACACGGCCGCAGAGCTGGTGCGCCTGGCGACGCAGAACGTCTGCAGCATCGCCGAGCTGATGGCCCGCAATGAGGCCGCGCTCGGCCGCGAGCCCGACCTGCGGGCCGGCCTGCTGAGGATCTGGGCGGCGATGCGCGACTGCGTCGAAGCGGGCCTGCGTGCGAAGGGCACGCTGCCAGGAGCGCTGCGGGTTCGCCGCCGCGCACGTTTGCTGGCGGAGACCTTAGATCCCGACGATCCGCTGTACGCGATGGACTGGCTGACGGTGTACGCGCTCGCGGTCAACGAGGAGAACGCTGGCGGCGGTCGGGTGGTGACGGCGCCGACGAACGGCGCCGCGGGCGTCATTCCCGCAGTGCTGCACTATTACTCGCGGTTCGTCCCGAGCGCGACCGACGACGGCATTGTCGAGTTCCTCCTGACCGCCGCCGCGATCGGTCAGCTGTTCAAGGCCAACGCGTCGATCTCGGGCGCCGAGGTGGGCTGCCAGGGTGAGGTAGGGTCCGCGTGCTCGATGGCGGCCGCCGGGCTTGCAGCGGTGCTGGGCGGAACACCGGCGCAGGTGGAGAACGCCGCCGAGATCGGCATCGAGCACAACCTCGGGCTCACGTGCGATCCGGTCGGCGGTCTGGTGCAGATTCCGTGCATCGAACGCAACGCCGTCGCATCGGTCAAGGCGATCACGGCGGCGCGAATGGCGTTGCACGGCGACGGAATTCATCACGTCAGCCTCGACACGGCGATCAAGACCATGCGCGACACCGGGGCCGACATGAAGGACAAGTACAAGGAGACGTCGCAGGGCGGGCTGGCCCTCAACGTCGTTGAGTGCTAGGGCGACTGGGCGATCAGGGCGTCGCCGGACAGCGAATCCTTGTGGAGCCTAGGGGATTCGAACCCCTGACTTCTGCCTTGCAAAGGCGATTCGGAGGGCTGGGCGGGGGCTTCTCTACGCTTGAACTGGTAAAACACATAACAGTAGTTCACCCCAGTTATCTGTAACTATGGGCAAATTGTGGGCAAAATGTGGGCACAGTTGGCGGGCACCAGGTCGGCCCACGACGACCTGGTGCTGCTTGCCGGCGGTGTCAATCATGCGGTGCCGGGATGCAGTCCATGCGGATGCTGCGAGAACTGCCTATGCGGCGCGCATCGAGCTGTTGATGAGCGATGATCCTGCGAATCAGGTTTGGGCTCACTTGGTAGTAGTCAGCCGCCCGCCCGATCGTCACCCAGCGTGGAACCACTTCGGGGGACACATCAGGGGAAGTACCAACGCTTCCTTCACAGCTCGACAGCGCACGAAGGGATTTCGGACATATGACCCGTCAGCCGCTACGGGAGTCGCCGGAGAGTGCTCATAGTGTCGGCACCAGCCCGCCGTCGCAGCGTAGCGCTGCTCCGGTCACGTAGGACGCCCGCGCGCTGCACAAGAAGGCGGCCACGGCGCCGAACTCGTCGGGCTCTCCATAGCGGCCTGCGGGAATCTCACCGGTTGAGGATTGCTCGACGTCGGCGACCGGGATACCGGACCGAGCGGCGGCCGCTTCATTGATCTGGCGCGCGCGGGGCGTTGCGATTCGGCCGGGCAGTAGAGAGTTGACCGTAATGCCCTGCGCGGCGACCTCATTCGCGAGACTCTTCAAATAACCTGCCAGCGCGGCGCGGCCGAGGTTGGACAGCGCGAGGTTGGCAATCGGCGCCACTATGCTGGTTGAGCTGATGCTCAAAATGCGGCCCCAGCGTTGCGCCTGCATGGCAGGCAGCACTGACCGCACCAGTTGCACTTGAGGCTTCACCAACGCGGCCACCGCGGAATCGACACCTGCATCATCAACGTCTGCGGCAGTTCCGGGCGCCGGGCCGGGTCCGTTGAGCACGAGGATGTCAATCTTGCCGACACGTTTAGTCGATTCGCCGAACAGTCGCGCTGGACCATCGGCGGCCAGGAGATCGCAACCGATACCGATCGCGTTCGGCAGCGCGGCTGCCACCTTCTCGGCGCGTTCGCTCGAGCGGCTGGTCACCACGACTCTCGCGCCGTCCTCACACAGTGCCCGGGCGGTCGCCAGGCCCAGCCCTGACGTTGAGGCGCAGACGAGAGCGGTGCGTTCTGCAAGTCCAAGATCCATATCACCACCATGCTTAGCAAGGCCGTTCGTGGGCGTTCGCAGGTGACCCGTCGTGCCAGCGTAACCAGCATGCCCGCACATCAGCGAACAGTCACAATCACCCGGGAAGTCGTGGGCGTCCGCCCGCGTACCGGGCGGCGACCTGCGGGGGCGGGGAGTCTGGCCGGGTGCCAGCCAAGGGCACCAGGTGCTCGGGGATGCGACGGGGGGTACGGCGCATGGCCCTACCGCGCTGGTCCGCTCAGGTACTGGCTTCAATGGGAAGAAAGTGGCAGAGCCCGTATCAGCACCACCGACCAACCCGACCCGCTCGCGCGCGAGGCCAGCCCGCGGTGATAGCAATCCGGCATACCCAACGCGGCGCGGGATTCCCTGGCGGAGAACGCCTCCCAACGGATTTGAGGACAGATGGGTCTCCAACGCGCGCAGCCTGCCTCATCTAGACGTTGCCCAGCGAGCGGCCCAGGCGGCCAATCGCAACGGATAGCTCGGCGAAATCGGGCTGCTGACTCAGTAATTCGGAGAATTCGTCGACCACGATGAACAGCGCAGGCAGGTGCAGCGCGGCGAGGCCTTGGGATCGGGCGAGTTCGTAGTCGGCGACGTTCGCGAAGTGGCCGGCGGCCCTGCGCAGTTCCTGTCTGCGATTCATCCCAGCGGCAAGCGCATCATGCATCCGCGCGACGAGGTGCGCCTCGTCGGCCAGGTTGGTGATGATCGCCGACACATGACGTAGCCGGTCCAGGCCCAAGAATGTACGACAAATACACCCTTGTTCGTCGTGCCAGCGAGCGAGGAGCCTGCCCGGTTCGGTCCCCGCGTCAATCGATGTAGGCTGAACCGCTCACAGGTCCACGGTGCTGGGTCCAATCGAGATCACCGACACGGTGCCATCATTCGTATTGAGGACATAGACGCGGGTGCCGTCGCGGCTGACGGCCACCGGTCGGAAGTTCGCCGACGGGGATGGGGTCGCCGATGACGGTGTTGGTGGCGGTGTCGATCACCGACACGATGTCGCTGAGCTGGTTGGTGACGTAGGCGCGGCTGCCGTTGGGGCTGACCGCCACCCCGTACGGTCCGTTGCCGACGAGGATCGGCGTGTTCGCCTCGCCGTTGATCGTGAGTGTGGCGGGGTTGCTCACGGGAATGTTCTCGATGGTGTGGTGACTTGGTTGCCGTCTTCGTCGATGACGGCGACGGTGAAGGTGTCGGTCTCATTGATGTCAGGTGTCAGTCCAGCGCGCAGGCGACCGGCTTGGGTGGGGGTGTAGGTGATAGGTGCCGACCTCTTCGTCGAAGATGACCCTGCCGTAGGTGGGGCGCCGTCCTCGGCGATGGCGTAGTCAAGGTCGTCGCCGTCGGGATCGGTGACTCCAACTGAGCCAGTGACCGTTCCGGTGTCGGGATCGGGGTCGCTGGGCTGGCCAGGCTCACCGACTACGGGCCCGTCGTCGACCGGGGTGATGGTGATGTTCACCGTCGCGGTGGTGGAGACCGCGCTGCTGTTGTCTTTGACGGTGTAGGTGAACGAGTCCGAGGTGACCTCAGCACCATTGGATTGATAGGTGACCACGCCGGTGGTGGTGTTCACCGATGTGGTGCCGTTGGCCGGTCCGGTGAGGACCTGAACCGTGGCCGGATTGATGGTGGCGTTGCCGTCGGGATCGGTGTCATTGGCCAACACGGTGATGGCCGTCGAGGCACCCTCGTTCACCGTGGCGGCGTCGTTGGTGGCCACCGGCGGCCCGTCGTTGACCGGGGTGACGTTGATCGACACGGTGGCGGTGTTGGAAACCGCCCTTGCGACGTCTTTGACCCGGCGATCGGCTCATGCGCGACCTCTTCACGGCCAGGGTGTCGGGGTGCAGTGGTCGGAGTCCTCTAACGCCGACGACTTCAGCAAGAACCTGATCCATGCCCGCTGCGAGGGAAGGTTCGGCACCTCGGTGCTGTCCCCATTGGGCGTCGTCTCCTGAGACCTGACGGTCTGACTCTCGGTAACGGTCAGCCCCGTGGGCGCGGCTGGACGGTTCGGGGTTGTCAACGCACCCCCGTCTGACCAGGGCAATGCGGCGACGCTTCCTCCAGCGATGAACTCCTGACACACTGGCTGCGGTGGTAGTGGAGTGATCGACGGAGACAGGGTCCATGGCTGGTCTGGGGGTATTCGCGCTAGGTGCGGCACCGCTAGCCGGTGGCCTCATGGTCGGCGGGATGGCGGGCAGAGGTGGACCGAGTGCTCCGGATTTGCGAGCGATCATCAAATCGGAACTGGACCTGCTGGAGCGGATTCCGGAAGACCAGGTCACCCGTCGAGCCGCGCTTGAGCAAGTCATCGCAGAGCACATCGACGCCCTCGCCGTGGCCATAGAGAAGAGTCGGCAGCTTCAGCGGAGGACTAGTTACCTCACCGAGAACTGGCGCGACTTCGTCCTGTTTTTGACCACTGTCTTGTTCACTGTGGTTGCTTGGCATGCCGACCATAATCGTCCGCTCTGGCTTCCCATCTTCATTGCTGCGACCCTGCTGTCGGTGGTAACCGCTCTGTATGTGCTGCGTGGCTTGTTGAGGCACCTTCGCCCCGAGGAAATACCTCCTGACGTGTCGTGATCGCGACGTCTTTTATCTGTAGGGAACCCAGCAGGTTCTCACCGATCAGCGGCGTGATCGTGCCACTGATCAACGCAACGGTGCGGTTCTGCACCGAACCGGTAGGGAACCCGGCAGGTATTCGGTAGGGGACCCCAGCCGAAAACCCCCTGGCCGTAGGCCGTTCGCGACCAGTGCGTGCCTATGGCACGGCTGCAGAGAAATGCAACGCGGTGTAAAGATTCCACCGGGCTGACGTGTGACGCTCACCGGCATAACCAGCGGGCCAACCGGCGCAGTGACGGCTCGCTGACCTGGGGAGCCAGGCCAAATCCCCTGTGGCACAGGTATTCCCGCACTTTCGGCAAAGGGGAGCGGGTATCAGTATCGGGGTCGCGTTGGGCAGGACGGTGTGGCTAGGTTCGCGCTGGTGTGGCAAGGCGGATCGTGCTGACGGTGCTCCAGTCCCAGGCCCGTTCGGGGCCGTGCTGGATGACGAGGCTAAGCGCACGTATGTCGATGTCGCATCCGGGCAGCCGCGTGCCCAGCGCGTCAATGATGGGCTTGGCGGGCTGGCGAGACGTGCTGTAGCACATCGTGATTTGCGGTCGCCAGCGCGCGAGCTGGCCATCCGGTGGGTGCGCCCCGGTCACCTGATGGGTTGCCGAGCGCGCGGAGACGAAACAGCCCAACCGCGCGATCATGCGGCGGCGTCTCATGATCGGTTCTCCCCCGATGGATGAGTCCAGAATCGCCCATCGGGAGACCCCCGTCGCCCCGGCTGACACCCAACCCGGCTTCCTGCTGACTAGAAGGGTGCGCGTCTGGGATTCGTCGTGACGACTTCGGTCTGTAGATAGTGGCGTCGGCTCAGCTGAGCGCGGGGCTTCCTGGCGGATTGCCTCAAGTCGGAGCCGACTACTCATTGGCACCTACTTCAACGTTTTCTTGCCCCCATGCAGGACCATCATCATCAGCGCGACCCTGCCATCGGTCTTGGCGTCGCGTGCAAATGACGTCAGCATCATCATGGGCTTGAACCTCTGCCGGGTAATCGCCTTGGCGAAGGTGAACTCCTTGAGACCGTCGGGGCCATGGATGCGGCCGAAGCCAGACTGACCCACGCCGCCGAACGGTAGTGCCGGCACACCGGCGAACGCCACCACCGAGTTGACCGAAGTCATTCCTGAACGCACCCGACGAGCGATGGCGACACCGTTCCTTTTGGCGAACACCGCACCGGCAAGTCCGTACTTCGTGGCGTTGGTGAGTTTGACGGCCTCATCCATGCTCGTGACCGGGTTGATCGCCAGCGTAGGCCCGAAGGTCTCGTCGGTGATCTCGGTGGAGTCTTCAGGCACATGGGTCAGGATGGTGGGTTGTACAAAGCGCTCGCCGACTGCATCCGCGCCGCCGAGTACGACGGTGGCGCCCCTGGCAATGGCATCGTCGATGTGGCTCTTGATGATGCCGAGCTGTGACGGCATCGTGATCGGGCCGATCTTGCCGTCGGGGCCGGCGTGCAGATCGTTTGCCTGACTGGTGATCTCGTCGATGAAGGCGTCGAAGACTTTCTCGTGCACGTAGACCCGCTCGGTGCCAATGCACGTCTGGCCGGCGTTGGACATACCACCCCAGAGCGCGGCCTCGGCGGCCTTGGTCAGGTCGGCGTCCTCGTCGACGATCAGTGAGTCCTTGCCACCGGCCTCGATTAGCACAGGCGTGAGGTTTTCCGCGCACGCGGCCATGACCTTTTTGCCGGTCGCGCCGGAGCCGGTGAACGCGAGCTTGTCGATGGCCGCGGTGCAAAGCGCGTTGCCGGTCTCGCCGAACCCCGTGACGGCCTGGAATACGGGACGACCGTCCACCACTTCGGTGAACTTGTCGGCGAGCCATTGCCCGACGCCGGGGGTGTATTCGCTGGGCTTGAACACCACGGCATTGCCCGCCGCAAGTGCGTAGGCGATAGAACCGCACGGCGTGAAGACCGGGTAGTTCCATGGCCCGATCACACCGATGACGCCGAGTGGCTGGTACTCGACGGTCGAGGCCTGGTTGACCATCAGCAGACCTGACTTGACCTTATGGCTGCCGAGCACCTTCTTGGCGTGCTTCGCGGCCCAGGCGATGTGGTCGATGGCGAGCACGATCTCGAGTTGCGCGTCACCGGTCGGCTTGCCGGTCTCCAGATGCACCAACTCCGCGAGCTGGGCGATCCGACGGGTGATGACGCTGCGCCAGGTGAGGAGGTATTCGGCGCGCTCCTCGAATGACAGCGCACCCCACCAGTCGGCGCCTTCACGGGCGCGCTGCACCGCGTCGTCCACGTCTGCCTTGCTGCAGATGGGATGCACTCCGACGACATCGCCGTTGGCGGGGTTGAGCGACTCGAAGGTTGCGCCGGACGAGGCTGCCCCGGACGCTGGTGTTTCGATCGTGGCGGTCATCGTGACTCCTTGATGAGGTCGGCGCATTTTTCGCCGATCATGATGGTGGGCGCATTCGTGTTGCCGCGCGGGACGCGAGGCATGACCGAGGCGTCGGCGACCCGCAGGCCTTCAACGCCGTTGACTTTGAGCTCGGGGTCCACAACGCTGCCCTCGACGGTGCCCATCGCGCACGTGCCGACCGGGTGATAGATGGTCTCTCCGCGCCGGGTGATGGACGCAGCGATGTCGTCGGTCGTCGGGTTGCTCGACGCGGGATCCCACGGCTCCGCAATGTGTTTCGCGATCGGCCCCTGGCCGACCACGTCATACACTCTGCGATATCCGGCAATCATGGCGTCGAGGTCGGCGCCGTCGGCGTAGTAACCCGGATCGATCTCCGGGTGCCACGTCGGGTTCGCCGAGCGCAGCTTGATGTAGCCGGTGCTCTCGACGCGCACGAGTGTCGACCCGATGGAGAGCCCACGCCGTACCGGCTCGTGCAGATCGCAGTAGAAGCCGCTCGGCGCCATGTGGAACTGCAGGTCGGGAGCCGCCATGTCGGCACGGGACTTGAAGAAACCCCCGGCCTCGGCGCAGTTCGAGGTGAGCGGTCCGCGACCGGCCTTCTGCGCCTTGATCACGTTGCCCAGCGATAGAAACTCGGCCAGGTCGGTCGTGTGCTTGGTGTAGAACAGCACCCACGACACCGGGTGGTCCTGCAGGTGCTGGCCGACGCCCGCGACGTCGGCAATGACGTCGATGCCGTGTTCGCGTAGGTGGCTCCCGGGGCCGATGCCCGAGAGCATCAGCAGCTGCGGGCTGGCAACGGCGCCGGCGGACAGCACGATCTCCGCGTTGGCCTGCACCGTCTGCGTGACGCCGCCGCGCCGATAGGTCACTCCGGTTGCGCGGTTGCCCTCCATGTCGATCTTCAGCACGAACGCTTCGGTGCGCACCGTGAAGTTGGATCGCTTGCGCGCGGGACGGATGTAGGCATCGGCAACCGACCACCGGCGGCCCTTCTTGCAGGTGACCTGGTAGAGGCCCGCACCCTCCTGCTCGGCACCGTTGAAGTCGTCGTTGCGCTTCAACCCCGCGGCGACGGCGGACTCCACGAACGCGTGGCTCAGCTCGTGGGTGTACCGGCGGTCCTCGACGTGCAGCGCACCGTCGGTGCCGTGGTAGGGGTCGCTGAGCCGGGTGTTGCCCTCGGCCTTTTTGAAGTACGGAAGCACGTCGTCGTAGCCCCAGCCTGCCGCGCCATAGGCGTCGCGCCACTCGTCATAGTCGGCGCGGTTGCCGCGGATGTAGACCATCGCGTTCATCGATGAACAGCCGCCGAGAGCCTTCATGCGGGGCCAGTCCGCCCGCCGGGCACCCAGATACTTCTGCGGGGTCGTCTGGTAGCCCCAATCCCACTTGGTCTTTAACAGCGTGACCCATCCGACGGGCAGATGGATCATGTCATCGTCGTCCTCGGGCCCGGCTTCGAGCAGCAGCACCGATACGCTGGGATCCTCGCTCAGTCGCGCGGCGACGACTCCGCCCGCGCTGCCCGATCCGATGACGATGTAGTCGAAACTTTCATCGGCCATGACTCGCCTTTCACCGCAGGCGCGAATCGCACTGCTGTCCAGAATCTTCACCCCGCACGGTGCGGACGCCTAGGGTAGGCGACTACGCGATTCTCTTCTCCGCACGACCTCATCGGCCTCTAGTTCGAGCCATCACCGCCTGCCTAGTCGCCGGCCGTCTGCGGGATTGGGACCTCACCGTTGCGCTGACCGCCCGCTCGATGTATCTGTGGCGCTGGATCCTGGCCCCGCTACAAGTCGCACCCTGTCTGGCCGAGTGCGCGCGAGCGTTCGCCGACAACCGGCCCTGGCGGATCGAACCTCCTTCCCCGCCAGCGACGTGGACCATCGAGGAATACACCATTGGAGACTTGGTGTCGGTGCGGCCAGATAGAGGCTCGTTCGAACCAGTCGGAATGACTCATGGAGTGACCTCGCACATCGAACCAGTGGCAGCCGAGGCACGCCCCGTGCGCAGTAGAGGGCACTGCGTCAACCACGACTCCCGGATGCTGGGCCGGCCACGGCGCCCGGTCGGTGCCGTGGACGTCCTCGTACTCGACGCGCAGCTCGGATCTGATCACCGTCCTGTGCTCGCATCGATCGACGTGACGACGTCGCTGCGGGTGGCGTCGACACGGGCCTTTGGCGGTAACTCACGGCGGGCCGGGCGGTTTCCCGGTAGGTATCGGTGTCATCGAGATAGATGGAGACTCGAGAAGGATCCACTGTTTATACCGGTGTCACGCCCCAGGCGCGGTAACTTCGGTGTAGCGGCGAGCGGCTCCAGGCGTGGAAGGCTCGGGCGTCCGCCCGGCAGTGCCGAGACGCCGGAACAGAGGAGGCAGCCATGCCGGACAGTGTGTACCGGGTGACCGAGGTGATCGGTGTCAGCGACGAGTCGTGGGAGGCGGCGGCTAAAAGTGCCGTCCAGACCGCGGCCAACACCGTTCGTGACCTGCGCGTGGCCGAGGTGGTGCGGCAGGACGTCGTGATCGAGAACGGGCAGGTGTCCGGTTTCCGGGTGCGGCTAGCGATCTCGTTCAAGTACGAGTCGGGCGACTAGCAGCGTCGACCGAAATACGGTAATAGGCAACTTAATTCGGCGGTCCATCGCATCGCCGTCACCCAGCTTCGGTTGGACGGCCCGGGACGGGACTATTACCACAAACGACTTGAGGCTGGCGACACCCGTCCGATGGCACTTCGGGCACTCAAACGACGGATCGGCCGTGCGGTGTACGGCCACCTGCACGGGGATCAATCGATGCCGCCAACGCGGCAATCGGGAGCCCTGCCAACAGCCGCCAAGTTGAGGAACCTGCAACACTGAGGTCGGTTGCGGGGCTTGTGTGTCAGCCAGCGCTGGTTGAGGCGCTCACGCGGTCTGATCGCCGGTGTGCCCGGCGACCCAGGCGTCGACCTTCGTCCAAATTCGTTCCAGCCAGGGGCCCAGCTGATCGGTCTGGGGAAGTTCGGTGGCCGCGATGAGGGTGGTGCGGACGAGCAGTTGCCGGTGAATCGGCAGCTGCCACCAGGGCCGGGCGCGCCCGTCGGGGCAGAAGCCGCTGTGGGTGAGCACAAGGACATTGGCGCTCGGCGCTCCGCTCACCGCAGCGACGGCACCACCGGAGCGCGGCGGCAGCGTATAGGGGCGTCGTAATGCACGTCCTGCCGCGCGAATCCGGCCGGTCTCGCGCAGTTCGGCGATCGCGGATTGCCACCGCGGCCAGGTGAAGTTCGCGCCTTCGGGAAACAGCAGCAGCGCCTGACCGCCAACCAGCGACGCGGCGAGATCGTAAATCTGTTGACGGGCGCGGTCACCGCGGGCCAAAAAGCACAGGAGGCCCCGCTGCCCCGCAGAGTCGAGCACCGGCTCGTAGCGCAGGATGGCTTTGAGCACGATCCGCACCTGCAACCGGTACTGGAAGGTGAGCAGCCAGGCGACCAGCACGCTATCGCCTGGCCCGCAATGCCGCGACAACACGATCACCGGCTCGTGACGAGGAATGCTTTCCGGGCTGGCGGACAACGGGTCGAAAACCACCTCGACGTCAAGGATCCTCCGCGCGGCGGCGGAGGCCGCCGTGAGGAGGTCGCGCATGAGCCGATCGCCGTCCACGTCGCCGACCGCGAGCTTCACCAGGGTGCGTAGTTCGATGAAGGCATACGCCATCGCCAAGGCGACCGTCCGCGCTGGGCGGCTCGACCGCGTGGCCAGAGCCATGAGCGCGCTCGCCGCAAGCAGCAACGGGCTAAGAACCAGCACGCCCGCCGACACGGCGGTCGCCAACGGAACGCTCACGAGACGGCGCGGAGCAATCATGCCAACGCCTCGAGATATTCGTGGGTCGCGTCGTAGGCCAGCTCGGCGCGCCGGGCGATTCGGCCGGTGTCGCGGTACCGCAGATTCGACCAAGTGCCCGCGCGACGCTGCGGCATGCCGGTTGGAAGCACATGAACGGTGACCTCTGAGCCCACCCGTTCCAGATCGCTGTGGAAGCGATGCCGACGGGAAATCTCGAAGGCGACGAACCCGACCTGCCACAAGAACCGCGGCGGGGCCAGTTCCTCCTCCAAACGCCCGACGTGCAAAACCCACACGGTATCGGCGCCGCGGGCCACCGCACGCTCGAGCGGAATGCTGTTCACCAGCCCACCATCGAAGAAGTGTTCATCACCGATCCGCACTGGCGGGAACACCCCCGGCAGCGCGCACGACGCCAGAATCGGTTCGATCAAATCTCCCGAACTGAACCAATGCTCCCGTGCGCGTTCGATGCTGGCGGCCACGCACTCGAACGGCACGGCAAGGTCTTCGAAGGTCTGCACGGGCAATCGATCGCGCAATATGCGGCGAAGCGCATCGCTGCCGTGCAGCGATGTCGGGCGGCGCATCACGTCGGCGACGCGGCGGATCAATGAACCGTCAAGGGCGCCGTCGTCGGCCAGGGCGTCCCAGATCGCCAGCAACCCTTTCGCACCGTCTGGCGTGGGATCTGCAGCAATAGCTGCGCCGTTGATCGCGCCGATCGACGTGCCGCAAACCAAATCCGGGCGTATCCCCGTCTCCAACAACGCGCGCGCCATTCCCACCTCTGCAGCGCCGAGCACACCGCCCCCGCCCAGAACGAACGCGTTGCAAGTCATTGAGTAGCTATACCCGCTGAGAGAATCGACCGCTTAGGCAATTCTGCTGTGTATTTCCTGTGCCCAGTGGCACGCAGACGCTGACAGGAGCGGGGTTCAGGATCGCATGGTCTGTTTGACCTCCGGCGGGGTGGCAAGACGCGGCTGGCTGTAGAGGTCGCGGCCCGCATGGCCGACTGCGGTCAGCGAGTTTCTGAATGCACCGTCGGCGACTGGGTGCGGTGATGGTCCAAAAACTCACGTAGTCAACTACTCATGTCAGGCCGCCCAGACCGCGCAACACTCGGCGCATCAACACCGCACTTTGCTTGTGCTGGGGGAGTGGTCGACATGGTTTCGAGCATCGAGGACCGCGACGTCGCGAGCGCAGACGTCGCGACGCTGCCGTTGGCGCCGAGGAATCCGCTGCCGTTGTGGCGGCAACTGACGGCGGCGCGGGCGTTCCACACCGGCCCGGAAACGCTGCGCGACGCCGGCGGACCAGTGACCAGAGTGATACTGGGACCGAAGCGCCTCATGCCTCCAGTGGTTATCGTCACCTCACCGCAGGGCGCGCGGGACGTGTTGGGCCGCACCGATGCGGGCGCCGAACGCGGCGAAACGCGGATGGCCACCGAACTGCGCCGGCTGATGGGGGGCAACCTTCTGGTCTTGCCGCATGACGAATGGTTGCCGCGGCGGCGGGCGGTGCAACCGTTGTTCACCAAGAAGCACGTCCAGGGATTCGGCGGCCACATGGCCCAGGCCGCCGAACAAGTGTCCCGCGGCTGGGCCAGCCGCGGCGAGATCGACCTCGACGCGCAATGCCGGACGCTAACGCTGCGCGCCCTGGGCCGCTCGGTGCTCGGGCTGGATCTCGACGAGCGGGCCGACACGATCGGGCCTGCGCTGCACACCACGCTGAAGTGGACCGCCGATCGCATGGTACGGCCGGTGAAGGCGCCTAGGTGGCTGCCGACCCCGGCGCAGCGGCGGGCCCGCGCGGCCAACGCCAGCCTGCACCGGCTGGCAGCGGAAATCCTGCAAACGTGTCGGGCAGACCAGGATCGGGACGCGCCACTGGTGCGGGCCCTGCTCGCCGCGCGTGACCCGCAGACCGGCCGACCCCTGCACGACGACGAGATCTGTGACGAGTTGGTGCTTTTCATGCTCGCCGGACACGACACCACCTCAACAGTGCTGAGCTATGCGCTGTGGGCGTTGGGTCGTCACCGCGACGTGCAGGACAGGGTGGCCGCCGAGGTCGCCGACCTTCCTGACCGCGCCCTAACTCACGAGGACGTGCCGCGGCTGGGCTACACGGTGCGGGTGCTGCACGAGGCGCTGCGGTTGTGCCCGCCGGGCTCCAGTGTGGCGCGGACGGTGATGCACGACATCGCCGTCGACGGCTTCCGACTCGAAGCCGGAACCCTCGCGGTGGTCGGGATTTACGCGATGCATCGGGACCCGGAGTTGTGGGACGACCCGCTGGTGTTCGACCCGGACCGGTTCAGCAAGGAACGCTCCGCGGGCCGCAGCCGCTGGCAGTACCTGCCGTTCGGCGCCGGGCGGCGCTCCTGCGTCGGCGATCATTTCGCCATACTGGAGGCCACGCTGGCTCTAGCGACGATCGTTCGTCAGGTCGAGATCCGTTCTCTAGACGAGGATTTCCCCGTCGCCACCCCGTTCACCCTGGTCGCCGCCGCACCGATCCGCGCCCAGGTGCAGCCGCGGGACCCCGGACACCTCCTGGACCTCGACACTGGCGATGTCACCGCAGCCCGCGTGGTTAGGACGGCGCTCCACACGCGAATTGGCCAGGGAACGTCATCAGCACGGAACGTACCAGCGTTTCCAGGTCCGGCACTGCCAGTCCCTTTCACATCCCTCTCAGCACTATGAATCGCGACGCCCGGGACTCGGGTGTTTCGCTGGCCGAGTTGCTGGCCGCGTTCTCCTTTGCCATGGACCTCGGCCTTGGGCAGCCGATGGAGCACGTCCTGCGGTCCCATACCAACACGACCGGTTCGCGGCAACTTCTTGCCGACCAACGCCTCGGTAGGGGCTAGTCTCAACGTCATTGCACCCGCGAGGTTCTCGACGCGGCCGCGGTCTTTGGTCGCCGACGGGCTCTGGATAGCTATAGCGCGCCGCGGCTGGGACACGGAGAGAGAGTCGTCAGTATGGAACGACGTTCCCAGGAGTGGTTGAAGGCGGGCAGCCACTTCGAGTGGGTCCCGACGGAGCGGATGCGCCATGCCAGCATGCTGAACATCTTCCACGCCGAGTTCGGCGACCCTGAGGCGCAACTGCTGCTGATGGTGCATGGGTTTCCGACCAGCAGCATCGACTGGCAGGACGTGGTGGAGGAGCTCAGCGCTAGCTACCGGGTCTGCGTGCTTGATCTGCCCGGCTTTGGATTCTCGGACAAGCCCAAAGACGAGCGCTATACCTTGCGCCGTGACAGCGAGCTGCTCGGGTATTACCTCACCGAGGTCCTCGGCGCACACGAGGGCGCTGTAGCCGCGCACGACCGCGGCGACAGCGTCGCACTCTTGTTCGCCCACAGGTGCGCGACGGGACAGGCTCCGTTCGACCTGACCAGCCTGGTGCTCAGCAACGGCAACATCTTTCTCCCGTTGTCGAATCTAACCGAATTCCAACGGCTCACGCTAAATCCTGAGACGGGTCCCGTGACCGTGGCGGCACTGACTCCCGAGCTGCTCGCCGCCGGGTTGGGGCAGACCACTTTCACGCCTCCGCGTGCGCTGGATGATCCCCTGATCGCAGCGCTGGCAGACACGTTCGCGGTGAACGATGGCCTTGGGGTCATCCACGACACCATCCAGTATTTGGTGGAACGCTCGGAGCACGAGCAGGAATGGCTCGAGGCGCTTGCCGCCATGCCCGTGAAGACAACATTGGTGTGGGGGCTTTATGACGAGGTCTCCCCACTTCGGGTCGCGGCGCATGTGTGGAACAACTATCTCGCGACCAAGCCGGGGGGCAACGAGTTCTGGTTGCTGCTGCGCGCCAACCACTACCTGCAGAACGACCAGCCGCGGGAGTTCGTGCAAGTCCTCAAGGCCACGCTGTCGAACAGCTCGCCTGATGCCCCGGGCGCCTTGACCGCCGACCCAGGCGCGCCGGTGTTCCTCGATCGGTCGCGCCGGCTGCCGTCGGCCAAGGAGATCCTCGCCGGGGCAGCTTAAGCGGTATTTCGCTCCGGCAGCGACGGGCCCGAGTCGGTGCCCGTGCCCACATTCGCGAGTTAAAACAAGTACCAATTAGTACGAAGAGTCAGCGCAGGAGGCCAGATCGGCAAAGTTGCGCCCCAGTAAATTTCGCGTTGAGGGTCACCGCCCGTGCCTGGTACCCACGGGGTGGGGGGCACCGCCAGGGCCACAATCTGACCACAATCTGACCAAAGTTACAGATAACCTATGTTAATTACCGTCGTGTTTTTCCGCACGTCAGTCGAGGGTAAACGGGTTGACCAGCACCATGATTCGCGCCCCCAGAGAGCGCGAAGGCGGCGATGCCAGTTGCCGTTACCCTGTTGTTGAGAGTGTTGGTGGCCGACTTGTTGCCGAATAAATTGGCTGCGATGTTGCGCGACGACAACACGGTTTCGGTCCTGGGCGCGCCTTTCGGCGCGGGGTTTAACCTTCTAGGGGGCTCCAGGAACCAGGTGCTCAGCACGGGCGGCTTTTCCTTCGCTGGCGCTCTCGGCGTCAACGACCAGAGGCTTCAGAGTCAGATCCTCCAGAACGGCTTCGGCATCATGATCAGGACCCCGTTTAACGCCCTGCCACCAGTGCCACCACCAATGCTGCCCCCCGCTGGGGGCAACGTGGTCGGGACCACGACGGTCGCCACCGGCAGCAACGCCAATGTTCTCGCTGCGGGCGGCACGCAGGGAAACCGCTTCCGGCTGAATTCCACCGACAGCAACACCAACGGCGTCGCTGCGAGCGGCACGCAGGGAAACCGCGTCCGGGCCAGCCTCAATGCGGCGTCCAACCGCCCGGAGACCACCTCCCCGGGTGGGTCGGTACACAAGTCGGTCAGCGACCACATCACGAAGTGGGCCAAGAAGTTCAGTGACCCCGACAGCAGAGGCACCGGCGGGCGCGCCAAGGACGCCAAAGCCGATGCGGACAGCACCAGCGGCTGCGACAAGTGACGACATTCGGAGTCGCTTGAGCTAGCGGCCCGAAGTCACCGACCCCAACGAATCGGCCCCCTACCGACGAGGGGGCCGATTCACGTCGAACTACCGCTGTGTCTTCACCAGCGGCCAGGCTGGACGGCGGGCCCGATCTGGCCCAATGGCGTGTCTCCTTAATTCCGGATCGTGTTGCGGGACCGCATGATCGAACGATAACTGCTCAAACACGCTCGCTGATCTGGTCGTGCTCGTCGAGCAGAAATGACTTGCCCCAGTCCGGGCCGCCATAGGCGAATCGGTCAGTCGGCAACCCAGCTGCCATGAACGCCCGCAGCATCGACGACGACGACACCACAACCGGCTTCCCAGACTTCAGAGCCTCTTCGTAATCGGAGATGCGGCCGGGGATACGCCAGCGAGCCATTCCCCGGTCCCATTCGTGGATGAGTACCTGGCGAAAGCCGGTGCTGCGCTGCTGACGACGCGGCATCAAGCACCCCCCGTACCCCAGCGGGCCATCGCTGCGGCCGGAACCGGTTACCGTTCCCGCCGGCCATCCGAGACTTCTCCACGGGGATGTCTAGCTTCAACCGGGCGAGCGTTTGCGTCATGAGCTGGGTGTGCATGCGAATCTCGGCGAGGAGAGGGTTCAGCACGGGTTGCCCGGTAGAACCGGTCGACCGCAATTGCTCTTCAGCCAGCGCCGCTACTAAAACCGCGATCCGATCGGACAGCTTGCATGCGGCGCAGAGCTGCGCGAGTTCGACGGCGTTGAGCACGAGGCCCTGTTCGTCGGCGTCGGCGACGATCGACCGCCACAACTTCTTGCCGGAGTCTGCGAGCTCGGCGGGCGGCCGCGGTGGCCATGTCGGTTTCGCTGCCATTGGTACCTCCTATGTAATTCGTCTCGTCGCGCAGTGAAAACCCAGCTTCCGGCGACATGCGTCGCTTACGTGTGAGCTAAGGCATCTCGGACGGGCTCATGCCCCTGGGGGACATCAGCCGTCAACGGGTCCGCGAGTGGGTAGCCGGTCTCAGCGTTGATCTGGCTCCCGCGTCGGTACACCGGGAGAACCGTCTGGTGGTGAACCCAGTTGACGGCGTCGAGCTGCCCGCGGTGGGTTCGGTGGAGCAGCGATTCCTGACGCTGGAGCAGCTTCACCTCCTGGCCGATGCGGCAGGCGCTCACCGGCCGCTGGTGTATGTGCTGGGGACGTGTGGGCTTCGGTTCGGGGAGGTCGCCGAATTGCGGTGGCGGGATCTCGATCTTCAGAAGCTCCAGATCCGGATCGCGCGGTCGGTGACGCTCGTCGACGGGGTGTTCGAGGTGGGTTCGCCGAAGGCGGGGAAGGGGCGCACCATGAGCTTGCCGGCGTTCGTCGCCGACCTTCTCGTAACTTACGAGAAGGTCGCCGATGCTCTGGTGTTCCCTGACTCGCAGGGCGGGCACATGCGCGGGACGAACGTGCGCAGGCGGTGGTGGTCAGATGCCGTCGCCGCGTCGCAACTGTTCCCGCGGACGACCGTCGACGCGGCCGGTGAGCAAACCACGGTGTACGACTTCAAACTCCACGAGCTGAGGCACACCGCGGCGTCGTTGGCGATCCAGGCGGGCGCGAACATCAAGGCGCTGCAGAACATGCTGGGACTCGAGTCCGCGGGCCTGACGCTGGACCGTTCCGGCCACCTGTACGGGTCTGACGTCGAGGCTGTCGGGGTGGCCATCAACGAACTTTTAACACGAAAGTGTGGTCAAAGTGTGGTCACGGCCAGCACCACACCTGTAGTCGATCTGGACTTAAACACCGCTTGATCTGCTTGTTTCCTTGTGGAGCCTAGGGGATTCGAACCCCTGACTTCTGCCTTGCAAAGGCAGCGCTCTACCAACTGAGCTAAGGCCCCTGATTTGGTCAGGTCGGCACGTCGGCCGCTGCATGCCACACCTCGACGCCGTGCCGTGACCGCCAGACGATCACGGCGACTGCTACCGCTGCGAACAGCAACACCAGCCTCATGGTGTGGACCTTTCCGTGGGGCTAGGAGGACTCGAACCTCCGACCTCTTCGTTATCAGCGAAGCGCTCTAACCGCCTGAGCTATAGCCCCGTACTCCCGCACGACCGAGCGACGAGACTACCGCAATCGTAAGCTCCGGCCCAAACCTGCCGACGCGAGGAGCAAGACAGGTTCAGTCTCGATCCGCCAGTGTGACTTCAACACCGCCAACCAGGTCGGTCGTCAGGTTGTAGATGAACGCGCCAACGGTACCCATCGCGGTGAGCAGAACGATGTTCACCAGCCCGATCAACGCCGCACCGCCGAAGATGGTTCCGCTGGACACCAGCTCACCGCCGGTTTGGCCGCCTGCGCTGGTGAGCAGGTCACCGACGTTGCTGTTCAACTTGCTCCACACGCCCATGCCGCCGAGCACCAGATACAGGAACGCGACGGCGATCATCCAGACGAAGAACAGCGTGACCGACAGCACCAGCGACACCTTCAGCGCGCTCCACGGGTCAACCCTGCGGATCTGCATACTGGCCCGCACCGGGCCTTTGTGCTGCCGGGTGCCGACCTGGATGCGGCTGGTGGCCGGGCTGGGCCGGGCCGGTGGCTCAGGCGTGGACCGCTCGGGCGCAGGCTTGCGCTGCTGCGGCGAACGCGGGTTCGGGCCGGACAGGTCGGGAAGCTCGCTGGGGTACGCCTCGGGCCGTGCGGCCTCGTTGCGCTCGGGGCGCGCCGGGGCGACCTGCTCGTGCGCCGGCGGCGCGGCCGACGGCCCCGGTCCACCCGCGATGAAGCGGTTCAGCCGCGCGTCGACGCCAGGGGGATGGCCCGCGGGCCCGTCACCGCGCGGCGCCTCCGTCCGCGCGTGTGACTCCGGCGCCTGACGGTGCGGCTGCCGGGCCGCCCTTGCGGCCGGACCCCGCTGCCAGGGCGGGGCGTCGCCGGAATCGGCGCCATGTCCGCCGCGCGACGCCGCGTTGCCAAGTGAACCGCCGTCGTGCGCGGACGATCCGCCGACGGAGCCGTTGGCGCCACCGGGAGCGTCACCCGCACGCGGGTTCCCCGGCTCGTTCGGTGAACTCACCTACGGCTCCTTAACGTCGTTACGTTGCGTCGGCCTCGGCGGCGTCCGCCTCGGTCTCCTCGGCGTTGCGCGCAACAGCAACCAGTGTGTCGCCCTCACCCAGGTTCATCAACCGAACGCCCTTGGTCTGCCGGCCGGCCTTGCGGACCTGGCGAGCCGCCGTCCGGATGACACCTCCACCCGAGGTGATGGCGTACAACTCCGTGTCGTCGTCGACGATCAACGCTCCGACCAGACTGCCACGCCGCCTGTCGAACTGGACCGTCAGCACCCCTTTGCCGCCGCGGCCCTGGACCGGGTACTCCTCGATCGCGGTGCGCTTTGCGTACCCGCCGGCCGTCGCGACCAGCAAATATGTGTTCTCCTGCACCACGTTAAGCGACAGCAGCCGGTCGTCGGTGTTGAACCGCATGCCCTGCACACCCGAGGTGGCACGGCCCATCGGCCGCAGCGCCTCGTCGGTAGCTGAGAATCGTATCGACTGGCCCTTGGCCGACACCAACAGCAGGTCGTCCTCGGACGAGCACAGGACCGCGCCGACCAACTCGTCACCATCGCGCAGGTTGACCGCGACGATGCCGCCCGAGCGGTTGGAGTCGAAGTCCGTGAGCTTGGACTTCTTCACCAGGCCGTTGCGGGTCGCGAGCACGAGGTACGGCGCGTCTTCGTAGCCGTTGATCTGGATGACCTGTGCGATGCGTTCCTCGGGCTGGAAGGCCAGCAGGTTCGCGACGTGCTGACCGCGTGCAATCCGCGATGCCTCGGGCAAGTCGTATGCCTTGGCGCGGTAAACACGGCCCTGTGTGGTGAAGAACAGGATCCAGTCGTGCGTCGAGCACACGAAGAAGTGGTTGACGATGTCGTCCTGCTTGAGGCCGGCGCCCTGCACCCCCTTGCCGCCGCGCTTCTGGCTGCGGTACAGATCGGTCTTGGTCCGCTTGGCGTAACCGGTCTCGGTGATCGTGACGACGACGTCCTCGCGCGCGATCAGATCCTCGTCGGAGACCTCCCCATCGGCCGCGACGATGCGGCTGCGACGGTCGTCACCGTGCTTGTCGACGATCTCCTTGAGCTCGTCGCGCACGATGCCGCGCTGACGCTCCGGCTTGGCCAGGATGTCTTCCAGGTCAGCGATCTCGGCCTCGATCTTTGCCAGATCGTCGACGATGCGCTGGCGCTCCAGGGCGGCCAACCGGCGCAACTGCATGTCGAGGATCGCCTGGGCCTGGATTTCGTCGATGTCGAGCAGTTCGATCAGGCCGGCCTTGGCGACATCAACCGTCTCCGACGCCCGGATGAGGGCGATGACCTCATCGAGTGCGTCAAGCGCCTTGACCAGACCGCGCAGGATGTGGGCGCGTTCGTTGGCCTTGCGCAGCCGATAGGTGGTGCGCCGCACGATGACGTCGAGTTGGTGCTCGACGTAGTAGCGGATCATCTGATCGAGCCGCAGCGTGCGCGGTACACCGTCGACGATCGACAGCATGTTCGCGCCAAAGCTGGTCTGCAGCTGGGTGTGCTTGTAGAGGTTGTTCAGCACCACCTTGGCGACCGCGTCGCGCTTGAGCTCGACCACGATGCGGATGCCGACACGGTCGCTGCCCTGGTCCTCGATGTTGGAGATGCCGGCCAGCTTGCCATCGCGCACCTGCTCGGCGATCGATGTGATGAAGTTGTCGTGGTTGACCTGATAGGGCAGCTCGGTGATGACGATCCCGGTGCGGCCGCGCGAGTCTTCCTCGATCTCCACCACGCCACGCATCCGGATCGAGCCGCGGCCGGTGGTGTAGGCGTCGTGTATCCCTTGCGTACCAACGATCAAGCCGGCGGTGGGGAAGTCGGGTCCCTTCACGCGTTCGGTGACCGCGGTCAGTGTGGCCTCTTCATCGGCCTCGTGGTTCTCCAGGCACCAGTACACCGCCTCGGCGAGCTCGCGGAGGTTGTGTGGTGGGATGTTGGTGGCCATGCCGACGGCGATGCCGCCCGAACCGTTGGCGAGCAGGTTCGGGAACCGGCTCGGCAAGACGGTCGGCTCCTGCACCCGCCCGTCGTAGTTCGGGATGAAATCGACTGTCTCCTCGTCGATTTCACGCAGCATCTCCATCGCCAGCGGCGTCAGGCGCGCTTCGGTGTTGTGGCTGACGAAGCCGTTGGTGATGAAGGCGTGATCGGCGGTATCGACCCTCAGGCTGTACACCGGCTGCACCCCGGCATCGGTCACCGACGCGACGCGTGCGTAGTAGAACCGACCATCGGTCAGCTCCGTCGCAATCGTGCGGACATCAGGCTCAGCGATATGGCTGAGAATCTCAGCACCGCCGCGCTGCCACCGGGACAGCCGATCGATGTTGTGCTTGCGCAACCATTCTTTGTCGACCCAGCGACTACCGCTGTGCGCGCGGATGAACTGCGCAAGACCTGGTACGTGATCGCCGTCGAGGCCCGCAGCGGTTTTGGGCAGCGCGCCTAGGATTTCGGCCAACTTGGCTTGCTTGGCGCCGCCGAATCCGACCTGCTCGGCAAACAACTCGGCCTGTGCGCGATTGGTAATCACGACCTTGTGCTCACCGGTCGCATGCCGGTAGCGACGTGACACGATACCGAACTCGAGCAGCATCTGCTGCACGTCAACCGCCAACCGCTCGCTGCGAGTCGAGTAGGAGACCTGAATCGTGTTGCGCGGTAACGCGGAGCACGACCCGTCGCCCTCAAACAATGCCTGAAGGAAGACGCGCTTGACCGCGGCCGAGGCGTGCCAGAGCCACGCCGGCACCGCCTTGTCGGCTGAGCGCTGGCCGACCATCTCGCCGAGGCAGCTCTGTTTCAGTGCGGTCATGTTGTAGGTACGGAGCACGTGCATCCGCGAACCCGACGCATTCGTCGTCTGGTAGATGCCGCGCTTGCCGCCAACGACCGCGTCATACGCACCAGCGACCATCGTGAAGTAGTCGCGGTCCAGATTGGCGAAACCGGCGCAATTCTCTGAAACGAACCCCTCGCTAATGAACGCCCCCAGTAGCAGCGCTTCCATCGTGTCATGCCAATCGGCGGGGCCGAATTCCATTGGCGGCGTGCGCTGCAGCACCACATGGTCGTCAGGACTGATCTCTTCGATCAGTTTCCACAGTAGTGTCGGCACACCGCCGACGTCGACCAGGCACAGCAGCGGGTGGTTGGCCGTGCCGGTGACCTCGTAGCCTTCCGCAGTGTGGACGGTGTACGTCGGATGTTCGCCCGAGTGGAAAAGCTGCTCGGCTAGAACTGGATTCCCGTGCCGGTCGAGGACTTTGAGGTCAATAGCGTTGTCAGAGTTCGGTCGCGCGTTTCGAATGACATCGGCGATGCGCACCGATTGTCCAAACGGTAAGCGCACCAAGGCATTTCCCGAAATGCAATATCTCATCGCGGCCGGCGGGTCGTTGCCCGGTGAGCCGAAGTTGCCCTGTCCGTCGACGAGCGGGTAACGCAGCGACCACGGCTGCGCCATCCGTACCAGGGTGTCGTAGATCGACGCGTCGCCGTGCGGGTGGTAGTTACCCATTGTCTCGGCAACCGAACGCGCCGACTTCGCGTGGCTGCGATCCGGGCGGAAGCCCGAGTCGAACATCGCGTACAGCACCCGGCGGTGCACGGGCTTGAGGCCGTCGCGGACCTCCGGCAACGCGCGGCCGACGATAACGCTCATCGCGTAGTCGATGTAGCTGCGCTGCATCTCCTGCTGGATGTCGACCGGCTCGACGCGATCTCCTGCTTCGCCGCCTGGTGGCAACGTGGTATCAGTCATTCAAATATGTCCTAAACTTCGTCGTATACTTCGCCGCTAAACATCCAAGAAGCGAACGTCTTTGGCGTTGCGAGTGATGAAGCTGCGGCGCGCCTCGACGTCCTCGCCCATAAGAATCGAGAACAGCTCATCCGCGGCTGCCGCATCGTCGAGAGTGATCTGGCGCAGCACGCGGACCGACGGGTCCATCGTGGTCTCCCACAGTTCCTTGGCATCCATCTCGCCCAGACCCTTGTACCGCTGGATGCCGTCTTCGGCGTTGATCTTCCTGCCGGCTGCCCGACCGGTCTCCAGCAGGCCGTCGCGCTCGCGATCGGAGTAGGCGAACTCCGGTTCGCTGCGCTGCCATTTCAGCTTGTACAGCGGCGGCTGCGCCAGGAACACGTGGCCGTTCTCGATCAGCGGTTTCATGAACCGGAACAGCAGCGTCAACAACAGCGTGGAGATGTGCTGGCCGTCGACGTCGGCATCGGCCATCAACACGATCTTGTGGTATCGCAGCTTGGTGAGGTCGAACTCGTCGTGGATTCCGGTCCCCAGCGCCGTGATGATGGCCTGGACTTCGGTGTTCTTCAGCACCCGGTCGATGCGGGCCTTCTCGACGTTGATGATCTTGCCGCGCAGCGGCAGGATCGCCTGGAACATCGAGTCGCGGCCGCTCTTGGCGGAGCCGCCGGCCGAATCACCCTCAACCACATACAGTTCGGACTTGCGCGGGTCGGTGGAGCGGCAGTCCGCCAGCTTGCCGGGCAGCCCGCCGATGTCGGTGGCGCTCTTGCGCCGCACCAGCTCGCGGGCCTTACGGGCCGCGATCCGCGCCTGCGCCGACGAAACCGCCTTGTTCACCACCGTTTTCGCCTCGGCCGGGTTGGCCTCGAACCAGTGCCCGAGTTGCTCGTTGCAGATGCGCTGCACGAACGACTTGACTTCGGTGTTGCCCAGCTTCGTCTTCGTCTGGCCCTCGAACTGCGGCTCGGACACCTTCACGGAGATCACCGCAGCCAGGCCCTCGCGGATGTCGTCGCCCGTGAGGTTCGCGTCCTTCTCCTTGAGCAGCTTCTTGTCCTTGGCGTACTTGTTCACCACGGTGGTCAGCGCCGCCCGGAAGCCCTCTTCGTGGGTGCCGCCCTCGTGGGTGTTGATGGTGTTGGCGAAGGTGTGCACCGATTCCGAATAGCCGGCGTTCCACTGCATCGCGATTTCCACCTCGTGCCCGGTGCCCTTGCCGGAGAAGTCGACGATGCTCGGGTGGATAGGCGTTTTCGTGCGGTTGATGTGCTTGATGTAGTCGACCAGCCCGCCCGGGTAGTGGAAGGTGCGGTTCTTCACCTTGTGCGGCGCCGCGGCCTCGGCGGCCTTCTCCTCGGCTGACTTCGGCGCCTCGGCGACGTCGCTGACGACCTCGTCGACCACGTCAGCAGGGGTGACACGCTCGTCGGCCAGCGTGATGGTCAGCCCCTTGTTGAGGAAGGCCATCTCCTGCAGCCGCCGGGCGACGGTCTCGAAGTCGTAGGTCGTGGTCTCGAAGATCGCGGAGTCCGCCCAGTACCGCACCGTTGTTCCGGTCTTCTTGGTGGCCTCGCCTTGTTTCAGGGTGCCCGGCTCGGAATGGTCGTAGTACTGCGACCACTCGTGGCCGTCGCGGCGGATCTCGACTTCGAGCCGCTTGGACAGCGCATTGACCACGGAGACACCGACGCCATGCAGGCCTCCCGACACCGCGTAGGCGCCGTGTTCGCTGTCGAACTTTCCGCCGGCGTGCAGCTGGGTCATCACGACGTCGACGGTGGGAATTCCCGAGGCGTGCATGGCCACCGGGATGCCGCGGCCGTCGTCGGTGACCTCGACGCCGCCGTCCTCGAGCAGTTTCACGTCCACTCGGGTGGCGTAACCGGCCATCGCCTCGTCCACCGCGTTGTCCACGACCTCCCACACGAGGTGGTGCAGACCACGCTCACCGGTGGAGCCGATGTACATGCCCGGACGTTTGCGGACGGCCTCCAGCCCCTCGAGAATCGTGATCGATTGGGCGCCGTACTCCTGTTGTGCTTTCTTCTTCGCAGCAGCCACGGGTGGAAGGTTCCCTACTCTCTGGATGGGGTGGTGCTCTGGCGGTAGTGATTACCGCCGGCAAGTCATGTGATTAGTCTACCGTCCGATCGCCACAGCACCGATTCTGCGGCGGCGTTTCTACCCATCTATCCGCGCCGTCTGTGGAATTTTTCGGTCCGAGGTGCGTCAAGACGCTTAAGAGGTAGAGTCGCCGCCTTCTCGTGGCTCTCAGCCAACCGCGGCCGTCGGGTCATCCGTACGTGTCGCGGGGCCCCCGGCCGGCGATGTGATACCGCCCTTTGCGCCACGACGGGGCGACCGGTCCGACGATCTTCAGCGCCTTCACCACCCCGTCCCCGACCGCCGCGGCGATCTTGGCTAACAGTTGCGCCTGCACCATCCGCAGCTGCGTGGCCCATGCCGTCGATTCGGCGGATACGGTGAGCATTCCGTCGTTCAGCGACATCGGCGTGGCATGAGCGGCGATCTGCTCCCCGACCACCACCGACCACCGGCCGATTACCGACCCCTCGGCAACCCGCCCCGACCAGCCGCGGCTACGCGCAAGTTCGCGCGTTACCGACCCCAGCGGCTGTGGGTCCCGCGAGTCTGGGCCGGGCCCCGACCAGCGGCGACGGCTGGTTCCGGCCACGCGGCGGCGGCCGGGCGACCTGCGGCCACGGCCCACGTCCTTGCCCTGGGTCCGCGCCGCGCCGCGCGCCTCCTCGAGCGTGCGCCGCACCAGGTCCATGCCTGATAGACCGGCCAAGTGGGCGGGTGGGCCGGTTTCGGTGTCGTCGTCGTCGTCAGTCATCGCCTCAACTCACGCTCGCTCCGGTCCTCGCTGCGATCCTCACTCGCGATCGTTTTCGGGTGGTCATGGCTGCACCATCGAAACCGGGCCGGCATCCTCGTCGCGCATCGCGATGTCGATCCGCCGGGCATCCCAGTCGGAGGGAATATCGTCGTGCACTGCGGCGGTCACCAGTACCTGTTCTGCATCCGCGGCGACGTTGGCCAGTGCCTGCCGGCGAACACTGTCGAGTTCGGCGAACACGTCGTCCAATAACAGCACCGGATCTCCGCCATCCGCCCGCAGTAGCTCGTATGCGGCGAGCCGCAGAGACAACGCCATCGACCACGATTCCCCATGGCTTGCAAAGCCTTTCGCAACGTGATCGCCCAGCCGCAACTCGAGGTCGTCGCGGTGCGGACCCACCAGGCACACGCCGCGTTCGAGTTCGGCGTCGCGGCGCCTTGCCAGCGCATCCAGCAGCGCAGCCTCGAAAAGCTCCGCACTGTGGTTGCCCGCCGCCGCCTCGTTCTCGATCACGTCGACGCCGCTGCGGTACTGGATCGAGGCCGGACGTGACGACGGCGCCAGCAGTTGGTACGCCTTTTCCACCTCAGGGGCGAGCTGATTGACGAGCTCGACGCGCGCCGCGATCAGTTGCGCGCCGTGCGCGGCGAGGTGCCCGTCCCATACGTCGAGTGTGTCGAGCACACTGCGGTCACCGCGGCGGGCAGGGCCCGCGGTCTTCAGCAACGCGGCGCGCTGCCGCAGCACCTTGTCGTAGTCCGCGCGCACCGCACCGACGCGCGGGCGGCGCGTGGTGGCCAATTCGTCGAGGTAACGGCGGCGTTCGCTGGGATCGCCGCGGACCAGGGCCAGGTCCTCGGGTGCGAACAGCACGGCGCGCAACACGCCGAGCACCTCACGCGCATTGCGAACGGGGGAGCGGTTCAACCGCGCCTTGTTGGCACGCCCTGCCGTGATCTCGACGTCGACGGCCAACTCCCGTCCGTCGCTCACCACGATCGTCGACACCACCGCCCGCTCTGCACCCGTGCGGATCAGCGGTGCGTCGGCGGCTACCCGGTGGGATCCGAGCGTCGCCGAATACCACAGGGCTTCAACCAGGTTCGTCTTACCGAAGCCGTTCGCACCCACGAAGACCGTCCGACCGGGCTCGAGATCGAGTTCGATTCGCGCCCACGAGCGGAAGTCGGTCAGCGCAAGGTGCCGGACGTACACTCCCACTGCCCCCTCATCGTCCCCCAGCCCTGCGGGCGGGCGGGCCCCCAGCTTGCGAGGGGAGTGCCCCCAGCGCTCCTGCCCCGCCGGTCACCCCGACTCACTGATCCTCTTGACGGCGTGGCCACCAAACTGGTTACGCAGCGCCGACACCGCTTTCATCGTCGGTGAGTCGTCCTGTCGGGACGCGAACCGGGCGAACAGGGAAGCCGCGATCACCGGCATCGGGACGCGGTGGCTGGATGGCCTCCTCGACCGTCCACCGGCCTTCGCCGGAGTCCTCGGTGTAGCCGGTGATCTGGTCGAACTTCGGATCTTCCTTGAGCGCCTTGGCCAGTAGCTGCTGCAGCCAGGACCGCACCACCGTGCCGTTCGTCCAGGCCTGGATGACGGCTTGGGTGTCCTTGATCAGATCCTCAGCCGCCAGCAGCTCGTAGCCCTCGGCGTATGCCGTCATCAGGCCGTACTCGATGCCGTTGTGCACCATCTTTGCGTAATGGCCTGCGCCGACCGGGCCCGCGTGGACGAAACCCGTCTTCGCGCGGACCGGGTGGGCGCAACGTGTCGAAGATCGGCATCGCGCGTTCGACGTCGGCGTCACTGCCGCCGACCATCAGGCCATAGCCTTCCTTCAAACCCCAGATGCCGCCCGACACACCGGCGTCGATAAACGCGATTCCCTTCTCTCCCAACAGTTTTTCGTGCGGACCGTCTTCGGTGTAGCGCGAGTTGCCGCCGTCGATGACCAGGTCGCCCTCGGCGAGTTCCTGGGCAAGCGACGTGATGGTCTCATCAGTGATTGGCCCGGACGGCACCATCACCCACACCACCCGCGGTGCAATGAGCGCATCCGCAAGCGCCGCGAGCGTCGGCACGTCGGTGACCTCCGGCCGGGGGTCGTACCCGATCACCTCGTGCCCGCCTTCGCGCAGGCGCTCCCGCATGTTGAAACCCATTTTGCCAAGCCCGACGAGACCCAGTTGCATGTGCGCGTCTCTTTCGTGGCGATAGGGCCGGTCAGCCCGGGAGCCGCACCGGCATCAGCAGATAGACGTAGTCGGTTTGAGCGGCCGGGAAGGGGCCGTTCGCGCCGACAGACCCATCATCCTCACCCGACGGACGCAACACCGCTGGACGGCTGGGTGTCGTGAAGCCAAACGTCACCCGCTCCGAATGCAACGAACCCAGGCCGTCTGTCAGATACGTCGGGTTGAAGGCGATCGTCAGCGGGTCACCCAAGAACTCGACAGGAAGATCCTCTTCGGCCCGGCCGACGTCGTCGGCGCCGGCCGACAGCCGCAACACGTCGTCGGCGAACTCCATCCGCACCTGCGCGCCGCGATCCGCCACCAGCGCGACACGTTTGATCGCCTCGGTGAGCTCTGCGACACCGACGGTCGCGATCGCCGTGTGCTCGGCGGGCAACAGCTGTCGAAACTTCGGGAACTCGGCGTCCAGCAGTCTGGTGGTGCTGCGCTTGCCGTCGCTGCGAATACCGAGCAGGCCCTCTTTGCCGACCGTCGACCCGGCGCCCAATGACAGATGCACGTCCGCACCGTCGGCCCCGGCCTTCGCGGCTTCCGCCAGCGTCTTGGCAGGCACCAGCACCGCGGCCTCGATATCCGCCGATTCCGTCGACCAGGTCAGCTCACGCACCGCAAGCCGGAACCTGTCGGTGGCCGCCAAAACCACCTTCTCGCCGGAAATCTCGACACGGATGCCGGTCAGCATCGGCAGGGTGTCATCGCGGCCCGCCGCGACCGCGACCTGCCCGATCGCTTCGGCGAACAACTCCGACGAAATGACACCCGTGTCCTCGGGCAGCGCAGGCAGCGCGGGATAGTCCTCGACCGCCATCGTCGGCAGGGAGAACCGTGCGCTCCCGCAGGTCAATGACACCCTGGTGCCTTCGACGCTGACGTCGACCGGCTTGGCCGGCAACGCCCTGGTGATGTCGGACAGCAGCCGGCCTGACACCAAAACGCTTCCAGGAGAAGCGATTTCGGCAGCAACCTGTACCTCGGCCGACACTTCGTAGTCGAACCCCGAAATCTTCAACCCGTCGTCAGACCCGGTGAGCAACACGCCGGCGAGGACGGGCACGGTGGGCCTTGTCGGCAAATTCCTGGCAACCCAGGCCACGGCGTCGGCGAAGTCTTCGCGAACGAGCCGGAACTTCAAATCGGTGAGACCAACCGTTGTTGTCGCCACGTCCATAGCGTCCCTTCGATCCACACCACAATAAGGTCTAACCAGCGGTTTCTCGGTATCTCACCACGCGTCTCCCCGAGACGTACCGACGACCGTAACGGCTGCCGATGAACCACCGTAGAGCTTTCGGGCTCAACTTGAAAGCTAATCGATCGGGGTGACATCAAGCGTCGTTAATCGGCTCTGCGCAACGTGGATCGATGTGTCCCCAGGTGCCTTCTTCTAAGAAGTAACTTCGGAGATATAGAAGCAACAGTAATAGGGATTGTGGACACTGGGGATAAACCGATGTCGGCCCAGCGTGGCATGTGTGTCGGGTTGTGAGTGAATTGTGAACAGTCGGACACCGCCGTCGGGCGCATTGTGGACTTCAACCGCGTTGTGAGCGAAGCGGCGGGTAATCCGATGGTTGGCAGCGAGTTGTCCACACCGGGATCCACACCGCATCGATGTGACAAGTGATACCGACGGTGCGGAAGTTTTTTCAAGAATTTTTCAGCCGGTCCGTGTCGAACGCACGATTGTCGGCGCAGTTGCTCGACGTTTGGGTACAAAGAAGCGTGCAGTCGATGTAAGAACTCAACGCTTGGAGCGCTGGCGGATTCGAGTGGTGAGTTCCTTGACATGATCGAACACCTCGCGGCGCTCGGCCATCTCGCCGCGAATCTTCTTCTCGGCATACATCACCGTGGTGTGGTCGCGGCCGAACGCCTGGCCGATCTTTGGTAGCGACAGATCGGTGAGTTCGCGGCACAGATACATCGCGATCTGGCGGGATTGCGCCAACGCCCGTGTCTTGCCCGGTCCGCGCAGCTCCTCGATGGTGGTTTCAAAGTACTCGGCGGTGGCAGCCATGATCGCTGCGGCGCTGATCTGCATGGTGCCGGCATCGGCGATCAGGTCGCGCAGCACGATCTCGGCCAACGACTTGTCGATCGGTGTTTTGTTAAGCGACGCGAACGCGGTGACGCGGATCAGCGCACCCTCGAGTTCACGGATGTTGCGCTCGATGCTGCTGGCGATGAGCTCGAGCACGTCGCCGGGCACGTCGAGCCGGTCCATCTGGGCCTTCTTGCGAAGAATCGCGATGCGGGTCTCGAGTTCGGGTGGCTGGACGTCGGTGATCAGTCCCCACTCGAACCGGGTGCGCAGTCGATCCTCGAGCGTGGCCAGCTGCTTGGGCGGACGATCGGAGGAGATGACGATCTGCTTGTTCGCGTTGTGCAGCGTGTTGAAGGTGTGGAAGAACTCCTCCTGGATGCCTTCCTTGCCCTCGATGAACTGGATGTCGTCGACCAGCAGCACATCGATGTCGCGGTAGCTGCGTTTGAACGATGCTTTGCGGTCATCGCGCAGGGAGTTGATGAAGTCGTTGGTGAACTCTTCGGTGGAGACGTACTTGACGCGCATGCCGGGGAAGAGCCGCTGGGCGTAGTTTCCGGCGGCGTGCAAGAGGTGCGTCTTGCCGAGTCCGGATTCGCCCCAGATGAACAGAGGGTTGTAGGCTCGCGCGGGCGCCTCAGCAATCGCGAGCGTCGCGGCATGAGCGAACCTGTTCGAGGCCCCGATGACGAACGTGTCGAAGGTGTACCGGCGGTTCAGATTGACCGAGGTGGGTTCACCGGCGGGGGTGTTCGGGAGTCGGTTGGAGAAGTAGGTCGGCCAGCTTTCCTCCGCGCTGGCGCGAGCCTCGGAGTCCTCATCGACTTCGTCGGGTTCCGCGGTGGCGGGGGTGCCGGACGAACCCGTTCACGCCAGTCGTCGGCTTCCTCGGAAGTCGGGCCGGCGATCCGGACACCGAGTTCGACGCGCTGGCCGAGCTGACGGCTGAGCGCGGTGATGATCGGCTCGCGGAGGTGGCGTTCGATCTCGTTTTGCACGAAGGGCGTCGGCACCGACAGCAGGGCAAACCCCTCGGTGATGACAAGCGGCTGAACCAGCTTCAACCAGGCTCTTTGCTGGGGCGTGAGGGTGGGGATGGTGGAATCCCCGTTGAGGGTTTCGCCGGTGTCGGAGTCGCCGTTGAGTTCGGCAACCACGTTGTTCCAGACGGCGACGAAGGGGGGATCGGGGTCAGCTGTCAATGACGAGCACCCCCTCGCGGCCGGTCTAGAGACGACCAAAGGAACGATGACGAACTGTCCACATAGTTATCCACAGGTTGTGGAGACAGGACAGCCGTCGTCGCTCTGTTGTCTACCGGCGTGGACGCCGCGGGCCGGGGCTCGTCACAGTGGTTGTGCGCACTGTGGGCTCGCGACTGTGTGGGCATCCTCGCTTCGTTGTCTGTCGCCATTCCGTTATCGAAACGGCATTGGCAGAAGCTAACAGTTTTCGGCGCGGGTGCCAACCGTTCTGCAACATTGCTCGCGGCTTCCTTGACGGTGTCTGCAAACTGCGTGACGGCTGTGGCGGTTGTAAACCGTCCGGCCACTGGCCGGGCCGGGTCGGGCGAGGTTTGACCCAGCGAATTCTCGTCAGTACCCTCGAACAGTCGCCCGCACGTGGCGATACGGCTGCGACCCAGGAATCTCTGGAGACCGCGCCGGTTAGCAAGCGAGACGGACGAGCTTACCAACGGCAATCGCGTCCCCACCGGCATGAGGATTCATCGCGGTGGGTTGCGGGTGCCACGCAACGAGGAGTGAACAGCCGTGGCCAAGGGCAAACGGACCTTTCAGCCCAACAACCGCCGTCGGGCGCGGGTGCATGGCTTCCGGCTGCGGATGCGCACCCGGGCCGGCCGGGCGATCGTGTCGAACCGGCGCGGCAAGGGTCGCCGCAAGCTGACTGCGTGATTCGACGCGGGATCTAGCGCGGTGCTTCCGGCGCGGTACCGGATGACGCGATCGACGGAATTCGGTGCCACGGTCAGCCAAGGGGTGCGTGCGGTGCAGCCCGATCTCGTGGTGCACGCGTTGCGGTCTTCCGACGGGACCTTCGACGACGGACCGCGGATCGGTCTGGTCGTCTCGAAATCTGTTGGCAGCGCGGTACAGCGGCACCGGGTTGCCCGCCGGCTGCGCCACGTCGCGCGCACGATGGTGGACGAGCTGGACCCCGCGGACCGGGTGGTGATCCGGGCGCTGCCGAGCAGCAGGTACGCCATCTCGGCGCGGCTCGAACAAGAACTGCGGACGGCGCTGCGGCGGACCCGCCCGCGAACCGGGGCGCCACGCTGATGGCGTCAGTGGGTTCGACGGCTCAGATGGGACGGAACGGCTCGGCCGTCGCCCGCGGCGTGATTTTCCTCATCGAGCTGTACCGCCACACCGTGTCGCCGATGCGGATGCCCACGTGCCGGTTCAGTCCGACCTGTAGCCAGTACGCCGTCGAGGCGCTTACCGAGTACGGCTTGATCCGCGGCGGCTGGCTGGCGGTGGTGCGGCTGCTGAAGTGCGGGCCGTGGCATCGGGGAGGATGGGATCCGATACCCGAACGTCGCGGCGCCTCGCATCTGCACGGCGGCGAGGACGCACAGGCCCACGATCTCTGGGATACCCCAGCGTTGCGAGAAGAGAGCAATACGCGTGTTTGATTGGTTCAGCCTCGACATCATCTACTGGCCGGTGTCGGCGATCATGTGGGTCTGGTACAAGGCGTTCGCGTTCGTCCTCGGCCCGTCGAATTTCTTCGCGTGGATGCTCGCGGTGATGTTCTTGGTCTTCACGCTGCGCGCGATGCTGTACAAGCCGTTCGTCCGCCAGATCCGGACCACGCGACAGATGCAGGAACTGCAGCCCCAGATCAAGGCGCTGCAGAAGAAGTACGGCAAGGATCGCCAGCGGATGGCGCTGGAGATGCAGAAGCTGCAACGCGAACACGGCTTCAACCCGTTGATGGGTTGCCTTCCCGTGCTTGCCCAGCTGCCGGTGTTCCTCGGGCTGTATCACGTGCTGCGGTCGTTCAACCGAACGGTGACCGGCGGGTTCATGGCGACCACCTTCGGTCCGCACCTGACGGTGGAGCAGAACCGCGCGACCGGCAATTACATCTTCAGCCCCGCCGACGTCGGGCACTTCCTGGACGCGAACCTGTTCGGGGCGCCGCTGGGCGCATCGATGACCCAGACCGAGCGGCCTGGATGCGTTCAGTGAATTCAGTCGCGGCGCCGTGATCGGGGTGGGCTTGCCCGTGATGATCCTGGCGAGCATCGCGACGTACTTGAACAGCCGGGCGTCGATAGCCCGGCAGAGCCCCGAGGCAGCGGCCAACCCGCAGACGCGGATCATGAACCGGCTGATGCTCTACGTCTTCCCGTTCGGTGTGGTGATCAGTGGCGTGATCCTGCCGTTGGCGATCATCTTCTACTGGTTCGCGAACAACATCTGGACGTTCGGCCAGCAGCACTCGTCTTCGGAATGATCGAGAAAGAGGAAGAGGCGAAGAAGGTCGAAGCACTCGAGCGGCGCGCGGCCAACGCGCCGCAACCCGGCGCCAAACCGAAGCGGCGCGCAAGGCACCGCCCGCCGCGACCGAGGGCCCGTCAGACGCCGAACCCACGGGAACCGAGTTGGGGACCGACGGCGAGGCCGGATTCGAGTACGGCACAGCCGAAGGGGGCAGTACGGCGGCCAACCCCGCACCGCGTCCAGGTGCGACTCCGCGCCCAGGCGCGCGGCCCAAGAGACGGAAACGCTGACCGGAGCAGTATCCGGTGGATGAGGGAGAGACAGACATGACGGACGCCGAAACGACCGAACGCACCGACGATTTGGTGGACGAGGAGAACGGCACGGAGAGCGCGCCAGTGAGCTACCGACGAGTCTGGAAGAGCGATTGGTGGCTGAGGGCGAGATCGCCGGCGACTATCTCGAAGAGTTGCTGGACCTGTTGGACTTCGACGGCGACATCGATCTGGACGTCGAGGGCGACCGCGCGGTGGTGAGCATCGACGGCGGCGACGAGCTGTCGCAAGTTGGTGGGCCGCAAGGGCGAGGTGCTCGACGCGCTCCAGGAGCTGACCCGGCTGGCGGTGCATCAGAAGACCGGTGAGCGCAGCCGGCTGATGCTCGACATCGCCCGCTGGCGCCGCCGCCGCCGCGATGAGTTGGCCGCGCTGGGCGACAAGGTGGCGCACCGGGTGCTCGCGACGGGGGAGCGAGAAGAGCTCTCGCCAATGACGCCATTCGAGCGGAAGATCGTGCACGACGCGGTGGCGGCCGTCGACGGCGTGCACAGCGAGAGCGAGGGCGTGGAGCCGTCGCGACGCGTCGTGGTTTCCCCCGCAAGCGGGCGGTACCCCCGCCACGACTGAAGACAGAGTTACATAGATGTAGTTCGTGCCGCGAATGCCCGTTCCGGCCCGCGAGATCCGGAGGATGTTTCACGTGAAACATGTAGAGGTGTCCGCGGCGCCGCGAGCCGCCGAGGCCCTCTTCGGATCGAGGGTGGATCGCGCTCAGCGGTACGCGGAAATCCTGGCCGGCGCCGGTGTGGAACGCGGCCTGCTCGGGCCGCGCGAGGTGGACCGGATATGGGACCGCCACATATTGAATAGCGCCGCAATCGCGGAACTGCTGGGTGACAACGAGCGGATCGCCGACATTGGTAGTGGAGCGGGCCTGCCCGGGATACCGTTGGCGTTGGCCCGGCCCGACCTTCAGCTAACGCTCATCGAACCACTCCTTCGCCGCAGCGAGTTCCTACGCGAGGTGGTCGACGATCTCGGCCTCGAGATCACGATCGTTCGGGGGCGGGCGGAAGACCGGTCCGTGCGACAGCAAGTGGGGGAGATGGACGCGGTTGTCTCCAGGGCGGTGGCGCCGCTGGACAAATTGACGAAGTGGAGCGTGCCGCTGCTGCGTCCCGATGGACGGATGGTGGCGATGAAAGGCGAGCGCGCCGAGGAAGAAATCCAGGAGCACCGGCGTGTGATGGCGTCGCTCGGTGCCGTCGATGTAAGGGTGATGAAATGTGGCGCGGATTTCTTGGAACCATCCGCGACCGCGGTCGTGGCGCGGCGGGAGGCACCGGTTCGGGTGACCAACCGGCCGTCACGACCGGGCAGGAGGAGAGGATGAGTTCGGTCCCCGAGGGCGCACCGACGCCCCCCGACGTGACGCAACGCCCGGATGTTTCACGTGAAACATGGACCGCCGCGCCTCCCGAATCGTGGGCCGACGAAGCCGAGCTGGATACACCGATCGGCGCCGAAGCCCAGCGCGCGATGCAATTGCTGCACGCCCGCCATGGCAGCCTGCCGCGACCCGCACATCAACGTGTCTTCACCATTGCCAACCAGAAGGGCGGCGTCGGCAAGACGACAACGGCGGTCAATGTAGCGGCGGCGCTGGCGTTGCAAGGGCTGAAGACACTTGTCATCGATCTTGACCCGCAGGGCAATGCCAGCACCGCGCTCGGTGTCGAGCACCGGGAGGGAACGCCGTCGTCCTATGAAGTTCTGATCGGTGAGATTCCGCTGCGCGACGCGCTGCAGCGCAGCCCACACAGCGCTCGCTTGTTCTGCGTTCCGGCGACCATAGACCTTGCGGGCGCGGAGATCGAATTGGTCAGCATGGTGGCGCGAGAGGGCCGGCTGCGAACCGCGCTCGTCGAGTTGGCACAGCACGACTTCGACTACGTCTTCATCGATTGCCCGCCATCGCTGGGACTGTTGACCATCAACGCACTTGTGGCCGCCCCCGAGGTGCTGATCCCAATCCAGTGCGAGTACTACGCCCTTGAGGGCGTGGGTCAATTGCTGCGCAACATCGAGATGGTCAAATCGCATCTCAATCCTCACCTGAAGGTGTCGACCGTGATCCTGACCATGTACGACGGCCGCACCAAGCTCGCCGATCAGGTCGCCGCGGATGTGCGGACACACTTCGGCGACAAGGTGCTGCAGACGATCATCCCGCGCAGCGTCAAGGTTTCGGAGGCGCCCGGATACGGCATGACGATCCTCGACTACGACCCCGGCTCGCGTGGGGCGATGAGCTACATCGACGCCAGCCGCGAAATCGCCGAGCGCGCACCGTCTTCCACGAAGGGACCAGCATGACCCAGCCGACACGAAAGCGAAGCGGCCTCGGCCGTGGACTGGCTTCCCTCATTCCCACCGGGCCCGCCGACGGCGACGCGGTGGTACCTGGCCATCGGATGGGCGACGCGGCCGCCGACGTCGTCATGGGCGGCGCACCGGTCGCGGCCGCCTCCGACGTCGGCGCCGTCTACCGCGAGATCGATCCGTCGGTGATCGAGCCGAACCCGCGGCAGCCCCGCCAAGCCTTCGACGAGGAGGCGCTGGCGGAACTCGTTCACTCCATCCGCGAGTTCGGCCTGATGCAGCCGATCGTCGTACGCGCGGTACCGGCGGCGCCTCCCGGCTTGCCGCGATACCAGCTCGTCATGGGGGAGAGGCGCTGGCGCGCGGCCCAGCAGGCCGGCCTGGCGACCATCCCCGCGATCGTGCGGGAGACCGCCGATGACAGCATGCTGCGCGACGCCCTGCTGGAGAACATCCACCGCGCCCAGCTGAACCCGTTGGAAGAGGCGGCGGCCTATCAGCAGCTGCTCGAGGAGTTCGCGGTCACCCATGACGAACTCGCTGCCCGCATCGGGAGGTCCCGTCCGCTGATCACCAACATGATCCGGCTGCTGCGTTTGCCGATCGCGGTGCAGCGGCGCGTGGCCGCAGGCGTGCTGTCGGCCGGACACGCCCGCGCCTTGCTGGCCCTTGAGGGAACCCCAGAGCAGCAGGAAGAGCTGGCAGCCCGCATCGTCGCGGAGGGCCTGTCGGTGCGCGCCACCGAAGAGGCGGTCACGCTGGCGAACCGCGAGGACACCGCGACGCCGTCCGCGCCGCGCCGCAAGCCGATCCACATGCCGGGTCTGCAGGACGTTGCTGAACGGCTGTCGACGGCATTCGACACCCGCGTTACAGTCAGCCTTGGCAAACGCAAGGGGAAGATCGTGGTGGAGTTCGGGTCGGTCGAGGACCTGCAGCGGATAGTCGACCTAATGAGCTCGTCCAAGGGCTGACCTAGTACACGGCGTAATTACGTCACTGTGACACAAACCTCCTCAGCAGCACTCCCTCACGCCATGCACGAAGGAAAATCCATGTGTAGCAACGGGATTCGATCCGAGGGCCGCCGTCGATGAGCGAAGCCGGCGAATGCGGGCAGTCGGACGCACATCCTTCTATCCTTGAGTGGCAGCCGTGCATTTCAGCACCGCATAGAATCCGGGGAGTTTAGTGGCAGCGCGAATTACGCCCCTGCGGCTCGAAGCGTTCGAGCAGCTGCCCAAGCACGCACGCAGATGCGTGTACTGGGAGGTGGATCCGTCGACCCTGCGCGCCGACGATCACCTGAGCGACCCCGAATTCGAGAAGGAAGCCTGGCTGTCCATGGTCATGCTCGAGTGGGGGTCGTGCGGTCAGATGGCGGTGCATTGCCGAGACAGCGAGCCGGCGGTCGGCGACGTCCAGATTGCCGCGACGTCACCCGGTGCGGGGGACAATCCATGCCTGGGGTACGCGTTCTACGCGCCGCCGGGTGCTGTGCCGCGTGCGCGCCGGTTCCCCACCGGGCCGGTGAGCGCCGACGCCGTCCTGCTCACCTCACTCGGCGTGGAGTCCGGAAATGAAGCCGAGGGATTGTCCCGTCACTTGATCGCATCGGTGGTCGGCGATCTCGTCCGCCGCGGCGCGCGGGCGCTCGAAGCGTTCGGGCATACCGCTGAGGTGACCGAGCTGCTCGACCCGCGACTGGTGTCGCCCGAGCTGCGTCCCGTCGTCGAGGTGCTCGGCGACTGTTCGGTAGACCAGTGCGTGCTGGACGCCGATCTGTTGCAGGACGCCGGCTTCGTCGTCGTCACGCACCACAGGTACTTCCCGCGGCTGCGGCTCGAACTCGAGCAGGGATTGGGCTGGAAGGCCGATGTCGAGGCGGCGTTGGAGCGGTTACTGGAAACCGCGCAGCTGCAACAGCCGGTCGGTGCGGGTGCGAGCCCGTGCTCCTAGCGGATTAGGTCGGGCTGACGCGGCCGGCCTGTTCGACCGACAGTTCATGAGCCAGCAGCTCGGCGAAGGTGAATGTGCCCGTTGGGCGGTCGTTCTTGCCGAGTAGGTACAGCCGCTTGACGGCGGCAAGCACACCTTCGGCGATCGAGTCGCGGGAGTGCGCTTGCACAAGCATGTCCCGGTCGCGCGGATTGGTGATGTAGCCGACGTCGACCTGTATGGTGGGCATCCGAGTCAGTCGCAGTAGGTCCCAGGTCCGCCCGTGGGTGCGGCAGTCACGTAAACCGGTGCGCGCCACCACTTCTCGCTGAATGAAGTCGGACAGATTGCGGCCGATGGTGGACACCGACCCGTGCGAGTTGCCGAAGTGGAACGACGCCACGCCGTTGGCCGCAGGGCTGGCTTGAGTGGCGCACCGCAGGCTGATCATCAAGTCTGCGCCGACGGTATTGGCCGTCGCGGCGCGTTCGGCGTCGGACGGGGCACGGTTGACCGGCCGTGACAAGAAGGTCTCCATGCCGATGGCCGTCATCCGGCCCTCGAGTCGACTTGCCAAGTCCCACAAGATGTCTGCCTCGCTGATCGGCCCCGCGGGGCCGTTCATGATCAGGCCGTGATCGCTACCGCCGCGGCCGGGATCGATGATGATCCGCTTGCCGGAAAGGCGTGGGCCGGAGCGCCGCACCAACTCCTCTTCGCGGATGGCGTGAGGGGAGCCGCCGGTAACGCGCGAACCCAGGAAGTACAAGGAGCGCAACGTTTCCGGGCCGCAGATCCCGTCGGGATAAAGTCCGTACTCACGTTGGTACGACATCAGCGCGTTGTGCGTCTGCAGACCGAAGTGGCCGTCGACGAGCCCGGTGTAGAAGCCGATATCCTGCAGCCGGGCCTGCAAGGTCGCCACGTCGTCGCCGTACATCGGCGCACCGAACTGGTGATTGAGCGTGCGTGCGCCCAGCCGGTACGAAGCTTCTTTCAGCGCACGGAAAGTCGCCTCACCGACGATGCCGTCGACGAGCAATCCGCGGTGCTGCTGAAACGCGCGCACCGCGTGGTCGAGTTCGCCGTCGAAGACATCCACCGCGACGTGCTTACCGGTGGTCAGATCCTCGTCGGGGCTATCGATGAGGCCCAACGCCACCAGTGCCGCCCGGATCTCGGTTACCGCACCCCCGCGGTCACCGCGACGCAGACTCGACATACCAGCCCTTTCGGTCACGGTTGTCAGCGGAAATCGCGCTGACGAAGCAAAGACAGGCTAGGCAGCATTGTCGCAGACGGAGCCCACTTTGGAGAAAACCCCAGGCGGGTGTCCGGTCAGCGGATTGCGGCGTTAGACCACGTCAGCGAGCTCGCGCAGCAGCGCGGCCTTGCCCTTCGCGCCGACGATCCGCTTCACCGGAGCGCCGTCCTTGAACAGGATCATCGTCGGGATCGACACCACCTGGAAGTCGCGCGCGGTGGCGGGATTGGCGTCGACGTCGAGCTTGGCCACCCGCAACGCACCGGCCTTCTCGTTGGCGATCTCCTCGAGCACCGGAGCGACCATCTTGCACGGCCCGCACCAGGTGGCCCAGAAGTCCACCAGCACCGGGGTGCTGCTCGACAGGACGTCGTCGGAAAACGAGTCGTCGGTCACGGCGACTGTTGCGGAAGTCCCAGAAGTCCCGGTCATAGCGGTGCTCCAATCAGATCGGTGCTGTCATCGGTTGTGGCGGAAGCGGTTTCAGCGAGCCAGCGTTCGGCGTCGATGGAGGCCGAACAGCCGGTGCCTGCCGCGGTGATGGCCTGGCGGTAGGTGTGGTCGACGAGGTCGCCCGACGCGAAGACCCCTTCGACCGACGTGCTTGTGGTGCGGCCCTCGACCTGCACGTAGCCCTCCGCGTCGAGGTCGACCTGACCGCGAACGAGTTCCGAGCGGGGGTCGTGGCCGATCGCGACGAACACGCCGGTGACGGCCAGCGTGGACTCCTCGCCGGTAACCGCGTTGCGTAGCCGCACGCCGGAGACCTTCGGATCGCCCTCGATCGCGGTCACCTGGGTGTTGGTGAGGAACTGGATCTTGTCGTTGGCGCGGGCGCGCTCAAGCATGATCCTGGACGCCCGGAACTCGTCGCGGCGGTGGATCAGGGTGACGCTGCGGGCGAAGCGGGTCAGGAAGGTGGCCTCCTCCATCGCCGAATCTCCACCGCCGACCACCGCTATGTCCTGGTCGCGGAAGAAGAACCCGTCACAGGTGGCGCAGGTGCTCACACCCATGCCGATCAGCGCTTCCTCACCGGGCACGCCAAGGTGCCGGGCCGCTGCACCCATCGCGAGAATGATGGAACGCGCCTGATACGTCTCGTCGCCGACGGTGACGGACTTCACGGGCCCGTCCAGGGAGACCGCGTCGACGTCGTCCATCCGCAAATCCGCGCCGAAGCGCAGCGCCTGCTCACGCATCTCGTCCATCAATTCGGGTCCGGTGATGCCGTCACGGAAGCCGGGGTAGTTCTCCACCTCGGTGGTGGTCATCAGCGCGCCACCGAACTGGGTGCCTTCGAACACCAGCGGTTTGAGCTGTGCGCGGGCCGCGTAGATGGCTGCCGTGTAGCCGGCCGGACCTGAGCCGATGACGATGACGTCATGAACCGTGGATGAGGAGGTCATGCGAGCCTTTCTGCCGTATCACGTCGGCAAGGGTACAAACACCAGCGTATGCCCCGGTGTTCCCCGCGGCCTGCAGGACAGATTACGGACGAGTGACCAACGTGTTGGCCAGCAGCCCGGTGTGAGCCGAATTGCAGTTTGGCTCGACGACCAGCGCGCGCAGCGTCCTCGGCGTGTCGGCGGCCAGCACCAGGAGCACCGCGGGCCGCCCGCGCATGTCGACCGGTTGCGCGCCCAGCACCGGTGTGGCCGCCGAGTAGCCAAGTCCGCCGAGGCAGGACGCGCGCTGTTGGGGATCCGCGAGGGGGCCGTAGTCCGGGCTGTGTGACAGCAGGCCGACGATCTGTGAATCCGACAATGGCAGCTGGACCGCAGGCCGCGACACCGTGATGCTCTCGGCCGTCGGCCCCGCCGAGCGGGTCGGTGCGGGGTCACGCACCAGCATCAGCGCGCCGACGACCACGCCGACAACCGCGGCCCCGACACCCGCCACGAGCGTGACCACCTGCCACCGCGGGGTGCGCCGAACCGAATGGGCGGGCTCGCGGGGCGGGCGATGCGGCGGTGCGGCCTGCAAGGCGGTGCCAACCCGCGCGGTCACCGCGGCCGGGACCTCGGGTGCGGAGGCGTGATCGGTGCCGAGGTCGGCCAGTTCACGGCGGACCCGGTCGAGTGCGGCCAGCATCTCCGCGGCGCCAGTGTCGGTGCGAACCCGCTGGCGCAGCTCCACGGCGGTGGCGTCATCGAGCAGACCCGCCTGCAGGTCGGCCAGCAGCTCGGGCGTGATCGGTACGTGGGCAGCGCCGGGCTCGTGGCCCGCGTCGTCGTCCATCGCTGCCCCCGCCGGTCGTGCCATGCCCTGACGCAAGCCAGTCTCCACCACGAAGGGTTAGACGGCCGCTCGGCCGCCACGGTTCCGCGAATCACTCACTAAGCCGCTCGGCGGCCGCGGCGGCGCCGGCGTTGAAATATTCGAGCGCCTCGGCCAGCTTGGCCCGGGCACGCGAACAGCGGCTCTTCACGGTGCCCTCGGCGACGCCGAGCATGCGTGCGGTCTCGGCCACCGAGTAGCCCTGCATGTCGACCGCCACCACCGCGGCACGCTGCTCGACCGGAAGCCGCAGCAGCGCACGTTCCACCACGATCGCGGTGTCGAGCCGCGGCGTCGGATCGCCGACGTGGTAGACGTCGTCCTCGAGCACGGAGGTGGGGTGTGTCTTGTTGCGCCGCAGCCGGTCGAGGCAGGCGTTCACCACAATGCGGTACAGCCAGCTGCTGACCGCGGAGTCGTGGCGGAAGCGGGGAGCGCTGCGGTGCGCCGACAGCATCGCGTCCTGCAGCGCGTCCGCGGCGTCCTCGGGGTTGCGGCTGGTGATCTGCGCCAGCCGATAGAGCTGTCGGTGGTGACGGTAGAACAGCTCCTCGAAGGCGTACTGCTCACCGGCGACGTGCGCCGCCAGCAACTCGGCGTCTGTCCGGTCGATTCCCCCGCAGGTCCCCACAGCCGAACACTAAACGGCGCTGAGGGTGGGTCCTGACACATCTTTGGGGGCCTGGGGATAGCGCCGTCAGGACGCGGGTGGGCCGCCAATGCCAGTGCGACCCCCACCTCCCACCCGGTCGCATAGCTGGCTTACAGGATGGGCGCCGACGACCTCGATCGCTTCGGCGAAACGACGGCCCTGGCGCTGCCCCGGTGAAGACGATCGAGCAAGGAGTTGCCACGCCGGTCTTACTCGCAGGTTCGGCAACGTTGCCAGCTTTGTCCTTGGCGTTGACGATGCCCAACGCGCCCTACGCGGTGACCAAGGACGACCAGTACAGGACCCAGCCGGCCGCTCCCGCCTCTGCCGCCGAGGCGCTGGCGTCGGCACGGCGCTGAGCCACGAACGCCTGCCGGATTCGGCTTTGGAGCACCGTGGCATCGGCGGCGCAAGGAGTTCTCGCCGTCGTGAAGCCGAGCACTTCCGTGTACAAGCGCAGCATTGAGTGTGCCGGCGCGACGCGTCGATCACCCCGCCCTACAGCGAGTGATCCTGCGCACCAGCGACGAGCCACGCCGCCCCGAGATGGGCCCCGCGACGGCGGGCAGGCTCCCACAGGAGTTTGGCCGGAAAAGGATAGCCACGCCATAGGGTGCGAGTCGTGACGAAGTCGTGGTCAAAATGTGACTGGCGTCATCCACTGTTTCCAAAGTGATTCGAGTGCACTAGCACACTCGACGCCGGAGTTGGGAGCAAGGACATGACTGCACACACCAAGACACGGCAGTGGCTCGGCTTTGCGGGGCTGGCCATGGCAGGCGCGCTGGCGGCGCTCACGGTAAGCAGCGGTATCGCGGCAGCCTCGCCGCGATCACCACTCGCCAGCGACGATCCGGCCCCAGCGGCGCCGTTTGATCCCAGCGCATTGCTCAACGCCGTCAACGACTATGTGGATCTCGTGCCGATGTTGATCGGCGGCCAAGGCTCGCTGCCGGGACTTCAAGCTCCCGGCAGCGCCATCCCCGGACTGACCAGTCCCAACACGCTCGTCCCCGGTTTGCCCTGAACCCGGTTACACCCGCCGCGGTGGCCACCCCGCTCGTCGCACACGTCGGGCCCTCGGCCACTACCGCCCGGTAGTCAAACAATACAAAGACAGGAGTGAAACGCCGTGTACATCAACTGGACATTCGAGACGCGAGCCGCACGGATCGCCTTCTGGCTGATCCACCACCGCATGAAGAGCCGGGGGTATCCGGCCAAGCACGAGCGTCTGGTGACCGCAAAGGAGTTGGCGCGGCTCGGGCTTTAGCCGCATACGACGCCGACCTGGCGGATCTCGACACCTGAACAACGCGACGAGCGCAGAGGACACCAAGGGGCCACGGGCGCCACGACCGGCCCGCAACGTGTCCAAGCGGCACCGAGTGCAGGGCCTGCCGCGCCGTCGAATCCCCCGGAAGGGTTACCCGCAGGGTGACCCCGCCGTCGGTAAGCACCACGTCGACCCGCCCGGTGACGTCGGAGACGCTGCCCCCGTAGCGACTAGGGTCAGCCCCTGGAACGCACCGGGCAGGGCGAGCCGCGACCTGGTGGGGGCGCCGGGCAGCCGAGGCCGCCTCGGGGCGCATTCAGTGAGGCCGAGGCCTCCCCACCCGAGGCCAATCCGCAGCCGAGTGAGTTTGTCCCGCAGCCCCTTCCGCTGCCGGAGTCGGTGGACGGGCTGGCCTCCACTTGATCTGCAATCAGTTCGGCCAGCGCATAGCCGAGGTCGTGGCGTGGCCACGACGCGTGCACCCGATCAGCGAAACCCGAGGGGAGACGGTGGCTGTCAGCGCCGACGACGTCTGCACCGTCGGAGTGTCGCCATACAGGTACCGCCAGGGCTATACCGCCGGACGCTGACGCATCGGCGCGGAAGATCACGGCAATCAGGTGACTAAACGGCGCTGAGGGTGGGTCCTGACACAAGTTTGCGGCGCTGGGGATAGCCGTCAGGACGCGGCTTTGAGCGTGATCTCGGCGATGTCAGAGCGGCTCTGCCCGTTGACTTGGCCCAGCGTGGATACCCAGACCAGCACGTTCGATGTCGGGGACGGGTTGTCCACCTTGATCGTGTTCGAGCCTGGCTTGAGGGTGGTGGCGGGCGTCAGCACAGTGGTGTCCGCCAGTGATGACGGTGTCGGCGTCTGCGACGAGCGGATCTCAACGGCGGTGCCGGTGCTGTTCAAGTTGATGGTGACCTCGCCCAGCCTGGTGGGTGCTGCCAATTGGAGCATCAGCCCGACGCCGTTCTTGAAACTCGGGAACGGCACGGGATCCGTGTAGGTGTCGATAGGCCACACGGTCGAAGGATTGCCGTCGATCGCTTTGCCGGCCTCATCGGGCGAGTCGGCCTCGCCCTCGGGTGAAAACACCGTCGCGCGAACGGGTTTCACGACATTGCCCGAGCCGCTGGGCTGCGAGGACTGCGAGGACGATGACGGCGCGTTCAGGCCCAGCTGGTCGCCGCCCAGGCCGCCGACGTCACCGAAGATCCGGCTCAACACCGAACCCAGCACGATCAACGCGACGACGATGATCGCGCCGCCAACGCCAAGCCCGATCAGCAGCCCCTTGCGGCGGCGGGCCCCGGACCCGTCGTCGGGGGGCGTGCCGCGCAAGCGCGGCGGCGGGACCTCGGGTTGGTCGACCGGGGAGATCAGCTCGGTGCGGTCGGCGATCGCGGTGGCCTGCTGCAGTAGGTTCAGCAGCGTAGGGGCGCTGCGGATGCCGCCGCCCTCCTGCACCGCCCTTGCGGCGGCCGCCGAGATCTGGAACGGGATGTCGCGGTCGACGGCCCGCGGTTCGATCGGCTGGCCTGCCGCGTCGAGTTCGGCGGGCGCCAAGCCGCTGCGAACCCCCGACTCGAGCAGGGGCCACCGATTGATCAGCAGCGCGTAGAGCGCGGCGCCGATGCCGCGGATGTCGTCCTCCGGCGTGGCGTCGGGCAGCGTCGCCGGGAAAGCCAGCGCGACGTCGCCATCGATGCTCACCCGCACTCGGCTGGGATGGTCGATCGACAGCGCTACACCCGAGCGATGCGCGGCCTGTGCGGCAGCGGCCAGCGATTGGATGGCGCGGGCCCCGCCGATCGGTGACGGCGACGTGTCGGCCACCTCGGGCAGCGAGCCGCCGCGGATCCACTCGGAAACCACCAGCCCGCCGGAGCCGGTGCTGGTCACATCGAGCACCCGCGCGACGCCGGGCATGTCCAGGCGGCTCAGCTTCAGCGTGCGGGACAGGATCTCCTGCACGTGCTCGTCTGGCAGCGTCGCGTCCGGGTCGACGAAGGTCAGCGCGACCTGCCTGTCCAGTGCGGTGTCGAGCGCCTGCCAGAACTGCAGGTTGGGCGGGCCGCCGTGGAAGACCAGCAGCCGGTAGCGGCCACCGCCGATGCTGGCGCCGGGAATGAGGTGGACGTCTTCATCGGAGGTCGCGGCCTCGATGGGTGGCTCGTGGGGCACGTCGAAGGGCAGCGATTCGCGGGTCGGATCGCCGCCGTAGTCGGCGGGCGGGCGGCCGGAGACCGGCATCGGCGCGGTGCCGTTCGCCGCCTCGGGAAACGGTGCCGTCTCCTCGGGCTGGGGCACGTCGTGCGCGAAGTCGTCGGCAGGCAGGTCAGGGCGGAGGTCGTCGGCCCGCGGGCGCGGAAGTTTGGTCGTGGCGGTGCTGTCAGGCCCCGCGGCGGCGCCGGTCGCTTGGTCGTCGGTCACCGCTGGTCCCTTTCCCATCCAGACCCCGGCAACGCCTGCCGGAGGCCCGCGCCGGGCCGCCGCCGGGAATTGACGATGGCGTGACGCGAACGAATTCCTCTGATCAGAGTACGTGAGCGGGCGGCCTGGCAGTGGTCGGTCGGGCGGGGTGATCGGCGGTACGGCTACCGTCGCGCGCCTGCCGAGACGGCGTCGTACGGCGGCAAGAGCAGCCTGAGCGTCGGGCACCCTGGCGGCCAACATGACTCCGACGAGGATAGGAACCATGATCAGGCCGAGCACGAACAGCCGCAGCAGTGAACCGGCGCCGCCCCAGTTGCGGGTCAGAGATTCCAGCCCGAGGAGTTGATCGACAACGTGGGCGGCCAGGCCGGCGATCAGTGATGCGGCGACCGTCACCAGAATGGTGCGCATCACCGGGAGGCTGATCAGCCTCCCGCCGGGGGGATTCAGGCTGGCGCGCAACAGGAAGTAGCCCACGGTGGCGCCGGCCAGAAAACCCAGCCCGTTGGCCAGCCCGAGGTAACCGGCGACCAACTCCCGATCGTCGGTCAGATACGGCGCGGCCAGCGACGCAGCGATCTTCACGGTCGTGATCACGACGATCAGCAGGATCGGCGTCCACGGCTGCTCGCGGGCGTAGAACACCCGAAGCTGAAGCAGCACAAGGGCATACGGAATCAGCGTGAAGGCCGACAACGTGATCGCCATGCCGAGATAGCCGGCGTCGACCTCACCAAAGTTGCCGTACGCGAACAGCGCGCTGCCGATCGCGGGGCCACCGACGGTCATCAACGCGACGATCGGAATCAGCGTGACCATCGTCAGCCGGGTGGCCAGCGACAGATCGGCAAGCACGGCAGGGTTGTCGTCGGCCGCGGCGTTGCGGCTTAGCCGTGGCATCACCACCGTCAGCACCGTCACGCCGATCATGCCGAACGGCAGCATCAGCACCAGCCAGGTGTAGTTGTAGATCGCCGGGCCGGAAGCCGCTGCGCCGCTGGCGATTCGGTTGCCGACGATCAATCCGATCTGGCTGATCACCACGTAGACCACCATGGCCGAGGCCATCGTGCCGAACTTCTTGAGCCGGTCGTCGATGCCCCACAGCGGGCGCAGGCTGATCCGTTCGCGACGGATGGCTACGAACAGCACCGCGACTTGGGTGACTGTGCCCAGCGTCATGCCGATACCCAAGACCAGCAACTTGGGGTTGCCCATCCGCACCGGATCGACCGAAAGCTCGCCCGGGACAAGCACATAGAGGGCCAGCGTGGCGATTGCCACTAAGTTGTTGCACACCGGAGCCCACGCGGGCGGCCCGAACACGTTGCGGGTGTTCAGAATCGCCATGAACACAGACGACAACCCGTAGAAGAACACCTGGGGCAGAAGCAGGTAAGCGAACGCGGTCGTGAGTTCGCGGTTCACCTGGGGATCGCTGCCCAGCATCAGCCCGACGAGCAGCGGGGCAGACGCAACCGACAATGTCGCAGTGACCAGCAGCAGCGTGGTCGCCAACGTGACGAGTCGGCGCACGAACCCCTCGCCACCGTCAGGGTCGTCGCGCTCGGCGCGGGCCAGCACCGGCACGAAGATCGCGGTGAACGTCGCCTCGAGCACCAGGGCGGCGATGAGGTTGGGCAGTTGATAGGCCACCGAGAAGGCACTCGACACCGCCGCGCCCAGAATGGTGGCCAGCAGCACGATGCGGGCGAAGCCGGTGAGCCGGCTGATCAGTGTCGCGAAGGCCATGCCCCAGGACCGCGACACCACCGCCGCGTCGGACAGCTCCGGGCGTCCGGCCCGCCGCCGAGGTGCCGGTCCGCGGGGCAGCCGCGGCGGGGGCGGGGGCATGCGACGCGGCGGGGGGTAGTGGCGCGGGGCGACTCTTGCGAACGGCGGTGGCTGCGGGGGACGCGGCCCGCCCGCGGTTGTCACTGTTCACCGCCGGCCGAGCCGGCGCGACCTTCCAAGCCGGCCGAGCCGGCGCGACCTTCCAAGCCGGCCGACCGGCTCATGGCGCGTGCCGGCTCGTCGGCATCCTTCGCGTAGGCGATCGCGACGTCGATCGGATCCGGCCGATCCAGGTCTGCGCGGTCCGGCTGACCGCGGAACCGGTGCCACAGCCGTCGCCCTGCCAGCAGGACCAGCACCGCGCCCGCCGACAAAGTGATGAAGAACAGCACCTTGCCGTAGGCGTTGGAGTGCACCGAGAGCCGCACCGGCTCGCCCAGCGGCAGGCCGTCGGCGGTACGCAGCGCGACATCGACCGCGACGCGCTGGGTGAAGTGCACCTCGATCGGCACCTTGAGCGGCAGATAGCCCGGCGGCAGATCGATCGCGTCCATGTCGGTCACCGACATGCCGGGCGGAGCGTCTATCTGTAGCCGGACCCGGATCGGCACCGGCAGGTCGTTGCGCAGCGCCAGCGGCAGCGGGCTGTGCTCGGTGGCCAGCGTGTAGGAACCGCCGGGGTTGACGATGGTGACCGCGCCGAACAGGTCGTCGACGGTGCGGCCGACGGTCGTCAGTCGCTGCTGGGCCAGGCCGTTGCGGGCGTCCGGCGGCACCGACTGACTCAGCGCGCGCAGCATGTCCTCGCGCAGCGGCGCGGTGTACTGTACCCCGGTCAGCCCGGTGCGTTCGTCGGTGGTCAGCGCCGACGTCAGTCCCTGCAGCCGCCCGGTCACCGACGCGATGCCGGAGACGACGCCGTCGTCGAAGCGGCCGCGCGGATTGCCCAACGCGCCGTCGGGTAACGGGGCAACATCCTGCGGCGGCACGGCGTTGGCCTCGGAGATCACCGCCGTCAGCGGCCGAGCCACGGCCAGCCCAGCGTGAATGGTGGAGGCCACCGCGGTGAGTATCGCCTGCGCATCGTCGGTCTGCAGGCTCCAGGCCAGCGGCGGCGCCAGGATCTGAGTGCGCGGCTCGGCGTCGCTGTGCAGGCCTCGCCACAGCAGCGAGCCCAGCGCGTCCTGGCGGCGAGCCACCGCAGAATCGTGTTTGACCGGGATGTCCAGCGACGGGTCCAGGTACGACGGCGACGCCGGATCGGTGCCCGCGCCTGCCAGCGCGGCGCCAACGGTCGGGTCGAACGGCGCGGTCACCAACTGCGGCGAGTACCGCACTGGCTGGACGTCGGCGGTCGCCGGCTCGCCGGTGGCGGAGTCTTGGGCGGCGACGTTCGCGGCGCCGATCGCGACCGTCGGTCCCTGCGCCGACAACAGCTCGACGGCGGGCCCGGTCAGCGGGCCGTCGCCGACCAGGGTGGCGCCGCGGATCGACTTGACACCCAGAATCTGGTCGACGATGTCGGCGGCGCCGTTGGTGGCGATCGCGCTCAGACCCCCATCTCCGACCCGCTGCAGCGCGTCGAGGTCGGCCTGCGAGTACGTCGTGGCCGCCACGCACGTCCGCTGTGCCAGCGCCCTGAGCCGATTGAGCCAGCCGACCGCGGCGGCCTGGCCCGTACCCGGATGCGTCGGTGTGCCAGGCCCGGCGTCGGGGGCGTCGTTGACGACGTAGCCGCCCGTCATCGCGTTGACGGTGACCAGCAGGTCGGGGTCGACGGCCAGGCACGTCGCGTTGCGCAGCTCGCCGCCGGAGTCGACTTGCGGGCTGGTGCGCGAAGTCGATCGCCGACAGCAGCGTGTCGAGCCTGCCGCCCGGCGCCAGCGACGTCGCGAGATCGTCGTCGATCAACCGCACGGGCATCGTTGCACCGGGCGCGCCTGCCGCCAGCCGTGGCTGGTCCGCCAGCGGCCAGAACACGGTCAGCCGAACGGGTTTGGAGGTGTCGGGCGGCACCACCGACGTCAGCGTGTCGGCGCGGAGTCGGCCGCGGGCTCGGGTGGCACACCGAGCACAGGAAGCAGGAAGCGGGCGTCGTCGAGGCGGGCGGGTTCGCCGTAGTCGGGGGTGCCGTTGACATTGACCATCACCGGGTACACGCCGGGCTCCGTCGATGTGAAGCGACGGCAGCTCCGCCGACCGCAGCGGATAGGCGAGAGTGAACGGAACGGCTTGTCCGCGAGGCAATTCCGGCGCAAGGGTGATGAAGTCGGCGACGGGCTCGTACTGGTCGACGTTGCCGCTGAGGTTGGTGCGCAGACCGGCCGACGACGTGACGGCAGCGGCGTGCTCGAGGCGCACCATCACATCGCGGACGGGTCGGTCACCGACGTTGAGGATCGATCCGGTGACGGTGACGATCGGCTCGCTGGTGGTGGTGACCACCTCGGGGGTGACGCGGTCGATGCGGACCTGCAGGAACGGCGCCGAACCCGGCTCGCCCGCGGCGGCGTGGGGACCCCCAGCCGAAGCGGCGATGAAGAGCAGCGGTAACGCGAGGGCGGCGAGCAGCCGCGCGATCACCGCCCGGGGCCGAACTCGCGGCGCCGCCGCGGCTATCGCTCACGGCCCTTGTCCGCAGCCGTTCGTCCGGCGAGATGTCTGTTCGTCGGGACGACGGTTGCGGGTATGAGAGTGCGTCTGGGCGCGCCGCCGCGGCGAGGTATGCGGCAGTGGCGGCAGTGACGCGGGCCCGTCGGCGTGCAGCTTGTCGATCAGCTCACCGGCGACCTCGGCGAGCCGGCGTTCGTCGGCGTAGGCCAGCCGCGACGGCAATTCCTTGAGGGGCACCCACGCCACTTCACTGACTTCGACGTCCTCGTCGCAGAGCTCGCCGCCGAGGAACCGCATCAGATAGTGGTGCACGGTCTTGTGTACGCGACGACCCTCGGTGACGAACCAGTAGTCGATGCTGCCGAGTGCAGCCAGCACGCTGCCCTGGATGCCGGTCTCTTCGGCGACCTCACGGATCGCGGTCTGTTCTGCGGTTTCACCGAGTTCGATGTGGCCCTTGGGCAGCGACCACAGCATCCGGCCGCGCCGGTCGATGCGCCCGATCAGTGCCACGACCTGACCTTCCTTGGGCCCGTCGATTCCGTCGATCACCAGCCCGCCCGCGGAGGTTTCATGGACGGTACGCAACCGATCGGCGGGCCGGCGCGGGCGGGACTTCTGCGGTTTGTTCTGACCGCTCGGCTGGTCCTTCTTGGCGTGCACAGTGTTGTTGTTGTGGTGTTCTATGGATTCTGGTGGGCCTGCGGCGCGTCGGCCGCGGCGCCGGCCCCGGCGCCGTCGTGGTTTGGCCTGCTCGCCGTCCGACACCCAAGCGATAGTAGCTGCCGGGAGGATTCGCTCCCGCCACACTCACCGGTCGTGACTGAGCCGTTGCACATTAGGCTGTCCGAACGTGCCCGATTCCGCCTCTGACGCCGAACTGCTTGCCGCTGCGCAAGTTGCGTTGAACCGCCACGGCGACGTGTTGGGTGCGCTCGGCCGCGTGTTCGCTGACGCGGGCCGCGAGTTGTATCTCGTCGGCGGCAGCGTGCGCGACGCGCTGCTGGGCCGACCGTTCCCAGACTGGGATTTCACCACCGACGCTCGCCCGGAGCAGATGCAGAGGTTGCTGCGGCCCTGGGCCGACGCCTTGTGGGATATCGGCATCGAGTTCGGCACGGTCGGCGTCGGTAAGGACGGCCACCGCTTGGAGATCACCACCTTCCGCGCCGACACCTACGATCAGGTGTCGCGCAATCCGGAGGTGCGTTTCGGCGAGCGCCTCGACGACGATCTGGCACGGCGAGACTTCACCGTCAACGCGATGGCGGTGCGTATCACGCCCGACGGTCCGGGCGAGTTCCTTGATCCCCTAGGTGGTTTGGCGGCGCTGCGTGCCAAGGTGCTGGACACGCCGTCGGCGCCGGAGGTTTCGTTCGGCGACGATCCCCTGCGGATGTTGCGTGCGGCGCGGTTCGTCTCGCAGCTCGAGTTCGCCGTCGCACCGCGGGTGCTTGAGGCGCTTCTGGAGATGGCGCCGCAACTGGGTCGCATCACGGCGGAGCGGGTGGCCGCCGAACTGGACAAGCTTCTCTTGGGCGCGGATCCGGTCGCGGGCATCGATCTGATGGTGCAGACCGGTCTTGGCGAGGTGGTGCTTCCGGAGGTCGGCGCGATGCGGATGGCCATCGACGAACACCATCAGCACAAGGACGTCTACTGGCATTCGCTGACGGTGCTGCATCAGGCGATGGATCTGGAGGACGACGGGCCGGATCTGGTGCTGCGGTGGGCGGCCCTGCTCCACGACATCGGCAAGCCGGGCACCCGCAAGCACGAGCCCGACGGCGGGGTGAGCTTTCATCACCACGAGGTCGTCGGAGCAAAGATGGTCCGCAAGCGCATGCGGGCGCTGCGCTACTCCAAGCAGATGATCGACGACGTTTCGCAGCTGGTGTACCTGCACCTGCGGTTCCACGGGTACGGCGACGGCAGGTGGACCGATTCGGCGGTACGCCGTTACGTCGCCGACGCCGGGCCGTTGTTGCCGAAGCTGCACAAGCTGGTGCGCGCCGATTGCACCACCCGCAACAAGCGCCGCGCGGCCCGCCTGCAGGCCAACTACGACGACCTGGAACGCCGGATCGAGGAGCTGGCCGCCAAGGAGGATCTGGCGCGGGTGCGGCCGGATCTCGACGGCAACGAGATCATGGGAATTCTCGGCATTCCGGCCGGTCCCGAGGTGGGCGAGGCGTGGCGGTATCTGAAGGAGCTCCGGTTGGACCGCGGGCCGCTGAGCCACGACGAGGCCGTCGACGAGCTGATGCAATGGTGGAACTCGCGGGAGCAACGCAACGTCTGATACGCCATGGAGTATTGCCTTGGCGAAGCGGACGGCTCCGCGACCATGTGGACCGCAGACCCCAACACCGATCTAGACGGCGATGGCTCAATTGACGCGGTCGGGCTGGATTTCGACGGCGACGGACTGCTCGACGATGCGATGGCAGACCTCGACGGTGACGGCGTGGCCGATCACCTGGTCCGCGATCATGCCGACGAAGCGGCCTATTTCACCGACGACGGGACGGGCACCTGGGCGGTCAGCGTCGACCGGGCGGGGCAATTGCGGTGGTTCGGACTCGACGGGGTGGAGCACTTCGGAGGGCAGGAGCGAAGCGACCCGGGAATCGGCGGGAGCGGACCGCTGGTCGACGTCGACGGCGACGGGCAAAAAGACGACCGGCTGACCGATACCGACGGCGACGGGCTGGCCGACCGCGCGCTCTCCGGCGACGTCGCCTACGTGGACGCCGACGGCGATGGTCATTGGGACGTCAAGCTCGCCGACTCCGACGGTGACGGCAAGGCCGACGCCGCGACCGATCTCTAGTCGCGGCCGGGCCCCGGCGGCCCCGCGAAGGCCTGCGCAATACCGAGCCATTTCTCGGCGTCGCCACCTTCGGCGTGCACATCCAGGGCAGCCCGCGGTCGACGCTGGGTTACCAGCATGCAGAAGTCCTCCGCAGACCCGGTGACGCGCTGCCCGGCGTCGGCGGGACCCCACGACCATGTCGAGCCGTCCGGTGCATCCAGCTCCACGCGGAACGGCTCCGCGGGGGGTGCGAGTCCGTTGATGGAGAACGCGAAGTCACGGGTGCGCACCCCGATGTGCGCGATCGAACGCAGCCGCGTCGTCGCGGGTCGCTTCACCCCCAGTGTGTCGGCGACGTCCAGACCGTGCCCCCAGGTTTCCATCAGCCGGGCGGTGGCCATCGATGCAGCGCTCATCGGAGGTCCGAACCACGGCAGCTTGCGGCCTTCGGCGACGTCCAGCAGCTCCTCGTGCAGTCGAGCGCGGGTCTCGCGCCAGTCGGTGAGTAGACGATCAGCCGGGAGCGCAGCAAGCTCCTCGGCGCCCGCGTCGACGAAACCCGTCGGATCCTTTGCCGCCTCGGCGAGCACCGCCGCAAACGCAGCCTCGTCGGTCACCGCGGTCGACGCGACGCGATCGGTCCACAGTAAGTGCGCGATCTGATGGGCGATCGTCCACCCGGGCGCAGGCGTGGTTTCGGCCCACCGATCTGCAGACAGGTCGGCGACCATGGCGTCGAGATCGTCGCTTTCCGCACGGAGATCGGCCACCATCGGCCCCGCTGTCGACATGCCGGTCACCTTAGCCGGGTGGCCGTCCGCGGCGGCCGACGCTGGCGTGGACGGCCAGCCCGACGAGGTACACCGCGACGCCGGCAAGCGCCAGCGCGGGTTCGTGGCCGTTGGCTGGAATCACCGTCGCCGCCAATGTGATCGCAACTATGGTCGACATCCAGAACAGCGCGTCCTGGACGGCGAACACGTGCCCGCGCAGGGCGTCGTCGACGTCGATCTGCATTGCGGTGTCGGCGCACAGCTTCACCACCTGCCCGGCAGCGCCGAGGAAGAATCCGCACAGCACCATCACAGGAAGCTGGAGGCCGGATCCGCACAGCTGGACGACCGCCGCGACCGCCAGTGCGCCGTTGGGCGCCGCGTATCGTCCCCACCGACGGACAAGGCTGGGTGTCAGTGCGGTCGCAAGAAACTGCCCGAGCCCGGTGGCGGCGACGAACAACACCGTGGTGGCCAGACCCGCGACGGCCTCGGTGTCGGAGTGCCGCACCATCACCAACACGAGCAGCGTGTTGATGCCGAACACCATCCGATGTGCGGACAGCCCCGCCAACGTGGCCGCGACCGTCGGCACGGCCAACACCGTGCGCGCGCCGTGCAGCCAGCCGGTGGCCACCGCATAGACGACCGAGCCGTGGATCGACCTCTGGCTTTCATGCGGCCCGAGGATGTGGGCCGGGAAGCGCACCGACAACAGGAGCGCGAGGGCCACCGGCAGGGTGACGATGAAAATGATTGCGGCAGCACCGGTGTCGTCGGAGCCGAACGCCCAGCGCGGCAGCAACATGAAGTTGGCGCCGAGGAACGCAGCCAGCATGCCGGTGGCGGTGACCACCGCGTTCATCGTGACCACCTGCTCGCGGGGCACCACGTCCGGCAGCGCCGCCGACAGACCCGACGACACGAACCGGGTGAAGCCGTTGACGACCAACGCGCCGAACAGGATAGGCAGATCGCTCGCACCGGCGGCCAACAAGGCTGCGACGCCGAGCACCAGCAGCAGCCTGCCGAGGTTTGCGGCGACGAGCACCAGCCGCCGGTCCCAGCGGTCCAGCAGCGCGCCGGCGAACGGGCCGAGCACCGAATACGGCAGGAACAGCACCGCGAATGCGCCTGCGATCTCCATCGGTCCCGCGGCCCGCTCCGGGTTGAACAGGATGGCGCCTGCGAGGCCCGCCTGAAACAGCCCGTCACCGAATTGGCTGACCGCGCGCAGTTCGAGCAGTCGCCAGAATTCAGGCAGCGCACGCGCCGAACGCCAGACGGCGATGTGTGCGCGTGTGTCGGCCACGAAAATCACGTCCTGGTTGAGCAGTTCTGCAAATCGGGAACCCGACCCACAGTACAAATATCCCGGCGGGCCGCGCTTGTTCGCCCCGACGATCCGTCGCCGGTGCCATGATGGTGAGGTGGCGCACTCAGAGGATCCGGAGGATTTCGTCGCTCCTGCGGCTCACCGGGTGCGCGCGGGGACGCTGCTTCTCGCTAACACCGATCTGCTGGAGCCGACGTTTCGGCGCAGCGTCATCTATGTCGTCGAGCACAACGACGGTGGCACGCTCGGGGTGGTACTGAACCGGCCCAGTGAGACCGCGGTCTACAACGTGTTGCCGCAGTGGGCCAAGCTGGCGACCAAGCCCAAGACGATGTTCATCGGCGGGCCTGTGAAGCGCGACGCCGCGCTGTGCCTGGCGACGCTGCGTGTCGGCATCGAGGCGGACGGGGTGCCGGGTTTGCGGCACGTGCAGGGCCGGATGGTGATGCTCGACCTCGACGCCGATCCGGACGCGATCGCTCCGATGGTCGAGGGAGTGCGCATCTTCGCAGGCTACTCGGGCTGGACGATCGGCCAGCTCGAGGGCGAGATCGAACGCGACGACTGGATTGTGCTGTCCGCGTTGCCATCTGATGTTCTGGTCGAGCCACGGGTCGACCTGTGGTCGCGGGTGTTGCGCCGCCAGCCGTTGCCGCTGTCGCTGCTGGCCAGCCACCCGATCGACATCAGCCGCAACTAATCCACTGGCACCGTCCGCGACGTTCGGCTCGCGATGACCGCGCAGACAAACAGCTAGATCTGGTGAAACAGGATCAGCGGCAACGTGATCAGGCCCACGGCCCCGGTGCCGGTGGCCGGGAACACCGCGGCCGTTGCAACGACCGCCAACAGCGCAAGAAGAAACGTGTCGACTCGGGCCCAGCTTGCGAGGGGAGCACTCGGGTCAGTCGCTGGCACGGCAGCTCAGCTACACGACAAGGTGCACGTCGCGCAGGCGCCACCGCAGCCGACGACACCGGATGGGCGCTGCGCTTCCGTGCTCTGCGCGGCTGACGCCGCGACCACCTTGGCGCTCTGCCAACATCCGGCCGCGACCGTGGCCACCGCCCCGACCACGCACACCACCACGACGAGCACGCCCGTCTGCGGCCGCGCCGACAGCGCCACGACTCCGCCTGCGGTAAGCATGACCGCCGCCGCGAGTTGGGTTGGGGCCACAGCGCGAAGAACCTGCCGGACGGGATCGGTGGCGCGCGGGCGCGTCAGCAGCCATAGGCCGAGCCCGGCGGTCGCGACGGCGGAGCACAAGCAGAGCACCGCGGCGATCAGCATGCGCCACACAATACGAGCCACGCGCGCGGCCCGCCGGATGGGTCGCCCCCCGGGCGCCAGGCTTCGCCCGGGGGACGACGGCTATCCCGGCAGTCCCAGAAGTTGGGGCGGTGCCGGTTGGGCCCCCTGGGCCCCCTGGGCCCCCAGCTGGCTAGGGGACTGGGGCAGACCCGGAGCCGTGGGTGGCGGTGTCGTCGTCGGCGCCCCGGGAGGGCTCACCTTGAAGCCGTTGACGATCGCCTCGGTAGCGTCGGCCGACGCGACGACCTGGTCGACGCTAGTGGTCACCGACAGCGTCACCAGGTAATTGTCCGGGCCTGCGGCGGCGATGACGTGGCGTCGTGACGTGTTCAGCGTCATCGAGTTCTCGCGGTAGGTGCCCTCAATGACCGACGACGGCATGCCGCCGAAATCGGCGAGCGATCCGTCTGTAGCGCGCCAGGCCGTCAGCTGCTGGCTGTCGATGAATCCGTGGCTGATGGCCTCCTTCGGGTCGAACTCGCCGACCAGCTTGTAGACCACGACCTGCGCGTTAGTCGCGTACAGGCCGTTGCCGCCCACCCGGTCGGCGATCACCGCGAACGCGTCTGGAACATTCGGGTCGGGCACCTGCGACCAGCCCCGCGGCATCGGCAGCACGATATTGAGGGCCTTGAAGTCGCGGCTGTTCTGCGGCTCGAGCCGCACGCCCTTCTCCTTGAAGAAGTCGGCCAGCGTGCCCGAGGCGGCCGGCGTGATCGTTACCGGCGGCGGGGCGGGGACGGCCGGCGTCGCGACTCCCGCTGGCGTGGCGCCGATGGCGGACGTCACACCGGGTAGTCCGGTGGCCTGAGGCGCGATCGCGGCGGCGTTGGGCGCCCCAGGAACCGTCTGCGTCACGGTGGCAGGCGCGGGCAGCGGCGGTTGCGGGACCACGGGCTCGGCTGAAGCTGTCGGCGCTGCGAAGCCGACGACGGCGGCCACACCGACGGCCGCGCCACCTGCCCGAACCCGCCAGCGGCGGGTGATTTCGTTCATCGACGGCGGTCCTTCTTCAGCGGAGCGGGGTTCTTCACACCCCTGGTCAGGCGCCGACTGTATCCAGCGGGAAGCGTCAGCCACCAGGGCTGGAACCGACCTGGAACCAACCCCTGACACGTCCGCAACGGAACCGAGATCAACCCGTGGCCGACAAGAGCACCATCGGCGGGCTTATACCCTGTTCACGTGACAGAATCGCCGACCGCTCAGGCCAGCGGGGCCGCCGACGCCGAGGTGGGAGCCGAGGCCACCCCGCAGCACCGCTACACCGCGGAGCTGGCCGGGGAGATCGAGCGCGCCTGGCAGCAGACCTGGGCCGAGTCGGGGACATTCAACGTGCCCAACCCGGTGGGCTCGCTGGCGCCGCCGGACGGAACGCCCGTACCCGCGGACAAGATGTTCGTGCAGGACATGTTCCCCTACCCGTCGGGTGAGGGGCTGCACGTCGGGCATCCGCTCGGCTACATCGCCACCGACGTCTACGCCCGCTACTACCGGATGACGGGCCGCAATGTGTTGCACGCGTTGGGTTTCGACGCGTTCGGCCTGCCCGCCGAGCAGTACGCGATCCAGACCGGGACGCATCCGCGCGTCCGCACTGAGGCCAACATCGTCAACTTCCGCCGCCAGCTCGGCCGGCTGGGCTTCGGGCATGATGCCCGTCGCAGCTTCTCCACCACCGACGTCGACTACTACAAGTGGACGCAGTGGATCTTCCTGCAGATCTACAACGCGTGGTTCGACCCGGCCGTGAACAAGGCGCGACCCGTCGCGGAGCTGGTTGCCGAGTTCGATTCGGGCACAAAGACTCTCGACGACGGGCGGGCGTGGACGAACCTGTCGGCCGATGAGCGCGCCGACGTGATCGACTCGTATCGGCTGGTGTACCGGGCCGACTCGATGGTCAACTGGTGCCCAGGCCTCGGCACCGTGCTGGCCAACGAGGAAGTCACGTCCGACGGCCGCAGCGAGCGCGGCAACTTTCCGGTGTTCCGGAAGCGGCTGCGGCAGTGGATGATGCGTATCACCGCGTACTCGGACCGGCTGCTTGACGATCTCGAATTGCTGGATTGGCCCGAGAAGGTCAAGGCCATGCAGCGCAACTGGATCGGTCGCTCCACAGGAGCGTCGGTGCTCTTCGGTACGTCGGCGGGCGATATCGAGGTGTTCACCACTCGGCCCGACACGTTGTTCGGCGCGACCTACATGGTGCTTGCACCCGAACACGAGCTGGTCGACAAACTCACCGCGACGCAGTGGCCAGCCGATGTGGACCCCCGGTGGACGTTCGGTGCGGCCACCCCCGCCGCGGCCGTCGCCGCCTACCGCGCCGCCATCGCGGCCAAGTCCGACCTGGAACGCCAGGAGAGCAAGGACAAGACCGGCGTCTTCCTCGGCGCCTACGCCACGAATCCTGCCAATGGTGAACAGGTCCCGGTCTTCATTGCCGACTACGTGCTGATCGGCTACGGCACCGGCGCCATCATGGCGGTGCCCGGTGGCGATCAGCGGGACTGGGACTTCGCCAACGAGTTCGGCCTGCCGATCGTGGAAACAGTTGCAGGCGGCGACATTTCGCAGGCGGCGTACAGCGGCGACGGCGAGGTGGTGAATTCCGACTATCTGAACGGCCTGAGCGTCGCGTCTGCCAAGGAAGCCATCACCGAGCGGTTGACCGCGGAAGGCCGCGGGCGGGCCCGCGTCGAGTACAAGTTGCGGGACTGGCTCTTCGCGCGGCAGCGTTACTGGGGTGAGCCGTTCCCGATCGTGTACGACGCCGACGGGCGGGCGTACCCGTTGCCGGAGTCGGCGCTGCCGGTCGAGCTACCCGACATACCCGACTACGCGCCGGTGCAGGTCGACCCTGACGACGCCGACAGCGAGCCGTCGCCGCCGCTGGGCAGGGCGACCGACTGGGTGCATGTCGAGATGGATCTGGGTGACGGCTTCAAGTCCTACACCCGTGACACCAACGTGATGCCGCAGTGGGCGGCCAGCTCCTGGTACGAGCTGCGTTACACCGACCCGTACAACAAAGAAGAGTTGTGCGACAAGGAAAACGAGGCCTACTGGATGGGCCCGCGGCCTGCCGAACACGGTCCGAAGGACCCCGGCGGTGTCGATTTGTACGTCGGCGGCGTCGAGCACGCGGTGCTGCATCTGCTGTATGTGCGGTTCTGGCACAAGGTGCTATACGACCTCGGCCACATCAGCTCAAAGGAGCCGTTCCGCCGGCTGGTGAACCAGGGCTACATCCAGGCGTTCGCGTACACCGACTCCCGCGGCGCGTATGTGCCCGCGGCCGAGGTCACCGAACGCGATGGCAAGTTCTACTGGCCAGGGCCCGACGGCGAGATCGAGGTTTCTCAGGAGTTCGGCAAGATCGGCAAGAGCCTGAAGAACTCGGTATCGCCCGACGAGATCTGCGAGGACTACGGCGCCGACACCTTGCGGGTGTACGAGATGTCGATGGGCCCGCTTGAGGCGTCGCGGCCATGGGCGACCAAGGACGTCGTCGGCGCGTACCGGTTCCTGCAGCGAGTGTGGCGGCTGGTGGTCGACGAGCTGACCGGCACCGAGCGTACTGCCAAGCACGAGGCGCTGGACGACGAGACGCTGCGGCTGCTGCACCGCACTATCGCCGGGGTGTCGGAGGATTATGCGGGGCTGCGCAACAACACCGCAGCGGCCAAGCTGATCGAATACACCAACCACCTGACCAAGCAGGGGGTGACGGCGCGGGCGGCACTGGAGCCGCTGGTGCTGATGGTCGCGCCGCTGGCCCCGCATCTTGCAGAGGAACTGTGGAAACGGCTGGGCCACGACACGTCGCTGGCGCACGGGCCTTTCCCGGTAGCCGACCCGCAGTACCTCGTCGAGGACACTGTCGAGTATCCGGTGCAGGTCAACGGAAAGGTCCGCGGCCACGTGACAGTGCCTGCCGATGCCGACGCGGACACGCTGGAGGCCGCGGCGCTGGCGGACGAGAAGGTCGTCGCGTTCCTCAACGGCGGCACCCCGAAGAAGATCATCGTGGTGGCCGGCCGGCTCGTGAACATCGTCGTCTAGCGATTTCGGCGCGGTTTGTCACGCTGAGCGCAACAAAGCGCGCCGAAATCACGCCCAGCCGAGCTGCCGCATCGTGATCCCGTCGTTCCAGATCTTGGTCATGTGGCGGATCTTGTCGCCGTGGAAGTCCATCACGTAGACGTAGTCGGCTTCGGCTGACTTACCGGTCGGCGGCACCGGCCCACCCTCGCCGGTGTGGGTTCCGCGAAAGACACCGAACGCGGCCACGTTGTGGCGCGCCTCGTCGACCGCGAACGACCGCACCTCGGCGGTGCCGTCAGGCAGGATTGTCATCAGGCCCTTCATCCACTCGGTGTAGGCCTCGAGGGTTGTCACATCGGCCAGGGCGTCGGCCTGGCCCGCGAAGGTCGCGCCCGGGTGGCAGTACGGCTGGCAGCCCTGCCAACCCTTTCCGGTTTCACACGCTTCGAAGAACCGCTCAGCGGTATCTGCTATCGAGCTCATGAGCGAATTGTGCGCAGTTTGTTGCGCTCAGCGTGACGAAACGCGCCGAAATCACCTGGGGCGGACGATGACCTCGTGGATGTGCGCGTCGGGTGGTGCATTCACCGCGTCGGCGACCACCTTCGCGACGGTCTCGGGCTGCAGGTACCGCGACGGGTCGTAGTCCCGGCCTTCGTATGCGACCAGACCCTCCTGCATGACGGTGGCGATGCGTCCCGGATGGACCGATGTGACGCGAAGTGACGGCTCATCGTTGCGCAGCGAGTCCGCGAATCCGCGCAGCGCGAACTTGCTCGCCGAATATGACGCCAGGCCGGGCGACGCATTGATGCCTGCTCCGGAGTTGATGAACGCGACGTGCCCGCCGGCGGCGCGCAGTGCGGGCAGGAGGGCCAGCGTGAGGGCAACCGCGCCAACGACATTGACACCCATGGTGGCCCGCCACTCGTCGACGGTCGACTCAGCGACGCGCCCAGGGTAGGCCACACCCGCGTTGTGGATCAGCACGTCGAGTTCGACGATCGGCTCGACGACTGCCGGAATCTCGTCGAGATCCTCGAAATCCACCGGCCAGGTGGTGGCGCCGAACCTCTCCGCGACCTCGTCGAGCCGGGCTGACGGCCGCCCCGCGAGGAACAGCGTGTGGGTGGGTGCCAGCGCGTCGGCGATAGCCGAACCGAGCCCGCCGGACGCCCCTGTGATCATCGCGGTCGGCATCTCGCCACCCTATCGACCTGCGCGTGATGGCGGCTCGTCGCATGATGGACACGATGCCCGACCACAACTTCGCTCCCACGCAGCTCGCGGCCCGCGCCGCATACCTGCTGCGCGGCAACGACCTGGGCGTGATGACCACCGCCGCGCCGTTGCTGTATCCGCACATGTGGAGCTGGGACGCTGCCTTCGTGGCGATCGGCCTGGCTCCGCTGAGCGTTGAGCGGGCCGTCGTCGAACTCGACACCTTGCTCTCGGCGCAGTGGACCAATGGGATGATCCCGCACATCGTCTTCGCCAACGGCGTCGACGGGTACTTCCCTGGACCGGCGCGCTGGGCGACGTCGGCGCTGGCCGCTCATGCGCCGCGCACCCGGCACACATCCGGCATCATGCAGCCGCCCGTGCACGCGATTGCGGTGCAACGCATCCTCGACCAAGCCCGCACCCGCGGCCGGTCCACCCGCGCCGTCGCCGAGGCGTTCCTCGACCGCAGGTGGGCCGACCTGGTCCGCTGGCACCGATGGCTCGCTGAAGCGCGTGATCAGCACCAGCACGGCCGCGTCACGATCTACCACGGCTGGGAATCGGGCATGGACAACTCGCCGCGTTGGGATAGCGCCTACGCCAACGTGATTCCCGGCAACGTGCCGGAGTATCAGCGCGAGGACAACGCCATCGTCACCGACGCCAGCCAGCGGCCGAGCGACATCGAGTACGACCGGTATCTGTGGTTGCTGGAGGAGATGAAGGCCGCCCGCTACGACGACGACCTGCTGCCCAAGGTGATGAGCTTCGTCGTTGAGGACGTGTTCGTCTCGGCGGTCTTCTCGGTGGCTTGTGACGTACTTGCCCAGATCGGTGAGGACTACAAGCGTCCACATGCCGATGTCAAGGACCTGTACGGGTGGGCGGAGCGATTCCGGGCCGGCGTCGTCCAAACCGCCGACGAACGCACCGGGGCGGCAAGGGATTTCGACGTCCGCGCAGATAAGTGGGTGGCCACCGAGACGGTCGCGCAGTTCGCCCCACTGCTGTGCGGTGGGCTGCCGCACGACAGGGAACGGGCACTGCTTCGACTGCTGGAGGGCCCCCGGTTCTGTGGGCATCCGGATCTGAAGTACGCGCTGATTCCGTCGACGTCACCGGTGTCACGCGACTTCCGCTCACGCGAGTACTGGCGCGGCCCGGTGTGGCCGGTGATGACGTGGCTGTTCTCCTGGGCGTTCGCGCGCCGCGGCTGGGCCGAACGCGCGCTGATGCTCAAGCGTGAAGGGCTCAGACAGGTCAGCGACGGGACGTTCGCGGAGTACTACGAACCCTTCACCGGGGAACCGCTCGGCAGCATGCAACAGTCGTGGACCGCCGCCGCGGTGCTCGATTGGCTCGGTTGACCTATTCGGCGAGCCGCTCCAGCGGGGCCAGCGCCTTGGTCAGTGTCTCCATGTCCTCGGGGCTGAGCTTCGCCAGCAGCCTGGCCAGCTGCGCGCGCCGGGCGGCCAGCGCTTCACGGTGCTGGGACAAGCCCTTTGGCGTGATGTCGACGAGTACGGCCCGCAGATCCGACGGGTCGCGGGAGCGCTTGACGAGCCCCAGCTTCTCGAGTCGACGGATCGCCACCGTGGTGGTGGGTGTGCGCACGCGCTCGTGGGCGGCCAGCTCCGTCATCCGGATCGGGCCCAGGTCGAGCAGAGTCAGCAGAATCGACAGCTGGGCAAGTGTGAGGTCACCCGCGTCCGTTCGGTTGGGGTCGCCACGGCGCAGCACCGAGAACAACTTGGAGAGCACGCGCTGCAGTTCACCGGCAAGCTCGCCGACCTGCGGCTCGGTCTCCACCATAATTCGCCAGTCTAACCTGTTCGCGGCTGCCACATGCGAAGACGCGTCAATTGACCTCACAAAACTTGCGATAAGAACCTGCGCAGGCGATCCGTCTCGGCGGTCTCGAATATTTGCTCCGGGGGACCCGATTCGACCACCTGACCGTGATCCATGAACACCACGGCATCCGACGTCGACCGGGCGAAACCCATCTCGTGCGTGACGACCACCATCGTCATGCCGTCGGCCCCGAGATCGGCGATGAGCGCCAGGATGCCCTTGACCAACTCCGGATCAAGCGCAGAGGTGGCCTCGTCGAAGAACATCACCTGCGGAGACATCGCCAGCGCCCGGGCGATCGCCACCCGTTGCTGCTGCCCGCCGGACAGCGTGCCGGGTCGCACATCGGCCTTGTGTCGCAGGCCGACGCGGTCCAACTGCTCCAGCCCCAATTCGCGCGCCTGCTCGGCCCCTAGCCGCTTGAGCCTGCGCGGCGCCAGCGTCACGTTGTCCAGCACGCTGCGATGCGGGAACAGATTGAAGTGCTGGAACACCATGCCGATGCGCTGCCGCAGACGATCGGGATTGTCGGCCAGCACCGACCGCCCGTCGAGCAGTATGTCTCCGCGATCGGGTTCATAGAGCCGGTTCAACGTCCGCAGCAGCGTCGACTTGCCCGACCCCGACGGCCCGATCACCGCCGCGGTGGTGCCCGCGGGCACGTCGATGTCCACACCACGCAGCACGGCGTTCGGACCGAACGCCAGGTGAATGTCGGTGGCGCTCAACGACACCGGTTCGGCGGCCAGCGACACCGGATTAGCCATCAGATCATCTCCTGGGACGCGGACAGCTCGAGCGGGTCTTGTGCGCCGGGTTCACGGCCGCGCCGCAGCCGGGCGTCGATGAAGTTGACCAGATGCGTCAGCGGCACCGTCAACAAGAGATAGAACAAGCCGGCGGCCACCAACGGCGACAGGTTGCCGGTCTGCGCGTTGAGGTCGCGGCCGACTTGGAACAACTCCCGCTGGTTGGCCACCAGGCCAAGGAAGTACACCAGCGACGACGCTTTCAACAGCGAGATGAACTGGTTCATCAATGCCGGCAGTACCCGGCGTACGCCCTGCGGCACCACCACCAGCCGCATCGACGACGGGTAACTGAAGCCCAAGGCGCGCGACGCCTCCAGCTGTCCGGGTTCCACACTCTGGATCCCCGACCGGAAGATCTCGCCGACGTAGGCCGCCGCCATCAGCCCGAGCGCGGCGATGCCAAGCGGATACGGGTTGTTGCCGGTCAAGCCGCCCACCACCGGCCCGACGCCAAGCCCGATAAGCAGGATGATCACCACTTCGGGCAGCCCGCGGAAGATGTCGGTGTACACCCGCGCCGGCCACCGCAGCCAACGGGCCCGGGAGATACCGGCGACGGCCAGCGCCATACCCATCACCAGGCCGATGACGCTGGCGCTGACGGTCAGGATCAACGTGTTCGGCAGCCCGGTCTTGAGCAGGTCGGGGACGGCCTGCTTGTACAGGTTCCAGTCGAGGAACGAGTCGGCCAGCTGCGACAGTGTGGACTTGGGCGCGGCCGCATGAGATGCCGGCTGTTGGTGGCTGGCCGCGATCGCCGCGAAGTCAGGCAGCTGCGGCACGGGCGCGGTCTTCGACCCCGGCTTCCATCCCGGCGGCAACGCGCGCGGCACCCAATCGGAGTACAGCCGCGCCCAGGTGCCGTCGGCGATGATCGAGTCCAACCCGGAGTTCAAGGCGTCGATGAGTGGCTGGTTCTCCTTGGCGACCGCCCACGCCACGAAATTGTCCAAGCTGAACGTGTTTTCGACGATCTGTGCGGGATCGCCGGGCTGCACGGTGCCCTGTGCCTGCTGCGACGGCGCCACCCACGCGTCGATCTGGCGCGTCTTGAGGCTGGCGTAGACGGTGTTGTAGTCGGGAAACTTCACCGGCTCCAGATGCAGCGTGTCGATGACGTACGCCTCCTGCACTGTGCCCTGCACGACGCCGATGCGCTGGCCGGCGGCCAGCTTTTCGAAGCCGGTGATGGGAGATCCGGACGGCACCACCAGCGAGAAATAGCCGAAGTCGTATCCGTTGGTGAACCCGACGGTGCGCCTGCGCGCATCGGTGGTGGTGATCGACGACGACCCCACGTCGAAGCGCCGCGACGCCACTTGGGCGAGCAGCCCGGAGAACTCGGTGCCGACGAAGTTGATGTTCAGCCCGAGCCGGTCGGCGATCGCGCGCAGCAGTTCGTTGTCGAAGCCCGTGAACTGGCCGGCCGAATTGATGCAGATGCTCGGCGGCGCATCCGACAGCGTGCCGACGGTCAGCGTGCCCGGCACACTCAGGCCAAGGGCGTTGACGTTGACGACGGTCAACGGCTCGACCGTCGCGGTCGTGTATTTGTCGGCGCCGGGACCCGCTGCCGCCTTCGCGAGATTGGTGGGCAGGGCACTGGCGCTCTCGACTCCCGGCGGGGCGCACTGGTCGACGTTGGCAGCCGCCGGCGGTGCCGGCAATAGAACCAAGGCAGGCGCCGCCAGACCCATGCTCGAGATCAGAAGTGCGACCAACGCCGCGACGAAAACCTTTACGAGCCGCATTCAAAGCAACGTAGTGGGCAGCGCGGACCCGGCACCGGCTTCAGCTCAATCAGAACGCAACCGGCGCGCCGGCAGGCCGGAACACCCCGCGTCGCACCAGTTCACCAATCGTGATTTTGGCCATCACCCCGGACCGCTCGGCGCACGCTGCACGGGCGCCGTCGGGGTCGCGACGGTGGATGGCGGCGGTTTCGGCCTCGTAGGACGGCAGCAGCTCGTCGTGGTTGTTGAGGTAGGACAACCAGAACCCCCGCGGGATGAAGGTCTGCGACGCACGGATCGCAGCCTGCAAGCGCGGGCCCGCGTACTCGTCGTTGATCACGTTGCGGAACTTCCACGCCGTCTCCTGAAACGGGCGGGACTCTTTGCTGCTGCGCATGGCGTCGATCAACACGCCCAGTTGGTCGAGGATTCGCGGAATGCCATCGACCGCGGCGCGGGCCGACGCGGTGCCGCTCAACAGCCCGTAGAGCTCGTGGTGTTCCCGCACGACGGACTCGTCGAATCGTTCGACGTACGCGCCGCGGTGGTATTGCGTTGACAGGATGCCGTCATGCTCGAGCTGGACCACCGCCTCCTGTATCGGCACGCGGCTGAGTCCTAAGTCGTTGGCGATCTCGTTGCGATCAACCCGATCCCCCGACCGCAGTTTGCCAGTCAGCACCAGGTTGACGACATGCGAAACCACGAGGTCCTTTTCTTTGACCCCATACTTCTTGGGCATGGCGCGGCAAGCATCTCACGTACCCGTCGCAACGGGAGCCGTTCCGCCAGTTCAGTTTCCATTCGGTTGACGACGGTCGCGCCAACGACACAGCGCCTCGGCCTGTGTCAGGTCGTAGTCGGGCCCGTTGACTCCGACGGTCAGCATCGTGACCCCGAGCTCGACAAACGCGTCGGCCTCGGCCAGCAGCGCGTCGAGGCCGCTGCCCTGCACACCCGCGGAGCGCTCGATGGTGGCCGGGTCGCGGCCGACGTCGGCGCAGTGCCGCGCCAGGATCTCCGCCTTCGCCGGATAGGTCTCCAGCGAGGTGAACCCGTGCCAGATGTCGGCGTACTCCGCGACCAGTCGCAGCGTCTTCTGCTCGCCCTGACCACCGATCAAGATCGGAATGTCGCGGGTCGGCGGCGGGTTCAGTTTGGCCAGTCGTGACTTGATGCGCGGCAGCGCGGCGGCGAGGTCGTCGAGTCGGCTGCCCGCGGTGCCGAACTCGTAGCCGTACTCGTCGTAGTCCTTCTCTTTCCAGCCCGACCCGATGCCGAGGATCAGCCGGCCGTCGGAGATGTTGTCGACGGTGCGCGCCATATCGGCCAGCAGCTCCGGGTTGCGGTAGGAGTTGCAGGTCACCAGCGCGCCGATCTCGAGGCGCGACGTCTGCTCGGCCCAGGCGCCCAGCATCGTCCAGCACTCGTAGTGCGGGCCGTCGGGATCGCCGTAAAGCGGGAAGAAGTGATCCCAGTTGAACGCGACGTCGACACCGATGTCCTCGCAGCGGCGAACCGCCTCGCGGATATGGCTGTATTGCGCGGAATGTTGCGGCTGCAGCTGCACGCCGATGCGGATGGGGTGTTCAGCGGAAGAAGTCACGGTTCAAACGCTAGACGCCGATCTTGCCGTCGGCTTTCCACACCGCGACCACCGACGGCCGCGCGGTGCCGTTGCCGCCTTCCGGCCACCGCGACAGCGGGTCGTCGATGCTGTTCTCGTCGTTCTCGCCCGGATGCTGGACGCACACCGTGACCAAGTCGTCGGTGACGATTGGTCCGCATGTTTCCGCGCCGAGCGGCACAGTGAGGAACTGCTTGGTCTGGCCGCGGTTCGGCCCTTCGAGCGCGACGGCGAACAGCCCGTCGTTGGAGTCCAGCGCGTTGCCGTCGGTGGAGATCCACAGATTGCCGTGGCTGTCGAACGCTACGTTGTCCGGGCACGAGATGGGGCTGACCTTCGTCTTGTCGAAACCGGCGAAGTAGGTGTCGGCAGCCGCCGGATCGCCGCACACCAGCAGCAGGTCCCAGGTGAAGCTCGTAGCCGCGTGGTCGTCGGTGATCTCGAGGATCTGTCCGCTCTTGTTGTCGTTGCGCGGGTTGGCGGCGTCGGGCGCTGCCTCGCCGGGCGTGCCGCGCTTGTCGTTGTTGGTCAGCGCGACATACAACTTGCCTGTCTTGGGGTTGGCCTCGAAGTCCTCGGGCCGGTCCATCTTGGTGGCACCCGCCTTGTCGGCGGCAAACCGGGTGAACACGGCGACCTCCTGCGCGGTCACCCCGTCGACCAGGGACTCGGCCTGCCCGTTGGGGCCGGACCTCAGCAGCGGAATCCATGTTCCGGTGCCGCTGAATGAACCCTTCGCAGGCAACTTGCCCGAGCCGTCGATCTCGTTGGCCGGGACGTCGCCGGACAACTTGGCGACGTAGAGGGTGCCCTCGTCGAGGATCGTCATGTAATGAGCGACGGACGCGGGGTCTCCGTTTCCCGACCCCGGTTGCACCTTCTTGCTCGAGACGAACTTGTACATGTAGTCGAATTGCTGGTCGTCGCCGCTGTAGGCGACCACGGTGCCATCGGTTGTGACGTAGATGGTGGCGGCTTCGTGCCGGAATCGGCCCATCGCGCTGTGCTTGACCGGCGTCGAGTTGGGGTCCCACGGATTGACCTCGACGATGTAGCCGAACCGATTGGTTTCGTTGAGCGTCTTGGTGACATCGAAGCGGGGATCGAAGGTCTCCCACACGAGTTCGGACGGCTCGAGCGGGATTCCGTAGCGGTCGAGTCGGTCGGCATCCACCGGGTTGGGCTTCGGTGCGCCCTCGGCGGCGCCGAAGTAACTCTGGAAGTTCTCCTCGCCCGAGAGCACGGTGCCCCACGGGGTTACGCCGCCGGAGCAGTTGGCCATGGTGCCCAGAACCGTGCGGCCGGTCGGGTCGGCCGGTGTCTTGACGAAGTCGGTTCCCGCAGCGGGACCGGTCAACGTGAACGGGGTATCGGCGGTGATGCGGCGGTTGTACTGGCCCATCACCGGCTTCAGGCCCTGCGGGGTGCGCTCGACTTCCACGACGCCCATGCCCATCGCGGCGATCTCGATGTCGTACTGCTCACGGGTCGGCTTCTTGGCGTCGTAGCCGGGGAACATGAACACCGGGTCGACGTATTCGAAGTTGGTGACCAGAAGGAAGCGATTCGGTTGCCCCTCGATGGGCAGCAGTCCGGCGAAGTCGTTGTTGAACCCGAACTGGCCACGCTGAGCGGCGGCGGTCTGCGCCTTGACGTCGAACTTGGGCGCGTTCGGCAGCACCGGGTCGCCCCAGCTGATCACCACCCCCTGCTCGTAGCCATCCGGGATCACGACGGCGTCCTCGCTGTTGGGAGCGACGGCGTTGAACTTCATGCCCGGAGGGGCCTCGGCGGGCGCCGCCGATGAGGTTGGCGTCGCGGCGGGCTGCTCATCGCGCCCGCAGGCGGCCAGCACCGAACCGGCGCCGACGGCCAGCACGGCGACGCCGCCTGCCTGCAGCATTGACCGCCGCGAGACCGCCTTGGCGATGTCTCCGAAGTACTCGTTGTCGCTGGTGTTGGGGGCGGGCCTGGAGCAGGCGTCGCCGCATTTGTAGCGGCACGTCACGTGCTGGCGCGACGACCGGCCGTTGTGGGTGACAAGGAGGTTCAACGGCACAAGCGCCATGGGTGCGGGTTCCTTCCGAACGAATACCGGCCGGGGCTGGCGGCCGGACCCGCGAAATCTACGACAGCTTGGCAATCAGCTGGCAAGCAATTGGTAAACAACTGGGAGCGCTAGGCGTCGAGCACCCCGCGCAGAATGTCGACGAGCGCGCGCGGCTGGTCGCCTTGGACGGAGTGGCCGGAGTCGGCGACCACATGGGTCCGCTGGAAGCCGGGCGCGTTCTTGGCGAACGCCTCGGCGTCCTCGTCGTTGACGAAGTACGAGTTGCCGCCCCGCACCAGCGTGGTCGGCATGGTGATGGCGGGCACGTCGTCCCACAGCCCCTCGAAGCCCGAAAGAAGGGGGCCCTTGCGGAAAGAGTCGTAGCGCCACGTCCAGGTGCCGTCGTCGAGTTGCTTGGAGTTGTGAAAGACACCGCGGCGCAATGAGTTCCGGTCACGGTGGGGCGCCGCCGCGACGGTCACGTCCAGCATGGCGGCGAATGACGGGAAGGTGCGGTCACCCTGGACGAGGGCGACGGTGCCCATCTGGGCTTTGGTCAACTCGGTGTGCCTCTCGGGCGCCGACGGGGTGACGTCGACGAGCACCAGTTCGGGCACCAAGTCCGGTTCGGTGGCGGCGATACGCAGCGCGGTCAGCCCGCCAAGCGACATGCCGACGACGAGCCGGGGATTCGGCGCCCACTCGCGCAGCACCGGCCGCAATGTCTCGGCGGTGAGCTTTGGTCCGTAGTCGCCGTCCTCGCGCCAGGCGGACCGGCCGTGGCCGGGCAGATCGACGGCCAGCGCCGGCACGCCGAGGCCGATGATCACCGTGTCCCAGGTATGGGCGTTCTGCCCACCGCCGTGCAGGAACACCACCTCGGGCGGTTCGTCGCCCCACTTCAGCGCGCTGATCGTCCCGGATTCGATGCGGCGCACCGGTGGTATCTCGGAGGTGCCGATCTGCGCGGCGTTCTCGTGAAGCAGCGCGAACTCGCCGAGCCCCGCCAGCTCGTCATCGTTGACCACGGCCACATCTAACCTCGTCGCCGAGATCGACGAAATGGCGGCCCGCACTCGCACAAACTCGCCCAAACGTTGGCTTGGGCGAAAAGGAGTTAACCCTCGATGAAGTCCTCGAGCTGCGTGCGGGCGATGTCGTCCGGCAGCTGTTTCGGCGGGCTCTTCATCAGGTAGGCAGACGCGGCCACCACCGGGCCGCCGATGCCGCGGTCCTTGGCGATCTTCGCCGCGCGCACCGCGTCGATGATGACGCCGGCCGAGTTCGGCGAGTCCCACACCTCGAGCTTGTACTCAAGGTTCAGCGGCACGTCGCCGAAGGCGCGGCCCTCCAGCCGCACATAGGCCCACTTGCGGTCGTCGAGCCAGCCGACGTGATCGGACGGGCCGATGTGCACGTCCTTGGTGTTGAACTCACGCTGCAGGTTGGACGTGACGGCCTGGGTCTTCGAGATCTTCTTCGACTCCAGGCGCGAGCGCTCGAGCATGTTGAGGAAGTCCATGTTGCCGCCGACGTTGAGCTGCATGGTGCGGTCGAGCTGCACGCCGCGGTCCTCGAACAGCTTGGCCATCACGCGGTGGGTGATGGTGGCGCCGATCTGGCTCTTGATGTCGTCGCCGACGATCGGCACACCGGCGTCCTCGAACTTCTTGGCCCACACCGGGTCCGACGCGATGAACACCGGCAGCGCGTTGACGAACGCCACCCCCGCGTCGATGCAGCACTGGGCGTAGAACTTGTCGGCCTCCTCAGAGCCCACGGGGAGGTAGGACACCAGCACATCGACCCCGGCGTCGCGCAGCACCTTGACGACGTCGACCGCGTCGACGTCGGAGAGCTCAATGGTCTCGGCGTAGTACTTGCCGATGCCGTCGAGCGTCGGGCCGCGCTGCACCACCACGTTGGTCGGCGGCACGTCGGCGATCTTGATGGTGTTGTTCTCCGACGCGAAGATCGCCTCGGACAGGTCGAAGCCGACCTTCTTGGCGTCGACGTCGAACGCGGCGACGAACTTCACGTCGCGGACGTGATACGGGCCCATGCGCACATGCATCAGACCGGGCACAGTGGCCGTCTCGTCGGCGTCCTGGTAGTACTGCACGCCTTGCACAAGCGACGACGCGCAGTTGCCCACACCGACAATCGCGACCCGAACCTCGGTGTTTTCAGTCATGACGACGCTCTCCCTCTCCGGACTAATTCGGTAATGCCTACGGCTGCTCGGCGCGCTGCTGCGCCGTTCGTTCCGCGGCTATCAATTCGTTGAGCCACTTGACTTCGCGCTCGCTGGACTCCAACCCGAGCTGGTGTAGCTGCCGGGTGTAGCGGTCGATCGAGCTGCTGGCCCGCGCCACTGCTTCGCGCAGGCCCTCACGGCGCTCCTCCACCTGACGGCGGCGCCCCTCCAAGATCCGCATCCTGGCCTCGGCCGGAGTGCGGTTGAAGAAGGCGAGGTGAACGCCGAACCCGTCGTCAGAAAAGTTCTGCGGACCGGTGTCGGCCACCAGTTCGGTGAAGCGCTGTTTGCCGGCGTCGCTGAGCTGGTAGACGCGCCGCGCACGGCGCATCTTCGGGATTCCCTCCGGCGCGGCGTCCTCGACGATCAACCCGTCGGCCTGCATGCGCCGCAGCGCCGGGTACAGCGAGCCGTAGGAGAACGCCCGAAAGGCTCCCAGCAGGCCGGTCAGCCGTTTACGCAGCTCGTAGCCGTGCATGGGCGATTCGAGCAGAAGGCCCAAGATGGCGAGCTCCAGCAATCGAATCACCTCCCTGGAATGACGTTGCTTGGTCGCTACGACGTTTCGACACCTCGCGCCATAGTATCGCGCCGATATATTCAGCGCCAACAAATGGTTACCCCAGGGCGACCGGCGACAACCGTCAGCTAGTGGCTGAGTCGATGCGCTTGATGGTGCCGTCGCCGGCGAACGTGATGGATCCACTCCCGAAATCACTCGACACGCTGGCCCTCAGCGCCAGCGCGCCGGGGGTGAGCGGGTCACGACTCGGGTCGATGCCGAGGTACGTGCTGTCCGGTTTGACGTCCTTCTGCTGGAGGCCGACCGTCTCGGCCGCACCCCGCAGAATGCCGACAGTGGTCTCGACGTCGAACGCGGCCAGATCCACGAGGACGTCGTCCTCGTCCTTCGCCGACGTCGACGGATCGTCGAACCCGCCGCGGTAGGTGTAGCTCAACTTCCGTCGATCGTCGGAGGGGTCTGCTCTGGACAGGACGGCGTACTCCGGGTAGATCGTGAGGCTGTAGCCCATGGAGTCGCCGAACCGCTGGCGCATCTGCTCCAACAACCCGTTCAGGCCACCGAGCGACTGCAGTTGCTTCGGCGGGGTCAACACCTTCGCGGGTATGCCGTCGGATTTGGCGCCGGGGTCGGAGGTGAAGCTCAGCGGCGAACTGGTGTTGCCGTACAGCCCCCAGCCGATCGCGATGCCGAGCATCAGCAGCACGCCGGCCACCGCGGCGCGCATGCCCCAGCCGCCGGACTGCAGCCGCGACGGCGCTTTCAGCGTCGGCATCTTTACGGGCGCGTTCGAGTTCTGCAGATCGGAGACGAGGTCTGCGAGTTGGCCGAGCGTGGTGGCGGTGGTGGCAGTCGCCACCCGCTGCCGGTGCTCCTCCATCGAGAGCTGGCCCTCGGCCAACGCGCTGTCGAGAACCTGACAGGTGTCGTTCCGGTCACTGTCCTTCGCCCGGGTTCCCGCCGTCTGCCGCTCAGCCACGACGATGATCGTAGAAGTTCGGTCGCCATCCGCGCTGACCAGATCGCCATCGGAGAAGTGTCGCGGCGTAGTCACGCCTCGGCGGTCGGGGGGCCGACGTACTCTGGTCACCGTGCGACTGCAGCGACAGGTGGTGGACTATGCGCTTCGGCGCCGGTCCCTGCTGGCCGAGGTGTACTCCGGCCGCACCGGCGTCTCGGAGGTCTGTGACGCCAATCCGTACCTGCTGCGGGCCGCGAAGTTCCATGGGAAAACCAGTTCGGTGATGTGCCCGATCTGCCGCAAAGAACAGCTCACGTTGGTGTCCTGGGTATTCGGTGATCACCTGGGCGCCGTCTCGGGTTCGGCCCGCACCGCCGAAGAGCTGGTCCTGCTAGCGACCCGATACGACGAGTTTTCGGTACACGTGGTGGAGGTATGCCGCACCTGCAGTTGGAATCACTTGGTCAAGTCGTATGTGCTCGGCGCCGTCCCACCGCCCAAAGGAGGGCGAGGACCGCGAGGCACTCAGTCGGCGCGCGGTCGGGCGCGCACGGCCAGTGAATAGCGAAGGGCGCCACGACCGGTCAGCCAGTGATGTCCGCAGGGGACGCGTGGCTGACGGCGTGAATTCGCCCCCACCTCCCAACCGGCCCGGCGGCGCAAGCCCACAACATCGCCCGGACGGGCCGCCGCGCCACCTGGCCGCTGGCTTTCCGGCCGACGACCGATTGACTGCGGTCCTGCCATCAGTGCGGGCCAACACTCCGGCGCACCTTCGTGATCCGATCGACGTCGTCAAGGCGGCGCTGGATGGCACGCCGCCGCCGAAGCAGCCACCGCCGTCCCCGCCGCGGCGCCCACCGGGCGGCGGTGGACCACTCGGGGGTCCGCCCCGCGCGCCGAGGCCCAGCTTCCGCCAGCAGATCAATTGGAAGTGGGTGCGTCGCGGGCTGTACGCCATGGTGGCCGTGCTGATCGTGCTGCCGATCGTCACCTTCGCGATGGCCTATCTGATCGTGGACGTGCCCAAGCCGGGCGACATCCGGACCAACCAGGTGTCGACGGTCCTGGCCGGCGACGGCAGTGAGCTGGCGAAAATCGTTCCGCCCGAAGGCAACCGCGTTGACGTCAACATCGACCAGATTCCGGTGCACGTGCGCAACGCGGTGATGGCCGCCGAGGATCGTGACTTCTACTCCAATCCCGGCTTCTCGTTCTCCGGCTTCGCTCGTGCGTTCAAGAACAACATCTTCGGCGGCGACCTGCAGGGCGGATCCACGATCACCCAGCAGTATGTCAAGAACGCGTTGGTCGGTGACGCGCGCTCGGGTCTGGGCGGTGTCATCCGCAAGGCCAAAGAGCTGGTCATCTCGACCAAGATGTCCGGCGAATGGTCCAAAGACCAAGTGCTGCAGTCGTATCTGAACATCATCTATTTGGGGCGCGGCGCGTACGGCATCGGCGCGGCATCCAAGGCGTACTTCGACAAACCGGTCGAACAGTTGACCGTCGCGGAGGGCGCGCTGCTGGCTGCGCTGATCCAGCGGCCGTCGGGCCTGGATCCCGCCGTCAACCCCGAAGGCGCGGCGGAGCGGTGGAACTGGGTGCTCGACGGCATGGTCGACGTCGGCGCGCTGTCACCGCAAGATCGTGCCGCTCAGCAGTTCCCGCCGACCGTGCCGCCGGAGCAGGCCCGCTCGCAGGACCAGACCACCGGTCCCAACGGGCTGATCGAGCGGCAGGTCACCAGGGAACTGCTTGACCTCTTCAATATCGACGAGCAGACGCTGAACACCCAGGGCCTGCAGATCACGACGACGATTGACCCGAAGGCGCAGCAGGCCGCGGAGGCGGCGGCATCGAAGTACCTGGAAGGCCAGGACCCCGACATGCGCACCGCGATCGTGTCGATCGACCCGAAAACGGGGGCAGTGAAGGCCTATTACGGTGGTAGCGACGCCAACGGGTTCGACTTCGCACAGGCCGGGTTGCCGACGGGGTCGGCATTCAAGGTGTTCGCTTTGGTGGCCGCGCTGCAGCAGGGCATGGGCCTGGGGTACCAGGTGGACAGCTCACCGGTGACGGTCAACGGCATCAAGATCACCAATGTGGAGGGTGAGGGCTGCGGCGTCTGCAGCATCGCCGAGGCGTTGAAGCGGTCGCTGAATACGAGCTACTACCGGCTGATGCTCAAGCTGAAGAACGGCCCGGCCGACGTCGCCGACGCCGCGCATAAAGCCGGCATCGCCGAAAGCTTCCCCGGTGTGGATCACACGCTGTCCGAGGACGGCAAGGGTGGACCGCCCAACAACGGAGTTGTGCTGGGCCAGTACCAGACTCGCGTGCTTGACATGGCATCGGCATACGCCACGCTCGCGGCGTCGGGCGTCTATCAAAAGCCGCATTTCGTGCAGAAGGTGGTCAACTCGCGGGGCGAGGTGTTGTTCGACGCTACCCAGCAGGACAACAGCGGCGAACAGCGCATCGACAAGGCAGTGGCCGACAACGTCACCTCCGCGATGCAACCGATCGCTGGGTGGTCCAACGGCCACAACCTGGCCGGCGGCCGTTCGTCGGCGGCCAAGACGGGGACCAACCAGCTCGGTGACACCGACGCCAACCGGGACGCGTGGATGGTCGGATACACGCCGTCGTTGTCGACCGCGGTGTGGGTTGGCACCACAGAAGGCACCAAACCGCTCGAGAACAAGTGGGGCTCACCGGTTTACGGGTCGGGTCTGCCGTCGGACATCTGGAAGTCGACGATGGACGGCGCGCTGGAGGATACCGAGAACGAGTCGTTCCCGAAGCCCACCGAGATCGGTGGCTATGCGGGCGTCCCACAGGCACCGCCACCGCCGCCATCCGCCACTGCGCCGCCGCCGTCGGAGGCGGTCATTCAGCCGACAATTGAAGTGGCGCCCGGCATTACGATCCCGATCGGCCCTCCGACCACCGTGCCTATCGCTCCGCCGGCGCCTGTCGGACCCGCGCCCGGACCGCCAGGCGGACCGCCGGCTGGACCTCCTCCGCCCCCGTGACCGAACGCGACCGGGAGACGGTGTCGCCGACGGCGTTGGCTGGTGTCGTATCGCCGGCCCCGCCGGCTCGAGTCCTATCGCCGGCCCCGCCGGCAGAAGACACGCGCAGCCTCGATGACCGTGACCTGCCCAGCCGCACCGACACGATCGGCGCCGCGCTCTCCGGGGTGATCGGTGGGCCGGTGGGCAGGCACGCGCTGATCGGCCGCGCGAGGTTCCTCACGCCGCTGCGGGTGATGCTGATCATCGCGCTGGTGTTCCTGGCGTTGGGCTACTCGACGAAGGCGGCGTGCCTGCAGACCACCGGCACCGGCGCCGCCGATCAGCGCGTAGGCAACTGGCAGAACCAGAGGGCCTACTACGAGCTCTGCTATTCCGACACCGTTCCGCTGTACACCGCGGAGTTGTTGAACCTGGGCAAGTTTCCGTACAAGTCCAGTTGGATCGAGACCGACAGCCAGGGCAAGCCCCGTACCCAGTACGACGGCAACATCGCCGTGCGGTACATGGAGTATCCGGTGCTGACCGGGATCTATCAGTACCTATCGATGGCCCTGGCCAAGACCTACACTGCGCTGACCAAATTGGTGTCGGTGCCGATCATCGCCGAGGTGCTGATGTTCTTCAACATCGCCGCCTTCGGGTTGGCGCTCGCGTGGCTGACGACCGTGTGGGCCAGCGCGCGGCTGGCGGGTTCACGACGCGTCTGGGATGCGGCGTTGGTCGCCGCGTCACCGATCCTGATCTTTCAGGTGTTCACGAATTTCGACGCGCTGGCAACGGCTTTGGCGACAGGCGCGCTGCTGGCCTGGGCTAGGCGAAAACCGTGGCTGGCCGGTGCGCTGATCGGGCTTGGCGTGGCGGCCAAGCTGTATCCGCTACTGCTGCTTGTGCCGATGGTGATGCTCGGTCTGCGCACCGGACGACTCCGTGAAGTGGGCAAGACGGCGATTGCGACGGTACTGACGTGGCTGGTGGTGAACCTGCCGGTGATGGTGCTGTTTCCGCGGGGATGGTCGGAGTTCTTCCGGCTCAACACCCGCCGCGGCGACGATATGGACTCGCTGTACAACGTCGTGAAGTCGTTCACGGGCTGGGGTGGCTTCGACCAGCACTTGGGGTTCTGGCAGCCGCCGACGGTGCTGAACACGGTGACCGCGGTGCTGTTCGTATCATGTTGTGTCGCAATCACGTACGTCGTGCTGACGGCCGAGCATCGGCCGCGGCTGGTACAGGTAGCGTTTTTGGTTGTGGCCGCGTTCCTGTTGACGAACAAGGTTTGGAGCCCCCAGTTCTCGCTGTGGCTGGTGCCGCTGGCGGTGCTGGCGCTGCCGCACCGCCGGATTCTGCTGGCGTGGATGACGATCGACGCGCTGGTGTGGGTGCCACGGATGATGTTCCTGTACGGCGAACAGAACCGAGGCCTGCCCGAGCAGCCGTTCACCGTGCTGGTGCTGCTCCGCGACATCGCGGTGATCATGTTGTGCGCCATGGTAATTCGACAGATCTACCGACCCGAGTTGGATTTGGTGCGATGCCGCGGGGAGGTCGACGATCCGTCGGGCGGAGTGTTCGAGCGCGCGCCCGATGCTCCGCCAGGTTGGTTGCCTGATTGGCTGCGCCCGCAGGCGGGCCGGATCCGGGTGACGCCGGCGCCCGATCAATCGAGCGAGCCGGAGGACGAACCGGACTACGCGCGCAGCACATAGAGGAGGCGCCCCGTGTTGGTTGCGATTCCACTGTTCGAACGGTTCACCGCGCTGGACGCCGTCGGTCCCTACGAAGTACTGCAACGGGTTCCGCTGATCGACGTGGTGTTCGTCGGGCATCAACGAGGCGAAGTGCACAGCGATAACGGGATGCTGGGCACGATGGTCGACAAAACGTTCGCCGAACTCACTCAGCCGGACATGGTGGTGTTCCCCGGCGGGATCGGCACGCGCGTGCTGATCAACGACGCCGAGGTGCTGGACTGGGTGCGAGAGGCGCACCAGCACTCCCGGTTCACCACGTCGGTGTGCACCGGTGGCCTGGTGCTCGCGGCGGCCGGTCTGCTCGATGGTCTAACGGCGACGACGCACTGGCGGGTGCAGGAGTTGTTCAACTCGCTGGGCACCAGTCCGAGTCCACGATGTCGGTGACCGATGCAGCGAGGAATTCCTCACGCTGTTCGAGGCCCATCGCGTCCGCGTAACCCTCGAGTACGACCAGTGCAGTCGTGCGGGACGGATGTGTCGCTGCGAACAGGGCACCTGTCGCGAACGCACCGTCGACCGTAAGGAGAACCGCTTCGCTACTGCCTAGATCGTCCAGCACCGCGGTGATGCTGTCGGCCGATTGCTCCAAGGTGGGCAGCGCGCCCGGCGTGACGGGATCGGACGCTCCGGTTCCCGGCTGGTCGAAGAAGAGAAGAAGATCAGCCGACCGAGCGATGTCATCGCCTCGACCCCGCCTCGAAGGGAAGGTAGCTCCGGAAGGACCTCGCAGCAGGTGAACCAGTTCGGGACGAACACGATGTCGCGAGGACCCTTCGGGTGACGCGCGATACGCGACGCGCAATTCGCCATTGCGCGCATACCGCGTCTCCGAGAACACGGCGGAAGTGTAAGCCCGACGAGTACCGCGATTTCGCAGATCAGCCGGCGTTCCTGTAGCCTGGCCCGGTTGCCGACGCAGGCGACCCTCCTGCCACGGAACGACCGTGGCCGCACTAGACCGTAGGAGGTGATGGGTTCTCATGCGTCCATACGAAATCATGGTCATCCTCGACCCCACCCTTGACGAGCGCACAGTTGCTCCGTCGCTGGAGACGTTCCTCAACGTCATCCGCAAGGACGGCGGCACCGTCGACAAGATCGATATCTGGGGTAAGCGCCGACTGGCCTACGAGATCGCCAAGCATGCCGAAGGCATCTATGCGGTCATCGATGTGAAGGCCGCGCCGGCCACGGTGTCCGAGCTCGACCGTCAGCTCAGCCTGAACGAGTCCGTGTTGCGGACCAAGGTGCTACGTACGGACAAGCACTAACGCCGGAACGTCTACATGCTGTCGTTCGCCTTGCGTAGGCTCGCGCGAAGCATGCCGCCCACCTCAGGAGGATCACGTGGCTGGTGACACGATCATCACCGTCGTCGGAAATCTGACCGCCGACCCGGAACTGCGGTTCACCCCCTCCGGGGCGGCCGTTGCCAATTTCACCGTCGCGTCGACGCCGCGGATCTTCGACCGTCAGAGCAATGAGTGGAAAGACGGCGACGCGCTGTTCATGCGGTGCAGCATCTGGCGTGAGGCCGCCGAGAACGTGGCCGAAAGCCTCACCCGTGGCTCGCGGGTGATCGTCCAGGGCCGGCTCAAGCAGCGTTCCTACGAGACGCGTGAAGGCGAAAAGCGCACCGTCGTCGAGCTCGAGGTCGACGAGATCGGCCCGTCGTTGCGCTACGCGACCGCCAAGGTGAACAAGGCGAGCCGCAGCGGTGGCGGTGGCGGCGGATTCGGCAGCGGCGGCGGTTCCCGCAGCACCCCTTCCGACGGCGGCGCCGCGGCAAAGACCGACGACCCGTGGGGCAGCGCGCCGGCATCGGGATCGTTCTCCGGCGGCGATGACGAACCGCCCTTCTGACCACCACTAACTAGAAATTCCAGAAAGAGATAGACACATGGCCAAGGCCACCAAACGACGCCCGGCTCCCGAGAAGCCGATCAAGACCCGCAAGTGCGTGTTCTGCTCCAAGAAGGGGCAGCCGATTGACTACAAGGACACTGCGCTGCTGCGGACCTACATCAGCGAGCGAGGCAAGATCCGTGCCCGCCGAGTCACCGGCAACTGTGTGCAGCACCAGCGCGACATCGCGATCGCGGTGAAGAACGCCCGCGAGGTGGCGCTGCTGCCGTTCAGTTCGTCGACGCGCTAGCCAGCAGCGTCAAACCAAGAAAGACGTAGAGATGAAATTGATTCTTACTGCCGAGGTGGACCATCTGGGTTCGTCGGGCGACATCGTCGAGGTCAAGGACGGCTACGGCCGTAACTTCCTGCTGCCGCGCGGGCTCGCGATCGTGGCGTCGCGCGGCGCCGAGCGCCAGGCCGAGGAGATCCGTCGGGCTCGCGAGATCAAGGGCGTGAAGGGTCTCGAGCACGCTAACGAGCTCAAGCATGCGATCGAAGGTCTCGGCGTGGTGGACCTGCCCGTGAAGGCCGCAGCGGACACCGGCAAGCTGTTCGGTTCGGTGACGGCCGCTGACGTCGTCGCAGCGATCAAGAAGGCCGGCGGACCGAATCTTGACAAGCGGACGGTCCAACTGCCCAAGGCCCACATCAGGTCGGTCGGCACCCACCCGATCGCGGTGCGGTTGCACCCGGACGTGGACGCTGCGGTGTCCGTCAACGTCGTCGCGGGCTGATTACCTCAGCGTCAATTTGACCGGGTGAAGACCACGATCGACCTTCGCCCTGTCGTTGCTGTACCCACTGGCGAACTTGCCGCCGTATTCGGGTCGCAGCGAAGCTAACGAGCTGTTAACCTCGTTGGCGCTTGCGTGAAACACAACACGCCCGAGATCGCAACCCCGGCCGACACGCCGAGGGAATTGCCATCCACAGATATGCACGTAGGTTGTGGTGCGCTTATCTGCGGGGATGCACCGAACAAAGTCGTTACTCCACAGGTTCTCCCCAGCGCCTCAACATAGCTGTCCACGGATATCCACAGTCCATACACAAGTTCATAAACAGGGTCGTTTGGACCCGCTTCCAGCAACGTCTAGCGTTGGCCGTCGCGAGGGAGACTAGCGGTTAGCAAGGGTTGGCGGATGTCGGTGGTCTGATTTACGCTCGGGACAGCGTTACGAACATACGTTCGACTTGAGCGAGGGGAGGTGGGACGCTGCGTGGCTGTCGTAGATGACCTCGGCCATTCGGGTATCGATGTCCCGACACCCAGTGAGGACTTCGGTCGCCAACCTCCCCAGGACAACGCGGCCGAGATGTCGGTGTTGGGCGGCATGTTGCTGAGCAAGGACGCCATCGCCGACGTGCTTGAGCGGCTGCGTCCCGTCGACTTCTACCGGCCTGCGCACCAGAACGTCTACGACGCGATCCTCGATCTGTACGGCCGGGGCGAGCCTGCGGATGCGGTGACGGTGGCCGCAGAGTTGGATCGCCGGAGCCTGCTGCGGCGGATCGGCGGGGCGCCGTATCTGCACACGCTGATCTCCACGGTGCCGACCGCCGCCAACGCCGGCTTCTACGCGGGCATCGTGGCCGAGAAGGCGTTGCTGCGGCGCCTCGTGGAGGCCGGCACGCGGGTGGTGCAGTACGGCTATGCCGGTGCGGAAGGCGCCGAAGTCACCGAGATCGTGGACCGGGCCCAGGCCGAGATCTATGACGTCACTGAGGGACGAACGTCCGAGGACTTCGTGGCGCTGGAAGACCTCCTTCAGCCGACCATGGATGAGATCGACGCGATCGCGTCCAATGGCGGCCTTGCGCGCGGCGTGCCGACGGGGTTCGTTGAGCTCGACGAGGTGACCAACGGCCTGCATCCCGGCCAGATGATCATTATTGCGGCGCGACCTGGCGTCGGGAAGGCGCTGAAGGTGGATACGCCGCTGCCGACTCCGACGGGCTGGACGACCATGGGCGACGTTGGAGTCGGGGATCTGCTGTTGGGCGCCGATGGCGAACCGACGCGGGTGGTTGCGGCGACGGACATCATGCTGGGCCGGCCGTGCTACGAGGTCGAATTCTCCGATGGGACAGTCATCGTCGCGGATGCCTCGCATCAATGGCCGACGGGCTACGGGATCAGAACCACCGCAGAACTCCGTTGCGGTCTGGACACCATTGCGGCGGCGGGTTCGATGGCGCGGTACTCGGGGCGCGGCACCACGACGTTGATGGCACCGGTGCTGCAGATCGATGCGGTTCGACGGGTGCGCACCGTTCCGGTGCGTTGTGTGCAGGTCGACAACGGCGCACACCTCTATCTGGGCGGCCGGGGGATGGTGCCGACGCACAACTCCACGTTGGGTCTCGACTTCCTGCGGTCGTGCTCGATCAAGCACCAGATGGCCAGCGTCATCTTCAGCCTGGAGATGAGCAAGTCCGAGATCGTGATGCGGCTGCTGTCGGCCGAGGCCAAGATCAAGCTGACCGATATGCGGTCAGGCCGTATGAGCGACGACGACTGGACGCGCCTGGCCCGGCGTATGAGCGAAATCAGCGAAGCCCCTTTGTATATCGACGATTCGCCGAACTTGACGATGATGGAGATCCGGGCGAAGGCGCGTCGGCTCAGCCAGAAGGCCGGGCTCAAATTGATCGTCGTCGATTACCTGCAGCTGATGACTTCGGGCAAGAAGTACGAGTCTCGTCAACAGGAAGTGTCCGATTTCTCGCGCAGCATCAAACTGATGGCCAAGGAGCTTGACGTTCCTGTTGTCGCGATCAGCCAGCTCAATCGCGGCCCAGAGCAAAGAACCGATAAGAAGCCAATGCTCTCTGACCTTCGTGAAAGCGGAAGTTTGGAGCAGGATAGCGACATGGTGATCCTGCTGCACCGGCCCGACGCGTTCGAGCGCGACGACCCGCGCGGCGGTGAGGCGGACCTGATCCTCGGCAAGCACCGTAACGGCCCGACCAAGACCATCACCGTCGCGCACCAGCTTCACCTGTCGCGCTTTACCAACATGGCCAAGCCGTAGCTGCTTCATTCGGTTCGGGTTTTCGGGACAGGCGCGGTAGGGCTACTGGGACAGGTAGCGGCGCGGTTGCTCGTCCGATCCCGAACGCTGTGGCCAGCTCGTGCACGGGCTCGCCGGTCGCGGCCAAGCGCCGGAGCTACTGCTGCCCCTCGGGGCTGAGCTTGGGCGGTTTGGTGGCCGCCAGCCCCCGCGGGATTCCCGGGACGCTGCGCGGCGTTCATGGCTAGCTCCAGCTCGAGCTCGGCGAGAGTGGCCATGATCGTGGCGATCGCACGTCCGGTCGGGGTTGCGGCGCTGGATGCTCTGACCCGCCAGTGGCTCCAGGAGCCTCAGTGAGGGTCTCCGGCACTCATAGCCCCCGATGTTGTTCGCGTTTCATGAGGCCGGCCTCGAAATAGCTTTCCGAACCGGTTGAAACGAGCCTGCGGATCACGCGTGCAATCTGTTTGAACATGATGTCCCTTCGACAATCCATTGGGTTTGTGTCTGGTCTGCACACACTGCAACAGATACCCATGGGGGTATATTCCATCCACTCGGGCATTGTGCTGGCCGACCTACCTGAGGGGAGGACGCCTGCTAACGGGGGGACGATTGGTGAGATAGGTAGCGGTATGCGGCTTCGGTGTCACGAACCGCGACTATGTGCAAATCGAAGGACCCGCCCGAGCCATCCTGGCCGCCGTCGACACCGTCTCCCCGGCTGAGCAGGTGGAAGCAGTCACCGGCGCCGGACTGGTGGGCCGGCGCGACGGGCAGCGCATCCGCCTGGGGCGGCCCGGCTGGCTGAACGCAGGGCCACTGGCGGCCGACATCACTCGGATGCAGCACGCCGGCGCGACCGCCGTCCTAGTTGAACGCGACGGGCATGTCCTCGGCGCCATCGCGGTGCGGGACGAACTGCGCCCGGAGGCCGCCGAGGTGGTCGCCCAGCTGCGTCGGGATGGCTACCACGTGGCGATGCTGACCGGCGACAACCAGGCCACCGCCGCGGCGCTGGCCGCCGAGGTGGGCATCGAGGCGGTGTTTGCCGAGCTGCGCCCGGAGGACAAGGCCGAGCTGGTGGCACAGCTGCGCCGGCAACGGTCGACCGCGATGGTCGGCGACGGCGTCAACGACGCCCCCGCGCTGGCCACCGCCGATCTGGGCATCGCCACGGGGGCGATGGGCAACCGACGTGGTCATCGAAACCGCCGACGTCGCCCTGATGGGTGAGGACCTGCGCCACCTGCCCCAGGCGTTCACCCACGCCCGCCGCGCCCGCCGGATCATGCTCCGAAACGTCGGCCTGTCCCTGGCCCTGATCACCGCGCTGATGCCGCTGGCGTTGTTCGGCGGGGGCTGGCCGCGGTGGTGCTGGTGCACGAGCTGGCCGAGGTCGTGGTCATCGCCAACGGTGTGCGCGCCGGCCGCGCCAAACCGCTGACCACGATCAGCCGCGGCGACCAGCAGGCGTCAACACCGACCGCGGTCGTCGAGGCGGCGTGAGTAGTCCGACATCGCCGGGATGTTAGTGGCCCTTGCCCGGATGCTAGTGGTCGTTGAGTGCGTCAATGACTGCTTGCAGTTTGGTGGTGACCTGGTCGGCGATCTCCGGTAGTTCGGGTGCGTCGCTGAGTTCGGCCATCAGCGCGGGATTGATGGCATCGATGACGACAGCGTCGCTACCGGCGGCGGGATCGGCGCGCACCACCACGTTGCAGGGTAGGAGTAGGCCGATCTCGGGGTCGCTGTCTACGGCTCGATGCGCCAGCGGCGGGTTGCAGGCACCCAGGATCAGATAGTCGGCCATGTCGGCGTCGAGCTTGGCCTTCATGGTGGCTTTCACATCGATCTCGGTGAGCACGCCGAATCCTTCGTCGGCCAAGGCTTTTCGTGTCTGCGCGACAGCATCGTCGAAGGAGGTGTGCAGTGTGGTCGATAAAGCGAGCTTCATGATCGGTTCTCTCTTACTGCATTCTGCGACGTCCGATATGTACTGTGCCGCATTGCGGCGCCTCATCGCACACGATTCGCCCCGGTGCCGCCGCCGACGATGGGGATCTGATGCTTGGCGGTAGCCATGATGTTCCTTCGGGAGCCGGTCAGACGCTGTGGGTGGCTTGTTCCCAGGCGCCGTAGCCGCCCAGGATGTCGCTGACGTCGGAGAAGCCGTGCTGCCGCAGCAGGCTCGCGGCCACCGATGAGCGGTAGCCGCCGGCGCAGTACACGACGGTGGGCCTGGTGGGGTCGAGCTCGCCGAGTCGGTTGGGCAGTTGGCCCACCGGGATGGTGATCGCGCCCGGGATGGTGCCGGCTGCGGTCTCGCCCGGGTTGCGGACATCGACGATTTGCAGATCGGTGATCGCCGTGGCCCGCTCGTCAAACGCGTTGGCGGTCAACCGGGATGCGACCTGGACGTCGTCTTGGTGCTCGAGCATCACCTGGTAGGGCGCCTCGAGGTAGCCGATCACCCGGTCGAAACCGATTCGGGCGAGCCGGTTTTTGCCCTCGAGCTCCTGGCCGGGTTCGGTGATGAGCACGATGTCCACGTCGGGCGCCAGGACCGAACCGGCGAATTCGGCGTAGCGCCCGCCGAGTCCGATGTTGATGGCGTGGCGCAGGTGGCCCGCGGCGAACTCCTCCGGTGCGCGGCCATCGACCAGCACGGCGCCGCCGTCGATCGCGTCGAGCACCTGCTGGTAGGTCATCGGCTTCGGCGTCGCGGTTTCGTCGAGCAGCCGGTGGGCCTTGCGGTTGAGGATCGCGTCGTAGACGAAGTAGCCCGGCGCGGGCGGTTGCCCCTCGGTGACGAGTTGCATGAATGTCGGCTTGTCGGGGGCGCGCAGCGCGTAGTTCGACTGTTTCTGCTCGCCGATCGTCGACCACAGGTCGGTCGAGAGGTTCTTGCCGCAGGCCGAGCCCGCGCCGTGGGCTGGGTACACCCGGGTCGCGTCGGGCAGCGTCATCAGCTTGTCGTGCAGCGAGTCGTAGAGCTTGTCGGCGAGCTCGTCGCGGGTGAAGCCGATCGAGGCCAGCAGGTCGGGCCGGCCCACGTCACCGATGAACAGCGTGTCGCCGGTTAGCACCCCGTAGGGGATGGTGTCGTCGGCGTGCTCGTAGATCACGATGCTCAGCGACTCAGGCGTGTGCCCGGGGGTGTGGCGGAACTCCAGCGTCACATCGCCCAGCGAATACCGCTGGCCGTCGGCGACGCCCATCGACTCGAACTCGGTCTGCGCGACCGACGAGTAGACGATCTTCGCGCCGCTCGCCCTCGCCAGCTCGAGGTGACCCGACAAGAAGTCGGCGTGGAAGTGGGTCTCGATGACCAATTCGATGGTGACGCCGAGCTCCTTCGCGTCAGCGAGGTACTCGCTGACGTCGCGACGCGGGTCGACAACGACTGCGCGCCCGGTGGTTTCGTCACCGATCAGATACGACGCCTGGGACAGACAGTCCAGGTAGTACTGGTTGAGGATCATCGTCGAGTTCCTTCTCTTCAGCTGCGGTAGCGCCATCCTAGCATATACCCCTATGGGTATAGGAAGTACCCCATGGGGTATAGATATTCCGTCCTTGCTATACCACCGGGGGTATGTGCTAGCATGGGCACTAATATACCCCCGGTGGTATCTGAGTCGGAGAGGATTCCGAACGCCACCGGCCGCACCGAAAGGTCGTCATGAACACACCGGCCGCCACCATCAATTCGATGCAGCTGCGCGATCTGCTGCACTGCGCAGCCCCGCCCCGGGTCATCGATGTGCGAACGCCAGGGGAATTCCAGGGCGCGCACATCGCCGGTTCGTACAACGTTCCGCTGGATCTGCTGCGCGAGCGCCGCGACGACATCATCGAGCACCTCGATCAAGACGTCGTGCTGGTGTGCCGCTCGGGTCAGCGCGGCGCGCACGCGGCGCAGACACTGCGTACCGCGGGACTGGTCAACGTGCACATCCTCGAGGGCGGAATCACCGCCTGGCAGGCCACCGGCTGTGCGGTCAACCGTGGCGCCCAGCGCTGGGACCTGGAACGTCAGGTTCGCCTGGTGGCGGGGCTGATCGTGATCGCCAGTGTCCTGGCCGGCATCGTCGTTCCCGGGCTGCAATGGGTGGCCGCTGTCATTGGTGCGGGGTTGACCTTCGCTGCCCTGACTAATAGCTGCGCAATGGGCATGCTGCTCGCGCGTCTGCCCTACAACCGCGGCGCCGCCTGTGATGCCCAGTCGATCGTGGCCCAGCTCGTTGATTCGCCAGCCAACCCGGCCAAGGCGAGCTGACCGATGATCGCGCTGACCATCGTCCTGGCGGTCTTCGTCGGCATCTCGCTGGGCCTGCTGGGCGGCGGAGGATCCATCCTGACCGTCCCGCTGCTGGCCTACGTGGCCGGCATGGACGCCAAGCCTGCCATTGCCACGTCATTGCTGGTGGTCGGTGTGACCAGCGCGATCGGCGCAATCACCCATGCGCGGGCGCACCGGGTGCGCTGGCGCGTCGCTGCGCTCTTCGGGGTGGCGGCGATGGCCGGTGCCTACGCCGGCGGCCGGCTGGCCCGGTTCATCCCGGGCACGGTTTTGCTCGTCGCGTTCGCGGTGATCATGATCGCCGCCGGCATGGCGATGCTGCGCGGCCGCAAGAACACCAACCCAACCGATGCGGAGCAGCCCTTACCGCTGGGCAAGATCACTCTGCTGGGCGTGGCCGTTGGGCTGATCAGCGGCCTGGTCGGCGCCGGCGGCGGCTTCCTGCTGGTGCCCGCCCTGGCCCTGCTGGCCGGGCTGCCCATGCCGGCCGCGGTGGCGACCTCGCTAGTCGTCATTTCGATGCAGTCCCTCGCCGGCTTCGCCGGGCACCTGGCCACCGAACACATCGACTGGCGACTGGCCGCCCTGGTCATTGCCGCCGCGGTGCTCGGCGCCCTGCTCGGTGGACGCCTTGTCGCGTTCGTCGACCCGGCTACGCTGCGCAAGCTGTTCGGGTGGTTCGTCCTGATGATGGCCTCGGTGATCCTGGCCCAGGAGGTGCACCCGGCAGTCGGCGCGACCGCCGCTGGACTGACGTTGGTGGCCGCCGGCACGTCGTTGGCCTGCAGTCGCTACGCGCACTGCCCGCTGCGCCGGTTCGCCCGCCGGCGCACGGTCATCGCTGCAGCGGCGTGACCGTAGCTAAATACCCCCAGGGGTACACTGGACGCAAAGATGACGGACCCGAAGGGAAACACCATGGTCGGTGACCAAGACAGCATCGCTGCGGTACTCAATCGGCTGCGCCGCGCGCAGGGACAACTGGCCGGGGTGATCTCCATGATCGAGCAGGGCCGCGACTGCAAGGACGTCGTGACCCAACTGGCCGCGGTCTCACGGGCGTTAGACCGGGCCGGCTTCAAAATCGTCGCAACCGGACTTCGGGAATGCATCACCGGCGCCCCGGCCGACGGCACCGCGCCGATGAGCGAAGCCGAACTGGAAAAGTTGTTCCTCGCGCTCGCCTGACGGCCGGGGACGACGCTGCGCCCCCGGAAAACGGCTCGGTCAACCGCACACGTGATGCGCTGGCGCAGCAGGGTTTCGGTGTGCTGACCGAAATCTGACGTCACTTCGATGGTGTCTTTGATCAGTCGAGGGGTTGGTGGATCGGCGTAGCAGCAGCGCGCACGGGTGACGTCCTTGTTCAATTCCCTTTGCACGGCCGGCCCGCCGCCAGACGAGCCGCGATCAAGGGCTGCGCTGCAATGCTTCAGTCAATTGTTTATGCAGGTCATTCTGTGAGACCACTTACAGAGGCACCTCGACACCATCGGCCGAGGGGCGTGTCAGCAGCAGTCGTCGCCGCGCCAGGATCGGATACCTTGCCAGACCGCAACGACGGCGACGCCGAGGCCGATCACCTGGTCAAGCCACCAGCCGCCGGGCCAGCCGGCGGTCACGGTGAGGCCCAGCAGTACCGCTGCGGCCTGGAGCGCGCACAGATAATTCTGGGTGCCCTCACCCGCGGTGGCGCCCGAGCCCAACCGGGCGCCGAGTCGGTGTTTCGTATAGCCCAGCAGCGGCATCGCCAGCAGCGCGACCGCGGTCAGCACGATCCCAATCACCGTCGTCTCGGCGCGGTGCTCGCCGACCAGATCGCGCAGGGACTCGGCGGCAATGTAGGGCGCGATGAGCCAAAACGACACCGCCACGCCGCGTTGGGCGCGCCGTTCGGCGTGCTCCGACAGCGTGCGTGAACCGGTGAACCGCCAGACCACGATCACGCTGGCCAGACCCTCGACCGCGCTGCCCAACGCCCACCCGGTCAACGCGATCGACCCGACCGCCAGACCCTGCCACAACCCCACCGCACCCTCGGTGACCATCCACGCCAGACTGATCCACGCCAGCCACCGCGCCCATCGCGCGGCCCGGTGCCAGCCGGCATCGCGCACCACCGCCATCGCCAGCGCCGACCTCGAGGATTCGCAGCAGGTGTCGCCCACCAGCACGGCCCGGTCGTCGGTTGGCCGGCCGGCCGTCATGGCGTCGGCTCCGCCGCGCAGCCCTCCACGCCGTAGGTCGGGCACAACGCCACCGCCTGACCCGTCGCCTGCAGCACCGCCTCGGCGCAGGTCAGCACCTCGATCAGGGCGGGCTGGGTCAGCCGAAACAGCGAGGCCCGACCCACCGGGTCCGAATCCACCAGGCCGCAATCACGCAGGCAGGCAAGGTGTTTGGACACCGTGGACTGCGCCAACCCGACCGCCTCAACCAGGTCGGTCACCCGCGCCGGGCCGGCCGCCAACCGCCGCACGATCGCCAACCGGGTGGGATCACCCAGCGACCGGAACAACGCCGCGGCCGGCGCCAACTCCACCCGCTGCACCTCGCCCGACACCGCCGTTATCGCCATGCGGCGATGATATAGCCGCACGTGCGAGGGACCATCGGCCCTAGAAGTGTCGGTAATCCGGGCGCATGCTGACCGCAAGCGCCACGGTGTGACGGCGCCCTGCGAGGAAAGGATCGGCGACGATGTGCGGCTGGGGCGGCGGTAATGGCTGGATGGGGAACGGCGGTACGGCGGCTGGGGCTGGGGCGGCTGGATCCTCACGGCCGTGGTGCTGGTGGTGCTTTTCGCGCTACTGATCACCGCGGTCGTCGTGGCGGTCCGCTACCTCGGCGGTGGCGGCGGCCACCGCGGCTCGGCGCAGGCGCGGGCCGCAGAAGACGTGCTGGCCGAGCGCTTCGCCCGCGGCGAGATCGATGACGACGAGTATCGCAAGCGTGTGACGCTGCTACGCGAACACCGGTGATCACGATGGGATCTGATCGGCTGCGACTGATCCTGATCATCGCCGTTGCCTCCCTGGTGTTGGGTGTGGGCACCACCGCGGCGTTCGCGGCCGTGGTGGGTGGGTCGCGACCGGCCGCGGGCGGCCCGGCGCTCAATGCGACGCCGCCGTCGTGGCCCGGCGCGTGCGCCACACCGGCGCTGGCGGGCACCGTCGTCGACGTCACCCTCACCGACATGGGCGGGATGATGGGCCCAAACATGATGGGGCCAAACATGATGGGAACCGGCCCCTATCGGGCGGGCCCCCCCGACAACGGGTATGGATGGCAGAACGGCTACCCGTGGCCGGGCATGGCGATGCAGCGGGTCTTCGCGGTCCCATCCACCGTGCCGGCCGGCCAGCTGTCACTGCGAGTGCACAACACCGGTGCACTGATTCACGAGGTGATGGTGCTGCCCCTGGCTGCTAGCCAATATCCCGGGCAGCGAGCCATCGGCGCCAACGGCCAAGTCGACGAATCCGGCAGTCTCGGTGAGGCCTCCCGCAGCTGCGGGGCCGACAAAGGCGACGGCATCCTTGCCGGAGCCACCGCCTGGGCCACTCTCACCTTGGCACCAGGACGCTACGAGCTGCTCTGCAACATCGCCGGACACTACGGCGCCGGCATGTACACAGAACTCGACGTCATCGCCAATCACTGACCACCACCGCAGCCGCCGGGTCGCACGGGCGTGAACGGATCGTCCTCGATTAAGTCAACACAGGAGATGATCGGATATGGCCACAACAACCAGGCGGGCGGCGCTCGCCGCGCTCGCCACCGGGGCCGGCCTGCTTGGTCTGGGATACGCCCTGCGCAGCATCGTCGACATACCCGTCAGCCACGCCGGACCGGGCTTCGGCGGCGTAAACAGCATGGATATGAGCAAATACATGAACATGTTCATGCGACACAATGAACTCAAACGCAGCATCGAAGACATTCCCGGAGGCGTGCGCACCACCACCGAATCCGACTCTCCCGACCTCGTCGCCGAGCTGCAGGCGCACGTCTCATCGATGTACTCCCATCTCGACCAAGGCGCCGAAGTGACCTGCATGAGCTCAAGCTTGCCGACGCTATTCCGCCGCGCGGTCGACTATCAGCGCCGACTCACCTTCACCGCCAAGGGCGTCATCGCTGAAGAAACCGCCAGCGATCCCGACCTGACCAACGCCATCCGTGCCCACGCCCGCGAAGTCACCGGATTCGTCGTCGAGGGCATGCCGGCGATGATGCAAGGGATGATGGGGCCGGGCATGATGGGGCCGGGCATGATGGGGCCGGGCCGCTAAATCCCCTCTCCGCGGACGTTACTGACAACAGTTGACGCGATAAAAGCCCGCTTCAACAGGTCGCCCGCCTTAAGGGGCCAGCTGACACGTGCCTCCATCCCCACCGGCCGCCGATGACCGGGGCCAGGATTCGTGACGATGGTGGGGCCCAGGGACTTGACGAAACGCACGAGACGGCGTGCGACGAATGCGCCGGCGACGGGCAGCTCGCCTGCGACCATGTGGGTACCCCGCAGCGCAACCGCGGACTGGCCCGCCGACGACTGCATCGGGATCAGTGTGCTCGACTGCCTACAATGCGACGGCACCGGCACGGTGCGGCTCGATCCGGGACGCGGCAATCGTCCGACGAGACCCGGCCGGTAACTCCGCGCGGGCCTGGCGTGTTGCTGCGGGACTGCGCGGAACGAACCACCCGACGGAATCTGGTCGTCACCGTGACGAAATTGCGACCCATGCCACCGCGTACGGTCGAGCACCGCGCAGAATCCGACAACGGTCAAATGTGGCGGCGGGAAAATTGGACACGACGGTGAGACAACTCGCGCTGGACATCCCGTGAGACAACCTGTCTCAGTGCAGTTCAGCGCATCGCGTACGGACAGCAAGTTTGAGAAGCTACAGATGTGATGATTAATTATAATTAATAAAAAAGATTCTCAAACACTCGATGTCCAATTCTCAAATGGAATGTCCAATGCATGTCCAATTGGACATTTCCGTGAGAATGGTTGAATGGTGAAGATCTTGCCGCCACGGAAAAGTGTCGGCTGCGCCGGTGTGGCGTGTTCCCGCTGAATAGGTCCAACCAGTTTTAGACGTGAGCGCCCTGGCAGGGCCGAACGACGTGCTCATGTCCAGCACGCTGCGCGACCTCGTGATCGGGTCAGGACTCGAGTTCGAGGACCACGGCGCTCACGAGCTCAAGGGCGTGCCCGGCGAATGGCGCCTCTTCGCCGTCGCTTCTCCGTAGCGGTGGCTTTCGGCGAAACTGATTTCGCCTGCCGTAAGCGCTTGTGCACGCGGTGGCACCGAATGCGTGAAGAACACTTTGTTTCAGCTTGTTGTATGACACCGAAACTGGACCCGTTCCTCGGCTTAGACTTCCGCAATGTTCTCGGAGACGCGCTATGCGATGAACGGGGACTTGCGCGTCGCCTATCGCGCATCGCGCGAAGGTCCGCGCGACCTCGTCTTCGTGCCGAACTGGTTCACGTGCTGCGACCTCCTTCCGGAGCTGCCGTCTCTCCAAGGGTGGGTCGAGGCGATGACATCGCTCGGCCGGCTCATCTTCTTCGACCAGCCGGGCACGGGTGCGTCTGATCCAGTCACATCGGGCGCGATGCCGAACTTGGAGCAATGGGCCGACAGCATCACCGCGGTGCTCGACGATCTAGGAAGTCGCGAAGCGTCGCTCCTCGTCCCTACCGGCGCGCTCCCGACAGCCGGGCTGTTCGCCGCCACGCATCCGTCTCGCACAACTGCGCTGGTCGTGCTTCAGGGCGCCGATCCGAAGGGCATCAGTGCGTTGAGCGCCTCCGGGTTCGATAGCGAGGAATGGAGCGCCGCTCTGGTCGGTATGTGGGGCACCGGCGAGATTCAACATGTAATCAATCCGGACATGCCGTGGAACGAGGAGATCAGGGCAACGTGGGCCCGACACGAACGCCTGGCGGCCAGCCCCGCGACTGTAGCTCTCATGCTACCGCTCGTGCTCGAGTTGGACGTGCGGGCCATCCTTCCGACAATCCGCGTGCCAACCCTCGTCGTCCATCACACCGAGGACCCAATCGTCCTGCCCGCGGCGGGAAGATACATTGCTGATCACATACCGGACGCGAAATACGTTGAGCTGCCTGGACGCAACGAGTTTCACCACGTCGAGCCGTGGCGGCAGTCGTTCCAGGAGATCGCCGAGTTCCTCACCGGCGAGCAGCCCGACGTGGCCGATGATCGGGTGCTCGCCACGGTGCTGTTCACCGACATCGTGGACTCAACGCGCCGCGCAGCCGAGATGGGCGACCGCGACTGGCATGCCTTGCTCGACGCCCACGACGCCGTCGTGCGCGTACAACTCAATCGCTTCCGGGGCCGCGAGGTGAGCACATCGGGCGACGGTTTCCTGGCGATGTTCGATGGCCCTCAGCGTGCGATCCGCTGCGCGATGTCGATCCGCGACGCGGTGCAGGCGCTCGGCATCGAGGTGCGCGCCGGGTTACACACCGGCGAATGCGAAGTTCGAGGTGATGACATCGGTGGGATCGCCGTACATATCGGCGCGCGGGTGAGCGCGCTCGCGGGGGCCAACGACGTGCTCGTGTCCAGCACGCTGCGCGACCTTGTGATCGGGTCAGGGCTCGAGTTCGAAGACCGCGGCGCTCACCAACTCAAGGGCGTGCCCGGCGAGTGGCATCTCTTCGCCGTCGCCTCTCCGTAGCGGTGGGTTCTGGCGAAACTCATTGCGCCTGCCGTAAGCAGCTTGTGCACGCGGTGGTGACGACTGGCCAAAAGACACTCTAAAGAATCCTCGTGAGCAGCATAAACGCTGCCGATGCCCACCGCTCGGCCCGCTGCTCGGCTTAGACTTCCGCCGTGTTCTCGGAGACGCGACAAGTGACCCATAATCGCGAGCGGCAAATGGAGTATGAAGAGCCGCCAGAGGCGACTGACCGGCTGGCAGCGGGAGCGATCCGCCTCTACGACCTGTCGCCACAGGCTCAAGTCGAGCGGATCAACGTCTCGGAGAACACCACATACAGAGTCACCGACCCGGGGAGCGGCAGGCGCTACGCGCTGCGTGTCCATCGACTCGGCTATCAGTCAGTTGAGGCGATCGAATCCGAGCTTGCGTGGATAGACGCTCTCCGTGAGGCGGGAACCGTCGAGACTGCTTGCCCGGTCGCTGCTCGCGACGGGAGCCGTGTCGTATCGATTCGGGATGAGGGTCATGCCGAACGAAAGGCGGTCTTGTTCGAGTGGCTAGACGGAACTACACCTGACGCTGAGGACATCGCATCGTTTCGTCGTCTGGGCGCGATCTGCGCCAGCCTCCATGGACACGCGCGTTCATGGCGTCGGCCTCCGGGCTTCACGCGTCTCACCTGGGACTGCGATCAGTTCATCGGCCCCCAGGGTCGGGCGGGACGCTGGCAGGACGGGCTCGGTGTGGGGCGTGAGGAACTCGAGCTCTTGTCGCGCCTGGAAGAGACGATCCGCCACCGTCTCGTGGCCTACGGACGAGGGCGGGATCGGTTCGGGCTGACCCACAACGACCTGCGCCTCGCAAACTTGCTCCTCGATGGCGAGCGGATGTTCGTGATCGATTTCGATGACTGCGGCGACTCGTGGTACATGAACGATTGGGCGACGGCCGTGAGCATGATCGAGCACCACCCGAAGTTGCCCGCCATGCAAGAGGCGTGGGTCGACGGATACCGATCTGTTGCTCCACTCTCGCACGAGGACGAGGCGGAACTCCCCACCTTTGTGATGCTCGGTCGACTCTTCTTCGTGGCGTGGGTCGGTTCGCACCACACCTGGGCGCCAGAGGCGGCTGAGCTAGGCGCTGACTACACCGCCGGGACATGCCAACTGGCGGAGGTGTACCTCGCAAGCGAGATTCACGAGCAAGGCCGGACGCGATCGTCCCCGTAGCTCGACTCCTCGACTAGCCGGTGGAAGTCCTCGACGCGAACGAGCGGGCGCGCATAGCCGGGAAGCTGGATCACAGGGCAGGCGCGAAAGACGGCATCGACGGCGCGGCGCTCGAGGCCGAGCTCGCGCAGGTGGGTTCGGGTGAGGAGCGCGCCCGGAGTTTCGAGAAGCTCGGTAGCGGTCGGCCTAGTCATCGGAGGCCGTTCCCGAAAAATCATCATTCGGAATTTCGGTGCAGGCGCTTGGCATCGAGGTGCGCGCGGGGTTGCACACCGGTGAGTGCGAGGTCCGAGGCGATGACATCGGCGGGATCGCGGTGCACATCGGCGCGCGCGTCTCCGCGCTGGCGGGGCCGAACGACGTGCTCGTGTCCGGCACGCTGCGCGATCTGGTGATCGGGTCGGGGCTTGAGTTCGAGGAGCGCGGCGCTCACGAGCTCAAAGGCGTGCCGGGCGAGTGGCATCTCTTCGCCGTCGCCTGTACATAGCGGCGGGTGTGTCCTACAAGAATTACCGTGCCGTCTGGCAGTTGCAGTTCCGTCCAACCAGCAGGCCCGGCGCAAAAGGTCTTGAACAGGTGATGGGACCGATTGCGGAAAGAACGCTTTGGGAAGCGAAGGCAGCCAGCCATGCGAGCCGATGACGACTATATGTGCATGTGGAATTCTCCATTGCGAAGCTGGCGGCCGCGTCTAGCATGTTCCGCGCAGAAGCGGCAGCACTACAGGGGGAATCTCATGACGCAGATTCATGAGCAGCGGACGATCGCAGCATCGCCGGAACGGGTTTTTGCCTGGCTACTGGACCCGGCCAACCTGACCGTCTCTCCATGGTTCCGCAAAGCCACTTGGGTGGACACGTCCGGTCCCGGCGTGGGAGCGACGCGGGAAGTGAAAGGGTTTGGCTGGTGGGTGCACGAGCAGATCACGGCCTTCGACGCGCCCCGCAGTTGCAAGTATCGCGTCGTCGGGGGGTTCCCGCCCGCGCATCAAGACGGGACGCTCACATGTACTCCGTCTGGTGACGGTACGCATGTCGATTGGGTGAGCGGCTACACGATTCCAGCTCGCGGGGGCGGCAAGGTGCTTGAAGTACTTGCCGCGCCGCTGATGCGCTCCCTTGTCTTCCGCAAGATCCTCGCCGGCTGCGCAAAGGCGCTGGAGAGCTAGTGTCGGCGATTGCGTAATTCAAAGAACGCGCGTGTAGCAGCATAAACGCTGGCGATGCGCACCGCTCGACCCGTTCCCCGGCTTAGACTTCCGCCGTGTTCTCCGAGACGCGCTATGCGCGAAACGGCGACCTGCACGTCGCCTACCGCACATCGCGCGAAGGTCCTCGCGACCTTGTGTTTGTATCTCCCTGGATCACGAACTGTGAGGTCTTTCCCGAGCTGCCGTCCGTTCAGGGCTGGGTCGAGGCGATGACCTCGCTCGGTCGACTGATCTTCTTCGACCAGCCGGGCACCGGAGCGTCCGACCCCGTCACGCCTGACGCGCTACCGACCATGGAGCAATGGGCCGACAGCATCACCGCCGTGCTTGACGATCTCGGCAGTCGCGAAGCGGTCATACTCGCGATCGACGGCGCGTTCGCGCCAGCGGCGCTCTTCGCAGCGACACATCCGTCACGCACGACAGCACTGGTCGCGCTCGAGGGCTACGCGGATCCGCTTGCCGAACGCACCGGAGGGATGGGACTCGAGGAAGGCACCGCTGCCTTCATCGCCATGTGGGGGACGGGCGAGTCCCATCATGTGATCAATCCGGACATGCCGTGGAACGAGGAAATTCGGGCAACCTGGGCACGGCATGACCGCCTGGCGGGCAGCCCACGGACCATCGCCCTCATGCAGCCGCTCGCGGCCGAGTTGAACGTGCGGGCAGTCCTGCCGACGATTCGCGTGCCAACCCTGGTCCTCCAGCACGCCGACGACCAGTTCATCCCGCCCGCTCGGGGCAAGTACGTCGCCGAGCACGTATCGGGCGCGAAGTACGTCGAGCTTCCAGGGCGCAACATGTACCACTTCGTTGAACCGTGGCGTGCGTCCTTCCGGGAGATCGCCGAGTTCGTCACCGGCCAGCAGGCTGACGTGGCCGATGATCGGGTCCTCGCCACGGTGCTGTTCACCGACATTGTGGACTCGACGCGCCGGGCCGCGGAGATCGGCGACCGTGACTGGCACGCGCTTGCTTGATGCGCACGACGCCGTCGTGCGGGCGCAGCTCGACCGCTTCCGAGGCCGCGAGGTGAACACCTCGGGAGACGGCTTCCTCGCGATGTTCGACGGCCCGCAGCGTGCGATCCGCTGCGCGATGGCAATCCGTGACGCGGTGCAGTCCCTCGGCATCGAGGTGCGCGCCGGGTTGCACACCGGCGAGTGCGAGGTCCGCGGCGATGACATCGGCGGGATCGCCGTGCACATCGGGCGCGCGCGTGAGCGCCCTGGCCAGGGCCGAACGACGTGCTCGTGTCCAGCACGCTGCGCGACCTCGTGATCGGGTCAGGCTCGAGTTCAGAACGGGACGGCTGCGTGCCTGGCGAGTGTCGCGACCACGACGCGAAGTTCTCAGATCGGCGGGCGCTGGTCCGGCGGCGGCTAGGCTAGTTGAGCTCGGCTCGTGCGGCGACGTTCGCTGGCGGTCGTCTGCGCGGGTGTGCCGCGGGGCATCATTCGTGCGGCCGTCGCTGTCGGTGGGTAGCGGTAGGACGGGCGGTGGATTCGCATAGTTCGGGAACAGAAGTAGCTGCCGGGACGGGTGGTGTGCGTCTGCCCAGGTGATGACGCCGTCGGGCTTCGGGAAACGGTCACGTCAGGCCGCCAGAATGTGGTGGCACCGACTGGCTGAAGTACATCTTTGAGTCCGAGATAAGAGAGGCGCACCACTGTGATAACCACTAACTGCTGTTCGTGTCGTTAACGTGCAATAAGCGAGGAGCTGGCTTGCGATCAGACGAACCTTCCGCGCTCGATGACGGCCGCGACGATGTCCGGGTTGGCGATCGGCACGTCACCGAGTTCCTTAGTGCGGTCGACGTAAGCGCGCTGCGCTTCGATCGAGTCCGGCGTGCTTATGGCAGCGAGAAATTCTCCAGCCTCCAGCCGCAGCCCGTCCTCGAGCGGTAGCGAGCCACCGAAGCGAATCGCGCGCTTGACAGCGCCGATGCCGGCCTTCGGCCGTCGACCCAATCGGGTCGCGTGTTCCATGGCTTCCTCGAGCAGACGTTCGGGGGCCACGACGCGGTCCACAAGGCCGAATGCGAGGGCCTCCGCCGGGGTCTTCGGGGTGCCCTCAAGGCACATGTGGAGGGCCCTGGCGGCGCCGAGCAGCCGGGTGAGGCGCTGCGTCCCGCCACCACCTGGCGGGAATCCGAGAAAGATTTCCGGCTGCGCGATGCTGTACGGGCCGTCGGCCATAAACCGGTAGTCGCAGGCGAGGGCGAGCTCGCACCCACCGCCACCGGTGTCACCGTTCAGCGCCGCTACCCAGACGGCGGAGCACGACTCGATGGCGAGCAGAGTCTGCATGAACGTCGCCAGGCCGACCAATCCAGCGAGCGGGCCGCGCACCAGGAGCTTGGCCGCGCCGGGCACACGCAGCCCCGCCCCCGTCGCCCGCAGTCGGCGCCGGGATCATCTGGTCCGCTGATGAATTCGAGGGTAGGGCCAAACACATCCACCGCCGTGTACGGAGTTCCGTCGGCGATCTGGGGCAGCACAGTGCTGTGGAGTTTGTCAGTCATAGTTGCCCTCGATTTCGCTCTGTTCTATGGGTGGTCGGCTTTGAAGAACATTTCGAACTGAATGCCGTCGGGGTCCTTGAATGTCAGTACCGCACCGTATTCGCGCTCGGCGATCGGCGAGTGGGTCACGCCGAGTTGCTCGAACCGTGCCAGCCACTCGTCGAGGCCGGCCCGGGTGTCGACTTTGAACCCCATGTGATCGAACCCGGTGCGCCGGGGATCGAAGGTTTCGCCCTGATTCCCGTCGTGCTGCTGGAATTCGATGACGGTCCGCGACGGCGGATGCAGCAGCAAAATGCCGTGCCACCCATCGCCGCCGACCCGGTCGATTTCGGTGAGCTCGAGCAGCGCCGCCCACCATCGGGCGCTTGCCTCGGCGTCACGGACGGAAAACGAAATATGGGACACCTTGCTGAAAGTTGGCATGGAAATTCCTCTGGATTCACATTTGGACGCGGCGTCGGTGTTCGGTCGTGAGTATGTCGTATGCCTGACTCATCATCTGGCCGATGATCTCGGCGGCCGGGGCAGTGCGTCGAACCGCCCCCACCCCTTCGCCGGCCGGGTAGGCCATCGACTCCCAATCACCGCTGGTTTCGGGCGTGGGCGGCAGCGCTGACCTGATCGGCATGTCATAAGGCATGTTTACCGAGTGCGGAAACAGTCGCGTTCGACCGATGGTGTCGTGCTGTTGCGGTTCGGCACCGCGAACGCTTGCCGCAGCGCTGCGCACTGCGGGGGTGGCGAGAAGCCGGTAGGGCTGGTCGGGCCACTCGGGTCCGAAGGCATTGGTGCGCAACGTCTTACCGGGTGAATCGATGAGTCGACGCTTGTACTCTGGATGGGCGTTGGCTTCCACGGCGGCGACCAAGGCGGTGCCTACCCACACTCCGTCAGCGCCCGCACGCAAGGCAGCGGCCGCGGCGGTCCCGTCGGATATGCCGCCTGCTGCCAACAGCAAGCATGTCGGGCCAGTTGTGACGGATCGTCGCTAACAGCGCGTGTAACGGGATGCGTCCGCGGGCATGGCCGCCGGCCTCGCTGCCCTGGGCGACTATCCCGTTGACACCGAGTTCGATTGCGGCCGCGGCGAGTTCGGGTGAGGAGGCTTGCATCCACACAGCTATGCCCGCGGCACGTAGGGTGCTGACCCAGCGGGCCGGCGGTGGGTCATGGTGAAATACGACCAGGGGCACCTCGAGCTGGACGCACACATCGATATGCCCGTCTGTACTGGCCGGCCCGAGCCCGGTATCGGCGCAGATGAGGTCCACCCCGAACGGCCCAGAAGTCAAGGCGCGCAATCGTTCTACCATGACCGGCAGGCTGCCCGGAGGATCGGGGGATGCTCCCAGCACACCCAATCCACCGGCATTGGTGACCGCGGCGGCAAGCTGCTCGTGCGCGATGAATCCCATACCCGCTCCGACGAATGGATGTCGGAGGCCATACTCCCGGGTCAACCGGGTCGGCAGGGGTATGACATCTTGCGGCGGGCCCGCAGTGCGCCGATGGCCGTCGTCGACAACCGGATCACTGGGCGAGTCTGGCATGGCTTCTCCTTTGCATACTCCGATTCGGAGTATCTACCAAGATAGTCCGAATCGGAGTATTGTCAAACCTCATGTCGAACAAGCAGCTGACGCCGACGTCGTTCGCGATACTCGGGCTGCTCTCGATCCAGCCGTTCACGACCTACGAACTTGCCCAGCAGATGGACCGCACGGTGAGCTGGTTCTGGCCCCGGGCGGCCAGCATGGTCTATGAAGAGCCGAAGAAACTGGTGACCGCCGGGCTGGCCACCTCGCAGGCCTGCTTCACCGGCAAGCGGCGCAGCACCGTTTACCAGATCACCGCTGCGGGTCGCACGGCGCTGCGAGACTGGCTGGACACACCGGCCGCGGGGATGCGCATGGAGTTCGAAGCCATGATCAAGGTGGCGTTCGCGGACGCGGGCGATGTGAATCAGCTGCGTTCGGCGGTCAGGGAAATCCGGGCAGACGCTGAGGCGCGACTGGCTGAAATCCTCGACAGATCAACGCAATACGCAACCACAGGCGGCCCATTCCCAGACCGACTGCCGACCGACAGTGGTGGTGGGACGACGCCGAGCAGTGGCTTGGCGAGCAGGCCGCCACGGCGCTCATAGGGGAGTAGCGACCCGCAGCTTCTTACGCCGCCGGTAGTCGGCGGCCTTGGCCCTGTTCCCGCATTCGGCCATTCCGCACCAGCGCCTGGAGAAGCCACGGGAGTGGTCGACGAACAGCCGGGTGCAGTCCGGGTTCGAGCACTCTTTCACTTTCGCCAGATCTGCAGACCCGATCAGGTCGATTGCGTCGCGCGCGAGCAGGTTTGCGACGTTTGCGCACGTGCCCTCGCTGCGGGTCGTGCCGGTGGCCGTCAGCGTCAGCGTCGGCAGAGGTCCGCGGGCGAGCGTGTTGAGAAGGTCGATCTGCGCGTCCGCGGGGCGAGCAACGCCCGATATTGCGGACGCGATCGCGTTGTAGATCGCTTCGCGCACACTCACGGCTTGGTGGACGTCCGTGGACGTCGGCGGGGCCATGTCGTCGAGCAAACCAGCCTCCTGCGCCCAAATGCGCAGGTCGTCGACGGTGTCCAGCAATTCGGTGCGCAATGTCCGCCGCCACAACAAGGTCCCGGCGAAGTCGAGGCAGTGGCGCCCGCTGACATAAACAAACTTGCTCACGTCACCATCTTGACAGGTGACGCCGCGGGGTTCAAACTTCCGTTGTGAAGTTAGTCACCACCTAAGCAGGTGACGCACTCACATCACCTGCACCCCCTCCCCATCGAGGAGATAGCCCATGCCCACGAGCACGCCGCTGCCGACCCGTTTGCCCACCCGGGCTCGCGGCGGCGTGACCACTATTGCCAGCAGCATGGAGCGACTTCCCTGGTGTCGCGTCCAACGGACCCGAGCTGTTTTCGACCCGCAGCCGCGGCGCGGGAGTCGGCTCGTCCACCGCGCTCGGCCGGCTGGGCTCGGTTTTTGGACCCGTCGCCGTCCCGGCGCTGCTCGGTGCCGGCGGCACCGGATTTTGTCTTCACCACCAGCGCCGAACAGTTCACCCAATTGGGTGTGTTACCCAACCGACAGAATGGAAGTAGTCAAGGGATGGTCGTGTCCAAGCGTGCCGCAATGGCGCGGGCCGCACAGCCTAAGGGCGGTCACGCAGGCAGGGGTGCCGCCTGGGCCGAGCAATCCGGCGGTGTCGGCTCCATTGCCCAGACCTTCAAAACAGATGCCCAGCAGCGGATTTCGTTGATGGAATTGATGACCAGGATCCGGACCGCGGGAATCGGGTCGGATGATCCCCGGGTGCGCGAGATCGTGGCCGAACTGCCGGACGGGAATAGCCACGACGGCGGCGGACTGACGATGCAGCAGTTCACCGCCGTCTGCGAGGCCAGCGGCGGGCTGATCGCCCGGGCCCTGCGCGGTGATCTCGCCGTGCCTGACTTCTCGCGCCTCGAAAGCGAGCTTGCCGACATGTACGCCCGTGTGCGGGCGGACGACGGGGGCGCGGTGGCCGACTACATTCCGCAGCTCAAGCGGGTCGATCCGGAGAAGTTTGGCATCGCGGTCTGCACGGTCGACGGACAGCGCTTCAGCACTCGGTGACACCACTGACCTGTTCTGCGTGCAGTCCCTCTGCAAGCCGATCAACTACAGCCTGGCCCTGGAGGAACACGGCGTCGCAGCCGTGCACCGGCACGTCGGCCGGGAGCCCAGCGGCCGTGGATTCAACGAATTATCGCTGACCGATGACGGGCTGCCGCACAACCCGATGATCAACTCGGGTGCCATCATGTCGTGTTCGCTGCTGCGTTCCCGCGACGAGCTCGCCGACCGCTTCGACCATGTGGCCGCGACATGGCGGCGGCTCTCGGGCTCGGCCAGAGTTGGCTTCAACAACTCGGTCTATCTGTCGGAGCGCAGGACGGCCGATCGCAATTTCGCGCTCGGCTATTTCATGCGAGAACAGGGCGCATTTCCCGGCGGGCACCGACCTGGTGGAGACGCTGGAGTTCTACTTTCAGTGCTGCTCGGTCGAGCTGGACACGCAGTCTTTGGCAGTGGTCGCCGCCACGTTCGCCAACGCCGGCATCAATCCCCTCACCAACGACCCCGTCTTCACGCCCTCTACCGTGCGCCACTGCCTGTCGTTGATGTCGTCGTGCGGCATGTACGACTACTCCGGGGAATTCGCGTTCACGATCGGCCTGCCGGCCAAGAGCGGCGTCTCGGGCGGCCTGATGCTGGTGGTCCCGGGCGTCATGGGCGTGTGCGTATGGTCTCCGCGGCTGGACTCGCTGGGCAACTCGGTGCGGGGAGTGGCGTTCTGCAAGGAGTTGGTCACCCGGTACAACGTCCACGTCTTCGACTCACTGACCGTCGGCGAGGACACCGGTAAGCGTGATCCGCGCCGGAAGAAGAACGAAGCCGAGATCACCGGGACGATGCGGCTGCTCTATGCGGCCAGCCAGGGCGACCTGGACGAACTGCGGGCGGCCCTGGCCACCGGGTGCAACCCCAACGCGGCCGATTACGACGGCCGCACCGCGCTGCACCTTGCCGCCGCCGAGGGACACCTGGCCGCAGTCCGATTCCTGCTCGGCGCCGGGGCCCGGCCAGAGGCCACCGACCGCTGGGGAGGTACCCCGCTGACGGACGCCCGGCGCGCCAAGCACACCGCAGTGGCCGACCTCCTACGGTCCCACGACGACTCCGGTGACGAGCCCGCCCCGGGCGCCCTCACCGACCTTTCTCTGATCACCGCTCGCACATACCCCAACGACAGAGGACAACCATGCGATACAAAGCTGAGTACATCTGGATCGACGGCACCCGACCGACCGCCAAGCTACGGTCGAAAACCAAGATCCTCACCGACGGCGCCGAACCGCCGATCTGGGGCTTCGACGGTTCCAGCACCAACCAGGCCGAGGGCCACGCCTCTGACCGTGTACTCAAACCGGTCGCCTCCTTCCCCGACCCGATCCGCGGCGGCCGCGACGTCCTGGTGATGTGCGAGGTGTACAACACCGACGACACCGCGCACGAGTCCAACACCCACGCGGCGCGTGGGAAACACGCCGTCGCGGCGGGTTGTCGATGGTTGGTCGCGGAGACGGGAGAACCGGCGGAGGGCGCCGTCAATCCCTCGCTCAACAACCTGGTGCGTGCGGGACTTCAACCGCGGTACGCCCGACAGAACTGGGTCTGGCATTCAGGTGGCTCCGTATGACAACCTACGTTTTGGTTCATGGAGCGTGGCACGATGGATCTAGTTGGAGCCAGGTCATCAAACGGTTAGAGTCGCTGGGACACACCGCTTTTGCGCCTACAGTCGCCGGTCACGGCAAGGGCGTTGACAAGCACGTCGGCTATGCCGAAGCGATTCGGTCAGTTGTCGATTTCATCATCGACAACGATTTGACCAACATCGTCCTGGTCGGCCATAGTTCCGGGGGTCCCGTCATCAGTAAAGCCGCAGAGGCTATTTCGGATCGCATTAGGCGTCTGGTGTATGTCAGCGGCATCGTGCTGAATGACGGTGAAAGCCTCAGTGACGCGGTTCCACCGCACTACCGCTCCCTGTTTGACCGGCTCTCGGCGGAATCGCCTGACGCCTCAGTGATGATTCCCTTCGCGCTCTGGCGCGAGACGTTCATGAACGATGCCGATCTGGGGCTCGCGATTGCCTGCTACGACCAACTTTCGCCGGAACCGGGACAGCTGCTATTCGAGCGACTAGACCTCAAGAAATTCTACGCACTAGACATCCCCCGCAGCTATCTCCTTGCGAGCGAGGACACTGCGCTTCCACCAGGCGAATGGGGTTGGCATCCCAGGATGACGGCCCGGCTTGGCCTCTACCGTTTGGTGCGGATGCCCGGTGGCCACGAGCTGCTCTTCACTAACCCAGAAGGTCTGGCGGAAAAGATCATTGAGGCCGGCCGCGACTAGTTACGGCGAAAAGTGGCTCTGCACGGGCGATTTGAGGCGTTCAGCGAACCGCTCTCCCTGGCGGAGCGAGCCCGCCGTCCGGACTTAAAATCCGTTGACAAGCGCAGGTGCAATACCCTGCTGCGGAGCTTGGTGCCGCTCTCCGTGAGGTCACTGGCTAAACGAATTTGGCGAGGCCAGTTTCCGAATCCCACGGCTGGCTGTACGCCGCCGACGGTTGTGCGCATAGTCCTCACCAGCTGCGGCGTTCGTGTGACTGTGCAGTCTGATGTGACATCCAGGCGCCACCGTGACGAATGTCAAAGTGTGCGACCGCACGGTCGAGCACCGCTCGGGGCCTCCGGCAGTGACGATGAGCTGCGATTGAAAGTGGACACGAAGATGAGACGTTTCGCGCTGGACATCACGTGAAACGAGCTACGTCAGTGCAGTTCAACGCATCGCGTGTGGACATCAAGTTTGAGAAGCTACATGAAGAAAAAATAATGATGATAGTCCTCGGTGGTTCCACTGAACCTCTACTGATCCGAAGCAGCGTTATCGACAGGGATCGGTAACGTATCAAT
>CAVYPB010000039.1:0-4721 GCA_963770305.1 uncultured Actinomycetota bacterium
CACTGGCAAAGGCCGGGGCAGTGCCCACCAGGGGTCACCTCCTCCACGCGGGCTAGTCGCTGCTGCTGGCGGTTCTCCTCATCTTTGGGCACGTCTCTAGGATCTGAATTCGATTCTATCGCCCGGCTACGACATTTCCAGGGAAAACCACGGCTCTATCGGAAATTGGTACGTATGATTGCAGAGATACTTGTGATATTACGAAAAAAACAGCGAATCTGCGCACTCGCCACCGCTGCGCACCGCTATGGTTGTGCGGTGCCTCCCATCCTGCTGCTAGCCGCTGTCCTGGCCGCCGAGGAGGTGTCGTTCGTGCTTGTCGGCAGTGCGGCCTTGTACCTGCACGGCTACCTGATTCCGGTCGCTGACATCGACGCCGTCCCGGCTCCGGACGCCGGTAATCTCGCGCGGCTGCACGCGGCCCTGGCCGTCCTGGTCCGCGACGGCAGGGTGCCGTCGATACGGTCACTGAGTGCCGCCGACGTCGTATCGGTGCGTACGAGTTATGGCAGGCTGGACTGCCTGCTCGGGCGGGGCCGCCGGGATTGGGACAGGCTGCGGGACGGTGCCCGGCAGGTCCGGGTGAGCGATACCGGGGTGATGGTCGCCAGTGCTGCCACCGTTACCGCGCTGCGGCGCAGCCACAAGAGGACCATGCGGTGAGTGATCGCAGCGGCGCCGGGCTGGTCGAGTTGGCGGTCTTGCAGACGCTGGAAGCGCTGACCGCCGGGCGTCCCCGGGCGCATGTTTCAAGCGCCCGGGCGGTGGCCGGGATCGAGGAACGCATCGGGCTAGGGCCCACGTATGGCTACGAACTGCTGGCCGACCTGACCCGCCCGTGGATGATCCCGATCCGCACCGTCTCCGGGCTGGGAAACTTCGGCGACCGGGACTGCCCCGAGCCGTCCGAGCCGCCGTACACCGTATGTCGGCAGTCGCACGCCGGCCAGCTGATCCTGGACGCCGAGGCCCGGCGGCTGGCACCGGTCCCGGTCGGGCTGATCAACGGCACCAGCTACCGAGGCGGAACCCAGCCGCCGCTGGAACCGTTCCGGGTCCTGGCCGCGCTGCGGCGGTTGCTGGACCAGCCGCGGATGACCAACGCTGACCTGGTCCGCGCCGTCGGACCGCCCTACTCGGTGACCGGCTGCGCTATCACCGGCGACCTGGACGCCCTGATCAAGGGCCGCGACGCCGTGATCCGCCAGACCGGCCGGATCGTCATTACCGACGTTCCCGTCCCCGAGCTCGCAGCGGATCGGCCCGTACCGCCCGATCGCCGCGGGTGGACCGGCTGGGAGCCGAGATTCGACCGCCCGGTGCACCTGATGATCGAGACGCTGCCCGCCCAGACCACCACCTCTGATGCCGCCCGCTCGATCGCCGACCGGGCCACGGCGCGCCGCTGGCACCGCTCCCATCCGGAACTGGCCCGCCACACATCCCTGCCGATCACCGAGGTATATGACCTGTCCACCCACGACCAGATTCGCATCGGCCTGGTCCTGGAGCCGGGCACGGACCCGGCGGCCGTGCGAGACCAGGTCGCCGCCATTGACGGCATCACCCTCGAGCACACCTGGGCGTTCCCGGCGCCGCTGGCCAGCATGCTTCGCTCCTGGGTCGATCGCCATCGCCAGGAGGACATCACGGCGAGCCTGGACCGGCTGCGCGACGCGATCCGCCGCGACCGCCGCCGCGAGCTACGGAACCGCTGATCTCGCCGCACGCCGAGCGCCCGTAACGTTGCCGGAACGCCCGGGCCGTAGGGTTGAGCGCATGCGGGACGGTTGGGTAGGTGGTGCTCTGGATGGGCGAGGTCGGGCAGGTGGCGACGGGTTCCGCCGGTCCTGGCGGTCGCGCTGGGCCTGCTCGCGCTCGGCGCCGTCCTGGTCGACCTGGTGGGGCCGACGGTGCTGCACCAGGCCGAGCCCGGCGGTTCGGTGGCCAACTGGCTGATCACCCTGGCGGTCACGCTGCCCTGCACGGCGGTGGGGGTCCTGCTGGCGGCCCGGCGGCCGGCCAACCCGATCGGCTGGCTGCTGCTGACCCTGCTGCTGCTCACCGCGGACCCCACCGACGTTTACGCCATCCTGGACTACCGGCTGCACCACGGCACGCTGCCACTGGGCTGGGTGGCGGTGCTGTTCCTCGGCGGGCCCCTGGTCACCGTGCTGATGGCGATCATGCTCTGGCTGTTCCCCGACGGTCGGCTGCCCGCCGGGCGATGGCACGGGGTCTCAGTTGCCGCGGTCACCGCGGGGCTGCTGGCCGGGGTCGCGACGACCATCGGGCCCGGGCTGGCCGCCGTAGCCGGCCACGACGTGCACATCGACGGCAACGGGAACCTGTACCCGGTGAGCGCAGCCTGGACCGTCGCCGGGAACATAACCTCCATCGCGGCGCTGGCGAGCATGCTCGGCTGGCTGGCGCTGCAGGTACCCCGCTACCGGCGGTCCGCGGCCGAACGGCGCCAGCAGCTGAAGTGGCTGTACAGCGGCGCCGCCGTCTTCGTCGACCGCGCTCCTGACTACCACGTTCGTCCCGTATGTCGCCGACGAGGTCCTTCGGGTCGGACGGGCCGCTGGCGAACGACACGATCGAGCTGGGCAGTTCGGTCCTGCTGATCTGCATCGCCATCGCGGTGCTGAAGTACCGTCTCTACGCGATCGACCGCATTATCAGCCGGGTCGTCTCCTACCTGATCATCACCGCCGTGCTCGCCGGGATGTTCACCGGGCTCGTGCTGTTCGCGACCAGCGTGCTGCCGGTGAAGGCGCCGGTAGCGGTGGCGGCCGCGACGCTGGCCGCGGCGGCGCTGTTCAACCCGCTGCGGCGGCGGGTGCAGCACGCGGTGGACCGCCGGTTCAACCGGACCCGGTACGACGCCGAGGCGGTCGTGGCCTCGTTCAGCGCACGGCTGCGCCAGACGGTGGATCTCGACGCCATCAACGGCGAGCTGTCGAGCACGGTGCACCACGCGTTCGAGCCGGCCCACGTCTCGGTCTGGTGGCGGGAACAGCCGCTCCTAGACAACCCCGTGGGCGATGAGGCTCCTGGCGCAGTCGAGCACCGTCTCCCGGGCCGGCCGCGGCTGCCCAGCCCAGGACGCGCCGGGCCTTCTCGGTGGTGTGCCGGTTACGGCGGCCGAGCGCCGGGGTGATCTCGCGCAGCGACCGGTCCGGAACCGGGCCGCGAAGCGCACGACCACATCCGGCACCTGCCGGGTCGGCACCGAGCGGCCGTCGGCGCCCAGGCCCTCCCGCAGGACACGGGCCATCTCCGCCATCCACATGAACTCGCCGGTGGCGAGGAAGCGCTGCCCGGCGGCGTCCGGCGACGTCATCGCCCGGATATGGACGTCGGCGAGGTCGCGGACGTCGACGATCTCCAGGCCGATACGCGGGATGCCGCGCATCTTCCCGGACAGCATGCGCCCGACGATGCCGACCGAGCCGATGGTGCCCGTCGTCAGGATGGGGCCGAACACGGCGCCAGGGAGCACCGTCACCAGTTCGGTCGGGCCCGCATGGCTGCCGATGAAATCCCAGGCCGCCCGCTCGGCCAGGGTCTTCGACCGGCGGTAGGGGATCAGGGACGGGTCGTCGGGGTCGGTCCACAGCGTCTCGTCGGTGACGCCCTCGGTGGCGTACGACGACGGGCTCGCCGCGTTCGCGGCCGACGTCATCACCACCCGCTTCGCCCCCGGCCGCGATCGCGGCGCGCAGGACCCGCAGCGTGCCGTCGCGCGCCGCGGCGATCATCGCGTCCGGGGTGCCGCCGCCGAGCGGGGAGGCGACGTGCAGGACGTAGTCGGCGCCCTTGACCGCGGCGTCCCAGCCGTCGTCGGCGGTGAGGTCGGCGACGGCGAAGCTCAGCCGGCCCGGCCGGCGTCAGCCGACGGACGACACGGCGTCGACGCACCGCCTGCTCCCGGCCCGGATCCCGCACCGTCGTGCGCACCTCGTAGCCGCGCCGCAGGAGTTCGGCGATGCACCAGCCGGCGATGTAGCCGCTGCCCCCGGTGACCAGAACCAACTCGGCCATGACCGTCCTCCACCTGTGCCACAATGAAACGGAGACCCCTCCGCTACGAGATCCAACGTACCGGAGACCCCTCCGTTTTGCAAGCTCCCGTCCATGACTCCGAACGGACCGGCCATCACGCCACCCGCGACACCACACGCCGTCCAGGAAGGACGCCCTCACCAACCGCGAGCGCATCCTGACCGCCGCCCGCGAGGCGTTCGCCGCCTCGACCAGCGCGTCCCTCAGCGCGATCGCCCGGCAGGCGGGCGTCGGCATCGGCACGCTGTACCGGCACTTCCCCAGCCGGGAAGCGCTCATCGTCGAGCTGTACCGGCACGACATCCAGCACCTCATCGACCTCGCGCCCGCGCTGGCCGGCGTCACACGCCGCCGCTGGAGGCGCTCCGGCTCTGGTTCGACGAGGTCGCCCGTTACGGGCAGCTCAAGTACGGCGCCGCCGAGGTCATCCACGCGGCGACCAGCGACGACGAGTACTACGAGCCCTTCGTCCGGGCCATCGCCGTCCTGCTCGACCGCGGCGCCGCCGACGGCTCGCTCAAGCAGGGCCTCGACCCCGAGGACGTCCTGCTGCAGCTCAGCGTGCTGTGGCGGATCGACCCGGAACGCGGCGGCGAGGCCAGGGCGGCCCGGATCCTCGACCTCATCATCGACGGCCTCCAAGCCAGGCCGAC
>CAVYPB010000040.1:0-130646 GCA_963770305.1 uncultured Actinomycetota bacterium
ATGGACTCGGCCGTGGGCTCGGATCGCCGAGTCGTGCGACGGTGAGAACTTCCAGCAAACATCGCAGACGGGCAGGCAATCGCCTGCTTCGGCGCGGACGTTGTCACGGTGTTGTCACAACTAGGTGCGAGTTAGCTGCGCTGGTCAAACGGTTTGCTGGCGTGCCGACACACCCCCGGCCCTGGTCGTGACCACCGCCGCCACCGCCCTGGCCCAGCCGACGGTCACTCGCGCCCTGAAGACTCTAAATCGTGGCGGAATCATCGTCCGTGACCGCCACATCGACGGCGAGCAGATCGTATTCGTAGAACTCACCGCCACGGCCAGAGGTGCTGAGGAATGCCTCCCAACGGCTGCCGGATCAGCGTTTCCAGGGTGATTCGCCGGCATCCCAGCTGCGCTGAACGACGGGGTAAAGGCTGTCCTGGTCGGTGGCGACGGAGTTCTTGACATGGCGAGTCCACTCGTCGGTCAACACTTCGGGCCGCCCCTTCTCGATCGCGTCGAGCGTCTGCGCCGCGACCTCTTGCGCCGAGATTTTGGGATCGTCGACGGTGGCAGCCATGTCGGTATCGATGAACCCGGCGTGCACCCCGACGACCAGGGTGCCTTGGGCGCGCAGCTCCACCCGCAGCGCGTTGGTCAACGCCCACTCGGCGGACTTAGATGCGCAGTAGGAGGCGTTGAACGGTGACGCGAGCCAACTCGCCACGGACAGCACGTTGACAAGGCCGCCGCCGCCGGCGGCCCCCAGAACCGGCGCAAACGCCCGCGCCATCGCCAGGGTGCCGAAGTAGTTGGTCTCCATCTCGGTGCGCGCGGCCGACATGTCCGGCGCGGACAGAAACGGCCTCAGCAGCATGGCGCCCGCGTTGTTGACCAGCAGCGACACGTCGGTGCAGTCACGGGCGGCCGCGGCGATGTCGTCGAAATTCGTGATGTCCAATTGCACCGGCGCGACGCGTGCGTCGATGACGTCGACGGTGCCCGGATTGCGCGCACCTGCGTAAACCTTCGCTGCGCCCCGGTCGAGCAATGCCTGCACGAACGCCATACCCAACCCGCGGTTGGCTCCGGTAACCAGTGCGGTGGTGCCCTCTATGTGTCGAGCCAGCGGTTCAGTCATGGTTGTGCTCCTAATCGTTGCACTCCGCTCAACACGGGCCGGTGCGGCAGTCCATCCGATTCGCTGAGACCTTTGTGAGCACATTCGATACTCTCCGGGTATCAGCGTTGCGGAGGGAGGCCCGTGGATCTCGATCTGCGCAAGATCCGCTACTTCGTCGTGCTAGCCGAGGAGCTGAACTACCGTCGGGCCGCCGAGCGATTGCATGTCGCGCAGCCGGTGCTGACGCGCCAGATCCGTTCGCTGGAGCGCGATCTCACTGCTCAGCTGTTCGAGCGAGGCCGGGCGGGCACCCGGTTGACCGACGCAGGCCGACAGCTTCTGACCGACGCCCAGGGGCTGCTGGCCGATGCCCAGGCGACGCGCCGCCGGGTGGCCCGCCTCGGCGGGACGATCAGGACATTCACGATCGGGTTCATGCCCGGGCTGACGGTGACTGAGCCGGCGCGGGCGTTCGCGGCGTCGCACCCGGAGGTGACCGTCGACGTCCTACGCACCGACTGGACAGATCAGGTGCGGGTGCTGCGTGACGGGCGGGCCGACATCGGTTACGTCCGCATGCCCATCGACCTCACCGCTTTGTCCAGCTGGCTGCTGTTCACCGAGCCGCAGGTCGCGGTCGTCCCTGTGGCCCATCGGCTCGCGGGCCGCGACCGCGTCAGCGTGCACGAGCTGGTCGGTGAGCGGCTGCTGCAGCATCCGAATGCCGTCCCGGAGTGGGCGGCCCTACACAGCACGCCGCTTGTCGTGGCCCGCCAGGCGCGCAGCGTCGAGGAGAAGCTCGAATGGGTCGCTGCGGGTGAGGGTTTCAGCGTCGTGCCGCAGTCGGTGGCCACGTACTACCAGCGCGCCGACATCACTTGGATGGTGTTGACCGACGTCGCACCCAACGAGGTGCGGCTGGCGTGGCCAACCGCGCAGTACGGACGGCTGATCGAGGACTACTTGGAGGCCGCCCGTAGCACGGTCACGGACTAGGCGCGGCCACCAATTCGTCCGACTCACACCAAACGACGGCAGCGGCGGGGAGGCACACTTCGTATGGCGCTTGATCACCCGAAACCTGTACGCATGGCGATCCTGTGGGGATCCAGACACAGGTGTACGCGACCCGGCGGTCGACGAGTGACTGCGCCACCTCCCACACTCGAGCCAGCACGCCCTCGATCCCGCGGCGGGCCCACGACTCACGAGGCGAAGAAGTCGGCCACGACGTCGGCGATGTCGCGGCCGTGATCGCGGCGAGGGGTCGCCCCCTGCTCGATCTGGATGCCGCCGCACGGGCTGAGCCGGTTGACGATGTTGTTCGGGTCGTCGCCCCCGTACCGCTCCGTGGGCAGCGCGACCCTGACGTTGAGCCCCGGGGGGAGAACCAGCTGGATGGCCTGCCTCAGCCCCTCCTTCACTTCGGCGGGCGCCGTCCCCCCGATGAGCACCCCCGGTTCATCGTTGAAGCCGTGGAAGGCCACGGCATGGGCGAAGCGCCGGGACATCACCGAGTTGAGCTTCGGGAAGCAGATCGGGTTGAGGTCCGTGGAGGTGATGTGCCAGCGAACGAAGGCGCCGTCGCGCGACCCCCAGCCCTTGGCCCGCCACGCGATGGCCAGCTGCGGGCCGAGGCACTCGGCCACCCGCTCGGCTTGCCCGTCAGTGTGCTCCTCGATGCCGCCACCGTGGGGGGCGATGGCGACGAGGTGCGTTTGCGAGCCATCGTCGTCGCCCAGCCGCTCAACCAGCTCACCGGCATCTCTGGCGTCGTTGTCGTTCAAGTCCGGATCGACGACCTTTGTGTCCAGTACGCCTTCGAACTCCTCCTCCGCCCCGAGCCGCTGGCGGCCGTCGAAACCCATGCGCACGACCGAGTCCGTCGTCTCGTGCAGCAGCTCGCTCACCGTGTAGAGCGCGAACTCGCCGTTGCGATGGATCCTCACCTGCTGGCGAGGCCCGCTGTCGAGGGCCGCGAGCACTCTCGCCGCCGGGGCGCAGTGCTCGCGGCGTTCCTTTAGATCCGCCTGGGTCTCGAACGCCTTCTTGACGGACGTCACTGCTGTGGCCATCGCGAATCTCCCTCTGGTCCCTCGGGTGGATGAAGCCGTGACGGTTTTACCCTACGGCCGCGTACAGGAAAATCGGCCATGACTGCTAAAGCTGCATGGATCACTTCGGCACCGCGAGGAGGATCGAGGGCTGTGCCGCGCGGCCGGACCGTTGGGCGAGGCACCTCGGCGAATCAGATTGGGACTGACGTCGTTTGGCCGAAGCACGGCGGTCCCCACAGGCCCCGGCCAGCGGCCTTGGCTTCCTGTTCGGCAGCTGCAATCTCGTCGGCTCGGGCCGAGGGATGGCCGTGATAGACGTAGGAAGCCGCGCAACTTCGCGAGTGCTCGCCGTTAAATTGTTACCAGAGCTTGCCTTATGCGACACGTCTCGTAGCAAGAATGCGACGGGTGAAGCGCCGTGGCGAACGAAAGGAAACAGTGACCGACAAGGACCTGTATAGGGCGATCCTGAGCGTGTTGCAGTCGCACTTCGACGGTATTGAGCTGCCACGACCGGCATCACAGGCCGAGCTCAATGACAGTGCCGTGGTGAACAACTCGGGAGACGCGGACCGAGCCATGCAAGCTCACCAGGTCGGCCAAGACGCCGTTAATGACTGGCTGTCGGCGAAGCTGACCCCGGAGCGTTTGGATTTCGTCGGGATGATGCGCGACTGACTAGCACGCCGTGTCCGGGTTCCCCGCACCCCGATCGCATCGCGCAGCGCCGCGACAGGCGGCGAAAGTGTGATCCTCGCCGGCCTGACGGGTCATAGGTCGTGGTCAACCTCGTCGACTTCCATCGGGTCGTATTCCGCGCTTACACGTCAACCACGGCCGCGCCTGCTGCCTCTACGTCACGCTGGCGCCGAAGCTCCATCACTCTGTCAAGCGACACTATGCGCGGCTGCCGTTGCCCATTGCTGCTAGCCCACGATATAGCCGGAGATACAGATCAGCGCCGCGCCAGTGGTGGTGGCGTTGTCGCGGTTGATGTCGAAGTCGATGTCGTTATCGCTATAGGCGCGAAGCGAATGGGTGGCATCATAGATCGCCTTACCGCCGACGTTCCCCTGAAACGTCAGGAACAGATCAAGGTTCGACGGCACGCTTCCCAACGAGGTGTACATCCGGAGGCGCGCCCATTCGCCTTCGGGCACGATGATCTGTGCGGTCACCAACTCGATGACAGCCCGCTTGCCCTTAGGAACAATGTTCCAGTCATCGAAGCTGACACCCACGTTGAAAGAAGGTGTCAGATCGACGCTTTGCGATGCCTGAAATGCCGTCGTCGCACGGCAGTCGTCGCACGTTCCCATCGCTGTGGCTCGCACTACGGAGTATGTCTGTGCGCCCTGCGCGGCAGGCGACCGCACGGTGTCCCGAACGGGAGCTGCAGGTGATTTCGTTGTTGTCGTCTGTTCCTTAGCCATTGCATCCTTGCCTTTCTTGCAGGGGGTGTTCGTCGCCGTCAGTCATCGGCTTCGAGTCACCCAGGGACGGCGGCTACGGCTTTCATTGCTCTGCCCTCGATGCCCGAGGAGGATTGGCCACCCGGCGTTCCGCGACCACTCGACCGCTGCTCGGTTTCGAGACAAGCTGGCCGGGGCCTCTCGACTGCCAGGTGTCATTCCATCGCCTCTGCCCACCCGGTATGTCCTTCGAAGCCAAGCATTCTCGCCATGTCGCGGTAGCGGTCCCGATAGTCGCGATAGGCGGTCTCGTCGCCGTTAGCCTCGGCCAGCAGCGCACGCAGCCGTAACAGCCAGATCTCGCGTGTCACCAGACCCTCATCGACTGGCTCAACCGCTAACCGCTCGATCGCGGCTTCGGCTTCGGCCACGTCATCGTCGGCGCCGCGATCCAGCAGGGTCTCCACCAAAACACCGGTCGCCGGAACGCCCCACAACAGCAGCCGTCCCTCGCGGAACATATCATCGACGGCGGCGCGCATGAGCGATAGGGCGCGTCGAGTCCGTGAGCACGTTCGAGAGTCGAACGGCGGTGTCGGCGGTCGCCTTGTGCGTCGCGGTGGCGGGCAACAGCCCAGCGACACGTCCCAGGAGATCGCCTCGACACAGTCACCGTCTGTCGCCGCGACGAGCACGGAGCCGACGACGCAGTCAACGCCAAAGCCGATGTCACCCAACGTGGTTAGTGTGGTAAGCGGGCTCGCGTCCAGTGTCGTCAACGCGATTCTGAGCCCGTTCGCCGCCAGCAACACGCCGGGAGCACCGGCCGAAGCGCCGTCGGCGTGGGCTCTGCTGGCGTTCGCGCGGCGCGAGGGCGAGAACGCTTTCACCGAACCGTCGCTGGCCGACACGGCGGTCGACGCGCAGACGACGCGCGAGATGCTGGTCGCCGGCACGGCCCAGGATGAGCAGCAAGAGCCGGTCCAGAACTCGCTGACCTACAGCGCGCCACCGACGTTGATCGACCAGCTGACCCTGCTCGGCCTGCGTCTGGTGCGCACAGTGTCCGACTTCATTGGCATCGATATCGCCGGTAATTTCGGTGCGTTGATTTCCAGCGATACTCCTCCGTTCTTTTTGACATCCGGATTGAACGCACATCAGACCGTGTTCGAGGTGTCGCCAGGAAACGTCTGGAAGGTATGGGAATTCGACCCACCCAATCCGGCCGGCAAGACCGTCGTCGCGATCCACGGCGGGGGCTTCATCCTCCAGCCGGACCTGTTGAACTGGATTGCGTACCCTTTTTTCCTTGCTCCCGTGCGCACTGCATGTCGAAAGGTACGCCGGAGCCGGCGGGTGCCGAGTCAGCTGACGCCGAGCGCGCTCTTCACCTTGCCGATTGCCTCGGTCTCGGCGGGTGCGACACCCTTCGAGGCCTCGGCGACCTTGTTACAGGCATCCACGATGATCGCCTTGAAACCTTCGACCTCTTCGGGGCCCTTCTGCTGCAGGATCGCCACCGCCTGCTCCACGGACGTCAGGATGGCCTTGTCGATCTCTTCCGGTTTACCCTTCGGCGGGTTCGGCAGCCCACCCGACTTCAGCAGCTCCTGAAGCTCGGGCGATGCGTTGGCGAGGGCCTTGGAGCCGGCCATTGACTCCTTGAACATCGCGAAGAAGCCGGGGTCGGCCTTTGAAACGAGGGCCATCGCGCCAAAGGCAGCGGAGCGGACTGTGTCGCGTTCTTGATCGCTGTAGTCGGTCATGCGAAGCATGCTGCTCCATTGCGGCCGATCCGTCGAGAGTGACGGCTCTGGACGTCTCGGAACCACTGCGGCTGGCCATATTATTCATCCCGCGGGCGACACGCGAACAGCACGAACACGCAGGAAATTGACGGCCGTTGCGCTACGCGACGGCATAGGTCATAGCCTGTTTCGTAAGTCGGGCTGACAGTGGTGGCAGGTGCAGTGTGATGTCCCGAGACACCGTTGACATCTCGGGACATTGTTTACGTCTGGGGTCGGTTTTCGGGGAGTTTCCGTTTTGACGCCGCGGGCTGACGATTTCGAGCCTACGGCTGCCAATTGGGCGTTTAATCGGCAATGACTCGTTAGGAGGACGCTGATGACATGGCATCCCACCGCTAACAGGGTAAAAACGTTCTTGTTGCTGATAGGCATGTCGGCACTGATCGTGTTTATCGGCGCACTGTTCCGTAATACCGCAGTTCTGGGCATGGCGGTGCTCTTCGCAGTCGGCATGAACGTGTACGTCTACTTCAACAGCGACAAGCTGGCGCTGCGCGCGATGAAGGCTCAGCCGGTCGACGAGGCTCAGGCGCCGGAGATCTACCGCATCGTGAGTGAGCTCGCCGCGTCTACAAACCAGCCGATGCCGCGGCTGTACGTCTCAGACACGGCCAACCCGAACGCGTTCGCAACCGGTCGCAATCCGCGCAACGCCGCGGTGTGTGTCACAACAGGGATTTTGAACATCCTCGATGAGCGTGAATTACGGGCGGTGCTTAGCCATGAGCTTTCGCACGTGTACAACCGCGACATCCTCATCTCTTGTGTGGCCGGGGCGATGGCATCCGTGATCACGGGACTGGCGCATTTTGGCATGTTCGCCGGGAGGTTCGGGAGCGGCCGACAAGGTGGTGCGAATCCACTTGCACTGCTGCTCGTTTCGTTGCTGGGTCCGATCGCCGCGACAGTGGTGCGGCTGGCGGTGTCACGTTCTCGGGAGTACCAGGCTGACCAGTCCGGCGCCGAATTGTCCGGTGATCCATTGGCATTGGCATCTGCGCTGCAGAAGATCTCCGGCGGTGTGCAGGCCGCTCCGCTGCCGCCCGCGCCCCAGCTCGCCGATCAGGCGCACCTGATGATCGCCAGCCCGTTCCGAGCAGGTGCGGTGATGGGCAAACTGTTCTCGACACATCCGCCGATGGCTGACCGGATCGCCCGGCTGGAGCAGATGGCTGGCCGCGGGCTCGGGCACTAGCTAGGCAGTGTCCGCGGGTATCCGCGCAGGTCCGTGACCCTTGGCGATCTGCGGAACCACATCCGGGCTGGCACCCGCAGAGGACCTCCGGATTGAAATGCGCGATTTTCCAGGGACTTCCAGCTCTTTGCCGATCGATGTCGGCCGTTTGCTATGAATCCGCGCCGATCGGTTCGGGCATGCGGGCAGAAACCAGCTCGTATGACACGCGGTTGACGTCCCAAGAATGGGAACAGCTGTGTCCCACGCGGCTTCGCCAGGGCGGTGGGTGCCGGGTAAAGCGCATCCAGGTGTCCTCGGTCGGCAACACGCCGGGCGGGGTGATCGGCTGAGGACGGGATACGCGGGATGATGGGTGGCGGATGAGCTTGGTGATGGTGGATTGTCCGAAGTAGCTCTTGGACAGAGCGCTGACGCGCATTTCGGGAGGCCGAAGTCGCGTGGCGGACAAGACGTTCGCGTGGTCGACCCGGATCAGGGATTGTTGTTGCCGCCCTCGCTGGATGACTGTCTGCCGGCCGAGCGCCTGGCCCGGTTGATTGCCGAGTTGGTCGATGAGCATTTGGATCTCGTTCCCATTCGGGCCGCATACACCGGGGGGCGCACCGCGCCGCCCTATGGTCCGCGGCTGATGGTGCGAATCCTGTTGTACGCCTACACCACCGGGGTGCGCTCGTCGCGGGTGATCGAACGCAAATGTGTCGATGATGTGCCGTTTCGGTGGTTGGCCGCTGGGGCGGCACCGGATTATCGGGCGATCGCCCGATTCCGTAAGCGGCACCTGTCTGCGCTCGGGCACCTGTTCGTGGAGGCGTTGGTGTTGTGTCAGGCCGCGGGCATGGTGCGGCTGGGCCGCGTCGCGCTGGACGGGACGAGGGTGCGAGATAACGCGTCAAAACGCAAGGTGACGCGCATGCGCCACGCGTGGATGAGTGAGACGGAAAGGGTTCTCGCCGGGGAGGTCTGGGCCCTGCTGGCCGATGCCGAATCGATCGATAAGGCCGAGGATGCGACGTTGGGCAAGAACAGTCGCGGTGACGAGTCGTCAGAGCAGCTGCGGCGACGCGAAACTCGGCTGGCCAAGATCCGCGAGGGCAAGGGCGCCCTGGGGGCCGAGGCTGGGCAGCAGGTCCGGCAGCGAGCCGCTCCGAAACCGAAGGCTCTGCGCGCGCTGGTCGGCGCCTTCTTGCTGGCGTTGACCAGCGGGGGCGGCTACGCCGTCGCGGTGCACAAAACCGTCACGCTTTCCGTCGACGGCTCACCGATGACGGTGTCGACGATGAAGTCGCGCGTGATCGACGTCGTGCGAGACAACGGCTTCGCCATCGGTGACCACGACGATCTCTATCCGGCCGCTAATCAGCCGGTCAACCAGTCCGACACCATCGTGCTGCGACGCGGCCGGCCGCTGCAGCTGTCGGTGGACGGCCAGCAGAGCAGGCAGGTGTGGACGACGGCCTTGACTGTCGACGACGCTCTCACGCAGCTGTCGATGAGCGACGCCGCACCGGCTGCGGCGTCTCGCGCGAGCCGATTGCCGCTGGCCGGCATGGCGCTGCCGGTGGTCAGCGCAAAGAATGTGCACATCAACGACGGCGGTGTTACCAGCGACCGGCGCTTGGCGGCGCTCAACGTGGGCCTGTTGCTGGCCGCGGCCGACGCGCCGTTGGAACAGGACGACAACGTGGTGCCCCCGGCGTCCACGCCGGTCACCGAGGGCATGCAGATCACGGTCACCCGCATCCGGACACAGGAGGTCACCGCACGCATGCCGCTGCCGCCGTCGACACGACGGATCGCAGACCCGGCGATGAACACGAGCCGCCACATCGTCCTGGACCCCGGCACTCCCGGCATCCAGGACGTCACCTTCGCAGTGTCGATCGTCAACGGCGTCGAAACCGGCCGACAGCTGATGGCCCACGACGTCGTGACACCGGCCCGGCCCTCGGTCGTGCGGATCGGTGCCAAGCCGGGCACCGCGGTACCGCCGGTGAGCAACGGCGCGACCTGGGACGCGCTGGCCGCCTGTGAGGCCGGCGGCAACTGGGCCATCAACACCGGCAACGGCTTCTACGGCGGCGTGCAGTTTGACCAAAACACGTGGGAGCGCCACGGTGGACTGCGGTACGCGCCGCGCGCAGACCTGGCCACCCGAGAAGAGCAGCTCGCGATCGCCGAGGTCACTCGGGCACGGCAGGGCTGGGGCGCCTGGCCAGTATGCAGCGTCAGAGTGAGGGCGAAATGACGATCAGCTCATGCCACGTAACCACCGGGCTTCCCTCGGCTGGAACAGTTCGCTGATCTTTGATCGCTCACGCTGCGGTTGAAGGCATCACGCTGCACTGAACTAAGCGCATCAGGTTGACCGAACGCCTGCCCTACCCACCTCGGGCGAAGATACGCTCATCACACCCAAGCTTTAACCGGCAACGCTGTAAGGGGTAGAGCCCCGTGCTGATCGGTTGGTGGTGACGGCGGGGAACGGGGGTGAAGACGTGCGCCAGCCAACAGCCGCACTCGCCGTGGCTAGCATCTGCATTCTCACCGCCGGGTGCAGCAGCGTCAGCAACCAAGGCACCAAAACATCGACCACCAGATCGACGACCACGACGACCACTGCGCCTCCTCTTGCCGACACCGCACTGCCTGCGTTGCTGCTTAGCCCCGAGCAGGTCAACACCGCCATGGGGGCAACCGAAATGGCGGTCACAAAAACCCACTTCGAGATGTCCGACGACAGCGCCACGATGGAGCCCAAAGAGTGCCTAGCCATCGACGGCTCGGCGCAGGCTCAGGTCTATGCCGGCAGCGGTTACTCCGCCGAGCGCGAACAGACACTGCAGGAGGGCGATAATTTCACTCACTATGTCCAGCAGGCGGTGGTGTTATTTCCCTCTGCCAAACAGGCAGGAGCCTTCTTCACCGCCTCCGCTCAACAGTGGCCGGCCTGCCGCCAATACACCCACACCCAGTCGGGATCGCTGTGGGACGTGGGGCCGATATCCAACACGAACGGCACACTGAGCACCACCGCCACTCAGCAGAACGCCAACGCCCCCGGCTGGGCCTGTGGCCGCGCACTGGGGCACAGAAACAACGTCCTTATCGACGTCAACACCTGCAGTGCCAACCCCGCGGACTCCGCTGTCAACATCGCCAACCAGATCGCCGCCAAAGTGCCCAGCTAGATGTGCCGCCGGTTGGGCGCCGGCTGATCGGAGGCGTTTGCCGCGGGGGGCCGACACGCCCACCGAGCCGTCTAACGAACACGCTCAAGCCCTCGGGCTCACCCCGGCAGTAGTGGCGGTCAACGGCCGAATCCCGTCAGGCAGTAGTGAATGCGAATGGGCCGGATCCGAGAGGTCTCATCAGGAGCGTTTCGGCCCCGGACGACCTACTGCGGATGGGTTGCCAGGTAGTCGCCGACGGGGATCGATGACGTCGCGGCGTAGCCGACCGGGAGCAACACGTCACCGGCGGTCGAGTAGTAGTAGACGTCCCAACGGTAATAGCCGGTGAACGTTGCGGGGTCGGCCGCGAGTACTGCTGCGTAGTCGTTGACCGCCTGCACGTACTCGTCGGCATTGTTGTACCGGTAGATGGCGTGATCACGATCGTTGGCGAAGCCATTGGCGGCCAAGTAGCGGCCAGCCGCCATTATGCTGTCGCGGGGCGAGTTGATGTCGCCGCCCTCGCCATAGGCGGCGAACGTCGAGGGCAGGAACTGCATCGGACCCTGCGCCCCGGCGGCGCTGACACCGTCGATGCTCCCGAAGCGGGTCTCGATCAAGTTGATCGCGGCGAGGTAGTTCCAGCCGACACCGGACGCCGACTCCGCCTCGCGGTAGTCACCAAGCAACTCCTCGGCGGGAGCCGGAGCGACGATGCGCCACGCAGGCAGGGTGTCCTTGGCGTGGGCCATCGCGGTGAGCTGGCGGCGGGCGTCGACATTGCGGTCGTAGACCTCGAGCAGCGACGGCGGGATTCGCGCTCGCGTGACCGCGTCCCAGTCGGGGTGGCGCCCGAGCGCGCGGTAGGCCGCCTGCTGTCGGCGCGCTGCCGCCACCAGCACTGCCTCCGGCGTTGACGGGTCACGCAGGGCTTGTTCGTCGGCGACGAGATCGTCGGCCAGCTGCACAGGGTCTGCTGCCAGCTGCGGTTGGGCGCCCGCGGGGCGATCTCCTGCGGTGGTCACCGTCGAGTCGTCCATCATGATCGCGCCGAGCGTTCCGTCGGCGGCTGTCGTCATTGCGGTGGAGCCGGCGCCGGACGTCGTCATGGGCGGTGCCGACCCTGAACAACCGACGACTGCGAACAAGATCGCGGTGAGCACGAGCGGGGCGCCACGCCGCAGCCGAGCGGCGGCTACACGGTTACGGCACACTGGTTCACTCCCGTCGACTGCCTCAGAGAGCGACGCTCTCTGGAGAAGGCGGGCTCTTCACCGAAGCCTATGTCGTCCCCAAGCCCGCGACCGTGGCCGTCGCAGCGGCGGGGTTCTGAGCGGTTGCCGCTTATTCACCGTCGATGACTGCGAATCGGCCAGATCCGTCGCGTCGCGCCCGGACGGATGCGGCAACCAAATCTGTTGTTACACAAGGCAAGATGTCATGGCACGCGCTGGGAGCGCCAGCGCAGACCACGGGTCTCTGGGGCATGGAGCGACACCGCAAGACGCCCCCTCTCGTGGACTGTAAATCCGTCGGCCAACGCCCACGCAGGTTCGAATCCTGCACCTGCCACGTTGGTCAGAGGCTATTTCCGGCCACTGCAACGGGTTTGAACGCCCCGACCATCCGTAGGACCGGGCAGGCCAATGGCTGACATCGAGAAGTCGAAAGTGATCCGGTCATGAAATTGCGGGGCTGCGGGGCCGAACTACTCCAGCGAAGACGGCCAGTGGACAATCCTTACCGTCAAATCTGGTGAGCCGGGCCGCTAGGCGACTTCGAGAAGAGACCCGGCGCTTAACGCCCCCGGACTGACGACGCGTAATCCCCGCGGACGGATGACAACCAATGACCCCGAACGGACGGCACCTAACGGCCCCGGACGGGCGAAGCGCGCGATGCCCGTTGTCCGCAATACGAAACCGGCCTTGGCCTGGCGATATCCAATGCGCACCCCGGCTAGGGTAAGGATCACAAGCCCGCCGAAGCCTGGCAGAGCGACAGCGGCCAGCGCCCACAGTGAAGCGGCTCGCGGAAGGTCGCTGAAGCCATGCGGGACAAACGACCTCAGACCCATCGGAATGGCGCCATTGGGTGCTGGCGGTGGCGTCCCGGGCAGCGATGACGCTAGACCCACCTCGCTCATCGCGCTGAAGATGGATGCCGCAATTCCCCCGAGCGTCGCAGCCTCGACCTTGGCGGCCAGTGGCACCGGGACACCGGTGAGTTGTAGGACCAGCCGCAATTGCGACGCCACCGACGCATCCGCGGCCGCCGACCACTCAGAACCGTCGATTCGTCGCAATCCGTTCTCTACTGGCACCCCCCCCGTGAGGCCCAACAAGAAAGAGTAGAGGTCGGACTGCAGTTGCGTCAGCGAGACGATCGCACCGAAAACCGAGGTGAGCATGTTCTGAGCCCACGCGACTACCTTAGAAGCTGGAGCGATCACGTCAGAAACTGGGGCGATCACGACGGAAACTGGAGCCGCCACAGCAGATGCCGGTGGGGGGTCGGGCGCCGGTGCGGGCTCAGAAACTGGAGCGGCCACAGCAGATGCTGGTGGGGGGTTGGGCGCCGGTGCGGGGTCGGGTGCCGGTGCGGGGTCAGAAACTGAAGCGGCCACAGCAGATGCTGGTGGGGGGTTGGGCGCCGGTGGGGGGTCGGATGCCGGTGCGGGGTCAGAAACTGAAGCGGCCACAACAGACGCTGGTGGGGGGTTGGGCGCCGGTGGGGGGTCGGATGCCGGCGCGGGGTCAGAAACTGGAGCGGCCACAACAGACGCTGGTGGGGGTTCGGACGCCGGTGGGGGGTCGGACGCCGATGCCACATCAGAAATCGGCGCCGGGTGAGACACCGGTGTCACCCGGGTCGGAACCGCGACCGCGGGGTCCGAGTCTTTCTTGTCTGCTTTGGTGTCCGTGCCGCCAGGCTCTTTCTTGTCTGCTTTGGTGTCCGTGCCGCCAGGCTCTTGGTTGTCCTCTTTGGTGTCCGTGCCGCCAGGCTCTTGCTTCGGCGTTTTCGCGTCGCGGGAAGGCCGCTGCCCTGTTTTCGGGCCCGAGCCAAGCGTGCTCGTTACGCGCCGAATCTCATTCCGCTGAGTGTCAATAGCGTCGTGGACCGGGCTCCTTGCCGTAGTACTGCCCTGTGTTGAAGCGTTGGTGCCGCCGTCGCCGCGCGTAGCAGAATTGCTGGAATCGGCATTGGCAACGGCGGCTGCGACCCAAGCGCTGCCCATCAGCAGGCTCGCCGCAAGCAAGCAAGCACCTGCAGTAAAGCGCAGATCCGACCGAACCACGATCTGCCCCCCACCCGAGGAACCGCTACGAGCCCAACGTTTGCCATATTCTGCCATATTCCGGCCATCGGATACAGGGCAAACTAAATCCGCGCTCAACGGTCAGTAGCTAACCAGTCCTACGACGCCTTGATGCCCAATCCGCAAGATCAGGCAGCGCTTACTCGTCGGCGGCCCGGCTAGGTCGCACCACGACCCGGTCGCGCGGGTCGACCCGGGCACCCGACGTGCCGAACGCGGTGTCGGCGTGGATGGCTGGCCACCACCCGGTCATCTTGGCGGACCTGCGCGAAGCTCAACCCCGCGCAGGTCGCGACGGTGGTTTTTGCCGATCCGGGTCGGCTGGGTGGTGTTCGTGGACCATCAGCCGGGACGGCGTTAGCTGGTTGTGTTCTAATTGCGCCACTATCTTCACCCACACGCCCTAGGGTGACGACGGATGAGAAGACGGATGAAACGCACTAGCGCGACGGCTGGCGATACCGGCGACAGCTCCGTTGCGGTGAATGTGCGGGTGCGTGTGCATCCGGGGACGGACAGCGAAATCCGCGGCACTGTGGTCGAGGATTTCGGCGATCTGGCGGGGCATGCAGTGGATATCGGTGAGAACCATATGGTTGACCCCGCGCGGAGATGGGCGGTGGCGCTTGACGCGGGCGGTCTGGTTTTCGTCGACAGCGACCAGTTGGTCGCCGAGTAGTTTTAGCTGTCGCGGTTTACCCACCGTCGGGCGACATCTTTCCAGTTGGGGCGGCGCTATCGGACAATATGGTGCCAGCCAGCGTGCAGAACCCCAGATCGCACTTTGTCGGCAGCATCGTCCTTCGGTCTCGAAGACCTCGATGGTGCCCGTGCGCACCGACTCGGTCAGGTAGTCATCGAAGTTGAACTTGCCGTCGCGCCAGGTCTCAGGCGGGAGATCTGCGACGTCAGCCTCGGTCACTGCGCGAAGCTCGCCAAAGTGGGCATGGTGGTGTCGCTGGGTCACCGCTCATGCAACCCGACCGGCCCCGACATGATGCCCGGCGGGTCGATGAGCACCAGGGACACGTACCCGCATGGGCGGCTTGGCCCGTCAGTACCCTGCACATCGACATGTGGGGCGGATGCTGCGCCACCTGGGAGACCCACCTCGACGAGATCGCACGCAACGTGCACACCGCGCGCGACACCGTCGCCCTACAGAGCTAGCCCATGACCGCGAGGCCTGCCACCGCTCCATCCCACCTGGAGCTGACAACGGCACGAAGCGCACCGATCGGCGCTGTGAGAGAATTTCGGGTAATCGCACCGGCGTGATGGCGCGAAGTGGGGGAGTCGAATCTGCTTGGCCGACATGAGTGGGCCCGCGCCTCCCGTCACGCTGGGATAAACCCTGGAGATGTTTGGAGTTTCCATGTCTGCCAACAGAATTGCTCAATCGCTGACTTGGCTCGGCGGCGGCGAATGGCGTGAGCTGGGTGAGCGCCACGAGCGGTCGACGCATGTGATCGCCGGCGTCGTGGTGCTGCTCGGCGCAGCGTTGGCCTGGCTGTTCTCGGCCCTCGCCATCACCGAAGCGACGCACACACCGGCGCCGGTCATCGTGTCGTTGACGCTCGCCTTCGGCGTGTTGATCGGCGCGATCGCTCGCGCGATTGCCAGCGGCCCGACGCGCGGCTGGCCGGGCTTCGTCGGACGCGCAGCCGTCGGTGTCGCCGTGGGTGCCGTCGTCGGTGAACTCGCCGCCGTCGTCCTCTTTTCCGGCACGATCGACCGGCTTCTCGACGAGCGCGCCGCACGCAGCACCGACGCCACACCCGCTGTCGCGCAGGCTTCCGCCGAGCTCGACCGCACGCACACCGCACGCACCGCACTCGACGCCGCGGTAGAAGACGCCGGCCGTCAGCGTGATGAAGCGCTCGTCGTCGCGCGGTGTGAGTACAACCCGTCGCCGGCCTGTCCGCAAACCCACATCACCGGTGTTCCCGGCACCGGGCCCGAAACACGAACGGCGACGGACTTTCTCGCGGACACCAAGCGGCAGCTGGACAACGCCGTGGCCAACCGCGACCGCGTGGCGCCAGGGCTCGACTCCGAGATCACCGCGCGTGAACAGGCGCTGGAGCAGGCGCGCAGGACCGCGACGACCGACGTGGACCGCGGCCTCGGCCCGCGCTGGATGGCGATGAACGACTACACCATCGCGAGCCCCGGCGCAATGCTGCTGCGACTGGTGACGATCGCGTTCTTCGCGTTGTTGACCCTCTTGCCGCTGATCCTCAAGCTGTGGCGTGGTCAGACAAGTCATGATCGCGGTGCGGCCGCCCGCGCCGAGGTCGAGCGCGCCGAGGTGGAGGCCGACAGCGCGATCGCGGTCAAGCGTGCCGAGGTTCGTGCGGCCGTCGAAACACTTTGGGCCGACCAGCAGTTGGCCAGTGCCCGGCTCGCGGTCGAAGCGCAGGCAGAGATCGACCGCGAGCAGCAGCGCCGCCGAGTCATCGAGGCGCTCGAGGCGCCGTTGCAGGCGCAGTCGGAGCGCGTGGTCGAGCCGACGCCGGAGTTGTCGGCAGCGGAAACATCGGACAACCTGCCGGCGCTGGCCGAAGCCGACGCCGTGGAGCCGCGCCGCGAGGGCAACTCGCTGATCCCGACGATCCCGGACGTCACCAAGGCCGCCGCACGGTGGCTCCGTCCGTTCGTGCCGCCGATCATCGCCGACGCGATCGACACCACAACCAAGCCGCTGCGCAGTGCGCGCCAGGTGTTCGAAGAGACCGAGGAGATTCACTTCTCGCTCAAGCGCACGCACAGGGTGAGTGTCGAGTCGGACGAGCGCGGGTCGGTGGCCACCGAGCCCGTCGAGCCGCACACGGCACCCGCGAAGGTGGTGTCGTCTGTGCAGCGTTCTCAAATGTTGACGGAGCAGGAAGGACCCCCAGAACTGCGCGGCGTCGACGGTCCCCGTCAGCTGCCGCCCGCGGAGTAGCTCGCACGCCGAGCGGCGTCGTTCATGGTGCCCGACCGGGATCCAGCTCTCTACGCGACGTGAACCGCCCTCAGCGCCCCTCGAACTCGGGAGTTCGTCGCTCGATCATGGCATTGAGACCCTCTGCCGCGTCGCGGCCTCCCAGCACTCTCTGATTCCAGTCAAGCAACGCCTGCGCTGCGGCGTCACCGGTTGCGACCAACGGACCCACCGACGCGAGGTCGAGTCCCGCGGTGAACAGCGGCCGTGACCGAAGATCACGCCGACGCGCAGGTGTTCCGCATCTGCCAGGCGCTTACATGCCCGGCTCACCGCCTGGATCACCTCGAGGTTCCACAGGTTGTGTGCGTCGGGCCGGTTGACTCCGATGAGCAGTAGCGGCCCGTCTTCTTCGATCGTCACCTCGTCAGCCATGCCTCCACGGTGGCACACGCAAGGAGGTTCACAACGGCAGGCGGCGCTTGTAGCCTGTTAGGCATGAGTCAAATAGCGTCGACCGCGCTGCCGCCGGGGCCCCGGCTTCCCGCGTGGGTCCAGACGATCCTGTTCATGCGCTACTGGCCGCGGTTCGTGTCCGCGTGCGGGCGTCGCTACGGCAAGGTGTTCACGATTCGCGCCGTAACGGTGCCGCCAATGGTGTACCTGGCCGATCCCGACGAGATCAAGAAGGTGTTCGCCGGCGACCCGAGCGTTTTCCACGCCGGCGAGGCGAACGCGATGTTGGGCGGGCTGCTCGGTGACAGCTCGGTCCTGGTGATCGATGACGACGTGCATCGCGACCGGCGCCGCCTGATGTTGCCGCCGTTTCACCGTGACGCTGTCGCCCGGCAGGCCGAGGTAATGGCCGACATCGCCGCGACGAACATCGCCAGTTGGCCGGTGGGCCGACCGTTCGCGGTGGCGCCGAAGATGTCCGAGATCACGCTCGAGGTGATCCTGCGGACGGTGATCGGTGCCAGCGACCCGGCGCGACTCGCCGCGCTGCGGGCCGTCATGCCGAAGCTGCTCAACGTGGGTCAGTGGGCGTCGCTGGCCATCGCGAAGCCCGATCTGCAGCGGCGCAGGCCCTGGCGAGGGTTGTGGCGCCGCATCGAAGAGGCCGACCGGCTGCTGTACGCCGAGATCGCCGAGCGCCGCGCCGATCCTCACCTCGATGAGCGCACCGACGTGCTGGCCATGTTGGTGCGCGCCGCCGACGAGGACGGGCACACGATGACCGACCGGGAGTTGCGGGATCAGCTGATGACGCTCCTCGTGGCCGGGCACGACACCACCGCGACAGGGCTGTCGTGGGCGCTGGAACGGCTGACCCGTCACCCTTCGGTGCTGGCCAAGGCGCAGCACGCGGCCGATGCGGAGGATGCGGCGGGCGATGAGTATCTCGACGCGGTGGCCAAGGAGACGCTGCGTATCCGCCCGGTGGTGTTCGACGTCGGCCGGGTACTGAAGGAACCGGTGGAGTTGGCCGGCTATCAGTTGCCCGCCGGGGTGATGGTGGTGCCGGGAATTGGCTTGGTGCACAGCAACTCCGAGGTGTACCCCGATGCGGACCGGTTCGACCCGGATCGGATGGAGGGTGCGACGTTGAGCCCGACGACGTGGTTCCCGTTCGGCGGCGGCAATCGCCGTTGCCTCGGCGCGACGTTCGCGATGGTCGAGATGCGGGTCGTGCTACGCGAGATTCTGCGCCGGGTTGAGTTGGCCACGACGACGGCCGCCGGCGAACGGCAGCGGGTCAAGCACGTGATCATGGTGCCGCACAGCGGCGGACGCGTTCGCGTCCGAGCGGCCCGACAGGTGCCCGTGAGCAGCTCGCCGAGTAGCGCTATTCGGCCAGCAGGTTGACGACACCGCGGAACACGCCCGGAAATAGCGCCGCCGCAGGCACGATCCGTGACCGCAGCGGCCGTATCGCACTCGCTTGCAACACGGCCGCCGTCAGCAGCCGGTAGCGCCTCGACATCCGGCGCCAGCGGCGGTCATAGTCCTGTGGCCTGTCCGCCGCCACGCAGTCCACCAGTAGCTCGGCCGCGCCGAACGCGATGCCAAGGCCCTCCCCGGTCAACGCGTCGACATAGCCCGCGGCGTCACCGACCAGCATCACCCGGCCCGCCGTTCGGGTGCGCACCCTTTGCCGCAACGGGCCCGCCGCGCGGTCCGGCCCGTGAGCCTGGCCGTACACCCGCTCCTGCAGGGCCGGAAACGCGCCAAAGTGCTCGTCGAAACCACCCTTGCGCGAGGTGAGGATCGCGACACCGACGCAGTCGTCGGCGACCGGAGTGACGTAGGCCTCCGCGTCGTCGGACCAGTACACCTCGACGCAGTCGCTCCACGGCGTCATCAAGTGATGGCGGCGGATTCCCCATCTACGCGAACCCGCCGACGGCTGCGCCAGGCCAAGCGACGCACGGATCGGCGAGTGCAACCCATCGGCCGCTGCCAAGTAGCGGGCCTGAAAACCGCTGCAGTGCACTGACGTTGCGGCCTGGCTCACCGGCCCGACATCGGCGTGCTCAATGCGCACACCGGCCGCCGTCGCCGCCTCCAACAGCCCGGCGTGCAGGGCCGTCCTCCGCACTCCGCGCCCGGCGCCCCCGCGGAACCGCCCGGTCACGCGGCGCCGACCATCGAGGTACGTGATGCCGTGAAACGGCTTGCCCGGCGCCTCCACGCCGAGCCCCTGCAACATCGCAAGAGCATGCGGCATCAGCCCCTCGCCGCATGCCTTGTCGACGGCTCCGTGGCGTCGCTCGACCACGACGACCTCCAGCCCGGCCCGCGCCCCGAGGATCGCGGTGGCCAGTCCGGCCGGTCCGCCCCCCGCCACGAGCAGGTCGATCACCGCAGGCTCGCCAGTGCGGAATTCTCGACGCCGATGCGGGTTCGGAGCAACACCGCGTTGAGGACCGTGAACACCACAGCAGTGACCCACGCGGTGTGCACCAGGGGCAGCGCGAACCCTTCGACGACGACCGCGACATAGTTCGGGTGGGAGAAGAACCGGTACGGGCCGTTGGTCACTCGCGCAGCATCGGGGACGACGACGACGCGGGTGTTCCACTGGTTGCCGAGCGTGGCGATACACCACCAGCGCAGCCCCTGCGCGGCCAGCACGACCGCCAGCATCGGCCAGCCCAGCGCAGGCAGGAACGGCCGGTAGGCGGCCTCTAGCAGACATCCCGCCAGCAGGCCGGTGTGCAACACCACCATCGCCGGATAGTGACCCGCGCCGAACTCGACGCCGCCGCGAGCCCGGCTCCAGGACAGATTGCGTTGGGACACAACCAGTTCCGCGACCCGCTCGACCGCCACCGCGGCGATCAACAGCACATACCAGATCATGAACAGCTCAGTGCCAACGCAACAGCACCAGTTCCGCGCAGAATCCGGGCCCCATCGCCATCAGCATGCCGGGGGTGCCGCTCGGCGGCGGCTTGGCGCGCGCGTCGCGCAAGATGTGCAGCACTGACGCCGACGAGAGGTTGCCGATCTCGCCAAGGGAACGCCACGACAACTCGAGTGCGTTGTCGTCCAGGCCGAGGGCCGCTTCGATCGCCTCGAGGACCTTGGGGCCGCCCGGGTGCGACGACCCACGAGCCGATGTCGTCGATCGTCAGGCCGTGCTCGGCCAGGAAGCCGGTGACGTCGTCGGCGAAGTAGCGCTCGATGAGGTCGGGCAGATCGGGGGACAACACAAGGCGGAAGCCGGCAGGGCCGACGTCCCAACCCATCGTGCCCAGCGAGTCGGGGTACAGCCGGCTGCGAGTCGCGATCACATCCGGCCCGGCCACGCCATCTTGAAGGCCGCGACGTTCGCCCACGGCGACGACGGCGGCCGCGCCGTCACCGAACAGCGCGCTGCCCACGAGGCTGGGCATGGTGGGCTCGGCTGCCGGATAGGTCAGCGAACACAACTCGACCGCCACGAGCGCCGCGACGTCGTCGGGGGCACCACGCAGGTAGTCGTGCAGACGCGCCAGGCCCGCAGCCCCGGCGACGCAGCCCAGGCCGAAGATCGGTACGCGACGCACATCGGGCCGCAGACCGAGCCGCCCGGCGATGACGGCGTCCAACGACGGCACCGCTATACCGGTCACTGTCGTCGTGACGATCAGGTCTACGTCGCTCGGTTGCAGCCCCGCCTCGTCGAGCGCGCCGGACAAAGCCTCGCATCCCAGGTTGACCGCGTGCTCGAGGAATAGGTCGTTGGTTTCGCCGAGGTCGCTCTGCGAGAAGTGTTCCTCTATCGGCAGGATGAGGTGCCGGCTGTTGACCTTCGCGCTCGTGTGCAGGGTGCGCACGATTGATTCCAAGCCCGCAAAGACCGGAAAACCTGCGATCCTGTCCGCCATCTCGTCCTGGGTGTACCGGTGGGGTGGCAGTGCTCCGTGTACGCCTGCAATCATGCTCACCTCCTAGACACGAGGCCCGGGGCCGGTCGGTTCGATCTCGGTCGGATTGTTCATCGTCGTCTCTGGTGTCGCACGCGGGTGGCCGTCGCTGAATCCGAGACGTCGGTGCACCGTGACCAACCACCGCGGTGCCCACCAAATCCATTGGCCCATCATGTGCATGAATGCGGGCACGAGCACCATCCGCACCAGTGTCGCGTCGACGAGGATCGCCAGCGTCAGGCCGAGTCCGAACATTCGCATGACCGTGACCTGGGCGGCGATCAACGCGGCGAAGGAGATCGACATGATGAGCGCGGCGGCGGTGATGATCCGTCCGGTGTGGGCGATGCCGCGGGCCACGCTCTCGTCGTTGTCGGCTCGCGTCTTGCCCGACGCCAGCCAGAACTCCCGGATCCGCGCGACAAGGAACACCTCGTAGTCCATCGACAGGCCGAACGCGATACAGAACAACAGCACCGGAATGTTGGCCACCAATGTCCCGGTCGGCGTTGTGCCCAGCGCACCGAGATGGCCGTCCTGGAAGATCCACACCATTGCACCGAACGCTGCGCTCAGCGAAAGGACGTTGAGCACCAACGCTTTCAGTGGCATGACGATGCTGCCTGTCAACAGGAACAGAAGTACGAACATGATGACGGCGATGAGTCCGAGCACCAGCGGCAGCCGGGTGGTGATGGCGTCGACGCTGTCGCGGTTGGTCTGCGCGATTCCGGTCATGTCGACGTGCTCGCCTGCGGGCCCGGGTACCGCGTGGAGGCGTTCGAGCTGAGCTTCGGACTGGTCGGAGAACAGTGGAGCCGAGGTGTCGACGGTGAGGAAGGCGCTGCCGGGAATCTGTCCGGCCGGCGCCGACGGCGGGCCAATCCGGTTGCCGTCGACGAATGTTCCTGTCGGGGCGGAAACGTTGGACACGTCGGGTACGAGAGACAGGTCGGCTGCATATCTGTCGATGTCGGATGCCTTGACGCCGTCGGTGTCTGGAACGACGACGGACACCGCGGCATCGGAGTTGTTGACGAAGTCGCGCCGCAACTGGTCGCCGACCTGATGAGCGGAGGCTGTGGTCGGCAACACGCGATCGTCGGGGAATCCCCACCGCACGCTCAGGAATGGCGCGCCGAGCAGCAACAGCAGCGCCACACCGGCCAAACCGAGTGGGATTGCTCTGTGCATAACGCAACTCGCGGAGCGGTACCAGAATCTTCGCTCGACGGGCACGGGTTGCGGTTCGGTGCGGCCGAGCATGCGGCGGGCGAGCCGGCGCACGTCGAGCGAGTCCAGGCGATCACCAAGCAGAACCAGCGCGGCCGGTGTCACCACGATTGCGGCGACCGCGGCGAAGGTGACCGTTGCGACGCCGGCGTAGGCGAAAGACTTCAGGAAGTGCATCGGGAACAGCACCAGGACCGCCATCGACAGCGCGACCGTCGTCGCGGAGAACGCTACGGTGCGGCCGGCCGACGCCATCGTTCGCACCAGCGCGTCGTCGCGGCTCGCGCCGTCGGCCAACTCGTCGCGGAACCGGCTGATCATCAGCAGCGTGTAGTCGATCGCCAGCGCCAGACCCATCGCGGTGGTGAGGTTGAGGGCGAAGATCGACACGTCGGTGGCAAACGAGATCAACCGCAGAACCGCGAGTCCGCCGAGGATCGCCACCACACCGACGGCCACCGGCAGCGCGGCGGCCACCAGGCCGCCGAACGCCCAGACCAGCACGAGAAAACTCAGCGGGATCGCCAGCGACTCCATCAGCAGCAGGTCACGCTGCGACTGCTCGGTGATCTGGACGTTGACCATTGCGGTTCCACCCGACCGGACGGTGACGCCGTCGCGGTCGTGCGCCACTTGGGCGGACAACTCCTTGGCGTACTTCTGTTGCTCGCTCTCGTCGCCGGTGATGCCCGCCACGATGAGTGCCGACGTGCGGTTGCGGCTCACCAGATCCGCTGCCGCAGGCGGCGGCGCGGTCCATGGCGAGGTCACCTGGGCGACATGTGGCGAACTGCGCAGTTGGTCGACGATCTCGTTGCCCACCGCGCGAGCAGGGGCGCTGTCGACGCCGTCGGGTGTCGACACGACGATCAGCAACTGCACGTCGCCTTGCTGGAACTTCTCGGTCAGCAAGTGGGTCGCCCTGGCTGATTCGGACGTCGGGTCCTGGAATCCACTGGCGGACAGGCTCTTCGCCACGGGAACTCCGAATATCCCCAGGGCGACAGTGAACAACACCGCGCAGGCGATGACTCGTCGCGGTGCCGCAATGGCGAGCTGGGCGATCCGATGCAGCAGCGTTTGTCCTCCGCTCAGGAATGCTCTCTACTGAAGACGAGAAATATCGGTTAGTCGTTCAATCTATCGCGCATGCGGTACCGGTTGGCTCGAAGTACGGTGGTACCTACGTGGGGTCGTCGGTGGAGTTGCCGTCGACCCGAGTTACTTTGCTGCGCCGCAACTTCGACAGCCTCTGCCTGACAGATGCGTTAACCGAGCGTCCAATGCGGGAACACGGTGTATCGCCGCGCGCTCGAACGAGACTCGAACGAGAAAGGATTGGAATGCCCTCCCCACACGGTGGCTCGCGTCTGGGCACCCGTTTCGGGCCCTACGAGCTGAATTCTCTGATCGGTGTCGGCGGCATGGGTGAGGTGTATCGCGCGTACGACACCGTCAAGGACCGGACGGTGGCGGTCAAAGTGTTGCGCGCGGAGATGGCGGCAGACCCGGGTTTCCAGGAGCGCTTCAGGCGCGAGTCGCGGGCGGCGGCGCGATTGCAGGAGCCACACGTCATTCCTGTGCACGACTTCGGAGACATCGACGGAGTCCTGTACATCGACATGCGACTGGTCGAGGGCGCCAGCCTCAAGGACGAGTTGCGGGCGAACGGTCCACTCGACCCGAGCCGGGCTGCGTCGATCATCGCGCAGGTGGCGGCTGCGCTGGACGCCGCGCACTCGGACGGCCTGGTGCACCGCGACATCAAGCCGGAGAATGTCCTGCTCACACAGGATGACTTCGCCTATTTGGTCGACTTCGGAATCGCTCACGGCGGCGGTGACCCGAGCATCACGACGACGGGGTTGGTAATCGGGTCGTGCGCGTATATGTCCGCGGAGCGGTTCGACGGCGGACAGGTCGGGCCGCCTGCGGACGTGTATTCGTTGACGTGCCTGCTCTACGAGAGCCTCACCGGTCGGCCGCCGTTCGAGACGGGAGATCTGAGGCAGCTGATGATCGCACACATGTTCGCGCCGCCCCCCCGGCCGAGCATCATGCGCCGCGGCATCAGCCGCGCGTTCGACGACGTCATCTCCAGGGGCATGGCCAAGAAGCCCTCGGAACGCTTCTCCTCCACAGGCGAACTGGCCAAGGCCGCGACGGCTGCGGCATCGGGGGCGCATGTGCCGCCCGCGCCGGCTGCTTTGCCGAGTCCGCCGTCGAACACGCGGCAATTCTCAGCGGCGTTCCCGAATCCGGCAGGCGCCGACTACACGCCATACCCGCCGGAGGTTCGGCCGCCCGAGACAACGCAACGGAAATCGCGGTTCGGCCCCACCCAGGTGGCGCTGGTCGTGGCGACGATCGCGTTGTTCGGCGTGGCGGTGGTTCTCGCTGCGCAGCTGATGTCCGGGAATCGGGACAGCGGCGCCCCTTCGCAGACCACGCTCGCTGTGCCGCCCCCGTCGGTGAGCACGACAACCGAAACGGTCGAGTCATCGACGTCGACGCCGTCGACCTCGCCAACGCCCTCGACAACGCCCTCGACGACGTCACCGTCGACCAGCGCGACACCCCTGCCCGGCATGCCGGGAACTGATGCGCAGGGCTTCGTCGACCAGTCGGCTCGATGCGACGCCGGGAGCAAACCCGCCGCTGCGATCAGAACCGCCAACTCACTGGCGGTGGTGTGCGAGACAGCGCCGGGCAGTTACTACTATCGCGGCGAGCGATTGAGCGATGGCGCCAATCTGCAACTCGCCGACGCGGTCCCCGCCGGCGGTGGATTCGATGTCACCAACCCGGCCGACGGCGCCCGCTACGAGGTGCGGCCCGATCACCTGACCATCTTCAGCAAAGGTCGAGTGGATTCCCTGGAGCCGGCGCTGCAATACGCCTCAGGGTAGTGCGGCTGACTGCCCAGCTGTGAGCGACAAAGTCGCTGTCGGAAATTTCGCACACGGCGCTTGCGTCGGCGCCTTTAGTAGTTGTTGCAGGTGTGGGCGACCTGGGAGATCACCGGCATATATGGCTGAAGCGCCGGGGTACCCTGCACTTGCTGAACCATTTGCTGTCGTTGATCCGGCGGCGCGGCGACGAGCCCTTGCAGCCATCCAACCGCCAACGGATTTGCGTTGAGCTCGTTGGCAACGTCGGGTGACTGGGCGTTCAGCGCCGCCATGACCTGCGGATAGGTGCATGTTGAATTGACGATTGCGCTCGAGTCGGGTTCTGCCGAGGCGATCCCGGCTCCGGCGCTGAGCGAAAACGCCAGACCGGCAGAGACGACCATCAGTTTCGCCCTAGGCAGCATGGAGTTACGCTAGCACGTCCTCGAACAGATCGTCCGTCGTCCACTCCCGTTGCGGCAGAATGTCTCTCAATGGCCGTAGCACAGCGGGATTCGAACCGTCACCGCGCCAGACCGCCGTCCCGCTCCACCGGCCGTTCATTCGGCGGCCTGAAACGCTGTCGGCGCCCCGCAGAACCTCCTAACGTGGTGTCAGACACCTCACCACCCACGTGAAGGAATCCGGCAGCATGGCACCGTTGAGAACCGGCGACGGTTTCGCCGACGTTGTCGTCACCGCAGTCGTATCGACCACCTCTCTTGCGGCTAACGCGGAAGAGACGTGGCAATCCTTGCTGGAGGGCCGGAGCGGCATTCGCGAATTGGATTACCCGTTCGTCGCAGAGTTCAAGTCGCCGGTGCGAATCGGCGGGCCGCTGCAGGAGAATTTCGACGAACATCTGAACCGGGTCGAGCTGCGCCGGCTGTCGTACATGCAGAAGATGTCTCTGGTGCTGGGCCGACGACTCTGGGAGACCGCCGGAACGCCCGAGATCGACACCAGGCGGCTAACGGTCTCTATCGGGCTTGCACTCGGCATTACCGAGGAGATTCCTCGCGCAGTACGACGCCTGGCAGGAGAAGGGCCTGCGTGCGGTGTCTCCGCTCGCAGTGCAGATGTACATGCCCAATGCGCCCGCCGCCGCGGTGGGATTGGATCATCAGGCCAAGGCGGGGATCATCTCGCCGGTAATGGCCGACGCCTCCGGCGGCGCAGCCATCGGCCCAGGCCTGGCGGCAACTCGTGCTCGGTGAGGCCGACATCGCGATCTGTGGCGGCGTCGAGACGGAGATCGAGGCGGTGCCCGTCGCGGCGTTCTGGCAGGCGGGGTTGTTGTCGACGAACAACGACGATCCGCCCGGCGCCTGCCGCCCGTTCGACAAGAATCGCGACGGCATGGTGCTCGGTGAAGGCGGCGCGCTGATGCTCATCGAGACCGAGGAACACGCCAAGGCGCGGGGCGCTCCGATCTTGGCGCGGGTGATGGGAGCGGCCATGACGTCTGACGGGTACGACCCGATCAAGCCGAACCCCAGCGGTGAGGCCGCCGGCGACGCCATCGCCCGCGCAATCGAAGTGGCAGGTCTGACACCGTCCGACATCGACCACATCAACGCCCACGCCACCGGAACCACGCTCGGTGACCTGGCCGAGGCCCGCGCCATCGGCCACGCGCTCGGCGACCACACGCCTGCGGTGTATGCGCCCAAGGCGGCGCTGGGTCATTCGTTGGGCGCGGTCCGGAGCGGTGGAGGCCGTGCTGACGGTGCAGGCCCTTCGCGACGGCGTCGTGCCGCCCACTCTGAACCTGAAAGACCTCGATCCCGAGATCGAAATGGATGTCGTAAGCGGCCAGGCCCGCCGCGCCGATTACCGCTACGCCGTCAGCAATTCTTTCGGCATCGGCGGCTACAACGTCGCGGTGGTTTTCGGCGCCTATTGATGCGCGGCTATGCCTTCGTCAGGGTGAATTGTCCTAGCTCGCTGATGCCGCGACGGAAGAAGTCAGAGCATCCGGTCAGGTAGCGCATGTAGCGTTCGTAGACCTCAGTGGATGTCGCGGCGATGGCTTCGTCGCGAGCGCCTTCCAGATTCGCCGCCCACATATCGAGCGTGCGGACATAGTGGTCTGTCAGGTACTGGGTCTGCTCCAGCGAAAACCCCGCCTTGCCCGAGAACTCGGCGATGTCCTCGTCGCAGGGCACGGAGCCCCCCGGGAAGATCTCCTTGGCGATGAACCGCATGAACTTCAGGTCGCTCATCACGATCGGGATGCCCATCTCGGGCCAGCGTTTCAGGGGGTGGCCCATGATCGTCTGCAGCACCATCCGGCCACCGGCCGGCAGGATGCGGTGGCACGTCTCGAAGAACGCCCCGTAGCGCTCCTTCGGGAAGGCCTCGAACGCCTCGATGCTGACGATGCGGTCGACGGGCGCGTCGAACTCCTCCCAGCCGTGCAACAAGACCTGGCGGGAACGCCGGCTATCGATGTCGTCCAGAAGTCGCTGGCAGAAGACGGACTGGTTCTTGCTCAGCGTCAGCCCGATGACGTTGACGTCGTACTTCTCGACCGCGCGTTGCATCACGGAGCCCCAGCCGCAACCGACGTCGAGAAGCGTCATGCCGGGCCGCAAGTCCAGCTTGCCGAGCGCGAGATCGATCTTGGCCATCTGCGCCTCTTCGAGCGTCGCATCGTCGCGCTCGAAGAACGCACAACTGTAGGTTCGCGACGGGTCCTGAAATGTCCCGAAGAAATCATCGGAGATGTCGTAGTGGGCCTGGATTTCCTCGAAATGCGGCCGCATTTTGGTCGCGCCCGCTCTTCGTTCAGCCACTTTTATCGACCTCCTCCGGACAGATCACGCCGCATTCGCCCGCTGATTCAGCCCTTGTCGCAGGTGAACTGGCAAACATCGGTGTACCCATTGCGGAAAAGATCGGCACAGCCGGTCAGATATTTCATGAACCGCTCGTAGACCTCTTCGGAGGTGACCGCGATGGCTTCATCCTTCTTGGACTCGAGGTTTGCCGCCCAGGTGTCCAGGGTGCGGGCGTAGTGCGGCCGCAGCGGCTGAACTCGGGTCACGTCGAACCCGGCCTTGACGGCGTGCTCCTTGACCTGCGCGACGAGTGGCAGACGACCGCCCGGATAGATCTCATCGAGGATGAACTTGATGAAACGCACCGTCGACATCTTCAGCGGCAACTTGCGTGCGCGGACCTCCTCGTCGCTCGGGATGACGATGGTGTGCAGCAGCATCACGCCGTCATCGGGCATCAGGTTGTAGTTCTTCTTGAAGTAGTCGTCATATTTGCCAAAACCGAAATGCTCGAACGCGCCGATCGACACGATCCGGTCAACCGGCTCGTCGTACTCCTCCCACGGCTGTAGTCGCACTTCTTTTCTGCGCGGACTGTCCGACTCGGCAAACAGCCGCTCGATATGCTCCATCTGGTTGTGGGAGAGCGTCAGGCCAATGACGTTGACGTCGTATTTCTCGACCGCCCGCATCATGCAGGCGCCCCAGCCGCAGCCGATGTCGAGCAGCGTCATCCCAGGCTGCAGACCCAGCTTGCCCAGCGCGAGGTCGATCTTGGCCATTTGGGCTTCTTCGAGCGACATGTCGTCGCGTTCGAAGTAGGCGCAGCTGTACACCTGGTTCGCGTCTTGCCAGAGCTTGAAGAACTCGTTCGAGATGTCGTAGTGCGACCGGACTTCGTCGGCGTCGGACCCGCGAGTCTTCCCAGCCGACTCGGATAACCATTTCGACTGAGCGACTGGAGCTATTCTCGTCTGCGCTTTCCCCGGGGTTTCTGCCACTGTTCATCCCTGGTGATACTCGAATAGGGGTATTTGTTTCAATGTGTCGGCTGCTTCAACACCTGAGCTGACAATACGCCTGCCGATACCTCGTCGGAATCGGTGGTCCACCAGGGAAGTCCGCGATTCGGCAGGCCACATTGATGAGGGCGTAGCAAGCGGGCCCTCAGTCCTGGACGGCCTTGGCCAGTGCGACGTACTTCGTCAGGCCCGTAGGGTTCGCCAGCTCGCGGGTGGCTTCCTGGACCACGCGGACGACGACCCATGCGCGGGCGCGCTCCTCGTCGAGACCGGCCGCATCGACGAGCGTGTAGAAGCGGCGCCGCACACCATCTCGGATGTTGCCGATCAGCTCGTCCCAGCGGTTCCACAACATCGGCGCGAGTTCATAGTGTGGATCGCCGTTCATCGGTTTCGGGGCGACCACCAGCCAGGGCTCGCGGTCGGCGGCGAGCACATTCCTGTAGTGCAGATCGCCGTGGACGACCGCGTTGGCCGGTTCGTCCGCCAGTTCGCGGCCCAGCACGATCGCCTGCTCAACGAGCCGGTGCGGAATCGGCGCGCTCCGCGGAAGTGCCTCGAACTCGCTCGTCCACCGCTCGACATACGAAGCGAGCGTGGGCAATTGGGGCATGGCAGGAACGTGAATGCGTGGGTAGAGCCGGGCGACGACCTCACACGCGTCGACGTCCGGGAGGGTGTCGAGCGTCTGGGCATGCAGGCGCTCCAGAAGTAGGGCGCGGCGCGGCGGGTCGGCGCGGAGCAGTTGGACCCCGCCGTTGCCGCCCCACCGCCGCAGCACGAGGTGCTCGTGCTCGGACGCCGCGTCAGGAAGGCTGACCTTCAGAACGGCGCGCGCTCCGTCGGATGTGCGCACCGGCAGCACTATCGAGCCGGCCCTCTGATTCGCCTGCCCGTCGGGGCGGAGCTCCCAACGCGCGGCCATCGCGCGGACCTCGGAGGGCAGCTCGGTCACCGTCGGATCGTTTCACCCGGCGCAGGTGTCGTCGAGATTCGGCCAAGTCGGGGACGGGCGCGCGCGTCGACGGTTAAGTACATAGGTATGGATGCTGGGGATTACGTGGGGCGGATCGGTGGACTGGCGGTGGCTCTCGGAATCGGGGCCGCCGTTTTCGTAGGGCAGGGAGTCGCGTCGGCCCAGCCGTCGAGTACATCGGGTTCGGGGTCTTCGTCGGAGGCGACATCTGCGACGTCGACGTCGGATGCCAAGCAGCCGGCGGAGGAAAAGGCCGACGCATCAACGGATTCCAGCGAAACAAAGACCGCCGTCGCCGAGCCGAAGCCGAAGAAAAAGAAGAAGTTGAGCGCTTCGCAACAGCCAACCACCCATGAGGCTGTCAAGCCGACACGAGAAACGGGCAGCGCCACCGCTCGAACGGTGCAGGCGAACGCGACCGAGTCGACCAAGAAGGCCGACGAACCCAAGGTCGCAGAGGGCCTGGCACCGACAGTAAGCGTGACCGTCGAGAAGCCGAAGGAACAGTCACCGGCGACATCAACCGTCAAGGCCAAGGATCCCGTCGCTGTGGCGACCGTCGCGGTATCTAGTGTGGTCAGCGGTTTCCTCAAACCGCTCTCGGGCAGCGCACCGACGGCGCCGGTGGAGTCGCCGCTGCCGTGGGTGATGATGGCCGCCGCGCGGCAGGAGTTCGGCCGGACGCCCACGCTCAACAACGTGGCCAACCCGGTGACGACATCCGCTGACACCGATCCCGCGGTTTCCAAAGCCAATACGCTGGCCGTGGCCGACGCACAACCCAGCGTCGTCGCGATCCCGCAGACGCCGCTTCTCGCCCCGTTGCAACAGCTGCCCATCTTCGGGCCGATGTTCGTCACGCCGATTGTCGCGTTCCTTCACCAAATACCGCTTATCGGCGACATTCTGCATCCGATCATCGGTTACCCGGTCGGTTTGACGGGCGGCAGCACACCGCGAGACGTGAAGGTGATCTCGTCCGACGGCACCGCGATCTACGTGCACTTCTTCCCGGCGCAGGGCGCGGCGCTGGGGACGCGGGCGCCGACGATCCTCAACGGCCCTGGCCTGGGGCTTCCCGGCGAGACGAACCCCACCGCCGTAGACAACCCGTTCCTGCCCAACCAGGTCATCGGCATGGCGCCGCTGCTGCACAGCGGCTATAACGTCGTCACCTGGGACCCGCGCGGCGAATGGAGTTCGGGCGGCAGGCTCGAGATCGATAACCCGGACTTCGAAGGCCAGGATATGAAGGCCATCATCAGTTGGTTGGCGACGCAGTCCGACGTTCAACTCGATGCGCCCGGTGATCCGAAGATCGGCATGGTGGGGGTTTCGTACGGCGGTGGCATCCAACTGGTGACCGCTGCAATCGATCCCCGGATCGACGCGATTGTGCCGACTATCGCGTGGAACAACCTCAACACGTCGCTGGACAAGAGCGGGGCGCCAAAGACCAGCTGGGGCGCCCTGCTCACTGCTGCTCTGTTGATCACGGGCGCCCGGGTCAATCCGCAGATCTATACCGCTATAGCAACCGCCCTCCTGACGGGCTCGGTGCCTCAGTACGATCAGGACTTCCTCGACGAGCGCAGCCCCTTCGAGCTGGTGGACCAGATCACCGCGCCGACCCTGCTGATCCAGGGCACGGTCGACACCCTGTTCACGTTGGCGGAGGCCGACGCCAATGCGAAAGCGCTTATTGCCCAAGGTGTTCCGACGAAGGTGGTGTGGTACTGCGGCGGGCACGGCGGTTGCATCTCCAGTACCAACGACGGCGAAGTGGTCGAGCGGGCGACGCTGGACTGGCTGGACCGATACGTCAAGGACGATCTTTCGGTGATGACCGGCCCCCAGTTCGAGTGGGTCGACCAGCATGGGCAGAACCTCTCGTCGAAGTTCTACCCGGTTCCGACGGGTGCGCCGCTGGAAGTTTCGTCGGAGGCGGGTGGGACGTTGCCGCTGCGTCTGCTCTTGGGCGGCTCGGGCCCGAATCTCAGGGCGTTCGACGGAGGCCTCATCAGCGGGCTGCTCGGAATTCTGTCCGGCGCCGAGGCAACCAATGCGGTGGAACTCACCCTCCCTGCCCAAGCGACGACCACTTACATCGTGGGAGCGCCGGAGCTGGAGTTCACCTATTCGGGCACGGGATCCAGCCGCCATGTGTACGCCCAACTGGTCGACGACACCACGGGGCTGGTGTTGGGCAACCACGTCACGCCGATCCCGGTGACGTTGGACGGGGCGACGCACACGGTGAAGATTCCGTTGGAAATGGTGGCGCACACGCTGGCGCCGAGGGAGACGGTGACGCTGCAACTGGTCGCCTCGGCCGTGGAGTATCAAGCGCTGTGGTCGTCGGGCGAGTTGAATGTGTCGAGCATCAGGCTCACGTTGCCGACCGCCGACGCGGCGGCGGTCACGCAGACGTCCGCGTCGCAGCTGGTGGCGTAGCGCGGCGGCAGATCTCGACGAATCGGAGGAGATACTGAGGGATGCAGACTCGGCGATGTACTAGGCAAAGCGGGCCGGCCGCGGCAGCGGCTGAGTGACCCATGAGCGTCCAACGGCGGGATGAGGCACGTAGCGACGACCAATATTATTGGCTGACAGCGCTTCTCGCAGCCGCTGGCGTGCGAACCTCGGTCAGCCGTACGATTGCCGCGATCGTTCTCACGCTGGGTGCCATCCCGCTGATGCTGTTGTTGACTCCGCAGGGTTCACGTGGTCTGAGCAGTCAGCTTGTCGCCGCCGGTATCACGGTCGGCTGCGGGTTGATCGGGTGGCGTTGGCTTCGGCCATGGTGGCCCACGAGTACCGAGTCAAAGCTGTGCGGCGTGGCGGGCGCCGCCTGCATCGCCGCCGCATGCCTGATTCAGGCGAACCCGCTTGTGGGATTGCTGGGGTCCACTGCCTTCGCGGTGCTGAACGGCATCACCGCGCTGCTTCATTCTGGTCGACTGCTGTTGGTGACGACGACGGTGAGCGGGGTGACCCTCGCCGTGCTGGCAATGCGCTTGGCCGTGAACGACGCCGCATTGGCGGTGGGCGCCGTGGTCATAATCGTGGTGTCGAACGTCTACATCACTGCCACAATGGAAATGGGGATGCGGCTCGTCCGCGCCCGAATGCTCGCCCGGGAGATCGAGCCACTGACCGGTCTGCTCAACCGTCGCGCGTTCGATGAGCAGTTCGCCACACTGATCGGCACCCGCAGCCGCGACGACGACCGCTACCTCATCGTGCTCGTCGTCAACCTCGACGACTTCTCGGTTGTGACCGGCACGGCGGGTGCAGCCAGTGCCAATCGAACCCGCGTCGCCGTTGGTCAACGATTGCGCGAAACCGTCCGACGCGATGCCGTTGCCGCCCATGTCGACGACGCCGAGTTTCTGGTCGCCGACTTGTTCCCCAGGGCAGATCCATCTCCCCTCGCCGAGCGGGTGCGCGGTGGCATCACCTCGGCACCATTGCGATTGACCGCCAGCATCGGGGTGGTGAGCACACCATTGAGGCCATTGGTCGACGTCGCGCCCGTAGATTTGCTCGACGAGTTACTCGGTATCGCCACGGCGGCGATGAACGAGGCACAACGAGGCGGTGGCAATCAGGTTCGCGTGGTCGTGTCTCCTGCGCTCAAGGCCTTCGGCGGCCGCGACCGCGGGGACTGACACGCCGATTCGAGGTCGGCGAGCACTGGGATATCGTCAGCGTCTGAGTTGGTGGCCTAGCAGTTTTGAGCGCTGGGTGAGCACATCGCCAGTGACGCAGCCGCTTTCGAGATAGAACGGCATGAATAGCCGATGGGTGAACTTCCACTCCCCGTCGATGCGAGCGACGTCGTCGTAGTAGATCCCATACGTGTCAACGTTGATCTCTGTGCCGCTATCGCCCAGCTCGCTCTTCGTGTCCGTCACTCCTCTGTTCATTTCATGGATCGTCGTTGTGGCGTGTGCTTGATCAGCGCCCGCGAGTGTGATGACCGAGGAATGTGGCGTCTGGATGAGAAGGTCGTAGTTCGTCGTTGCCCGTAGTGTTTCCAGGAACGAATCGCGACTCTCGTATCGCAGGCCCAGTGGTGGGCTCTCCCATAGTGCGTCCGGAGCGAACACAGCCTCGCATTGCGGCCAGTCGGCACGCGTCACGGCGTCGGAGTACCGGTAGATGAGGTCCTGGATCGCCAGCCGATCCAGCCACTCTCGCAGTTCGGTTTCCATCTTCGCGACCCTAGAACACGGACCCGAAGCAGACCACACTGCGCACCCGGCGGCCCGAGGCCATGTCGGCGAACGCAGCACGACCGCTCTCATAGCGACTTACGATGACCAGACGACCGCACCGGGTCAAGGGGAGGCGCGCATGACCACTTCTTCGAAGCTGCAGGCAATGCTCACGATCGGCGGTGAGGCGCAACCCGGCGCCGCAGGCAGCTACGCCGTGCACAACCCGGCCAGGCCGGCCGAGATCGTCGGCCATGCGCCGGCCGCCGATCGTGCCCAGCTCGACGTGGCGGTGAGCGCGGCGCGAAACGCGGCGCCGGGGTGGCGCGCGCTTGACGTCGCCGAGCGGGTCGCGGCGGTCGCCGCGGCGGCAATGACGGCCGGCAGGCAGCTCCAAGAGAACGATGGCGCGCGGCTGTACACCAGCGAGCACGGCAAGGTGCTCGCGGAGGCCGGTTTTGAGATCGACACCGCACCGATGGTCGCCGCGGTGCTCGGGTCGATGGCGGAGGCGTCACTGGCGCCCGAGCAGATCGATCCGCAGGCGCACTATCCGCGGTTGCACCGTGAGCCGTACGGTGTTGCGGCCCTTGTCATTCCATTCAATTGGCCGCTCGCGGTGATGATGACGAAGCTGACATCGGCGCTGACGGCAGGCAACACGGCGGTCGTGAAACTGCCGCCGACGGTTCCGCTCGCCGCGCTGCAGTTCGGCGCGTCATTCGCCGCGGCGCTGCCGCCGGGTGTGGTGAACGTGTTGTCGGCCCCCGGCGTCGAGCTCGCGCAAGCGTTGGTCACACACCCGGGCATCGATGTCATCTCGCTGACGGGTGGCCCGGCGACCGGCCGCGCCGTGATGGCGGCCGCCGCGCCGCGGCTCACGCCGCTTCTGCTCGAGCTCGGCGGAAACGACGCGGCGATCATCGCGCCCGACATCACGGTCAGCGACCAGCTCGTCGAGCAGCTGGTGGCAGCGACGTACACGACCGGCGGACAGGTCTGCATGGCGATCAAACGGCTCTACGCGCCGCGCGATCGCGTCGATGAGCTGTCCGAGGCGGTGCTGGCGCGGTGCGAGCGCGAGGTCGTCGGCGACGGCCTGGCCGACGAGGTGACGCTTGGCCCGCTGCACACCGCGGCCGGGCGCGACCGAGTCGACTCTCTCGTCAAAGATGCTGCGGCACAAGGGGCGACGGTTCGCGCCGCGGGGCGGATCCGTGAGGCCGATGCCGACGCAGGCGGGTACTTCGTGCTGCCGACGGTTGTCACCGGCGTGGCGCCGGACTCGGCGTTGGCCAGCGAGGAGCAATTCGGCCCGGTGCTACCGATCTTCGGCTACGACGCGATCGACGACGCGGTCGCCGCGGCGAACGCGACCGAGTTCGGACTCACCGCGTCGGTCTGGACAGGTGACGACGCGCTGGCCGACAAGGTCACTGGGCAGCTGATTGCGGGCACGGTCAGCGTCAACTGCCACGGCATGGCGGCCCAGGACCCGCGGGTTCCGTTCGGCGGTGTCGGGCAGTCGGGCCTCGGCCGCGAGCTCGGCGCCGACGGGATACGGGCGTTCACCCAGCCTCGGGGATACGTCCGTCAGCCGGCGCCGAGGTAGCACCTGGGCCGCGATTTCTGCATCAGGGCTGTGAATCTGGCCTCACGACGACCCTGGTGCAGAAGTCGACGCGAGAAGCGCAGCGCGCCTTGATCTGAGGCAAGTTGGGCCATCGCACGCCCGAAGGCAATAGGGTGCGACGAAAGTAGGGAGTTGATGGAGCTGTTCTCTGCACAACGGGAGTTCACGGCGTACGGCCCGTCGCACTGGGCGGTGCTCGGGGTGTTCGTGATCGGCGCTGCGCTCCTGGTCTGGATCGGACGCAGGCAGACCGAATCGCAGGCCCGGCTCCTTGGCCGCGTCCTGGGGGCTCTGATCGTGGCGGTATTCATCGTGGCGCTGGTCTACAAGCTGATCCGGCCCACCATGGACACTTCGGTGCCGCTGCAGCTGTGCGACGTCGCGGAACTCACGGCGGCCTATGCCTTGTGGTCGCAGCGACATTGGGCGTTTGCGCTCACTTACTACTGGGGCCTGGTCCTCAGCTCACAGGCGTTGATCACACCGGACGTCGGCACGCCAGAAGAAGGCGCGCCAGATTTCCCCCACCATCTTTTCGTCACGTTCTTTGCGCTTCATCTGCTCGTTGTATGGGCGGCCATTTACCTCACGTGGGGACGTGGGATGCGGCCGCGGTGGCGCGACTACCGCCTCGCGGTCGTCGCGACCCTCGCATGGGCGGCGTTCACCTTCACCTTCAACGTGATCGCCGGAACCAACTACGGCTACCTCAACAGGAAACCCCCCACCGCGTCACTATTGGACGCATTGGGCCCATGGCCGGTATACCTCCTAGCCGAGATCGCGCTCGTCCTCATCGTGTGGGCGCTGATGACCTGGCCGTGGGAACGGAACCGGAGACACGCCACCGAAAGTCCGCAGGTGGTCTGATCTTGCCGTGAACGAGCTGTGATACTTAGCACACTAATCAATAGGCTACTAACTATAAGTGTACGATGGAGCCATGACCAAGGGAGTCGCTGCGGACCTAGATCCGCTGGCACTAGAGCGCCAAGTGTGTTTCGCGCCGGCAGGCGTTGAAGGTCCCCCCGGCGGTGGTCGAGCGCCTCGGCGTCGAGCTCGAGCGTCTGCACAAGGTGCTCACCAGTATCAACACCGCCGCGCTGGCCGCCGGCGGGCTCGACTCGGAGCTGGACCGATGAGGCCCGACACCCAGCGGCGTCGCCCCGACCCGCTGCGCTGGATCTGGTACGCCTTCGGCGGGACACTCGGCCCGCGCTACCGCGAGTGGGTGCTGCGCGACCTCACCGGTCGTACCCGGTGGGAGCGCCAAATCGCGCGTGCCGTGGTGCAGGTGGCGCCGCTGGCCGCGGTGTTGTTACTCGCACTGGGGTTCGGCTGGATCGCGTGGGTGGGCGTGGGATGCGGGCTGGTGTTGGCGCTGATCTACTCGACTGCCTACTTCGACCCATCGGTAGACCACCGCCTGGCCAAACAGGGTTATCCATCCGGCAGCGCGCAGCGGATCCTCAACGAGCGGGACAAGGCCAAGCATCCCGATCGGATGCGCCGCTACATGCAGACTTATCGTGGCAATGCCAACTGTGGCTGAGGTCGTCGACGAAGGCTATGGCAGCACGGTTTTCATCAACATCACGTTGTATGCCGACCACAGCGACAGGTTGTAGTAGAGCTCTTTGCCCGTCGACCACGGATGGAGGAACGGCCCGTAGATGCCGCCGGGGAACTGCATTGACGGCACGAGCAATTGCTCCGGACCCCACGGTCCTTGCGGCGCCGGGGCAGTCCTTGACACGACGTCGTTGGCACCGTTTGTGTAGAGCACCAGGTATTGCTTGAGATAAGTATTGAATTGGGCCGACATTTCGGCCACCGGGCCGGGGATAACCGGCGTCGCAGCACCCGGATTGCTTGGAACCCAGGAATTGCTGTCGGAGTTCCAGTATTCGTACTTACTGAGGTCCGGTACATAGCCTGGGAGCACTCGCGCCACGTACGCCGAGCCGCCGCGACCGGACGGTGTCCCGAACGAGTAGAGGTAAGGGTCACCGGGCCCAGGCTTGAGGAACGCCCCTTGCTGGAAGTTCTCATTTCCGGGAACGTACTGGGCTCCCGGGACTCTGTCCGGCGCGGAGGAGCGGACGGTTCCGGGGTAGACCCCCCAGTGTTCGCCGTTGTCGGGAGACACGGCGATCGCCGAGAAGTTCGTCGTCCATGAGCCGTTGGCGTCCCAACTCTTGATGGACATGAAGTTGAGGTATTGGTTTCTCCCGGCGGAGATGCCTGCGGTGGGAATGATTCCCGTCTCCGATGGCGCCCACTTGGTGCTGTTGATGATCTGTTTGGAAAGGCCCGGACCCCATAGCGGTGAGCCGGAGTATTGGTTGGAGACAACGCCATTCGGCACGCTGATCGTCTTGGCCAGGGCACCGTCTTGGCTGCGGAACAGGGTGTTGTACCTCCATTGTTGGCCGCGGACGCTGCAATAGCCGTACGTGTCGCCGAAGGCCATCAGCACCTGATGGCCGGCGGGATCTCCGTTGTCCCACATGATCCCGAGGTCGGTCCCAGTGATGGCGAAACGTCCGATGGTGTCGTTTGGGCTGTCCGGTCCGGTCACCCAGCCGACCAGCGACGTCCCGGGCGGCTCGGCTGGCGCGGGCGCCGGCGCTGGCGCAGGCGGCTGAGCTGCGGCTGCATCCGGAACTTGCTGAGCGGCGGTTGGGGACTGCTGGTTGCCCGCGCCGGGAGGATTGGGAGCAGGCACCACCTCCGCTTGCTGTTGCACTCGCGCGGAGCGTGGCGTAAACGCGTTGAGGATGGCCTTGGGTAGCAGACCCAGCTTGGGTAGCGGCGCGCGCTCATTCGCACCAGTGGGCCTTTGTCCTATCGGTCGGCCGCCGGACGTCGAAGGCAAGGACGGAGTCTCGGCCGAGGTGGCAGGAGGTTGGGCTGCCGCGGCAGCACCTGTACACGGGTCGCCGGTCGCTGGCGTCGCTACCCCGATCGCGACGCACAATCCGATAGCGGCCGTCGACGCGACCGATATGGATGCGATTCGCAGACGCGCCGACATGTCACACCTTCCAGGGGGACGACGTCGCAGTTGACGTCAGGAGTTGACTGATGTGACGATAGTGATCCGTGGGGCGTTTGTGATCAGTGATCCCCTGATAGGTATGCATCCGTGACCGTGTCGCAACCGATAGAGACGCTCAAAGCTTTGGCTCGTGTGTTCGCCGTCTTTGGGGAGCCGGCGAGCGGGAGGCTCGGCAGTCCGGGGTAGGGCGATGTCCAGTGTCGAAGGGTGCTGCTAGCCCTGTTCGGGTCTGTCGCCGTGCGGGTCGAGGCCGCCGTCCCAGTCGTCCCAGGTGTTGTGGCGTGTGTCGCGGGGGGCGATGATGCGGCGTCGGAGCTCGAGTAGCAATTCCTCGGTGGGCACCTGGGATAGGGCGTTGGGGTTGGTCGGGCGCAGCGCGTATCCCTGAGCGGGGGCAGTGGTGTTGCTGCGTCGCAGTTCGACCACAGTTTCCTTGGGTTCTCCTCCGGCGAGGATGGTGTCGATGCTGCCCGGTGCCCAGCCCAGCTTGTTCTCCAAGATGGCGTAGGTGCCCGCGCTGGCCTTGCGCACGCCGTGCTCGATGTCGGCCAGCGTGCGCACGGTGAACTGCAGGCTGTCGGCCAAATCGGTGCGGTTGCGGTAGCCCAGTGCCACGCGCCGGCTCACGACGTGGTGGCCGAGCCGTTCCAGGGCGCGTCGATCCATGTAGGCATCATGACGCATCTGGGCGGCAATGTCGAACCGACATGCACGTTTCTTTCCGCCTGCCGCACAAAATAGCGGAAGTTACTTCCTCTTTATGCCCGCCAGGTCGGCCCTGAGTTGGGTGACCGTGTCCCAGAACAGTTCCTCCACCTTCTCTTTCGACAGGCCCACCACCTCGACCCTGGGTACCCCGGCCACTTCCCGGCGCACCACCTTGGCCTCGGGCAGCGCCTCGCCGGTCCACCATTCCTGGCGGATGGCGAAGTCGTCGAACCGTTCGCCCTCGTCGGTGTGCCGCAACGCACTGCGACGCTTGGCGGCCGGGACTCGCGCCCACCACTCCGCGCGCCAGTACGGGCCGTCGTAGACGGCCGGCGGGGCACCGGTCTGCCATTCCTCCACCTGAACCGGTTCCACCGGGGCGATGCCGTTGTAGTCCTGCGCAAACTTGTACGCCTGGTCAGCATCGAGGTAGACCCGTTCGATGCGATAGGTGTCGCCGCTGCCCGCCGTGAGCACGTACACCGTCGTCATGGCCGTCTCCCGTATCCGCTGGTGGCTGGGGCACCTCAGTCTCCCACCACCACGGTGGTCACGTCCGACAAACCGCTGGTCACTGACCGGCAACCCCCGGCCCCCGGCCAAGCTCCGCGCCGGGTTGCCATCGGCGGCCACCTTGTGAGCGGAATCACACGGCAACTGTTTCCGTTCTATTGACGTTATTGCCGTTTATTTCCTATAGTTGCTGCAACACCCCTCGCAAAGGAGAAAAAAAATGATCATTCGACGCACAGTTATCGCGGCTTCACTGATCGCCGTCCCGATCGCGTTCGCGGCGCCGGCTTTGGCTGAAACACGCCACGTGCAGCTACTTCGGGGCTGACGAGTCGAAGCCGGGGAGCCAGGGCATCTGCGGAGTGCCGGACCTGGCGGGCACCTTCGGCCAGGTGCGGACGAACCTGGCGAACAACTTCAGCCCGCAGGTGGCGGCGGGCAACCTGCAGGGCAATCTCAACCCCGACACCGCGGCAGGCAACCTGCAGGGCAACCTCGACCCCAGCAACGCGGCGGCCAATCTCAAGCACGACCATCACCCACGGTGTCGGCAGCAACGACCAAAACGCCCGCGTAACACCCCGTAACGGCGAAGCCGCCCCCGAGTCCATCAGGACTCGGGGGCGGTTCGCTATCGGACACTTATGGCCGATCAGCGACAAAGGCGGGTGTGCTTGCAAGGACTTCCAGGCTTGCCATCGGTCCTATCGTGGTGGAGCTAAGGGCGGTGGCGGAGGGATTTGAACCCTATTCAGCTACCTGATCGGGGCGCTGGTAGCGGCTCTAGCTGCGGAAAGACATGACAGTAGTTCACTTGAGCTAACTGTAACTGTGGCCAAATTGTGTCCACGGTGTGGCCACCAGTCGATGGCAGGTATGGACGAATGTTCTCCGCGCCATCCTCATCGCAGGTTCGGGTGCCAGCAAAACGGACACGAGATCAGCGATGAGGTTGCGGTGGTGCAAGTCCTTCCACTCGGCCACTAGCTGTTCGCGAGGAATGGGGGTCACGGGCAGCTTCCGTTGCACCAGTGCGGTTATCGCGCCTCATCGAGCCATTTCTCTACGTCGGCACGGCGATACACCACGCGCCTGCCAAGCTTGAACGACGCCATACAGAGGCTCGTTCGAACCAATCGGAATGGCCCATCCAATGACCTCGCACATCGAACCATTGGCAGCCGAGGCAGGCACCCTGCGCAGTAGAGGGCACCGTATCAAGCACGACACCCGGATGCTGGGCTGGCCACAGCGCCAGGTCGGCGCCGTGGACGTCCTCGTACTCGGCGCGCAGTTCTTCGCGCTGGTTCCATGGCCTTCGTGCGATGTTCGTGCCGGTCGACGTCATCTTCCAGGAAATCCACGTGGACACCTCCTGGGACGGAAACATCGCGTCGAAGTAGGGCCCGCACGTGCTTGCCGCCCAGTGCGGCGCGGGCCGGGAGACAGTGATCTTGGGCCGTCCGGTCGGGTCGTAAAAATTCATGGCGCTTTCGTTATTCAGGCCCCGAGACCCGAGGCGCTCTTGCCTGCACCGGTTGGTGCAGGCCGCTTCGTCATCCGAGCCACCCAACGAGCGTGGGGTTGGCGTGCCGTCCAGTCGGAGCTTGCGACGGCAACTCGTGAAGCAACTTGATTCTACGAGGGGCGGCCCCGAGCCCAACCAAGGCAAACGGGATTACTGTGCGGTCGCCCATCGGTTCCTCCAAGAACGCTGTGAATCTGGGCGGCAAGGACGAGCCGGGGTTGAATGGAGCCAGTAGCTGTGTTCCTGCCGGAGGTCTTCGATGATTGTCGACTGCGCTCACTATCGCGACGGTAGCCGTCAAAGCGACCGGCCGATCTCGTTGGATGAGGCTGCAACGCAATGTCTTCAGAGCGGGTTCGTATGGCTGGGCATGTTCGAGCCCAGCGGTGAGGAGCTCGACGAAGTCAGGGAATCGTTCGGTCTGCACGAGCTTGCCGTCGAGGATGCCAAGACCTTTCACCTGCGCCCGAAGGTCGAAGAATACGAAACCGGGGTGCAGCTGGTCATCCTGCGCACCGCCCGCTACAACCATGACCAGGGCGAGGTCGATTTCGGCGAGATCAGCATCTTCGTCGGACCTAGTTTCGTCATTACGGTTCGACAGGGTGTCGCGAGCGAGCTACACGGCGCACGCACGCGGCTCCAACAACACCCCAAACTGCTTGCACTGGGCACTAACTCGGTGCTCTGGGCGATCCTGGACCAGGTGATCAAGGGCTACGCCCCCGTCGTCGCTGACCTCGAATCCGACATCGAGCAGGTCGAAGGCACTGTCTTCTCCGGCGCGGTCGCACCGACCGAACGGATCTATGATCTGCGCCGCGAGGTCACGAACTTCTATCGCGCGGTCCATCCGCTACTCGCCGTCCTCACTGGCGTCGAGCGCAATGTCGATGACGCGGAGCTCCGGCCATACCTGCGCGACGTGCACGACCACCTGCATCTCATCAGCGAGGAAGTTGCTGCCCAGAAGGACCTCCTCGCCACCGTCCTGCAAGCGAACATGGCCGTCATCTCCGTGGAACAGACCCGGGTCAGCGTGCGCCAAAACAGCACAATGCAGCAGCTGACGATCCTGGCAACCGTGTTCCTGCCGTTGACCTTCATTACCGGTTTCTTCGGACAGAACTTTGCATGGCTCGTCGACAACATCACCGGCTTCACCCGATTCGCCGTGTTCGGAATCGGTGGGCTGCTCGTTCCGTTGGCCCTGCTCTGGGCGTGGATGCGTCGCAACCAACGGGCGACCGCCACAGCCGAAACCCGCGGCATGGTCGAACGTGCAGCGGCCGATCTCGTCGCGCAGCGGGCTCAGTACCGCGACCCCGACCCTTAGGAGCAGGGTGAGGATGCTTGGCTGGCCGAGATGGCGAAGGGCGTACGCCCACTCGGCCGAGTCCTACGCCTGAAGCGTGCTGGACCGCGAGACCAGAACTGCGCGCCCACTGGTGCCGGTGTAGTCGGGCTTCTTGGTCTCAGGGGTATCGATGCCCAACAGGCGGATGCGTAAGCGCCCTCGAACGTCGTCGACGATGTCCACGGTGTCGCCGTCGACCACCTTCAACACGGTTGCCGTCGTGGCTACCGGATCGGCATGCGCTACGGAGCTGGCGATGACCGAACACGCGGACACCACCGCGGCCGTCACCACCGCGGCGACGAATCGGGTCAGCGTTCGCATGCTCAGAATATGCCGTCAGGGACCGACACCTATGACGGGCTCCCGGGCAGGCAATCGCGCACTTCTAAAGATGGCCATTCGCAGGCCCTACCAGCAGCCCGCAGTATCTAGATCCGATAACAGTCGGCGCACCTTAAGCTCGCCGAACAAGGAGGGCACCCAGCACCGCACCAGAGGGCGACTAAACCTGCGAGCCACCCGGGGTCAAAGGACGTATTCACGACTCGCAGGCGATGCCGTCGCCGTCTCGATCTCCACCAGGCTACCGCCGTGGGCTACTTCCCCTGATCCTCGCCGACTTCCTCGGGGCCAGCCCGCACCGACCAAACTTTTTCGGGTTCGTTGTCGTCGAATGCGAACATGACTGGAGTCTCGTTTCGCACCAAGTCAACGATGGCCGTGTAGTCGTCTAATGGTAGGAACAGATCAAACACAAGTGGATCCGAAGTGTCGGCCCGGATGCTGCTGTCCGGTAGCGGTCTACCGGCGGGGACGAAACACAGAATCGCGAGTCCTTGTCCACCGGTCGACAGTGGCACGACGTTTAGCCCAATGGTGCGCGTGTACGGAAACGCGGGGCTCGGCCCTGGCCACGAGGACGGGTAGATCTCAATCGAGTAGTTCGTGACTGTGCCGTCATAGATCACTTCAATCGCCCCCGTGCCGTGTCACTGGCTTCCGTCCCGAAGTAGTCGCCGTCCCGCAATTCGGCCTCACCGGTCGCCATGCCCATCCGCACCGGCAACTCAAGCGCCCGCTGCGCCGCGACCGCAGCATCAACCGCCGACCTCGGCGAGGCGAACGCGGCAACCACACCGTCGCCGGTGTGGCTGAACAGAAAACCGTCGTGCGCCTCAATCGCGGAGCGCAGCACCTCGTCATGCGCAATCAGGGCCGCCCGCATCGACTCCGCGTCGGATTCCCACCGACGGGTCGAACCCTCGACATCGGTGAACAAAAACGTCACCACCCCCGAAGGAGCAGCCGGGGTCATGGCATCGCCTCGGCCCACTTCATGTGCCCCTCGTAGCCAAGCGATGTGGCCATCGCGCGGTAGCGATCGCGGTTATTGCGGTAGGCAGCGTCGTCGCCCTGCGCCCGCGCCAGCAGCGCGCGCAGCCGCAATAGCCAGATGTCGCGCAAAACCAGACTCTCGTCGGTGGGTGCCGCCGCTAATCGCTCGATCGCGGCCTCGGCTTCGGCCACGTCATCGTCGGCGCCGCGTTCGAGCAGTGTCTCCACCAGAACACCCGTCGCTGGAATGCCCCACGCCAGCAGTTGTCCCTCGCGGAAAATATGGTCGACGGCGGAGCGCATGAGCGGTATGGCGCCATCGCGATCTCCACGCCGCCGAGCCATCTCACGCGCCAAGTAGACCTTGACGATCGGTAAATCGGCCAGGTTGTGTCCCTGGCGCAGGAACACTTCGCTGACCTCGGCAAGCAGCTTTTGTCCGCGGTCACGCTCGGCAGCCGGTTGGCGGTGCACCAGCGCATGGCCCAGCGTCATCCGGGCGAGGATCAACGCGAGGTCATCGCCGGATTGTTCGGCAATCCGTAGGGCATCCTCGATCTCGCGCACCGCGGAATCGTCGGGCCCCAGCACGCCGTACGGTATTGCTGGCATGTAGACGTAGGTGAGGCCCGTGGCGTAGGACATCGGGTCGGCGCTGCGGGCCATGGCCAGGCCTCGCTGCTGGTCGTCGCGCCATCCAGGACGACCCAGGTAATAGCTGGCGGCAGCCCGCGACGTGTAGGCGAGTGCTAACGGAGATCCGAAAATGAAGTTGCCTTTGGAGGGGTCACCGTCGGCCAGGTCGATGACCCTCTGTGACCAGAGCAGCACGTCACACCACTCGCCACTTTCAATCTTGGCGTAGACCACGGGGAAGGACAGCCCCACCGTCAGGGTCGGATCGCCGACGGACTCGGTGAGGGCCATGGCTTCCGATGCCAGCTGCGACGCCTCGCGCAGCCGGTCGTGAAGCGCGTGCTCAGCCACCAGTCCCGCCATTCCGATGGCCAGTGATGCCTTGTCCCCGGCGGCGGTGCACAACTGCCGCAGTTCCTCAAAGCGGTCCCCGGCCACGTTCATATGGACTCGCCAGGCGGTCGCGCACAACATGGTGCGCGGGGCAATGCGCATCGCCGCTCGGTCCGGGTCATCGGCGGGTAGTGCGTCGGCGATCTTTTCCGCACGCTCCCAGATCAGTCGCGCCGCGGCGATGTCGCGGTTAGTCGCCCACGTTGCGGCGCGCATGTGCCAGCCGTAGGCGGCGTGCAGATCACCTGCGGCCTCCAGATGTTCGGCGATCAGCGCAGCGTTCTGCTCGGCCGATTCCGGCTCGCGGGCCTCGATCGCGGCGGCAAGCCGCCGGTGCACGTCAGCGCGATCGGACTTGAGCTGGGATTCGTAGGCCACGGTGCGAATCAGCGGATGGTGAAAGACATACTCGGGTTGCCGGGTGAACCTGACCTGATCGATGAGCTGGGCGGCCACTAGGTCATCAACGACCGGTTCGACCCCCAGGGCAGTCAGCAAGTCGAGGCCAAACCGCGAGCCGATCACCGCCGCCGCGCTCAGCGTGCGTTTCGCCTTCGTGTCGAGCCGGTCGATACGCGCGGCGATCGTCGCGTGCAGCGTGGCAGGCACATTCACCTCCGCAGCCTCTGCGGTCGAGATGTATGCTCCACGCTCCCCGCGCAGGACGCCACGCTCGGCGAGTTCACGCACGATTTCCTCGGAGAAGAACGGGTTACCTGCGGCCCGCTCGGCGATCGTCTGGCCCAGCCCGTCAACGGACGGGTCAGGCCCGAGCATTTCTGACACCAGCGCTGCGGTCTCTGAATCGCTAAGCGGCGCAAGGGCTATGGATTGCGCACCCCCCACGTGGGCCAATGCGCCGCGATATTCCGGACGATAGGTGACCAGCACAAGCCCCGCAGTCTGTGGGATCACGCTGAGGAAGTCGGCGATCATCGACTCACTGACCTCGTCGATCCAATGGGCGTCCTCAACGACGTAGACCGCCGGGGCTTGGCGAGCCAGCGACGCGGCATTGACCAGCGCGGTCAACCGCCTCCGCCGGGCATCGGGATCAATTGCCGGTAAATGAGCATTGGGATCGGCGATGCCCAGCAGGTCATCAAAGAGCAACAAATCCTCGGGGTCTGCGTCGGGGACGCGGTCGCGCACTCGATTGCGGGCTGTCTGCCCTTCAAGACCATCGACGGCGGTGGCTGCACGCAGCAGGCGCGCCACGGCATGGAAGGGGACCTGACTGGTGTGCGACTCGCAGAATGCGGTGAACACCTCGACACCACAGGTGGCTGCCATCGCCGACACCTCACGCACCAGACGGCTCTTGCCGATGCCAGGTGACCCCACCACACCGACGACACCGCCGTGGCCCTCGACTGCCCGGTCCAACAAGCCCTCGACGGCGGACAGCTCCCACCGCCGACCCACCAGATTCGACTCAGCACGACTGATCGCGCGGTGCTGGTCGCCCGCGCCCAGCAGGCGACGGGCGGCCACCGGTTCCTCGGCACCTTTGATACGGACCATCTCCGGTTCACCCAGAGTCGCAGCGTCATCAACCAGCCGAGCCGTGGACTGACTGAGCATGACCCCGCCCGGCGGAGCCGCTGCCTCCATCCGCTGAGCCATACCGACCTGCTCACCGACGGCGGTGTAACCGGACGGCCCGGAACCGATCTCACCGGCGATGACCTGACCCGAGTTCAGGCCCACCCGCAACTGGAGGTCTACTCCGTCGCGCTCTCGGACGTCGACCGCAAGCCGCTTCGCCTCCTCCTGTATGCCCAACGCCGCCAGGCAGGCACGGAAAGCGTGGTCCTCCAACGCTGTTGGCGCGCCGAAGACAGCCATGACGCCGTCACCGGTGAAACTGCCGACCGTGCCGCCGTACCGCTTCACCACCGCAGCAGAACGCTCGACCAACTCGGTCATGATCTCCCGCAGCCGCTCCGGACCGACGGCCGCTGCGATGTCCATCGAATGCACCACATCGGCGAACAGCACCGTTACCTGCTTGTACTCCGCCGATCGAGTGGCCTGTGTGAGCGGTGCACCGCACTCGTTACAGAACTTGGAGTTCGGCGGCAGTTCGGTGCCGCACGACCCACAGAACAGCCCCGGCGCGGTCAGTCCACCGCCACCGTCCCCGCTGGGGTCCACGTCAGTATCGTGTCACCGCTGGTCAACGATGTCCGTCATATCGCCGTGCCATCTCCGACACAAAGTTTTCAGACCGAGGTTTAGGCATCCCTGCCGATTCGATGCTATTGGCTCCAGAGGAGCTGGTCGGAATTGCGGCTCGCTGAGATCCAGGGCCATCTGCAGCGGCGCCCGCGCCGCCGACGGGCTAGGTAGGTCTCAGAGGATTCCGAGAGCCGGGCCATAGCCTCCATACGGCTCGAAACCAACGGGCGGAGGCGGGTCTTGGATCTCGACATTGCCGGGCGACTGGCATTCGGTTCCTCCGCCTACGGCGCTGCAGGATTGCGGCATAGGGGTGGGAGCTGCCGTGGTGGGAGCTGCGGTGGCCATCGGTGCGGCGGCGATAGCGACCGCGGCAGCGCCCGCAGCCAGCAGGGTTGTGATGTAGCTAGTGCGGGTTCTCATGACCGCTTCTCCCTTGATGGATGAGCCTAATCAGGACTTGAGTCCAGAATCGCCCCATCGTGGGACCCGCGTCGCCCCGGCTGACACCCAACCTGACTTCCTGCTGACTAGAAGGTGCGCCTACCCGGTTGTCTAGCTTTACAACTTGCCTCGGCGTGATGCCAGCCAGCAGCCGCGCCCGCGGCGCTGCTACCTCAGTTGCTCTTGGCCCGATGACGTGTACCGGCTCACCGACGAATGCGGCCAACACCGAACGCTTGTGCTGGTGCTGGCCTACTGCGGGGTGCGGTGGGGCGAAGCGGTCGCCCTGCGTGTGCGTGATGTCGAGTTTCTGCGGCGGCTGTCGGTGTCGGAGAACGCGGTACAGCTCAGTGTGAACCATGCTGTCGGTCCTACTAAGGGCCGCAAGGCCCGCTCGGTGCCAGTCCCGGCGTTCGTGCTCGATGAGCTATCAGTGCAGTGCGGGGGCAAGGCTCCTGGCGACCTGGTGTTCCCCGGGCCCGGACGGCGGCTACCTGCCGCGGCCGAAGTCGTCGGGCGGGTGGTTCGCCGCCGCGGTCAGGAGAGCCGAGGTCCAGAAGATCACACCCCACGATCTGCGGCACACCTGTGCATCGCTGGCTGTGTCGGCCGGGGTGAATGTCCTGGCATTGCAGCGGATGCTCGGGCCCACGTCGGCAAAGGTCACGCTCGACACCTATGCGGATCTGTTCGACGAGGACCTGGACGCGGTCGCGGTCACTCTGGATAGCCGGTATTCACGTGAAAGTGTGGCCAAAACGTGGGCACGGGGGCCTTCCGATGTCCGCTAGCAAACAACAAAAGTGCCTCTGAACTGCGCTAACAGGTCTACAGAATTGGCGATGGCGGAGGGATTTGAATCCTCGGACGGGGCTGCCAGATGGTTCGACGGGACCGACTAGACAATCAACCAGCGGCCCATTGGGACCAAGTCGCCCCGCGTTCGGGTCTCTGGAGTTGCACGCTCGTGCCGAAGTCGACGAAGCCGATACTTGCTGTTTTTGCATAAATAGCATTGACAGCCCGGCCAAAGCGACGATAGTCGTCAGGTATGGCGCTGCTGCCTGACCCGACGCCCCGGGAGCGACAGCACATCCTGATCTCGGTTGACGACCACGTCATCGAGCCACCCGACATGTTCGACGGCCGCCTGCCCGCTGCGCTGGCCGGGCGAGCGCCGAAGATCGTCGAGACCGACGGCCACCAGGTGTGGCGCTACGAGGACCGCGAGTACCCGAACATCGGGCTCAACGCGGTCATCGGGCGGCCCAAAGAGGAATGGAGCATGGAAGCCGCCCGGTTCGACGAAATGCGCCGCGGCTGTTGGGACATCGACGCCCGCATCGCCGACATGGACATCGCAGGCATCTGGGCGTCGCTGAACTTCCCGTCGCTGATCGCCGGCTTCTCGGGCACGGTGTTCTGGAAGAGCGACGACCCCGAGCTCGGGCTCGCGGTGTTGCGGGCATGGAACGACTGGCATCTCGAGGCGTGGGCCGGCGCGTACCCGGATCGGATCATCCCGCTGCAGCTGCCCTGGCTGGCCGACCCGCAACTGGCGACCGACGAGCTGCGCCGCAACGCCGAGCGCGGCTTCAAGGCAGTGAGCTTCCCCGAGCTGCCCGCCCAATGTGGGCTGCCCAGCCTGCACACCGGCGTGTGGGATCCGTTCCTGGCCGTGTGCGAGGAGACGGAGACCGTCATCTGCCTGCACACCGGCTCCGCGCAGTGGGCGCCGATCCCCGCGCCGGACACCCCGTTCGAGACCATCACGACGCTGTTCCCCGTGAATGCCCTTGTCGCGTGCGCGGATTGGCTGTGGTCTGGCATTCCGGTCCGCTTCCCGAAGCTCAACATCACGCTCGACGAGGGCGGCCTCGGCTGGGTGGCGATGCTCGCCGACCGGGCCGACTTCGTCCTCGCCCACTCCGCGTCGGGAGCCGAAGGCGGGGCCTGGAAGAGCGACCTGCTGCCAAGCGAGGTGCTGCGGCGCAACTTCTGGTTCTGCTCGATCGACGACCCTTCGGCGTTCGGCGCGCTCGACGCGATCGGGGCCGAGCGCATCCTCATCGAGAGCGACTACCCGCACGCCGACTCCACGTGGCCCGACACGCAGAAGGTCGTCGCGCGCAACGTCGCGAACCTGTCTGCGGACGACGCAGCCCGTATCACCCACCGCAACGCCGCAGGGCTGTTCCGCCACCAGCTGCCCGACAGCACGTGGCTGGCCTAGAGAGCGGGGTGTAGGAGTCCGCTATGTTAGATCTCCTGATCCGCGACGCTCAGATAGTCGACGGCACCGGCGCGCCCGCCCGTCACGGCGACGTGGGCGTGCGTGACGGGCGAATCGTCGCTGTCGGCAGTAAAGGGAAAGTCGACGAACAAGCCACGAAAACCGTTGACGCAGAAGGGCAGACGCTCGCGCCGGGCTTTGTCGACCTGCATACGCACTACGATGCCCAGCTGTTCTGGGATCCGACCGCGAGCCCGTCGGTGCAGCACGGCGTCACCACCGTGTTCGGCGGAAACTGTGGCTTCACGCTGGCGCCCGCGGGGCCCGACCAACAGGACTACCTCACCCGGATGCTGGCGCGGGTCGAGGGGATGCCGCTCGACGCGCTGCGCACAGGCCTTGACTGGCAGTGGTCGTCGTTCGGCGACTGGCTGGCGCGCCTCGACGGGCGCACGGCCGTCAACGCCGGCTTCCTGGTGGGCCACAGTGCGATTCGGCTGGCGGCGATGGGCGACGACGCGGTCGGCGGCGACGCGACCCCCGAGCAGATCGGCAAAATGGCCGCGTTGCTCGGTACGGCGCTGGCCGACGGTGCGCTCGGACTGTCGACGTCGCAGTCGAACACCCACAACGACGGCGAGGGCCAGCCGGTGCCGTCGCGCAGCGCGTCGCGCGAGGAGCTCCTGGCGTTGGCGGCGGCGGTACGCGCGCATCCGGGCACCCAGCTCGAGGCGATCATCCCCGGCTGCCTGTCGGGCTTCACCGACGACGACATCGCGCTGCTCACCGGCATGTCGCGGGCGGCCGACCGGCCGCTCAATTGGAACGTCCTCGGTGTCTCTGCGGGGAACCCCGAAGGGCACGAAAAGCAGCTGCGCGCATCGGAAGTCGCCGCGCAGCGGGGAGGCCGCGTCGTCGCGCTCACATTGCCGCACTCCACGAAGATCCGGCTGTCGTTCCTGTCCGGCTTCGTGCTCGACGGGTTGCCGGGCTGGCGCCAGACGATGCACCTGCCGGTGCCCGAGCGGCTGCGTGCGCTCGCCGATCCCGAGGGGCGCCGTCGCCTCAACGACGGCGCCCACTCGGAGGAGGCCGGCATCCTTCGCGGCCTTGCCAATTGGGAACGGCTGATCATCGTCGAGACCTTCGCCCCTCAGAACGCCGACGCGACCGGCCGCACCGTCGGCGACGTCGCCACGGCCCGCGGTAAAGAGCCGTTCGACACGCTGCTCGACATCGTGATCGCCGACGAGCTGCGCACCGGGCTTTCGCCGCGGCCCTTCGGCGACGACGAGGCGGACTGGCAAGCGCGTGCCGAGGTGTGGCGCAACCGGGATGCGGTGATCGGCGGCTCGGACGCCGGAGCGCACCTCGACATGATGTGCGGGGCGATCTACACGACGTCGCTGCTCGGCCACGGCGTGCGCGAGCACCACGTGGTGACACTCGAGGAGGCGGTCCGGCTCATCACCGACGTGCCTGCCCGGCTGTACGGGCTGAAGGAACGCGGCAGGATCGCGCCCGGCTGGCACGCCGACCTGGTGATGTTCGACCCTGCGACCATCGACCACGGCCCCGAGCGCACCTGCTACGACTTACCCTCTGGCGCGCCGCGTTTGGTGGCCGACGCGTACGGGATCAGCTCGGTCATCGTCGGCGGCGTCGAGGTCTGCCGCGACGGCGCCGCGACGGGTGCGATGCCCGGCACCATCCTGCGCTCCGGTCGGGACACCGAGACGGTGACGGCGTCATGACCAACCGCGCCCCATTGGAGGAGTTCGACCCCGCCAAACTTCAGGACGGCCTGCTGATGGCAGTCGAGAACGTGCACGAGAAACTCCGCGAGGCACGAGAAAAGCATCGCGTGATGGTCGGCAACCCGATCATCGAGACCTCGGCCCAGAATCTCGATGTGTCAGGGGTGACGGTGCTCGGCTACGACGAGTGCCAGAGCGTGCTGACCCATCCGGACGATTTCTCGTCGTCGATCTACGAGAACATCATGGGCCCGGTCATGGGCCGCACCCTGCTCGAAAAGGAAGGCGCCGAGCACCATTCAAGCCGGGCGCTGGTGTCGCCGCTGTTTCGGGCCAAGCTGCTCGAGCGGTGGCGCACCGAACTCGTCGAGGTCGTGGTGCACGAGCTGATCGACCGGTTTGCACCGCGCGGACGCGCAGACCTGGTGCGGGAGTTCACCTTTGCGTTCCCGGTGCAGGTGATCGCGCGGCTGATGGGACTGCCCCGCGAGGACTATGTGCGCTTCCAGCAGTTGTCGATCGAGCTGCTCAGCGTGGTCTACAACTGGGACATCGGCATGGCCGCATCCGCCACGCTGAAGGAGTATTTCGGCGAGATCCTCGCCGAACGGCGGCGTGGTCCGCAGGACGACTTGATCAGCACGCTGGCCGAGTCCGAAATCGACGGCGAACGGCTGTCCGACGACGAGATCTTCGCGTTCCTGTTGTTGATCCTGCCTGCGGGAGTGGAGACGACGTACCGGGCGTCGGGCAACCTACTGGTGGCCATGCTCACCGAGCCGTCACTGCTCGACACCGTGCGCGCGGATCGCGGCATGCTGCGCGGAGCCATCGAGGAGGGGCTGCGCTGGGAGCCGCCGATCAGCACGGTGGTGCGGGTGGCGAAGCGCGACTGTGAGCTCGGCGGGCTCGCGATCCCAAAGGGCACCAACGTAAGCGTGAGTGTCGCGGCCGCCAACCGGGATCCGGCGCACTACCCGGACCCGGACCGTTTCGATCCGACGCGAAGGAACATCGCCCATCTGACGTTCGGGGGTGGCCCGCACGTGTGCCTGGGCATGCCGCTGGCCCGGATGGAGACGACGGTGGCGATCAATGCGCTGCTCGACCGGCTGCCGAACCTACATCTAGACCCGAGCGCACCGGCGCCCTGCATCAAGGGTGTGGCGTTCCGCTCGCCCGCCGCCTTGCCGGTCGAATTCACGGCTGCGTAGTGGTCAGTCCTGACTCGGATTGGCCGCCCCTGAGCGACAACAGCGTTTACCCAGGTCACGGCCATAACCAGCGCCGATCGATCAGCGACAATCGGGGGCTATAACCGCAGGGTGTCGGGGGCTATAACCGTCCGGAGGCCGGGCTGTTTTTCGACCAATCTGATGACCGGTTGCGCTGCCCGTGTCATGGGGCGTCGTTCTCGCCAACGGGGCAGCTACATCCGGGACCGACAGCACTGGCACCGTTGCCGCGCTTAGAAATTCGTGATGTCAACGGCGCTATCGAGGTGTTCGGCCCCGCCGAACCGACGTAGTTGGCTCGGGCTGCCAGCCCGGTGTAACCCGCATTCCTAACTAGTTGGTGAGTACTCACGGCAACGGGACGGCGATCAGCATTCCAACTAGCCGAATGCGGGGTTTGTGGCCTGCCTCGAGCGGTTTGGTGGCTAGCACCGACGACTACCACGCCCGCATCGAGCCGCCTTGACGTATGCCGAGGCTAGCAAAAGCAATTGGAGGAAAACGATGACTACCGTCAGCCTAGGCCGCTCGATGCCCAACCGGTGGCCGGCACATGCGGCGCTAGGAACTGCCGCGGCGGCCATGGTGGGTGTGGCCACAGTCGTCGTCGGCGCACAGCTCATTGGTGTCACTCCGCCGAGTAGCGCTGCGACTTATGCAAGCACGACTGCATCGACGAGGCCACCCGCAGACACCTCACCATACTGCCCGGGGGCATACCAGTGCCTGCGGCCCGGCGCGGATCCACTCGTCCCATACGGCCGTGACCCGCTCGTCCCGTACGGACCCGCGACGTGGCACCCCTGAACCCCGTCCGGGCCGGTCTCCGGCCCGTACACCGGCGGGTGCCGTCTGACCCGATGGCCATCTTGGGCATCGGCTTAAGCGAGCAAGGATCCTCAACCCGATTTTCAGCCGACATCGTGTCTAGGCGATGTCACCTAAATAAGGAGAAAACAAATGAAACTGCGCTATGTCGCGCCACTGGCCATCGCCGCTTCCGCGGCAGCAATTGGTTTGGCACAAATCGCCGCGGCCGACGCAACCGTGCAGCAGAGCCCGGGCAATGCCCAAATCACTGCTACCCCCGGCGCCGCCGCGCAACGGGCCGCCCAACAGCAGCAGCCATTCGGCGGGGACTCGAGTGCCCTGCTGTTCCACCACTAACAACGACCGTGCGCCTAGGGCGGGGACCTTCTAACCCCGCCGTACGCGCAATGGGCTTAGGCCGCAGGCGCGGGTCCCGTGGGGCCAACACCGGCTCACTGACACGCGCCACCGAGCGACGTCGCCTCGGCCATGACTGTCCGCCCAATACTTGGCCGCAAGACAAAGCCCTATCCAACATCAAGTCTTCATCAACCGAGCAGCAAACCACTATTGATTCGAGCGAAGACTGGAATCGATCCCAAAAGGATTGAGTCACAACGAGTCCAGATTAAGTTTCCACGAAGGAGTACCACCATGCGGATCAAACTGAACTACATCGCACCGGGGTTGGCCGCAGCCGCGATCGGTGGAGCGATTGCCCTCGCGCCCGTCGCCAGCGCCGATAGTGATCCTCTCGTGCCGTATGGCACCAATCCCCAAGTCCCTTACGTGCTGGGGTTCCACGAATCGAACCACGACGAAGCCGACACCACGAACGGCCAACTGGACCTGCCGTTTTAGTACGCAACGTGCCCACGAGCGGGCCGCGGAGCAAGCCGCAGCCGTCGGCCCGGCTCTGGCCCATGGGTGACGGCGCCGAACTCATAAAGGACATTCGGCGCTAACGAATGCGGGCCGGTCCGTTGAGGAGACCGCATACCCGACCGCATGGCGAAATCCATCAACCTCACAATCGAGGATCACAACAATGACGAATCAGAACCGCGTTGCCGTTCCGCGGCTTCGGGGCTGCGGGTGACTCCGTGAAACTCCGGGTGTGCGCTTGCGCACTGACGTGCGGCGTCTTCGGAAGCGAAGAAGCTGTTGTAGTCGCACCACCCGACGATGCGTTCGGGCAGAGTTCGCAGTGGGTATCCCAGGTGAACACGCAAGGTTCCATGATGTTTTCGCGGACACGTCGGGCGCTCAGCCAAATTCGGCCATCATCTTGCTCCGTCGGTTGATTCGTTGACCGCGGTCAGCGGCGGGTGCCGCGTCGTAGTCTCGGCGAGTTGATCGGCGACGCGGTGCGCCCAGGCGGCGATCGCCAGTGAGGGCGGCGCGCCGACTGCTGCGGGCAGTGCGGCGGCGTCGGCGATGAAGAGGCCGGGATTTCCGTACACTTCCCCATGGTGATCCACGACGCCGTGGTCGGGGTCTGGGCCCAGGCACGCCCCACCCCACGCATGCACTGTCAGCGGTTTCCGCCAGGCCGACACGCGCAGCCCGGTATCCGTCTCGAGCGCATCAAAACCGTCGGCTATCTGATCGAAGATCGGCTCCTTCGCCCCGTCGTAGTCGATCTCGACGCGACCCCGCACACCGTGCGCCGAGGCCTTACCGGAGTCAGCGCCCATGGCGAAGACGAGCACCATGCGTTGCAGCCGACGCTTCGCCCAACTTGGCAGCGGCAGCGTGTCTAGCCCGCAGCCCGCAACCAACCCGAACATTGGCGAGTCTGCCCCGTCCACCCTAAATTGGCCAAGGACGGGCGGTGCGGGCAGCGTTGAAGGGCCAGCGGAGTTCTTGAAATAGGCGCCGATCGCGTCCCCGTTACCCCCGAACGTGCGGCCCAACGAGGGCATGACGGCCAAATCGTTTCGCCGTTGGCCCTCGAACAGCAACCGCAGCGTATTCATCGTCCCGGCAGCGAGGACCACGCGCTTGGCTCGTGCCGTACTGTTTATTTTTTCGTGAAGGTCCCGGTAATGGACTACGTAGCCACCTCCGGCGGAATCCGGTTCGCGCACGACTCGCCTCGCCTCACACAACGCGCGAACGGTCACGCCGTCGTTCAGGACCGGGGCAAGATAGGCGAAGTCGACCGATGATTTCGCCCCGTCTCTGGAGCCCAGAAACCCGTCCCCGTCGAACGCGCAGATTCGACGGGGCAGCCCGGCCCCTTTCTCGTACATCCGGCCTGCGTCAGTGTCGAATTGCGGGTATAGGTAAGCAGATTCAGGCTGCGGATCCGCGGGCTGACACCTCTGACCGGCCAATCCTGGCAACTCAACCCATACACTTTCCGGGACCGGATGCTGACGTGTCAGGCGAGTTGTGCACAAGTCCGACCGGATCTTCCCGTAGTACCGGGAAATGTGTTCGGTGCGCAGACCGGGGTGACGATTCTCCCAATACGAGGGATCACAAGGCTCAACGAGCAGGCCCAACCAGCCATGGCTGCCGCCGCCCACGGCCGAGACGCAGAGAACGTCAATGCCGGGATAGCTGAACAATTCGTACATACCCCGCTTGTTGACCACTACGCCCCGGCGGCGAGTCCCGACGAGGCTCCGCAGCAGCCGGAAACCGCGAGCTCGCAGGTGTTCTGGGTGACCACGCTCGACGGGTCCAGGTGTGTTACCCCGCCCGATGTTGATACCGCGCAGGAAATGTGTGGCGAACCGGGTGCCATATGGGAAAGGGGAGCGTTCTCCGATTCCGAGCGCGCGCACCGGTAAAGAGTCGCGCCACGGCCCCCGTTCGAGCACGAGCACGTTCAGGCCGGAACGGGACAGGCGGTTGGCCGAAATGCTGCCACCGAAACCGCTACCAATGACCACCACATCATAGGATGCTTTCGATCGCGCGTCGGGCGGCCGTTTGTCCGTCGTCACCCCCAGATCGCCTCCTTCGATATTGATGTTGGGCCCCGGAGGCTTCCGGTTCTACCGTGCATAACAGTATTCGCTAACGCCGATGGGACCGCGTCCGGTTGAGATAGTTTTCGCCAAGCTCTCGGCGCACATCAGTTGGTCTGTGCGGATGGCGGTGGAGAACTACATGTTCGTCCTCGGCTCCGGATGCTGGCCACTTCCTCGGCCCGAGTTGACGGTGGTTCAACCGTTCTTCAGGGCAGCTGTAAAACATCCGGGCACGGCGACCGTGGACGTGATACATGTCGGGCATCCGATACCAGTTGTGGCACGTAGTCGGCGGGCAAGTAAGTGTCGGCTGCCAGGTGAAAGAGACCAGTTCACAGTTGGTTTTGCCATGAGTATGGGACCACCTGTTTGCCATTAATGGGGCCATCTGGCTGGCTGCTTTGCCAGTTATGGGACCACCCCGGCGTGGCGTCGGGGTTTCCGGTTGCTCGGCCGCTGTATTGGCCCAATGAGCTACCGGGTATCGGTGATCGAGGTTGTGGAGATCCTGCGGCTGTGGCTGCAGGGGTTGGGATTGCGGGAGGTTGCCCGCTTGTCGGGCGCCGATCGCAAGACGGTGCGCAGATATGTCGACCGGGCGCGGGCGTGCGGTCTGGACCGTGCCGGCGGCGATTGCCAGCTCACCGATGAGCTGATCGCCGCGGTGATCGCCGCGGTGCGCCCGAGCCGTCCCACCGGCAAGAGTCAGCCGTGGGAAACCGTCGCTGCTGAGCATGAGCAGATCCGGCAATGGCTCAAAGACGGTCTGACGCTGACCAAGATCCATACGCTGCTGGGTCGCCGCGGTGTGGTGGTGTCGTTTCGGACGTTGCATCGTTGCGCCACAACCGAATTGGACTTCGATCGCAGCAGGCCAGGGTCCCGGTGGCGGACTGCGAACCGGGCGCGGAAGTCCAGGTCGACTTCGGCCGGCTCGGCATGCTCACCGACGCGCGAAACCTCCGAAGCGCTTGAATTGGCAGAGCAATCCGGTGAGGACATCACCCTATTCGGTGCCGGAATCAATCGATGTATCGTCCTCGTCCACCGAGGCGGCCCCGAGCGTGCCGAGGGCGTCGAGCTGCTAATGCAGGTTCGCGCGAGGGGCTTGAAAAAGGGTTTTTCGGGGCAAGGTTTGCCGGTCGCCGACATCTACATCGCAAGCGAAAAGGCCAGGTCGGGCGATTTTGATGGCGCGATTGGACAAATCCGGCAGGTTCTCAACGATTTCTACGCCTCGGGTGGATCCATCTGGAATGGGTTGGCCACGACCGTTTTGGTGGAGGCGCTAATGGCGCGTGGCGCGGACGGCGATCTTGCTGAAGCCGGGGCCGCGATTGACCGGCTGGCCGGTGTGCCGACGGATCCGAGATTCGTGTTGTACGAAATCACGCTGCTCCGCCTTCGCGCGCTGCTCGCGCGTGCGCGTGGCGACGAAGCGGCCTACCGCGACTATCGGGATCGCTACCGCGACATGGCGACCTCACTTGGCTTCGAGGGGCATATCGCATGGGCCGAGGCGATGCCATGACGGCGGTCGGGTCCAAGGGCTGTCCCCCCGTCTCGAAAGACCACATGTGAGACAGGCTCGTATTGAAGTCCGGACGCTCCGTTCTCCGAGGTAGCGAAGTCTCAGAAGTCTGTCTCTGAATGACGTGACTCACCCCACAGTGCCCGAGCACGTTTGAACCGGTGCCCTAGCAGCGTGAGACAGGCGTAGAACGAACCGATCGTCAGTCCTCGACCTGCGACCGGATCCATTCGAGGTTGGCCTGCATGTTCTGCTGCCATTCGGACAGCCGTCGCGTGATGATCCTGGCCTCTTTGTCCGGTTGCGCGGCGATCCCGACCGTCAGCCCCGACGGTCCCGGTCCCATCCGACCCCACTGCCGAACCAGCGCGCCGTCGCTCGCCGGTTCCAGCTCGAACCCCCAGGTCGCGCCGACACCGTCGGGACCGATGACGTTGTACACCCAGCGGCGCTGATCTTCGACCTCGACGACCTCACACACCGTCTGCCAGTCGCCGAAGGCGTCGTGCTTGCTGCGGCCGCGAAAGCGGGCGCCGACCCGGACGCTGTCGGCGCCGTCGAGCCATTCGACGGACTGCAGCTCCGCCGAGCACCGCGCGGGCAGCGTGATGTCGGTGACGTATTTCCACAGTGTGGCGACATCGCAGCGGACTCGCTGGGTCACTTCTATCGTTGGCTGATCGCGGTAGCGCACCGTTGCAGCATGCCAAGGATCCTCGACGGAGCAGCCGGAACGACAGGAAAGCGGGGCAAGCGGTGAAGGTCGGCACCATGATCGAGCCCCGGTTGCCGGGCGCAGTGGAGTTCGCAGCGGCAGCCGAACGCATCGGTGTCGATTCGTTGTGGGTGCCCGAGGTGTGGGGCTACGACGCGCTGACCGGGCTGGCGTATGTGGCTGCCAAGACGTCGACGATCAAGCTCGGAACATTTGTGGTGCAGCTGGGGTCGCGCAGTCCCGCGATGCTCGCGACGTCGGCGCTCAGCCTGCAGGAACTGTCGGACGGCAGGTTCCTGCTGGGTGTCGGCACGTCGGGGCCCCGGGTGATGGAGGGCTGGCACGGTGTCCGGTTCCGCAAGCCGGTGGAGACGACCAGGGAAACCATCGAGATCATCCGGATCGTCAGCCGCGGAGACCGGCTCGAGCATCCGGGCGAGATCTATCCGCTTCCGCTGGCGGACAGCAGTGGCGCTGCCCTGCGACCTCTGGTGAACCCACGGCACGTGCCGGTCTACGTGGCGGCGATGGGGCCGCGAAACCTGCGACTCACCGGTGAGATGGCCGACGGCTGGCTCGGCAATGCGTTCATTCCCGAAGCCGCAGAAGTGTTTTTCGGTCCGTTGCGAGAGGGTGCCGAGCGTGCTGGACGCACGTTGGCGGATCTGGATCTCGTTGCGCCGGTCGCGGTCGAGATCCACGACGACGAGGCGTCCGCCGACGCCGCCGCGCGCAGGCACGCCGACGGGTATGCGTTCACCATCGGCGCCATGGGGGCAAACGGCCGCAATTTCTACAATGACGCGTTCACCAGGCTGGGCTATGGCGAACAAATAGGTATCGTCGCCGAGCTGTGGCAGAGTGGGAAACAAGACGAGGCCCGTCAAGCAGTGCCGATAGACCTCGGCCGCCTCACGAATCTTGTTGGTACACAAGAAGGCATCGCCGAGCGCGTAGGCAAGTACCGCGCCGCGGGGATAACGACGCTGCTGGCCAAATTGGAGGGTGGGTACCCGGATCAGCTGACGACGCTCAAGCGGCTGCTCACCATCGTCGCCGACGGATAACGGTCTACTTCAGCTAGAGCTCTCCACAGGTGTCGCGCTCTGTGCGTCTTGACCACGCGTGGCAGCCACGATGGCACAGGCGGTCTCAAATGCCTGCGTCGTCTGGTGTGCGTACAGGATGGGAAGATCGGCCGCTTGACGCAGCAGCATGACGGCCAGCGCGGTACTCGTGCGGCAGGGCACGACCAGCAGATTCGCCCGGGCGTCGCTGCCGGTGACGGTCATGACGCGGAAGCGACGGGTTTCCCGACCGGGCGTGGCAGCGACACCGCGACGGTTGAGCAGGTCGAGATCCGGTACGCCCTCCAGCGGTGACCAGTTGATGCCGATATCGATTACTTGGCCCAAGGGTCCTCGAAGCGCGTCAATGAGGTCGGGAAGCTCGCGTGCCATCGAGACCGAGTGCGGCCACCATGCCCCGTCGAGGCCGTCGCCCAGTTCGGACGCCAAGCTGAACCGGACCGGACTGGCCAAGCGCCGCCCGGTTAGCTCGCTTGTCATGATGCCGATGTCGCGACTGGAACGGCCGGCGAAACCGCCTGAATTGCAAGGAGATCGACGTACGAGCCCGCATGATCCATGGCCGGTTCCTTCAGTTCGAGGCCGCCCCGCACAATTTCGTAGGTCGGCTTACAAATCGGATCGCACGTTGATCGTGTTCGGCCGTGTCCGGGCGAGGATCACCGTTGACTACGAAACGGTTCTCTTTCAAGAATACACCCGGGAGTTTGCGACTCGCGACCGCCATCCACCGGGTCATCCAGCGCATGAGCCTGCGCGCGAAAAGTGTTCTGTGGCAATCGAAAACGGGCAATCTTCATTGCCCGAAGAGGGATTTTGAGGCTGCCCGTGGTAGGCTTGCCCTGGATGTCTATCGACATCCGTTCAGAATGAGAGAAGTTGGAAGAGTATGGCACAGGGAACTGTGAAATGGTTCAACGGCGATAAGGGCTTCGGTTTTATCGCTCCTGACGGCGACGGCGCAGACGTGTTCGTTCACTATTCAGAAATCCAGGGCAACGGTTATAAGTCGCTCGAGGAGAACCAGCGAGTTGAGTTCACCATCGAGCAGGGGGCCAAGGGCCCGCAGGCAGTCGGAGTAACTGCCGTCTAACAAGCAGTACCTAATGTGGGCTGGTGGGTTTTCCCGCCAGCCCACAGTCCGTTATCGATGGGGTCAATTAGTGGCTGATGGATCCTCTTGCACCCGATGAGATTGAGGCACAACAGCTTTCACTGATACGGCTAGGGTTTGCGCCCGTTCGAGACGCGATGCGCGTAGAGGGCGGTGGTGTCGACGGCTGTCGGCCAGGCCAGCGCGCGACGTTCGAGTCAGTATCGTGCCGACCACGTTCGTGACCGGCCCTGGGGTGTATCGTCAAAGTGTTGGGAACCCAGCCAGTCCGGGATGAGTCAGCCGTCTTCCGCTGACCGCACCGAGCAACCGCTCACGCCGGACACGCAGGTGACAACCTCAGTTGGGATCACCTTGACCTCGTTATCCACCTTTCCATCGTCGACGCTTCCCGTTATGGGTCAGGGATATTCTGGCTCTCCGAGTTTCGGCATTCTCAGTACGTATCCACCGACACCGTGCGGACTGGCGACGTTCAGCGCGGCCCTGGCCAACGGATTGGAAGCCAACGGCGCCGACGTCAGCGTCGTGCGAGTGTCCGACGGGCCGCCATCCCCGAGTGCCCGTGTCATCGGAGAGCTGGTCAACGACTCACCGCCATCCGTAGCAGCCTGCGCTGAGTTGCTGAACCAGAGCGACGTCGCGGTCATCCAGCACGAGTACGGCATCTACGGGGGTCTCGACGGAGACGAAGTCGTGGACATCATCGACGGGCTGCGAGTGCCGTCGATCGTGATCGCCCACACGATCCTCAAAGACCCGACGCCACACCAGCGTTCGGTCCTCGAGGGGGTCGCGGCGCGGGCGGATCAGGTGATCGTGATGTCCGAGGCCGCCAGCGAGCGGTTACGCCATGGCTTCGATATCGATCGCCGCAAAGTCACCACCATCCCGCACGGCGCGACCGTTCCGACGAACGGCTCCGTCATGCGAGGCGGTCGACCGACCCTGTTGACCTGGGGATTGCTGGGGCCGGGCAAGGGCATCGAGCGGGTGATCGACGCGATGCGGTCCCTCAATGATCTGCCCGGGCGGCCGCGGTACCTGGTTGCGGGCCGAACGCATCCGAAGGTGCTGGCCGCCGATGGCGAGGCCTACCGCGACGCTTGCACCGAACAAGCACGGCGCAGCGGCGTCGCCGATTCGGTGTGCTTCGACGCGGGATACCGCAACGTTTCGATGCTGACCGACCTCGTCCAGTCCGCCGCGGTCGTCGTCCTGCCCTACGACTCGACCGATCAGGTCACCTCCGGTGTGCTGGTCGACGCCATCGCGAGCGGCCGTCCAGTTGTGGCCACCGCGTTCCCGCACGCCGTCGAGCTCCTCGCCAGTGGGGCCGGCATCGTCGTCGGCCATGATGACCCGGATGCGCTGGCATCCGCCCTGCGCCGGGTGCTGACGCAGCCGCGGCTCGCCGGTGACATGGCGGCTGAGGCCCGCCGACTCGCGCCCGAGCTGGCCTGGTCGGTCGTCGCGAGTGCGTACGTGAGGCTGGCGCATCGGGTCTCACGCGCAGCGGGCACGGGTATGACCACGACGTCGCCGACTCCGGTATTCGACCATCTGCTGCGAATGACGGACCATCGCGGCACCTTTGAGCACGCCTGTCTCGCCGAGCCCCGGCGCGAGCACGGCTACTGCACCGACGACATGGCCCGTGTCCTTGTCGTCGCGACCCGAGAGCCGCGACGCCGAGGGCCAGGTGAAGGGTCTCGCCGGGGTCGCGGTGCGGTTCTTGAACGAGGCGCAGTCGTTCAGCGGCGCCTGCCGCAACCGGATGGACAACGACGGGACGTTGGACCGACGAGCCGTCGACCGGGGACCATTGGGGCAGGTGCCTGTGGGGGCTCGGGACGGCCGCTGCCCACAGTGATGTCAGCTTGGTTCGCAGGTTGGCGGTCATTCAGTTCGAGCGCGCCGCACAGGCACGGTCGACATCGCCGCGGGCGATGGCCTTCGCGGCACTGGGCGCCGCCGAGCTTCTCACCGTCGATCCCGAGCACGGCGCGGCGCGCAAGCTCATCACCGACTACGCCGCATCTCTCGCCGCGCCGAACGAAGACCCGGCCTGGCCGTGGCCCGAGCCCCGTCTCACCTACGCGAACGCCGTTCTCGCCGAGGCGATGATCGCGGCCGGCGTTGCGCTCGACGACATGATGTTGCGGCAGCGCGGCCTGGACCTATTGGGCTGGCTGATCGAATACGAAACATCAGACGGACATTTGTCTCCCACCCCGGTGGGCGGCAGAGGTGCCGAGGACGTCCGGCCCGGATTCGATCAGCAACCGATCGAGGTGGCCACTCTCGCCGATGCGTGCGCGCGTGCTGCTGTCGTCGACGCGGGTGCGATCTGGCTTGACGGTGTCAGGTCCGCTGCGGCCTGGTTCATGGGCGACAACGACGCAGGTCAGGTCATGTGGGATCCGGAAACCGGTGGCGGATACGACGGGCTGCACGCCGACGGGGTGAACCGTAACCAGGGCACGGAGTCGACCCTGGCGGTGATCTCGACTCTGCAGCACGCTCAGCGTTTATCGACTGTGCCGCAATGACTTCGGTTCGGGCCGGACTCGTAACGCGCAGCCCGCAGCGGCTCGCGGCGGACCGGTCCAGGGTGATCACGCGGCTGTTCGTGCCCGGGCAGGAGGGTTTCGAGCGTCAGGACTCGCGCGCGGGTGCAGTGCTTGCTCGCATCCTGGCCCTCGACGAGGACGAGGTGCGTGCGTCGTTGGACGATGTCGTCACCCGCTTCGACGGGCGTCACCGCGATCTGGTCGGCACCTTCCGCAGGCACGCCCGTGAAGTGGCCGACCGCCTCGATCCCGCCCGTGATCTTTCCGAGTGGCGAATGTTGTTGCTGGGTGCGGTGTTCACCAACGAGTACGCAATCGAGGGTGCGGCGTTCTGCAACCCCAGCATGGTGGCTCACCCGGACCAGACGGGAACCCCGTTGGGCGGCCTGCGATTTGTGATGAGCGTGCGGGGCATCGGGGAAGGGCACCGTTCGTCCATCGGGTTCCGGACCGGCGTCGTCGACGGAGCAGGTGACGTCACGATCGACGATCCGGCTCCGTTCGCCAGCGTCGGAGCAGTCGTGCCGACGCTGCTGGACGGTGCGGTGATGCGTCGTGAGCTTGGCCGGTTGCACGGTGCCGGCGAGGCCGCCGATTATGTCCTCGATGCGCTCGGCGACCGGTTCACCCGAGCCGACCTCGACGAGCAACTCGACAAGCTTCAGACCCACCGAAGGACGCGTGGCCATGCGGCCGCGACAATTTCGCTGATCCGGACCATCGCCGAACGGACCTACGGCATCGAATTCTCCGACGACAGCCCGCTTTCCGAGCGTGTTCTGTATCCGGCGATGAGCGCGGAGGCCGCAGGCATGGAGGACGCACGGTTCGTCCGTTTCGTCGACGACGATGGGTCGGTCACGTTCTACGCCAGCTACACCGCCTACAGCGGATCCCACATCAGCCAGCAGCTACTGGAGACGGAAGATTTCCGGTTCTTCACGTCGACGCCGATGGTGGGCCCCGCGGCGGCCAACAAGGGCCTGGCACTGTTCCCGCGCCGGATTCGCGGGCGCTTCGCGGCCATGTGCAGATCGGACCGCGAATCGAATTCGATTGCGTACTCGGATCATCCGTTCGAGTGGACCGACTCGATTCGCTGCCAGCGGCCCGTTCGAGCCTGGGAGGCGTTGCAACTCGGGAATTGTGGTCCGCCCATCGAAACCCAGGCGGGGTGGCTTGTGCTCACACACGGTGTCGGTCCGATGCGGACCTACCGCATCGGCGCGATTCTGCTCGATCTCGAGGATCCGACAAGGATTCTCGGTCAGCTCCGCCAGCCGCTGCTGAGCCCCGCCGCCGACGAGCAGGACGGGTACGTCCCCAATGTCGTCTATTCGTGCGGTGGGCTGGTGCACGGGGGGACATTCGTGCTGCCATACGGCATCGGCGACGCCGCAATCGGCGTCGCGACGGCGCCGCTGGGTGAGCTGCTGTCCGCACTCGAGCTCTGATCTTTGGCGTCACGTCCGTACCAGCCCCCAGTGACCGGAAAGGGCGTAACGTCATAGGTATCGGGCAGCTCGGTTACGAGCGAACATGCTCGACTGAAAAGGACAGCGCGATGACTTCGCCAACAATTCTCGGCACGCCCTACATCCAACGTCTTGAACTCGTCAAGGACACCATCAAGGCCCACTCGAAGCTTGGAGACAAGGCCGCAAGCGACCTGGCGGTGCACGTGCTGCACACGCTGAATTCGATCCCCGAGAAGGTGCGCTGAACCCGCTATGACAGTTACCGTGACGCTCAGTGACGGCGCAACCGACAAGTACATGCGGTTCGGCGACGCGTACGTCAGGCACAACGACGGCACGCTCGACGTCATCCGCACCGGCGCCAAACGGCCATTCAGCTACGCGTCCGGGGTTTGGGCCGACGTAGCAGGCAACCAAAAGCATGGGAAAAAGGGCCGTTTCTGGGGCTGATCAAAGGCGGGCCGATTCGGCTCCGGGCCGGGAAGTCGAGTGGGATATTGCCCGCCTTCGAGCGACAGTGCCGCTACACCGTGGCACTCGCTCCATGACATCACTGCGCCGCAATGAGGCGCTGGAAACGAGGCTACGATGAGCAAGTCTGACGACGAACAACGAATCATCTTTCGCAAGAACGCGATCCGTGTGGGCGCGGGTTTCGTAGCGAAGGAGCGTCCGCTCGTATTGGACTCGTTGTCGACGCTCGGGCCGCATCTGGGCAGGTGGGATCCGCGTGATGTTGATATCGATGTCTCTCTGCAGGACCGCGGCGGCAACGAACAGCGCATCACGTTGCGCACGAGCCTGCCCGGCCTTGCGCCGCTGGTAGCGGTCGCCGAGAACCCGGATGTAAACCGTGCTCTGGGTGAAGCAAAACGTGAGCTGATCCGGCAGCTTGAACACCAAAAGGCCGCGCGCGAACCCATGAACAACCGCCGGCTCAGGCGTGCCACGATTCGTCACCCGGGCGCATCCGCGCAGCCCGAGGCCACGGAAGTTGGAAGGTAAACACATGCCGAGACTAGGTATTTCGAACCATGCCCCGTTGAGCGTCTTTGACATACTTCGTGCCGGTGCTCGGCGCAAGACCAGACGCGAGGAAACGGACGCGGCCCAGTCGACATGGGACTCCGAAGGCGGGGCAACCGAACAAGCTGCGCCGCTTGGTCGCTGATACGCAGTTTATTGCGCGTATGTGTGACGGGCGTCGAACTGCTCGGTGCGGTCACTACGGACAAGGTGCGGATAGGCATCGTCGCGGTGCTGAAACGACAGGATGCTGGGATTGAGTACGACGCCGTCGCGGATCTCGATGGCCCGGGCGATCGTCGGGGCCGCATTCCACGCCGCCGGACCGGCAAGAAGCGTCTCGATATGCGGCAACAACGCCTCGCTGATCTCCCAGGTCGCCGAGTTCCACAGGTAGGACGGGCTGTGGTCCACGGCGTAATAGTGCACGCCGTTGGCCAACTCGATGACCGGGTGGAGGAACGAGGTCGGGTGCGCCCAGCTGAAACCCATTCCCACGTCGCACGAGACGTCGACGATGAGGCTCCCCGCAGTGAAGGCAGCCAAGTCCTCCTCGGTGACGAAGACCAGGGGTGCGTCGGGGTCCTGCAGCACACAGTTGACGACGATGTCGTTGTCCGCGAGGACGCGAGCCACTGGGATAGGCCCGTCTGGCATATCCGCCCAGGTCTTCTCGGGCGTATCCGGGTCGCGTCCCATCTGGATTATCTGGGTGGAGTGAATCGGCGAACCGACGGCAGCGATCTCACGATTGGTGAGGACACGCACATCGTCAACGCCATGGGCGTTCAGGGCGGTGACCGCGCCGCGGGCGGTGGCGCCGAATCCGATGACGGCAGCACGCAGCCGACGACCGTAGCTGCCGGTGATTCCGGCCAGTTGCATGGCGTGCAGGACCGAGCAGTAGCCGGCGATCTCGTTGTTCTTGTGAAAGACGTGCAGGCCGAACCCGCCGTCAGCTTGCCAGTGGTTCATTACCTCGAAGGCGATCAGCGTCAGCCGCCGATCAATGGCGATCTGCGTGAGGGCGGCGTCCTGCACGCAGTGCGGCCAGCCCCAGACGACCTGTCCCACATTGAGTTCCGTTAGATCCTCGGCCTGGACTTTGGGCAACAGGATGATGTCGCAGTCGGCGATGAGCTGTTCCCGACTCCTGATTCCACCGACGAGTTCGGCCAATGCGTCATCCGTCGCCCCAAACTCCGCGCCGTAGCCGTGCTCGAGGAAGATGCGACGCCGGACCCGATGGTCGATCCTGACGAAATGCTCCGGGTGAATCGGCAGTCTACGCTCGTTCGGCTTGCGCGAACGAGCCAGAACCCCTAGCGAAAGCTGGTGTGCCTCAGCGCTTCTTGTCATGAAGTAATGCCTCGGTGGACGAGGTCCTGGCCGCCGTCTTGGCCTGCTTGGCGGCGCGCTTCTCCTTCAGGGATTTGCCGGACTTCTTGGTCATCGTTTGCCGAGGAGATTTGTCAGACATCGCTGGCCCCTTGATCGCGGGGGCCTGGTTGGTCCCGATCCCCCGACCCTACCCCTTTTGGCCTGGTAGTCGTGTTGACACACAACGTTGACGCATGGCGTTGGCAGCACTAAACTGGCGGTACGCCGACGCGCTGCCGTCGTTCCACCAATCTCGACCGGTCGTCCGCACTCACTTCGGGTTCTCACAAGAGCCCAGACCCTCGCTTGCACGGGCGGATCGACCAGGACATCAATGGCAATTACCGACATCGCTGCGTATGCCCATCTGAGCGAGGCGGACATCGAGGCCCTCGGGTTCGAACTGGACTCCATTCGCTGCGACATCGAGGAGTCGCTCGGCGAAAACGACGCGGCCTATATCCAGCGCACCATCAAGTTCCAACGAACGCTCGATGTCGTGGCGCGCCTGGTCATCGGCGTCAGCCGGTCACGGGCTGGCTGGCTCTTGGGGACCGCGACGCTGGCCTTTGCGAAGAGCGTCGAGAACATGGAGATCAGCCACAACGTCCTCCATGGCCAATGGGATTGGATGAACGATCCGGAAATTCACTCGAGCACCTGGGAGTGGGACATGGTCGGGCTCTCATCGCAGTGGAGGTATTCGCACAACTACCGCCACCACGTGTTCAGCAACGTTCTCGGCATGGACGACGATCTCGGCTTCGGCGTGATGCGGGTAACCCGCGATCAACCGTGGAAACCGCAATATCTGCTGCAGCCGCTTCAGAACCTGTTCTTGGCGGCCACATTCGAATGGGGCATTGCCCTTCACGACGTCGATTTCGACCGGGTTCGGGCGGCGACAGCCGCCGAAAAGGCCACCCAGGCAAGTGCACTGATCGGAAAGGTTGCACGCCAAGCCGCCAAGGACTACGTGCTCTTTCCCGGCGCTCAGCCGATCTCGGTGGCGCAGAACCTTGGCTGCGAATGCGACGGCCAACCTTGTGCGCAACCTGTGGGCGTACATGGTGATCTTCTGTGGGCACTTCCCCGACGGCGCAGAGAAGTTCACCGAAGACGTACTCGAACACGAAACCCGAGCCGAGTGGTACCTGCGGCAGATGCTGGGTTCGGCGAACTTCAAAGCCGGCCCGCTGCTGGCGTTCTCGAGCGGCAACTTGTGTTATCAGATCGAGCACCACCTGTTCCCCGACCTGCCGAGTAATCGTTACGCCCAGATCGCCGTGCGCGTTCGGGCGTTGTGCGACAAGTACGACCTGCCTTACACCAGCGGTTCGCTTGTGCGCCAATATCTTTTGACGCTGCGGACCATCCACAAACTGGCGCTTCCCGACAGTTTCCTGAGCGCCACGTCTGATGACGCGCCGGAGACCGCCTCGGAACGGAAGTTCGCTGCGGGCGCTACGTCAGTTGCCCGATTGGGCGGCCCGATCGTGGGGCTGCGAACGGCGTTGCGGGCCCGTGCCCGCCGCACTCACCTGGGGAGAGCTGTCACACGCCCGCGTGCTGGTCCTGGAGATTAGCCAGTGCCGCACTGACGGTGTCGACGGTGGGCAGCGATCCGTCGGGGTCGCAGATCCGTAGCAGTCGGGAGACCGCGGCACCAGGTACCACCACCCACCCGATCTCAGCGCGCGCACAGCGAACCGAGACTCTGTGCAGCGCCGAGAAACCCTCGGTGCCAAAGAATTTCAGACCGCTGAGGTCAAGGATCAGTCCGCGGCAACGCGCGGCATTCACAATTGCGTAATCGGTGAGGGTGCTTGCGTTCGTCGCGTCGATGTCGCCGTATGCGCTGACAATGGCCACCGAAGACGATCGTCCATCGAGTGTTGAATCGCGCCGCGGGATGCGTCGTGAGTGATAGAGAGGTTTGGCGGGAAGAACAAGCGTGTGAGTCATGGTGATCCCGGGCGGGCAGACGATCACCGGCGTGTGGGGGCTCGGAGCCATTGCTCCTTGAGTTCAGCGGCGGGCAGCCGAACCCATCCCGGACCAGCTGAGATTCTCAGCACCTACGACGCTACACCCGATTACTGTGGGAGCCATCTCGCGGCAACTAAACCGCGGATACGTGGCCGGTGGCCGCGGTGCACGTCGGCACCGGCAGGACTGTGAGCGCAGGTGCCGACGATGGCGGAGTTGACCGCAGATGACAACAGATCGCGGACATCAGAGCAGGTCAGTGCCGATGACGCCGACCTACAAGCCGGCATCGGCGACCTCGCTGGCCTGGTTGCGGGCAGTCTCGGGTTGCCTGAGTTGCTGGCTGAGGTGGCCTCGTTCGCAGTCCGCGCGATACCCGGCGCCGATGGTGCTGGAGTGACGTTGTTGCGGCTCGATCGATCGGACAACATAGTGGCGGCGTTGGCGTCGAGTGCTCCGTTTGTCGCCGAGATAGACGAAATCCAGTACGTGACCCTCCATGAGGGGCCCTGCATCACAGCGGCGCTGGAACGTCGCACGGTGCGTTCCGGGTCGTTGGGTGGGGAGAAGATGTGGCCGCGGTTCGGTCCGCGCGTCGGCAGGTTAGGCGTGCACAGTGCCCTGTCGCTGCCACTGCTGCTGCCAGATCAGGTGGTCGGAGCGATCAACGTATACGCCCACGGCAAAGACGTCTTCGATGCGCACGCGGCCGAACTCGGCGAATTGTTCGCCAAACCGGCGGCGGTCGCTGTACACAACGCGCAGATCCTCGCCGACGCGGTTTCGCTCACCGTCCAGTTGCAGACGGCGCTGAGGACGCGCCCGGTGATCGATCAGGCGATCGGCCTGATCCGGGGACGCACCGGACGCAGCGTCGAGGACGCGTTCACCCACCTGCGGGCGATGAGCCAAGCTGAACACCGCAAGTTGGCTGACGTGGCTCAACAAATCGTCGACGAAGCCGTGCGCCGCGCCCGCGCCCGGCACAAACCGACCGAGTAGATCAACAGTTGGGAAGCCGGCCGGTCAGATGCCCGCGTGCCCGGGTGCAACGGCGGCACCGTTCGCGGGCTCGCCGTTGGTTGCCACCTCTGTCACCGACAATGCCGATGGTTTGGCGGGGGCCGGCGGGGGTGTGATCCCTTGCGCGGCGGCGGTTTCCCGGGTGAGGAAGCTGCTGATTTCGCCGATCGCGCTCATCATCGGCGCAGGGAACACCACCGTGGTGTTCTTTTCCACTCCGAGCTCGGCCAGCGTCTGCAAATTCCGTAGTTGCAGGGCTAGCGGGTGAGCCATCATCGTGTCCGACGCTTCCCCTAGGGCGGCTGCGGCCATCGATTCACCCTCGGCGGCAATGATTTTGGCGCGCTTCTCCCGCTCGGCCTCGGCTTGCCGGGCCATCGCGCGCTTCATGCTGTCGGGCAGCTGAATGTCCTTCAGCTCGACGAGGTGCACTTCGACACCCCACTCGAGGGTCGCCACATCGAGGATCTTCTGGATGCTCGCGTTGATGACGTCGGTTTCGGAGAGCGCCTCATCGAGGGTGTGTTGACCGACCACCTTGCGCAGTGTCGTCTGAGCGATCTGGTTGATAGCGGAGTCGACGTTCTCGATGGCGATCACGGATTTCACCGGGTCGACGACGCGAAAGTAGGCGACTGCGGAAATGTCGACGCTGACGTTGTCGCGGGTGATGATGCCCTGCGACTGGATCGGCATCGTCACAATCCGCAGCGACACCCGCACCAGCCGGTCGATTACCGGAATGATCAGTGCCAGGCCGGGTTCCTTGACACCCACCACCTTGCCGAGCCGGAACAACACACCCCTCTGGTATTGCGTCACGACCTTCACCGACAGCGACAACCCGATCAGGGCGACAATGGCGAGCACTACTAGAGCGACGATCAGAGCATTCATGACATGTCCTTAGTGGAGATTCGGGGAGTGGTGGCGCTGCCAATAGCTATGTCGCAGCCGTCATCCAGCGAGCCGGGGCATTCCGGGTGGCCGTGCTGCTGCATTTAGTTTGTCCGCGCTGTCCCTCAGTTCGTTGAGTTGGTCGCGGGAGGTGACTGCCTCGCTGCGTTGCACAGTCGCCTGCTGTTCCAGGCTGTACGCCCGGACCGTCTTGATGTCGATCTCGACCTGGGCTGAATGGGCCCTCGCGGCGCACTCGTCGGCAAGCACTTCTTGACGCCTGACTCGAAGCGCGTCCTCCTCGGCCTGTTCGCGGACGGTCTCGCCCCTCTTCGGGGTGCGCGTCTTGTACATCACGCCCGCGAGCACGCCGGCGAGCACAAGTGCTGCCAGTGCGGTGACGAGGATCAAAACGATTGTGTTGGTAGCGATGTCGGCCCCTTAGATTCGTAGAGCTTGAATGGAATTCAGAGCAATGGACTCGTATCGGCGGATCCCCTGGCGATCGCATACCGCGGCTGCGCGGCTACGCGGCGCGCCCGCCAGCAGGAGGCAGAGTCCGAGCGACGCCACCGCGCCGACCGCGATCCCTAAGAGGAACAACGTGCCGGTCGACCCCGTGAGGTGATATCCGAACACGGAAAAATCGGTCAGCGGGTGGGCCGCCCCAGCGTTGCTCGGCACGCCGACGATCGCGATGATCGCGGCGACGAGCAAGACAATCAATCCGCCGATGACAAGCATTCGAGGCCTCTCATCTGCTGGTAGACCTCCATTACACGCTTGATTCGCGATTGTGTCAACATTGTTGACGCATAGCGTTAACATACGATGTGTTTCAACTGGAATGAGCCGAAGGGAAGTGACGCCGCGATGACGAAACAGCGGACCGCGCCCGGTGCCCGCGCCGTCGGGACTGATCTGTCCACCGCGGCCACCGCCCAAGACGACGGCCAGGTCAGCAGGTCGGTGATCCTGCAATCCGCATTGAGGATCGTCGACCGCGACGGTGTCGACGGCTTGTCCATGCGCCGGCTCAGCGATGAGGTGGGCCGGGATCCCACAGTGATCTATCGGCACGTACCGAACAAGGCGGCACTGCTCGACGGTGTCGCTGAGATCGTGCTCGGACAACTACGGGTGGACACCGCAGATCCGGACTGGACGGGTCAGCTGCGTGCCGTGGCCCACGACTTCCGGCGTCTCGCCCTCGCACACCCAAACGTGGTGCCGCTGCTGGTGACTCGACCGCTCGCTACGCCATTGGGCCGACGGCCGCTGGGGATGCTGCGGCCGCTGGAGGACGTACTTACTCTGCTCACCTCCGCCGGCTTCAGCGGGGCAGATGCCCTACACATCTACCGGGTGCTCTTCGGGTACCTGCATGGCCACATCCTCACCGAGTTACAGGAAGTCATCGAGCGACCCGAGGAGACCGACGATGTCTTGCGCCTAGGCCTGCACCGGCTCACGGTGACCGAGTTCCCTCAGGTGCGCGCGCTGGCGTCGGCTCTGGCTAATTATGACGGTGCCGCTGAGCTCGACCGCGGCGTCGATCTCCTGTTCCTGGGTCTGACCGCCACCCTGACACCACCGGACGGGCTTTCCCGATCCTGATGCGCCACAGAGCTGGAACCGCCTGTGCCACAACGATTTAGTCCACAGCATGGCTCCGCGCTGGACAACCCGAGTAGACTGCATGAATATCGGCGGTACTTCGTCACATGACCGTTCAAGGTCGTGTCATCGTCGAATTCGTAGGATCTGGCCGGTTCGCGGTCAAGACAGGAGCGTCACATGACGCTATTACAAGATCGCACCGACGTCGGCCAATGCAACTCGCCGCCGGACCACACGCCGCGATTGCGCTTGAAGCCCAAGGCGCCCAGGAGCGGGTACGTCGACGGGGCATGGTGGCCGCGCAGTGACGACCTCGCCGCGGAGCTGCCAGATCTGCTGGCGGTGTTGTCCGTTCGGCTCGGGCGCATTGACCGCGTGATGTACAACCTCAATGAATGGGCGAAAGCATCGGCGAAACTCGCGACTGGCGGGCGGCGGGTTCGGCTCGACGGTTACCAACGTCAGCCAACAAACACTGTCGAAGTTCTTGGGCTCAACCGCAACAGGATTGCCCTGCTCGTGGTACCTCCGAACGCCGACCCGGACGGAGCGCACGCCACCTTGATGGTCGCAGCGGCGCCGGGCAACGACTCAACTGTTGACAGCCTCCTGATGAGCAGCGCGCGAGGCTAGAGAGATCCGAAGGCCCTCAGGCCGCGGTCAGGCGGACTGCGACGATGCGTTCTCGTTCGGCCGCCTCCTTGAACTCCTCGACGGTGGGAATCCGCTGATCGCGGAAGGCCAACCCCATCATGCGCTGCGCCTGCTTGACGCCGTAGGACTCCGCTAACCGATGGGAGAGGTCGGCGACGATCGCAGGGTCCTCGATGAGTTCGCCGTTCATCTTGGTGGTCTTGCCGTTGTGGAGCACCTCGGCAGCGCGGCCGCCGCGGAAGTTCCGCGCCCAGGCCGCGCCGGCCAGGGCGTAGAGCTGATTGTCGATCCGGTGCGCGCTCACGGGGAGTGAGTACTGATTTCCCGACTTGCGTCCCGTGAAACTCAGCACCATGAATTGCTTGCGTGCGGGGCCGGCGAGCGGAGTTCGCAGCAGGAACTTCAGGGCCGGGTTGACGACACGGAGGAGGCCCTCGGGCGGATGCGAAACGGTGACCGCAGGGGACTGTTCTGTCATGCGTTCACCGTATGACCAATCCGGCGTCGTTCGTGTAGCTTCATCGACACACGACGCGGGGCAGCCGCGTCCGAGGAGTAAACGGTGGATTCGACGCCATTCGGGCACTATCAGCTGCAGCAGCTGATCGGTCGCGGCGGGATGGGCGAGGTTTATCGGGCCTACGACACCAAAACCGACCGGGTCGTCGCGCTGAAGCTCCTACCACCGCATATGGCGGCCGACGAGACGTTTCAGCAGCGGTTCCGGCGGGAGTCGCAGGCCGCGGCGGGCCTCAACGACCCGCACGTGGTACCGATCCACGGTTTCGGCGAGATCGACGGTCGGCTCTACCTGGACATGCGGCTGATCGAGGGCCGCAACCTGGGGACGATCCTCGAAGACACCGAAACGCCGCTCGAACCGGCGTTTGCGGTGACCGTGGTCGAACAGGTCGCTTCCGCGTTGGATGCCGCCCATGAGGCGGGGCTGATTCACCGCGACATCAAGCCGTCGAACATCTTGATCACCGAGCGTGAGTTCGTGTACCTGATCGACTTCGGTTTGGCCCGCACGGTCGGTGATAAGGGCTTGACCACGGCAGGCAGCACGCTGGGAACGATGTCGTACATGGCCCCGGAGCGCTTCGAGGCGGGGCAGGTCGACCCACGCTCCGACATCTATGCGCTGACGTGTGTGCTCTACGAATGCCTCACGGGCGAGAGGCCTTATCCGGCGGACAGTCTCGAGCAGCAGATCGCCGGGCACATGACGGCGCCGGTGCCGCGGCCGTCGGCGATCGATCCGAAGTTGAAGGCGTTCGACGAGGTCATCGCCAAGGGCATGGCGAAGAAGCCGGTGAAGCGGTATCAGACGGCTGGCGAGTTGGCCGCTGCGGCGCGGCGGGCGGCGGATACGCCGGTGCGCACAACGGGTCGCAGTGGGCGGCATTCGGCGCAGCGGGCTCAGCCCAGGCTGAGGGGGTCGCGGCGGGTGATGGCCGCGGCGGGCGTCGCGGTGTTGGTGATTGCGGCAGGCTTGGTCGGGGCGTGGCAGTTGTGGGGCGGGCCGAAGCAGGGGGACACGCGGCCGGCGAGCGTGGCGGAGAGTTCGTCGACGGCGACGCCGGCACCGGGTGCGGTGGAGTCGATCGCGGCGACGGTGCCTGCCGAGATCAGGTCGACGGGCCGGTTGGTGATCGGGGTCAATACGCCTTATTCGCCAAACGAATTCAAGGACACATCGGGTCAGATCGTGGGTTTCGACGTGGATCTGATGAATGCGGTTGCGCGGACGTTGGGGTTGGTGCCGGAGTACCGGGAGACGGCGTTCGAGGCGATCATCCCTTCGGTGCGGGCCGGGGACTTCAACGTCGGGATGTCGTCGTTCACCGATACGAAGGACCGGCAGGGGTCGGCAGACTTCGTGACGTATTTCCAGGCGGGGATCTTGTGGGCGCAGAAGGCGGGGGCGAACGTGGATCCCAACAACGCGTGCGGCCTCCGAATCGGCGTGCACTACGCGTCGATTCAGGAGACCGAGGAGGTCCCTGCCAAGAGCAAGGCGTGTGAAGAGGCGGGCAATTCGGCGATCAACAAGGTGGTCTTCGTCAGCCAGGACGACCTGAATGCGGCGTTGAGCAAAGGCGAAGTGGATGCGATGTCGGCGGATTCACCGGTGACGGGGTTCGCGATCAAGACCTCGGGCGGGGTGTTGGAACCGGCGGGGGAGATCTTCGATACTGCGCCCTACGGGTGGCCGGTGGCGAAGGGGTCGAAACTGGCCGAATCGCTGCGGTTGGCGATGGAGCATCTGATCCAGACGGGGGAGTATCGGACGATCGCCACCATGTGGGGCGTCGAGAAGGGCATGATCACGGGGCCGGTGATCAACGGCGCGATCCGGTAGGTGCGAGCGTCCGTCGTCGCCAACGTTTCCGCGAGAAGCTAAGAACAAGATCGACGATCTCGGCGGCAAGGCGAAGGAAGCGGTCGTCAGTCGGCGAGCGCGCGGCCCACGATCAGTGGGTCCGGCTCGCCGACCAGCTCGTGATCTTTGTTGTCGTAGTCGAACTTGCTGAGTAGGTAGCGTATGGCGTTGACTCGGGCGCGCTTCTTGTCGTTGCTCTTGACGACGATCCACGGCGCGTAGTCCGTTTCCGTTGCCCGGAACATCTCTGCCTTCGCCTCGGTGTAGTCGTTCCATTTGTCCAGCGACTCAATGTCGGTCGGCGAGAGCTTCCACTGCCGCACCGGGTCGACCTGGCGGATCGCGAACCGGGTGCGTTGTTCGGCCGGCGACACCGAGAACCAGAACTTGGTCACGCTGATGCCGTCGCTGACCAGCATGTCCTCGAATTGCGGTGCGCGGCGAAGGAATTCGGCATGCTCCTCGGGAGTGCAGAATCCCATAACCTTCTCGACACCGGCGCGGTTGTACCAGGATCGGTCGAACAACACCATCTCGCCGCGGCCGGGCAGGTGCGAAATGTAGCGCTGGAAATACCACTGTCCTTGCTCCGTCTCGGTGGGTTTCTCCAGCGCGACGACGTGCGCACCGCGTGGGTTTAGGTGCTCCATGAACCGCTTGATGGTGCCGCCTTTGCCTGCCGCGTCGCGTCCTTCGAACAGGATCACGTGACGCCTGCCGGTGCGCTTGGTCCACCGCTGCAGCTTGAGTAGTTGGATCTGCAGCAGGCGTTTCTCCCGCTCGTATTGGCTTCGCGGCATGCGTTCGTCGTACGGATAGCGCTCCCGCCAGGTCTGTACCGGAATGCCGTCCTGGTCGAGCAGAACGGGATCGTCGTCGTCTTCGTCGTCGACGGAATACCCAACATCGCTGGTCGAAAGCTTGTTGAGGTCGATTTCGGCCATGATCCGAAGTTATCAGGTGGGCGACTGGCCCTGCTGAATGAGCCTCGTCCGGGGGTGTAGATTAGCCAGTAGGCCGTTCTCGCTAACACAGACCTCTGCGTGCAGACGAGCAGGCTGCGAATCGATCGCCCTTCGCCCGATAAGGGCCGAACCTGAACTAACTCAAGGACTTACATCATGGAATCGTCTGATCTGTTTTCGCACCCCTACGAGGCTGAGGCCGTACCGAACACCGAGCCTTCCTCGGAAGAGGTGCAAGTTCCCACTTTCTCCGACCTCCCCCACAGCGATCCGCCCAAGACACACGAATGAGACGAGAGGTTGGCGCCGAGCTCGAGATCGAGATCACGGCGCCGACGACCTTGGAGTTTCAGATCGCGGTCGCACCGCATCCCAACACCGAGGTTTCCGAATCGTTGTCCTTCACTTTGGACGGGAAGCCCTTGCAGCCGTTGGAAATCAGCGGTGTGCACGGCAACCGCATTCATAAGCTGGACGCTCCGGCAGGCAGCGTCAGGGTCGATTACGCCGCGACGATCGTTGGCCGGACGGACCCGGCGCCGGTGACCGAATACGACCTGTCGATGTACCTACGCCCCAGCCGCTACGCGGAGGCGGACAAGTTCTATGGCTTCGCCGCAACGGAATTCGGCAACTACGTCGATTCGTCCACTCTGTTGGAGAAGGTCTCGTCGTGGGTGGGTCACCGGCTGAATTACGTGCCGGGTTCCAGCGATCCGATCGATGGAGCGGTGGACACCCTGCTCGCCGGTGCTGGGGTGTGCCGCGACTTCGCGCATCTGGTGGTGGCTATGCTCCGGGCGGTGAACGTGCCGGCCCGTGTCGTTTCGGTGTACGCGCCCGGCCTATACCCGATGGACTTCCACGCGGTGGCAGAGGCGTTCGTGGACGGGCAGTGGCGGGTGGTCGACGGGACGCTGCTGGCCCCGCGACAGGCGTTGGTGCGCATCGCTACCGGGCGCGATGCCGCCGACATTGCGTTTCTGGCCAACCACAAGGGTGCGATCACCCTGAACAAGTTGGAGGTGTCGGCCGTCGTTGACGGCGACCTGCCCAGAGACTCGATCGACGAGCTGGTGTCGATCGGCTAACGGCGCCGGAGGACTGTTGCATGTGCCCGCCTCTGAGTAGCGCTGTGTCAAGCCGCGGATTGTTGAAGGGCTTGGAGGGCGCGGTGGTCAGCGGACGCAGCCGGGCCCGGTCGGTGCGCAACGTGTCGGCCAGCACGAACGCATCGAAGCGGTCGGTGCGGCATACTCCATAACAGCCTCCTCGCTGCTGATCCCAGTGGGGAGGCGTCAAGCGACAAAGGGCAGTGACTCGACGGCACCTCGGGTGCGTCGGCGACCTCATCCAAGATCACCGACACAAGGATGGTGCACCAGTCAGCGACAATCTCGCCTAAGGCCCGTACTGAAGAACTGTTAGCGACAGTTGTCGCTCAGGCGGGCAAAACAAGACACACAACTTCGGCCCGCCTATCCGATCACCTGACGTTGCAACCGCTGCCCATGTTGTGGCAGTGCGAACCTCCGCCGCACGTCCCGCAATTGCACCCGCAAGCAACGTGCGCCTGGGGCCGGGGTCGCGGGGCCGGCTGGACGTATTCAATATCTACATCTCGGTCCCGATCGGGACGGCCATGTCGTGCCATATCAACTCCCTAGAACATTGATGCACTCACCGTAGGCACACGGTTCGTCCAAATATCGGGAATTGACAGCGCGGTCAGCGGAACAGCAGCGCCGTCAGCGACCACTCTGCGAGTTCCTGCGGATCGTCGCCGATGCCGACATGCGAGAAGTCCCTCCCAATGGTCAATAACGCGATTCCGCGCAGCAGCGACCAGGTCGGTCCCGCGATCTCGCGCGGGTCACCGGCCGGCAGCAGATTCGCCTCTTGGCATCGGACGATTGCAGCACCTACGACGCAATAGTCAACGTCGGCCATAACCTTGCCCCTTGTTGAGTGTTGAGCCGGGCTGCCCCGGGCGGCCGGGTCCATTTGCTAGCTAATAGGCGCACCCGTAACTTACACACAAGTCAATAACCTGATCGCGCGAATACCGGGCTGGTAGCACAGATATTGTCGGGATCGCCGATTCGAGCGACGCGAGAACTACGATGCGGTCATGGCTACCGACGTCGACCTGCTGAAGAACCCGGTGGTTGCCGCCGCCGTGGGTACGGCGGCGATGGCGGTGGACGCCGCGGGGGCCGCCTACCGCGTCGCGGAGAAACTGCCGGTGTTCGGGCCGTTGATGCGCCGGGGCGTCACCAGCCTGTCCGAGCGAGGCGAGCGGTGGGTGACCGAGAGCGCCGACCAATTCAAGGCGCTGGTGGCCACGGTCGCGGTCCAGTTGGTGGACCTGATTCTCGACGAGCTCGACCTGAACGCGCTCGTCCGCGAACGCGTGGATATCGACGCGCTCGCCGCCGATCTCGACGTCGAGGCGGTGATCAATCGGGTCGACCTGATCGCCTTGGCCGACAAGGTGATCGAGGGCGTCGACCTGCCCGCGATCATCCGCGAGTCGACGAATTCGATGACCGCAGAGGTGATGACCGACGTTCGCACGCAGGGCGAGCGCGCCGACGACATGGTTGCCGGAATCGTCGATCGCATGCTGGGGCGTGACCGGGACAACCGGTGACCTCATCGGAGTCGGCGCCCGACGCTGAGCGGGCCGCCGGGATCATCACCCGGGGACTGGCCGCCGTCATCGATCTGCTGGTGGTTCTGCTGATCATGAGTGCGTTGTATGGCGGCCTGATCTTGGTGCGGCTTGTGTATTCGCCCGCGGCCTTCAGCCTGCCGTCGCTGAACGCCGTCTTTTCCACGCTGGTCACCTTTGTCATTGCAGTTCTGTACCTCACAGGATGCTGGACGGTCTCGGGATCGACGGCGGGTGCGGTGGTGATGGGCCTGCGGGTCGTCGGGCGACGGTCGCAGCGAGTGCACCTGCCCGTCGGATTGCTGCGTGCGATCGGCTGCGTGCTGTTCCCGATCGGCCTGCTGTGGGTCGTGGTCGACCGGCAGCGAAGATCGTTGCAGGACATCGTCTTCCGCACGCGGGTGGTCTACTCGCGGCCGGCGGCTACGTGATGGGGCAGCGACTATTCGTTGTCACCCGCGGTCGCGACGGTCGCGTCGACGGTGGTCTGGCCGGAGGCGCCGCGCGCGTCGGGCCACACCCAATCGCGTACCTCCGGCAGGTCGTCGCCGTGCTCACGGGTGTACTCGCGGGCCGCAATCCGCTTGTCGACCATGCGCTGGCGCAGCGTCGCACACCGTGACTGCAGGGACGGCACGCGGTCGATCACATCCATCACCAGGTGGAACCGGTCGAGGTCGTTGAGCATGACCATGTCGAACGGAGTGGTCGTGGTGCCCTCTTCCTTATAGCCCCGCACATGGACGTTGTTATCTCCGGTGCGCCGGTAGATGAGCCGGTGGATCAGCCACGGATATCCGTGATACGCGAAGATCACCGGTTTGTCGCGGGTGAAAATCATGTCGTACTCCCGGTTGGACAAACCGTGCGGGTGCTCACTGGCGTCCTGCAGCCGCATCAGATCCACCACGTTGACGAAGCGGATCTTGAGGTCGGGCAGGTTCTGGCGTAGTAAGTCGACCGCCGCGAGGCCCTCCAGCGTGGGGACGTCGCCGGCGGTCGCGATGACGACGTCCGGATCCGTGCCGAGTTCCTCGGTGCCCGCCCACTCCCAGATCCCGAGTCCCCGGGTGCAGTGCGCGATGGCCTCCTCCATGGTGAGAAAGTTGGGGTGGGGCTGTTTGCCTGCGACCACCACGTTCACGTATTGGCGCGAGCGCAGGCAGTGGTCGTAGGTGGAGAGCAAGGTGTTCGCGTCCGGCGGTAGGTAGACCCGCACGACCTCGGCGCGCTTGTTCACCACGTGGTCGATGAAGCCGGGGTCCTGGTGGCTGAACCCGTTGTGGTCTTGGCGCCAAACATGGCTCGACAGTAGGTAATTCAGGCTGGCGATCGGCCGTCGCCACGGTATGTGGTTGGTGACCTTGAGCCATTTGGCGTGCTGGTTCACCATCGAATCGACGATGTGGATGAACGCCTCGTAGCAGTTGAACAGACCGTGTCGACCGGTGAGCAGGTAACCCTCCAGCCAGCCCTGGCACTGGTGCTCGGAGAGCATCTCGACCACGCGCCCGGCGCGGGCCAGGTGCTCGTCGACCTCCGGACCGAAGAACTCGGCGTCCCACTGCTTATCGGTCGCGTCGAAGACGGGTTGGAGCCGATTCGATGCCGTCTCGTCGGGCCCGAAGATCCGGAAGTTGTCGGGATTGAGCCGCACCACGTCGGTCAGCCACCGACCCAGCACCTTGGTGGCTTCGGCGATGGTCGCGCCCGGGACGGGGACGTCCACGCCGTAATCCCGGAAGTCGGGCAGCCGCAGGTCCTTCAGCAGCAGTCCACCGTTGGTGTGCGGGTTGTCGCTCATTCGAAGCGTGCCCGCCGGCGCCAGGTCGGCGATCCTGCGATCGAGCTTGCCGTTCTCGTCGAACAGTTCGCCGGCGCGGTAGGAAGCCAGCCAGTCCCCAAGTACCTTCAGGTGCTCGGAGGTGTCCCGGGCATTGGCCAGCGGAACCTGGTGTGCCCGCCAGGATCCGGTGGTCTTCTTGCCGTCGATGTAGTCCGGACCGGTCCACCCCTTCGGGGTGCGGAAGACGATCATCGGCCACGTCGGCCGCCGTTCGTCACCGCTGGCGGCCTTGGCCTTGATTTCCGAGATCTCGTTGAGAACGGTGTCGAGCAGCATCGCGAACCGCCGGTGTGCATCGGCGATGTCGGCGTCCTCTGTCGCCTCGAAGAAGTACGGGTTGTGGCCGTAACCTCTCATGAGGTCGCGCAGTTCATCCTGCGGGATGCGGTCCAGGACTGTCGGATTCGCGATCTTGTAGCCGTTCAAATGCAGGATCGGCAGCACCACGCCGTCTTTGACGGGGTTCATGAACTTGTTGGAATGCCAGCTCGTCGCCAGCGCCCCGGTCTCCGCTTCACCGTCGCCGACGACCGCCGCGACGAGCAGGTCCGGGTTGTCGAACGCGGCGCCGTAGGCGTGGGAGAGGGCATAGCCCAGCTCGCCGCCCTCGTGGATGGAGCCCGGCGTCTCGGGCGCGACGTGCGATGGAATGCCACCCGGGAAGGAGAACTGCCGAAACAGCCGCCGCATACCCTCGACGTCCGGAGTGATGTCGGAATAGACCTCCGAGTAGGTGCCGTCGAGGTAGGCATTGGCGACGAGGCCCGGCCCGCCATGGCCTGGGCCGGTGATATAGATGGTCGACTGGCCGCGCTCCTTTATCATTCTGTTGAGGTGCGCGTAGAGGAAGTTCAGGCCGGGCGTGGTACCCCAGTGGCCGAGCAGGCGTGGCTTGACATCTTCGCGCGACAGGGGGGTCCGCAGCAACGGGTTGTCCAGCAAGTAGATCTGGCCGACGGACAGGTAGTTCGCAGCGCGCCACCAACCGTCCAGCTGGTCAAGTGTTTCGTGGCTCAGTGGTTGCAGATCGACGGAATGAAAGTTGGATGTCGTGGCGGTCATGGCAACACGCTCCTAAGGCGACGGGATAACTATCCTCATCCAACTCCGGATCTCCGCTCCTCGGCGGCCTTGTGCGAGGTGTTCATCCGCGGGCTACCGCGCGGCGATTGCTCGGCTTGGCCCGGCCCGTCAATTCCCTGGCGGGTCCACTGCTGTGGGGCGAGCGTCCACGCGGCGCCGTGGACCCGCGCGGCCGTTGACCGATACGTTAGCAACGGCTAACGTATCGACGTGTGCCTGACATGCTGGAGGTCGCGGCGGAGCCGACGCGACGCCGGCTGTTGCAGCTTCTTGCGGCGGGCGAGCTCACCGTCACGCAACTCGCATCGCGGTTTTCAGTCACCCGCTCGGCGATATCGCAGCATCTGGCGATCCTCGCCGAGGTCGGTCTGGTCACCGCCCGCAAGCAGGGGCGGGAGAGGTATTACCGGCTCGATGAGCGCGGGGTGCTTCGGCTCCGCGCGCTGTTCGAGTCGTTCTGGAGCAACGAGCTCGACCGCCTCGTCGCCGACGCCAACCAACCCCAAAAGGAGACTCCGCCATGACGTTTGACAAATCTGTGGTTGTGCCGCTGGACCCGGAGGCCACGTTCGCTCTCATCACCCAACCCGAAAGGCTGCGGCGATGGATGACCGTTGCCGCCCGCGTGGAGTTACGGCCAGCAGGTGACTATCGGTGGACGGTGACGCCGGGGCACACCGCGGCGGGCACCGTCGTCGACGTGGAGCCTGGCAAGCGGGTGGTGTTCTCGTGGGGTTGGGAAGACGGCGACCCGGCGCCGGGCGGGTCGACGGTGACGGTCACGCTGACGCCGGTCGACGCAGGCACCGAGGTGCGGCTGGTGCACGACGGGCTGAATGGGGAGCAGGCGGCGCACCATGCTGTGGGATGGAATCACTTCCTCGACCGGCTGGTGGCCGCAGGCCGGGACGGCGATGCGGGACCCGACGAATGGGCGGCGGCGCCCGACCCGCTCAACGAATTGGTGTGTGCCGAGGCGACATTGGCGGTGCTGCAGGGCGTGCTGCGTGACTTGGACTCCACGGACCTGACCAAGCAGACGGTGTGCACCGAATACACCGTGGCGCAGCTGGCCGACCACGTGATGGGCTCGATAACGACGCTCGGCGGTTGCGCGGGTGCCCGGATGCCGAAGCGCGATCAGGATGCGCCACTGGAGGTTCAGGTCGCGGATGCGGCTCAGGCGGCGCTTGAGGCCTGGCGTCGACGGGGGCTGGAGGGTACGGTCGAGCTGGGTACGCAACAGGTGCCCGCAGCCCTGCCAGTCAACGTCCTCTCACTCGAATTCTTGGTTCACGCTTGGGATTTCGCCAGAGCCACCGGCCGAGATGTAGTGGTCTCCGAGTCGGTGGCTGACTATGCGCTGGAACTGGCGGGCATGGTCATCACTCCTGAAGCGCGTGGATTCGCGGGCTTCGCCGAAGCGGTCGACACGGGGCCCGACGCCCGAGTGCTGGATCGGCTCATCGCGTTCACCGGCCGGCAACCGGCCGTTGTCCAAACATCCGCCAACTAACGAAAGGCCTGACATGCCACAGAAAACCGACTACGAGCAGGGCACACCGAGCTGGGTCGACCTGCAAACCACCGACCAGGCCGCGGGCAAGGAGTTCTACGCGTCGCTGTTGGGCTGGAGCTACGACGATCAGCCGATGCCGCAGGGTGGCACGTATTCGATGGCGCTGCTGAAGGGCGAAACCGTCGCGGCGATCGCGCCGATGCCACCTGGCGCGCCGGCGGGCATGCCGCCGATGTGGAACACGTACATCGCGGTGGACGACGTCGATGCGATCCTGGAGAAGGTCGGCCCGGCGGGCGGGCAGGTCCTGATGCCGGCCATGGCCGTCGGCGATGCGGGCACGATGGCCTTCGTGGCGGACCCGACAGGTGCGGTCGTGGGGCTGTGGCAGGCCAATCAGCACATCGGCGCGACGCTGGTCAACGAACCGGGGGCACTGATCTGGAATGAATTGATCACGGACAAGCCGGAGTCGGCGCTGGCGTTCTATGAGGCGGTACTCGGCGTGAGCAGCGGGACGATGGAGATGGGCCCGGGGGAGACGTACCACCTGCTCAAGGTCGGTGAGACGGAAGTCGGGGGCTGCATGCAGCCGCCGATGCCCGACGTGCCGAATCACTGGCATGTGTACTTCGAGGTGCCAGACGCCGACGCCACCGCTGCGCAGGCGAGCTCGGCGGGCGGTCAGATCGCCGTCGAGCCGTTCGACATCCCAACCGTCGGACGGTCCGCGGTCCTGATGGATCCACAGGGGGCGATGTTCAGCGTGTTGACGCCGGCAGCGCAGCAGTAGGAGGTCAGCCGTCGGCTCGCTTATTCGCAGGTACGAATGCCAGTCGTGGAACTTGTTGTGGTTCGGCGCAATTGGTTTCGATGCATGGTCATTGCGCCTAGCATCGGCATATGGAGCGGCTGAGCGGGCTTGACGCGAGTTTCCTCTACATCGAAAGCCCGACCCAGCCCCTACACGTGTGCTCGATCCTCGAGCTGGACACCTCGACGGTGCCCGGTGGCTACACTTTCGAACATCTTCGCGACGAACTGGCCTTAAGGATCGCGGCGATACCCGAGTTCCGGGCAAAGCTGGCCGACAGCCAGCTCAATCTGGACTATCCGGTGTGGATCGAGGACGACGCGTTCGACCTCGATCGCCATCTGCTCCACATCGGCCTGCCGTCGCCGGGAGGGCGCCGGGAATTGGCGGAGGTGTGCGGACACATCGCGACCGCGCCGCTGGATCGCAGCAGGCCGCTGTGGGAGATGTGGGTGATCGATGGCGTCGCCGACACCGACCCGCGCGCGGGCGGCGTGTTGGCGGTGATGACCAAGGTCCACCACGCCGCGGTGGACGGGGTGAGCGGCGCCAACCTGTTCTCGCAGCTGTGCAGCACAGAACCCGACGTGCCGCCGCCGGAACCGGTGGAGGGTGCCGGGAGCGCCGGCCCGCTGCAGATCGCGGCGGGCGGCCTGGTGAGGTTCGCCACCCGTCCGTGGCAGTTGGCCAGTGTGTTGCCGACGACCGTTGCGACGATCGCGAAGACGCTGCGGCGTGCGCGCGGTGGCCTGACCATGGCCGCGCCGTTCGCGGGTCCGCCGACCCGGTTCAACGCATCGGTCACCGCCGACCGCAACGTCGCGTTGGCCCAACTGGACCTCGAGGACATCAAGAAGGTGAAGGACCGCTTCAACGTCACGGTCAACGATGTCGTGATGGCGTTGTGTGCGTCGGTATTGCGGTGGTTCTTGAGCGATCACGGCGAGCTGCCCGCCCGGTCGCTGGTGGCGATGGTGCCGGTGTCGGTGCATGAGAAGTCCGACCGCCCGGGCCACAACCAGTTGTCGGGGATGTTCTGCAGCCTTGAGACGCACATCGGTGACCCCGCGGACCGACTACGTGCGATCGGGCGGGCGGACGCGGCTGCCAAGAATCACAGTTCGGTGATCAGTCCCACGCTGTTGCAGGACTGGGCGCAACTGGCCGCCCGGGCGGTGTTGGGCTCCGTTTTTCGGCTCGTCGCCGACTCGCCGCTGATCGGACACCCGGTCCATAACCTCATCGTCTCGAATGTGCCGGGCCCGCAAGCGCAGCTCTACTTCTTGGGCTGCGAAGTCGAGGCAATGTATCCGCTGGGCCCGCTGTTTCACGGCTGCGGGCTGAATGTCACGGCGATGTCGCTGAACGGAAAGATGAATGTCGGCGTCATCTCCTGCCCGGACTTGCTGCCCGATCTGTGGCGACTGGTCGACGACTTCGATGTCGCGCTCGAGGAGTTGCTTGAATGCACCGGTCCGGCGCTGCGCTGACGGCGGCGCTCAACGGACCTGTCGGTGGGAGAGCAACTGCCAGTGGGCCTGTATGACAGCGAAAAGGAATGCGGTGCTGATGCCGAACAGCAGCACGCCGTTCATCGCTTCAAGCGCGCTCAGCATCTGGAACCGGGGCGGCAACGTCAATCCCGGAATTTCGAACGTCGTCATGGTGGCCAGGGCATAGACCGACGCGTCGGTGAGCGAGTCGAGCGCGCCGAGGCCCCAATACGCCGACGCCCACAACACGCCCTCCAGCCCGTGCAGAGCGGCCAAGATCAGCGCGACGGCTCCAATGTGGCCGATCATCGTCGGAACGGCCCGCAGCCGATCGGGCTGGTGGGTGTCGACCCGGCCCCGAACCCTCGTTTCCAGGCCGAACGCCATCAAGACCACCGCGGTCGTGTGGATCGCGATGGTCAGCACGATGAGCGAAAGGCCCACGCTCCAACTCGAAAGGTCTACCCGTCTTCCCTACCACCGGCCCCATCGGCAGACGGTAGATTCGGCAGCCTCACAGCGACTACGTGTGTGTACTGAAGGGTATCCAGGGGAAGCGTTGGAGGCAGCCCTGCGCGGGGTGGTCGGCGCCCTACATGGGGAGGTACGCCATGGGCGACTTCGGGATAGCGGGTCTTTGGCTGCTTCTGGCTGTGTCCCTTGTCGCGGCGGTGTTGGTTGCGGCCGGCAGCATGTGGCTGGCGGAGCACACCCTCTCGAAACCGGTGAGCGAAGGGCACAACGGGGCGCTGTCGCCGTTCATGACCTGTGTCGGACTCGTTTACGGTGCGCTGCTCGGATTCGTCATCGTGGTGGCGTGGGAGCAGTTCTCCTCCGCGGAGGCCAACGTCTCCAACGAGGCTTCCACTCTGATAACGATGTACCGGCAGACCGTCGGCATGCCCGTCCCCGAGCAGACCCAGATGCGCGTACTGCTGCGCAAGTACACGAATGCGGTCGAGGGCCCCGAGTGGGACAACGCGATACGCGCCGGCAGCGGAACCGAAGGCGCGCGAGACGCGCTCAACGAGATGTACCGGGTGCTCGGCAGTGAGCAGTCCAGCGTCGCGTCGAGCCCGATAAGTTCGAAGTTTCTCGACCAGCTGGGCACGTTGGCGTCGGAGCGCAATCAGCGCATCCTGGACGCCAAACCCCGAATACCCGGAATACTGTGGACCGGACTGCTTTTCGGCGGCGTCGTACTGCTGGGGCTCGGCGGTTTCATGCGGCTGGGCAGCATGCGCGCTCATCTAGGCCTGCTGAGCGCGGTCGCCGTCCTGCTCGGCTTGCTGCTGTTCATCGTCTTCTGGCTCGACCATCCGTTTGGGAACCAGCTGGGTGTCACTTCCGAACCGTTCGAGCAATCCCTGAGCGTCTTCGACTCGATCGACCGTGGGACATGATCATCCAATGCCAAAGCCGATCCCCAGGTTGAACTCGAAGTCCACGTTGACGCCCGGCACATCAGTGACGATGTTGGCGTTGGGGTTGCCCACGCAGGTGTCCACCTCTACGCCGTCGATAACGTCGCTGGTGCACGTCGCCACGGGTTCGGCCGCGGCGCTGGGTGCACCGGTGATGGCGAACACGCCGACTGCGCTCGCGGCCACCAAGAGTCGACCGGTTCGCGAACGCATTACCCACGCTGTCATTCGCAGCGCGGTGTTAGTCCGCGAGTAGCGACTGGTAGAGCTCGAAAGAGGCCTGCTCGACCCAGCCGCGCTGCAGCTTTCCGTCGCCCACCGTCCAGACGGCGGTGCCGGTCATCCAAACAGGCTTGCCGTTGGGTTCGGTGCCGAGGATGCCGTTGTTGGACCCGGTCAGCACCCATCGGGACGTGACGCGTGTGCCGTCCTCGTTCTGGAATGTCTCGATGGCGTCGACGTGCAGGTCGTTGACGTGGTCGACGAACTCTTTGACCCAGTTCTTGACGTTGTCCTTGCCAGAGATTTCCTGACCGCCAGCCTCGATGACGACGTCGTCGGCCACGAACCGGTCGACGGCATCGGGTTCGTGGGCGTTCCAGACGTCGTCCCAGAACGCCCTGACAATCTCCGTTGATCGCATGTTTGCACCATCCCACTCGCGACCACCGCGCGCAGGTCTTTCGACCAGGACTTACGTTCGTGAAAGCAACTGGACCTTAAGGGATTGATTGGCTGCCGACGTGCCCCTGGGCGTGGGGAATTACGTGACGGCGGGTGGGGGACGGACAACCCCTCAAACCTGGGAATTACGTGACCGCTGCCAATAAGATATCGATGTGCAGCGGAATCGGTGCGGACGCGCCGGCGCGGCTGCGAAGTGGTTCACTGTGCACGACCGGTTGACAAAATTGCGCGACTAGAGCTGGATACTGTGGCCGTTAAGCCCTCGGTTCCGCCGCGGCGGCCGGGACCGCAGAACGATGCTGCACTGCACGAAGCGGTGCGGGCGCACTGGCGTGAGGTGGTTGGCCGCTTACGACCGGTTGACAATACTGCGCGACTTGGTCTGGATGTTGACAACACTGCGCGGCTAGATGCGGCGACGTTGCCCGTTGAGCCTTCGGTTCCGCCGCGGCGGCCCGGACAGCAGATCGATGCTGCAATGCGCGGAGCGGTGCGCGGGCCCGGCGGTGAAGTGGTTCGCCGCGTACGACCCGTTGACGACACTGCGCGGACCGATCTCGGTGTTGACAACACTGCGCGGACCGATCTGGGTGTTGACAACACTGCGCGGACCGATCTCGGTGTTGACAACACTGCGCGGACCGATCTCGGTGTTGACAACACTGCGCGGACCGATCTCGGTGTTGACAACACTGCGCGGACCGATCCCGGTGTTGACAACACTGCGCGGACCGATCTCGGTGTTGACAACACTGCGCGGACCGATCTGGATGTTGACAACACTGCGCGGACCGATCTGGATGTTGACAACACTGCGCGGACCGATCTGGATGTTGACAACACTGCGCGGCTAGATCCGGCGACGGTGCCCGTTAAGCCTTCCGCTCCGCCGCGGCGACCGCGACAGCAGAAGAATGCTGCACTGCACGAAGCGGTGCGGGCGCGCGGGCCCGGCGGTCACATGGTTCGCCGCGCGCGACCGATTGACAGCGCTGCACGACTGCGGAGGGGGACCGTTAGGCCCTCGGTTCCGCCGCGGCGGCCGAGACAGCACAACGATGCTGCACTGCAGGAAGCTGTGACCGTTGACGAGGCAACCCTTTGGCGGCTCCGGATCAAGCGGACTGCCGTGGCGTTCGGGGCCGTTCTCCTCTTCGTCGCGTTAGTGGTCTTCGGTGGGCGGCCCTTCGGGGGCGACGGCCAACCCGCGCCGCAGCCGTCGGTGCCCTCAGCCAGCGCAGACGGGTCATCAGCCGCGACGGAACAAGACAAACCCCCACCGGGTGCGCATCCCGAAGGATCATCCGGCGGCGCACTGCCGCCGGCCCAAGGCGTTCAAGCGTTTTCAGGCGGCACGGAGCCGCGCGCACAGCCGATGCCGCCCGTGCTGAGCAAGAATCATCCGTTGTCGTGGCCGCAGTTCCTCCTGAACGGCGTGCTGGTGGTCCTGTCGCTGGGGTTGTTCACCGTCGCCGGTACGACCCTGTGGTGGATGCTGCATGCGTGGCGCAGTCCGGACGCGTTGGCAGCAACGGGTTTTCGGCGTCGAGCAGCTGGTGCACCTCGGTCGTTCTCATTGCTGTTACCGGCTCGCCACGAACAGGATGTCCTCGGGGACACGATCGACGCGCTGGCCCGGCTCGACCACCCCAAGTACGAGGTGATCGTGATCATCGGTCACGACGACCCGGAGACAGAATTTGTCGCGCGTGGAGCAGCGGCGCGCCACCCCCGGGTCGTCAGCGTGGTCATGGACTACCACCTGCCCAAGAACAAGCCGAGGGCGCTCAACACCGCATTGCGCAAATGCCGCGGTGACATCGTCGGTGTCTTTGATGCCGAGGACGAGGTGCATCCGGGGCTGCTGCGTCTGGTCGAAGCGCGTTTCGAGGAATCCGGCGCGGATGTGGTTCAGGCCGGCGTGCAGTTGATGAACGTCCAGACGAGTTGGTGGTCGCTGCGCAACTGCCTCGAGTACTACTTCTGGTTCCGCTCCCGCCTGCATTTCCACGCGGAGAAACGGTTCATTCCGCTCGGGGGCAACACCGTGTTCACCCGCACCGAGCTGCTGCGGGCAGTGGGCGGCTGGGATCCCGACTGTCTGGCCGAGGACTGCGAGATCGGCGTGCGGTTGTCCACCCGGGGTGCAGTCGTCGCCGTCGCCTATGACCCGCAAGCGGTAACCCGGGAAGAGACTCCCGGTTCGATCCGTGCCCTCGTGAAGCAGCGCACACGCTGGGATCAAGGTTTTCTGCAGGTGCTCCGCAAGGGTGAGTGGCGCAAGCTGCCTAGCCGCAGACAGCGCTGGTTGGCCCGCTACACCTTGGCGATGCCCTTGCTCCAGGCGGCAACGGGGGCGCTGATGCCGCTGTCGCTAGCGATGATGTTCCTGCTCAAGGTTCCGATGCCTACGGCGTTGGTGACGTTCTTGCCGCTGGCCCCGACCCTCGTCACCGTGGCGGTCGAGTCCGCCGCACTCGGTGAGTTCGGACGGGAATTCGGCATCCGAATACGTGCCCGTGATCACGCGCGACTATTGCTGGGCACCGTTCCGTACCAGCTGTTACTTGCGGCCGCCGCCGTGCGTTCGGTGTGGCGTGAGTGTCGCGGGCACGGAGGTTGGGAGAAGACCACTCACACCAACGCCCACCGCACCGCCACACCCAAGCCGCCGGTTCCGGTATGAGTCGTCCATCCCGCCTGAATCCCTCGGTCCCGATGCTCGGGATCCTGTTGATGCTCACCGCGGCACTGCGGTTGATCAACCTCACGGGGTCGCCCGCCCGGTTCGACGACGAAGGCACGTATATGGCCCAGGCCTATGCCGTCGCCGAATGGGGAGAACTCGCCCACTACACCTATTGGTACGACCATCCGCCAGCCGGCTGGCTGCAGTTGGCGCTGTGGACAACAATTTCAGGTCCCGACTTCGGGGGCAACGCGGTCGCTGCCGGGAGATACCTGATGGTCGTCGTCGCCGTGATCACCGCCGGCCTGTTGTGGACCCTGGCGCGCCGAATCGGAATGTCGCGGTGGGCAAGCGCGGCCGCGGTCGGCGTCTTCGCGCTGTCTCCGTTGGCAATCTCGTTAGGCCGCATGGTATATCTGGACAATCTCGCCGTCGCCTGGTTGCTGGCCGCCCTGGTGCTTGTCTGCTCACCCCGGTACCGGCTGTCGGCAATGTTCGGCACCGCAACATGTTTCGGCATAGCGGTGTTGACCAAGGAGACCATGCTGCTGCTCCTGCCGATGTTCGCCTGGCTGGTCTGGACCAGGACCGCGCCGGTGACCCGCCGCTACGCACTCGCCGTGTTCGTCGCCGTGTTCGGCGTGGTGGTGAGCACGTACGTCTTGATGGCCGTCCTGCGTGGTGAGCTGGTCCCCGGGCCCGGACACGTCAGTCTGTGGGACGGCATCAGGTACCTGTTGTTGGAGCGCACCGCCGGCGGCGGGCTCTTTGATCCCTATTCGCTCGAACGCCATACCGTTGACGGATGGTTCCAACTTGATCCGGCCCTGCCGTGTCTGGCCGGCCCGATCGCACTGGCCGCACTGTTCGTCAAGCGGCTGAGGCCGTTCGCGGTCGGGTTGGTGATACTCACCGCCACGATTCTCCGTCCCGGACACCTGCCGGCGCCGTTCATCCTGTCCGCGCTGCCGTTGACAGCGCTTCTGGTCGCGGGCACCGGCGAGGTGGCGCTGCGCTATCTGTTCCGCACCGTTGAGCAGCGATCGGTTGGCCTGCGGCGCTTCCGTGTTCCGGCGCTGGCCGCCGGGGCGCTGATCGTGTCCATGGCCGTGTCGCTCTGGCTGCCCACCTATCACGGCTTGCTGGGGTCCGACGATGACGCGTCGATGCGGAAGGCGCTGCAGTGGATCGAGCAGAACGTGCCAAAGACCGACCGTCTGATCGTCGACGATGCGTTGTGGCTGGACCTGATCCGGGACGGCCGCGACCGGCGCAATGTCGTGTGGGCCTACAAGGTGGACACCGACGCGCAGGTGCAGGGCTGGGCGCCCCACGGCTGGACCGACTACCAGTGGGTCGTGTCGACGGCGTCCTTGCGTGACAACATGCGGCCGACCGGTGTATACACTGACGCGGTCGCGCACTCAAAGCCGGCGGCGATTTTCGGCTCGGGCGTGGAGCGAGTCGAGGTGCTACGCGTCGACGATGGCACACCGACCTCGAAACCCCCGTCGCCCGCGGCGCCGGCGTTCGGAGGGCAACTCGCGGGCCGCCTTGCCGGCGCCACCGATCCGGATGTGCTCGCGGTCCTGCAGTCTGGGATGGTGGATCAACGTGTGCTCGCAACGCTGGCGGTGATCGCTGCGACGCAACCCGTTCGGGTCGAGGACATTTCGGCGATCGAAGGAGAGGACCACGCCGGAATTCCGCGAAGCGATATTACTCTGAGGGGCCCGCGCCCCCAGCTACAAGCTATGGCGGCGTTCTTCGAACGCCAGGTGGCCCCGTTCGCGGTGCGGTCCGTGGATCTGACCGCCAAGGGACTGAGAGTTCGATTTCCGTTTCGCACCAAGGATATCGGTCTGGGCGCAGGTCCTGCGCCGCTGGGCGGTCCGGCCGCGCTGCGGGTGGCGGACCTCCGCCGCAGCCGACCGGCCGAGCAACTCAACCTGGTGCGCATCGACGGCACCGCGGCCGGCTCGCTTGAGACGAGCGACGACGCGAATCCGTCGGGCTATCGGTCGATGCCCGCGGGGACGTACGTGGTGGTGACGAACCGTGTCGGCGGAGGTGACCCGGTTATCCGTCAGGTAATCACGCTCCAGCCAGGGGTGACCTACACGCTCGCATTGTTCTCCGCGGCCGAATCCAACCAGGTCGTGCTGCAACTCGCACCGGACGGCCCGCCCACCGGCCCCACGCCCGACTCCGCCGTGCGGATGCTGCACGCTGCCAGTGCAACGGGATCCGTCTACCTCGCGCTGGTAGCACCCGGCATGGTCGAGCCGATAATGCTGGCGAACCAAGCTGGGTACGGGCTGATCACCGGGTATGCCGCGCTGCCCGCGGGGCAGTACGAAGCGGTGGTGAGTGCAAACGGCCGGGAATGGCGCCAACCCGTTGAATTCCTCGCTGGCGAGCCGACGAGTCTCCTGCTCACCGACGGGCCCGACGGTCCCGTGCTGCGGACGCTGCGGGATGTTCCGGAGGCCCCCGCCGCGCTGAACCCCCCGACGCTGACGATGCCCGCGAGCGTTAGCGCGGTGGACGAAACAAAGGCGAAAACGACTGCGAATGAAAGCTCGGACGGAAGGCGGATCGCTGTCTTACTGTGCGTCGCCGCCATGATTGGCGCAGCGCTCCTGACGGCCAGGGCGCGACCGCGGCGGCTTGGACAGCAGAACGAAGCTGCACCGCACGAAGCGGTGCGGGGGCGCTGGCGCGGCGGTGAGGTGGTTCGCCGCGCGCCGGTTGACAACACTGCGCGACTTCCTATGCACGAAGCGGTGCGGGGGCGCTGGCGCGGCGGTGAGGTGGTTCGCCGCGCACCGGTTGACAGCACTGAGCGCTCAGAGCTGGACGTCGACAACACCGCGCGAATACCTAGCAGGGCCGTCAAGCCTTCGGTTGCGCCGCGGCGGCAAGGAGAGCGGAACGATGCTTCGCTGCAGGAAGCGGTGCGGGCGCGCTGGCGTGAGGTGGTTCACTGTGCACGACCCGTCGACGATACTGCGCGCTTAGATCTGAGTGCCGACAACACTGCGCGACTAGATCTGGATACGGTGGCCGTCAAGCGTTCGGTTCCGCCGCGGCCGAGGCAGGAGCACGATGTTGCACTGCATCAGGCGGTGCGGGCGCACTGGCGTGAGGCGGTTCGCCGCACACGACCGGTTGACGATACTGCGCGCTTGGATGTGGATGTCGACGACACTGCGCGACTAACTAGGGGGGCCGTTAAGCCTTCGGTTTCGCGGGAACCCAGATGAAGAGGCAAGTGGGCATCGCGTCGGCAATTGCGCTCGTGGTGGTGTTGATGGTCGGCGTGGGCTGGTGGATCGCGAACGCCATCGATCCGAGGCTGGATGCGACCGACATAGCCGGCCTGCGGGAGAACACGGCGCGTATCGCCGGCCAAAAGTTCCTGGATGAGTACGTCGAACCCGACGGGCGGGTCGTGCGACGTGACGAGGGCGGTGACGTCGTAAGCGAGGGACAGGCCTACGGGATGCTCATCGCTGTGGCGGTCGGTGACGAGACTCGGTTCCGGTCGATATGGAAGTGGACGAAGACTTACCTGCGCCGCGCCGACGGCCTGCTGTCCTGGCGGTGGGCCGATGACAAGGTCACCGATGTCAACAGCGCAGCGGATGCCGATCTCGATGCGGCGCGGTCGTTGGTGTTGGCCGGCCGACGCTTCAATGCGCCGGAGTTCACCAAGGACGGCAGACAGTTGGGCGCGGCGATCCTGGAGACGGAGACGGTCGCCGTCGGCACCGGGACCGCCCCTCCGAGCGATGTGAATCCCCCGGGTACGTGGGTGGCCGGATCGGGGCGCACGCTGGTCGGCGGAAACTGGGCGAGGACGGCGCCGTACGTGGTCAACCCGGGGTACTTCAGTCCTCGCGCCGAAGGGGAACTCTTCGAGGCATCGGCCGACCGGCGGTGGACGGACATCACCCGCACCCAGCGGGTCCTGGGCTGGCAGCTCGTCGGCACCGGGATGCTGCCGCCCGACTGGGTCACCGTCAGTGAAGTCGGCCATGCCGTGCCGACGGCACCCCCCGCCGGGGGACCCATCCGCTTCGGTCTCGACGCCGCGCGCCTACCGGTCCGGTTCGCAGAATCGTGCGATCCAGAGGACCGAGCCCTCGCGGGTGCGATGCGCCCCATCCTCACAGCGCCGGGAGAAGTTCCCGCGTTGCGAAACCTGAATGGTTCGGCTGCCGGCAATTTGCAGCATCCCGTCGCCCTGGTCGCCGCCGCGGCCACCGAACAGGGCGCCGGCAATCTCGACGGCACACTCGAGCGCCTTGACGCGGCGGCGCAACTCGAGCAGCGGTCTCCGACCTATTACGGCGCCGCCTGGGTGGCGCTGGGCCGCATCATGCTGACCACGTCGCTGCTCGGCGAATGCCCGATGGCCGGCTGAGCGTTTCGATCACCGCGATCGTTACCGATGGCGATCCGGCGCGTCATCGCTGGAATGGCAAACTCAACGACTCGCGGCGCTAGTCACCGCCCCCGTGCCCACGCCGGCCGCCACCGCCGCCTCCGTGGCCCCAGGGCCCCCTCGGCGACAGCACAATCGGGGGAAGCCCCGGTATCGGTAACTGGATGAGCGGTGGCGGAGGCCACGGTGGAAGCACAACGGGCGGCGGAGCGGCCGGCGCGGGCGCTGCCGGGGCGGGGACGCTATCGCGCACCAATACCGGCGGCGGGGCGGGCGGAACCTTCAGCCGTGCCGTGGCATTGGCCGCAGGTGGTGGTGCCGCGGGAGCGGGGGCAGGGACCGTTTTGGGCACCTCTTGCGGCGCGGTGGGCGGCGCAATCTGCAACGCGGGAGGCGGCGCGGCAGTGCCGGGAGGCACCGGCATGCCGTCCGGGCGCTGATCCGCGGTCGGCCGGACACCGATCGCTATCGCGATGGTCAGTGCCATCATTCCCGCTACGAAGATGGCGGTCAGCGAGCTGCCCATTAATAGGAACGGCTTGCTGCGTTCCGGCACGTCGTCGGGGTCCCAAGCAACGTCCCGGGATGCATCGTCGTGGCCAAAGAACGTGGTGGCCTCACCGGCCAGGGCCGTCGGGTAGGCCGCTGAATAGATCGTGGTCTCGTCGGGATCTTGTGAGTAGGCCAGGCCGATGGTGGTCGTGTCGTAGCGCGGCGCACTCGCCGACGCCAGCGCAGCGCCGCGCGCCAACGCCAGCTGGGGTTCTTCAGGGGCGATGACCGGCACCGAGACAAGGTCCGTCAGATGTGCCTTGACCGCGGTGACGTCAACATTGGAGCCAACGACGAACAGGCCCTGGGCCACTGAATCCTCGAAGTCGAGATCGGCGACCATTTCGGCCACCACGGCGATTGCGTCTGCACCGTGCAGGCCTTGGCTGAGCACCTTCACTACCGAGCCGTCGGCGGTTTCGACGACCGCCAGCGTCGCGGAGTCGCGCTCGACGAACATCAGTGCGGTCTTGTCGTAGCCCACTGCCCGGCCGACCGCCTGGGCGAGCGCCGCGGCGGCGTGCAACTCCGAAACCAGCAGCACATCTTCGATGCCGCCGGCGACCAACGCCTCCCGTAGTACGGCCGCTTGGGCGTGGTCAGTCCAGGTCACCCCGGTCGACACCAGATGATGGCCGGCGGCGATCGCGCCCTCCTGGGTACCCAGGACCGCGGCGATGACGTGATCGGATGCGCTCGACGTTGCCGAGCCGTCGATGGCGGTGATGTCGAAGACGTCGCGCTCGACGATGATACCGTCGGCCTTTTCGCCCTCAACGAGCGCGATACTGACCGTCGTGGGTGTCATCGACACACCGAGTACGATCTCCACCGCGCCTCCAACACATTTGCTAGGCATATTCGGCTCTCGGCGGGGAGCGCGTCCCACGCAAACCGTAAACGTCCTTTCACCCATCGCCGCTGACCACTTTCGGCGGGTCACGTCGACGTGGGCTCGCGCTTGCCCTGCGAGAAAAACCCTACTCGCTGAGTCCAGTCCTGACGACGTCATGCGGCGAGATTTGTTGACATCAACAATCCGATTCGGTTCGCCACTCGACATCGACTGCATTCTCGTCGCAGACTTCCGCTAGGGAGTCCGCCTGCTCAATTCACAGCGGCCAATGCGAAGCCGGGCCGTCGTAGCCAGGCGTCTCGATCGTGGAGGACTGACCCGGAATGTCTTTGATGCACGGCTGGATGCCAGTGACTGTGCAGGTGATCACCGCGGTGGTCCTGGTGGTGGCGATCGGCTGGCGATCTCGCCGGTGGCGCGTGATCTCGGTTCCCGTGGCGCTTTCCGTCGGCGTGGCTCTGACCGGGGCGGTGTATTGGTTCATCGCGGATCAAGGGTTGGCCGACGATCCGGCGCCGCTGGGCCTGTGGGCGTGGATCACGTTGACCGGGCTGGCCGCGGTGGTGGTCGTGCTGGGATGGCGCGACGTCCCCTGGCGGCGCCGCGGTGTCTCCGTCCTGGCGGTTCCCCTATGTGTGCTATGCGCGGCGCTGACCGTGAATATGTGGGTTGGTTACTTCCCCACGGTCGGTACGGCATGGGACCGAATGACCGGTGCGCCGCTCCCGGGGCAGACCGACCATGGAACGGTCGCGGCGCTGCAGCAGCAACACAGGGCGCCAGATTGGAGAACCATCGTGTCCGTGAGAATCCCCGACCATGCGTCGGGATTCAAACACCGCGACGAGCTCGTCCTGCTACCGCCGGCGTGGTATGCCAGCACACCACCGCCACCGTTGCCGGTGGTGATGATGATCGGGGGTGAGTTTGGGAATCCGGCCGCCTGGCTGTACGCCGGTGATGCGCAAAGCACGATCGTCGACTTCGCGACGGGGCACGGCGGCAATGCGCCGGTGCTCGTGTTCCCCGACACTAGCGGGACTTTCAGCAACGACACCGAGTGCGTGAACGGTGTACGCGGCAACGCCGCGGATCACCTCACCAAAGACGTGGTGCCGTACATCATTTCCAATTTCGGGGTCAGCCGGGACCCGGCCAACTGGGGTGTCGTCGGGTGGTCGGCGGGGGGGACCTGCGCGCTGACACTGAGCGTGATGCATCCGGAGCTGTTCGGCGCATTTGTTGACATCGACGGCCAGATGGGTCCCACTGCCGGCACCAAGCAGCAGACCATTGCCCGGCTGTTCGGCGGCGACGCCGATGCCTGGGCGGCGTTCGACCCTCGGACCGTGATCGCCAAACATGGCGCATACAGCGGACTGTCGGGCTGGTTCGCGGTCTCGGTCGACACTCCAACGGTGTACCGCGCTCCGACGGACGCCCGTCCGCTTCCCGCAGACAACACGGATCCGAAATCCGAGGACCATGCCGCCATCGCAAATATTCTGTGCCAATTGGCCAGCAGTCACGGCATCGAGTGTGCGGTGGTGTCCAACCCTGGTAAGCATGACTTTCCATCAGCGGCGTCGGCGTTCGCTGCGGCGTTGCCCTGGCTCGCCGGAAAGCTCGGAACACCCGGGGTGCCCCCGATCGAAATGCCGGGCGCCCCTCCGCCCCGGTGATGTGACGTCTCGGTCAAATCCCACAACACCATTGAGCCTCCCAGCCGTTTGACGTCTGTATCGCGCAGCTGTGATTACGGACGCTCGGGAGGCGGCAAGTGCGGTGGCCATGTTCCTGGAGCCGGGGGTGGTCGTCGACGAGGTTGAGGATCTCCACCTCGGGACCATGCCTCTGCCGGTCGGTGCTGGCCCGAGTCGTCGGCTTCAAACCTGTCATCGCGGACCGGGCGCCTGGCGAGTTGTTCACGCTTGCCGAACAGATACGGGTATGCAATTCCGGCGATCGCAGCGCCGATGAGCGGTGCGAGCCAGAACACCCAGAGCTGCGCGGGGGCGCCGTTACCGTTGAAGAACGCGACGCCCGTCGACCGCGCCGGGTTGACCGACGTGTTGGAGATGGGGAGGGAGACTAAGTGGATCACCGTGAGGGTTAGGCCGATGGCCAGCCCGGCGAATCCCTTGGGCGCCCGGTCATCGGTGGATCCCAGGATGACGAGCAGGAACACAAAAGTCAGGACGATCTCGGTGACGAGGACTGCCGAAAGTGCGTAGCCGCCAGGAGAGTGCGCGCCGAATCCGTTGGCCGCCATGCTGCCGGTGGCGCTGAAGCCTTGCTTGCCCCTGGCGATGAGGTAGATCACCAGGCCAGCGAGTAAACCGCCGATCACCTGAACAGTCCAGTAGGCCGGCAGAGCTTTCCACTCCACCCGTTTCGCAAGCGCCGCGCCCAGCGTGACCGCGGGATTGAAATGCCCACCGGAGATCGTGCCGAACGCATAGACACCCGTGAGTACGGTCAGACCGAAGGCGATAGCCACTCCGAGTAGACCTATCCCTACCGAGACGCCCTCAGGGAGGAACACCGATGTGGCGAACACCGCGCTGCCGCAGCCGCCCAGGACCAACCAGAAAGTGCCGATCATCTCCGCTGCCAGTCGATGAAACATGGTTGGAGCAGTCATGTGCCGCCGCCTCCGTCGTTGATTTGGTGTGCCCTGGCTTGAGCGTCGCACAAAAGGTGACCTACATGTGAGCGAACTCCTCCTAGCAGGACAACCGCAGCTAAATGCGTTGGCAGAGTGTGTCTTTCAGAGTTTCGACGGCTTTGCTCGGGCGTCATTTTCCGCGCTCGGCAGCGACGCTGATCCCGCGGCCTCAGAGGTGGACGTTGCATTTCAGGCTTGTGGCCATGGTATGAGCCGCCGCCGTGCAATGCTCACGGCATGGCGGGCACTCCGGAGACGCTCTACGCGAAGGATGGCGACTCCCATCACCTCCCGTACCAGATCGTCGGTGAGGGGCCGGATCTCCTCTTCGTGCCGACCGCGACGTTCCCGATCGACCTCCTGTGGGATGAGCCCACCGTCGCCGGCCATCTTCGCCGGCTGGCGTCGTTCAGCCGCCTGATCTTGACCGACCTCCTCGGCACCGGGAGCTCCGACGCGGTGCCGATTCACGACCGTCCCGCGATGCAGGCCTGGACCGACGGGCTCGTCGCTGTGCTCGACGCGGTGGGAAGCGAGTGCGTGTCGGTCTTTGCGATGTCGGAGTCGGCGCTTCCGGTCATGCTGCTGACCGCCAGCCATCCCCAGCGAGTGCGGTCGTTGGCTCTCTTCGGCCCGTTCGCGCGCTACATGCGTGCCGCGGATCAGCCTTTCGGTATGCCCGAGTCTGCACTCGCGAGATATCTCGACGGCTTCGAGCGGACCGTCGGCACCGGTAGGGTCGTCGACAACCTGGCGCCGAGCTGGGCGGGTGACGCCGCGAAGCGGCGCTGGTGGGCGCGCGCCGAGCGTCTTTCCGGCGGTCCCGGATACTTCCGGGCGGTGCTCGACCTGTATCTGCACAGCGATGTCCGCCCCACACTCGAGAGCATCCAGGCGCCGACGCTGCTGTTGCACCGGCGTGGCGACCGCCACGTGCGTAGCGAGCACACACGAGATCTCGCCGAGCGCATCCCGCACGCGCGACTGGTGGAACTCGACGGCGACGACAACATCTGGTTCGCAGGCGACGCCGACCGCGTGCTCGACGAGATCGAATCGTTTCTCACCGGCGGACGCTCGGCTGCACCGTCAAACCGCGTGCTGTCGACCGTGCTGTTCACCGACATCGTCGGATCGACCGAACGTGCGGCGCAGCTGGGGGACGATGCGTGGACCGCGGCCCTCGCTGCCCACAACCGCCTCGTCGAGCGTCACGTGGCCGGCGCCCGCGGTGTCATCGTGAAGTTCACCGGCGACGGCGCGCTCGCGACCTTCGACGGTCCGGCGCGAGCAATCGACTGTGCGCGCGCGATCCGCGACGCAGTGGAGGACCTCGGCCTCGAGATTCGCGCCGGCCTGCACACCGGTGAGGTGGAGATGGCCGACGGTGACGTCCACGGCATCGCGGTGCACATCGCGGCGCGCATCATGGCGCTCGCGGGGCCCGGCGAAGTCCTCGTGTCGGGCGTGATCCCGCCGATGGTGCTGGGGTCGCGAATCGCATTCACCGACCGCGGGATTCACGCCTCTGAAGGGCGTGCCCGACCGTTGGCCCGTCCTCGCGGTACGGGACACCCGCGGCTGACGGGACGCTCGAGCGACACGATTGCGCCCGACTCTTCCGCCGGAGACCATGGGGAATGGCCGGCTACCTGAACGTCCGGGCATATGCCGAGCTGAACGACTTCCTGGGGCCCGCGTCGCGCGGTGTAACCGTGCGCCGTCCGTTCCGGCCCCATCAGACGGTGAAGGACGTTCTGGAGGCGATGGGCATTCCGCATACCGAGGTCGACCTCATCCTGGTTAACGCGAATGCGGAGGATTTTGCCCATCGGCCGACGTCCGGCGACCGCATCGCCGCGTACCCGATGTTCGAGGCGCTCGATATCGGGTCCACGGCCCGGCTGCGGCCGGTGCCGCTGCGTGATCCGCGCTTCGTCATCGACGTCAACCTCGGTCGGCTGGCGCGGCTGCTTCGACTGCTCGGGTTCGACGTGTGGTGGTCCAGTGACGCCGATGATCAGACCTTGGCCGATGTCAGCCTGGGCCAGCAGCGGATTCTGCTGACCCGGGACCGTGCCCTGTTGAAGCGTCGCGCCATCACCCATGGCCTCTTCGTCCGCTCCGATCACCCCGACGAGCAGACGCTCGAGGTGATCCGGCGACTGGATCTGCAGCACCGGCTGGCGCCGTTCACACGGTGCGTGCGGTGCAACGGCAGGCTGGTCGCCGTTAACAAGGACGAGGTGATCGACCACCTTGAGCCGTTGACCCGCCAGTACTACAACGATTTCAGCCGCTGTGCGGGGTGCGGACGCATCTACTGGCCCGGGTCGCATCGCGCAATGTTGGTCAACTTCGTTGAAGGACTTCGCGACCAGCTCTGATCGACGGTTCGCCCGGCTAACTCGGAGCGCTACTCGAAATTCAGCTTTGGTGCATCAACGGCGATGCTCGGTCCGGCAACGGGCCAAGCAGCGAAAAAAGCGCCGCCAAACATGGTTTGAACCAGATCGTCCAGCAGCCCGTTGAACTCGACAGCGACGCCGCCTAACTGAACCGCCCGACACGGGCACAACAACAGGATTGCCCCGTTGGCATCCGCCGCGCTCGGACTGGCCGGCAGCGCTTCCGCCGCCCCCTCCGGCCCATCGCCCGTCGATGACACCATCAGCCAACTGCGGGCGCAGGGCTTCAACGTCCTCGTGAGCCGGGTCGACAGCGCCGCGGTGGACCAGTGCACGCTCAACGCGGTTCGCCCTGGCCAGACGTTCTCGCGCACCGACTCCGGTGCGCCTGGAGCCCAAGACGACCTTGTCACCACGGTGACCAACAAGACCGTCTACGTCGACATCACCTGCTGAGACCACCGGTGGCGCGGGACGGGCCCTCAACGTTAGAGCGGCCCGAATAACATGTGCGCGTGCGTCAGGTCAACATCTCGGACGTCGTTTGCGGAGTCGTTATTGCCTAACTGGCCGTCGGTCCATTCACGGCACTCGACCCTAACCTGTTGTCCTGGACGGCTTACATTCGAGGGGTGAGCGCCCCGTTCTCCTGGCAGCTGCCGTATGGGTGGCCGCGCAAGCCCGTGCTGGCTCGCAACGTGGTGGCCACGTCGCAGCCCTTGGCCGCGCAAGCGGGGCTGCAGGTAATGGCAGACGGCGGCAATGCGGTCGATGCGATCGTCGCCACGGCGGTCACGCTCACGATCGTGGAGCCGGTGTCGAACGGCATCGGCTCGGACGCATTCGCGATCGTCTGGGATGGACGGCAGCTGCACGGGCTGAACGCGTCGGGCCGCTCGCCGGCCGCGTGGACACCGGAATACTTCTCCGGCGACGCTGTGCCGCCGGTGGGCTGGAACTCCGTCACGGTGCCGGGCGCGGTGTCGGCGTGGGTAGCGCTGCACGGCAAGTTTGGCCGGTTGCCGTTCGCCAAGCTGTTTGAGTCGGCGATTCACTACGGCCGCAACGGTTTTCTGGTGTCGCCGACGATCGCGGCGCAGTGGGCTGCACAGGTGCCGCTGCTCGCGTCGCAGCCGGGTTTCGCCGACGCGTTCCTGCGCAACGGGCGGGCGCCGATGCCCGGCGAACTTTTCACGCTCCCAGAGCACGCCGCGACCCTGGAAAAGATCGCCGCGACCAACGGCGAGGCGTTCTACCGCGGAGAACTCGCGGCAGCAATGGAGGCGCATGCTCGAGCCAATGGCGGCGCCATGCTCGCTAGCGACCTTGCCAATCATCGCGCCGACTGGGTCGACACGATCGCCGGCGACTATCGCGGCTACACCGTGCACGAGATCCCGCCCAATGGCCAGGGAATCGTCGCGCTGATCGCGCTCGGCATTCTCGAGAACTTCGACATGGCCGCGCTTGCGGTCGATTCGGCTGACAGCGTGCACCTGCAGATCGAGGCGGTGAAGCTGGCCTTCGCCGACGCGCAGGCCTACGTCGCCGATCCCGACTGCATGGCGTTGCGCCCGGGCCAACTCCTCGACAAGGAGTACCTGAAGGAACGCGCGAAGCTGATCGACTTCAGGCGTGCTCTTCCGGCGGCCGCGGGCGCGCCCACCGGCGGCACGGTGTACCTCACCGCCGCCGACGCGACCGGGATGATGGTGTCGATGATTCAGTCGAACTACATCGGGTTCGGCTCGGGCGTGGTGGTGCCGGGCACGGGGATCTCGCTGCACAACCGCGGCGTGCACTTCGTGTCCACACCGGGGCATCCGAATCAGGTAGGCCCGAACAAGCGTCCGTATCACACGATCATTCCCGGCTTCATGTCCAAGGATGGCGTGCCGGTGATGAGCTTCGGCGTGATGGGCGGCACGATGCAGCCGCAGGGCCACGTCCAAGTGGTGGTCCGAATTGCCGACTACGGGCAGAACCCACAGGCGGCTTGCGACGGGCCGCGGTTCCGGTGGGTCGAGGGGCTGCAGGTCAGCGTCGAGGACGGCTTCCCGCCGGCCACGCTGGAGGGGTTGCGCGAGCGTGGCCACGAACTCGTCGCCGTGGAGGACTACAACCAGTTCGGTAGCTGCCAGGCGATCTGGCGACTCGGCGACGGCTACGTCGCGGCGAGCGATCCGCGACGCGACGGGCAGGCGGTCGGCTTTTAACGTCGCCCCTAATCTAATCGGATGACTTGCGCGACCGCGGATGGCCTGCGTCGCAACGCAATTGATATTTCGAGCTCACGCTGGCGCGCGCGAGCCGGCGGGTGAACCTGTGGGCCGTGGTGAACTCAGGGCCGTGGCCAAGTCTCCGGCAGACCATGGCCGCCGTCGGCCACCACCACCGTCCCGGTGACGAACGAGGCCGACTCGTGGGCGAGAAAGAGCACGCACGCGGCGATCTCCGCCGGCGTGCCACTGCGCCCGATCGGTCCCGCCGCCGCGGCGGCGGCTTCGAACGTTAACTGTGAATCGGTGGAGATGTAGCCTGGCGCAACGACGTTCACGGTGATGCCGTCTCCGACGACCTCCAGGGCCAGTGCCCGCGACAAGCCCACCAGGCCCGCTTTCGCGGCGGTGTAGGTCGACTGACCCGGCATCGCGTTCACCGTGCCCGTGGTCGACCCGATTGAGACGATTCGCCCGTATCCGGCCGCTGTCATCAGGGGCACCACCGACCGGCACATGAGAAATGCCGTCGTGAGGTTGCGGGCCAGCGCCGCATCCCACGCTGCGAGCGACATCTCCGCGACATCGTCGTCGGCGTCCCAACCCGATGCCACCGACGTCATGCCGGCGTTGTTTACCAGCACGTCGACACGGTCCCACCGGTCCAGCGCGGCGCGCACCAGACTGTCGGCCGCCCCGTCGACGGTCAGATCGGCGATCACCCCGACGGCCGCGTCGCCGAGTTCTGCGGCCCGCTGATGCACGCGCTCGGAGGTGGCGCCCAGCACGACCCGGCCGCCCTCGGCGACGAGCGCGCGTGCCACTGCCGCACCGATGCCGCCCGGCGCTCCGGCGCCGGTCACGATCGCCACCCGGTCCCGAAAGCGCGCCACGGGTCTAAACCTACCCGGGTCGGTTGGCCGGGTGCCGTCTTGACCGACCCGCAGGGTGCGGCCTTCAGTGTGTTGACACCCAGCTCACAGCGATAGACACCAAAGGTGCTCAGGCGCCATCACTTTCAACGTGGCGGTCGTCGATCGCTCCCAGATTGCCTACCGGCTAGCAGGGGGCACTAAATGGGTGTCAGCGGTAACGTCGCCGGCCCGATGGCGCGCGAATCTGGAAGGGCAAGTACATAGACAATCGAAGGAAGTTCCATTATGCGAATTGGATTGAAGTGCATCACACCGATGTTGGCGGCGGGTGCTGCCGCGGTCGCGATCGGCGCCGCACCGATAGCCGCGGCCGCTCCCGCTCCGGTCCAGCCGGCGACGATCGCCGCGGCCCCCACCGTGGAGGCGGCCGGTTGGGGCGGCGGTTGGTACGGGGGCGGTCGGCACGGCGGCGGTTTCCGCGGTGGTTACGGGCACTTCCGCGGTGGTTACGGGCACTTCCGCGGTGGTTACGGGCGTGGGTTCCATCGGGGCTGGCGCTGGTAAACGGCCGATAACGCGCCAGGTCGAGGTCGTGCTGTCGCGGCCTCGACCGCGCCGACCGCGCTCCGCCGGCAGTCGTCAGGGTTGGGGCGCGAAGCGGTAGCCCTGGTCGGTCGAGAGGATGCGGCCAGCGGCGGTGCCGGTGAAATGGGTGCCGAGCACGAGCGCATTCGTCGTCGCCGCCGCTGCCAGCAGTGCGCGCCTCGTCGGTGTCCACCGAATCGGCAAGCCCGGCGTCGATGACGGGCTGCACGGAATCGGCGAACGAGGGTGCGTGCGGCGGATCGCTTGCGTGCGAACAGCATTCGATGTCGCCGGCGCCGAACAGGTAGCGGGCGCGGGGGAACGTCGGGATCCATTCTCTGTCGAGCAGGCGCGTGTTTCAGCCGACATGATCGACGTGCAGGTGGGTGCAGACGACGAAATCGATTGTGTCAGACGGGAACCCGGCCGCTACGAGTTTCGTGAGGAAGGCCGATGCTGGTGGTCCGCTTTCACACCTTTGTCGTCGAAGCCGGAGACCTCCGTATCGTCGTCGACACATGCACCGGCAACTCGAAGGACCGCCGGCATCGACGAAGTCGGGCCTGAGCCAGGTCTCCGCGGCAACGTCTTCCTGCGTGGCTTCGGCGAAGAAGTCGACCGGGAAGGGCATGACTTGTTCGACCACCCGCGTGATACGCACGCCGTCGACGTCCCATGACATCGGCCCGACGCCACTCGCGGGGCGTGTCGAGGCTGTTCAGACGGACCCGGTCGCTTTAGCCTGAAGGGGCTTGGTGAAAGGACGACACCATGGCGACGACAGCGCCCGATCAGCCGGGAGAATTCATCTCCGAGCGCATCGCGGGGGGAATGCTCCCACGCGTTCTGAACACATTCGACATGGTCGCGATCTTCGTCTCGATCGTGCTGTTCATCACCAATGCGGCGGTCATTCAAAGCGCGGGTCCCGCGGCTTTCGGTTGGTGGATCGTCGGATTCCTGGCCTTCCTGATTCCGGGTGCAATCGTCACCGGTCAACTCGGACGGATGTTCCCGGGGGAGGGCTCCATCTATTTGTGGACTCAGAAGGCCTTCGGACCGTTCTGGGGTTTCTTCGCGGGGTTCTGCGCGTGGTGGCCGGGCGTGCTCGTAATGGTGGCGACCGGGACGGTGGTGCTTAGCTACCTGGGCTACGTGTTCCCGTCGACGATCGGGTCGGCCAGCGTTCAGGTGCAGGGTGTGATCATCATCGGCTTCATCGTCGTGTCGGCGGTGGTGGCCAACCAACGGTTCCGACTGACCCAGAACATCGTGAACGTGGTGTGCGTGCTCTATGCGTTGGCGATCGGGTTGGTGTTTCTGGCCGGCGTGGTGCACCTGGTCAGCGGAGCGGCGCCCGCGACCGACCCCACCGATTGGTCGGCGTGGGCGCCGTCGGCGGACACCGGTATCAACCTGACCAACTGGAGTTTCTTCGGCCTGGTGGTGCTCGCGCTGCTGGGTGTGGAGGTGCCGCTGAACATGGGCGTCGAGATCAAGGATCAGCGCTCGATCACTCGGTACCTGGTGTGGGGGTCGCTGGCGGTGATGGCGGCCTACCTGCTGGCGACCTGGGCGGTGATGGTGACGGTCCCGGCGACCGACGGCCAGTCGGCGCAGGTGACGGCGCTCGCGACGGCGGTGGGCGCCGAACTGGGCAGCTGGGTGGGCAAGCTCGTCGCGATCCTGTTCGCCGCCTTCTTCCTGTTCATCACTGTGGTCTACAACTTTTCGTTCGCCCGGCTTGTCTTTGTCTCGGGACTTGACCAGAAGCTGCCCGCCGCGATGGCCAAGGTGAACAAGCACAAGGTGCCCAGCAACGCGGTCTGGGTGCAGACGGTCATCGCGTCGCTGTTCGCGTTGGTCGCCTTCATCGTGTTCCCGTCGCTGGGCATCGGGGGTGGGCACCCGATCGACATCCAGACCAAGGTGTACGACGTGCTTCAGGCCGCGGTCACCGTGATCTGGTGCATCTCGATGGTGGTGCTGTTCGTCGACGTGGTGATCATCATCAGGCGCTTCCTGCCGCGCTATGAGGAGACGCGGCTGGCGCGCCCGGCGGTGTTCTACACGTGTGCGGTCATCGGTGGTCTGTCGGCGTTGGTCGCGGTCATCGCCACGCTGAGCGGGTCGTGGACACCGCTGATCTCCAATGACTCGGGCAGCCTCTTGATCGGCGGCGCGACGATCGCCTACGGTGCGTGGTTCTACCTCGTCGCCGGTATCGCCGTGCTGTCCTTGCTCGTCGCGGTGGGCATCTATTTCCTCGGCAACGCCACGTCGGCGCGTGCCGTCCGCACTACCCAAACGTCCTAGCGGGCAATGGCATTGCGGGGCGACTCGCCGCGCTGCAGCCGTCCGATGTTCGCGGCGATGCCGTCGACGCGGCCGGTGAAGGTGTCGCACGTGTCGACTCCAAGCAGTTAATTCCGGTTCCCTCGTGCGGTAGTTCGCCCGCTTGCGTCGCGCAGCAAGTCGCGGTTGCGGTGAGCGATGGTCCCCAAGACTTAGGCCAGGAAGCGGCCGGCGCCTTGGGTTGGCAGCAGTTGACCCGCCATCGCCTGGCGGTATCCAAGGCAGACGCCGCTAGCGGTCATGATCAGCATGCCGGCGACGCCCGGCAGCGCACCTGCGGCCATCTCCGACAACCGAGGGCTGCGCAGGTACTCGTTGGCGTAGCCGGCCTCTTTGGACGTTTGTCCGCGGGCGGTCAGGCCGGCGTTTGTGGCTGGCGGCTCGCTCGTCGATGGCTGACGTATCGGTGGCGCCGGTTCACCGGCCCACCGCGACGATGACGTGAATGCCGGACCACCGAATGTCGCGCGCGGTGCGATCGACCCGCCGAGGATGGGCCCGGGCATAGCCGGCACAGGCGCGACGATGACCGGTGCGGTCAATACCGGCGGTTCGTTCCCGCCGTGAAGGAACGCACCGGCTCCGACCGTCGTCGCGCCCACCGGCCCAGGCTCAGCGGGCACGCCGGGGGGTTGGTCGATGGGGGGTAGCACCGGCGCTAGGGGAGGCGGGGGTACCTCTTCGGGGAGGGGGGCGAATTCGACGGGAGGCGGAGCTTCGGGAAGCAGCGCCGGCGCCCTGTTTATGGTCCTGCCGCCGGGACCTTTGTCGGTGCCGGAATTGTCGTCGACAGGTTTCTTTTCGCCCTTCTTCTCGCCGCCTTCCTCACCGCCGGGCCCTGCCGCGCCGCCGGTCCTGTCCTGGGCGGTGCTGCCGGGTTGATCGGCGGCGGTGTTGGCATTCGCACCGCCGGAGTAGGTACTGACGTCAGTGTGGTCGGCGGGCTGGCCGGTGCCGCTCGCCGAATCGCTGCTGTTGGTGCTTCCGCTTCCTGCCGAGTCGGTGGTATCGGCGGCGGCCACCGCGCTGCTGGCACCTGCCAACAACGCAACGGCGATCGCGCACACTGCAAGATGAATATCCGCCCGGCCCATAGCGCCCACCCAGCCGGCGTGTAACCGCCCCTCGGCATCCCCGACTTCGTACCAGTATCGCATCTCATCCGCCGCGGGTCCGGTGCATCGCGAAATCGGTTCGTCGGCGCAGTGTCGGACGAAGTGCGTTGTGTCGCAAGGCTTTGGCAGGCGGATGAGGTGAATAGCCCACGACCCGATCGCGCACCGGCGGCGATGCAATTCCCGCGGCGGACGAGAACCATGGTGCGATGCCGCAGATTACCGCCTCCGCTACGTCACGAACTTTGGCTGCAATAACCGCGGCAATGGCGCTCACTGGCAAACTATTGGGACAAGTTGCCATCATATTGAGCGCGCCACCGTTCATTGCTTCCGCCGCCGATTTATCGAACATGGCCTGGGTTTAGCACTCGTTGGCCGGTAGCCGACCCTCGCGCTGAGCGGCGGTACGCGTGGATGTATTTCGGTTGGCGCGGCACCGATGGTGATGTTGGGCAGTGGGCTTGGGCGCAACTATGACAACGAATCAGATTGAGAGACAACGACTTTTGTCGGAATGCTCTGAGCGCAGGTGAAGAGTTAGCGGTCATCGGCACTGAATCCGTCGGTAACTTACCGTTGTTGTGGGCTTCGCGCGGGTAAGCGTCTTTGGAACTCGCCCGAATGCTTGGAGTTCATGCGCGGGATCGTCGGCGTTGGCCCCCTCGGTCGGCGGAGAGTGCGTATCGCAGTCCCAAGGGTCTTCACGGTGTGGTTGCGACCAACTGCCACCGCAAACTGCAACGACCAGAGCGTGAATAACGTGGCAATCTCTTCAGCGAAGCAAAACGTACGCAATCCCGTGTAATGAATGCGTCAGGCGGCATGTACCGCAAATTCGGCCGGAGAGAACCCGTCGTGTTCAAGAGGTCTTCGATTCCGCCCGGAACGGCTGGCCGGTGGCCAAGGGCTCAGCGCTGGCCGGCGCCGATGCGCCCGGCGGTGTTCTAGACGTGCGCGGTCATCGGATCGGTTGTTCGCCAGCCACCATCATCAACGCAACGACGATGAGAACGGCGATCGCGTGTGCGGTGCGGGATCCCCAGCCCAGCTCGAGCACGCTCGAAGCCACGGACGTGGCGGTCTTCAACTCTTCGAGAGGGATCGAGCCGAGTGCTTCAGTGGCATCCCCACGTCACGGTCGTCGTCGACGAAGCGGCAGCAGCGCAGCTCGAGATTGCCGACTCCTATCGCTACGCGCTGAAATACAAACCACCGCAACAGAAGTACTGAGCGGACGCCGTCACCCTGTCCAGACCCCGGACAAGGCGGTTTAGCCGAGCCGCAAGACCCTCACGGGCGCTGGATCAACCAGTCGAGGTCAGGCCAACCCGCGTGCGCAAGGAGGTCTACTCATGATTGCTGTCGAGAGATACCAAAATTCGAGTAGGCCGGTACTCATGAGGACACGACGGCCACGGCATAACTTGGGGCGCATCAAGAAAAAACTGAGGCGGCGCCATTGTTGAACCAATTCGTCCACCAGCCCGTTGGACTGGACAGCGACGCCGCCTAACTGAATCGCCCGAGCCGGGCACGACAACAGGATAGCCCGATAGCAAATCCACCGCCGCAGGCGCGTGGGGGCGTTGGTCAACCATGTAATCGCCGATCCTTAACCGACGGTTTCTTCGGTTTGACTGTTACGCCCTGGGAGACAACTAAATCCGCAGGAAGAGCGACGATTGCACCCTAAGGGCGGATCGGCGCAGATATCGCCAAAGGCCCCTGTGACCAATGACGGACGAACGTAGGTAGCAAATATCCGTCATCTGTGACAGAACATACGAAAGGTACATCAATGAAGAAGATCCTTTTCACCTCCCTCGCAGCGGGCGCGTTGGCATCCGCCGCGCTCGGACTGGCCGGCAGCGCTTCCGCCGCCCCCTCCGGCCCATCGCCCGTCGATGACACCATCAGCCAACTGCGGGCGCAGGGCTTCAATGTCCTCGTGAGCCGGGTCGACAGCGCCGCGGTGGACCAGTGCACGCTCAACGCGGTTCGCCCAGGCCAGACGTTCTCGCGCACCGACTCCGGTGTGCCTGGAGCCCAAGACGACCTTGTCACCACGGTGACCAACAAGACCGTCTACGTCGACGTCATCTGCTGAGACCACCGGTAGGCGCCGGACGTGCCGTCAGCCCTTGTATGTCGACGATCACCGCTCGAAGTGCTGATAGTCGATGGGAGTTCGCCAGTACCCGCCCCAGCGCCAACCACGATCGGTGAAGACGCGCACGGCCGGGTCTCCCTCGTGCAAGAGTCCGGGATCTATGCGGCTGCGGTCGAGGTACGGCGCGGCGTTCTTGGGTTGGAATGCGCCCGTCCGGTCGATGTAGGGGTTGAGAAGCGGGTTGAGGTCGATGGCTCGACCGTAGGCGTGCTGAGACCACCGGCCGGTTCCGGGGATGTCTCTGCAGTTGAACGCCGAGGTGTTGTTGTCTTCCATGGATAACTCATCGTCGGCGGCCGGATAGCGGTCGACCGTGCGGATCTTCTCGATGGGATAGCGCAGGCGGTGAAGTTGCTCGAAGATCGCGATGACCTCCGCGACTATGTCTTCGCTCACGATCAGCTCGCCACGGTGGGTCTGGCCGTCGAAACCGATGTGGTTGATTTCGACTCGTCGCAGATGTTCCGGTTCGACGGGGCAACCCGGCCGCCAGCTCGCGCCGAGTTCGGCGGCGGTGACCGGGTGAACGGTCGCCGCGGCAGGTGCTGGCGGCGCGCTGGCCGACGGCGGCGCCGGGAAGGACGGCGACGGCCTGGCGACAGACGGCGGTGAGGTGGCGGGCGGAGGCGGTGGCGCGGAGGTGCATTGCACGAGCGGGGCACTGGCAGTGGCCAATACTGCCAGTGTGGCGATCCGCCTGAAAACGTCGCTCGGCGACGAGCCCTTGCCGCTTGCTTCCATCCCAAAAGACCGCCGCGATTAGCGGTTTCGCTGGACAATGTCCAGGTGCAGCCAACGTTACCCGCAGACAACACGATGAGTGGCTGGCCGCTTGGTTGTGCCGGCCACCCCTAAGCAGTACTCACCCGAGGTGACCTGACGATGCGCATGGGTTTGAAGCGAGCCGCGGTCATTTTTGCCTCGGCCTTGATGTTGGTCGTCGCCTGCGCGAACGATGTCGAATCTCGCGGCCAGCCGAATGTCGCCGGGCTCAACGACCTGGCGACCAACCTCGATGTGCCGTGGGGGATCGCGTTTCTGCCCGACGGGAGCGCGTTGATCGCCGAACGCGACAGCGGCGCTGTCAAGCACATGACGGCGCCTGGTGTGGTGAATCAGGTCGGCGGCGTGGCCGGCGTCGCGGCGCGCGGGGAAGGCGGCCTGCTTGGTCTTGCCACCTCGGGTCAAACGGTCTTCGCGTACATCACCACGGCGCAGGACAACCGCGTGGTCCGGATGCGGTTCGACGGCGGCGCGCTCACCGAGCAGTCGCCCGTATTTACTGGCATTCCGGCGGGTTCCGTCCACGACGGCGGGCGCATCGCGTTCGGTCCGGACGGCAAGCTCTATGTGTCGACGGGGGAGAGCGGCAATCCTGAGCTGGCGCAGGACCGGTCGTCGTTGGGCGGCAAGATCCTTCGCATCAATCCCGACGGGTCAATCCCGTCGGACAATCCCGGTCCCGAATCACCGGTCTGGTCGTTCGGCCACCGCAACATTCAGGGGTTGGCGTGGGACTCGGCTGGTCGACTGTGGGCCACGGAGTACGGTGCGAATCGGCTGGACGAGCTCAACTTGATCCGGCCGGGTGGCAACTATGGGTGGCCCATGGCAGAAGGTCGTGCGGACACGCCTGGATTGATCGATCCGGTGATCCAGTGGTCGACCGGCGAAGCGTCGCCCTCCGGGCTGGCCTACTTTGGTGGCTCGTTGTGGGTCGCGGCCCTTCGTGGTCAGAGGCTCTTTCAGATTCCGGTCGGCGCCGACGGCTCACTGGGCGATCCAGCGCCGCTGTTCGTCGGACAGTTCGGGCGTCTGCGCACTGTCGTCGCGGCACCCGACGGCGCGCTGTGGTTCACCACGAGCAATCGTGACGGTCGGGGCAGTCCCCGCGACGGCGACGACCGCATTCTTCAGTTCCGGCCCTAAGAGTCTGCGAAAACGCTGTATCGATCGGCAGTGTTGTGCCTATTGGGGCAGGCGGCGGCCCTCGTTGGCGGAAACCGGCTAGGTGTGTCAGCGATCACATGAACCCGAGCGGCGTCCGTCCACGTCTCCATAGCGTGGCTAAAGAAAACGTAAGTGTGATCGCCGGCGTGCACGGCGAACTACCACCCCACCGCTACACCCAGGCTGAGGTGACCCAGACGCTTCTCGAGCTTCCGGGTTACGACGGTCTGGCGGAGGCAGTTTCGCGCCTGCATGCAAACGCCAAAGTCCAGAGTCGCCACCTCGTGCTGCCGATCGAGGAATATCAGAACCTGACCGACTTCGGCCAGGCGAATGACCTCTTTATCGAACACGCTGTGGAACTCGGGTGTGCGGCGGTATCGGGCGCGCTGGAGGAGGCGGGGCTAGAACCTCGGGACGTCGACCTCATCATGTCGACGACTGTCACCGGCGTGGCCGTGCCGTCGCTCGATGCCCGCATCGCCGGCCGGCTGGGGCTGCGCCCGGATGTACGGCGGGTTCCTCTTTTCGGTTTGGGCTGCGTGGCCGGGGCAGCGGGAGTGGCCCGAATGAACGATTACCTGCGCGGCAGGCCCGACGACGTCGCGGTGCTGGTGTCGGTCGAACTCTGCTCGCTCACACGCAAGCACAATCCGACCATCGCCACCCTCGTCGCAGGGGCACTGTTCGGCGACGGAGCAGCGGCGGTGGTGGCGGTCGGCGAACGCCGTGCCGAACAGATCAACGCCTGCGGCCCAGATATCCTCGATTCGCGCAGCCACCTTTACCCCGACTCACTGCGCACGATGGGCTGGGACATCGGCACCCACGGATTCGAGATCGTGCTGGGGCCCGAGGTAGCGACTGTTGTCGAACAGTACCTGGGCGACGACGTCACCAATTTCCTTGCCGCGCACGACCTGAACATCAGCGACGTCGGCGCCTGGGTGAGTCATCCCGGGGGTCCGAAGGTGATCGAGGCGATCACCGCGACGCTCGGTCTGTCCGACGACGCGCTCGAGCTCACCTGGCGCTCGCTGAGCGAGGTCGGCAACCTGTCGTCGTCATCGGTACTGCACGTATTGCGCGACACAATCACCAAGCGGCCGCCGAGTGGAAGCCCGGGGGTGCTGATGGCGATGGGTCCCGGCTTCTGTTCCGAACTCGTGTTGCTGCGCTGGCACTGAGGTGAATGGTCGGTACGCACTGCTGATCGGCGCCGTCGCGGTGGAGCGGGTCGCCGAACTGGTTGTATCGCAACGCAACCTGGACTGGAGCCGACAGCGCGGCGGCGTCGAGGTTGGTGCGCGGCACTACCCGGTGATGGTGGTTCTGCACACCGGACTGCTCGCGGGATGCCTGGCGGAGGCGATCACGATGCGGCGCCGATTCATTGCCCGGCTGGGTTGGCCGATGTTGGGGGTGGTGCTGCTCGCTCAGGGCTTGCGGTGGTGGTGCATCACCACGCTGGGCCGGCAGTGGAACACCCGGGTGGTCGTCGTGCCGGGCGCGGGTCGCGTTTCTGGGGGACCGTATCGCGTTGTGCCGCACCCGAATTACGTCGCCGTCGTCGCGGAAGGGGTAGCGCTGCCGTTGGTGCAGACGGGGTGGATCACGGCGCTGGTGTTCTCGGTGCTCAACGCGGCTCTGCTGAGGACGCGGATCAGGGTGGAGAACGCTGCGCTGTCGAGCCTGACGTGATCGACCTGCTCGTCGCTGGTGGTGGCCCGGCGGGGCTGGCCACCGCGCTGCACGGAGCACGGGCGGGGCTTGACGTGGTCGTCGTCGAACGGCGCAGCGGAGCCATCGACAAGGCCTGCGGCGAAGGGTTGATGCCGCACACCGTGCGGCAGCTGGAACGCCTCGGGGTCCAGCCGCAGGGCAGGGAGTTCTTTGGCCTCAGTTATCTGGACGGGGACCGGCAGGTCGACGCTTCGTTCCGGTCTGGGGCGGGCCGGGGTGTGCGACGGATTGCTTTGCACGCAGCACTTTTGGATGCGGCGACGGCGGCTGGGGTGCGGGTCGTGAAGGGCGACGTCGGCGAGGTCACCCAGGATGGGGCGTCGGTTCGGGTGGGGGAGTTGCGTGCGCGGTACTTGGCGGCGGCCGACGGGCTGCACTCGCCGATCCGCCGATCGCTGGGGCTGGCGGTGCCCTGCGATGGTCGGCGACGATGGGGCATCCGCCGGCATGTGCAGATCGCCCCGTGGACCGATCACGTTGAGGTGCATTGGGGCCGCGACGCCGAGGCGTACGTGACGCCGGTCGCCGACGACTGCGTGGGGATCGCGATCCTCACGTCGCGCCGAGGTGGGTTTGACAGCCATCTTGGGGAGTTCGCGGCGCTGGCGGAGCGGGTGCGCGGTCGTCCGCACGGCCCGGACATGGCGGCCGGTCCGTTGCGGCAGAAGGTTCGCAGCCGAATGGCGGGGCGGGTGCTGTTGGCGGGTGACGCGGCGGGCTATGTCGACGCGCTGACCGGTGAGGGGCTGGGCATCGCGTTCGGTGGTGCCGAGCTATTGGTGGGGTGCGTCGTCGCCGATCGGCCGGAAGACTACGACCGGCAGTGGCGAGCGATGTCGCGGCGCTACCGGCTGCTGACGGCGGCGGTGCTGCATGCGAGCGAGTACGCGCCGCTGCGCTCACGCATCGTGCCGGCCGCCGCGGCGCTGCCGAAGGTCTTCGCCGGTATCGTCAACCAGCTCGCCGAGTGAGGATGAGAAGTTCGCCGATAAACAGGTAGGTGTCTACGCGGGTCATCACCTGTCGGACGCTCCTACGCTGCGCTCATGCTGGACAGAATCGCCACACTGGCCATTGCCGCGCCGCGGCGAATCATCGCCGTCGCGGTGCTGGTGATGGTCGGCGCGGCCATCTTCGGTATTCCGGTCACCAAGAGTCTGGCCAATGGCGGCTTCCAAGACCCGACGTCGGAGTCATGGCATGCGTCGCAGGTGCTGGCAGACAAATTCGACCTTGGTGACAAGCAGTTGATCATCGCGGTGACCTCCGATGCGGGCGTGCACGGCGAGGACGCGCGAGCCGTCGGCACCGATCTCGTCGAGCAGTTGAAGAGGCTGCCGTTCGTGACCGGACTGCAGTCGGCCTGGACCGCGCCGCCGCAGGCCGAGGCGGCGTTGGTCAGCCGCGACGGTAGGACGGGGCTGATCGTCGCTGCCATCACGGGCGGTGAAGCCCTCGCGCAGGAGCACGCGAAGCAGGTGAGCGATCTCTTGCCGCACGTTGACGGCGTCACGGTCAGGGCAGGCGGGGAGGTGATGAGTTATGCGCAGATCATCGACCAAACCAGCGAGGACTTGTTGGTGATGGAAACCATCGCGGTCCCCCTGAGTTTCCTGCTGCTGGTCTGGGTTTTCGGTGGACTGCTCGCGGCGCTGCTGCCATTGGCGGTCGGCATGTTCGCGATCATTGGCTCGATGGCTGTGCTGCGGGCGATCACGTTCGCCACCGAGGTGTCGGTGTTCGCATTGAATTTGACTCTCGCGCTGGGACTCGCGTTGGCCATCGACTACACGCTGCTGATCGTCAGCCGGTTCCGTGACGAGGTCGCCGCCGGTGCAGGACGTGAGGAGGCGCTGACGCGCACGATGGCCACCGCCGGCCGTACCGTGCTGTTCTCGGCGGTTCCGGTCGGGTTGTCGATGTTCGTGATGGTGCTCTTCCCGATGTCCTTCTTGAAGTCGTTCGCCTATGGGGGCGTCGCGGTGGTCGCTCTCGCGGCCGTTGCCGCGTTGGTGGTGACGCCCGCGGCGATCATGCTGCTCGGCGAGCGGCTTGACGCACTGGATGTGCGCCGCCTCGTCGCGTCGGCTGCTGGGTCGCCCCGATCCCGTAGCGCGCCCAGTCGAGCAGACGATCTGGTACCGCTGGACGAAAGCCGTTATGAAGCGGTCGATTCCGATCGGACTCGCCATCATCGCGCTGCTTCTTGTGCTGGGCGCTCCATTCCTCGGCATCAAGTGGGGCTATCCGGACGACCGCGTGCTGCCGGACTCGGCGCAGGCGCGCCAGGTCGGCGACGAGCTGCGCGACGGCTTTTTGATCAACTCTCTAACCGATGTGACCGTGGTGATTCCGCGAATGGGTGCGGCGACGCAGGCCGAACTCGACCGCTACGCCGCGGAGTTGTCGCAAGTGCCGGACGTGTCGTCGGTGTCGTCGCCCGGCGGCACGTTCTTCAACGGAGTACTGGTCGGGCCCGCTTCGGCCGCAACGGGATTCAAAGACGGCAGCGCGTTCTTGACCGTCAGCTCCACGGCCCCGCTGTACTCGGAGGCGTCGGAAGCCCAGCTGGATCGGCTGCACGCCATCGCCACACCCGGCGGCCGAGACATCCAGCTGACCGGGTGGGCGCAGATCAACCGCGACAGCTCGGACGCGGTGACCTCCCGGCTGCCGCTCGCGTTGTCGGTCATCGCCGCGATCACCTTCGTGCTGTTGTTCCTGTTGACCGGTAGCGTCGTCCTGCCGTTAAAGGCGTTGCTGCTCAACGTGTTGTCGTTGACCGCTGCATTCGGCGCGCTGGTATGGATCTTCCAGGACGGCCACCTCGGCGCGTTCGGCACGACGGCCACCGGCACGTTGGTGGCCAGTGTCCCGGTGCTGTTGTTCTGCCTGGCATTCGGGTTGTCGATGGACTACGAGGTGTTCTTGATCTCGCGGATTCGCGAGTCCTGGCTGGCCACAGGCAAGACCCGGGCCGACAACGATGAGAGCGTCGCGTTGGGCTTGGCCCGCACCGGCCGGGTGGTCACGGCCGCCGCGTTGCTGATGGCGGTGACGTTCGCCTCACTGGTGGCCGCCGACGTGTCGGTCATGCGGATCTTCGGCGTCGGAGTGCCGCTGGCCGTGCTGGTGGACGCCACGCTGGTTCGGATGCTGTTGATGCCGGCCTTCATGCGTGTGCTTGGCCGGGTGAACTGGTGGGCGCCTGCACCGCTGGCGCGGCTGCACCAACGGTTCGGCATCAGCGAATCTTCTGCCTTGGCCGTGGCGTCACGGCCACAACTCCGCGCATACGATCGGGCTGGCACCGATGCGGATAGCCCCGCCGGGGCATCTTCGCTGCAAGATGGCATGAGTCCTGAAGCCCCAGCGCTTTCCTCATGATCCGCCTGTCGCCGCAGGACTTATGAGCGACGCCAGTGGACTGGGCGAGGAAACGCACAGCGCGGATCAGCACTAATCTGGATCACCGGATGACGCGGTGCACGTCGTGCTCCGCGGCGCCGCCGTCCTGAGCGATCCACGGTCCTTCGATCGACGGGTCGAGGATGCCTTCCTCTAGCCACGTGTAGCGACCCTCGAGCACGCCACGAGCCAGCGTTTGGTCGGAGTCGTCGCAGTTGTGCCAGAGCTGGTCGAACAGCTGCTCGGACCGAACCCTGGCCTGGCGGCAGAACGCGTCGGCGAGCTCGACCGCGGTAGCGTCCGCCCGGTCACGCTGCGCCCGGACGCAGGCCGCGGTCATCGCGAACAGTTCCGCGCCGATATCTACGATCCGTCCCAGGAACCGCTGCTTGTGCTCCAATTTGCCCTGCCACCGCGACATCGCGTAGAAGGTGCTGCGCGCCAGTCGGCGGCCGGCCCGCTCGACATAGCGCAAATGCTCGGCCAGCGGTCCGAATTCGGTGAACGACGCGGGCAGCTGGCCTTTGCCGGTGACCAGGGTGGGCAGCCAGCGGGCGTAGAACTTGCCGGCCTTCGCGGCCGCTCGCGCCTTGCTGCGCGGGTCGGCCTCGGGGTCGATGATGTCGCCGGCCACCGCCAGGTGTGTATCCACCGCCTCGCGGGCGATCAGCAGGTGCATGATCTCGGTGGAGCCTTCGAAGATCCGGTTGATGCGCAAGTCGCGCAATATCTGCTCGGCCGGCACCCCGCGCTCGCCGCGGGCGGCCAGCGACTCGGCGGTCTCGTAGCCGCGTCCGCCGCGAATCTGCACCAACTCATCGGCGATCAGCCAGGCCATCTCCGAGCCGTAGAGCTTTGCCAGCGCCGCCTCGATCCGAATGTCGGTTCGGCCCGCGTCGGCCAGCTCAGTGGCCAGGTCGAGCATCGCCTCCAGGCCGTAGGCGGTGGCCGCGATGAACGCCACCTTGCCGGCCACTGCTTCGTGCTCACCGACCGGGCGGCCCCACTGCACCCGCTCCCGGGACCACTCCCTGGCGATCTTCAGACACCATTTCGCCGACCCGGTACACAGCGCCGGCAGCGAAAGCCGCCCGACGTTGAGCGTGGACAGCGCGATCTTCAGCCCTTCGCCTTCGCGGCCGATGCGGTTCGCGGCCGGTACCCGCACGTTGGTCAGCCGGGTGAGGCCGTTTTCGATACCGCGCAACCCCATGAACGCGTTGCGATTCGCCACCATGATGCCCGGTGTATCCGCCTCTACCACGAACGCGGTGATCCCACCGCGGTGTCCCTCGCTCTTGGGCACTTGAGCCATCACCACCAGCAGGTCGGCGATCACGCCGTTGGTGGTCCACAGCTTGACCCCGTTCAGCACATAGTCATCGCCGTCCGGGGTGGCGGTGGCGTGCACCCGGGCCGGGTCGCTGCCCACGTCGGGCTCGGTGAGCAGGAACGCGCTGATCTCCTGGGTACACCGGGGCAGCCACGTTCGCTTCTGCTCCTCGGTGCCGAACATCGAAATGGGCTGCGGCACACCGATCGACTGGTGCGCGGAAAGCAACGCGGCCAGCGAGGGATGCACCGAGCCGACCAGCGCGAGCGCCTTGTTGTAGTACAGCTGTGACAGGCCGACCCCGCCGTACTTGGTCCCGATCTTCATGCCGAACGCGCCGAGTTCCTTCAAACCCCGAACGACCTTGTCGGGGATCTGCCCGTCCCGCTCGATCACCGCGGCATCGATCTGTGATTCGCAGAAATCCCGCAGTTTGGCCAGGAACGCCTCACCTCGCTCCGCGGCCTCCGGCGGACCGCTGGGGTGGGGATGGACCAGGTCCAACCGCAACCGGCCAAGGAACAACTCCTTGGCAAAACTGGGCTGGCGCCACTGCGTCTCGCGCGCCTGCTCGGCGACCTCGCGGGCCTGCCGCTCGCTGACATGTTCGGTAACGGTCATCGCGGACCTCCACTCAGCCGGTGCTACTCGACAGTAACCCGATACCCAGTACCGACGCCGCAATTGGGTGTAGAGGTATCGACGGAACGTCACGCGGTGGCGTTGCCTGCGAACCAGGCGCCGACGTAAGCACCGACATTCGGCGCAAACCCTCTCCGCGTACGGGCCCGGTGCGGGACTGGCCGGGGTCGCGGAGCTGATACCAAAACGTGTGCGGGGCCCGAGTTCACGGCACGGAGTAGCGGCCGCAGGGCCTACGCAAAGCGGCGGCAGGCCCGCCACTCGCGGGACACCATGTCGGGCACCTCTATTACGTTGTCCTCCTTACAGGTAGCGCAAGTTGTCGGCAGGCCGGCATTCCCGGGTGCTTACGACGGTCGCGCTACCTGGAGTCGCGCCGCGCTTGTCCTGCGGTCAGACCATCTCGGGCACACGCAGGTGTGCGACCGCCAACTCGAAGTCGCACTGGTCGAGTACCTCTGCGCGTGCTTCCTGGCTGCCCGTGGCTCTGATCCTGTCCAACTGGTCCTTGTTCCGCTCCATCGCTTCGACGTTGTCGAAGGTCGCCGCGGCCACACCACGACCGGACGCTCGGTCGACGAGCAGGCTGGCACTGCAGAATCCCTCCAGCTCCTCGAGGGCGGGCAGGATAGTCGTCTTGTAGAAGTCGATGCCTCCGTCGATTTGATCCGGATCGACCTTGACCCAGGTGGCTCGGACACAGGCGCCCTCACTCGCGCGGTGCTCGCGATGCATGGCAGCGATCTCCCATTCCTCGACCTGCCTGCTACCACCCAAAAGCTCGGCGGCCCGGTCACGAATCGGCCGAATGGACTCCTCGCTTGCGCGCATCGCCTCCTCGGACTCCCAGGAGGTGGTAACAATGCAGCGGCCGGACGTTCGGTCGACCAACAGGGACAAGCCAACGCACCCGTCGATGCCCTCGAGCGCGGGCATCGCGCTGTCGCGCGTATGCGCGATACCGGCGTCAATGGACGAGGGCTGCCCCTGGATGGTGGTGCTTCGTGCATACATGATCTGCCTCCGTTGTATGTGGGGCAGCGTCTCGACGGCGCCGCCGGACCACTTCATCGTCCTCCCACGGGCAAGGCATGGCAATGGGTGGCGGGTGTCAGCCTGATGGCAATTCGGATTCGCTGAAACCCGTTGCGCGCCCGAACAATACGTGCTTCACAATCAAGCGCAACTAATCAGTTCTGCGGCAGCATCTGCACGGGTGCAGGCTCGGCCATACGCCGGAGTGGACGCCTCGGAGGGTGAACAGGCGTGGCCGCCGTCGCGGCAAGATCGGCGGCTGAGCCGCGACATCCCCGCTTGAGACTGCATGAAATGGCCGGCTCCATCAAAAGGGAGAACTACTCTGTAGGCATGTCGGAGGGGCGGCCGACGGGGGTAACGGTCATCAAGCTGGCATGGTGCTGTCTGCTGGCCGGGGTCGTGGCGGCGGGCCTGATGTTCCCGCTGGCGGGGGGCCTCGGGCTGTTGTCCAACCGCGCCTCCGATGTCGTCGCCAACGGCTCGGCGCAGCTTCTCGCGGGTGACGTCCCGCAGGTGACCACGATGGTCGACGCGGCAGGGAATCCGATCGCCTGGTTGTATTCGCAGCGCCGGTTCGAGGTGCCCACCGATCGGATCGCCAACACGATGAAGCTGGCGATCGTGTCGATCGAGGACAAGCGGTTCGCCGAGCACAACGGCGTGGACTGGCAGGGCTCGCTGACTGGTCTGTCCGGCTACCTCTACGGCGACCGCACCACCCGCGGCGGCTCGACGATCGAGCAGCAGTACGTCAAGAACTATCAATTGCTGGTGACAGCGCAGAGCGACGCCGAGCGGCGGGCGGCCGTCGAAATCACCCCGGCGCGCAAACTGCGCGAGATCCGGATGGCGCTCACGCTCGACAAGACGTTCACCAAGGCCGAGATCCTGACCCGCTACCTGAACTTGTTGTCGTTCGGCAACAACGCCTTCGGCGTCCAGGACGCCGCTAGGACCTACTTCGGTATCGACGCGTCGCAGCTCAACTGGCAGCAGGCCGCCCTGTTGGCCGGGTTGGTGCAGTCGGAGAGCTCGCTGAACCCGTACACCAACCCCGAGGGCGCGCTGGCAACGCCGAAACGTGGTGCTGGACACCATGATCGAGAACCTGCCGCAGCAAGCCGGCGAGCTCCGGGCCGCCATCGCGACACCGCTCGGCATCCTGCCGCAGCCCAACGAGTTGCCGGGTGGCTGCATCGCCGCCGGCGATCGCGCGTTCTTCTGTGACTATGTGCTGGACTTCCTCGCGCGGGCGGGCATCAACAAGGAGCAAGTTGCACGCAGCGGTTATCTGATCCGCACGACGCTGGACCCGAAGGTGCAGGCTTCTGTCAAGCAGGCGATCGACAAGGTCGCCAGCCCGACCTTGGACGGGGTCGCCAGCGTGATGAGCGTGATCAAGCCCGGCAAGGACGCGCATCGGGTGATGGCGATGGCCAGCAACCGCACGTATGGGTTCAACAGCGACGCCAACGAGACGGTGCAGCCGCAACCGTTCTCGCTCGTCGGTGACGGGGCGGGCTCCATCTTCAAAATCTTCACCACCACTGCAGCGCTGGAGATGGGCATGGGTATCAACGCTCAACTGGTTGTACCGGGCTCGTTCCAAGCCAAGGGCCTGGGCAGCAGCGATACGCCAGGCTGTCCCAAGGAAACCTGGTGCGTGAAGAACGCGGGCAATTACCGCGGCTCAATGAACGTGACCGACGCACTGGCCACCTCACCAAACACGGCATTCGCCAAGTTGATTCAACAGGTTGGCGTTCCCCGCGCGGTCGACATGGCGGTCCGGTTGGGGATGCGCTCCTACGCGACTCCGGCGACGGCGCGCGCCTATGACCCGGAAAGCAACGAAAGCCTGGCCGACTTCATCAAGCGACAGAACATCGGCTCGTTCACTCTGGGCCCGTTCCAGCTCAACGCGCTCGAGCTGTCCAATGTGGCGGCGACGCTGGCCTCCGGTGGGACGTGGTGTCCGCCGACCCCGATCGACAAGATCTTCGACCGCCACGGCCACGAGGTGTCGTACACCATCGAGCCGTGCGACCAGGCGGTACCGGAGGGACTGGCGAACACCTTCGCGAACGCGCTGAGCAAGGACGATCAGAGCGGCGGCACCGCATCGGGCTCGGCCGGCTCGGTGGGGTGGACCCTGCCGATGTCCGGCAAGACCGGCACCACTGAGTCGCATCGGTCGTCGGGCTTCGTGGGCTTCACCAACCGCTACGCCGCGGCGAGCTACATCTTCGCCGACTCCAGCACGCCGTCCGGCATCTGCTCCTTCCCACTGCGTGCGTGCGGCAGCGGTGACCTATACGGCGGCAACGAGCCTGCACGTACGTGGTTTGAGGCGATGAAGCCGATTGCCACCGATTTCGGCGACGTGCATCTGCCGCCAACCGATCCGCTTTACGTCGAGGGCGCGCCGGGCGGCCGGGTGCCCAGTGTGTCCGGCCTGGACGTGGATACGGCGCGTCAGCGCCTCAGGGAGGCCGGTTTCCAGGTCGCCGACCAGCCGACATCGGTGAACAGCTCAGCCTCTTATGGCACCGTGGTGGGGACCTCGCCGAGCGGTCAAACCTTCCCAGGATCGATCATCACGATCAACACCAGCAACGGGATTGCGCCGGCTCCGCCGCCACCTCCGGTCGAGCGCCCGCCCGACATCCCGGGCCTTCCCCCGGAGGTGGGTATGACGGTCGTGGAGATTCCGGGGCTGCCGCCGATCACCGTGCCCGTTCTCGGACCGCCACCGCCGGAGGAACCGCCGCCACCGCCACCCGGCTAGGCGACGGCTGAGAGGCTACGAACGGTGCTGCCCTCGCCGGGCATGGTGATGCGCGGCTCGGATAATGAAGTGTGCCAAGACATTTCTGCCACGACAATCATCCACGCCCGACCTCTCATGGGACCCGACTGCGCGGAAAGCCGGTCGAAGCCGGGCAATACATGCCTCTCGAGGTCGTCATCAAACGTTGACGCCCTCCGGGCGAGTTGTCCGGCCTCGACAGGCGAGGGGAGACGCAGCGATACGACACCGAGATGACAGAGCGCCACGAGCGCGTCCGCGGTGAGTGCCGCTAGGGCGCGTCGGTCCGTGATCGATCCGAATCTGGCGTTTTTCGACGACGTCACCGCCAATCCTGTTGACTGCGTGGGATTTTCAGCCAACTGCGTAACCGCCGACGATACGCCGGCCCGGTTACTGAGCACCTACTCGTAGCTTCACGTACCTGTGAACGGCGGTGGCGATGTCATGGACGAGCCTGGAGGGCGCCGGCGGTGAGATCAGATAGTCGATCGAAACCCCGGTTGAGCCTCCGGAGAATTGGGGGTTGCAGCCCAGCGCGTCGGCGTGGGTGCACATCGCCAACTGCGTTGATGCAGATCACCGGTGAACGACCGCCGTCGCTGCCGCAAAGCTGCGCCGACTAGACTTCACGCGGGTTGCCGTGGTTTGACTGGTACGACGACATCCTCGCCCGGTCCGGGTCGGACATTCTGGCTAGCGCGAAAAGTGTCCACCCGTGGGCGGCGAACGCAACGACTCCCCGCTGCCAGAAAACGAATCGTTTGATCCGCCCCGAACCTATTGGATTTGGGTACCCACGCCAAGAAGTCTCTTGACGATTCTCGTGGAATCCGCTAGGGCCCGGCTTCGTGTAGCGACAAGTCCGAACCAGTTGCTGGCCACTGGTCGCATCCTCAGTCATGTTGGTCGCCGTCGGCAGCCGCTTGCGGCGCCCTTGAGGAGCCGGCCTCGGCTGCCCGCTGTGAGGCGGTCTTCTTCGCTGGCTTGGCTTGGGAGCGGGCTGTTTTTGTAGGCTTCGCTTCCGCGGCGGGTGCCTGGTTGGGAACAGTCTTCAGCAGAAGCTCGTGCACGGCGGCAAGCATGACGCGATCGTGGTCGGTCAACACGTCGTTGCCTCTCGGCTCGCCCTCGACCGCGGCACCGATACCGCAGGCAGCTGCGTACTGTTCGGGGGTGAGCCCATCGGCGGAATCCATGCAGCACTTGCCGAATGGCGGACACCCCTCCGGCAGGCCGCCGCCGTAACCCTCCCCATTCGTGTATTGGTGGGCAACCTTGCCGGGGTAGTCGGGGTTTGAGCCGTAGCTGGCGAGAACGATGCGAAGTCCATCCGGCTTGTAGGGCCAGAGACTGTTCAGGTCGCCCCTGTTGCCGTAGGCGATGACTCGTCGCCGATCGCCCAGCCAGTCCGCGATCGCCCAGTAGGCCGTGTTCAACCCGTCGGATTGGTTGCCGATGATTTGTCCCTGCCAGCTCTCCACATCGATCATCACGGCCATACGCGGATGGGGCTGTCCGACAAGGTCCTTGAGCGTGTCAACGGTCTGTTGCCAGTTCTGCCGCCAGACAAAGTAGACGATGAAAAAGGCCAGCACATCCTCGTCGCAGCGTCTCTTGCACCAGGCGTAGTTCGACGCCCAGTTCCTGTCCCGATACGTGCCATCGTTGGATCGGATGGCGATCACTCGATAGGGGTAGGAATCATCTACTGGGCGTTGCCATTCCGACACGTCGGCATACAGGGTGTCGGTTACCGGGACCGCCGCGACCGCGAGCATGGTTCCTGGATCCAGCGCGCCCGCCAGCCACGGCATGGGATCAATTTGAGAGCCCGCCCGCCAGATTGTGGGGTGCACTTCGAAGTGCAGGTGCGGGCCGGAGGATTGGCCGTTGCTTCCCACATAGGCAATGTGCTGACCGGCGGCCACGGTGTCGCGTAGCTTCAGCCCGGTGGCAAAGGCGTCCCACATGTGGCCGTAGACGGTGGTCCCGCCTCCTGCTGGCGCGGGGTGGTCGATCACGATCCACTGGCCGAAACCTCGTGCAGCTCCGATGTATTGGACGGATCCGGCTTGCGCTGCGTAGATGGGCGTGCCGTCGTTGGCCGCGAAATCTTGCCCCCAGTGCATCTGACGGTCGCGCGGACCAAACGGTGAGGACAGGCGATACGTTCCCGCCTTCAGCGGCATATACCTACTCACCGGCATGACTCTCTACTGGATGCCTTGAACGTGATATTTAGGCACCCAGCCAGCATAAGCTCTTTGACTTCGCGGTCTATTCACTTCTCGGGCACGTTGCCAGACAATGTGCGGGTGGTCATGAGCCATACAAGGAGGGCACATGCCGAACCCTGATGCAGCGACCGTGCGCCGTCAAATACTGCGGCGACTGCGGTCCGGCGAGAAGGTCGCCGCGATCGCCGCCGAGACCGGGGTCAGCCGTTCGACGTTGTATCGGTGGAAACGTGAAGGTGCGCGCGCGGCAACAAAGGCCCCTGTGCCGGCGCGACGGCGGCCCACGACGACATCGGCAGCGGTGTCGGTGCCGAAGGTTGCTCCAGTCGACGGCAAAGTGGCCGACATGACCGGCCCCGGCATCACCGACCGATGGGGTGTGACATGCGCGGACCTCGGCGCGTCGGTTCTGGCGCCCAACGGCAAACTGGTGTCGGTGTTCGGGGACACCTTCTCCGGCAACAGGGAAGGGGAGGGCGATTGGCGTTCACCTGTCGTCCTGATCGGTACCGGGGACGCCGATCACCAGATCCGGTACGAGTATGCCGGCGGTGCGGACCCGAATTATGCGCGGCAGTTGTGGGATTACGTCCACGACGACGCGAGCACAGGCTGGACCCACGGCGGCATCAGCACGGTGATCCCCTCCGACTTGGTGCGGTTGGGCCAATCTTTATACCTGCACGCGATCGTCAACCGCGGATTCGGAAATGTGATCTGGACTGAGATCTGGTCCTCCGCCGATAACGGCGTCTCGTGGCAGCACATGGGTGAAAAAGCCAAATTCCCTGGCGCATTGCACAACGGCTACGCGCAGTGCTGGTCGTGGGACTACGACCCCGACGACGGTTGGGTGTACATCGTCTCAACGGGGTTCCAGCGAGACAAAGGCATGATCCTGAGGCGTGTTCGCCCCGAGGACATCGGCGACATGTGGAAGTACTCAGGCTGGGGATGGGCCAATAACCGGTGGTCGTGGGGGAACGAACCCACGCCGATCACACCTGGCGGGGAAACGTGGGGCGAGCTGTGTTTGCGTCGGCTGAAGCAGGGCAAGTGGATCCTCGGCGGGTTCCTGTCTTCCCGATACGCGTTGGGATACCGCACAATCGACTCGCCCGTCGCCGACCTTTACGAGGCGCCGGTTCAGATGCCGGTGGTCGGTACGTCGTGGGACCGCGAAGACCATGCAAACAATCGGGTGGCCCAGCTGTACGGCGGATATGTGCTGCGGGGTTCCCAACTCGATGTGGCCGGCGGTGTCGGTCTCGTCGTTTCCCAGTGGGACACTGCGACGGGCTGGCCGTACCGCGCGATGCAGTTCAAGGCGACCGTGAATGACACGACCACGACAGGATTGAGTTCACGCGACGCGGCCAATCTCTGATCCCGGGTGGCGGCATCGCGTCGCTGCCCTGCGTGAGCTCGTATAGGGCAGGAACTGCGGCGGAATTGCTTGCCGGTTTGGGTCATCCCGGCCGCGCACCACCGCAGAGCCAGCTGTCCTTCGCGCCAGCGTTTGACGTTGCCGGGGTGTTCGCGGCAGACGGAGATCATCGACTCGATTCAGTTAGTCGGGCGCAACGTCCGGGCCAGGCTGGGCGGCAGGTCCAGACGCGTGGCGCAGCCGGGCGATGATGCCGTCGAGGTCGAGGACGAACATGTCGGGCCGGAAGACGTGGCCGCCGGGCACCTCATGCGCTTCATGCGGGATGCCGGCGTCGCTGAGGCGTTCGCGGAACTCCCGCTGGCCGGCGAGCACCTGGGTCTCGTTCACGCTGTCGAACCAGTTGAGCGGGTCCGGACTGGTGCCGGCGACCAGGAAGATCCGCTTGTTCCGGTAGCTGTCGATACGCTCGACCGGGTTGTCGGCGCTGACCCTGGCCTGGTCCCAGTTCGGCGCGCCGTAGACCGTGCCGCCCGCCAGGTCCAGGACCGCCGAGGTTATGTTCGCCCAATGCACGACCAGGCCGAAGTCGCGGCGCAGGCTCGCCGGGCCGGAGTGGGCGCTCACCGAGGCGAAGTGGCCGTAGTACTTGGCTGCGTACTTCAGCGCACCGAAGCCACCCATCGAGAACCCGCCGACGGCACGGCCGTCGTACTCGGCGAATGTTCGGAAATTCGCCTCGATCCAGGGGAGCAGCTGGGCGATGTGGAATGTCTCCCAGTTCCGCGGGCCGACGAACGAGGTGACCGGGTTGGAGTACCAGCCCGCGTGCCCGCCGTCGGGCATCACGACGATGATCGGCTTTCCGGCGGTCAGGTCGCGGATGCCCAGAAAGTCGAACTGGCGGAAGTCGTCGTTGCCGCCGTGGAACATGTAGAGGACGGGATAGGTGCGTCCGCTGGTTTGGTAGTCGTCGGGAAGCAGGACGTTGACGCCGGGGTTCCAGCCGATCGCGCTGGTCTGGAACCGGTAGTACTTCAAGCGGGGGTCGTTCTCGTTGCGGTCCACGATCGTCAGCCCGAACCCGTCGCTGCGCCCGATGAATATGACCAGTACATGCCCGACGTTGATGACGTTGGGATCGGCGATGCCGTTGACGGTGGCGATCAGCGGATAAAACGAGGCGTCACCATAGAAGCGCGATGCCAACGCTGACAGCGTGTCTCCTGCGACAACCGTGTATCTGCTGATATCCGGGATGATCAGCCGTTGCCCCGCATTGATGGCGCTGTTGGGATCGGCGATCCCGCTGGCGCCGGCGATCAGCCAATCTAGTTCCGCGTCACCATAGAAACGCGCAGCCAACGCCGACAGCGTGTCCCCCGCGACAACCGTGTATCTCGTGAAGTCGGGGAAGATCAGCCGTTGTCCCACATTGATGACGTTGGGATCGGCGATTCCGCTGGCGGTGGCGATCAGCCGATACAGTTCCGCGTCACCATAGAAGCGCAACGCCAAGGCCGACAGCGTTTCCCCCGCGACAACAGTATGTGTTCTGACCATTCGTTCACTCCTTCAGTTGCAATTGGCTCTGGTACTGCAGCGCCTCCTGAGTCGTCTGCATCATGCTGCCGACAGTGATCCCGCGTTCTTTGCAGTGGCGGCGGGCGCCCAGGGCGCGAGTGCGCCGGTTCGGTTATTGAGCTCCTACTCGTCGCGTCACGTCCCTGTCGACGGCGGTGGCGATGTCATGGACGAGCCTGGAGTGCCAGTGCTTGTGCGCCTCCAGGTCCGCGGCCAGCGCATGACAGTCTGGG
>CAVYPB010000041.1:0-15394 GCA_963770305.1 uncultured Actinomycetota bacterium
GTGGGTGAGATTCGCCGCCAACTTCGCCGGCCAACGGGTGCTGAAACGCACTGCAGCCGAGGCGATCATCCAGACGATCCTCGACACCCGCCAGGACAATGAGGAAGAGGGCAGCCTCTTCAACCGCGGTACCCAGCTAAAGATGTTCGAGGACCGCGAGGAGTACATGACTTCCACGGTCGGCCGGCGGCTACAGGGCAAATCCAAAGAGATGTCGCCGTTCGACGCGTTCAACGCCGTGCAGGACCATGTCCTGCACGCCGCTCAGGCACATATCGACCGGATCATCCTCGAGGCCTTCGTCAGCGGCATCGACTCCTGCGAGGACGACGAGTCGCGCAAGATCCTCGACATGGTTTGCGATCTCTACGCGTTGTCGGTGATGGAAGAGGACAAGGCATGGTTCGTCGAGCACCGCTTCCTGTCGACCGAGCGCGCAAAGGCCGTGACCCGTGGCATCAACGAGCGCTGCCGCAACCTACGCCCGCACGCCGAAATGCTGGTCGACGGTTTCGGGATCCCCGAGCAGCTGCGCTACGCCGAGATGCTACATCCGGAGAACATCGTCGACACATAGGCCGCCGTTGTGTCGGTGGCGGGTGCCAGACTCGCCGCATGGCTGACTTTGACGAATTCTCCGGCCGGTCTGCGCTGATCACTGGTGGTACCCGTGGCATCGGCAAGGGCATCGCCGACCGGCTGCGCGCCGGCGACGCCAGAGTCCTGGTCGCCGCGAGATCTGTGCCGGACGGGGCATCCGAGGATGTAATCGCTGCTGACGTCAGCACAGCCGACGGCGTTGCCGCGCTCGGCGCCGAGGCGCTTGACCGACTTGGAAGTGTCGACATCCTCGTGCACAACGTCGGCGGTTCCGGTCAGTACGAAGGCGGCGCCGCCGCGCTCACCGACGAGGACTGGCAGTCGGCGCTGGATACGAACCTGTTGGCGGCCGTCCGACTCGACCGAGCGATCATTCCGGGAATGGTCGCGCGCGGTTCGGGAGCGGTCGTGCACGTCACCTCCATCCAGCGCCGAGCGCCGCTGCCCACCTCCATCCCGTACGCGGCGGCGAAGGCCGCGTTGACCAACTACAGCAAGGCATTATCGAATGAGATGGCGCCCAAAGGGATTCGCGTCAACGCCGTCTGCCCTGGGTACATCGAAACGGAGTCGGCGTATCGGATGGCCGTAGAGATCGGCCAGATCAATAACATCAGCATCGACGAGGCCCGAACACAGATCATGGAATCGATCGGCGGCATCCCGCTGGGTGCGCCGGGTAGCCCCGCCGATGTCGGCGAGCTGGTCGCTTTTCTCGTGTCCGACCGTGCGGCATACATCGCCGGCGCCGAGTATGTCATCGACGGCGGGAGCGTCCGCGGCGTCTAACTAGGGTTGGGGATCGGGTCGAGCGCCTTGAGCTTGCCGTCCTCGACCTTGAATCGCACGGAGCCGATGCCAGTCGGGCAGCACGCGGGGTCCTGACCCTGGCGCCATTGGTATTGCACGGCAGCGGTGTCATTGCCTATGGCAGTGATGGTGATGTACGGCCGAGGATCCGGGGTCGGTGTGCCAATCGCCGACTTGCGGTCGAAGAACAACACCTGTCCCGGCTAGCAAGCTGAGTCCGCCAGACCCACTTACATTTTGGTGTATCGGGCCATGGCGAAGCTGTACAGGCCGTAGGTGATGATTCCCACGCCGGCGGCCATCAGGAGCGCTGCTCCGTAGGGTTGCGCCCCGAGGGTTTTGAGGGCGCCATCGAGTCCAGTGGCCTTGTTCGGCTCCGAACGACTCGCCGCGACGACGACCACCACCCCGGCACCCGCGATGGCGAGGCCCTTGGCGATGTAGCCCACCATGCCCAGTCGTCGCACCAGGTCGCTAGAGCGGCCTTTGAGATCGTCGAGAAAGTTGCGGCTGGCTCCCTTGTAGACGTGATACCCGCCCACCGCGACGATGATCACGCCGCCGGCGATGAGTGCGATGGTGCCGGCGCCGGTCTGCATCAGGCGTGCGCTGATCCCCGAATTCGTCTCACCGGTGGACTTCCCGGCACCCCGGGCGAATCCGAACGTGGAGTACGCGAGCGCGAAATAGACCACCGCCAGCGCAAAGGCCTTCGCCCGATCCAGGACTTCCGACGATGCGCCCTGGGATTTCGGGTCGGTCGAACGACCGAGGGTTGTTTCGACGAGCCGCCACAGCGCCATCATCAGGAACGCAACTACGGCGACCCACAGCGCGACAATGCCGCCCGGTTTGGCTGCCACTGCCGCTAGCGCGCCGGATTGGTCAGCGTTGCCGCCGCCGCTGCCCAGTGCGATCCGGATGGCGAGGTACCCGATGGTGAGGTGCAGCAGGCCGCTGACGACATATCCGGCGCGGGCGAATAGTTCGAATACGCTGTTTTGGGCAATCTGTGTCGCGGTGGCGGACGAGGTGTGGTCAGACACGGGCAACTCTCCTAACCACCGTCAGCACAGACATCGTTTGCGTTGCGCCGCACGGTCGATCGGCGATGACCGTGCAGCGCAACTCGGGGCGTCAGTGGGTTCGCGACGTTACCCGGCCCTGTGCATCGATGGTGGGCCCTGCTTGCCGCCGGAGTTTGCTCGAGGTGTCCCACGGGTTTCGGAGTCTTGTCGCGGTTTGTCGTCGGGGGTTTCCGAGTCCGGATCGATCTTGTCGGCGCGCTCGAACTCCTGGTTCACCTCATCGCGGGCGGTGGCCGCGTCACTGCGACGTACTTGCGCCTGATGTTGTAGGCCTGCCGCGTGCGCTGCCTTGGCGTCGGCCTCGGCTTGGGCGACGCGGGCCTTGGCGGCAGTCTCGTCGGCGAACGCCTCACGTTGCCCCACCTTGTGGGACGCATCGGTGGCTTTATCGCGGATATCCCCGGCCTCAACGCGACGGTGTTCGGTGCGTTTGTTGCGCGCCACCCACGCGATTGCGGCGATGGCCAGAATTGCCGCGACCGCGATCACGACGATCAAAACGATAGTGCTGGTAGTCATGTCGACTCCTTGAATTGGTTAAGCAGGTCGATGGTTCACATCGGTTGAATTGAGCTGTGGGCGTTATGGACCGGGTTGGGGCACGTTGTCCGTCACTTCGGGATTGACGCCCAGATAGTTCGGCGGTCCGGCGATCACGGGGCGGTGATCATGTACGCCGAGTCGTGTAGCCGGGTGTCACGTGCGGCCGGTCAGTAGTAGTGGCGGCGGCCACCAACAGCGTGTCCCGCCCTTCCCATCAGCATCATCAGCAGACCGACGACCAGCAGGATGACCCCGATCACCAAGACAATATGGGCGAAGGCGAAGGTAGGGACGAGGGCAGGGAGGAGGAGCCCGAGGACGATAAGGATGATTCCGAGAACGATCATGATGATTACCTAGTTTCGATGTTCGATGGGCGTTGTGCAGGGATACGACCTGTCCGCAGCCGTGTCAGCGTTGTCGGCCGCGCTCTGGGGTCAGTGTTTGAAGGCGTCGTTGACCTTGTCTCCTGCCTGTTTGGTGTTGCCCTTGAACTGATCGATGCGTCCCTCGGTGCGCAGACGCGTATTGCCGGTGGCGCGGCCGAAGTACTTCTTGCCGGCGCCCTTGGCGGCTTGGGCCTTGTGGGCGATCTTCTTACCGATGCTCATTGCGGGTTCCTTCGTTTTGGGTGATGACAGGCCGCGAATGCGGGCTTACAGAGTCGACTGGGATCGGTGTCTACCGGCGTCCGGCAACGTGCGCGGTGCCCGTCGGTTGTCGACCGCTCGACCAGCGACCGAGCAGGGGAATCCTGTTGCGGGGGGTTGACGCCGGCTGCGGGTTCACCGTTGAGCCCGTGGTTGCGCCGTCCTGCTGGTGTTCGAGCCGTTGGTCGCGCTCCTGGTTCAGAAACGCCGTTTCGCGTTGGGACCTTGTTAGTTCGTGTCGGGCGTCGCGGCCGCGGCCCGCGGTGCGCCGGGCACCGGCCAACAACACGCTCAGTCCCAGCATCGCCACCGCGCCGACCACGATTCCGGAGAGGAACAAGGTGCCCGTCGACCCGGTGACGTGATAGCCGAATAGGGAGAAGTTTTCGGTCAACGGGTGAGCGGGTCCCGCATTGGTCAGCACGCCGGTGAACCCGACGATCACGGCGACGAGCAGAACAACTAATCCAACGATGACGATCATGTCGACGCCTCTGATCCTGGTGCTAGAACTCCAGTACACGCCCTACTTAAGCGGGTGTCAACACTGTGAACACGATGTTGACACACATCATTGGCGTCCGATGTTGACCTGGCCTTCGCTAAGTGCTTCGATGACGAGGCAGGAGGGAAGTGCTGCGGCAATGACGACACCGCCGACCAGGCCCGGCGCGGGCGCTGACGACGACCGATCCGCCGCGGCCGTCAGCACAAACAACGGTCAGCTCACCCGGTCGATAATCCTGCAGGCTGCGCTGGCCATCGTCGACCGCGACGGTGTGGATAAATTGTCCATGCGCCGGCTCAGCGACGCGGTGGGCCGCGATCCGGTGATGATCTACCGACACGTCCCCAACAAGGCCGCCGTGCTCGACGGCGTCGCCGAGATCGTGCTCGCGCAGCTATCGGTGAACACCGCAGACCCGGACTGGGCCGGTCAATTGCGCACCGTGGCGCGTGACTTTCGCGAACTGGCCCTGACGCACCCGAACGTCGTACCGCTGCTGGTCACTCGACCGCTGGCCACCCCGCTCGGGCAGCGGCCAGCGGGAGTGCTGCGCCCCCTAGAAGATGTCCTCGCACTACTCACATCCGCCGGGTTCACCGGCGACGACGCCCTACACATCTACCGGGCGCTGTTCGGCTTCTTGTACGGCCACATCCTCAACGAGTTGCAGGAGGTCATCGAGCGACCCGAGGAAACCGACCACGTACTCCGGCTCGGTCTACACCGCCTCGCGATCACCGAATTCCCCCTCCTACGTGCGCTGGCACCCGCGTTAGCCTCCTACGACGGCGCCGCCGAACTCGAGCGCGGCCTCGATCTGCTGCTCCCCGGCCTGACCGCAACCCTCACCCACCCCGACGGATCACCCCCAACCATCTGAGACGACGCGCGCCGCTTCGTCCGTGAACGACGCGGCGCACAAGGGTCGATCCGCCCCACGACAACCACCAGCCGCACTCAGCGCTGGGCTACCAGCCCTCAGCCAGCTACGCTGCGGCCTACACCCACTAAACCGACTCTCACACGACCTGGACCAGTTCATCGGGTCCCGTCAGCGGCAGCTCCGTTTGGTTCGCAGAGGTGGCGCGGATGGATGACTACCGCGACTTATGATCCGCTGCGACTCAGTCGGCAACCGCGTCTCCGGCGTATTCGGGTTTGGAGAGCTTTTCCGCGAGCTGGTCAAGCTCGGCCTGTAGTTTCTGCCTCTCGTCGGCTTCAACATTCTTAACGTCACGGCCGGCTTGCCGCCGGGAATGCACCGCCTTTTGAACGTACTTGTTAGCGTTCTCAATCGCGGAGTCGATTTTTCCGAGCACGTCCTCAACTTCGGCAGGACGTGCGACGGCCTCAATTTTGTCTGGGTGGGTTTCTGTTCCGATTATGGTGACTTGATGCCCACGAACCGTCTGCAGGAAGCAATCCGTCCAGGCGACGGGGGGTAGCGGCAAGATTTGAAGCCGAATAATGGCTTCCTGCAGTGTTTCACCTACTTCGACCTCCAACTTACCGACTCTGGATATTCCCCAGTTCTCTGACATCGCTGGTCCCTTCTTCGACTTACTAGATTGTGACCGTTCCACTCGGTTGATTCGGTCTGCACCCGCGCGCTGGAAGGGGGCTCGGCCCCACTACGCCGAAGCCAACGGATTTCGCGACAAGTGGCCAAACCCGGCTGCGCTGTGGTCTCAACGTCAGGGCTGCACCCGGGTTCGCCCTTCGTCGGGGCTTGGACGCAACCAACCATCACCCCGCTTGGCGGTTACCCGGCGACGAGCTTCCAAAACGCTTGCGGGCCTGCCAATGAGGGGATTCAGGTGGGCGATCAGGTTCCCGATGCACCAACGATGCGACGGGCGAATCAGATCGGTCTCGGGCGATCCGCTCGTGAACCGTCATCAGCGTTGTCTCGTAGACACACGCCAGGGAAAAGAGATCGGCCCGCCACCTGGGCTGTGAGGATGCGGCGGGCCGAACCAATCCGAGGCTCACCACCCGGCGGGTGTGGGGATCTAGGTGGCGTTGGAGATACGTACGGGGGAAGCTTCTCCAACATCCCCATCGCGTTAGGCTGAACCATGTCCGCGGACGACGCTCCGGTGACCGTGCTCAGCGAAGACGAGTGCTGGAGTTTGCTATCAAGCATGTCGCTAGGCCGAATAGTAACGATCCTGGGCGGGAATCCCGAAATCTTCCCGGTCAACTTCGTCACCCAACGCCGGACGGTGCTCTTCCGAACTGCCCAGGGCACCAAGCTGTACAGCGCCGTGATGGGCGGCTGGGTAGCTTTCGAGGCCGACTACCACGATGCTCCCCTCACCTACGGGTGGAGCGTCATCATCAAGGGCAGAGCACATGTGCTGTCGGACAACGCCGAGATCTTGGACGCCGAGGAAGCGCCGTTGCGGTCGTGGATTGCGACGTTGAGGCCTCTCTACGTACGGGTGATCACCTCGGAAATCACCGGGCGGCGGTTCAAGTTCGGCCCCGAACCGGATCACGAAACAATCATCGGTTGACGACTGCTGCGCGACGTGGCAGCGAAATAGGTCGGCCCGCCACCTGTGGGGATCTAGGTGGAGTTGGAGATTCGCACGGTCGCCGGACCTTCAAGCGTTGCGCAGTGAGTGTTGAGTGGTGGCCCGTACAACGACTGATCGCATGTGCGGCATGTCCATGTTGGTGTGACCGAGGCAAGCCTCACCACTAACCACCATCAGGATAACGCCGCAGGTCAAGGGAGCGAGTCATTATCTGCGCGTCAATCTCGGATGACGGGACGGGAGTCTCCCCGGCTACACCCAGTCCGGGCCCGGGCATTTTGGCGGAAGTCGATCGAGCTTGATTAGGCGGCCAGAAGAATCCCGGAACGCAGCGCGATAATTCGATCCCGAAGTGCTTCGCCGAGGCGGTCGAGGGTGACGACTGTGGCTTCCGTCGCCGGAACGAGCCGACGCAGGTGGTCGGCTCGTGCCCTATTCCCGGCGGCAATGAGCTTGTGAATGTTCACGTAGAGCTTGGCGCGCGACATCTCGGCCTCGAGCCGATAACGACAAAGCAGCTCCATGGGATGACGGGCCGATTGTCAGGAGCTGTTGTCTAGGAGGCTCAGCAGCTCGTTCAGGCTGGACACGTCGAGCCGACTGCATTTTTCGTCGACCCCAACGCCACGCCTAAGCGGCTCGTTAACTATCTCGACCTGCCGAGCTTGCAGCAGCTCAGTGGGGGTAGTGGTCATCGCGGTCATCCACTCGTCGAGCTCGTCGGCCGCCTCGATGAGCGCCTGCGCCAGGATCCGAGCCCCCTTGGATAGTGACGCTGAAGTGCTCGCCCCGGCGGCCGTCGTCGCCGATCTCGTCGACCGCGATGCCGGGCGGCTCCTCGACCATGCCGTCGTCGATTGTGCCGTCGCGGAGTTGAACTGCGTGGGGTGCGAGGCTGATGTTGGCTACCGGCACCGGGCGGTCAGCTCCCCAGACGATGCGGTAGTCGCCGCCCCAATACTCGCAGGTGCTGAGGGTGTGCGTACCGGGAGGCAACGGGACGTCGGATGTGCTTGTGCTGGTTGTCATTTGCTGAATCTCCTACTCGGTGGTGGTGACGTGAGCGGAGAAAAAGGAACAGAGCCGGATTCGAAAAGGCACTGGGAAGGCACAGAGGTTGATTCGTTGGTCTAGATAACATATCTGAACTGCGATAACACTTGCTCCCCCGGCTGGACTCGAACCAGCAACCCTTCGGTTAACAGCCGAATGCTCTGCCAATTGAGCTACAGGGGACCGTTGCCTGCACGCGGACACGGCCGCGAACCAAGAGACGACTTTAGCGCACCCGCCGTTCGGCCCGCCAATACGCCGCCGCCCCGCACGTACACAGGCAAGTGAGGCAGGATGGACTGCAACACACCGTCGTCCGGGAGGGGCCCTGTGATCCGGTATCTCGTCGTCTTGGCAGTCGGCTATGTGCTGGGTTCGAAGGCCGGACGCCGCCGATATGAGCAGATCGCCGGGACCTACAAAGCGGTGACCGAGAGTCCGGCCGCCAAGGCCGTGATCGACGCCGGGCGCCGCAAGATCGCCGACCGAGTGTCACCCGATCCGGCGTTGGTCACGCTGACGCCCATCGACTCCGAGACCGACGTGTTGCACCCGGAGACGATGGCAGAGAAAGACGGCTAGCTAGCCGATGGGCGTATTCCAGGTCTGCGACGGCAGCAGCGGGCCGGTGCTCACGCCGATCCCACCCCCTGGCATGCTGCCCGCGTTGGGCCCGTAGACACCGAAGTCCGGCGTTCCGATGAAAACGGGCTGTCCGTTCGAGTAGGACAGGCACTTGCCGTCGTCTTTGTTTCCGAACCATGCCAGGCAGGCAGGCGTTGCCGTGACCTGAGCGCTATCGGTCGACGCTGCCGCGGCATAGAGCGGAACGGCCACAGCGGCGGCCACGAAGGCGCCCGCAATCAGCCGAGTTCGGTTGGACATAAGCTCCCTCTCCGCACGGGTTCCCGACAGCGCATACACCATAACCTTTCGCGGCCGTTCACGCAGTAAGGTCGTCGCCGCTGGCCTGTTCGAGCAGGCTGCGCCGATAGGCCTCCATCGCCACCAGGTCACCGAATAATGCGTGATATTCGTCGCCCTGTTCCACCGGTGACATGCGCTGCAATTTGGACTTGACCTCGGCAATCTGGCGGCCGACCCACACTTCCTGCAGCCGAGCCAGCACCCCGCCGATGTAGCGCCTCAATTTGTCGTCGTCGTCCACATTGATCGCCTCGACGCTCAGTTCGTTGACCAAGTTGGCGGCCGCCGGTGCCGCCGTCTGCGCGCGCACCGCCTCGATCCACTGCGCGCCGGTCAGTCCCGCCGACGTCCCGCCTGCTGCGCCGATGGCCGCCCTGACCGCGCCATATCCGGGATGCGTGAAACTCTCCACAGTCAGCGAGTCGAACACCGGCCCGGCAAGCGCGGGGTACTGCAGCGCGGACTTGAGGGCCTCTCGCTGCGGCCACAGTGTGGGATCCGCCGGATCGGGGCGTACTTCGACGTTCGGCGCGTGTCCCTGGAGCTTCATACGCGCAGCCTGTGATTTGACGACTGTTCCGCGCGTGCCGCCGTTGCGCGTGGCCTCTTCGCGCACCCGCCCGATCACTTGGGCTACATCAGCCCAGCCAACCCATCCGGCCAACCGGCGGGCGTACTCGTCGCGCAACATGCTGTCCTTGATCCGGGCCACCATGGGCACGCACCGTCGCAGCGCCGACACCCGACCTTCCGCACTGTCGAGGTCAACTTCGGAGAGCGCGGTGCGAATTACGAACTCGAACAACGGTGTGCGCCGCGCCACCAGATCCCGTAGCGCGCCTTCACCAGACTTCAACCGCAGGTCGCACGGGTCCATCCCGTCGTCGGCCACGGCGACGAACGACTGTCCGGCAAGGTTCTGTTCCCCTTCAAAGGCCTTGACCGCCGCCGCACGTCCAGCGGCGTCGCCGTCGAAGACATAAATCAGTTCACCGCGAAAGAAGTTGTCGTCCATCATGAGTCGCCGCAGCATCGCCAGATGCTCATCGCCGAACGCGGTGCCGCACGAGGCGACGGCGGTGGTCACCCCGGCAAGGTGCATGGCCATCACATCGGTGTAGCCCTCGACCACCACCGCCTGATGGCCCTTGGCGATGTCGCGCTTGGCCAGGTCGAGGCCGAACAACACCGACGACTTCTTGTAGAGCACGGTCTCCGGGGTGTTGATGTATTTCGCTTCCATCGAGTCGTCGTCGAAGATGCGGCGCGCCCCGAAGCCGATGACCTCGCTGCCGCTGGCCCGGATCGGCCACAGCAGGCGGCGGTGAAATCGGTCCATCGGGCCGCGTCGACCCTCCCGCGACAACCCGGCGGCCTCGAGTTCCTTGAACTCAAACCCCTTGCGCAGCAAATGCTTTGTCAGCGAATCCCAACCCGACGACGCAAACCCGCAGCCGAAATGAGCGGCGGCCTGCGGGTCGAAGTTGCGGTCGAGCAGATACTGCCGCGCGGGCGCGGCCTCTTCGGACTGCAGGGCCGCGGCATAGAACTCCTGGGCGGCCGCGTTGGCGGCGAGCAGCCGGCTGCGACTGCCTCGGTCGCGCTGCACATTCGTCGCGGACGCACCCGTGTACGTAACGGTATAGCCGACCCGGTCGGCGAGCAGCTCGACGGCTTCGACGAAGCTGACGTGCTCGATCTTCTGGACGAACGCGTAGACATCGCCGCCCTCGCCGCAGCCGAAGCAGTGGAAATGCCCGTGGTTCGGCCGGACGTGGAACGACGGCGATTTCTCGTCGTGGAACGGGCACAACCCCTTCAGCGAATCAGCGCCGGCGCGCCGCAACTGCACGTAGCCGCCGACCACGTCCTCGATCCGGACGCGTTCGCGAATGGCCGCGATATCGCGATCAGGGATCCGGCCGGCCACCGGCTCAGTCTAGAGCGCCGGGCGTCCGGCGCGATCACGCTTAAGCCGGCTCCAGGCGCTCCAATCGCCCTTCTGTGAACGAGGCGATCTGGTCGACGACGACCCGCAGCCGTGCACCGTCGTCGTCTGAGCCGTTGAAGGCGGGCACGAAGATCGGGTCGAGCGTGGCAGGCGCACCCGCCAACACCCACTGCGCGACGCGGTGGATGCGATCGCGCTGCCGCGCCTGTAGGTCAAGGTGCCGCGGGTCAGACATGATGAACTGCAGCGCCAGGATCTTCAGCACCACGACCTCGGCGCGCACCAGATCGGGCACCCGCAGCACGGCCTGGTAGCGAACCAACGGGCCCGGGCCTGTGGCCTCGCGGGTGGCGGCGATGGCGGCCGACGCGAACCGGCCAACCAGCTCGCTGGTCAACCGCTTCAATGCGACAGCCGCGGCCAGCGTGGCGTCGTACTTGCCGACGGCGGCGACCACGGGCAGAGCGGACAGTCGCTCGGCTGCGGCCACCAAGTCGTCGGCACGCAGGCCCGCGCCCATCCCGCTGGACTCGCCGAGGCGCCCGAGCACTGCGGCCGCATCGTCGTCGGCCAGCACCCGCATGTCGATGCGGCCCGAGACGACGCCGTCCTCAACGTCGTGCACCGAGTACGCGACGTCGTCGGCCCAGTCCATCACCTGGGCCTCAAGGCACGGCTTCTCGCCAGTGGCGCCCGACCGCATCCAGTCGGCCGCGGCGGCGTCGTCGGTGTAGAAGCCGAACTTGCGATGCGCGGGCCCGCGCCGCCACGGGTACTTGGTCACCGCGTCCAGCGCGGCCCTGGTCAGGTTGAGCCCGGCGCTGTGATCATGGGGGCCAAGGACTTTGGGCTCCAGCCGGGTCAGGATGCGGAAGTTCTGCGCGTTGCCCTCGAAGCCGCCGTGGTCGGCGGCCAGCTCGTCGAGAGCGCGCTCACCGTTGTGACCGTATGGCGGATGCCCGATGTCGTGGGCCAGTCCGGCCATGTCGACGAGGTCCGGATCGCAGCCAAGCCCGATGGCCATACCGCGGCCGATCTGCGCCACCTCAAGCGAGTGGGTCAGCCGGGTGCGCGGCGTCTCGCTCTGGCGTGGCCCGACGACCTGCGTCTTGTCCGCCAGGCGGCGCAGGGCAGCGCTGTGCAGGACGCGCGCCCGGTCGCGGGCGAAATCGGTGCGGTGTTCGGTGTCGGTGCCCGGCAGCGAGGCACCCTTCGGCGGCTCGACCACCAGACGCTGCCGGTCGAACTCGTCGTAGGGGTCGGTTTTCGTGGCCACCGACGCACAGTCTGCCAGGATTACGACCATGCGCTTCATCGCCCGCTCGCTCAGCCTGGTCCTCGCGATCCTGGCCGCCGGACTCCTGGTCGCACCGGCCGCCACAGCCGAACCACCGTTCCGGCTCCAGACCCAGGTGACCGACAACGCTGGAGTGTTGTCCGCCTCGGGACGCAACGACGTTCAGGCGGCCGTCGACAAGCTGTACAACGACAAGCAGATCCAGCTGTGGGTGGTGTACGTCAAGGACTTCTCCGGCCAGAGTTGGCTCAGCTGGGCGCAAAGCACCACGAGTGCAAGCAATCTCGGCGACGACGATGTGCTGCTGGCGATCGCCACCGAAGAACGGGCGGTCGCCTTCGACGTGCCGAACGCGGTCACCGGTGGCACGTCGACACTGACCGACAACATCCGCCGCAACGACATCGAGCCGGCACTGCGCCGAGGCGATTGGGCCGGTGCCGCCGTGGCGGCGGCCAATGGGCTCAACACGCCGACCAGCACCGGCCTCGGGATGTCGTGGTTCGGCCTGCTCGTCGTGCTTGCGATCATCGTCGTCGCCGTCTTGCTGCTGTGGCTGTGGATGCGGCGCCGGCGGCGCAAGCGGCGGGAAGCCGAGTTCGCCGCCGCGAAGCGAGTGGACCCGAGTGACCCCGACGCGCTGGCCGCGGTGCCGATCGACGCCCTCGACGATCTATCCAAGGCGATCGTGGTGGACGTCGACAACGCGGTCCGCACCAGCGACAACGAATTGGCCCTGGCCGTCGAGGAATTCGGCACCGCGCAGACCGAACCATTCAGCCGCGCGGTCACCACCGCCAGGACGACGCTGGCGCAAGCGTTCAACGTCCGCCAGATTCTCGACGACGCCGTCCCCGAGACGCCGCAGCAGCGCCGCGATCTGCTGACGCGGGTGGTCGTCGCTGCGGCGAAGGCCGATCAGGAGTTGTACGCGCAGGGCGAGGCCTTCGAGAAGCTGCGTGACCTGGTCATCAACGCGCCGAGTCGGTTGGACGCGCTCACCCAGATGATGGTCGACATCACCGCCCGGATCGGACCTTCGGGGCAGGCCCTGGCAGCGCTGCACAGCCAATTCGACGCCACCGCACTGACTTCCGTCGCCGACAACGTCGAGACAGCCAAGCAGCGGCTGGCGTTCGCCGACCAGAACATCACCAATGCCCGCGGGCTGGTGGAGCGTCCGGCCGGCCAGCAGATGGGGTTGGTCGACGCGATCCGGGCCGCCGAATCTTCACTCGGCCAGGCCCGCTCACTACTCGACGCCGTCGACAGCGCAGCGACCGACATCAACCGGGCGGTGGCCACGCTGCCGTCGGCGATCGCCGACATCCAGAACGGCATCAACCAGGCCGGCGCACAGCTGAAGCAGCCCAACACGCCGCAAGCTGTCGAACTCACCGCAGCCCGGGACGCTGCGGCGTCCGCGGTGGCCCAGGCGCAGAAGTCCGGCAGCAGCGACCCGCTGGGCACGTTCACCCGGCTGACAAAGGCCGACGCCGACCTGGACCGGCTGCTGGCCAGCGTGGACGAGGAACGCGAGGCGGCCCAACGTCTAGCCCGCGCGTTCGATCAGGCGTTGGCCACGGCCCAGTCGCGGGTGAAGGGCGTGTCGGACTTCATCGACACGCGCCGCGGAAGTATCGGTCCCGAGGCGCGGACCCGGCTCGCCGAGGCCCAGCGTCAGATCGAGGCGGCACTGGCCAAAGGCCAAACCAACACCGTCGAAGCCGTCGCACATGCCAACGGCGCCGCCACGCTGGCCGCGCAGGCACAATCGCTGGCCAACGACGACGTTCGCGCCGCGCAGCGGTCCTACTCCTCGGGATACAGCGGTGGCGGATCTGACATGGGCGCCGTCATCGGCGGCATCGTCATCGGCAACATTCTGCGGGGAGGCTATTCCGGCGGATTCGGAGGGGGATACGGAGGCGGCTTCGGCGGCGGCCGGGGCATGGGCCGCTCGACGTCCTATGGCGGCTCGTCACACTCGTCGGGCCGCAGCTACAGCGGAGGCCGGTTCTAGGACCGACCGCCCACTAGCAGCCCTTGAGCCGTGCCGCCAAATAGTCGGTCACGGCGTCGAGCGCGACGCGGTCCTGCGTCATCGCGTCGCGCTCGCGGATGGTCACCGCCTGGTCCTCGAGCGTTTCGAAGTCGACCGTCACACAGAACGGCGTGCCGATCTCGTCCTGGCGGCGGTAGCGCCTGCCGATGGCGCCCGCGTCGTCGAATTCGACGTTCCAGCACTTGCGCAACTCGGTGGCGAGGTCGCGCGCCTTCGGCGACAGGTCGGCGTGACGGGACAACGGCAGCACCGCGGCCTTGACAGGCGCCAGCCGCGGGTCAAGCCGCAAGACCGTGCGCTTGTCCACGCCCCCCTTGGCGTTCGGCGCCTCGTCCTCAGCGTAGGCGTCGACGAGAAACGCCATGAACGACCGGGTCAGACCGGCCGCAGGCTCGATCACGTATGGCACGTAGCGGGTGTCGGTGGCCTGGTCGTAGAACGACAGGTCGACGCCGGAATGCTTTGAGTGCGTTGATAAGTCGAAATCCGTGCGGTTTGCGACGCCTTCGAGTTCGCCCCACGGATTACCCTGGAAACCGAACTTGTACTCGATGTCGACCGTGCGGTCGGAGTAGTGCGACAGCTTGTCCTTGGGATGCTCGTACAGCCGCAGGTTCTCGGCATCGATGCCGAGGTCGACATACCACTGCAGCCGGGTGTCGATCCAATACTGGTGCCACTCGGTGGCGCTCGCCGGCTCGACGAAGAACTCCATCTCCATCTGCTCGAACTCGCGGGTGCGGAAGATGAAGTTGCCAGGGGTGATCTCGTTGCGGAAGCTCTTGCCGATCTGGCCGATGCCGAACGGCGGCTTGCGGCGTGCGGTGGTCACCACGTTGGCGAAGTTCACGAAGATGCCTTGCGCGGTCTCGGGCCGCAGATAGTGCAAGCCTTCGTCGGTTTCGATCGGGCCGAGGTGCGTCTTGAGCATCATGTTGAATTCGCGCGGCTCGGTCCACTGACCCGGCTCACCGGTGTCGGGATCGCGAATGTCGGCCAGCCCGTTGGGCGGCGGACGTCCGTGCTTGGCCTCGTACGCCTCGATGAGATGGTCTGCGCGATAACGCTTGTGCGTGATCAGCGACTCCACCAGCGGGTCGTGGAACACCTCGACGTGGCCGGAGGCCACCCACACTTCGCGGGGCAGGATGATCGACGAGTCGAGGCCGACGACGTCGTCGCGACCGGTGACCACCGAGCGCCACCACTGCCGCTTGATGTTCTCCTTGAGTTCCACGCCAAGCGGTCCGTAGTCCCAGGCCGACTTCGTGCCACCGTAGATCTCGCCGGCCTGGAACACAAAACCACGCCGCTTGGCCACGTTCGCGACGGTGTCGATGATGGACGCCACGGGTGAAC
>CAVYPB010000042.1:0-54042 GCA_963770305.1 uncultured Actinomycetota bacterium
CCTCATAGCCGAGGCCGGTGAGGATTTATCCGGGGTCGGTGCGGACTACCTACCGTCGACCGAGCAGATCGCCCGCCTCCAGGAAATTGGACGCGGTGCCCGCTCCGGGTGGGGCACCGGTGCCGCAGCGAAGTGCATGTTTCCGTCGATCCGGTCGATGCGTCAGCTCGCCATGTTCGAGCGCATGTCCGCAAGCCCCGGAATGGTGCGGGCGACATCCGAATCGGTGTTCCGGGTCGATATCCGGTCGATCCTGGCCACGGTCGCCGTGCCAACCCTTGTCATCCATGCCCGCGAGGACCGCATGCCGGTGCAGTGCGGCCGGTACCTTGCCGACCATATCCCTGGCGCGCGATACCTCGAAGTCGACGGCGTCGACCACGCTCCCTGGTTCACCGAGCCCGACACGATCTTGACCGGAATCGAGGAATTCCTCACGGGCAGCCATGCGGCACCCTCGCAGTCACATCGAGCCCTGCGCACCGTGTTGTTCACCGACATGGTCGCATCGACGGCACACGCCGCGGCGACTGGCGACGAGCGGTGGCGTGCGGTGCTGGCGCGCTTCGGCGAGATCACAACCGAACTCACGAACCGCTTCGGCGGCACGGTGGTCAAGAGCACCGGTGACGGTCACCTCGCCACGTTCGACGGCCCGACGCAGGCCATCCGCTGCGCCGAGGCGTTGCGTGGTGACGCCGAGACACTGGGCATCGAGATCCGCGCTGGCATCCACACCGGCGAGTGCGAACTGCTGGACGCCGACATCGGGGGGCTCGCGGTACACATCGCGGCGCGGATCCTCGGCCAGGCCGGGCCGGGTGAGATCCTTGTCTCGCGCACCGTGCGTGACCTGGTCGTCGGCTCGGGTACGGGCTTCGAGGACCGCGGCAACGTCGAGTTGCGTGGTGTGCCCGGCGTGTGGCAGCTCCTGGCGGTCGATCGCCACGGCGCGCGGGCGGGATCCGCCGAGGCTGAACTGGCGTCCACGGCCACCCCCGGCGCTCGGACCACGATGCGCCGGTCAGATCGCGCGGTGGCGGTGATGGCGAGGCGCACACCGTGGATCCTGCGCGGGATGGCCCGCCTCGCCCCGGCCACCGGCCGCAGCAATACAGTTAGCGGAGCAGCGGAGAGGGCGCGTTTGTGAGGGGTTTCAGCCGCTCTGGACGTGGTAGGCGTGGTGAACGATGTCGTGCAGGTGATAGATCGAGATCGTCGCGACGGTGAATTCGCTACCGTTACTGCGCAAGCCGCGCCGTGCGCACGCGTCGGCGGGCACGCTCGCGTAGGTGTCGGCCACAATGCTTGCGGCGTCGAACAGTTGGGTGGCGACCGTGGCCGGATCCTGGGAGGCGTAATTCGGCCCGCGCGGTCTCGTCTTGATCCCAGTTGGGAAACTGCGGTTCATCCTCGGTCAGCATCACCCGAACCCGGTAGTTGAAGATCCGGTGCACATCGCGAACGTGGCAGCCGTACTCGAGCGTCGACCATACGGCGGGAAGTCGGCGCACGTTGCCACCAGGCTCGTGGAGCCTGGGCACCCACTCGGCGGCGTCGCCGCGGATGCGGTCGGCGACCTCGGTGTGGTGCACGGACGTGGCATCAAAGCCGCACTCCGGGCACGGGCGATCAAGCACCCACGTCCAGCCCTTGATGTCGGGTTCGATGGGCTCGCGGGTCACGGCACCAGTGTGGCCACTTCGCGCAGTTTCGGACCGGCGCGTGACCCGATCGGTTCGCCGTGGCCGAAGCAGACTGTCTCGACGTCGAGTGCGGCCAACCGCCGAAACGATGCCACGGTTTGTGTCCGGTCCTGGTTGAAGGTGCCCAGCATGACGGTGCCGACATTCGCGATCGTGTCGCCGGTGAACAGCACGCCGTGGCGCGGTAGGTGGATCGCGATGCTGCCCTCGGTGTGGCCGGGGATCGCCAGGATCTCGGCGCCGCCGCCACGGGCGGTGCCGTGTCGGGCAGGCCGGCCGAAACCCGTTGATGGATAGGCACTTCCCGATCCTCGAACACGGGCGGCGAAAGTGCCGTACCTGTCCGGATGGCAGTCGCGTCACCCGCGCCGGCAAGGATCGGTGCTCCGGTCGGCTGGTGCAGTTCGGCGGCCGAGCCGCTGTGGTCGACGTGGCCGTGGGTCAGCACGATCCGGTCGATGCCTGGCACAGCAGACAGGATCTCGGCACCCGATCCCGGCGCGCCGGTGTCGATCAGCGTCACCGAATCTTTGTCACCCAGACATACAGCTGCCAGCCGTAACCCGCAGCATGGCCAGGTTCGGCGTGATGGGCACCGTGTCCATGCCTCGACGCTAGGCCTGCGGGAGGACACGACGGAAGCCGATCAGCTAGCGGCGAAATCGGTCAGCAACGCCGACCTGAGCGCGTCGAGCGGCAGCCCACCGAGATCCAGTGCACGGCTGTGGAATTCCTTCAACGACAGCCCGCGGCCGAGCATCTCGTCGCGTAGCTGCTGCCAAATTCGTTGTCCGATCGCGTACGACGGCGCCTGGCCGGGCCAGCCCAGGTAGCGGTCCAGCTCGAAGCGCAGATTCTCCTCGGCCATCGCGCTGTGCGACTGCAGGAACACCCACGCCCGTTCGGCGTCCCAGACGCCGCCGTCCGGTGCGGTCAGCCCGCAGTGCACACCGATGTCGATCACCACGCGCGCGGCCCGGAAGCGTTGGGCGTCCAGCATTCCCATTCGATTCCCTGCGTCGTCGAGCCAGCCGAGGTCGGCCATCAGGCGCTCGGCGTACAGCGCCCAACCCTCGCCGTGACCCGACACCCAGCACCCCATCCGGCGCCACCGATTCAGCCGGCTCGAGGAGACGACTGCTCGCCCGACCTGCAGGTGGTGCCCGGGCACGCCCTCGTGGAACACCGTGGTCGTTTCCTGCCAGGTGCGAAACGTGTCCACTCCGGGCGGGACCGACCACCACATCCGGCCGGGACGGGTCAGGTCCTCGGACGGCCCTGTGTAGTAGATGCCGCCGGTCTGGGTCGGGGCGATCCGGCATTCCAGCGTGCGCAGGGCGGGAGCGATGTCGAAGTGCGTGTCGGCCAGCGATTCCACCGCGCGGTCCGAGAGATCCTGCATCCACGCCTGCAGCGCGTCGGTGCCCTGCACCAGGTAGCGGGGCTCGTCGTCCAGGCGCCGCAGCGCCTCGCCGACCGAGACCCCGGGATAGAGCCGATCTGCGATCGATTCCTGTTCGGCGACAATGCTTTCCAACTGACGAAGGCCCCAGTGATAGGCCTCGTCTAGGTCGACGGAGGTGCCGAGGTGCTCTCGCGACAGCCGCCGGTACGCATCGCGGCCGAACGCGTCCACACGCCGAGCGTGCGGTGCGATCTCGTCGCGCAGCACCAAGGTAAGTGTGCCGTAGGCGTCGGCCGCCGCGGCCGCGCGCTGGTGTAGTTCAGCATGCAGCGCGGCGTTTCCCGGCGCCGCCTGGGCCACCATGTCCAGAAACAGCTGCTGAATCTGGCCGGCCTGGTCGATGCCACGCGCCACCTGCCGAGCCGCGGGCGCACGGCCGGCCGCCGCCGCTGACCGCAGTGCTTCGGCGTAGCCGGCGACCCGGTCGGGCACCTTCGACATCCGCCGACCGATCAGTGCCCAGTCCTCGTCGGTGTCGGTGGCCATCAAGTCGAACACGTCGCGCATCGACTGGAGAGGTGACGCGATCACGTTCAGGTCGCCGACATCCAATCGGGCGTCGTGCAGCTCGATCTGCAGGCCGAGTCGCTCGCGCATCGCCGCGATGGTCACCCGGTCGACGTCGTCGACCGGGCTGGTTCCGTCAAGCTCACTCATCGCCGAGCGGGCCGCGTCGACCCGAGCCGCCACACCCTCGGGGGAGTAGTCGGTGACGTCGTCGTCGTGGCCGATGATGCCCATTTCCGTTGCCGCGCACGGATCCAGCGCGGCGAACGTGTCGAGGTAGCGTTCGGCGACGGCGTCTACGGCCGTGGGAGGCCTAACCAAGGTTGTTGGTGGCGAAGGTGTCGCACTTGTTTGGGTCGCCGGTCTGGTAGCCGACGGTGAACCACTTCTGGCGCTCCGCGGACGAGCCATGAGTCCACTGCTCGGGGTTGATCCGGCCGGTCGCCTGCTTCTGGATGCGGTCGTCGCCGACGGACGATGCCGCAGAAAGTGCGTCGGCAATGTCCTTGTCGCTCAACGGCTCCAGGAACGGCACACCGGTGCTCTGCTGTTTGGTGATGGCCGCGTAATGCGCCCAGACCCCGGCGTAGCAGTCGGCCTGCAGCTCGGTGCGCACACCCGCGCCCTGTGCGCCCTCGGGGTCCTGCTGCGCCCGGCCGAGCACGCCCTTCAAATTCTGCACGTGGTGACCGTACTCATGGGCCACCACGTACTCCTGCGCCAACGGCCCACCGCTGGAACCGAACTGGGTCTTTAGCACCTGGAAGAAGTCCGTGTCGAAGTACGCGGTCTGGTCGACGGGGCAATAGAACGGGCCAACGGCGCTGTCCGCGGGTCCGCAGCCGGTCTGAACCTGTCCGTGAAACAGCATGGTATGCGGACGCGTGTAGCCCGGGAGCAGCTGCTGCCACACCCCGTCCACCGAGTTCGTCGTCGCAGCCACCCGGCACTCCACATATTTGTTGGCGTCCGCGCCGGTCTTGCAGTGGCTCATGTCGTATCCGGGCGCCTCGACGCCGCCGGTGTCGATCTGCTGCTGAGGTATCACCGAGCTCGGGTCGACGCCCAGGAACAGCGCGACCACCACGATTATCAATCCGCCGAGCCCGCCACCGATCGCAATGCCGCGACCGGGCCCACGACCACCCGTCGAAATGTTGCTCGTGTCGATCTGCATTCCCTCGTTAAAGGTCATTGCACCGCTCCGTTGCTCGCCACGCCATATTCGGACCCAAGTGCGTCCAGCTTTGCACACTACGATTTGGGTGTGGCGCTCGTTGCCGGACATTCCACCGTTGTGCATACGGGCTTGGGGGACCTGCGTGGCACGACCGATGGTGGGGTCGGAGTCTGGCGGGGCGTGCCGTATGCCGAACAGCCCGTGGGCGAGCGTCGCTTCCTGGCGCCTGCGCCGCTGGAGCCGTGGACCGGGCTGCGCGATGCGGTGGACCACGGACCGCTGCCGCCGCAGGGCAAGTCGTTCGTCGGCGGGGGTCGCGACGATCCCAAGGTTCGCGACGAGGCCTGCCTGACACTGACCGTGTGGTCGCCGGACACCACCGGCTCGCTGCCGGTGATGGCGTGGATACCCGGTGGGGCATTCGTCTACGGCGCAGGCCAATTCCAGCTCTACAACGGATCGCGGCTGGCCGCCAACGGACATGCGGTGGTGGTCAACGTCACCTATCGGATCGGGGTGTTCGGCGGCTTCGAGCTCGGCGACCTCGGCGACGGATTCGACGACAACCTCGCACTGCGCGACCAGATGGCCGCGCTGCACTGGATCCGCGAGAACATCGCCGCGTTCGGGGGCGACCCCGACCGGGTGACCGCCTTCGGTGAGTCTGCCGGTGGAACGTCCGTGCTCGCTCTGCTGGCAAGCCCGGCGGCCCGCGGCCTGTTCAGCCGCGCCATCGCGCAGAGTCCGGCGCTTCCGTTGATCGCCGACCGCGAGGTGCGGGCGAGGCAGGCACACGAGTTCCTGGAAAAACTCGGCGTCAGCGCCGCCGAGGTCAAGGCGCTGCCACAACGGCAACTGCGCCGCGCCGCGGGCAGGTTACAGCTCAAGAGCGCCGCGACCACCCCGACGCTGGCCTACGGGCTGACCTATGGTGTCGACCTGCTGCCGAAGCATCCGGTCGACGCTGCCCGCGCGGGCACGCTGGCGCGAGTGCCGCTGATAATCGGCACCAACAGCCACGAGGCGTCGATGTTCGCCTGGACCAAGCCGCCGATGCTGCCCACGACCACGGCATCAATCGATGCCTACCTCGACCGCGTCGCTCCGGACGCCAAGGATCGCGTGCTCGCCGCCTACCCGGACTACCCGCGGCGGCGCGCGCTCGTCGCGTTCGGCTCTGACGTCATGTTCGGCGCTCAGGCTTGGGCGTTCGCCGACGCCTACAGCGCCCAGGCGCCGACGCATATGTACCGGTTCGACCATTTCGGCTGGAGCCTGCGGATTCTCGGGCTCGGCGCCACCCACGGCAGCGAGATCGTGCACATCCAGCACAGCTACGCCTCGTTCATCGGTCGCAAGCTGCACCCGCTCGGGCGCCGGCTGCAGCCGCCCGTCGGCAGGCGCATGCAGCGCGCCTGGCTGGACTTCGCGGCCAAGGGCTGGGAGAGCGCGGATGAGCGCTTGCGCGAAGAGCAACAAGCCGAAATCCATTGGTCCAGCGGACATCATTGGCCGATCTACGACACCGAAAACCGCTTCACAAGGATCGTCCAGACCGCCCGCGACACGGTGGTCTCCGATCCCGACTCCGAACGTCGCAAGGCCTGGGCGGCCCTGTACTGACTTCGCGCCTAAACGGCGGTCGCGAAGCGCTTGTCGGCGTAGGCCGCAGGTTGTACAGGAACTTCTGGAACGTCCTCGCCATCACTGGCCGGCCGAGCGTCATCCCGATGCGGCCTGCAATGCCCTTCGGCTTCATCGCCATGACCCATGTCAGGCGGCAGCCGCCGGACGTTGGCACGACCCGATAGTCCTCCGCGAACGCGGCGATGCTGCCGGTTGAGGCCTCATGAACCGAAAGGCCATGTGCGTGGCGCGAATTCATGTTCGAGCTGTCGCAAGGGCTGATGCGGCGCGCCGGTCGAGCGCTCCTCGTGTCGCCGACGGTCCGCTGTCGATCGCGGTCGCCACGGTGCGTTCACGTGCGGTCGCCGCGGCTTGACGGTCGACGGTGCCGGGTAGTGGCGTCGCGCGTGAGACTCGCCTCACAGAGGTCGGCACGCAGCTGTCCCACTGTCGATCCGAGTTCCCCCGGATCAGTCGGGGCGGCTTGGCCATGACCCGTCATGGGCGTGTCCGGCGTGTTGGCTCCGGCATGCCAGGCGCGGATGTCGACGTGACCGTTGCGTCGGCCACCGCGGCGAGGGTACGGCGCCGCGTGGTGGCCCCAGACCTCCGGCAGCGCGCGAGGTTCCCATGCAACGCAGCCTTCGGCGCGATGCGCAGCTGGTATGCCAGTCGACGTCTCGATGGGCTCGGCGTCGAGCACTTGTCGGAGCGCTGTCGACGCGTCCCGCCGGGCCGATTGGGCGGGAACCATCGGTGCGGCTGCCGATGGCCAGCGGCACGGCGACCGTTGGTCGCCGAGCCACTGGTGGCCGCGCCAACGCCCGCGCGGGATCGTGACGGGTAGAGCCCGACGACGTCGCGGACCTTGGCGACGAACAACGGATCTTTGGATAACTTCCAGCGAATCCTGTTTGTGCGGAGCCAGTCCGAATGCCCGCCACACCCGCGACACCATCGACTGACTCAACCCCAGATGCTGCGCCATCGACCGCGTCGACCAGTGGGTGGCATCCGGGGGCGTGGTCTCCAATGCGGCGGCGATCAACGCCTCGATCCGGTCATCGCCGACCACCCGCGGCCGGCCCGGCCGCGGCTCATCGACCAACCCGTCCAGGCGGAGCTCGGCGAACCTGTTGCGCCACCGCCGCACCGTCGCCGACGATGCCACCGCGCATGTCGCCGGTCCGCGTGGTGCCGACACCATGAGGCTGAGGGCTGGTCCACGTCACCTTGGTGATCGCCGTCGCCCACTGTGGCCACGACTCGGCATCGTCGAGCACCTCGAACACCTGCTCGGGGGTGATCGCCAGGTCGACGGTGCTGACGAACCGGAACGGTGCGCTGTCGATGAAGTCCAGGCCGACACGCTCGCAGGGTTTCATGGCCATACACCCTAGAGCGCGGTGTCTAGCCGGGTCCGTCGCTGGCGGCGGCCAGCAGTGGCACCAGGACGTCGCTGATCGGGGTTGCCAGCCCGTGCTCGGCGGCCTTGCGGGCAATGACGCCGTTGCGGATATCCCATTCCAGCGGCTTGTTCGCTTCCCGGTCGGTCAGCATCGACGTGGTGATATCGGGCGGGGCCTGCGCCAGAAGGTCGACGATCTCGTCGATCACCCCGTCGCCGAGGTTGGCACCGTCGGCCCGCGCTACGGCGAGGCACTCCGCCAGATAGCGGCGGGCCAGGGCAGCCACGTCGTCGCGGCGGAAGATGCCCGCCCGCCGGCCCGTCAACACCATGAAGCCGACCACCGAGTTGACCAACAGCTTGCGCCACGCGGCAGTCTTGAAGTCGGGCTCGAGCTCAATCGTCATCCCCGCACCGCGGAGCAACTCGGCAAGTGTCGCGGCCTCCTCGGTGTCCGGCATCACCAGCCGCGACTCGGTGCGCACCCGCACCCAGCCTTCCGGCTGCGGTTCCGACGAGATCCATACGGCGGCCGGTACGACAGTTGACGAGGGGCAGAACCGTCCCACCCGTTCCACCTGTTCGACGCCGTTCTGAAGCGCGCACACCACAGTGTTCTCGTCGCATAGCCGCGCCAACCACGCGCCGGCCTGCTCGTTCTGGGTGTCCTTGACGGCAAGGAACACCACGTTCGCCGGATCGTCCACCTCGGCGGGATCGGTGTGTACGGGACCCGGCAGCACGATCGGATCGTGGTCGTCGAGCCGGACCTCGATCGATTCGCGGGGAGTGTGCCCGCACAGCAGGATGGTGTGACCGGCGGCGTGCAGGTATGCGGCGACCGTCGCACCGATTGCGCCGGGTCCGATGAGTGCAATGCTGGTGCCCACGTACGCCAAGCTACCGGCGGTTACGCCCCCTCTACACTTGGCAGTCGTCTCATCAGGCCATTCACAGGGAGTATTTGTGCTGCGCACTCGTGCCGCCGGTTCGTTGCGGACCACCGATGCCGGGCAGGAGGTGACGCTGGCCGGCTGGGTGGCGCGTCGCCGCGACCACGGCGGCGTCATCTTCATCGACCTGCGCGACGCGTCAGGGGTGTCGCAGGTGGTGTTCCGCGAGGGCGACGTGCTGGCCCACGCACACCGGCTGCGCGCGGAGTTCTGCATCGCCGTCGACGGTGTCGTCGAGATCCGGCCGGAGGGCAACGCCAACCCCGAAATCGCCACGGGGGAGATCGAGGTCAACACGACATCGCTGACCGTGCTGGGCGAGAGCGCACCTCTGCCGTTTCAGCTCGACGAGCCCGCGGGCGAGGAAGCCCGGTTGAAGTACCGCTACCTCGACCTGCGTCGAGAAGGTCCCGGCAACGCAATTCGGTTGCGCTCCAGGGCGAATGCGGCCGCCCGCGAGGTGCTGGCCCGCCACGACTTCGTCGAGATCGAAACGCCGACGATGACCCGGTCCACGCCAGAGGGCGCGAGGGACTTCCTGGTGCCTGCACGGCTGCAGCCCGGATCGTTCTACGCACTCCCGCAGAGCCCGCAGCTGTTCAAGCAGCTGCTGATGGTCGCAGGCATGGAGCGCTACTACCAGATCGCGCGGTGCTACCGCGACGAGGACTTCCGCGCCGACCGCCAGCCGGAGTTCACCCAGCTCGACATGGAGATGAGCTTCGTCGACACCGAGGACGTCATCGCGATCTCCGAGGAGATCATCACCGCGCTGTGGGCGTTGATCGGCTACGACGTGCCGACGCCGCTGCCGCGGATGACCTACGCCGACGCGATGCGTCTTTACGGCTCCGACAAACCCGATCTGCGCTTCGGACTGGAGCTCGTCGAGTGCACGGAGTTCTTCAAGGACACGCCGTTCCGCGTGTTCCAGGCGCCCTACGTCGGCGCGGTGGTCATGCCCGGCGGCGCATCTCAGCCGCGGCGCACGCTTGATGCCTGGCAGGACTTCGCCAAGCAGCGAGGTCACCGCGGTCTGGCCTATGTGTTGGTCGGCGAGGACGGGACACTGAGCGGCCCGGTGGCCAAGAACCTGTCCGACGCCGAACGTGACGGCCTGGCAACGCATGTCGGCGCCTCGCCGGGCGCGTGCATCTTCTTCTCGGCGGGTCCGGCCAAGTCATCGCGGGCGCTGCTTGGTTCGGTCCGCATCGAGGTCGCCAAGCGGCTCGACCTGATCGACCCCAACGCATGGGCGTTCACCTGGGTGGTCGACCCGCCGCTGTTCGAACCGGCCGACGAGGCGACCGCGCACGGCGACGTCGCAGTCGGCTCGGGCGCGTGGACCGCGGTGCACCACGCCTTCACGGCACCCAAGCCCGAGTTCTCGGATAGCATCGACACCGACCCGGGCAGCGTGCTGGCCGACGCGTACGACGTCGTGTGCAACGGCAATGAGATCGGCGGCGGTTCGATCCGTATCCATCGCCGCGACGTCCAGGAGAAGGTGTTCGCGGTGATGGGTCTGGACAAGGCCGAAGCCGAGGAGAAGTTCGGATTCCTGTTGGAAGCGTTCACATTTGGCGCACCGCCGCACGGCGGCATAGCGTTCGGCTGGGACCGCATCAACGCGCTGCTGTCGCGGATGGATTCGATTCGCGAAGTCATCGCCTTCCCGAAGTCCGGCGGCGGCGTCGACCCGCTGACGGGTGCACCTGCGCCGATCACGCCGCAGCAGCGCAAGGAATCGGGAATAGACGCCAAGCCGCAGAAGTCAGAAGGAGCATGACCCGTCAGCCCCCCGACGTTGAGGCGACGAAAGCGTTCAACGCCAAGATCGCCGAGGAGTTTCGCGCCAACAACGGGGTGGTCGGCGGTCCATTCGACGGTAACGAGCTTCTGCTGTTGACAACCGTCGGCGCCAAGTCAGGTCAGCCGCGACTTTCGCCGCTGTCCTGTAAGCGCATCGACGGCAAGCTGCTGATCATCGCCGGATATGGCGGCGCGGATGTCAATCCGGCGTGGGTGTACAACCTGCGGGCCGACCAGCGTGCGCACGTCGAGTTAGCCGGTGACTCGTTCGACGTCACGGCGCGCGAACTGCCGCTCGCCGAGCGCGAGGAGATCATTCCGAGACTCACCGCTGCGGTTTCGGCGTTCGCGCAGTACCAGGCAAACACCAAGCGCGTGATCCCGATATTCGAACTCCAACCTGTCAACTGAAGGAGCTTGGAACACCATGACCGAAATACCCGACGCCGAAACCATGAAGGCCTTCAACAAAGGCATCGTCGAGGAATTCCGCGCCAACGGAGGCATAGTCGGCGGCCCGTTCGAAGGCGCGACCATTCTGCTGCTGACCTCCACAGGCGCCAAGTCCGGGCAGCCGCGGCTTGCGCCGCTGGCGTACCTGACGATCGACGGAAAGATGTTCATCATCGGCTCGAAGGCCGGTCTGGATACCAATCCCGACTGGGTGCACAACCTTCGGGCCAACCCGACGGCGCACATCGAAGTGGGGACCGACGCCTACGACGTCACCGCCCGCGAGCTACCGCGCGAGGAGCGCGACGAGACGTGGCCGAAGGTTGTCGCGTTGGCGCCTGGCTTCGGCGACTACCAGGCCAACACCAGCCGGGTCATACCCCTGTTCGAACTGACGCGGACCTAGCGGCGTCGGCCGCGAAGAACCCACGCAGCGCGTCGGCGAACTGGGCACGGACTGCGGCCCCGGAGACCACCAGGTCGACCATCGTCAGCGACAAGTGGGTGTGTCCGCGGGCCACCACGTGTTCGGTGGGAGTCCCCGCCGCGGCGAGCGCATCGGCGTACGCGGCGCCTTCATCGCGTAGCGGGTCGAACTCTGCCGACACGATGATCGCCGGTGGCAGATCCGATAGATCAGCCGCGCGCAGAGGTGCGATCCGCGGGTCTTCGCGTAATTCCGGATCGGCGTATTGCTCGAAGAACCATCCCATCAACGGGGCGGTGAGACCGTAGCCGTCGGCATTCTCGCGGTAGGAGCCGCGGGTCTGATCGGAATCGACGACTGGAGTGAGCAGCCCCTGGCCGACGATCGTCGGCCAGGCCGCTTCCCTGGCGAGTCGGCAGATCACGGTGGCGATGCCGGCGCCGGCGCTCCATCCGCATACGACGAGCCCTCCCGGAATCCCGCCGAGTTCTGCGGCATGATCGGCGATCCACTGCACTGCCGCCCAGCCGTCGTCGACCGCAGCGGGAAAGCGGTGCTCGGGCGCGTGCCGGTAGTTCACCGACACCACGAGCGCATCGGCGCGCACGCACAGGTCGCGGCACAACGGATCGTCGGAGTCGAGGTGGCCGATAACCCAACCGCCGCCGTGGAAGTAGACGATCACGGGATGTGGACCCTGGCTTGCCGGTCGATAAACGCGATAGGCCAGGTTCCCCGCGGCGCCGGGCAGGACACCGTCGACGATCTCGCCGACGTCGGGGCCCGGCGGGCGGGCCGAGTTGAGCTGGTCCCAGAAGACGCGCGCCTGATCGGGCGGCATCGATTCCAGCGGAGGCAGGTTCAGCGCGGCGAGCTGCTCGAGGACCATCTGAACGTCGGGTTGCAGGCGGCGCACCACACCGTCGTTGCATTGGGAGCCGTCATCGCCGGACAACCTGAATCCCAAGTAGTCCCGGGCCACCACCTCGTCGCACGCCGCCCGGTAGAAGTCGACCCCGGCGGCGTAGGCCATGAATGTGCGCGGCTTGCCCGGTATGTTGGCGCCCACATACCACGAGTTCGCCTGTGGGAACAGTGTTATCGATGCGGCGTCGTCGACATGCTGCATCCATCCGGCCTCGGCCATCTCGGTAGGTTCGATCTGGTCGAAGCCGTGTGCGCGCAGATATGTCAAGGCGTCGGCGACGAAATCTACGTGCTGCTCGATCGACACCGCCATGTTCGACAGCACCGAGGGGCTGTTGGGACCCGCGATGAGAAATAGGTTGGGAAACCCCTCAGCGGTCAGCCCGAGGTAAGTGGTCGGACCGTGCGACCACTTGTCCCTCAGCGCAAGCCCGTCACGGCCGATGATGTCGACCGCCGCGACGGCGCCCGTGATCGCGTCGAAGCCGGTGGCGAACACGATTGCGTCGAACTCGAAAGATTCGCCCGCCGTGTCGATTCCGGTCTCGGTAACGCGCATCAACGGCTGACTCTGCAGGTCCACCAGCCGCACGTGGGGCAGATTGAACGTGGCATGGTAGTCGGTTTCCAGGCACAGCCGTTTGGCGCCGATCGGATAGCTATTGGGGCACAACGCGTCGGCCGTCTGTGGATCGTGCACGGTGGCGCGAATCTTGTCGCGGATGAACTCGGCAAAGTCATCATTGGCCGCCGGATTTGTCATCACGTCCGTGTAGAGGTTGAGCACCTCCAGCAGTTCGCCGCGCTGCCAGGCGCGTTCGTATCGCTGCTGGCGTTCGTCGGCAGACACCGAGAACGCCGAGATCATCGTGCGTTCCAACGGCACCCCGCCGAAGGAGTATTTGGCCGCCTGACGGTAGGCCGCATCGTCGGCCAGTTGGGCGAGCTTGTCCGGCGCTATCGGCCCGTTGTGGGCGGGGATCGAAAAGCACGGCGTGCGTTGGAAAACCACCAACTGCGCTGCCTGCGCGGCGATGAGCGGGATGGTCTGGATGCCCGACGACCCGGTGCCGACGACGGCGACGCGTTTGCCGGTGAAGTCGACGGGTTGGTGAGGCCAGCGGCTGGTGAAATACGTCTCGCCAGTGAAGTCCTCGACGCCGTCGATGTCGAGATCCTTGGGCATCGAAAGACAGCCCGTCGCCATGACGAGGTAGCGGCAGGCGATCTCGTCGCCGCGATCGGTGCGCACGCGGTATGTCGACGAGCCGTCGTCCCAATGCGCATGTGTGATCCTGGTGCCGAACTGGATGTCGCGACGAAGGTCGTGCTTGTCTGCGACGTGGTTCAGGTACCGCAGTATCTCGGGCTGGGTGGCGTACTTCTCCGACCACTGCCAGTCGCGCGACCAGTCCGGGTCGAAGCTGAACATGTAGTCGACGCTGGGGATGTCGACGCGTGCGCCGGGGTAGCGGTTCCAGTACCAGGTGCCGCCTATGTCGTCACCCGCCTCGAAAATGCGCATCGAATGACCCGCGAGCCGGAGACGGTATGCGGCGTACAGACCCGCGAAGCCGGCGCCGACGACCACAACATCCACATCGGAGCGATATCCATCAGCCATGTGCTAATCATGGCCGCAAGAGCGTGTTGTTCGCGCCGAAACAGAAGCCAGGGTCGCGAAAGGCACCGGATCGCGACCCTGGCTTCTGTCTCGCGGTTACAGCCGCTCGATGATGGTGGCGTTGGCCATGCCGCCGCCTTCACACATCGTCTGTAACCCGTAGCGGCCGCCGCGCTGCTCGAGCGCGTTGACCAGAGTCGTCATGATGCGCGCGCCGCTGGCGCCCAGCGGGTGTCCGATCGCGACAGCGCCACCGTTGACGTTCGTCTTGGCCAGATCGGCGCCGGTGTCGTGAGCCCAAGGCCAGCACAACCGGCGCGAACACCTTGATCGTGTGCTGGACGGCTATCACTTTCCGGGTGTGGGCCGCGCCGACGCGCTGCCCCGCTTACCTGTTGACGCGCATCAGGTGTTCACTGGTCCGGCTGATACATCTCCTCGGCGGCTCCTGAGGCGACGCCGAGCTCGGCCGCAACCGCGTCGATCCCTTGCTGCGCGATGTGGAGATCCACCAGGCCGTCGGAGGTGTAGTACGGGCCGACGTAGCGTTCGTAGTACCGCTGCGCTTCGTCACGCGTGAGTCGGTCGAGGAACCAGGCGATGTAGTCGACGGCCAGGCGGGGTTGTTCGGCAAGGGTCCGCAGCGCCCGCTGGTTGGCCCGCACCAGCGCCTGCAGCGCGGGGCTGTCCAGTGGGATATGAACAGGGTCTACGGCGACGCCGACGGTGGGAATTTGGAAGTGATCGCCGACCCAGGCCAAGACGTGAAACCCTTCTTCCTCGGCGACCTGTTCGGGCGAGAGCGTGCTGCCTACGTAGGCGGCGTCGATCGAGCCGTCCCGAAGGCGCCGCAGGTCCATCTGGTAGTCACCCGGATGGCGCACCACACATTCCAGGTCGCGGTCGGGGTCCAGGCCGTGCTTGCGCAGGACTATCCGGGCGAAACAGCCGGGGGGGCTATCGGCGGCGTGGACCGCCAGGCGGCGCGCGCGAAGATCCACCATGGACGTCACATCGGCGCCGCCGATAAACCAGAACAGCGGACGATCGGTATTGACGGTGAGCGCTGTCCAACCGGTCCCGTCGGTCAGCCGCGACAACAGGGCCCGGCCCAGACCGATCGTCGCGCCGCGGCGTAGACGCTCAATTTTCCAGCCAACCCCGTCGCGGGTGGCGACGTGGACACCCTCATCCTCGTAGTAGCCCTCCTGGTCGGCAACATGGGCGACCAGCTCTTCGTGGATACCACGCCCGACATAGGCCAGATCGATCGTCTGCACGGGCAAACCCCCTTCCCGATCTGGTGAGTTCCGTAGCGGTGGAACCTGTTTCAATCCATGGCAAGGCCGCCGTTGACCTCCATGTAATGACCGGTGGTGAAACCGGAATCCTCACTTGCCAAGAAAGCCACCGTCTTGGCCACCTCGTCGGGGCGGACGAGGCGACCCATTGGGTTGGTTGCGCCGAGTTGACGCACCTCTCCGGCCGCCAACTGTTTGTTCACCTTTGTTTCGGCCACCGTGGCGGGCGCCACGAGGTTTGCGGTGATTCCATGCGGCGCCAACTCGAGTGCGACGTACCGGACAAACTGGTCCAGCGCCGCCTTGGCGGTGCCCAGGGCGATCATGCCGTCGCGGGGCCGGCGGGACAACCCCGTGCTGAGATAGACCAGTCGGCCGTAACCGCGCGAAATCATCTCCGGCACAACGGCTTTGGTAATTAGGAAAGCGGCATGCAGCTCTCGGTTCAGCTTGCCGCCGAGCTGCTCCCAGCTCAGATCGGCGAACGAGGTGACATCAAATGGGATCAATGCGTTGTGGACGAGCACGTCGACCCGGCCCCAGCGCCGTTCGGCTTCGTCGATCATTGCAGCGACATCGTCGGTTGCGGTGACATCTGCCCGAATCGCCACGGCCTCACCACCAGCTGCGGTCGCGGCCCGGACCACCTCGTCTGCTTGCTCTGCACTGGACCGGTAATTGACGATAACCCGAAACCCCTGCTCCGCGAGAACTAGTGCGGTCGCCGCACCGATTCCCCGGCTGGCTCCGGTGATTACCGCAACACGATCCATCAGCGTCACCTCCGTCCGTGTCTACTGCCCGGGTAGCTTGCCGAAATGTGACAGTTGCCTGCCGGACAGACGAAGTGACGATCGCGAACTCATCTGGTGCTGAAAGTTCCCTGACAAACTGTCAAAACGACGGTGCTGGCAGGCCGAAGAGAACGATACACCTGCGATACTGAACGCCGGGGCCGGCGAACGTTGTGAATCCACTGGGAGGAAAGGCAGCTATGGGTGATGACGACGTGCGGGTCGCCCTGCAGCGCCACTGGGCGGCCTCCGACGCCAACGACTTTGCGACGGAGCACCAAATCTACCGAGCTGATGCAGTTCTCGAGTATCCGCAATCGGGCGAGCGCATCCGAGGTCGAGCCAACATTGAGGCGTCGCGCGTCGCCCAGCCGAGCATGAAACGCTTCACCGTGCGACGCATGCTTGGTGGCGGCGATCTTTGGATCAGCGAACTCGTCCTGACGTATGACGGGCAACCGTTTTACGTGGTCAGCATCATGGAATTCGAGGGTGGAAAGGTGGTCCTCGAGACGCAGTACTTTAGCGAGGCGTTCGAGCCGGGGCCATCTCGGGCTCAATGGGTGGAACGAATGGAATGAGACGTGTGGCGTCAGTCGGACGATCAGCCACCACTCTCCCCTGGCCGGCCGATCCATATTCAAGGAACTTCGGAGATGACATCCTTTCAATCGGAAGTACGGGCAGCTACGGTTGCGCCCACCTGATCCATTGACGGCCAGTCGCCCGTCAGCTCAAAGCAGGTCCGGTGGACAACAGCAACCAGCCGCAAACCAGTTTCCCTGTGGGTCCTGCTCGTCTCAGGCAGCGAAGCCGCCTAGCCCAAACGCTCGATGATGGTGGCGTTGGCCATCCCGCCGCCTTCGCACATGGTCTGCAACCCGTAGCGGCCGCCGCGCTGCTCCAGAGCGTTGACCAGCGTGGTCATGATGCGGGCGCCACTGGCCCCCAGCGGGTGTCCGATTGCGATAGCGCCACCGTTGACGTTCGTCTTGGCCAGATCGGCGCCGACGTCATGCGCCCATGCCATCACGACAGGGGCGAACGCCTCGTTCACCTCGAACAGGTCGATGTCGGAAAGTGTCAATCCGGCGCGCTGCAAGACCTTTTCGGTCGCTGGGATGACACCGGTCAGCATGTAGAGCGGGTCGGACCCGACCACTGTCATCGTGTGGATGCGGGCGAGCGGACGCAACCCGAGGCGCTGGGCCACCTCGCTGGTGGTGATCAGCACGGCTGCGCTGCCGTCCGACAGCGGCGAGGAGTTTCCCGGGGTGATCTCCCACTGGATCTGCGGGAAGCGGGCTTCGTACGCCGGCGTATAGAACGCCGGCTTGAGGCCGGCGAGTGTCTCCACCGTCGTGCCGGGGCGGATGATCTCGTCGGTGGTCAGCCCGTTGATCGGGATGAGTTCGTTGTCGAACCGGCCCTCTTTGGTCGCCGCCGCGGCCTTTTCGTGGCTGCCTGCGGAGAACTCGTCGAGCTGCTGCCGCGAGAAGCCCCACTTGGCGGCGATCAGCTCGGCGCTGATACCTTGCGGCACAAGGCCTTCGGGGTAGCGCTCCGCCATCGCGCCGAACGGGTCGCTCCCGGGAAGCACGTTAGACCCCATCGGCACGCGTGACATCGATTCCACCCCGGCGGCGACCACGATGTCGTAGGCACCGGCGATGACGCCCTGCGCGGCGAAGGAGATCGCCTGCTGGCTGCTGCCGCATTGACGGTCGACGGTGGTGCCGGGCACGCTTTCGGGGAATCCGGCGGCCAGCAACCCGTTGCGCGCGATGTTGACGGCCTGGTCGCCGACCTGGGACACGGCGCCAGTGATGACGTCGTCGATCCGAACGGGGTCGACGCCGGTCCTGGCGACCAGCTCCTTGAGGCTGTGGGCTAGCAGGTCTACGGGTAGCACATCGTGCAGCGCTCCGCTGGCCTTGCCTTTTCCGATCGGGGTGCGTACCGCTCCGACAATTACCGCGTCGCGGCCTGCGTATCCGGCCATTTCTGCCTCCTGTGACTCGACGCTGAGTGATGCTCTCTATACCCAGCTATACCACCTGGGTATACTTAGAACAACTCAGAGGTAGGGTGAATTCCATGACTGTGCTGCAGGGCACACTCGCCGACCGCGACGCGTGGTCGGCGGTGGGCGAGTGCCCGATCGAGAAGACGATGGCGTTGCTGGGCACCAAGTCGGCGATGCTGATCATGCGCGAGGCCTACTACGGCACCACCCGGTTCGACGACTTCTGGCGGCGTATCGGTGTGACGAAGGCCGCGGCGGCCGCGCGGCTGTCCGACCTCGTCGAGGCTGGCCTGCTGGCGCGGCGGCCCTACCGCGAGCCGGGTCAGCGCAGCCGCGACGAGTACGTGCTCACCGACGCAGGCCTGGACTTCATGCCCGTGGTATGGGCGATGTTCGAGTGGGGCCAGCGCCACCTGCCAAGCCCGACGCCGCTGCGGCTGACCCACAAGAAGTGCGGCGCCGACGCGACCGTCACCATCCGCTGCGCCGATGGGCACGATGTCCCCGCCAACGAGCTCGCGATCCGGCGCGCCAGGAAAACCAGCTAACCCAAGCGAGTGCGCCGGCTCGATGGCGTTCGTCTACTTCCACATCATGTGGTTCGCGGTGTGGATCATCTTCGGGATCGCGGGCTATCCGTTCGGACTGTTGACGATGATCGTGTCGCTCGAGGCGATCTTCCTGTCGACGTTCGTGATGATCAGCCAGAACCGCGCCGACTTCAAGCGACAGGCCGCCGCGGACCGGCAGTGGAAGATGGTGCACGAGGAGGACCAGCAGAACAAGCAGCTAATCGAGTTGTCCAACCAGATCCTCGAGCTGACGAACGCGGTGCACGCCTTTACGCGGCCCGATCAGTCGGTGAAGCAGTAGGAGTCGCTGGACGCGTCACCTCCCTGCAGCCTGGTTTGGTGCACCCGCAGGCCGCGGAATTCGTCGCCGTGCGGGAAGAACCCGGCATCGGGAACCAGCCCGCCCGCGTCAATGTCGGCATCGAGCTTGGCCAGCCATGCGCCGACGCCGTCGGGATAGAACTGCTCGTCCCACGCCGCGTACAGCGAGTTGGTGGCGTAGACCCGCCGGCCGTCGCGGCTGATTTCGATCATTTGTGGTCCACCGGCGAGACGCAATTCCGGGTCCGCGGGGTGGGGCTCGCGGCGCACCACGCCGCCGAGGTGAACTGACGCTGTCTGACGCGGATGGAACGGGTCGCTGACGTCGAACTGTTTGAGTTCGCCCGTGCCCCAGCAGGATACGTAGAGCCAGCGGTCGTCGACGGACAGGTCGATGTCGGACACCAGCGGCGGCACCGCGCCGAATGGCTTCAACGCCGGCGGCAGGTCGTCGGCGTCGGCCGGTTCGGCCGGGATGGTGATCACCTTGTCGACGGCCCACCGGTCGCCGTCTCGATGCCACAACCACACCGATGCCGACAGATCTTCGACGCTGATCACCACGCCGGCGAACCCCCAGGCCTTTGACGGGTCATGAGCGGGACGGAGCTCAAGCACCATCTGGTGGGCGTCGCCGAGGTCGACGCGCTGGGTCAGCTTGCGCTCGGACATGCTCCAGAAGTTCAGGTGGTGCCCGAACTTTCGGCCCAGCAGGTCCTCCGGATTCAATCCGCCCTCGATCATCGACGGCGTGGCCCATTCCGAGGTGACCACCGTGTCGTGGCGGAGATGCCACCACACGTCGTAGGCGAAATACTGCGCACCGCGGTCCTTCTCCCACGGCCCGATCACCTCGAACGTCTCGTGGTCGAGCAGCGCGACGCCGCCGGGGCCATCGTCGTTCGCGCCGCCTAACGACGACATGAAAATGCCACCAGGCCCGCAGTGCACGGTGTGCGGCCGCGAGTATCCGGCCTTGGCCGCGAGCTCGCCAGCCTCAATCGTGTGCGCCAACGCTGGGTTTCGCGGGTCGGGTTTGGTGTCGAGGACATAGGTGTTCGACGACCGGATACCGGGGACGACGAGGTAGCGTCGCTCCAGCCCGTCGTGATCGTGACCCTCGTGGCAGAGCGCGCTCGAGCAGGCGTTCCAGCCGAAGTGATGCAGTTCGTTGCCGGCCGTCGGGAGCTGGGACCAGCCGACCACGCGACCGTACGACGGCGAAGCGGAGTCGCAGTCCACCACGGCAAGCGCGTCTTTCGCCTGGCCGGCCGGGTCGAATGCAACAACGTAAGCAAGCTGCTCGGGCGCTGCGGCGACGGCGGCACCCGGGCTGCGGTAAAAGGTTGGATCTGTTGCAGCCATGCAACAGATGATCCTCTGACGCGGGCGTAATTAGTCGTTGTTCGACAGGAACGTCTTGGCGAGCGTCTTCGGCGCTTGGGCCAGCCAGGCCTCCGTGAGCAGTTCTTCGAGCTCGGGCACGCCGATCTCGGTTAGGCGCACCAGCACTGCCGGGTACCCGTCGAAATGCGGGGTCGTGAAGTACACGCCGGGATCGTCGGCGATCAGCGCGAACTTCACGTCCTCGTCTGCGACCCGGGCACCCAGAATGTCCCCGTGGGGCGCGTCGGCGCCGAGTGCCGCGACATCCGCCTTGCGCAGCGGCCGTTCCCAGGCGATCAGCTTCTTGCGCACCGCCAGTTCCTCGGTGAGGCCTCGCTGGCCCCCGGTAGCCCAGCGGCGATGCGGGAGATATCGGTCCAGGTGGCAACGCGCACGATTGTGCACCCGGCGGTCCGCTGCGCGCACCCACACGTTGTGATGGGATCAGCGGATGGGCATCAAGGTGGCGCTGGAGCATCGCACCAGCTACACGTTCGATCGGCTGGTGGAGGTGCATCCCCATGTCGTTCGGCTGCGCCCCGCGCCGCACTCGCGGACCCCGATCGATGCCTATTCGCTGCAGGTCGAGCCCGCCGACCACTTCGTCAATTGGCAGCAGGACGCATTCGGAAACTTCCTGGCCCGCCTGGTTTTCCCGAGCCGTGCCCGCAGCCTGACCATCACCGTCGGGCTGATCGCCGACATGAAGGTCATCAACCCGTTCGACTTCTTCATCGAGGACTGGGCCGAACACATCCCGTTCGCATACAACAAGGCGCTCGCCGAAGACCTCAAGCCCTATCTGCGCCCGGTCGACGAGGGTGACGAGGGTTCGGGGCCCGGCGACCTCACCGCGGCGTGGGTCAAGAACTTCTCCGTCGCGCCCGGCACCCGCACCATCGACTTCCTCGTCGCGCTCAACCGGGCGGTGAACGCCGACGTCGGCTACAGCGTGCGGATGGAACCCGGTGTGCAGACGCCGGATCACACGCTGCGCACCGGCATCGGTTCGTGTCGTGATTCGGCGTGGCTTCTCGTGTCGATCCTGCGCCAGCTGGGTTATGCCGCCCGCTTCGTGTCGGGCTATCTGGTGCAGTTGACCTCCGATGTCGAGGCGCTCGACGGGCCGTCCGGGCCCGCCGCCGACTTCACCGACCTGCACGCCTGGGCCGAGGTGTACATCCCTGGCGCGGGCTGGATCGGCCTGGACCCGACGTCGGGGCTGTTCGCGGGGGAGGGCCACATCCCACTCTCCGCGACGCCCCATCCCGAGTCGGCTGCGCCGATCACCGGCGCGACCGAGCCGTGCGAGACCACGCTGGACTTCTCCAACATCGTCACCCGTGTGCACGAGGATCCGCGCGTCACGTTGCCTTACACCGAAGCGGCCTGGGGTGCGATCTGCGCGCTGGGCGTCCGTGTCGACGAACGACTGGACGCTGGCGATGTCCGCCTCACCGTGGGCGGTGAGCCGACGTTCGTCTCGATCGACAACCAGGTCGACCCCGAGTGGACCACCGACGCCGACGGGCCGCACAAACGGCAGCGTGCATCTGAACTGGCGGGCCGGCTGAAAGAGGTGTGGGCACCGCACGGGCTGATCCAGCGCAGCCAGGGCAAGTGGTATCCGGGAGAACCCTTGCCGCGCTGGCAGATTGGACTGTTTTGGCGCAGCGACGGCGAGCCGCTCTGGCGAAATGCCGAACTGCTCGCTGATCCGTGGTCTTCCGGAGCCGCGGACGAGACGCCCCCCGACGCCGGGCTTCATGTGCTCGGCGCGATCGCCGACGGCCTCGGGTTGCCTGCTTCGCAGGTGCGGCCGGCCTACGAGGACGCGCTGAGCCGGCTTGCCGATACGGTGCGGCAGCCCGCGGGTGAACCCGTGGCGCCGGAGGACGATCTCGCCGACGATGCCGCAGACCGGCGAAAGGCACTTTTGGCCCGGCTCGAGGAGCTTGTCATCGAGCCCGCCGCCTACGTGCTACCGCTGCATCGCCGCGACGACGATTCGGGCTGGGCCAGCGCCGACTGGCGGCTGCGGCGCGGCCGCATCGTGCTGCTCGAGGGCAACTCGCCTGCCGGTTTGCGGTTGCCGCTGAACTCCATCAGCTGGCGTCCGCCCGAGCCTCCGTTCCAATCCGACCCGCTCGCCACGCGTGGCAGGCTGCCGGTGGCGCCCGAACCCGACGATGCCTCAGTCGAGGATGTCGAGGACACCGAGACCGTCCCCGTGACGGCCATGGTCGCCGAGGTCAGACGAGAAAACGATGGGGTCGGCCTGCTCCACATCTTTGTGCCGCCCACCGAAGCGCTGGAGGACTTCGTCGACCTCATCACCCGGATCGAGGCCGCCGCCACGAAGGTCGACTGCCAGGTCGTTGTCGAAGGCTACGGGCCACCGCCGGATTCGCGGCTGCAGTCCATGAGCGTCACCCCCGACCCCGGTGTCATCGAGGTCAACGTCGCGCCGACGCCCAGCTTCGCCGCGCAGAAGGCGCAGCTGGAAACCCTCTACGAGCAGGCCCGGCTCGCGCGCCTGAGTACCGAGGCGTTTGACTTCGACGGCACCCACGGCGGTACCGGTGGCGGCAACCACATCACGCTGGGCGGCATGACGCCTGCCGATTCGCCGCTGCTGCGGCGCCCGGACCTGCTGGTATCACTGCTGACCTACTGGCAGCGCCACCCGTCGCTGTCCTACCTGTTCGCAGGCCGGTTCGTCGGCACCACCTCGCAGGCGCCGCGCGTCGACGAGGGTCGCGCCGAGGCGCTTTACGAGCTCGAGATCGCGTTTGCCGAGATCGCGCGACTGGCGTCGGCCAAAGGCGGAGGCAAGCCGTGGGTCACCGACCGGGCGCTTCGACATCTGCTGACCGACATCACCGGCAACACCCACCGGGCCGAGTTCTGCATCGACAAGCTCTACAGCCCGGACAGCGCGCGAGGGCGGCTGGGCCTCCTGGAGCTGCGCGGCTTCGAGATGCCGCCGCACTACCAGATGGCGATGGTTCAGTCGCTGCTCGTGCGCGCGCTGGTGGCCTGGTTCTGGGATGAGCCGCTACGCGCCCCGCTGATCCGCCACGGCGCCAATCTACACGGCCGATACCTGTTGCCGCACTTTCTGATTCAGGATATCGCGGATGTCGCGGCCGACCTTCGCGCCCACGGTATCAACTTCGACACCAGCTGGCTGGACCCGTTCACCGAGTTCCGGTTCCCTCGCATCGGCACCGCGGTCTTCGACGGGGTGGAGATCGAGCTGCGCGGCGCGATCGAGCCTTGGAACACCCTCGGGGAGGAGTCCACCGCAGGCGGTACCGCCCGCTACGTCGACTCGTCGGTGGAACGCATCCAGGTCCGCCTGATCGGCGCTGACCGGCACCGCTACGTCGTGACCGCCAACGGCTACCCGATCCCGCTGCTGGCCACCGACAACCCGGACGTTCAAGTCGGCGGGGTGCGCTTCCGGGCCTGGCAACCGCCAAGCGCGCTGCACCCGACCATCACCGTCGACGGTCCGCTGCGCTTCGAGCTCGTCGACAGCGCGACCGGTATGTCGCGCGGCGGCTGTACCTATCACGTGTCGCACCCTGGCGGCCGCGCCTACGACAACCCGCCGGTCAACGCGGTGGAGGCAGAGTCTCGGCGGGCCCGCCGCTTCGAGGCGACCGGATTCACCCCTGGAAAGGTGGACATGTCGGTCATCAGCGAGAAGCAGGCGCGGCAATCCACCGATGTAGGCGCGCCGGGCATCTTGGACCTGCGGCGAGTGCGTACCGTTTTGCAGTGATGGTCCTTCCCGCTGCGAATCCGCCCGACATAGACAACCTGCTGACCTGGTATCGCTCCGCCAGGGCGCAGCAGGCACTGTTCGATGTCCGCCCCGGCGCGAGTACCGGATACGACGAATTCGTCGACGCGGCAGGCAATGTGCGTCCCGCATGGCAGGAGCTCGCCGAATGCGTCGGTGAGCGGGGCCGCGGCGGACTGGACCAACTGCGGTCGATCGTCCGCGGTCTGGTCGACAACGACGGCATCACCTATATCGAGGTCGACCGGCACGGCGACGCGATCACCAACGGCAACGGCACCGCGGAGCCGGGGCCGTGGCACCTCGACGCGTTGCCGCTGGTGATCTCGGCATCGGACTGGGACACCCTGGAATCCGGTCTGGTGCAACGCTCCCGGCTGCTCGACGCCGTGCTGGCCGACTTGTACGGGCCACGTCGTGCGGTTACCGGTGGGGTGCTGCCGCCCCAGCTGTTGTTCGCGCACCCGGGTTACGTCCGTGCCGCCCGCGGCATCGACGTGCCCGGCCGGCACCAGCTGTTCCTGCACGGCTGCGACATCAGCCGCGCCGCCGACGGCAGCTTCCTGGTGAACGCCGACTGGACCCAGGCGCCGTCGGGGGCCGGCTACGCGCTGGCCGACCGGCGAGTGGTTGCGCACGCCATTCCCGACCTGTACGAGCGGATCGGGCCGCGGCCTGCCTCGCCGTGGGCGCAGGCGCTGCGGCTGGCGCTGATCGACGCCGCCCCCGAGTCGGCAGAAGAGCCGGTGGTGGTGGTCCTCAGCCCCGGCATCCACTCCGAGACCGCATTCGACCAGGCCTATTTGGCCAGCGTGTTGGGTTTTCCGCTGGTGGAGAGCGCCGACCTGGTGGTGCGCGACGGCAAGCTGTGGATGCGATCGATGGGCACGCTGAAGCGGGTCGACGTGGTGCTGCGCCGGGTCGATTCCGAATTTGTCGACCCGCTGGATCTGCGTGCCGATTCCCGGCTGGGGGTGGTCGGCTTGGTGGAGGTATTGCGTCGAGGTGCGGTGACAGTCGTCAACACGTTGGGCAGCGGCATCCTGGAAAGCCCTGGGCTGTTTCGTTTTCTGCCCGAGCTGGCCGAGCGGCTGCTGGGTGAGTCACCGTTGCTGCAGACGGCGCCGGTGTACTGGGGTGGCATCAACACGGAGCGCTCGCACCTGCTGAGCAACCTGTCGTCACTGCTTATCAAGCCGGTGGCGGGCGGCGACCCGATCGTCGGGCCGGTGTTGTCGGCCAAGCAACGAGAGTCGTTGGCCGCGTGCATCGACGCCACGCCCTGGCAGTGGGTGGGCCAGGAGCTGCCGCGGTTCTCGTCGGCGCCCACCGACTACTACCCGGGTGGGATGTCGTCGGCCAGCGTCGGCATGCGATTGTTCACGGTGTCGCAGCGCAGCGGCTATGCGCCGATGATCGGCGGGCTGGGCTACCTGCTGGCCCCGGGCAACGCCGCCTACCGGTTGAATACCGTTGCGGCCAAGGATATCTGGGTGCGCACGCCGACGCGTGTCACGGCAGAGCGTATTCCGAGCGCGGTCGAACTGCCCGCGATGACGCCAAGCCCGACCCGGGCGGTCAGCTCGCCGCGTGTGCTGTCCGACCTGTTCTGGATGGGCCGCTACGCCGAACGGGCCGAAAACATGGCCCGGCTGCTCACCGTCACCCGCGAGCGCTACCACGAATACCGCTTCCGCCGCGAGATGGAAGGCAGCGAGTGTGTGCCTGTGCTGCTGGCGGCGCTCGGTCACACCACCGGGACCGACACCGGTGCAGCCGGCGACTACGCGGAGATGGTCGCGACCGCCCAGACCACGCTGTGGTCGTTGACCGCCGACCGGCATCGTCCCGGTTCGCTGGCGCAGTCGGTCGAGCGCCTCAGCTCGGCCGCCCGCGCGGTGCGCGACCAGATGTCCAACGACACGTGGATGGTGCTGGCAGCGCTGGAGCGCGCGGTGCTGCATCGGTCGGCGGATCCGCCCGAATCGCGGGCCGAGGGCGACGCCTTCCTGGCGTCGACGAACAACCTGACGCTGGCCGGCATGCTCGCGCTGTCCGGCGTGGCCGCCGAGTCGATGGTGCAGGACGTCGGCTGGACGATGATGGACATCGGCAAACGGATCGAACGCGGCCTCGGCTTGACAGCACTGCTGCGTGCCACCATGACGAAGGTTCGAAGCGCCGGGGCTGAGCAAACCATCACCGAGTCCACGCTGATGGCTTGCGAGTCGTCGGTCATCTATCGGCGCCGTAACCCGGGCACGGTTAGTGTGGCTGCCGTGGCCGAGTTAGCGTTGTTCGACGCCGAGAACCCGCGGTCGCTGGCGTACCAACTCGAGCGGCTCAGGGCCAACCTCAAGGCACTGCCAGGATCGTCGGGTTCGTCACGGCCCGAGCGGCTGGTCGACGAGATCGCCACGCGGCTGCGCAGACTCGATCCGGCCGACCTGGAGGATGTCACCCCCGAAGGCATCCGGGCCGAACTTGCCGAGTTGCTGGACGGAATGCACCGCGACCTGCGTGAACTGTCCGGGCTCATCACCGCGACCCACCTGTCGCTGCCGGGTGACATGCAGCCGCTCTGGGGTCCTGACGAGCGACGGGTGATGCCGTGACGGCGTTTCCGGACGGGCCGACGGCTTCCGGCGGGCAGGAGCGCTGGGGGCACCTCCCGCGCGAAGCGCAGGGGGACGACCGGGGGATCGACCGCGCATCGAGCCGGTGCTACCAGATCACGCACCGCACGGTATACCGCTACTCCGACGTCGTCACCAGTTCGTATGGGCGCGGGTTTCTCACCCCGCGCGATTCGGCTCGGCAGCGCTGCCTGTCGCACGAGCTGATCATCGAGCCCGAGGCGGCCGACAGCTCCACCAGTCGCGACGCGTACGGCAACCTCAGCTCGTATTTCCATGTCACCGAACGCCATCAGACGTTGAGCATCACCAGCAGTTCGGTGGTCGAGGTGGATCCACTACCGCCGGAGCTCTACGGCGTGGGGTCGGCGCGGGCGCCATGGGAGATCGCGCGGCCCGTCGGTCTCGAGGGCGCCCTGGCCACCGAGTTCACCCTGGACCTGCAACCGCCCGAGATCACCGACGAGCTACGTGCCTACGCCGCACCGAGTTTCGAGCCCGGCCGGCCGCTGATCGAGGTGCTTCGCGACTTGACGTCGCGGATCTACTCCGACTTCACCTACCGCTCCGGGTCGACCACCGTATCCACTCAGGTCAGTGAGGTTTTGGCGGCGCGGGAAGGGGTATGTCAGGACTTTGCGCGGCTGGCCATCGCGTGCCTGCGTGCCAACGGCTTGGCGGCCAGTTATGTGTCGGGGTATTTGGCGACCGACCCGCCCCCGGGAAAGCAACGCATGATCGGCATCGACGCGACCCACGCCTGGCCTGCGGTCTGGACCCCGCAGAACCAATGGCTGGGGTTCGACCCGACCAACGACAAGATGGTCGACGAGCGTTACATCATCGTCGGCTGGGGCCGCGACTACGCAGATGTGCCTCCCCTGCGCGGCATTATCTACACGGAGTCGAAGAAGAGTGTGATCGAGGTCGCGGTGGATGTGGAACCGTTCGAGGGCGGAGTGCTGCATGCGTGACTTCAACTGTCCCAACTGCGGTCAACGTTTGGCGTTCGAGAACTCGCTGTGTCTGTCGTGCGGAAGCCGGCTGGGTTTCTCACTCGACAACATGGCTCTGCTGGTCATCGCGTCGGGCGCGGATAGCGAGCACGGCGGCGCCGTCGACTCCAGCGAATACCAGCTCTGCGCGAATCTGCATCTGGCCGAATGCAATTGGCTCGTCGAGAAGGGACCCGTCGTCAGACTGCTGTGCAGGTCGTGCGCGCTGACCCGGACCCGCCCCAACGAAAGCGACACCAAGGCGATGTCCGCATTCGCGGCCGCTGAGAAGGCCAAGCGCAGGCTGATCGTCGAACTGTACGAGCTGAAGCTACCGATCGTGGGGCGCGACGAGGACCATCAGTACGGTCTTGCGTTCGACCTCCTGTCCAGTGAATTCGAGAAGGTGTTCACCGGCCATCACAACGGGGTGATCACCCTTGACCTCGCCGAGGGTGACGACGTACACCGCGAGCAGCTGCGGGTGGCGATGGACGAGCCGTACCGCACGTTGCTCGGCCACTTCCGCCACGAGATCGGGCACTACTACTTCTACCGGCTGGTCGAACCGTCGCAGGCATACGTGCAGCGATTCCGTGACTTGTTCGGCGATCCCTACGCCGACTACCAGGCCGCGCTGGATCGCCACTACAACCAAGGTCCACCGCCCGACTGGGAGAAGACCTACGTCTCCTCGTACGCGAGCATGCATCCCGCGGAGGATTGGGCCGAAACGTTCGCCCACTACCTGCACATCCGCGACGCTCTGGACACCGCCGCGGCATTCGGCTTCGCGCCGTCGGGTGCCACGTTCGAGCGACGGGTGTTGGGGCCCAGCGGGTTTGACACCATCATCGAGATGTGGCTGCCGCTGGCGTGGGCGCTGAACATGGTGAACCGCTCGATGGGCAAGGAGGACCTCTACCCGTTCGTGCTGCCCACCCGCGTACTGGACAAGATGCGGTTCATTCACCTCATCATCGACGAAATCACTTCGGACCCGGCCAAGCTCGCTGAGGTCAGCAGCCCGGCTTAACTACCGCGACCGTGCGTGTTTGCACGCGACACGCCGATGATTTTCGTACAAACGCGCACGCTCGCGGCTGTCGACTGACCGTCACATCCAATACGGAGCGGTCGTGTCGTGTAGGCGCCGGACGAGCACGTCGACGGGCAGCTCGCGAAGTTCCGCGCCGAGCACCTCGACGCTGACGATTCCGTCGTAGCCCATTTCGAGCAGCGTTGTGGCGAAGCGGTCGAGCTCAAGAATTCCCTCGCCCGGCAGGGCGCGGCGGTGCAGGCTTTCGCGGATCATGCGGTCCCGATACTCAGGCTCCCGCGCATCCGTGAACTGCAGATAGGCGATGTCGTCGACGGGTACCGCTGCCAGGTCTTCCCATGTGTCGTCGCTGAAGCCGAAGTGCCAGGAGTCGATCATCAGGCCGGCCCGCCCGCCGCGGCTCGCGGCCCGCACGGCGTCCATGCCGTCGCGGATCGACGGAATCGCGCCCAGGGGTGTGTATTCCACCGCCATGCCGGCCCCCACACCGTCAAACAGCTTGGCGCAGCGCTGAATGTGCGGAGCGGGCACCTTCGCAGTGAAGACCGTCAGCACCCACTCCGCGGCGAGCGACTGCGCGCGGTCGGCCAACTGCTCGGCGCTTGCCATCGTGGCCGATTCGTCATCGGAGACCACTAAGGCGAGCAGTTCGTGGCAGCGAACCCCTGCCGCGGCGTAGGCCTCGACCGCAGCGGCGTTGACGCGGTCGGCGTTGACCCCCACCGCGGTGAAGCCCGCCGTGCTCGCCGCCGCGACTAGGTCGACCGTCGCAAAATCCCATCGGCCGTCGGGTGTCAGAGCAAGCTGCACAATCGCAGGACGCTACTCGGCCGGCGCTACGAAGTAAGCCGCAGGTACGCGCGTCCACGCGGGGACAGCCGATAGCCCACGTCGAGGCTGATCGTCAGGCCGAGTCCCTTGAGCTGGCGCACCCGGCGCTTGAACCGCGGCACGTCCAGCCCTTCGCGGGCGGCAAGATCCGGCGCCCGCACTGCCTCGTTGGCGCCGATCGTCGCCAGATACCGACGCGTCCACGGTGCAGTGGCCGCGTCCCAGCGGTCCAGCCGCGCGGTGATCGCGTCGACATCGGCAGCCGATAGCCCGTCGTCGGCGGCCAGTTCCGGTCGTTCGTCGGGCGCCAGGTACGACACCGCGATCACGTATGTGTGTTTGGCCGGGCGGCGGTCGAGTTCCTTCTGCGCGGACTTGGCGTCCGGGTAGCCCGCGGAATGCGCCTGCGCGGCGGTCACGCGGTAGCTGCCCGCATATTCGGTGATGCCGTCGATGCGGACCGTGCCCGCCGTCGTGCGCTGAGTGCCGCCCGGCTTCGCCCGCGGCGCGTCCCACCGGCGCAACACGAGCGTGATGCTGCCGTTAGCAATGCCGTCGGCCGTGTCGCGGTTGAGCAGCACGGGATTGACCCTACGATCACCCGGTGGCTGATCGCTATGGCTCCGACGTGCTCGCCGACGACCCGCATCGAAAGTCTCGCTCGACGGAACAACCGGTGGAACTCGGAGTGGTCGTCGAGGACGCCCAGACCGGCTTTGTGGGCGCGGTCGTGCGCATCGAGTTCGGCCGGATGGAGCTTGAGGACCGGCATGGCCGCAAGAAACCGTTCCCGATCGGGCCCGGCTATCTGATCGACGGCAAGCCCGTCATTCTGACCGCCCCGCGGCGCGCAGCGCCGACGGCGCCGGCGCGCACCGCATCCGGCTCGGTGGCAGTACAGGCGAAGGCCAGGGTCGCGCTGGCCAGCCGGATCTACGTCGAAGGCCGGCACGACGCAGAACTTGTCGAGCAGGTGTGGGGCGACGACCTACGCATCGAGGGCGTGGTGGTCGAATACCTCGGCGGCGTCGACGATCTCGTCGGCATCGTGGAGGACTCCCGGCCCGGCCCCGGCAGGCGGCTCGGCGTGCTCGTCGACCATCTCGTCGCCGGGTCGAAGGAGGCTCGCATCGCTGACGCCGTCCGTCGCGGCCCTGGCGGCGTGCACACACTGGTCGTCGGCCATCCGTTCATCGACATCTGGCAGGCCGTCAAGCCAGGCCGGCTCGGCATCCCCACGTGGCCGGTCGTGCCGCGCGGCACTGACTGGAAGCGCGGCGTGTGCCGGGCCCTGGGCTGGCCGCACACCGAGCAGGCCGACATCGCGCGTGCATGGCAGCGGATCAGGGGCCGGGTGCGGAATTGGAACGATCTCGAACCGGCACTCATCGGCAGCGTCGAGGAACTGATCGACTTCGTGACGGCTCGGCCGTCGTAGTGGCGTGGTAAGCAGGGAGCGTGTCCGACGGGCTCTTTGACGTCCCTGGGGCGTCGACGTCTGCCGGCATCGGCGCGGCCGGGGCGTCAGCGCCCGTGGCGGTACGGATGCGCCCGTCGACCCTCGACGAGGTGGTGGGCCAGGACCACCTGCTGCAGCCGGGCTCGCCGCTCCGCCGCATGGTCGAGGGCTCCGGCGCGGCATCGGTCATCCTCTACGGTCCACCCGGCACCGGCAAGACCACGCTTGCGGCGCTGATCTCGCAGGCGACCGGCCGCCGGTTCGAGGCGCTGTCGGCGCTGTCGGCCGGGGTCAAGGAGGTGCGTGCCGTCATCGACGTCGCCCGTCGCGCGGCCGCGCACGGCGAGCAGACCGTGCTGTTCATCGATGAGGTGCACCGCTTCTCCAAGACCCAGCAGGACGCGCTGCTGTCCGCCGTCGAGAACCGCGTCGTGCTTCTCGTCGCGGCCACCACCGAGAACCCGTCGTTCTCCGTCGTCGCTCCGCTGCTTTCGCGGTCGCTGATCCTGCAATTGCAACCGTTGACCGCCGATGACATTCGCACCGTCGTGCGCCGCGCCATCGAGGACCCGCGCGGCCTGGGCGGAAAAGTGGACGTCACCGACGACGCCGTCGACCTGATGGTGCAGCTGTCGGCCGGTGACGCCCGGCGCGCACTGACCTCTCTCGAGGTCGCGGCCGAGGCGGGCGAGAAGGTGACCGTCGAGACCATCGAACATTCGCTGGACAAGGCCGCCGTCCGGTACGACCGCGACGGCGATCAGCACTACGACGTGGTCAGCGCATTCATCAAGTCGGTCCGCGGCTCCGACGTCGACGCCGCATTGCACTACCTGGCGCGAATGCTGGTGGCGGGGGAGGACCCGCGGTTTGTGGCCCGCCGGTTGATGATCCTGGCCAGCGAAGACATCGGGATGGCGGATCCGACCGCGCTGCAGACCGCGGTCGCCGCGGCGCAGACGGTGCAGCTGATCGGCATGCCCGAGGCCCAGCTGACGCTGGCGCATGCCACCGTCCACCTAGCGACCGCACCCAAGTCGAACGCGGTGACGACGGCGCTGGGCGCCGCGATGAGCGACATTCGAGAAGGCAAGGCCGGCCTGGTACCCGCCCATCTACGGGACGGTCACTACTCGGGTGCCGCCAAACTCGGCAATGCGATCGGCTACAAATACGCGCATGACGACCCGGATGGTGTTGTGCCGCAACAGTATCCACCCGACGAACTGGTCGGCGTCGACTACTACCAGCCGACCACGCACGGCGCCGAACGTGAGATCGCCACCCGCTTGGACAAGCTGCGCGCCATCATCCGCAAGAAGCGCTGAGCCACTCGCCTCCACCGAGATCGACGTTTCTGGCGCGATCTACTCGCACTTTTTCGGCCATGTGTTGACCGGGCGAAACAGGTCTTGACACCCGACGCACCCTCCCCTAACTTGGTAGTCAATCGATTAATTGATCAAACGCAAGGTTGACAATTGGGGAGTGTTGGAGATGGAGACACCCGGCTGGACCGCGCCTTCATGGCGCTCGCCGACCCGGTTCGGCGCGCCATGGTGGCGCGGCTGTCCCGCGGTCCGGCGACGGTCAACGAGCTGGCCGCTCCGTTCGACATCACGAAACAAGCGGTGTCCAAGCACATTCAGGTGCTCCAGCAGGCGGGCCTGGTCACCAGGACCCGCGACGCGCAGCGACGGCCCGTCCATCTCGACGCGGCGGCGCTGGAGCGGCTGACCGCATGGATCGACCGCTATCGGCTTGACGCCGAACGCAGCTATCGCCAGCTGGACACCCTGCTGGCGGCGATGACCGACACACACCAGAAAGGGAACGAAAGATGACGAACGCACTCAACCTGCAGGCCCCGGTCGACACCCTTGCGGTGGAGTTCACCCGCGAGTTCGACGCTCCCGTGGAGGCCCTGTTCCGGGCCCACGCCGAGCCGAACCTGGTCACGCAGTGGCTCGGGCCGCGCGACCTCGAGATGACGATCGCGCACTGGGACTTCAAGACCGGCGGCGGCTACCGCTACGTGCACAAGGCCGATCGCGGTGAATTCGGTTTCAACGGAGTGTTCCACAAGGTGCGGGACAACGAATTCATCATCCAGACCTTCGAATTCGAGGGCGCGCCGGACATGGTGAACATCGAGTTCATGTGGTTCGAGGACCTCGGCGACGGCCGCAGCCGACTGCGGGGCCGGTCGATCTGCCCCAACACCGAGGCCCGCGACGGCTTGCTGTCGTCGGGCATGGAGGGCGGCATGACAGAGGGCTACGAAAAGCTCGATATGCTCCTGAAGACCCTCTGATGGACTGGACTCTCGAACTCTCCCCCGCAAGCGGGTGGGCCCCCCAGCTTGCGAGGGGAGTGCCCCCACTCCCGCGGAGTTGCCGCCGGGGGACATCGATGTCATCGACGAACGCGACGGGGGCACGCTGTTCGGGTTCATCGATCCCGACGGCAACTCGTGGGTGGCGCAGCAGATCAAGGCGCGGGCGTAGACAGACACGACGATCCCGGCCGGAGGGCGGTCCAGCCGGGATCGCCGGGGGGCGCGATCTAGCGCAGGAGGCCGGAACGTCTACCGCCCATCAGGCCCGTACGCCTGCGACCCATCAATGCCGACACCAACGCGACGCCGAGCGCCGCGACGATCACCTGGACCAGCAGCTCGAGCCAGTCGATGCCGTTGGTGACCGTGGGGATTCCGATCGCTCGCGCGATCGCCGTGCCGATAAACGCGGACACAATGCCGACCAAGATCGTCACCAGTATGCCGATCGGTTGCCTGCCGGGAACTAGCAGGCGGCCGAGCACGCCGACAACGATGCCGATCAGGATTGCGGTGATAACACCGGTAATGGTCATTGCTCCTCCAAGGCTCTAGCAGTGGAGCTGACATACCCCTGCCGAGCCTTGAATAAACGCTCGCGTCAATCGCGGCGCGCGATCACGCCATCTCGGGCACGTGCAGATGAGCGAGCGCCAACTCGAACTCGCCTACATCGAGGATGTCGGCGCCGAGCTCGCGGGTGCGCGTGTTCCTGAGTTCCCTTGCTTGTTCTTCGTTGCGCTGCATGGCTTCGCGGCTGTCGAACGTCGTCGACGACACGGCCCGTCCCGTCGAACGGTTGATCAGGAAGCTGGCGCTGCAGAACCCCTCGAGATCCTCCAACGCCGGCACCACCGACGTCCGGTAGAAATCCATCGCGCGGTCAGCCTGATCGGGCGGCACCTTGATCCAGGTCGCGCGCACACAGGCACCGTCATTCGACTGGTGATCACGGTGCAGGACGCCGATCTCCCACTGATCGAGCGTCACGTCGCCGCCGAAGATCTCTTGAGCCCGATCACGAAGTGGCGCTGCGGCTTCCGTGCTGGTGCGCAATGCGTCCTCGGTTTCCCAGGCACTGGTGGCAATGCAGCGGCCGGACTCCCGGTCGACCAACATCGACAGGCCGATGTAGGAGTCCATGGCCGCCAGCGCCGGCATGACTTCGTCGCGAACGTACGCAACTCCGGCATCGATGTTCGATGGTTGCGCCTGGATACTGGTAGAGCGTGCGTACACGGTCCACCCCCCTTTGTTCGGGGCAGCGCCCCGGTGGCGCCACCGGACCTACCACAACCTTCCTCCCGGCGGGCGTGCGTTTCAATGGTTCACACCCGTGTTAGTGCGTAAGCGGTTGCCGGCGCAAGGAATTAGCCGCTGATCCCTCAGCAGCGGGACCAGCGGTCGTCGATCGTCAGGTCAGGCCAGCTCGGGCACCCGCAGGTGGGCGAGCGCAAGCTCGAACTCGCGTTCGTCGAGCTCCTCAACCCCCGCTTCCCGAATCTTCGCGGTCTTGAGGGCCAGCGCCTGGTCCCTGTTTCGCTCCATCGCTTCGCGGCTGTCGAACGTCACCGTCGAGACGCTACATCCGGTCTCGCGGTCGATCATCAGGCTGGCGCTGCAGAAACCGTCGAGGTTCTCCACCTCGGGCAAGACGGACGCCTTGTAGTACTCGATATTCTGGTCCGCGCGCGCCGGATCGCTCTTGACCCAGGTCGCCCGCGCGCAGGCGCCATCACGCGAGCGGTGGTCACGGTGCAGGGCGGCGATTTCCCACTGTTCGATCTTCTCGACATTGCCACCGAGCTTTTCCGCCGCCCGGTCGCGAAGCCGGCTCGCCTTTTCCGCGCTCGCGCGCATCGCCTCGTCGGTCTCCCACGCGGTGGTGATAATGCAGCGGCCGGAGTCCGGGTCCATCAGGACCGACATACCGACACACCCGTCAATGGCCTGAACCGCAGGCATGACCTCATCGCGAATATGCGCAAGTCCGGCGTCGATAGACGACGGTTGCGCCTGGACAGTGGTAGAGCGTGCGTGCACGATCCCCCACCCCCTCTGTGTCGGGGCAGCGCCCCGGTGGCGCCACCGGTCCATCTACAACCTTCCTCCGCCGGATTGGCGGTGGCAATGGCCTCGTAGGCTGAAAAACGTGGATACCGACGTGCTCGAATTCGACACATCGCGTCGCCGCATCGTCGATCTCACCGACGCGGTGCGCTCGTTCTGCGGTGGCCACGGCGACGGCCTGTGCAACGTCTTCGTGCCGCACGCCACCGCCGGCGTGGCCATCATCGAAACCGGTGCAGGCTCCGATGACGACCTCGTCGACACACTCGAGCGGCTGCTGCCGCGCGACGACCGCTATCGCCACGCTCATGGTTCGCCGGGGCACGGCGCCGACCACGTGCTGCCCGCACTCGTGGCGCCCTCTGTGACCGTTCCGGTGCAGCGCGGCAAGCCGCTGCTGGGCACGTGGCAAAGCGTCGTGCTGGTCGATCTGAACCGGGACAACCCGCGGCGTTCGGTGCGGTTGAGCTTCATCGCCGGAGCCGCCGATGCGGCGACATCCAAAACGGGGTAGCGGCACCCTATAAACCGCCGGTTAGTTGGCTTATTAGTGTGGCTAGGGCGACCGGTACTGTAGTGCGGTCGAATAGTCGCAGGTACTTTGCAGAACCACCCAGAACAATAAGGACAGTAGGGACGTGCAGACACACGAGATCAGGAAGCGTTTCCTCGATCATTTCGTGAAGGCGGGCCACACCGAGGTGCCCAGTGCTTCGGTGATCCTCGACGACCCCAACCTGCTGTTCGTCAACGCGGGCATGGTGCAGTTCGTGCCCTACTTCCTGGGCCAGCGCACCCCGCCGTACAAGACGGCCACCAGCATCCAGAAGTGCATCCGCACACCCGACATCGATGAAGTCGGGATCACCACGCGGCACAACACCTTCTTCCAGATGGCCGGGAACTTCTCGTTCGGCGACTACTTCAAGCGTCGCGCCATCGAGTTGGCCTGGACGCTGCTGACCAACCCGACCTCTGAGGGCGGCTACGGCTTAGACCCTGAGAGGCTTTGGGCCACTGTCTATTTGGACGACGACGAAGCTGTCGGCCTGTGGCAGGAGGTGGCCGGGCTGCCGCCTGAGCGCATTCAGCGCCGCGGCATGGCCGACAACTACTGGTCGATGGGCATCCCGGGTCCGTGTGGTCCGTCGTCGGAGATCTACTACGACCGTGGCCCCGAGTTCGGTGTCGACGGCGGTCCGGTGGCCAACGAGGACCGCTACATCGAGATCTGGAATCTCGTGTTCATGCAGAACGAGCGGGGCGAGGGCACCAGCAAGGAGGACTTCGAGATCCTCGGGCCGCTGCCGCGCAAGAACATCGACACCGGCATGGGCGTCGAGCGGGTGGCGTTCCTGCTGCAGGGCGTGCACAACGTCTACGAGACCGACCTGCTGCGTCCGGTCATCGACACAGTGGCCGCGCGCGCACCACGTGGCTATGACGTCGGCAACCACGAGGACGACGTGCGCTACCGGATCATCGCCGATCACAGCCGCACCGCCGCGATCCTGATCGGCGACGGGGTCAGCCCCGGCAATGACGGCCGCGGCTACGTGCTGCGGCGGCTGCTGCGCCGCGTCATCCGGTCCGCCAAGCTGCTCGGCATCGACGACCCGATCGTCGGCGACCTGATGACGACGGTGCGCGACGCGATGGGCCCGTCGTACCCCGAACTCGTCACGGACTTCGACCGGATCCACCGCATCGCGGTCGCCGAGGAGACCGCGTTCAACCGCACCCTGGCTTCGGGCTCGCGGCTGTTCGAGGACGCCGCCCGGGAGACCAAGGCCTCCGGCGCCACCGTGTTGTCGGGCACCGACGCATTCACATTGCACGACACCTACGGCTTCCCACTGGAATTGACGCTCGAGATGGCCGATGAGTCCGGCCTGAGTGTCGATGAGGAAGGCTTCCGCGGCCTGATGGCTGAGCAGCGCCAGCGCGCCAAGGCCGATGCGGCCGCGCGCAAACAGGCGCATGCCGACCTCTCGGAATATCGCGACCTCGTCGATGCGGGCCCCACCGAGTTCACCGGGTTCGACGAATTGAGTACCGAGGCAAAGATTCTCGGGATCTTCGTGGACGGCAAGCGGGTTCCGGTGATAGCGCATGACGGCGAAGGGGCCGATCGAGTCGAGCTGATCCTCGACCGCACGCCGTTCTACGCCGAGTCGGGTGGTCAGATCGCCGACGAAGGCAGCATCACGGGGACGGGCGCAACCGGCGCGGCCAAGGCCGCCGTCAGCGACGTGCAGAAGATCGCCAAAACGCTGTGGGCGCACCGAGTCAACGTCGAGTCCGGCGAATTCGTCGAGGGCGACACGGTCGTCGCAGCCGTTGACCCCCGCTGGCGTAACGGTGCGACGCAGGGTCACTCCGGCACCCACATGGTGCATGCCGCACTGCGACAAGTGCTGGGCCCCAATGCCGTTCAGGCGGGCTCACTGAACCGGCCCGGCTATCTGCGGTTCGACTTCAACTGGCAGGGCGCGTTGACCGACGACCAGCGGACCCAGATTGAAGAAGTCACCAATGAGGCCGTCGAGGCCGACTACGAGGTGAACAGCTTCACCACCGAACTGGACAAGGCCAAGGCGATGGGCGCCATGGCGCTGTTCGGTGAGAACTATCCCGACGAGGTCCGAGTGGTCGAGATCGGCGGGCCGTTCTCATTGGAACTGTGCGGCGGCACGCACGTGCGCAGTTCGGCGCAGATCGGACCGGTCACGATCCTCGGCGAGTCGTCGGTCGGCTCTGGCGTGCGCCGGGTCGAGGCCTATGTCGGCCTGGACTCGTTCCGCCACCTGGCCAAGGAACGTGCCCTGATGGCGGGTCTGGCCTCGACACTGAAGGTCCCGTCGGAGGAGGTTCCGGGCCGGGTGGCCAATCTGGTCGAGCGACTGCGGGCCGCCGAGAAGGAACTCGACCGGATGCGGTTGGCGAACGCACGAGCCGCCGCAGCGAATGCCGCCGCAGGTGCCGAGCAAATCGGTAAGGTCCGTGTCGTGGCGCAGCGGATGGCCGGCGGAATGTCGGCGGCGGATCTGCGCACGCTCGTCGGCGACATCCGGGGCAAGCTGGGCAGCGACCCCGCCGTCATCGCGCTGATCGCCGAGGGCGAGAACGACAGCGTGCCCTTCGTGGTTGCGGTCAACCCGGCCGCGCAGGATCTCGGACTTCGGGCCAACGAGTTGGTAAAGCAGTTGGGCGCGGCGGTCGATGGTCGTGGGGGCGGCAAGGCCGATCTGGCACAGGGTTCCGGTAAGGGGGCGGCGGGTATCGACGCGGCGTTGGCCGCGCTACGCGCAGAAATAGGCCGGAGCTAGCCCGTGGCCAACACCGATGACCGTCAACCGGATCGGCCCGGGGGCGACGATCCCGGCCGCGGCCGACGGCTCGGTGTCGACGTGGGCACGGTGCGCATCGGGGTGGCCGCCAGCGATCCGGACGGGATCCTGGCCACACCCGTGGAAACCGTGGAGCGGGACCGACGGACCAAGACCGGCAAGCACGTGCGGCGGCTGGCGCAGCTGGCCGACGAGTTGGAGGCTGTCGAAGTCGTGGTGGGATTGCCCCGCACCCTTGCCGACCGGTCCGGTCCGTCTGCAAGGGACGCGATCGATCTCGCCGAGCAGCTGGCCCGGCGCATCGCTCCGATACCGGTGCGGTTGTCCGACGAACGGCTTACGACGGTGGTGGCCCAGCGGTCACTGCGGGATGCCGGTATCCGCGCCAAGGGACAGCGGACGATGATCGATCAGGCAGCGGCGGTAGGGATTTTGCAGAACTGGCTGGACCAGCGGCGCGCGGCTCTGGCCGCGCATGGAGAGGTCGGGGATGGCTGACGACTGGGGTCGTGGACGCGCAGAACCCGTGGCGGTTGGACCGCCACGGCGCCGGATGACGCGTGCGGACCGGATACGTGAGGCCCGTGTCCAACGGAGGCGGCGGATCGTTCGTGGCTTCGTGCTGGTCATGTTGATCGTGGTCGTCGTCGGCGCAGTATTCCTCGGTTCGAAGTTGTGGCACACGCTGTTCGGTGAGGGCAACGACTTTTCCGGCGACGGCGTCAACGATGTTGTCATCCAGATCCACGACGGCGATTCCACTACCGCCATCGGCAAGACTCTGCAGGAGCACAAGGTGGTGTCGACGGTCTCGGCATTCGTCGATGCGGCCGAGGGGAACGCCGTCATCTCGTCAATTCAGCCGGGCTTCTACAAGGTGCGTACCGAGATTCCGGCGTCGAATGCGGTTGCACGCCTTGCCGATCCGCAGAACCGAGTCGGCAAGCTGGTGATTCCGGAGGGACGCCAGCTCGACGACGTGCAGGACGTCAAGACCAACGCGACCACCGACGGCATCTTCAGCCTCATCTCCCGCGCCACGTGTGTGAATCTCGACGGTGATCGCCATTGCGTGTCGGTGGCCGATCTGAAGAAGGCGGCGGGTAGCGCCGAGCCGTCCGCACTCTCGGTTCCCGACTGGGCGATGAACGCCGTCACCGCGCGAGGCAACGACCACCGCAGGCTGGAGGGGCTGATCGCCCCTGGCGCGTGGAATATCGACCCGTCGGCGCCGCCGCAGGACATCCTGTCCACGCTGATCGGCACCAGCGCGGCGCAATACGCGCAGGGCGGCCTGCTCGACACTGCCAAGGCGATGAACATGTCGCCGTATCAGATTCTTATCGTCGGGTCGCTGGTACAGCGGGAATCCAAGCCGAACGACTTCGCGAAGGTCGCCCGAGTGATCTATAACCGCCTGGCCGGGAACCGTACGCTCGAGTTCGACTCCACGGTGAATTACCCACTGGATCGGATCGAGGTGGCCACCACCGACGCCGACCGGGGACAGAACACGCCCTGGAACACCTATGTGCGGCCGGGACTTCCGGCCACCCCGATCTGCTCGCCTGGGCAGCCGGCGTTTGCCGCCGCCGAACAGCCCGCGCCGGGGGACTGGTTGTATTTCGTCACCATCGATATGCAGGGCACCACGCTGTTCACCCGCGACTACGCCCAGCACCTGGCGAACATCGAACTGGCCAAGCGCAACGGTGTCCTCGATAGCGCCCGGTAAGCCGCGAAAGGCGGCGGTGCTTGGTTCACCGATTGCGCATTCCCGGTCACCGCAACTGCATCTTGCCGCCTACCGTGCGCTGGGGCTGGACGGCTGGACTTATGACCGCATCGAATGCACCGCCGACGAATTACCCATTGTGGTGGAAGGTTTCGGCCCGGAATGGGTCGGCGTATCGGTGACGATGCCAGGCAAGTTCGCGGCGCTGCGGTTCGCCGACGAATGCACGCCACGCGCGGAGCTCGTCGGCTCGGCCAACACGCTGGTGCGCTCGCAGGACGGTTGGCGGGCCGACAATACTGACATCGACGGGGTCACCGGTGTGCTGGGGCAGGCGTCGGGTAACGCGATCGTCGTGGGTTCTGGCGGAACCGCGCCCGCTGTGGTGGTGGGCCTGGCCGGGCTTGGGGTGCAACGGATTACCGTTGCGGCGCGCAACCGCGACAAGGCGGCGCCACTGGTGGCGCTCGCGGAGGGCGCGGGTATCGAGGGTCGGTGGTGTGACCTCGATGGTGGCGATCTCGCGCATGCCGTCGCCGAGGTGGATGTCGTTGTCAACACCATCCCGGCAGATGCGGCCGCGCCGTATGCGCCGACATTGGCGGCGACTCCACTCTTGCTCGACGCGATCTACGACCCGTGGCCGACTCCGCTGGCGGCTGCGGTCGAGGCGGCAGGCGGACGGGTGATCAGCGGACTGCAGATGCTGCTCCACCAGGCGTTTACTCAGGTCGAGCAGTTCACCGGGCTGCCCGCGCCCACCGATGCGATGAGGGCCGCGCTGGCGGAGCACTAGTGTTCCACGGGTGAGTGCTCGCATCGGCGTGGTGTTTCGCCCAGACTTCCCGCCCCACACCTTGCGAGAGACGGCAGCGGCCGCCGAGCGCGCAGGCGTGGCCGAGCTGTGGCTATGGGAGGACTGCTTCTTGCAAGGCGGCATCGCCCAAGCGGCAGTCGCCCTTGCGTCGTCCGAAACGCTCACGGTCGGTCTCGGTGTGCTGCCCGCACCGCTGCGCAACGTGGTGACGACTGCGATGGAGATCGCCACCCTCGAGGCGATGTTCCCGGGCAGGATACGGGTCGGAATCGGCCATGGAGTGCAGGACTGGATGCGACAGGCGGGCGCCGCCGTCGCATCGCCCCTGACGTTGATGCGCGAGTACGTCACGGCCCTGAGCGATCTGTTGGCCGCGCAGCAGGTCAACGTCGACGGGCGATACGTCCGTCTTACCGACGTCCGATTGGATTGGGCTCCACGACAACGAGTTCCGGTGCTGATCGGCGGTACCGGGCCGAAGACGCTGGCACTGGCCGGGGAGCTCGCCGACGGCGTGATCCTCGACTCTCAGTACACTCCTGCCACGCTGCGCGATGCGCTGGGCCACGTCGCTGCGGGGCGCGCTGACCGCGACGAGATCCCCTTCGGCGCAGTGTTGTTCCTGGCATGCAGTGCAGATCAGATCGCCGGTTCGGCCGATCCCTACCTTGAGGCAGGGGCGGACACACTCGTGTTCCAACCGGTCGGGCCGCAGTCTGACATGCCCGGATTGATCACGGCCGTCGGCGATGTGGCGGCCCGGCTGTAGTTCCCTAGGCCGTCATCAGCCGAGTGTCACGCTCTGCCAAGCGTTCCCGCGCAGCGCGCACCGCCCCGATGCTGGCCACGGTCACCAGCACGATCGCCACATACCCCGTCACCGCGAGGTGCTGTCCAAGGATCAGCCAGCCGGCGACCGCGGCCACCACCGGCGAAAGGCACGTCAGGATCGCGAACGTTTCCGGCGGGAGGCGGCGCAGCGAGATCAGCTCCAGCGAGTAGGGGATCACCGAGGACATCACCCCGACAATCGCCCCCAGCCCCAGCACCGGCCACTGCAGCGCGCCGGCCGGATCGACGACTACGGCCGCGAACGGCGCCGTGACGAGCGCGCCGATCGCGGTCGCAAGAGCCAGCCCATCGAGGTTGGGAAAGTCCGCCCCCGCGCGGGCGGTGGCCAGGATGTAGCCCGCCCAGCTCGCCGCCGCCCCTGCGGCGAAGCCGAGCCCGACCACGTCGAGATGACCGACCCGAACACCGGTGAGGCTGAGCAGCGCTACGCCCAGCAGGGCGAGCAGCGCCCACAACCATGCAGTCTTGCGTTGGCTGATCACCACGGAAAGTGCAAGCGGGCCAAGGGCTTCGACGGTGACAGCAACGCCGAGAGGGATGCGGGTCAGCGAGTTGTAGAAACACAGATTCATCACCGTCAACGTGGCGGCGAGCGCGGCCGCCGACAACCACGCCCGACCGGACAGCCCGCGCAGCCTGGGGCGGACCGCCACGCACAGGATGACCCCGGCGACAAGGAACCGGACGAAGGCGGCCCCGATCGCGCCGAGTGCGGCGAACAGTCCGACCGCTAATGCGGCGCCGACCTCCTGGCTGATCGCGGCGACGACCACCAGTAGCGCGGGTCCGATGGGCGAGCGTGGCACGCACTCGAGGCTAATTGGTGATCAGCGCGCCCCCGCACCGGCGTTAACCTCCCTGTATGGGGGCGGGGGTGGCGGGCGTCTGCGTGCTGGTGTGGCTGGCGGCGCTCAGCTTCTACGACATCCGTGAGCGACGGCTGCCGAACTGGCTGACGATGCCCGGCGCGGCGGTGGTCCTCGGTGCCGCCGCGGCGCACGGGCGAGGCACGCCTGCCGTGCTCGGCGCGGTCGCGCTGTTCGCCATCTATGCCCTTGTGCACCTGGTGTCACCCGCGGCGATGGGTGCCGGTGACGTGAAGCTCGCGGTCGGCATCGGTGCGCTGACGGGGACATTCGGCGGTGACGTATGGGTGCTGGCCGCGCTCGGCGCACCATTGCTGACCGCGGGGTGGGCCGTTGTCGCGGTGCTGCGCCGATCGGGAAGGACTGTGCCGCACGGACCGTCGATGTGCCTTGCGGCGGTGACCGCCACCGCGCTGGCCGTGGTCTGAGCTGGCGGCCATCCTCGCCGATGGCTTTGCAGCCCTCGACCCTGGCCGCAGCGCGGCTCACGGGCGGAACGCGCCGCTCCTTTGAGCGGTTTGTGTGCATTTTGTCGCGCTGAGCGCAACAAAACGCACACAAATCGGTCGTTGCAGGGCGACATGGGAAGATGGGACGCGTGTTGCGATGGACCACAGCTGGTGAATCCCACGGCCGCGCGCTGGTGGCCGTGGTCGAAGGCATGGTCGCAGGGGTCCACGTCACCTCCACCGAGATCGCGGGTCAGCTGGCCCGCCGCCGCCTTGGCTACGGCCGCGGCGCCAGGATGAAGTTCGAGCAGGACCAGGTCACCATGCTCGCGGGCGTCCGGCACGGCATGACGCTCGGCGGCCCGATCGCGATCGAGGTCGGCAACACCGAGTGGCCCAAATGGGAAACGGTAATGGCCGCCGACCCTGTCGACCCGGCGGAACTCTCCGACAGCGCCCGCAACGAGCCGCTCACCCGGCCACGCCCGGGCCATGCCGACTACGCAGGCATGCTCAAGTACGGCTTCGACGACGCCCGCCCGGTGCTCGAACGGGCCAGTGCCCGCGAAACCGCGGCCCGCGTCGCTGCGGGCACGATCGCCCGGGCATTCCTCAAAGAAGCGCTCGGTGTCGAGGTCGTCTCGCACGTTATCTCCATCGGTGCGTCCAAGCCCTACGATGGCCCGCCACCGCAGGCCTCCGACCTGACGGCCATCGACGCGAGTCCGGTTCGCGCGTTCGACGAGGAAGCCGAGAAGCTGATGATCGCCGAGATCGAAGCCGCCAAGAAGGACGGCGACACGCTCGGCGGGATCGTCGAGGTGGTCGTGCACGGTCTGCCCGTCGGGCTCGGCTCATTCACCAGCGGCGACAACAGGCTCGACAGCCAGCTGGCCGGCGCGGTGATGGGCATCCAGGCGATCAAGGGCGTCGAGATCGGCGACGGCTTCGAGACCGCGCGCAGGCGTGGCAGCGTCGCCCACGACGAGATGTATCCCGGGCCCGACGGCGTGATGCGCTCGACGAACCGGGCCGGCGGCCTGGAAGGCGGCATGACGAACGGTCAGCCGTTGCGGGTGCGCGCCGCGATGAAGCCGATCTCCACCGTGCCGCGGGCACTGGCCACCGTCGACATGGCCACCGGGGACGAAGCCGTCGCGATTCACCAGCGCTCCGACGTGTGCGCAGTGCCCGCCGCGGGCGTGGTCGTCGAGACCATGGTCGCGCTCGTGCTGGCGCGCGCCGCGCTGGAGAAGTTCGGCGGGGACTCGCTCACCGAGACGCGGGCCAACATCGACACCTACCTGCGCGCGGTGCGCACGCGAGGAGCACAACAGCAGGAAGCCGAACGCGAGCCGTCGACGCAGCCGGTAAAGGCGTCGGGCTGATGGCTCCCAAGGCGGTATTGATAGGCATGCCGGGGTCCGGCAAGTCCACGATCGGGCGCCGCTTGGCCAAGGCGCTGCAGGTGCCGCTGCTGGATACCGACGCCAAGATCGTCGAGACCACCGGCCGCAGCATTGCCGACCTGTTCGTCGAAGGCGAGCAGGAATTCCGCCGCATCGAGGAGGCCGTGGTGCGTACCGCCCTGTCCGAGCACGACGGCATCGTGTCGCTCGGCGGCGGCGCGATCACTTCGCAAGGCGTGCGCGAAGCGCTCGCAGGCCACACCGTGATCTTCCTCGAGATCAGCGCGGCCGAAGGCGTCCGGCGCACGACAAGCGGAACGGTGCGTCCGCTGCTCGCCGGCGCCGATCCCGCCCAGAGGTACCGCGACCTGATGACCGCACGAATCCCGCTGTACCGGCGGGTCGCCACGATGCGCGTCAACACCAACCGCCGCAATCCCGGCGCAGTGGTGCGCCACATCGTCGAACGCCTCGCGAACCCCCAGGCGGCCAGGCCGCAGCGGCGGCGCCGGCCGCCGTGGCGCCGCGGACCGTCGTCGTTGAACCCGCCGCCGAGCAGCGAAGCCCCACCAACACCCGCGGCGGTGGCCGCCCGAAATGCGAAAGCGCACCGTGACTGAGCCGGTGACTGTCGACGTTCTCATCGACCCGCCCTACCCGGTGATCATCGGCACCGGGCTGCTCGGCGAGTTGGGCCGCACCCTCAGCGGCAGGCACAAGGTCGCGATCCTGCATCAGCCGGCGCTAGCGCAGACCGCAGAAGCGATCCGGAACCACCTGTCGGACAAGGGTATCGACGCACACCGCATCGAGATCCCGGACGCTGAAGGCGGCAAGGAGCTACCGGTCGTCGGATTCATCTGGGAAGTGTTGGGCCGCATCGGTATTGGCCGCAAAGACGCGATCGTCAGCCTTGGCGGGGGAGCGGCCACCGACGTCGCCGGGTTCGCCGCAGCCACGTGGCTGCGCGGCGTGGACATCGTGCACGTGCCCACCACGCTGTTGGGCATGGTCGACGCCGCGGTCGGCGGCAAGACCGGTATCAACACCGACGCGGGCAAGAATTTGGTCGGCGCATTCCATCAGCCCGCGGCCGTGCTCATCGACCTGGCCACTCTGGAAACCCTGCCGCGCAACGAGATCGTGGCCGGTATGGCTGAAATCGTTAAGGCGGGCTTCATCGCCGACCCGGTGATCCTGGACCTTATCGAGGCCGACCCGCAGGCCGCGCTCGACCCGACGGGTGCGGTGTTGCCGGAGCTGATCCGGCGCGCGGTCGCCGTCAAGGCCGAGGTCGTCGCCGCCGACGAGAAGGAATCGCAGCTACGCGAGATCCTCAACTACGGGCACACCCTCGCGCATGCGATCGAACGGCGGGAGCGCTATCAGTGGCGCCACGGCGCCGCAGTGGCGGTGGGTCTGGTGTTCGCCGCCGAGCTGGGCCGGCTGGCCGGGCGCCTCGACGATGACACCGCCGAGCGGCACCGGTCGATCCTCGCCTCGCTTGGGTTGCCCGTCACCTACGAGGCTGACGCGCTGCCGCAGCTGCTCGAATACATGGCGGGGGACAAGAAGACCCGCGCAGGCGTGCTCCGCTTCGTGGTACTCGATGGGCTGGCCAAGCCGGGACGCCTTGAGGGCCCGGATCCGTCGCTGCTGGCGGCGGCCTACTCAGAGATTGCAGCGGTGACGCCATGAGTTTCCAGACCATTCAGGTGATCAACGGGCCGAATCTCGGCAGGCTCGGTCGCCGCGAGCCGCACGTGTACGGCAGCACCACCCATGACGACCTGGTCGCGCTCGTCGAACGTGAAGCCGCCGAGCTGGGTTTGAAAGCCGTTGTGCGCCAAACGGACAGCGAGGCCGAGCTGCTGGGGTGGATCCACGCCGCCGCCGACGCGGATGAGCCGGTGGTGCTCAACGCCGGAGCGCTCACCCACACGTCGGTGGCGCTACGAGACGCGTGTGCCGAATTGAGTGCGCCGCTGATCGAGGTGCACATCTCGAATGTGCACAACCGCGAAGAGTTTCGGCACCACTCCTACATCAGTGCCGTGGCCGCCGGGGTGATCGTCGGCCTCGGAGTGCAGGGCTACGTGCTGGCGCTGCGATACCTGGCCAGCCTCGGCTAGGCGCGGCTCTCACCATCGGGCGGCACCGGCGCGGTCTGCGTGGTGTCGTCGGCGCGGACGGCGGCGAACACGTCGGTATCCGCGCGGTCTTGGTCGGCGGCCGCCTCCGTGAGGCCGTGATGACGACGCGGGAGCTTTTCGAGGTTCCGGTCGACGAGCCAGCGGCCCAGCGCGACGCCTGCGATCGCCGCCAGGAACACCAACAGCGCGGTGAACGCCGCGAACGTGGTGACCTCGTTCAGTAGCGCCTCGACGTAGAGGCTCTTGTAGAACAGCGAGATGAACCACGCCACCGCCCCGCTCACCACGCCTGCGAACAGGCCGGCCAGCAGCCACGTCATCGCCAGGTCGTCGCGACGGTCGGGGTCAGGGTTGGCCCGCGCGTCGGCCCGGCCGTCGCTGAGCCCCCAGATGAACACCACGACCGCGAAGAGAACGATCAGCACGATGCTGATCAATCCGGCCTTGGTCTCCCACGCGTTGATCATCGCCCCCTGCAGTAACCGCACGATCACCATCAGGGCCGCGAACACCAGTCCGCGCAGTAACCACTTACTCATGGGGCCACACCTTAGCGAGTAGCGTCGACGACCGTGACTATTTCCCAGCGCCGGGACCGGCTGCGGCAGCGGCTGGCCGATGCCGAACTCGACGCCATGCTGGTATCGGACCTGGTCAACGTGCGTTATCTGTCCGGCTTCACGGGTTCGAACGCGGCGTTGCTGGTCCGCGCCGACAGCGAAACGCCGGTGCTCGCCACCGACGGGCGCTATCGCACCCAGGCCGCGCAGCAGGCCCCCGACGCCGAGATCGTTATCGAGCGGGCGTGCGGGCCGCATCTGGCCGGGCGTGCCGCCGAGGACGGGGTGCGCCGATTGGGCTTTGAAAGCCACATCGTGACCGTCGACGGACTCGCCGCACTGCGCAAGGCCGCCGGCGACTCCACCGAGCTGGTCCGCGCCGCCGGAACGGTGGAAGCGCTGCGCGAGGTCAAGGACGCCGGCGAGATCGCGCTGCTGCGGCTGGCATGCGAGGCGGCCGATGCTGCGCTGGCCGACCTCGTCGAGCGCGGTGGGTTGCGCGCAGGCCGCACGGAGAAGGAGGTGGGCCGCGAGCTCGAGTCGTTGATGCTCGACCACGGCGCCGACGGGGTGTCCTTTGACACCATCGTGGCGGCCGGGGCCAACTCGGCGATCCCGCACCACCGGCCGACCGATGCGGTGCTGGCGGCAGGCGACTTCGTCAAGATCGACTTCGGCGCGCTGGTGTGCGGCTATCACTCCGACATGACCCGCACCTTTGTGCTGGCGCCGGCCGCGCAGTGGCAGCTCGACATCTACGAGCTTGTCGCGGCCGCACAACAAGCGGGCCGGGATGCGCTCGCGCCTGGCGTCACGCTCAAGGATGTTGACGGCGCGTCGCGGCAGGTCATCGTCAACGCCGGCTACGCCGACAACTTCAGCCACGGGCTCGGCCACGGTGTCGGGCTGCAGATCCACGAAGCGCCGGGAATCAGCGCGTCGGCCGCCGGTACACTGCTTGCTGGCTCTGCGATCACCGTCGAGCCAGGTGTCTATCTGCCCGACCACGGCGGCGTCCGCATCGAGGACACGCTGGTCGTGTGCGACAAGGCCCCCGACTTACTCACCCGGTTCCCGAAAGAACTGGCGATCCTCTAGGAGAACGACCGAACGTGGCAACGACCGCCGACTTCAAGAATGGGCTCGTCCTGCAGATCGACGGCCAGCTGTGGCAGATCATCGAGTTCCAGCACGTCAAGCCCGGCAAGGGCCCGGCCTTCGTGCGGACCAAGCTGAAGAACGTGCTGTCCGGCAAGGTCGTCGACAAGACCTACAACGCCGGTGTGAAGGTCGAGACCGCGACCGTCGACCGACGCGACGCGACTTACCTGTACCGCGACGGATCGGATTTCGTGTTCATGGACAGTCAGGACTACGAGCAGCACCACCTGCCCGATTCCCTGGTCGGCGAAGCCGCCAACTACTTGTTGGAGAGCATGCCGGTGCAGGTGGCCTTCCACGACAGCGCCCCGCTGTACCTCGAGCTGCCGGTGACCGTCGAACTCGTGGTGACCCACACCGAACCCGGCCTGCAGGGTGACCGGTCCAGCGCAGGCACCAAGCCGGCCACTCTGGAGACCGGCGCCACGATCAACGTGCCGCTGTTCATCAACACCGGTGACAAGCTGAAAGTGGACTCGCGCGACGGTAGCTACCTAGGTCGCGTTAATGCCTGACGGCATTGGAAGCCGGGTTTATGCCTGATCGTCGAGGCGATCGCGGGCGCCACCAGGCCCGCAAACGCGCCGTCGACCTGCTGTTCGAGGCCGAGGCGCGGGGGATCACCGCCGCCGAAGTCGCGGAAGGTCGAAATGCCTTGGCGGAGAAGGAATCCGACGTCTCGACGCTCAATCCGTATACGGTGACAGTGGCACGCGGTGTGACCGAGAACGCCGCGCATATCGACGACCTCATCTCGGCTCATCTGCAGGGCTGGACGCTGGACAGGCTGCCCGCCGTCGATCGCGCGATCCTGCGGGTCGCTGTGTGGGAGCTGCTGCACGCCGAAGACGTCCCCGAACCGGTCGCCGTCGACGAAGCCGTGGAGCTGGCCAAGCAGTTGTCCACCGATGACTCACCGGGTTTCGTCAACGGAGTGCTTGGTCAGGTCATGCTTGTGACGCCACAGATCCGGGCGGCAGCAGCGGCGGTACGCGGGACAGCGGACCCGACCTAACAGCGGCATAACCGGGCCGGTGGCCCGGCCGGCAGCGCCGCACCACATAGGGCGAACGTCGCGACCGGCGGCGGTTCGTGGTTCTATGAAGACCGTGAGGCGCCGCACCCGCGTTCGGCCCTGATGGGCACTCCGCAGGACTGGGCGCCGTACTCCAGCGTGGAGGAGGCGGCCAAGGTCTATCTGCGTAACCCGGACCTGGCGCTCGACCAACTGCGTTCGGTCGTCGACCTTCCCACCATCAAGTCGTTCATCATGTCGCGCGGTTCCACCGACGAGTCGTGGGGCGAGGCGGTGTGGCAGGAGGTTGTGCTGACCGACAGCCACCGGCTGATCATGTGGCGCGCCGACGACGAGCTGTCCACCGCCGGGGACTGGGAGCGCCGGGTGCTCAACGCGTCGGTGAGGACGATCCTGCTGTCGACGATCACCGACCACGTGCTGACCACCGAGTACGAGGTGCTGGGGGACGACACCCGCAGGCTCTCCGAGGTACGGCTGCGGATGTACACGCAATTGATCACCCGCTCGAGGCAGAAGTCGGCCACCGAAACCGACATCTACTGTGAGTCGTTCCGCTACTTCAAGTCTGTCGACGACGGCGGTCTGGCCCAGATGCAACGCCTTCTGCAGTTCGGCCGGGTGCTGTCGCGGTGCATGCAGTAGTGCGATCCGGCGTCGCTGTATGCGCCGGCGCCTTGACCGCGTGCTCGAGTTCGCAACCCCCGCCGGCTCACCGCGCCGGCGTTTACCGGTCCACCTACGGCCGTGGTGCCGCCCAGCGGGGCGCTCTGCACCGTGATCACCGGACCATGTGCCCGATCGGCTCAACCGTCGAATCAGCTATCGGCCAGGAACGTCTGAGCTCGGGTCGATCGTGGGAACTCGCGACATCGTCGGCCCGGAACTCGACGTCGATCCGCGCCCACCCGCCGTGATCGGGTCCCCGTTGAAGGGTCAGTTGTGGCTCAACGCCAACTCCTGCTGTGTGCTCGAGTCGCCACACCGCATCTCCCGAATCGCGGTGGATGGCAACAGCATCAAGAAGTTCGAGGAGTTCGCCATCGACTGGGTGCAGCTGCGTGACGGGAAGTTGTTCGATGGCGACGGCGGCCGAAACGAGCAGTGGTACGGCTTTGGCGCCGACGGTTCGGTGTCCGCGGCGTTCGACGGGATGGGAGAACAGACGCCGAACGCCCCGGTGACTGGGCTGCGCGGACCACGGGACTACAGCGGAAACCATGTGTCCCTTCAGATCTCGCCGGGCGTATGGGCCCTCTATGCGCATCTGCAGCCGGGCAGCATCACGGTCAAGACCGGCGACGAGGTCAAGAAGGGCCAAGTAATTGGCAAGCTGGGCAACACCGGCAACTCCAGCGGGCCGCATCTGCATTTCCAGCTTTCCGACGGACCGGAGATCACGACGTCGAACAGCCTGCCGTTCTCGCTCAATTCGTACTGGCTCGCTGGCGCTGTCGATCGGCACAGCTCGGCGCGGCCACCGACGCGCAGGGTGTGCCGCCGCCGCTCGGGTGATCGGGCCCGGCGGCCAGCAATCCGATACGTACCCGCTGACGTACACCGTGACGAATCCCGCGTCTTAATTGGCGGGGGCCCATGTGCCCGAGTGGCGAGGACTTTGGTCTCTAGTTGTAGGGTCTCAAACTTTGTGGCGAACGGCGGTCCGCTGACCAGCTGCTTTGCGGCTGTCTCACCAACGTGGCGAAGGGTTCCGTCTCATTTTCATGGCGAATCCTCGATGCCGTTCCGGGACAACCGGGATTGCCAAGCTTGATCTAAGGATGTGCGCTCACGTGAGGCGGGTGGGGCACGATCAGAACTGAGCGCTCGCCGTGTTTGGCATTCGTATGGCTTTGTGGCCAGACGAGGTACGCGATTTGGTCGACATCGCTCTCGCCTAAAACGGCCAGCTGCACAGACGCGTCGGCATGGCCGGCGAGGAACTGACCAATACTCCCTTGCGTAGCGACCGGTTGGATGTGCACATCGGGGTACCGCAGTTTCCACTTCTCCATGCGACGGTCAAGCTCGTCGTACGTGGTTTCACCGAGGTCTTCAGCCCATACTTCGACTGCAAGTACTGGCGCTCGACGCAGCTGTGCCTCGTTCAATGTGCAGTCGATGACGGCGTCATTGTCTGGATGGTCGTTCACAATGACGACAATCCAGTCGACGCCGCCGACCGACTTGTGATGCGAACTGCGGATGATCGCCACCGGGCACTGTGCGTTCTCTGCGAGCGCGGCCGCGGTTGACCCCAGGAGTTCACCGGTGCGGCCGTCGGCTCCCACGGACCCGACGCAGAGCAAGGTGGCGGTGCGCGACTCATCGACTAACGCGGTGCTGACGGGTCCCCACAGGATGTCCGTGTCGACCTTGACCGGTTTCCCGGTGGCGTCCACGACGGCCGTCGCTGCGCGCAACGATGTCTCGGCGTGTTCGATCTCGCGGTGGACGTCGTCGGCCGGTTGTTCCTCGACGCCGGTGACATGAACTATGCGCAACGGGGCATCACGGCTGATTGCCTCGTCGATCGCCCATCGAACCGCATTGGCGGCAGCTTGCGAGCCGTCCACGCCGACGATCACTGTAGCTGCCGATCTATCCTTCATTTTCGACTCCTCATTGAGGGCGGCAGTCTGTGCGGTCACCCGTTCATCTGGGAGGCTATTCGGTGCTGCGTCGATCGGATGGAGTCCTTGGTCCCCGGTACGCGGCCATTGGTCCCGCGATCGCCGGAAGGGCCAAGAGCGTTGACCCGACAAGACATCTGGATGAATGGCTAGGGTGAGCACGTCGGTAGCCGACGTCTGCGACTCAGGAACGATTGTCTCTTCGCCCCGCTGAACGGCCTGGATCTCAGTGATCGTCGACGTGATCGTCGGCCCCGCCGGCTCGATTTCCGGTGAACAGCAAGGAGCAGTTCGACTTCCGCAGCACCTTACGAACCGGAGAGCCCAGCAGTTCGTCGACGAGCTCATGACGGCTCGAGCCAACGACGACCAACTGGTCGATGGTGTGGCTTTGCTTGAACAGGTTGAGAATGCTGTCGGGCATCGGTAACGCGCATACCTGGATGTCCGCCTTGCCTTCTTCGGCGCCCGTCAGATAGCGCGCAAGTGTGGCCTTTAGTCCACCTTTGCGTGCCGTGCTGTCGTTATCACGGGTCGTTGTGGACCCGGGTGTGAGTGCCAAGACCGGCGCGTCTCGCAGGAGTGCCTCCTCGACGGCGGTTTGTACGACCGTGTGCGATTCGGGTGATTCATCGAGCACGGCGATGATCCACCGATGGAACCGTGACGACTTGTGGGTGTGACGACGCCGCACCACAGCCACCGGGGAGGCAGCCCCGCGAGCCACGGACGCGGCGGTCGATCCGCGGTGGCCTCGAGGCGAGTCGTGGGTGCCTTTCCACCCGACACACACCAGTTGCGCCGTGTGCGACGCGTCTACCAACGCTTGGCCTGGATCTCCATGAACGATGTCGGATTCGATCTTGACCGGTTTTCCGGTGGCTTCCACTTCGGTCCAAGCCTTATGCAGGACGTCTCTTGCCTCGGCGAGCGCTTCGTCGAGGTCGTGCACGCTTGCAGGCGCGACGTGTACGAGACGTAGCGGCGTGTCTCGGCTGACCGCTTCATCGACGGCCCAGAGCGCGGCACGAAGGGCTGCCGTGGAGCCGTCGATGCCGACGACTACGGGTGCGGATGGTGATGTGTGGTCCATCGCGGCCTCCAATTGCCTTCTCCGACGCGCCCGGTCGCGGGCGCCTTGTAGATGACGGTATCGATCGCAGAGGAAGCTGCCTAAAGTCTTAAGTCCCCTGCGGCAGACAATTGGTCCCTAACTCTTTCCGCGGCTCCGGCGTCGAGAGCAGGGCAGATCATGACGGGAACCCGTCTTTGGTGCAGCATGTTCAGCCCCGTCGATCCCAGAGTTACGCTGGCGAGCGCGTTACGACCGCGT
>CAVYPB010000043.1:0-34567 GCA_963770305.1 uncultured Actinomycetota bacterium
GTCCGCCATCGCGCCGATAAGCGTGGTCAGCGGTCGTTGCTCGACTTCGGGAATGCCAGGTGCGCCGGATCGATCTCAGCGAGGTGCTCGACCGCCGGAAGCACATGGGTCAGACCGCTCGTCGAGATCGGCTACCGGCTGCCGTAGGCGGTCACGATGCGCCGCGCGTCGGTGCGTGCGGCTTTCAGCGACACCTGCTGGCCGAGCACCACTGGCTCGGCGAGTTCCTGCTCGTCGACCGTCCGGGGATTCCGTTGCCCGGGTGCCTTGGCCACCAGCGCGGTCAGCTCCGGGTCGGCGCTGAGTGCGTCGACGACGGCCTCGGGATCCGCGTCGAGGTCGAGCAGTCGTCGGCACCGCGCGATCGCCGTGGACAGATCGCGGAAGTCGTCCAACACGAGTTGACTCCGCACATGATCGGGTTGCGGTGTGAGGCTTACGATTCCGTTGCCGTTCGGCAGCCGCAACGTCCGTCGATACGCGCCGTCGCGCACTTCCTCGACGCCGGGCACCGCGCTAGCCGCGAGGTGGCCGAACAATCCCTCGTACGCGAATGGCGTCCGCACTGGCAGCCGCAGGGACAACGCACCTGTGGCACCGCCGTCGCCACGCCCGAATCGCGTACGAGCACGTTGGCGCAGGGTGGTCGGCGTGAGATCGCACACCGACCGGACTGTGTCGTTGAACTGGCGGATGCTCGAGAAGCCCGCGGCGAACGCGACGTCGCTGAAGGGCAGCTCCGTGGTTTCGATCAGCACCCGGGCGGTCTGGCTGCGTTGCGCCCTGGCCAGCGCCAGTGGATTCGCGCCGACCTCCGCCTGCAGCAGCCGCTCAAGCTGGCGGGTGGTGTAGCCGACCCGCGTCGCCAGCCCGGTAACACCCTCGCGGTCAACGGTGCCGTCGGCGATCAGCCGCATCGCCCTGGCCACGACGTCGCCGCGCACATTCCATTCCGGTGACCCCGGTGAGGCGTCGGGCCGGCAGCGCTTGCATGCCCGGAAGCCGGCTCGTTGTGCGGCCGCCGCAGTCGGATAGAACCGCATGTTGTGGGCGTAAGGCGGGCGGACCGGGCAGCTGGGCCTGCAGTAGATTTTCGTGGTCAGCACTGCGGTGACGAACCAGCCGTCGAACCGGGCGTCTTTGGATTGGACGGCCCGATAGCAGCGGTCGAAGTCTTCGTGCATGCATCGACAATTACACGAGCCCACTGACATCACTGGCGGAAAAACGACATCGTCGTTGCGGCGGCTCAGACGGCCCGCTCATCGGGTTGACCACGTCCTCTGATCCGTTGGATTGTCGCGAGCCAGGCCGGTGGCTTGAACGCCGCTTTCAGCTCTTCCTGACTGATGGGGTGCGGGCCAGTATCGGGGCCAACATCACTGAAGCACAACACATACAGGGTTCCCTCGTGCTCAGTCACCGACGCGAGGCTCGCCACGTATCATGGTCGCTCCTCGCCTGCGTCGAAGGTGTGGAAGAGTCCGCGGTCCAGCACCGTCTCGAACCGTCGCCCCAAACGCTCCAGCTGCAACGCGTCGGCCATGGCGAACTCGATCTCGTCCCACGGTCGTCGGCTTTCTCTCGGGCGATGGCCAGCGCCGTCTCAGCCACGTCAATGCCCAGAAACCGACAAATCCAGGACCGTCGTGGTAGGACGCATCCCAGGGCAGCCCCGTCAGCCGTTCGTGGCTGGTTGTCAGCGGCACGTGAATTCTGACCCCGGCGCGGCAACTGAATTTTGACCCCCTGGTCCGGTGGCCTGGCTCTAGTCGAGCCAGGAGGACCAGAAGGGAATGTTGTCTGTGGAAGATTGGGCTGAGATCCGTCGTCTGCACCGGGCCGAGGGCCTGCCGATCAAGGTGATCGCTCGGGTGCTGGGCATCTCGAAGAACACCGTCAAGGCCGCGCTGGCGTCTGACGGGCCACCGAAGTACGAACGCCCGCCGCGGGGTTCGGTCGTTGACGAGGTCGAACCGCGCATTCGGGAGTTGCTTCAGGCGTATCCGCGGATGCCGGCCACGGTGATCGCCGAGCGGATCGGCTGGACCCGCTCGATCCGGGTTTTCTCGGCGCGAGTCGCTGAGTTGCGGCCGGTGTATCTGCCACCGGATCCGGCTTCCCGCACGGCCTATGTGGCCGGGGAGATCGCCCAGTGCGATCTGTGGTTCCCGCCGGTGGAGGTTCCGGTCGGGTTCGGCCAGACCCGCACCGCAACCCGGCTACCGGTGCTCACGATGATCAGTGCGTACTCACGCTGGCTGATGGCCATCCTGATCCCGACCCGCCGCGCTGAGGACTTGTTCGCCGGCTGGTGGGAGCTGATCTGCCGACTCGGTGCGGTGCCGCGAGCCTTGGTCTGGGACGGTGAAGGAGCGATCGGACGCTGGCGCGGTGGCCGGGTTGAGCTGACCAAGGAATGCCAGGCATTTCGGGGCGTGCTGGCCACCAAGGTCATCGTCTGCAAACCCGCCGACCCCGAGGCGAAGGGGCTCATCGAGCGCTCGCATGACTATCTGGAGCGCTCCTTTCTGCCCGGGCGCACCTTCGCCTCGCCGGCGGACTTCAACACCCAGATCAGCGACTGGCTCGCGGTGGTGAACACCCGCACCCGCCGCGCCCTGGGGTGCGCCCCGACCGACCGGATCGACGCCGACCGGGCGGCGATGCTCAGCTTGCCGCCGGTAGCACCGGCCACCGGCTGGTGCTCGTCGCTGCGGCTTCCCCGGGATCACTACATCCGGTTGGACGGCAATGACTACTCGGTGCACCCGGCCGCGGTGGGACGCCGGGTGTTGGTCCGGGCCGACTTGGAGCGGGTGCAGGCGTTCTGCGACGGGCAGACCGTCGCCGAGCACACCCGGATCTGGGCGGCCCATCAAACGATCTCCGATCCGGCACATGTGGATGCGGCGAAGGTATTGCGGCACAGACGAATCCAGATTCCGCCACCACCGCTGGAATCCGAGGTGCCGATACGGGACCTGTCGTCCTATGATGCGGCATTCGGAGTCGACCTCGATGGTGGGGCCGCCTGATGCCCACCACCAAGACCACACCCACCACGGGGCGGGATGTGACTGCTGAGTTGGCGTTCCTGACCCGCGCATTGAAGGCACCGACGCTACGTGACTCCATCGCCCGGTTGGCCGAGCGGGCCCGGGCGGAGAACTGGACCCACGAGGAGTACCTAGCGGCATGCCTGCAACGCGAAGTCTCTGCACGCGAATCCCACGGCGGCGAGGGCCGCATCCGCGCAGCCCGCTTCCCAGCACGAAAGTCATTGGAAGAGTTCGACTTCGATCACGCCCGCGGACTCAAACGCGACACCATCGCCCACCTCGGGACGCTGGACTTCGTCACCGCCCGCGACAACGTCGTCTTTCTCGGCCCACCAGGCACCGGCAAGACCCACCTGGCGATCGGGTTGGCGATGCGGGCCTGCCAGGCCGGCCATCGCGTCCTGTTCGCCACCGCCGCCGAATGGGTGGCCCGTCTTGCCGAAGCGCATCAGGCCGGGCGCATCCACGCCGAGCTGACCCGCCTGGGCCGCTACCCATTGATCGTCGTCGACGAGGTCGGCTACATCCCGTTCGAGCCCGAAGCCGCCAACCTGTTCTTCCAACTGGTCTCCAGCCGCTACGAACGGGCCTCGCTGATCGTCACCTCCAACAAAGCCTTCGGCCGCTGGGGCGAAGTGTTCGGCGACGACGTCGTCGCCGCGGCCATGATCGACCGCCTCGTACACCACGCCGAAGTCATCACTTTGAAAGGAGATAGCTACCGACTCAAAGACCGCGATCTGGGCCGCACACCCGCGGCCACCACCACAACTGAGGAATAATCACCAACCACCACCGCAGGGGGTCAATTTTCGCCCGCCGCCAGGGGGTCAATTTTCCGCCGCCGTCGACACTGGTTGGGTCCCGAGCACTGAACGGATCATCAGCGAGGGTTCCTGATCGCTCCGACAAACTTCGTACCGTCCGTGCAACGGCCTTGCCAGCTTCATAGTCGGACGCCAATCCACAGGATCTGAGTCATGTGCGTCGCGTGAAGAGCGCCACCGCCAGACATAACGACGTAACCAGGTTATAGGCGCACAGTGCGCCATAGAGAAGACTGTCGCGCGGATCGAACCCGAGCACGCCCGGCGCGTGATGTGCAACCCCGAGCACGCAGACGATAGTCAATGCCGCCCAACCCCACGCTGTGAGTGCGCTGAAGACGTAGGTGCCGTCCGTCGTCCCAGGCAGGCCAGGAGAGCCAGCGCCCCCATGATCAGGAGAAGCCCCGCATGCGGCGGCGTCACCTTGAGACCGAGCATCGGTATGCCGTCCGCGCCGAAGCGGGTGTATCCCATCGACCAGGCCAGCGCGACACCGCCGAGCACGCCGATTGCCAGCCCCTCGACCATCAACAACCCTCGACCCGTGCGGCAGCGTAAGCGCTCTCCTTCTTGCCGTTGCGTGGTGTCGCCCGAGTCAAGTCGCACGGGGGAATCGACAGATATCGTTGCGGGCGGCTGCATGCCCGTGGCTCGAGCCCGCCGCTCGGCCGACGTGGCGGTGCGATATTCGGCAGTCGCCGTTTGGCGAACCCCGCCCCGAACCTCGCGCATTGCTCCAGCCTGCCGTGAAGTGAGGGATAATGGGCTCAACGCAAGCCAATTGACAGCGGATGTGGTGCAAGTCCACAACAAGACATGCGGATGGGGATTTAGTTGGCTGAGTGGGAATCGGTATGGTCATACCCGATGCGCGTCGGATTGAAGCAAACGATGGCGGTCGGGATCCTCTTGGTGCTCTCGGCGAGCGGCTGCAGCTCGCAATCGCATCCGGCGACGACGTCCATCACTGTGTTCGCCTCATCGGCGTTGATCAAAAGCCTGACCACGATCGGCAAGCAGTTCGAGGCTGAAAACCCGGGGACTTCAGTGGAGTTTATCTTCGCCAGCTCGTCGGACCTGTCGGCGGAGTTGTCGGACGGCAATGACGCGGACGTGTTCGTATCGGGTGACCACGAGAACATGTCGGCCATCGCAAACGCGGGCCTGATCGGATCAACTCCGGTGCCGATCGCGACGACCAGCCTGGTTATCGCCACAGCCCCGGGTAACCACGACAATCTCGCCTCATTCGCGGACCTGGCCCGACCAGGTGTGCGGGTGGCGGTGTGCGGGGGACCCGGCGCCTGCGGGTCGGCAACCCGGCAGCTCGAAGACCGCACAGGGGTGCGGCTTCATCCGCAGAACGTTGATATGACGGCCCCTGACGTTCTCAAGGACATCACGAGCGGGAAGGTCGACGCTGGTCTGGTGTTCAAGAGCGACGCGCTGGACGTCGGGGACAACGTCTTATGGTTCACATTTCCTGAGGCTGCCGACGCGACGGTCACGTCATGGATTGCGCCGATGAAGAATTCAGATCAGGCCGAACTTGCGACGAAGTTCATACATGACGTCACGGGCGCGGCCGGCCGAAAGGTCTTCGCCGACGACGGCTTTGCCGATCCAGACAAGAAATTCGAGGGCTAACGGAGCGCGTCGAGGCGGGTCACCAGGTGTAGTGACCCGCCTCGAATTATATTGGTTTACAGTGGGATCCACTGCCCGAGGTACCAGAAACCCCATCCGTTTCCGTCCCCGGCGAGCATCGGGTTCACCTGCTGGCCCATCCAGTTGAAGGGCTGGTGGTCAAAACGGCCCTGGTCGATGCCGCGACCGTGCCAGTCGTAAGGGGCCGGGCCGCCACGGTCGTCTCGATGGTTACCGCACGGTGGGGCGCCTGGACGGTCGCAACCCTGCCAGGGATCTGCACCGGCCGTTCCAAGGCCGACGCCGAACAGTCCCGATATTCCGATTCCGGCCGCCAGGGCCGACGCAGACAACGCACGCCTGAAACTCATTTCCTCACTCCATTTCTCGTCGGTGCGGCAGTCCTTTGCCACGCGGAGTGACGTTAAGGGGTGGACATTGTATGGCTCTGTGGTGGCGATGTGCGCGCGCTGTGCAAGCGGTAACATATTGACAACCGTTTGCTATCAACGGGATTGAGGAAGCCGCTAGACCGGGGAGGCCAGCCGGGTGGGCTCGTCGTGACCGCGCAACGTCACTGTGTCACCGAAAGTCCAATGTCCGCACTCAGTTTCGCTGGCGTTCTGGACGGTCTCGGATGACGCCAGCAGGTGGGTGGGCTTGGACTTGGCCAGCTCGCATAGCCGGGCGGCCTCATTGACCGGCTCACCGATCACGGTGTACTCGAAACGCTCCTTGGCGCCCACATTGCCTGCGACCGCCTCCCCGGACGCCACGCCGATTCCCGCTTCACACTCTGGTATCTCTTCGCGGATCCGCCGGGCGATCGCCCGACTGGTCGCGAGCGCCTCGTCTTCGGGGTGGTCGAGGTCGTTCGGGGCGCCGAAGACAGCCAGTGCCGCATCGCCTTCGAACTTGTTCACCAGCCCGTGGTGGCGGTCGACTTCTTCGACGATTACCGCGAAGAACCGGTTCAGCAGGTCGACCACCTCGGTCGCAGGCCGGCCGGTGACCAGCTGCGTAGAGCCGATGATGTCGACGAAGATCACGGCGACGTGGCGTTCCTCGCCACCCAGCCTGGGCGCTGTTGCTCCGCGGCGGCGGCCACCTCACGGCCGACGTGGCGGCCGAATAGGTCGCGGACGCGCTCGCGTTCCCGCAGTCCGGCGACCATCGAGTTGAATCCGCGCTGTAGCTCGCCGAGCTCGGTGCCGTCGAACACCATCACGTTGCAGTCCAGATCGCCCTGTTCGACGCGTTTCAGCGCGGTCCGCACCACGCGCACCGGCGTCGCGGTGACCCACGATAGGATCCACATCAGCAGGAAACCGAATACCAGTGCGATTACCGCCAAAACCATTACGGCGAAGGCGAATTGAGTTTCGGTCATGTTCTGCAGCGATAGCGCGAACACACCGGTGAGCAGGATGCCGATCACCGGCACACCCGATCCCAAGAGCCAGACCGTCATCGTCCGGCCCATGATTCCGGCGCTCAGCCGGCACGGCGGCGGACCAGCCTCCAACGCCTGCGCCGCCACGGGGCGCAAGGCGAACTCCGTCAGCAGGTAGCACGCCGTCGCAACCACAAGACCGCTGAAGCCGACGGAGAACAGGAAACGCGGAATGAACGCGACATCCTGCAACCCGTACAGCGTTGTCAACAGGGCCGCACCCACGCCCCACAGGATCAGGACCGCCTTCGCGACCCGCCACGGGGCCAGAAAGGTGTTGAGCTGATCCTCCTGTGTCGGCGGGCGTTCCTCGATCGCCCATCGCAGCGCGTTGACCGTGCGCCGCGTGATCCAGAATGTCCCCAGCATCGACGCGAGAGCCGTGTAGGCGGGGGCGACCACCAATGCGATCCACAACGGCGCGTCACTGAAGACGCTCGGCACCGGGAACACGACTGTGACCAGCAATATGGCGATGCCGATGCCGAGCATGTTTGGTGGCCAAGATGAACACCGTCAGGATCACCTGAATGCGAACGCGTCGTCGAGCCTGGCTTTCAGTGGACTTCCCAAGCAGCCATGACCCGTATTCCGGGGTATCCGGCAGCCGCCCGCTCTGCCGGGTCACCGTCTCCAAAACCCGGCCAAGGCGGTGTGCGACGCTCTTGTTGGCGCTCATCGTGGCCCCAGCCTAATTTGCCGGTCCCGGCACATATGGTGTTCGGGTGCGTCTCGTGATCGCGCAGTGCACCGTTGACTACGTCGGGCGGCTCACCGCTCATCTACCCTCCGCCCGTCGGCTGTTGCTGTTCAAGGCCGACGGATCGGTGAGCGTGCACGCCGACGACCGGGCATACAAGCCGCTGAACTGGATGAGCCCGCCATGCTGGCTCATCGAAGAGGTCGACGGGCCGGTCCCGCTGTGGGTCGTCCAGAACAAGGCCGGCGAGCAGCTGCGCATCACGGTCGAGGACATCGAGCACGACTCCAGCCACGACCTCGGCGTCGACCCCGGTCTGGTCAAGGACGGTGTCGAGGCCCACCTGCAGGCGCTGCTGGCCGAGCACGTCGAGCTGCTCGGCAGCGGGTACACCCTGGTGCGGCGGGAGTACATGACCGCCATCGGGCCCGTCGATCTGTTGTGTCGGGACGAGCAGGGGCGATCCGTGGCCGTCGAGATCAAGCGCCGCGGCGAGATCGACGGAGTCGAGCAACTCACCCGCTACCTCGAGTTGCTCAACCGCGACACCGTGCTCGCCCCCGTCACCGGAATCTTCGCGGCCCAGCAGATCAAGCCACAGGCCCGAACGCTGGCCACCGATCGCGGGATCCGTTGCGTGACTTTGGACTACGACCAGATGCGTGGCATGGACAGCGACGAGTACCGGCTGTTCTGACAGACTGGTCTACATGCACCGGCGCCGGAACCCACCTAGCCGGCAACGCTCCCTACCGCCGTTGCCTGCGGGCCGTCAGATCGAGACCGGAGCCGACGGCTACGAATACGAAGTGCGGCCGATCGCGGCCTCACGCGCGACCAAGACCTACCGCTGCCCCGGGTGTGATCACGAAATCGTCATTGGCACAGCGCATTTGGTGGTGTGGCCCGCCGAAATGGGTGAGAGCGCAGCCGACGACCGGCGACATTGGCACACGCCGTGCTGGGCGCACCGGGCAACACGCGGCCCGACGCGGAAATGGTCTTAGTGGTCGGCTGCCGGGTGGTCGGCTGCCGGCTCGACGAGCTCGACCAATACCCCGCCGGCGTCCTTGGGATGAATGAAGTTGATCCGGGAATCGGCGGTGCCACGCCGCGGCGCGTCGTAGAGCAACCGGATGCCCTGCTCGCGCAGCCGCTCCGTCAACGTCTCGATATCGCTGACGCGATAGGCGAGCTGCTGAATGCCGGGGCCACGCTTGTGGAGGAACTTCGCGATCGGAGAACTTTCGTCCAGCGGAGACATTAGCTGGATCTGCGCGCTGCCGACCGGCGCGCCGCGCACCGAGAGCATGGCCTCGCGGACACCCTGGTCCTTGTTGACCTCTTCGTGCAGGACGATCATGCCGAGGTGATCGTGGTACCACTTGATCGCGGCGTCGAGGTCAGGAACCGCGATGCCGACATGGTCGATTGCTGTCACTAGCGCGGTGGCAAGGAGCGGACGGGCATCGACTTGCTCGGCGGTCATAACGCAAAGGTAACCTAACGAGAAACATTCTGCTTCTCCGGTCGGCCGCAACGGCCGCCAGGGACCGCCTTGGAGGCATTAATGACGACGTCGGTGATTGTTGCTGGAGCACGTACGCCGGTGGGCAAACTGATGGGCTCGCTCAAGGACTTTTCGGCCAGCGATCTGGGCGCGATCGCCATCTCCGGTGCGCTGGAGAAGGCCAAGGTTCCGGCGTCGCTCGTCGAGTACGTGATCATGGGCCAGGTGCTGACCGCGGGAGCCGGCCAGATGCCCGCCCGCCAGGCCGCCGTGGCCGCCGGGATCGGCTGGGACGTGCCTGCGCTGACCATCAACAAGATGTGTTTGTCCGGCATCGACGCCATTGCGCTGGCCGATCAGCTGATCCGGGCCGGTGAGTTCGACGTGGTCGTCGCCGGTGGTCAGGAGTCGATGACCAAGGCGCCGCACCTCCTGATGGACAGCCGCGCCGGCTACAAGTACGGCGATGTCACGGTGCTCGACCACATGGCCTACGACGGGCTGCATGACGTATTCACCGACCAGCCGATGGGCGCGTTGACCGAGCAGCGCAACGACGTCGATCAATTCACCCGCGATGAGCAGGACGAGTTCGCTGCGCAGTCGCACCAAAAGGCCGCCGCGGCATGGAAAGACGGCGTCTTCGCCGACGAGGTGGTGCCGGTGAAGATCCCGCAGCGCAAAGGGGACCCGCTGGAGTTCACCGAGGACGAGGGCATCCGTGCCGACACCACGGCCGAATCGTTAGCTGGACTCAAGCCCGCTTTCCGCAAGGACGGCACCATCACCGCCGGCTCCGCGTCGCAGATCTCCGACGGCGCCGCCGCGGTGGTGGTGATGAACAAGGCCAAGGCGCAGGAGCTGGGGCTGACGTGGCTGGCCGAGATCGGCGCCCACGGCGTCGTTGCGGGCCCGGACTCCACCCTGCAATCGCAGCCCGCGAACGCTATCAAGAAAGCCATTGCCCGCGAGGGCATCTCGGTCGACCAGCTCGACGTCGTCGAGATCAACGAGGCGTTCTCGGCGGTCGCGCTGGCTTCGATGGAGGAACTCGGCGTCGATCCGAAGAAGGTCAACGTCAATGGCGGAGCCATCGCGATCGGCCATCCGATCGGTATGTCGGGGGCACGGATCACCCTTCACGCCGCCCTTGAGCTGGCACGACGCGGTTCTGGCTACGCCGTTGTCGCGCTGTGCGGTGCCGGCGGCCAGGGCGACGCGCTCGTCCTGCGGGCGGGGTAACCCTCTACGACGTAACGTAGTAGCCAGCGGGTTTTTCGGCATGGCCCACGGGCTGATCTTCATCGCCTTTGTGGTGACCGGTCTGCTCGTCGGAATGGCGTTCATGGTCGGCCGGCTCAGGTTGCTGGCGGTTGTTGGCGAGCACCGTGCCTCTGTGTAGTGTGATCTTTCTCATATGGGCCGATCGCATGGGCCAAATGGGACCTGCGGAGGCCACCTCGGCCGTCGTCCTACCGGGGCGGCGCGCACCCGAAACGACGTGACAGACTTGGGGGCGTGAGTCGTCCCCGACCTCCCATCGCGGCCTCCATGGCCGGTGCGGTTGACCTGTCAGCCCTCAAACAACGAACGACGCCCGCGCGGCGAAGGCGACGGCGGCGTGGGCCAGCCAAATGGCGTGGAGATCACCGAGGCCAACGTCGAAGCCGACGTGCTGGTCCGGTCCAGCCAGGTGCCTGTGGTCGTGCTGCTGTGGTCGCCTCGCAGTGAGGCCAGCGCGCAACTCGGCGACGTCCTCGCGCAACTCGCGGCCGCCGACGGCGGCAAGTGGTCGCTGGCGACGGTGAACGTCGACGCCGTGCCGCGGGTGGCGCAGATGTTCGGTGTGCAGGCCGTCCCGACGGTGGTGGCGCTGGCTGCGGGCCAGCCGCTGTCGAGCTTCCAGGGTTTGCAGCCGCCGGAGCAACTGCGCCGGTGGGTCGACTCGCTGCTGAACGCGACGGCGGGCAAGCTCAGCGGCGCCGGCGACGGCGAGGAGCCCGAGCAGGTCGACCCCGAACTCGCTCAAGCGCGAGCGCATCTGGACGCGGGAGACCTCGACGCCGCGTTGAAGGCGTATCAAGCCCTGCTCGACGCCAAGCCGAACCACGACGAAGCCAAGGGAGCAGTGCGTCAGATCGGCTTCCTCCAGCGCGCGACCTCCCGCGCCCCCGACGCGATCGTCGCTGCTGACGCCGCACCGGATGACATCGAGGTGGCCTTCGCCGCGGCCGATGTCGAGATTCTGCAGCAGAACGTCGCGGCGGCCTTCGATCGGCTGATCGCACTGATCAAGCGGACCGCAGGCGACGAGCGCACCAAGGTCCGTACCCGGCTGATCGAGCTGTTCGACCTGTTCGACCCGGCCGACCCCGAGGTGATCGCGGGCCGGCGCAAACTCGCCAACGCGCTGTACTAGTCGCCGAGATCGACGAAATGGCGAGTTCTACTCGCACTTTCGCGCCCGTTTGTCCGTTTGGGCGAAGTTAGGCGGGTTCGAACCACAGCGCGGCCAGCGGCGGCAGCACCATCACCGCCGACGCCGGACGTCCGTGGCACGGCTCGTCGGTCGCTTCCACCGCGCCGTAGTTGCCAATAGCCGTGCCGTTGTAGATGTCGGCGTCGGTGTTGAGCACCTCACGCCAGGTGCCGGCATGCGGTAGGCCCAGCCGGTAGCGGGTGTGCTCAGAGCCGGAGAAGTTGAACACACACGCCAGCATCGAGCCGTCGTCGCCGAAGCGAAGGAAGCTCAACACGTTATTGGCGGAGTCGTTGGCGTCGATCCATGAGTAGCCCTCGGGGCTGGCGTCACGCGACCACAGCGCACGACGGCTTCGATAGATGCCGTTGATGTCGTGCACCATCCGCTGAATCCCGTTGGAGAAGCTGTTCTCGTCGAGCTGATACCAGTCCAGCCCGCGTTCCTCGGACCACTCCGCGCGCTGGCCGAATTCCTGCCCCATGAACAGCAGCTGCTTCCCCGGGTGGGCCCACTGGTAGGCGATCAGGCCCCGCACCCCGGCCGCCTTGACATGGTCGTTGCCGGGCATGCGGCCCCATAGCGTGCCCTTGCCGTGCACGACTTCGTCGTGGCTGATCGGCAGCACGATAGTTCTCGCTGAACGCATACAGCATCGAGAACGTCATCTCGTGGTGGTGGTAGCTGCGATGCACCGGGTCATGGCTGATGAAGTCCAGCGTGTCGTTCATCCAGCCCATGTTCCACTTCAGCGAAAAGCCAAGCCCGCCAAGGTTTGTCGCCCGTGTTACCCCGGGCCACGACGTCGACTCCTCGGCGATGGTGACAATGCCGGGCGCGATCTTGTGCACGGTGGCGTTCATCTCCTGCAGGAACTGCACCGCCTCGAGGTTCTCCCGGCCACCGTAGACATTCGGCGTCCACTCGCCCGCCGGCCGTGAGTAGTCCAGGTAGAGCATCGACGCGACGGCGTCCACCCGCAGCCCGTCGACGTGGAACTCCTGCAGCCAGTACAGCGCGTTGGCCACCAGGAAGTTGCGTACCTCGGCGCGGCCGAAGTCGAACACATAAGTGCCCCAGTCGAGCTGTTCACCCCGCCGCGGGTCGGAGTGCTCGTACAGCGGTGTGCCGTCGAACCGTCCCAGCGCCCACGCGTCTTTCGGGAAATGCGCCGGCACCCAGTCCACGATGACGCCGATCCCGGCCTGGTGCAGCGTGTCCACCAGGTATGCGGAAATCGTCGGGGCTGCCCAGCCGTGACGTCGGCGCGTAGTACGACGTGACCTGATAGCCCCAGGACCCGCCGAACGGATGCTCGGCGACCGGCATCAACTCGACGTGCGTGAAGCCCTGCGAGACAACGTAGTCAGTGAGCTCGTCGGCCAGCTGGCGATAGCTCAGGCCGGGCCGCCACGACATCAGATGCACCTCGTAGGTGCTCATCGGCTCGAACACCGGGTTCTTCCGCGTGCGCTCGGCCATCCAGTCGCCGTCGCCCCAGGTGTAGGAACTCTGGGTGACCTTCGACGCCGTCTGCGGCGGTACTTCGGTGGCGAAGGCCATCGGGTCGGCGCGGTCGGTGACCGCCCCGTCGGCACCGTGTACCCGGAATTTGTACAGTCCGCCGATGTCGAAGCCGGGCCAGAACAGTTCCCACACACCGGTCGAACCCAGCACACGAAGCTGGGCCTCATGGCCGTCCCAGTGGTTGAACTCACCGATCAGGCTGACACCCTTGGCATTCGGCGCCCACACCGCGAAGGAGACCCCGTCGACGACGCCGTCGGGCGTGGTGAAGCTACGGGGATGCGCTCCCAAGATCTCCCACAGCCGCTCATGGCGACCCTCGGCGAACAGGTGCAAGTCCACCTCGCCGAGCGTGGGCAGGAAACGATAGGCGTCGGCGACGATGTGGGTGTCGGTCGCGCCATCCGCGCCCGGATAGCTGACCTCCAACCGGTAGTCCACTAGCTTGGTGAACGGCAGCGCGACCGCGAACAGCCCCGACTCGATGTGCTGGAACGGATACCGCTCACCACCGACCAGCGCGGCCACCTCGACGGCATGCGGTCGATATGCGCGTATCACGGTTTGGTCGGAGTATTCGTGGGCGCCCAGGATCGAATGCGGGTCGTGGTGCTCACCGGCCAGCAGGCGGTTCAGGTCGGCGGTGGCGGCCGCAGGTGCGGGCTGGTGAGTTGGTTCGTCCGCGTCATTTCCGTTACTCCCTACGCAGTAGGTTCTGTCGTTGGTCGGCCGGTATCTGGGGCATGTTCAGCACGTGAGCCACCGCCTTGGCGGGTTCGATGCGCACGTAATTCGATTGTCCCCATTGGTATTCGTCCCCGGTGATCTCGTCACGCACCCAGAACCGGTCGTAGGGCTCCATGCCCAGCGCGGCCATGTCCAGCCACAGTGTCGCTTCTTCGGGACCGAAGGCGTTGAGCGTCACCACCACTAGGACCTGGTCGCCGGTGACCGGGTCGAACTTGCTGTAGGCAAGTATCGTGTCGTTGTCGGGGTGGTGAAACTTGATGGTGCGCAACTCGTGCAGCGCGGGATGCACCCGGCGAATCTCGTTGAGCCGGGTCAGGAATGGCTCCAGCGATTCGCCGTCGGCCAGCGCCGCCTCGAAATCGCGGGGGCGCAGTTCGTACTTCTCGGAGTTCAGGTACTCCTCGCTGCCTTCGCGCACCGGCCGGTGCTCGAAAAGCTCGTAGCCCGAGTACACGCCCCAAGCCGAACTCATCGTCGAGGCCAGCACCGCCCGGATCGCGAACATGCCGGGGCCGCCGTGCTGCAGGCTCGCATGCAGGATGTCGGGAGTGTTGACGAACAGATTCGGCCGGGCGTAGTCGGCGTGCTCGGCGATCTGCTGGCCGAACTCGGTGAGTTCCGATCTCGACGTGCGCCAGGTGAAGTACGTGTAGGACTGTGTGAAGCCGAGCTTGGCCAGCCCGTACAGGCGGGCCGGCCGGGTGAACGCCTCGGCCAGGAACAGACACGTCGGAATCCTCGTTCTTGACCTCGCCGATCAGCCAGGCCCAGAAGTTCGGCGGCTTGGTGTGCGGGTTGTCGACGCGAAACACCTTGACGCCGTGAGACATCCAGAATCGCACCACCCGAAGCACTTCCTCGCAGATCCCCGCGGGATCGTTATCGAAGTTGATCGGGTAGATGTCCTGGTACTTCTTCGGCGGGTTTTCCGCGTAGGCGATCGTCCCGTCGGGCAGCACGGTGAACCACTCGGGGTGATTCCGCGCCCAAGGGTGGTCGGGCGCGGTCTGCAGCGCAAGATCCAGCGCGACCTCCATGCCCTGGTCGCGTGCGGCGGCGACGAAGTCGTCGAAGTCCTCGATGGTGCCCAACTCCGGGTGCACCGCGTCGTGGCCGCCGTCGTCGCTGCCGATCGCCCACGGTGAGCCGACGTCGTTGGGGGCGGCGGTCACGCTGTTGTTGCGGCCCTTGCGGTGCACCTTGCCGATCGGGTGGATTGGCGGGAGGTAGACCACGTCGAAGCCCATCCTGGCGATGCGGGACAGCTCCTTGGTGGCGGTTGCAAAGGTGCCGTGCACGGGATCGCCCTTGGCGTCCCACCCGCCGGTTGATCGCGGAAACATCTCGTACCACGAGCCGAACCGGGCCAGCGGCCGATCCACCCAGACGCCGTATTGCTCGCCGCGAGTGACCAATTCGCGCAACGGATACTGCTCGAGCACCTCGGTCACTTCGGCTGACAGGGCGGCGCCTGCGCGAGTGAACGGGTCGCCGGGTGCACGCAGCCGAGCCGCCGCATCGATGAGGGAGTAGCGGCGCTGGCGGGGCGCGCCCGTCGCCGCGCGCTCCAGCAGCCGGGCGCCGACGTGCAAGTCGTTGGACAGCTCGCTTTCGCTCTGGCCCGCGTCGAGCTTGGCGATGACGTGCTTACGCCATGTCGCGATCGGGTCGCCCCAGCCGTCGACGCGGAAGGTCCACAATCCGACGCTGTTGGGACTGAACTGGCCGTGGAACACGTCGGGAGTTCGGCCCAGCGACATCGGCAGCAGTTGCGGTTTGACCCGCGGCGCGGGGCTGATCACGTCCTCGATCGGCACGGGCTCGGCCGGCTTGACGCGTCCCGGCGGGTCGTCGGCCAGCCTCGGATACGCCGTGCCGTGGTAGCGCACGACCAGCGTGGCCGACACCACGTCATGGCCTTCGCGCCACACCGTGGCGCGGACGGGGACGATCTCACCCACGATGGCTTTGGCGGGAAACCGTCCACCTGAAACGACGGGTGCGACGTCATCGATCTCGATACGACCGGCCACCCCATCACTCCTTACACTGGCGCGGCCGCGGAGGTTGCTCTGTCGGCGCCGCCGACGCGGCCGCTGTGCTTGTCGTCTCGTCTTGGATTAGTGCCTTGTCGCGCCTTATACCCACCGTAGTGGTCGGCCCAACCCAACGGGGGCGAAGCGATTACCACACTGCAATGCAAAGAGCTGATTTGTCAGTAAGGTTGAGTCGCGTGAAAGCCCTCCGCCGGTTTACCGTCCGCGCACATCTACCCGATCGTCTGGCCGCGCTCGAACGTCTTTCGATCAACCTGCGCTGGTCGTGGGCCAAGCCACCGCAGGACCTGTTCGCGGCTATCGATCCCGAGCTGTGGAAGCACGTCGGATGCGACCCGCTCGCATTGCTCGGGCAGGTGGCTCCGAAGCGACTCGACGAGCTGGCCGAGGATGAGTCGTTCGTCCGCCGCCTCGATGAGCTGGCCGCTGACCTGGACAACTATCTGACCCGGCCGCTGTGGTACCAGCAGCAGGCCGAAGAGGGCGCGCAATTGCCGAAGGGCATCGCGTACTTCTCGATGGAGTTCGGCGTCACCGAGGTGCTGCCCAACTACTCCGGCGGCCTGGGCATTCTGGCGGGCGACCATCTGAAGTCCGCGTCGGACCTGGGCCTGCCGCTGATCGCGGTGGGGCTGCTCTACCGCTCGGGGTACTTCCGCCAGTCGCTGCCGCCGACGGCTGGCAGCAGGAGCACTACCCGTCGCTGGACCCGCAGGGCCTGCCGCTGCAGCTGCTGACCGACGAGGCAACGACCCGGTGCTGATCGAGCTGGCGATGCCCGACCCGCGCGCTGCGGGCCTACGTGCGGATCGCGCAGGTGGGTCGTCCCGCTGCTGCTGTTGGACTCCGACATCGAGGAGAACGAGCACGATCTGCGCGGGGTCACCGACCGGCTCTACGGCGGCGACCAGGACCACCGCATCCGGCAGGAGATCCTGGTCGGCATCGGCGGCGTGCGGGCCGTCCGCGCGTTACGCGAGATCACCGGGCACCCGCGCCCGAGGTGTTCCACACGAACGAGGGCCACGCGGGCTACCTGGGCCTCGAGCGCATCCGCGAGTTGATCGCCGCCGGGCTGGACTTCGACGACCGCGCTGACAGCGGTGCGGTCGCACCGTGTTCACCACGCACACGCCGGTGCCCGCCGGCATCGACCGCTTCCCGGTGGACATGGTCAAGCACTACTTCGGCGGGGACGGACGGCCCGTCAGGCGGATGTCGCGGCTGCTGCCCGGCGTGCCGCTGGACCGGATCCTCGCGCTCGGCGCCGAGGACGACCCCCGATGTTCAACATGGCGCACATGGGCCTGCGGCTCGCCCAGCGCGCCAACGGGGTGTCGCAAGCTGCACGGCGCGCGTCAGCCGCGACATGTTCGGCGAGCTGTGGCCGGGCTTCGACGCCGGCGAGGTGCCGATCGGCTCGATCACCAACGGCGTGCACGGCGCCGACCTGGGCGGCCCCGCAGTGGCTGGAGCTGGCCGCGAGCTGCTCGGGCTCGGTACCGAGCGAGCCGACGGTCTGGCAGCGGCTGCAGCAGGTCGACACGGGACAGCTCTGGGGATCGCGCTCGCAGCTGCGCAGGCCGGCTGGTCGAGGAGGTGCGCCGCCGGGTCCGGGCGTCGTGGCTGCAGCGCGGCGCGTCGGACGCCGAGCTGGGCTGGATCGCACGGCTTCGACCCCGACGTGCTCACCGTCGGGTTCGCCCGCCGGGTGCCGACCTACAAGCGGCTCACGCTGATGCTGCGCGACCCGGACCGGCTGCGGACGCTGCTGCTCGACCCGAAGCGCCCGATGCAGCTGGTCATCGCGGGCAAGTCGCACCCCGCCGACGACGGCGGCAAGGCGCTGATCCAGCAGATGGTGCAGTTCGCCGACGACCCGGCGGTGCGGCACCGCATCGTGTTCCTGCCCGACTACGACATGTCGATGGCCCGCTACCTGTACTGGGGCTGCGACGTGTGGCTGAACAACCCGCTGCGGCCGCTGGAGGCCTGCGGCACGTCAGGGATGAAGTCGGCGCTCAACGGCGGGCTCAACCTGTCCATCCGCGACGGCTGGTGGGACGAGCTGTACGACGGCGAGAACGGCTGGGCCGATCCCGACCGCCGACGGCATCGACGACCCGACACCGCCGCGACGACCTCGAGGCCGCCGCGCTCTACGAGCTGCTCGAGCAGGTCGGTGGCGCCGCGTTCTACGACCGCGACGAGCCAGGGCGTGCCGCCGCGCTGGGTGGAGATGGTGCGCCACACGCTGACGACGCTCGGGCCGCAAGGTGCAGGCCTCGCGGATGGTGCGCGAGTACACGGAGAAGTACTACGCGCCTGCGGCGCAGTCGTTGCGCAAGACCGTCGAACCCGGTGCGGACGGGGAGCCGTTCAGCGCGGCACGCGAGCTGGCCGCCTACCGGCAGCGGGCCCAGGAGGCCTGGCCGAAGATCCAGGTCACCGACGTCGACAGCTACGGCCTTCCGGACACGCCGCTGCTGGGTTCCGAGCTCACGTTGACCGCGACGGTACAGCTGGCCGGCCTGCGACCCGACGAGGTGGTGGTCCAGGCGGTGCTGGGTCACGTGGACGGCAGCGACACGCTCGTGGATCCGGTGACGGTGCCGATGGCGCACACCGGAACCGCCGACGGCGGCAACGAGGTGTTCTCCACGACCACACCCCTGCCGGTGGCGGGCCCCGTCGGGTACACAGTGCGGGTCCTGCCGCATCACCCGTTGCTGGCCGGTGACAACGAACTCGGCCTGGTCACACTCGCATAAAGACTGGCGCACATGCGGGACCTCTTTTGGCAAGGGGCGCAACCGCCGGGTCATGATCCTGGGCGGTATGAGTTCCGGCCGAGGAGGGCTGCGCTGTGCTGGTTCGTCCCCTTGCCGTGCTGACGGCCTGCGTGGTGACGTGCGTTTTGGCCATGCCGATCGCCGCCGCCGATCCGGAGACGGAACCGGTTTCTGCGGACGCGCCTGCTCCTGGGGCGGCCGCGCCGCCCGAAGCGGCACCGGCGGACGACGGCCGAGTGGAGTCGTCGCCGCCGAAGACGACGAAATCACCGGACGGCTGGACGCTCACGGTGTCGGCCACGGATGAGACACAGCGGGTGATCGCACCGCTGACAACCGCGATTTCGACCCGCGAGTACGAGGTAGGCGGGCATCTACAGCGGCTCACTGGTCGGCCCCGAGGAGGGGGATGGAGGCGCGCAGGGCACCCTCGAAGTGGGTTATCAGATTGGCTGCGGCATCGATATGAGCACGTCTAACGGTGTCTCGCTGACCGGCACCGTGGGACTCAACCCGTCGATCGGCGTCATCGGCACCGACGTCATCTCGCCGCTCCCGGAAGGGATTGTCCCAGGGCTCGGCAATAACATCGGCGGCGGTGTGACCGTCGGTCTCAAGCCCGGACTCATCAACACCGTTCCTGTGTTGAAGAAGGAGTTCAAGGGCGACAAGCCGTGGATCATGGTCGACGGATTCCGTATCAAGATCGACGGCTGCGTGGGTGAGTCGTTCATCCGCTCGTATGCATTCCTGACCCGGTCGACGGATATGTCCGACGCGGTCGCGGCGTGGTACGGCGTGACCAAGGAGGTCTAGCTGGTACCCGTTCGCGCCGAGATCGACGCATTGGCGAAATCCACTCGCACTTTCTCGCCCAAACGTGAGTTCGGGCGAATCAGGGAAGCGCTTGAAGCAGCGGTCCTCGTCGCCGAGCACGCCGACGCGAAACGCGTCGATCCTCGAGAAGCCGGACGGCACCGATTCGCCGTTGACGTCGCTGGCGGCCAGGCCGTTGGTCAGAGATGCCCGATACCGCCTCGTCGACGTCACCGGCCGTCAGCGCGATGGTGTTTCCGTCGGGCGTGGTGACGTTTTTCGACATCTTGACGGTAGCCACGCCGGTGAGGCAGGCGGTGCGCAGTGCGGCCTCGGCGTTGTCCAGCACCACGCCGCCGTGCTGCATGCTGGATGGCCTGCATATACCGCGAGACCAGCACCGAATAGGCCGTGTTGTCGCCGCTGGCCAGGCCGCCGCCGCTGCCGCTGTCGGATTGGGTGCCCATCACCTGCAGCTCGGCCAGGTCGACGACGATCGTGTCGGTGGCCGGGCAGTACGACGCAGGCGGGCTCGGCCTGGCGTCCGGGCAACCCTGGGCTTCGGAGGCCTCGAAGCTCAGCCGCGGCGGGTCGGCCGGCGAGAACAGGATGCCCATCGCGTCGACGATCGACCGCACCGACTCCTCGGTGACCGGCAGTTCCCCGGTCTGGTCATCGGGCAGCAGCACGGGCAGGTCGCCTCGGCGTTGGCCGATCTCGCGCATGTCGATTGCCGCACACGCCGACGGCCCGTCGGTGAAGCCGAACTGGAACGCGGAGAGCCGTTCGAACGCGGAGCCGTGTTCGTCGACGCCGACTTCGGGATCGCCCTCGCTCAGCAGCGGATCGCGGAACCCGATCACCGCCGCCAGCACGTTGTTGAGGCCTTCACTCGTGCTGAGCGTGAAGCGCGGTGAATTGCCCTCGGCAACCCACCGCATGTAGGTTCCGGCGAAGCAGTCGGCCTGCTGCTCGGAGACCAGAGTCGGGGTGCCCTTCTTGGCCAACCCCGCCTGGTGCTGGACGGCGTGGCCGTACTCATGGGCGAGCACCATGCTCACGCCCATGTCCCCGTACGCCTTCTCCAGCGAAGGCAGCAGCTCGCCACGGTCCCAGCCGATGGTGTTGTCGTCGTCGCAGAACGCAGCATTGACGAGGCCGTACGTATCCGTGCCGCAGAACTCGCCGTTGAAACCGTCGGCGTCCCAGGAGATTACGGCCTCGATCGAAGAGAAGCTACCGTCGAACGTCTCGCTGTACGCGCTCTTCCAGAAATCCTCGATGTCGCTGACCGCGTTTCCCGCGAGGTTGTCCATCTTTCCGCCGTCGGTGCCCTGCACGACGCGGGCGGGTTCGTGGGTGCCGGGCCGCAGGCCGGTGGGTCCGTCGGTGGCCGGCATCCCGGCAACGTGAAACGGGTCGTCGAACACCGAAACCGCTTTGCCCTGAAGGGTTGTGGTACACGCCGCCACGAGCAGCGCCGAGCAGGTGGCGATCACGGCACCTACCACGCGCCATCGGCTCATGGACGCAGGATAGTGAAAGACTCAGGCGGTGCGCAGGCGTTGGAGCGCCTCACGCACCCGATTCGAGTCCGTCGTCGGCCAGAACGGCGGCAGTGATGCGCGCAGGTAACCACCGTATCGCGCGGTGGCCATTCGCGAGTCGAGCACCGCGACCACGCCGCGGTCGTCGACGCGGCGCAGCAGGCGCCCGGCACCCTGCGCCAACAGCAGCGCCGCGTGGCTGGCGGCCACGGCCATGAACCCGTTGCCGCCACGGGCTGCCACCGCACGCTGGCGCGCGGTCAGCAGCGGGTCGTCGGGCCGCGGGAACGGGATGCGGTCGATGAGAACCAGCGACAGCGACGGGCCGGGCACATCCACGCCCTGCCACAGCGACAGCGTGCCGAACAGCGACGTCTCGGCGTCGTCGGCGAATCTCTGCACCAATGCCGACGTGGTGTCGTCGCCCTGGCACAGCACCGGGGTGTCGAGCCGTTCCCGCATGATCTCGGCGGCCGCCTTGGCGGCGCGCATCGACGAGAACAGGCCCAGCGTTCGCCCGCCTGCCGCGGTGATCAGCGCGGCTATCTCGTCGAGTTGCTCTGCCGAGCCGGTGCCGTCGCGCCCGGGCGGTGGCAGATGGGCGGCGACGTAGAGGATGCCCGACTTCGCGTGTTCGAACGGCGATCCCACGTCGAGGCCGCGCCACCGCATGTCGTCGCTGGCGAGTCCCCACGCCACGGCCATCGCGTCGAACGTGCCGCCGATGGTCAGCGTCGCCGAGGTGAGCACGGCCGTCGAGCGCTCAAACAGCCTGACGCGCAACAACCCAGCCACCGACAACGGCGCCACCCGCAGCACGGCGCGGACGCTGCCGCTTCTGTCTTTGGTGCTCCTCGCGTGCGCGCCGTCATCATGGTCGAGCCACACCACGTCGGTTCGGTCGGGGATGGCCGGGACGAACGAGGCGAGGATGCGGGTGGCGGTGTCGCTGATGTCGCTCAGCGCCGTCACCGCTTCCGCGCGCGCCGACGCCGCCTTCGGGTCACTCGGCGCAGTGTCGATCGCCGAACGTGCCCTGCTCGCGGCGTCGCGCAGCGCGGTCAGATACGTCGTCATCTCGTCATCGAGCACGTCGATGCGGCCCGGTGTGGCGTCGTGGATCGCCGACGAGAAGGTCGCCGTGGCGGCCTCGAGGCGTTGCGCGAGCTCCGGGTCGATGAGCCTGCCGGCGCGGCGGTGCGCGACGGCCAGCGACGTGGCCGACAGCTCGGCGGTGGCCACCCCGGTCACCCGGTCGACCAACTCATGCGCCTCGTCGACCACCAGTAGCTCATGTTCGGGCAGCACGGCGGCGTCGGTCATCGCGTCGATGGCCAGCAGCGCGTGATTGGTGACGACGATGTCAGCGTGGCCCGCCTTGTCGCGCGGCCTTCTCCGCGAAGCAGTCGGTCCCGAACGGGCAGCGGGCCACGCCGATGCACTCCCGGGCCGATACGGACACCTGAGACCACGACCGGTCCGGCACACCGGGCGTCAGCTCGTCACGGTCGCCGGTGTCGGTGGTCGACGACCACGCGATCAGCCGCTGCACGTCGCGGCCCAGCGCGGTGGCGGCCATCGGCTCGAACAACTCCTCCTGCGGCAGGTCCTCCGGTTCGGTCGCCGACCCGTTGTGAATCCTGTTGAGGCACAGGTAGTTTCCTCGCCCCTTCAGCAGCGCGAACTCCGGTCGACGGGGCAGGGCGTCGGCGAGTGAGTCGGCCAGCCGCGGCAGGTCGCGGTCGACGAGCTGGCGCTGCAGGGCGATGGTCGCGGTCGACACCACCACGGGGTCGTCGGTGTCGACGGCCCGCGCGATCGCAGGTACCAGGTACGCCAGCGACTTCCCGGTCCCGGTGCCTGCCTGCACGGCGAGGTGCTCACCGGTGTCGAACGCCTGCGCGACGGCCCCGGCCATCTCGATCTGGCCGCTCCGCTCGCTGCCACCCAACGCGGCGACCGCCTTGGCCAGCAGTTCGGTGACTTCCGCTGTCTCGCCCGTGGCTGCTCCTAGGCGTCTTTCCGGGTGGCCGGGGGAATCATGCGGGTCGGGATGGCCGGTTCGCCCTTGGACAGTTTGAGGCCGTCCCAGGGCAGGCTGTGCAGCCCGTCCTTCACCCGCCGCCGGGCCAGGTCGATGCCGAGGTCGCCGACCGGTTCGCCCTCGCGCACCAGGTCGACCATGAGGGCCCGGCCAGGTTGATCCGACGGTTGCCGACCGATGGGTGGACGACTTCCTCGATGATGGTGCCCGACGGCTTGGCCAGACGCGTCGCCTGCTTGCGGCCGCCGTGGGATTCCTTGTGGCTGCTGCGTTTCTCGACCGGCATGCCGTCCACCTCCACCAGCTTGTAGACCATGCTGGCGGTCGGCGCGCCAGAGCCGGTGACCACCGATGTTCCGACCCCGTAGATGTTGACGGGTTCGGCGCGCAGCGCCGCGATCGAGAACTCGTCGAGATCACCCGACACCACGATGCGGGTCTTGGTGGCGCCAAGTCCGTCGAGTTGCTCACGGACCTGGCGGGCCAGCACGCCCAGATCGCCGGAGTCGATGCGCACCGCTCCGAGCTCGGTGCCGGCGACCTCGACGGCGTTGGCCACTCCCTGTGTGATGTCGTAGGTGTCGACGAGCAGTGTGGTGCCGACGCCCAGCGCGTCGACCTGTGCCTTGAATGCGGCCCGCTCGTCGGGCCCGGCGTCGCCTGCGTGCAGCAAGGTGAATGCATGCGCGCTGGTCCCCAGCGCAGGCACGGCGTAGCGGCGCTGTGCCTCGAGGTTCGACGACCCCGTGAACCCGGCGATGTAGGCGGCGCGTGCCGCGGCGACGGCGGCCTGCTCGTGGGTGCGACGCGAGCCCATCTCGATCAGCGGGCGGTCCTGGGCGGCGCTGACCATGCGCGCCGCGGCGGAGGCGATCGCGGTGTCGTGGTTGAAGATCGACAGTGCCAGCGTCTCCAGCACGACGCATTCGCCGAATGTGCCCTGTACCGACAGCACGGGGGAGCCGGGGAAGTACAGCTCGCCTTCGGCGTAGCCGTCGACGTCGCCCCGGAACTGGTAGTCGGAGAGGTACGCGAGCGTTTCACGGTCAAGAAAATCCTCGAGCGACGCCAGAGCTGCATCATCGAACCTGAACTGCCCCAACGCTTCCACGAAGCGCGCCGTGCCGGCAACGACACCGTAACGGCGGCCATCGGGGAGCCGACGGGCGAATACCTCGAAGGTGGCGCAACGGTGCGCACTGCCGTCGTGCAGGGCAGCGGCGAGCATCGTCAACTCGTATTTGTCGGTCAGTAACGCCAGAGGCGACGAAGTCACACCGCAACGGTATCGGTTTCGGGGCCTCGGTATCCTGAAGCGCATGGTGACTCCGGCGAAGACCCGACCGGGAACTCGCGAGGAACGGGACATCGCGACCGTCGATGCCACGGACACCCCATGGGTGACCCTCGTCTGGGACGACCCCGTCAACCTAATGACATACGTGACGTACGTCTTCCAGAAGCTTTTCGGCTACAGCGAACCGCACGCGACCAAGCTCATGCTGCAGGTGCACAACGAGGGCAAGGCCGTGGTGTCCGCAGGCAGCCGTGAGTCCATGGAGGTCGACGTGTCCAAGCTCCATGCCGCAGGCTTGTGGGCGACCCTGCAGCAGGACCGCTGACAGAAAAGTGCGTAAATGGAAGCGGGTCGAGCACCGCCGACGGCCCGCGGTTTCGATCGGCGCTGGCCGCGCATGAGGCCGGGCTGCTGAACAGCCTGGTGACTTCGATGCTGGGGATGCTCGAGGATCGCGAATCATCTGCTCCCGCAGACGAACTCGAAGAAATCACCGGGATAAAGACCGGCAATTCGCAACCTCCGCAGGACGAGACGATGAAGCGCCTGCTGCCGGACTTCTACCGCTCGCGAAACCGATCATCCTGCCGGCTCCGGCACCATGGAGAGCCTCAACGGCGCGCTGCGCAGCCTGCACGAGCCGGAGATCATCGACGCCAAACGCCAAGCGGCGCAACGCTTGTTGGACACATGCCCGCATGGCGGCGGGAAGTTCGAACTCACCGAGGACGACGCGCACGCCTGGGCGGCCGCCGTCAACGACGTGCGGTTGGCCCTTGGCACGATGCTCGACGTCGGCCCGAACGGGCCCGAGGCGCTGCCCAGCGACCATCCGATGGCCGCGCACCTTGACGTGTACCAGTGGCTGACGGTGCTGCAGGAGTACCTGGTGCTTGGACTGCTGGACAAGCGGTGAGCGCTTGCGCGAAGAGCAGACAGCACCGAGTGAGCGCCATCACCGACGTCGGCGGCATTCGCGTCGGCGAGCATCATCAGACTCGACCCCGATGTCACGCTCGGTGCTGGTTGCGGCCAGCGGCACCACCGTCGTGCTCACACCGCCCGGCACCGTCGGCGCAGTCGACGGCCGTGGCGGTGCGCCCGGCACCCGGGAGACCGACTTGCTCGGATCCGATGAATTCGGTGCGCTATGTGGACGCGATCGTGCTGAGTGGTGGCAGTGCGTTCGGGCTGGCGGCCGCCGACGGCGTGATGACCTGGCTCGAGGAACAGGACCGCGGCGTGGCGACGGAGGGCGGTGTGGTGCCGATAGTGCCCGCGGCGGTGATCTTCGATCTTCCCGTCGGCGGGTGGAAGTGCCGGCCGACCGCCGAGTTCGGTTATGCCGCCGCAGAGAGCGCCGGTACGGGGGTTGCGGTCGGGACCGTGGGTGCGGGGACGGGCGCACGCGCGGGGGTGCTCAAGGGCGGTGTGGGGACGGCGTCGGTCAGGCTCGATTCCGGGGTTACGGTCGGCGCGATAGTGGTCGTCAACGCCGCGGGTGACGTGGTCGACACCGACACCGGACTGCCATGGCTGGCGTATCAGATCGAGGAGTTCGGTCTCGTTCCTCCGCCGCCCGAGCAGATCGCCGCTTATGCGGCCCGGCGCACCGAGTTCAGCCCGCTCAACACCACGATTGCGGTGGTGGCCACGGACGCCGCGTTGAGCCCGGCGGGGTGCCGTCGCGTTGCGGTCGCCGCACACAGCGGCCTGTCCCGCACCATCCGCCCGTGCCACACGCCGCTGGACGGCGATACCGTGTTCGCGCTGGCCACCGGCGCCATCGAGGTGCCGCCGGATCCCACGACTCCCGCGTCGATGTCGCCGGAGACGCCCCTGATCACCGATGTCGGCTCGGCGGCGGCGGACTGCCTGGCCCGTGCGGTGCTGGTCGGTGTATTGGCCGCCGAGTCGGCCGCCGGAATACCGTCGTACCGGGACATGTTGCCGGGAGCGTTCGAGTGAAGGGTGGTAGTTGAGTCGTGCTGATGATCCGAGCCGACTTGGTAGACGCCATGGTCGCCCATGCTCGCGCCGACCACCCAGATGAAGCCTGCGGGGTGATCGCGGGCCCGGAGGGCTCCGATCGTCCTGCGCGGTTCATCGCGATGCTCAACGCCGAACGGTCGCCGACGTTCTATCGGTTCGACTCCGGCGAGCAGCTCAAGGTGTGGCGGGCGTTAGAAGATGCGGGCGACGCCCCGATTGTCATCTATCACTCGCATACGGCGACCGAGGCCTACCCGAGCCGCACCGACATCTCGTACGCGTCCGAACCCGACGCGCACTACGTGCTGGTGTCCACCCGGGATCCCGACGAGCACGAGCTGCGCAGCTACCGCATCGTCGACGGCGTCGTCACCGAAGAACCCGTCAAAATCGTCGAGCAGTACTAGAAAGGCCGAGCATGTCCGTTGAGGTCTCCATCCCGACTATCCTGCGCACCCACACCGGCGGAGAGAAGCGCGTCACCGCAACCGGCGACACGTTGCAGGCCGTCATCAGCGACCTGGAGTCCAACTACTCCGGCATCTCCGAGCGGCTGGTCGACCCGGCCAATCCGGGGAAGCTCCACCGCTTCGTCAACATCTACGTCAACGACGAGGACGTGCGGTTCTCCGGCGGGCTGGACACCGAGATCTCCGACGGCGACTCGGTCACGATCCTGCCCGCCGTCGCAGGCGGCTAGGTTGACTCGATACGACTCGCTGCTCGAGGCGCTGGGCAGGACACCGCTGGTAGGCCTGCAGCGATTGTCGCCACGCTGGAATGCAGACATGCAGGAGCCGCATGTGCGGCTGTGGGCCAAGCTCGAGGACCGCAATCCCACTGGTTCCATCAAGGACCGGCCTGCGCTACGGATGATCGAGGACGCCGAACAACGCGGCATTCTGCAACCGGGCGCGACGATCCTCGAGCCGACGAGTGGCAACACCGGCATCTCGCTGGCGATGGCCGCGCTGCTCAAGGGCTACCAGACGATCTGCGTGATGCCGGAGAACACCTCGATCGAACGCCGCCAGCTGCTCGAGCTATACGGCGCACGAATCATCTTCTCCCCGGCCGAGGGCGGGTCGAACACCGCGGTCGCACACGCGAAAGAGCTTGCGCTGCAGAACCCTTCGTGGGTGATGCTCTACCAGTACGGCAACGAGGCCAACACCTTGTCGCACTACGAGGGCACCGGTCCCGAGCTGCTGGCCGACCTGCCCGAAATCACGCACTTCGTTGCGGGTTTGGGGACCACCGGGACGTTGATGGGAACCGGACGGTATCTGCGCGAGCATCTGCCCGACATTCAGATCGTCGCCGCCGAACCCCGTTACGGCGAAGGCGTTTACGCCTTGCGCAACATCGACGAAGGTTTCATCCCCGAGCTGTACGACCCCGACGTGCTGACCACCCGCTACTCCGTCGGCTCGTACGACGCGATCAAGCGCACCCGTGAGCTCGTCCAGGTGGAAGGCATCTTCGCCGGCATCTCCACCGGCGCCGTGTTGCACGCCTCACTCGGAATGGCGTCCAAGGCGCTCAAGGAAGGCAAGCTAGCCGACATCGCGTTCATCGTCGCCGACGCCGGTTGGAAGTATCTGTCGACCGGTGCGTACGCCGGTAGCCTGGATGATGCCGAAGACGCATTGGAAGGGCAGCTATGGGCATGAGCGGATCGGGACTTCCCGGTTACCACCGCGCCGAAGAAGCGGCCGACGTGGATGGTCGGCGCGGCCACGATCGTCAGCTTCGTCGCGCTGCTCTACATCATCGAGGTGTGGGACAACGTGACCGGGCACCGCCTGGATCAGAACGGCATCCGTCCGTTGGAGACCGACGGGCTCTGGGGCATCGTCTTCGCGCCGCTGCTGCACGCCAACTGGGGCCACCTGGTCGCCAACACCGGGCCCGCGCTGGTGCTCGGTTTCCTGATGACGCTATTAGGCTTGTCGCGGTTCATCTACGCCACCGCGATCGTGTGGATTCTCGGCGGGTTCGGCACCTGGCTTATCGGCAACTGGGGCGCGCCTACCGGGGTCGAGACGAACCACATCGGCGCTTCGGGCCTGATCTTCGGCTGGCTGACGTTTCTCATCGTGTTCGGCTTCTTCACCCGAAAGGCGTGGGAGATCGTCGTCGGCGTGATCGTGCTCATCATCTACGGCAGCGTCCTGCTCGGCGCGCTGCCCGGCACGTTCGGCGTGTCCTGGCAGGGGCATCTCTGCGGCGGCATCGCCGGCGTAATCGCGGCCTACCTGCTCTCCGGTCCCGAACGCAAGGCGCGAGAGCTAGGTAAACGCAAAGCAACGAACCCATATCTGACGTCGTGAGCTCTGCACTGGCGCCCGTCGGGATCTTCGATTCCGGCGTCGGTGGACTCACCGTCGCGCGGGCGATCATCGACCAGCTACCCGACGAGGACGTCATCTACGTCGGCGACACCGCCAACGGTCCGTACGGCCCGCTGACCATCCCCGAGATCCGCGCGCATGCGCTGGCGATCGGCGACGACCTCGTCTCGCGCGGCGTCAAGGCTCTGGTGATCGCGTGCAACACCGCGTCGTCGGCGTGCCTGCGGGACGCGCGCGAGCGGTATGCGCCCGTGCCCGTCATCGAGGTGATCCTGCCCGCGGTGCGCCGTGCGGTGGCCGCGACCCGCAACGGCCGCATCGGCGTCATCGGCACCATGGCGACCATCGCGTCGGGCGCCTATCAGGACGCGTTCGCCGCCGCCCGCGACACCGAGGTGATCGGCGTGGCATGCCCGCGGTTCGTCGACTTCGTCGAGCGCGGCGTGACCAGCGGCCGCCAAGTGCTGGGCCTGGCGGAGGGGTATCTGGAACCGCTGCAGCGCGCCGAGGTCGACACGTTGGTGCTGGGCTGCACCCACTACCCGATGCTGTCGGGGCTGATCCAGCTGGCGATGGGCGACCACGTCACATTGGTGTCCAGCGCCGAGGAGACCGCAAAGGACTTGCTGAGAGTGCTCACCGAACTCGATTTACTGCGTCCGCACGACGCTCTGCGGGCGCGGCGACTGTTCGAGTCGACCGGCGATCCTGAGGCGTTCACCACACTTGCGGCCCGATTCCTTGGTCCCACCCTGGATGGTGTCCGGCCTGTTCAGCGTCACGTTGCCGCCCAAAGATGATTTCCGTCGCGCAAACCGGCGATGTTTTCGTCACGTGGATAGTGGGCATGGCAAGCTAGTGAGCGTGCGAATCACCGTACTAGGTTGCTCCGGCAGTGTCGTCGGGCCTGATTCGCCGGCTTCGGGCTACCTTGTGTCCGCCCCTGACACCACTCCGTTGGTAATCGATTTCGGGGGTGGAGTGCTTGGCGCGCTGCAGCGTCACGCCGACCCGAACTCCGTGCACGTGCTGCTCTCACATCTGCATGCCGACCACTGTCTGGATCTGCCCGGCCTGTTCGTATGGCGGCGCTACCACCCGACGCCGGCCTCGCAGCGGGGCCTGATGTACGGCCCGGCGAACACGTGGGCGCGGCTGGGCGCGGCGTCGTCACCCGAGGGCGGGGAGATCGACGACTTCTCCGACATCTTCGAGATCCGCCACTGGGTCGACAACCAAGCGGTGCAGATCGGTTCGCTTTCTGTGACGCCGAAGCTGGTGTGCCATCCGACCGAGTCCTACGGCATGCGAATCACCGACCCGTCCGGCGCGACGCTCGTCTACAGCGGCGACACCGGCTACTGCGATGCGCTGATCGATCTTGCCCGGGGCGCCGACGTCTTTCTGTGCGAGTCGTCATGGACGCATTCGCAGGCGCGGCCGCCGAGGCTGCACCTGTCGGGCACTGAGGCTGGACGCGCGGCGACCGAGGCCGGTGTTTCGGAGCTAATGCTGACACACATTCCGCCGTGGACGTCACGCGAGGATGTCATCACTGAAGCGAAGGCGGAGTTCGACGGGCCCGTGCACGCCGTGGTGTGCAGCGAGACGTTCGACGTCACGCGTTCCTGAGTCCCGTCGGACCGACCAGTTAGGGTTGGCGCGTGTCCAGACGAGAAGACGGCAGGCTCGACGACGAGTTGCGTCCGGTGCGCATCACCCGCGGTTTCACCTCCCATCCCGCCGGATCGGTGTTGGTGGAGTTCGGCCAGACCAGGGTGATGTGCACGGCGAGCGTCACCGACGGCGTGCCACGCTGGCGTAAGGGCTCGGGGCAGGGGTGGATGACGGCCGAGTACTCGATGCTGCCGCGCGCCACCCATACGCGATCGGATCGCGAGGTCGCGCAGGGGCCGCGTCGGGGGCGCACGCCGAGATCAGCGGCTGGTCGGCCGCAGCCTGCGCGCCGCCCTCGACCTCACCGCGCTGCCGGACCGCACCCTCACGCTCGACTGCGACGTGTTGCAGGCGGACGGCGGCACCCGCACGGCGGCGATCACCGGCGCCTACGTGGCACTGGCCGACGCGGTGACATATCTGGCGGCGGCCGGCCGGCTGTCGGATCCGCGGCCGCTGTCGTGTGCGATCGCGGCGGTGAGTGTCGGTGTCGTCGACGGCCGCATTCGCGTCGATCTGCCGTACTCGGAGGACTCGCGCGCCGAAGTGGACATGAACGTCGTCGCGACCGACACCGGCACGCTGGTCGAGATCCAGGGCACGGGCGAGGGCGCGACGTTCCCGCGTTCGACGCTGGACAAGATGCTCGATGCGGCGATGGCCGGCTGCGCGCAGTTGTTCGCTGTGCAGCGTACGGCGTTGGAGTTGCCGTATCCCGGCGTGCTGCCCGAGCCGGGGGAGCCGGCGAAGAAAGCGTTCGGAAGCTGACCGAGTTGTTGGTGGCCAATCTTTCCTAAACCCAGATACCATCGCTGACATGCGGGTATTGGGTCGGTTGCGGCTGTCTAGGTCAACGGATGACAGCTTCGCTGCGGATGAGCGACCAGATCTCGGCTGCGTCCAGGTGTGCGTTGAACGTGAGTCGGCCCTTGTAGGTTGCCACGATCATCCCCTTGTCATCGCGCTCAACCGATACGGTGAACAGCTCGTCCATTTTTTCAATCTCGCTTTCCTGTCATTCGGCCTGAGGAGGCACGGAGTGTGCCTCCTACCCCTTACTGGTACGAGAAGCGATGAATTGCAGAGTTGCGTCACGTGACGTTGGCCGTTCAATGTCAAGTTTCAGACCGATAGGCCGAGGCCACCGAGCCCTGGCTCAACGCTTTTCGGACTTCCAGCGCCGCATCAACAGAACTGCGATGTGGTAAAGGATCATTCGGGCGAGTTTCCCAATCGTCAGATGGGACACCCCAGCCCCGCCGACGAGGGGACTCGCCACAGGGCCGGGGTGCCAGGGACCACCTCTCGGCCCCCACAGCGACGGTATGTTTGTCATCCTTCGATGACATTGTTGCTAGCACCCGAGCTCACTGGGGGTTACCTTCTGAAAGCATGCCTGCTGGCGGGTATTCGGGTATTCGGAATCCGCCGCGCAAGCACCGAGGGGTTTGCTACGGGCGAAGCCGAGTGATTCGTTCAATGTCAAGTTTCAGCCCTGGTCGGAATCCTCCAGAGCGTTGTTCATCTCCTCCAACCAATCGATAGCAATCTGCGCTGCCTCCGGGGGAACGAATCCACCCTTACGGCCGGCCAGCGCGCTCGCAGAGATTCGTGGTGAACACCGCCGATGGAACCCGTAATACCAACGCAGGACAGAGGAAATGATCGCATGACATCAGCGGCAGAAATGCTTAAACGCGCCCTCGCCGGCAACCAGGGCCACAGGCCGGAGCCCATCACGGACGAATTTGCCCAGGCGATTGCACGCCAGCTAGAGGCCAAGCAGATCGCCAAAGTACCGGGGCTTCCGAGCCCGGAGCCTGAGCCCGAGTGGTACGACCGCGTAGCCGAGTTTGTCAGGCGGACAAAAGAACTCGAAGACGAGCGGGAAGCTAGTCGGCGGGCCGAAGAAGCTGCCCAAAATGAACCGGATACGACCGTGGACCTTATTCGGCAGATGATGGACGAGACCTACGGCGGTGCGGGTAGCGCAGAACCTGCTCAAAACCATCACGAAACAACCCGGACATCACGGTCTGTTATCCCGCTGAATGGTGCAGCCGTCCTCCGTGCCGCTCTTGCCGGCGGTCACGGAATCATCAACGGGGAGAGCCGGTGACCGAGACACTCACGGGCAGCGATGACGCTGCCACGCCGGGGGATACCGCATCCCGTAGGCGTAAGCGCGGGCGTCGCCGGAAACGCAAGCCAACCGTCTGCTGTCGGGAAGGATGTGATCGAGGCAGGGGAAAAGATCACCCCGCGTGCAGTTTCTTATGCTCTGTTGTGAACCAGGAACTAGTACGGGCGCAACGTATCTGCGAACTGACACACGACACCGAGCACTGGCTTGCGGTGGTTGCGCTGAACGATGCGCTTACCGAGTACTGGGCTAGTGACAAGCGGGTGTACCACGCAGCCCGTGAGGTTGGTATCAGCGATGAGCAATGGTCTGCGCTTAAGCGCGGGGACCTAGTCCTTTCGGGGTCTACCACCTCCGACACCACGGCCGGGACGTGATACGTTCCACGCGTCGGTAGTCGCCCGGCCTGAGCGCCGAACGTTGAGTCTCGACCCAAACGGGAATATCGCACGCTCCGGCAGCGCTGATTTACATAGGAACTCTATGTTCGGTTTCTCTCCGGAAGCGCCCCCGGGGGTCCAACAACTCAATGGCGGCGAGCGAGCGGCCGCATCTGGAGCGTACCCACGCTCAAGGAGTGAATCATGACCATCAAGCGCCGCTACTTACCGCCAACGTTGTTGGCGATGGCTGCAGCGGCATCGATCGCCACCGCACCGGCAGCGCTGGCCGAACAATCCTGCACCTATACCAGCGCCAACAGCACCGTCTGCCAGACGCCGGGAAACGTGCAGATCGTCAACTCGCCGCCCACGGTGTCCTACAACCCGCAGTTCCCGTACTTCGGCGGCAACATGCTCATCTTCGACCATGGAGGCCCAGGCGGACATCGCTAGGACCCGAGTAGGCACCTTGAGTGAGCGTCAGTCCTCGTCATCGAGGATCGCGGCAACGTCGTCGGGGCTGTCAATGCTGGTGTACTCCAGATGGGCACCTCCCCAGAGGTGTGGGGGATGGGTCAGCAGGCCCCTGCCTAGGGGCAGGCACCCGGCAGGCCACCCGTCAGAGGTGGCTGCTGCTGGGGCATCGGGACATGGCAGGGCGGGACGTCCAGCGCGATCCCAGTCCCATGGCCAGCAAGCGCAGGACGCGCGGCTGACATACGGGCACACCTGGACTACCCCAGGGGCATAGCCCCACCCGCCCCCGTTTGACCGGGCGGTACTGCGGGAGCCCTATCGTGTACGGGTTTTAGGTCGATAGACGTGACTGACCGAAACATTTTGTGAATGCTCCCCGCACCTGTGGGTGCCCTGTGAGGTTCGCAGGATGTGCGGCGGCTGCGTTACACGTTGCCGATTCCGGGGGCATGAAATGGGGGGTCGTGATGACGGGCTCAGGCCGCGAAGATCTGCCCCTTGGGGGTATTGACCATTGGGCCGAGCTGTATGCACAGTGAAGCGGCTCTTCCGGAATCAGAGTGCATCAATGAGTTGGACTAGGTTGCCGCAGTGCAGTAGTGAGCGCAGTCGGTAGTGGGTGAGGTTGCGGAATCCGAGGGCGTTTCTGCGTAGTGCTTCCAGGCGGCCGTTGATCGCTTCGGTTGGTCCGTTGGACGCGTGGTGGTCGAAGTAGGCCAGCACGTCGGCGCGGCGGCGCCAGAGCGCCTGCGGCCGAGCTGGGCAAGTTCTTCCAGTGCGTCGGGCAGCACCGCCGCGCAACGCGTCGATGATCGTGGTCATCATGATCTTGCCGCGGCGCCGGTCGGGGTGGTTGTAGGCGGCGATCAGGCGTTGGTAGAAGCCCCAGCATAGTTCGACAGCGAGGTGGGCCTCGTCAGCGAAAACGGCTTCCAGCCGGGCTTTTTGGCGGCTGTTGAGCAGGGGTAGCCGGGTGCGCAGGGTGCGTCGTACCCGGTAGAGCGGATCCCCGGCGCGTCCGCGGTGCCCGCAG
>CAVYPB010000044.1:0-16616 GCA_963770305.1 uncultured Actinomycetota bacterium
CCTATTCGCCATTGGCGTGTACCTCTTTCGCTGATATGTATTCGGGTGGTGGATTCTGCGGCCGCTTGCAGCCGGGTGACGATGTGATCGGGATCGATCTCCTGGCCACGCCGGTTGTTCGCGTCGGCGTCGATCGGTAAGCGGATTGCCACGTCGGTGCCATTGGGGTCGCGGTACCACAGGCGCACTCCGCTGGCGTCGTTTGTGGCGCGGTGGTGGCGGGAGCCGATCGCGATGAGTCGCTTGTGGGTGTCGAGGGCAGCGATCGCGGAGGGGGCCGACACCGTGAGTGAAATGACCCCAGCGACTTCGGGATTGGCGTTCATCGCGATGTCGGAATGCTCGATGACTACCCGTAGCCCGGCTGTCTCGACGACCGCGGTTCGGTGACCGACTGTGCGTGGATCCGCGCCGAGAAGGGTGCCCCACCAGGCTCGCATCGACTCCCACTCGTGGGTCAGCAGGACAATCTCGTCAAGGCGTGGGTTCATAGCTCTCCTTGACGGTGGCCGTCAGACCTAGTTGATCGAGCGCCGCACCGAGCGCGTCGGCGTACCCACTACTCGATGGGTCAAGCACTGCGGCGATGTGAGAATCCGGGCGCAGCAGTAGCGCCTGCCCTGCCGCCAGCGAACGCAGTGGCTCTCTGCACGCCGCGAGGTCGACACCGATCACCGTCAGTGGGTGTCCGACCGCTGTCTGCGCGTCGCGCCAACTCGACTCGTGTTGCGACGTGGTCAGAACCGTCAGCGTGTCGCGCGCCGGGAGGTCGAGCGTGGAGACTCTCGCTCCGTTGTACTGGACCCACGCGTGTGGTAGCCGTCCGCCCACGCGCACAACCGGCGTATAAAACTCGATGTCCCCGAGGTCGTTGGATATGTCGCCCTCGTTGAGGAATCCGCTGTCGTAGTGCACACCGAGATCGAGGCCCCACGTTCGGTAATGGCCACCCTGGCGGGCGATCACCTCGTGCACCCCGCGCCGGATGCGTGCTCCGATGCGACCCCGGGAAGTCGCCAGGGCAATCCGCTGCAGTGCCACCGCCATGAGGGCGGCCAGTATCCGGCGTGACGCAGTGCGCGGCAGCGCAGCCATCAGTCGGGACCCGGCCAGAGCCTGCAGCGCGCGCATACCTGATCGGGGCAATCCGAGCGCGTCGAAAACATCCATCAGACCGTCGAAGTTCTTCACTGAATGCTCGGTGTTGGCGATGCCGATCGGTCGACGTTCCGCCTCGTAGGTGTCGAGCAGATTAGCCGGAGCACGCCCAGAGATTTCCCACGCCAGTTTCCAGGCCAGGTTGTGGGCATCGTGCACGCCGGTGTTGAGTCCGAGACCGCCGGTCGGCGGGAAGCGGTGCGCGGCGTCGCCGATCAGGAATGTACGTCCTTTGCGGTATCGATTGGCGACCTGCGCCGTCATCGCCCAGCTCTGCACCGAGTGGATGTCGACGGCCAAATCCCTGTCTCCCACCGCATCTCGGATTCTGCGCCGACAATCGTCGGCGGTGAAGTCCTCGAGACGCTGAACCGGCGGGAAGTAGGGAATCTGGAAGACGAAGTCACCGGGTGAGCTGTGCACGATAATGATTCCCAGCCCGCGTGGGGTGAAGGTCCAGATGACGGGGGCTCGGCGTGACCACAGATAGGGACGCAGGTCGGCGCTGAAGTGAACGCTGATCACGTGTTGAAGCACGGGGCCGCGCATCTGGAGTCCGCATGTGCGCCGGACATGGCTGCCCGCACCGTCGGCGCCGATCAGATACCGACCTGTCGCGACCCACTCGCCATCGCCGTCTGGGCCGGTGGCTCGAACTTCAACGCCATCGGAGGTTTCGCGGTGATTTTGGTACACGCTGCCGCGCTGGAACTCGACCCGCTTGCACGCTTCGAGCTGATCCCACAGCAGCTGCCCAAGTACGTGTTGCGACAGGTTCGCGGCCCGAGTCGGGCTCAGGGTCTGAAGCAATTGGGCTTCAGTCGATTCAGGGTCGTAAATGGTGATCCGGCCCAGTTCGGGTCCGGTCAGAGTCGTGGCATAAATGATGTCACGCAGTTCGTATATCCGCGAGCTGAGGCGGCGCACATCGTGTTCGAGGCCCAGTTCGCGGAAGATCTCCAGTGTGCGGGTGGAGAGCACATGCGCGGCCGGGTGGGTCGACGGGGCCATTCGTCGTTCGACGACGAGGGTGTCGATTCCGTGTTCGGCGAGCAGCAGTGCGGCTGTCGCTCCGGCCGGACCGGCACCGACGATCAGGACCCGAGAAGTGCTCATGTCAGTACCCGGTTGCGCTGAGTTCGGTGTCCATCACGCCAGGCACCAGCGTTTCACGGGATCCATCGTCATCGTCCCTTCCAACCCGCGATTGCCGGAGTCTATATCTGAACTGGTGATCGCACTTCCGTCGAAGGAGCGCGTGTCCGTGCCCGAGCCACCAACCAGGGCGATTCCGCCGGTCGGGGCTGATCTGGCGGGCGCGGGCCGCCCATGACGGCCAGGTCACCGCCGCCTGGGTGGCCGCCCAGGAACTCCGCGCGATCTACCGCTGCCGCGATCGCGACCAAGCCGCCGCCCGTCTCTACGACTGGACCGTGACCTGTATCGACTCCCACGTGCCCGAACTGCGACGCCTGGCGAGGAGCGGTCGCGACCACCGAGGCACCCCTGCGGACGCAATGGTCGGACAGCGAGTAATTGAACCGACTGGGCTTGCTACTCGTATCCCGTCTATGCAGTCGTATCCCGTCTATGCAGTAGTGCCCGTCAGTGCAGAAGGTCAGTCGACTAATCGTGCCGAGGCGCCCACCGCCAGCTACTATCAGGGTGGGTTCGCAGTCCATGGACCCGGTTTGCGGTGGCTACGTGACCCGGCTGAACAGAGGGGGACATCGAAACTGTCATGCCGATCGAATACGAAGTCGAACGCGACATCGTCGAGTACCTGGGCGCGCACTACAGCATCGAACCCGATGAGATCACCGATGAATCCACGTTGGACGATCTGGGACTCGATTCGCTCGGAGTTCTCGCCATCGCGGACATCGTCGAGAACAAGTACGGCATCTCGCTCGACGACGAGCGAATCGCGGGGGTGCGCACACTCTCCGACTTCAAGGATCTCATCGTCTTGAAGATAGCCGAAATGGCCTGACGGCCCGCGCGGCCTCGTTGACAACCCGATCATTGGAGCCACGTCAGCATGAGTGCATACATCACGGCCACCGGCGTTTTTCTCCCCGGCTACCCGGTTCCCAACGACGAAATCGAAGACTACATCGGCAAGGCGGGACGCGCGTCCTCCGATCTGAAGGACTTGATTCTCGCGAACTGCGGGATCAAGACGCGCCACTACGCGATCGACAAGAATCAGCAAACCGTCATCTCGAATGCGGCGATGGCGGCCGGTGCAGTGCGCAACGCCGCCGAGCGCGCCGGACTCGGACCCAACGACGTCGAACTGCTGACGGCGGCGACGACGCTGCCGGACCTGATGGGTCCCGGGCATGCCAGCATGGTGCACGGCGAGTTGGGCTACGGCCCGCTCGAGATCGCGACCGCACACGGCATCTGCAGTTGCGGGATGATGGCGCTGAAGAACGCGTACCTGCAGGTGGCGATCGGCGAGAAGCGCAACGCGATCTGCGTCGCCAGCGAGTTCGCCTCGCGCGGGTTCAAGAGCACCCGCTACGACGAGATGAGGGCGATCTCGGAGGACGGGTCGTTGCCGATGGAAACCGCGTTCCTGCGCTACATGCTCTCCGATGGCGCGGGCGCCGCGGTGATCGAGAGCGCGCCCGCGACATCGGGGATCAGCCTTCGCATCGACTGGATCTCGCTGACGTCGTACGCGAACACCGAAAAGGCGTGCATGTACTTCGGCAGCAACGACAACGCATGCTCGAAGACCTGGGCTGACTACCCGACCGCCGCGGAAGCCGCGGCCGACGGTGCGCTCGCTCCGCGGCAGAAGCTCTCCCTGTTGCCGCACCTGGTAAGCGTCGGAATCGACGAGTACCAACGCCTGTGCGCCATGGGCAAATTCGACCCGAAGACGGTGACGTGGTTTCCCGCGCACTACTCGAGCGAACGCATGAAGACCCTCATGTTCGGCGAGTTATCCCGGCGCAACGTTGCCATGGGCCGACCCGAAATGTGGTACAGCAACCTCACGAGAGTCGGAAACATCGGCAGCGCAGCCATCTTCGTCATCCTCGACGAGATGATGACGGACGGCCTGATCAAGGACGGTGACACGCTGTTGTGCATGGTGCCGGAATCCGGCCGGTTCGTGGTCTCGTTCATGCATCTCACCGCGGTGTCGGCGGCGACGGTGTCGGAAACCCGGCCATGACCGGGGCGTCCGAGGTCCTGCCGGCCGAGCAGCCTCCCCCTCGGGCGGTCGTGTACCTCTATTCGCAGACCGGACAGCTGCGCGAGGTCGCCGAGGCATTGACCGCTCCGCTGGTCGCCCGCGGGTGGGACATCCGCTGGGTGGACGTCCAACCGCGCGTCGCGTTTCCGTTTCCGTGGCCGATTCGGCGATTCTTCGGGGTGTTCCCCGCGGCGGTGGATCCGGAGGCGCTCGTGGAGCTCGCCGAGCCGGCGGGCGGCTTCGAAACGGGGCCAGAGGAATTGGCGATCCTGGCCTACCAGGTGTGGTACCTGGCGCCCTCGCTTCCCATCCGGTCGCTGCTGAAAGCGCATCCCGAGGCCTTCCGGAATCGGAGGGTCGTCTCGCTGATCGCGTGCCGCAACATGTGGTACTCGGCGGCGATCGAGGTGTCCGGGCTGTTGCGATCCGCGGGTGCTCGGTCCGTCGAGGTGGTCGCCACGACCGACACACGGCCGCAGGCGACTATCGCTCGTGACCACCCTGCGCTGGCTGCTGACCGGCAGGCGCGAACCCTTCCTGTGGTTCGGGCGGGCCGGGGTCGGCGCCGCGGAACTCGCCCGGGTCGCCGATGTGGGGCAACGCATCGCCGAGTCGGGGCAGTGTTCGCAGGACGCGGCCCCCATCGTGCCTACCCTGGCGGCGGCGGATCTCCTTGCCGGGAAGGTGTTTCGCAGGTGGGGCGCGACGGTCAGGTCAGCGCGGCGATTCGGCGCGGTGGCACAGGCCGCGAGCTTGGCCATCTTCGTGGTTGGCCTGGGAATCGGCATCGCGGTCGGTCTGCCGCTGATCGCAATGCGCGGCACTCGCCGGCGGCGCGCGGTTCGACAGGGGCGTAAGCGCTTTCGTGCGTCGCCGGATCTCGTTCGGCGAGGCGGCGGTCAACCAGGCGGTGACGTGCCCCGGCAGGCGATGAACCGGTGCCAGCGAGCCGGCCGGGAGACCCCGATGACCGCTGACGCTTCGGCGTATCAGGAACTTGCCGACTGGCTGACCATGAAGGTGGCCGGATACCTCAACGTTCCGCCGGACACGATCGACATCGACACCCCATTGGCCGATTGCGGGATCGACTCCGTCTTAGGCATGACGCTGTGCGCGGACCTGCAGTGCGAGAAGGGATTCGACGTCGAAACCACCATCGTGTGGGACTACCCGACCATCGATGCCATCGCGACCTATCTGGCCGCCGAGCGAGCGGCGCCGTGACGCCGATCGCCGTGGTCGGCATCGACTGCCGCTTCCCGGGCGCGCCCGACAAGGACGCGTTCTGGCGACTACTGATGGATGGCGTCGTCACCGACACCGAAGTGCCGTTGCAGCGTTGGGATATCGACGCCTACTACCACCCCGACGGTGTCGCCGGATCGATGAACACCCGACGCGCCCATTTCATCGACGACGTCGACGCATTCGACAACGACTTCTTCGGCATCGCGCCGATCGAGGCGGCGGCACTCGACCCGCAGCAGCGACTGCTGCTGCAGGCGTCGTGGCGCGCACTGGAAGATGCCGGAATCGATCCCCGATCGCTGGCCGGCACGCCAACCGGGGTCTTCGTCGGAATGATGTCCAGCGAGTGGAGCAGTCTTCAGATGCTCGACTTCGCCGGGGTCACCGCATTTCGTGGTGCGGGCAGCGGCTACTTCATGGCGGCCAACCGCATCTCATACCACCTGAACCTCACCGGACCGAGCATGGCCATCGATTCCGCCTGCTCGTCATCGTTGATGGCCGTGCACCAAGGCTGTGCCGCGCTGCGTTCCGGGGACACCGACACTGTCATCGCCGCCGGTGCGAATCTGCTTCTTACACCTGCGCTTTCGATCTTTTACACCCAGGCTGGGCTCTCCGCGCCGGATGGTCGCTGCAAACCGTTCGGACAGCGCGCCGACGGCATCGGCCGGGGTGAGGGCGTGGCCGCGGTGGTGCTGCGCCGACTGGACGACGCCGTTGCCGACGGCCAGCCGATCTACGCGGTGGTGAAGAGTTCGGTCGCCAACCACGATGGCCGCAGCAACGGGATCACCGCCCCGAACCGCCGGTCGCAGGTGGAGCTGATGCGCCGCGCGCTCAGTCTCGCAGAGGTCGAGGCCGGACAGATCGGCTTCGTCGAAGCACACGGCACCGGCACTTTTCTCGGCGACATGATCGAGGCCAACGCGCTGGGCGATGTCCACAAGACGCGCGGCGGCGAGCCATGCCTGCTGGGTTCGGTCAAGGGAAACATCGGCCACACCGAGGGCAGCGCGGGGATTGCGGCGTTCATCAAGGTGTGCCTGGCGCTGCACCACCGCGTGCTGCCGCCGACGGTGTTCGGCGACAGCGCCAATCCGGGATTGCGGCTGGATGCGCATGGGCTGCGGCTGGCGGAGAGCCCAGAGCCGTTGCCGGCCAATGCGCTAGGCGCGGTGAGCTCATTCGGACTGGGCGGCAGCAATGCGCACGCGGTGCTGGAGTCGGCGCCGGCCGCGGCACGAACCCGACCCGGGTGCGACCGGTGTCCTCACGCTGTCGGCGCCCTCCGAGCAGGCGCTGCGGCGCAACGCCGATTCGATCGCCACCGCGCTGCACAACCTCGACGATCAGCGGCTGGCCTCCTGGTGCCGCACCACCAACGTCGTGAAGCGATCGCAGCGTCATCGCCTGGTGCTGGACGGCGACCGCGGCACGCTGGTCGATGGGCTGCGGGAGTTTCTCGCCGGCGCCCGCGCCGACCTGGCGTCGTCCGCCCCGACAAGCAAGGTCCCGGCCAGGGTCGGGCTCTTGTGCTCAGGGCAGGGGACGCAGTACCCGGGCATGACGCGACCGCTCTACGACGCCAACCCGATCTACCGGGAACATCTGGATGCCGCGGCGGCCGCCCTCGACCCGCACCTGCCTTCGGACCTGTTCGCGGCGATCTTCGGCGACGATCCCGACCTCCATCACACCAGCCTCGCGCAGCCGGCGTTGTTCGCGGTGTCCTACGCGCTGGGAAAGACATTGCTGCAGAGCGGGATCCGTCCCGTCTTCGGCATCGGCCACAGCGTCGGCGAGGTCGCCGCCGCCTGCCTGGCGGGCGTGCTGTCAGTCGACGATGCGGCCAGGCTCGTCGCGGTCAGGGGACGGCTGATGGGCTCGTTGCCCCCCGGTGGGGCGATGATCGCGGTCGATCTCGCCGTCGAGCAGGCCGAGGCACTGGTCGCCGACGAGCCCGGGTGCGCGATCGCGGCCGTCAACGGGCCACGCTCGGTGACCATCTCCGGTGCCGCCGACGCGGTGGGCCGGGCCCACGCCGCGGTTCGCGCGCAGGGCGGCAAAGCGGTGAACCTGACGGTGTCCCATGCCTTTCACTCGCCGCTGATGGAACCCATCGTGGCGGAATTCCGGCGCGAGCTGTCGGGGCTGGCGCCGGGTCCCGCGGAGTTCCGGCTCTTCTCCACCGTGCTCGGCAGAGAAGTCGAGGGCCACGAAATGGACACCGACTACTGGGCCAACCAGATCTGTTCGCCGGTACGGTTTTTCGACGCCGTCCAGGCCGCCGTGAGTGCGGCAAGTGCCGACTATGTCGCCGAGGCCGGTCCGCGATCCACGCTGCTCACGCTGGCCCGACAGTGCGGACTGCCGCCGCAGACCCGGTCGCTGACATTGTGCGGCGGACCGGATTCCGATGGAACGGAGCTGCTGGGCGTAGCTGCGACATTGCTGCGCGACGGGTACTCGCCCGACCTGTCGCCGTTGTACGGCCGGCCGGCCGGCCCGCTGCACCGGATTCCGCCGTATGTCTTCGACACCTCCAGTCGGTTCTGGTTCGACGGCGGGGTCGCCGCCGCGGTGCCGACGGCCCAGCCCGCGGTGGTCACGCCCGTCGCCGAGCGGCAACAGCCTGCGCAGGTGCCGACCGCATCGGAGGGCGCGGTCCTGGCGGTGATCGCCGATGTCGGCGGCTATTCGGTCGGCGAGCTTGCCCGGTCCAGCCGGCTCAGTGATGATCTGGGCTACGACTCGCTGCTGCAACTTCGCCTTTTCGACCGGCTGCGGGCGGACTATCCACAGCTGGGGCATATCGCCATCGTCGAGGTGCTGCCGAAGATTCACAGCGTCGGCGACGTCGTCGACTTCGTGGTGGAGCGGCTCGGTCCGGCCGCCGGCGTGACCCGGTGACACCCGTCGAGTTGGTGTGTTTTCACCACGCCGGCGGTGGGTCAGCGTCGTTTCATCCGCTGCGCCGGGCGCTGGCGGCCCTCGGCGTCGAGGCGACACTCACGACGGTGAAACTGCCCGGACGGGAGTCGCGCTGCGATGAGCCACGCTACGTCGACGCCGACGCGTGCGTGCGGGGCCTGGCCGACGAGCTCGACGACCTGTTGAGCCGACCCCATGTCCTGCTCGGCCACAGCATGGGCGCCTTGCTGGCGTATTCGCTGGCCCAACAACGTATTTCGCGCGGTCTGCGCGCGCCGGAGGCGGTTATCGTCGCGGCCTACCGCGCTCCACACCTGCGCGGACCGGTGCACGATCTGCACCTCGGCGACGATCACGAGCTGGCCGCGGAGCTGGCGCGCTACGGCGGGCTGCCCGCCGAGATCCTGTCCCGTCCCGAATGGCTTGAGCTGCTGATGCCCATCGTCCGCGACGATCTGCGGATCTGCCAGTCCTACCGGCCTTCGGGTGAGCCGCCGTTGCCGTGCCCGTTACACATCTTCGGCGGCCGCAACGACCCGCTGGCGCCGCCGGACACGTTGGCCGCCTGGTCGAGTCATTCGGCGCAGCCGCAACCGGTCCGTCTCTTCGCTGGCGACCACTTTCTGTTCCGTGAGCCGGACCCGGAGTTGGTAGTCGCGGTTGCACGCATTGTCGACGACGTGGCACTGGAAAGGATCTGATCCGATGAGCATCTTTACCCGCGAAGTATTCGCCTCTGCGGCATCGTCACCGCACGGCTTGAACGTCGGCACGGTCGCCGATCCCGTGCGGTTGACCTGGCGCGAAGTCCACGAACAGGCGAAGCGGATGGCCGGAAGCCTGGCCGCCAGGGGAATTGGCCGCCACGGCTCGGTCGCGGTGCTGGCCGCCGACGCGGCGGATGTCGCACCGCTAGCGCAGGCGATCTGGATGCGCCGCGCCGCGCTGACGATGCTGCAGCAACCGACACCACGCGCCGACCTGGCGGTCTGGCTCGACGACACCGTGCGGGCGATCCGGATGATCCGTGCCGACGTGGTTGTCGTCGGGGAGCCCTTCCTGATGGCGCTGGATCACCTGGCGGCCCACGATGTGGCCGTCTGCACTGTGGAGTCGATGCGCGGCGCCGGGCCGATCGAGCCGGAGGACGCCGATGAGGCGGATATCGCTCTGCGGCAGCTCACCTCGGGGTCGACCGGCATACCGAAGGCGGTGGAGATCAGCCACGGGAATCTCGCCGCGAACACCGTGGCGATGAGCGCAGGGGTGGACATCGACATCGACCGGGACGTAGTGGTGAGTTGGCTGCCGTTGTCGCACGACATGGGCATGATCGGGTTTATCTGTTTCCCCATGCAATTGGGGCTCGAAGCCGTCGTGGTCACGTCCGATCAGTTCCTGCGGCGGCCGATTGTGTGGGCCGAGTTGATCAGCAGGCACCGGGCGACCATCACATCGGGCCCCAATTTCGCCTACTCCGTACTAGCCCGCGTTCTGGAGCGGACCGACCCGGACGCCATTGACCTCTCGTCGCTGCGGGTAGCGATCAACGGAGCCGAGCCCCTCGATCATCGCGACGTAAAGAATTTCGCGGCGGTGGGTGCCCGTTTCGGGCTGCGGCCGAGCGCACCGATGCCGAGCTACGGGCTCGCCGAAGCCACGCTGGCGGTGTCCTTCGGCGCGCACGACGACCCGCCGATCTTCGACACAGTATCCAGGCAGGCCGTCTCGGGGGCCCACCGCGCGCAGCCGGTTCCGGATGACTCGGAGGACGCGCAGCACATCGTCTGCTTGGGATTCCCGCTCACGGGCATGGACGTGCGCATCACCCGGGACGGAACGGTGCAGGGGCCCAGAGAGATTGGTGCCATCGAACTTCGCGGTCCTGCGATCGCTGGCCGTTATCTCACGGTGGACGGCGTCGTTCCACTCGCCCGCCACTGACGGCTGGTTCGACACCGGCGACCTGGGTTACCTCGACGAGGAGGGGCGGATCTACGTGTGCGGCCGGACGAAGGATCTCATCATTGTGGCCGGGAACAACCTGTATCCGCACGATATCGAGCGTGCGGCCGCGACCGTCGACGGTGTGCGCAAGGGCTGCGTGATCGCGCTGCGGGTCGACGCCGAGCGGGAGGGCTTCGCGGTGCTCGCCGAAGTGCATAACGCGGACGAGGAGGACGTGCGCCTGCGTATCAGCCGCGACATCACAGCCCGGGTGAACCACCAAGTTGGGCACGCCCCGCGCGAGGTACGGTTGTTCCCCGCCGGAACCCTGCCGAAGACATCGTCGGGCAAGCTGCGCCGGAAAAGCGCTCGAGAGATGCTCACTCAAGGAACACGCGGCGCAGATACGACCGAGGCGACGTCAAAGGTGACCGATACCGAGCCCGCGGCCTTGATCGATTCCGGTAAACCAGCCTGACGCGCTGTATCGTCGGCGCCAGGTGACCAAGTCGGACACCCTCACCGTCCTGGGTCAAGCCCATCGGCGCCAAGGAGTCGCTGGTTGCCGGCCATCGGTGTGATCGTGTCGGCCGGGCTGGCAGGCTCGCCGCGCGACGCGGGTTCACCGCTACGCGGGCTCGCGCAGCGTCTGAGCATCGGGTGTGCCGTGCCCTACCGTCTCGCCGAGGCCGAACCGATCATGCAGTCGGGCAAGCGGTTTGGGGGCCCACCAGTTCGCGCGGCCGAGCACACGCATGAAAGCAGGCACCAGCAGCATCCGAACCAGGGTCGCGTCCATCAGCACCGCCACCGTGAGCCCGAGGCCGAGCATCCGCATCATGGACACCTGCCCAGCCATCAACGCGGCGAACGAGATCGACATCAGTAGCGCGGCCGCGGTGATCACCCGGCCGGTGTGCGCGACGCCAAGCGCGACGCTCTCGTCGTTGGCGGCGGGTGTGCGGTCCGATGCGAGCCAGTATTCACGGATCCGTGAGATCAGGAAGACTTCGTAGTCCATGGATAGCCCAAATGCGATGCAGAACAACAACACCGGCACGTCCACGTCCAGTGTGCCCGTCACCGTTGAGCCGAGCGCGCCGAGATGACCGTCCTGGAAGACCCACACCAGCGCACCGAACGCGGCCGTTAGCGACAAGATGTTGAGTAGCACGGCCTTGACCGGCAACACCACGCTGCCGGTCAACAGGAACAGCAGCACTACGGTGATGCCGGCGATGATCCCGAGCACCAGGGGCAGCCGACTGGTGATCGCTTGCACGCTGTCGTGATTGCCCTGTGCGACTCCCGCCAGCTGCACGGTCTTGTGGGCCGGGGTGGCGACGGCGTGCAGCGCATCGAGCTGGCTCGCCGATGCGTCCGAGAACAGCGGCGCGGTGCTCGTCACGGTCAAGAACGCGCTGCCATCCTTCATCCCGGTCGGGGCGGAGGAAGGCCCGGCCGGCGCGCCGTCGACGAACGTGCCGCCCGGTGCGGACACCGACGACACATCGGGTACCCGCGACAGCTCGGTGGCGTAGCGGGTGAGCTCCTCGGGCGTCACCCCGGACGCGTCGGGAAGCACCACGGTCACATTCCTCGAGGAGTCGACCGCGAAGTCGGTGCGCAGCTGATCGCCAACCTGGCGCGCTGATGCCGACTCGGGCAGCACACGATCGTCGGGGAAACCCCATCGCACACCCAGGAACGGCGCGCCGAGGACAAGCAGCAGCGCGATGATCGCGACCCCGACCGGCAGGGCGTGGCGCATCGCGAACTTTGTCGAGCGATACCAGAACGTCTGCTCGACCGGCCTGGGCGTTGGCTCCGGGCGGCCCAGCAGATGGCGAAGCAACCGGCGCACGTCCAGCGAGTCCAGGCGCTCGCCAAGCACCACGATCGCCGCGGGTGTAACGACCACGGCAGCGGCCGCGGCGAATACGACCACCGCGACGCCCGCGTAGCCAAACGACATCAGGAAGTACTGCGGGAACAGCACCATCGTCACCATCGATAGCGCGACCGTCATCGCCGAGAACAGCACGGTACGGCCCGCGGTTGCCATCGTGCGGATCAACGCCTCTTCGCGGTCGGCACCCTCGGCCAGCTCGTCTCGAAACCTGCTCAGAATCAGCAGTGTGTAGTCGATCGCCAGCGCCAGCCCCATCGCGACAGCCAGATTCAACGCGTAGATCGACACATCGGTGAACAGCGAAATGGTACGCAGCACCGCCATCGACCCGAGGATCGCGAAGCCCCCGACCGCGATCGGCAGCGCGGCCGCCAGCAGACCACCGAACACCCACACCAGCAGGAAAAAGCTCAACGGGATCGCGAGCGATTCCATGAACAGCAGGTCTTTCGCAGTCTGGCTGTTGACCTGGGCGTAGATGATCGCCTCGCCGCCAGCCCGCACCGTGACGCCGTCGCGGTCATGCAGGAATTCGTCAGCCAGTGCTCTGGCGTACTTCGGTGCCTCGTTGTCGCTGCCGGACATGCTGGCCACGATCAGCCCCGTCTTGCGGTCTTCGCTGATCATCGAGGGTACAGAGGGGGCGGTCCATGCTGACGTCACGTGGACGATGTGCGGTGAGGTCTGCAGCTGTCGGACGATGTCGGTGCCCACCGCGCGGACCGCGGGGCTCTCGACGCCGTCGTTCGACGTGACGCTCACGATCATCGCCATGTCGCCCTGATCGAACTTGTCCGACAACAGTTTTGTGGCCTGCGATGACTCCGATGTCGGATCACGCGTGCCGCCGGCCGACAGACTCTTGGATACCGGGATGCCGAAGATCGCGGTGCCGACCATGACGAGCAACACCACAGCGATAACGCGCCGCGGTCCAGCAATCGCGAGTCGAGTGATTCTCTGCAGCAAACGAGCCCCCGTCCGTGGTTGCGGCAGTCTAACGAAACGCACCGCCACATGACGAGATGACGTGCCACATCCGTCGGCTCCGCTGGAGCGCAACGCGCTCGCCGTATGGCGCCGGCGACTCCAGCACCGAGGCCCCGCGTCGCCTGGCCCGCGTCGTGTTCAACCACCTCCACACCGACCACCGAAGCCGCACCAACCCTCGCGGATCCGAATCACGCCGTGCGTGCGGTTCATGATCTACCGCCGACGAGCCTGGCCACTCGAGGTTGGTTCGTGTCCCTAAGCAGGTGTTGCTTCGACGACGCTTAACGGTAAGGCTGTTTGCACTACCCGGGTCATCCGAAATCCGGCTTGCCTGAGCAGGTCTCGGTATTCCGCCGCGTCGCGTTCGCGGCCTTTTGCCTGCAGCAGCATCTCCAGGTCACTCCACTTACCCACGAAGTCGCGGTCGTGCCCGGGGAGCACCGCCTCCACCAGCAGCACCGTCGCATCGGCGCGGGCAGCTACGCGGACGTTACGGAGGATCGCTACGGCCTGCTCATCGGGCCAGTCGTGGATGACGTTTTTGAGGACATAGACGTCGCCGCCGGACGGAACGCTGTCAAAGAACGACCCACCCTCGACGCGGACCCGGTCTTTGACTCCCCGCTGAGAGAGCAGCCCGGACGCCCCTGCGACGACTTCAGGCAGGTCGTAGAGCACGCCCCGCGCGTTCGGTGTTGCCGCCAAGATAGTGGACAGCAGGCCCCCGTGCCCGCCGCCGACATCGACGATCGTGCGGTAAGGACTGAAGCTGTAACCGGCAACGACAGCGATCGCCCTCGGGCCATCGAGGCTGGTCATGGCGTCGTTGTGGAGTTTCAAAAGCTCGGGTTCATCCCTGAGATAGTCGAATGCCTCCTTACCGCGCAGCAGTGGGAGGATCGCCTTGCCGGACTTGATCGACTCAACCAGCAGACTCCAATGTTCCCGGTGTTGGGGCGAACCGATCAAGCGCGCAAACGCGTGCATCGAGAATGGGGCGTCCGGGCGCAGTGTTTCAGCGAGAGCGGTCAGGTCATAGCGGCCGTCCCGGCGCTGGCGGAATATGCCACGGCTGATCAACGCTCGCATCAGTCGACTGAGGGCCTCGGGGTCCGCGCCGACGCGGTCTGCCAAATCATCCAGGGGAAGTGGACCGTCCGCGAGGGCGTCGGCGATGCCTAGTTCGGCGGCCACCTGGATGGCTTGCGCTACCCATGCCCCGGTAAGCATCTCGAACATCGCCGCCGCGGCGGGCACCGACCGTTGATGAAGTCGATAGAGATGGTGGCGGAACCGCTCGACGATACGGGCCACTTTGGCGGGTGGAATCTTGACATCTCTTGGCATCGTGTCTCCCTCACCCTTTACAAACGACCCACCGAGCCATAGAAGACAACGCGCCCACGTTCGGAGACGTTCAATTCCCAGACGTCGTCGCCCATTGCAGTCCTGCTGCCGCGAGCCGACAGCGCGTTCCGCGCAGCCCGAGCACCCAAGCCGCCGCCCTCAAAATTAGCGGTACCCACGCAGGCGCGGAAGGGGAATCTTGTTGCGAAGCCGTCACCATGTGCAGGACGCCGCTCGCTAACCCCGTGATCTACACATGCAATCGATGTGATGACAGAGTGCGGCAGGGCGCCGACGACGCTCGCCCAAACAGCAGTGGCATAGGAGAAACCCGGATGGAACTGATGATGTCTCGCCTGCACGCCGGACCCGCAGTGGCTGCTCGCAGCGCGGATGCTGCCGAAGTGACGTTCCTGGTCCGCGTCTGGCGCATCGCGCGTCGAGGCTCGGTTTACGACTTTTCGACATTCGCGTTCCCGTACGGTCCCGTCGACATTGACACCGCCCCGGCGCACTCTTTCGCGCGGGAGCATGCGGCGCTGGCGTATCTGTCGGTTCACAGTGGGTTTACCGTCGACCGCGTTCACGCTACACGTGGCAGTGACTTGGAACGCTCGATCCGTGCGGATGCGGCCCAATGGCTCGCCCAACAATGACCGTCAGCACTGGTTCCAGCGTGCGCGGAATGTGCCAGGCGGAAACGAGGTTCTCGTGCTTTTGACCAAATGGATCGGATCACGGCTGCGCTTCGGATGCAGGAGGCTGTCGAGTTTCTCCAGTGCGCCGCACGGCCGGGGGGCTCTGCACTTTGCGCGAAAGAAGCTGTGGCGTAACGGCCGTCAGCGCGCGGCTGTCGCGGTGAAGTGTGCTACGGCGCCGGAGGGTTGGAGGCGATCGACTGTCAGTCCGGCGTCGGTGAGCCAGCGGCGTAGCTCGTCGACGGTGCCGCCGGCGCCGAAGACACCTACGCGGCGGAACGCGCGGATCGCCAGATCCTGACGCAACCCGGCGCCGCGCACAACCGAGTCGCCGACCAACCGGCCGCCCGGCTTGAGGCAGCGGGTGATCTCACGCACGGCGGCGGCCGGATCGGGAAGACAGTGCAAGCCGCTGAAGGACACGCACAGGTCGAACTCCTTGTCGTCGAACGGCATCCGCTCGATGTCGGCCTCGGTGAACTCGATGTCGTCGCGGCCGAGGTCGGCGGCCCGACGGCGGGCGCGGGCAAGCATGTCGGTAGAGATATCGGCGGCGACGTAGCGCACGCGCTGGTCGGAACGCAGGCCGCGCATTGCCAGCCCGCCGCCGCATGGGACGTCGAGGACCGCCGAGCCGTCGGGCAGGTCGCCGATGAGACGGATGCTGTCGTAGAGCACGCGGGTGTCAGTACCCCACAACGCGAGTCCGGAGGGCCTGGCCAGCCATTCGCGTTCCACCGCGTAGTCGTAGGCGTGGACCATCTCGATTCGGTCGACGACGCTCCTATCGCCCCAAATCAAGCGCTGATCGGCCATGCCTCCACTCTCGTGCCGCACCGTGGGGCTGTCAACCTGACAATTAGACGACGCGCACTGCGTCGCGTGACACGTCGGCGGATGTGGGCTGTCCTGGGCGGTGGCGAAATAGGTGGCGAAGGCGCTGGCGTGCGCGATGGATGCGTGACATGACCGTACCGACCGGTAGACCGAGGATGTCGGCGACCTTGCTGTAGCGCAGGCCTTCCATGTCTGCCTTGGGGAGTTCGCGTAGCGCGGTCAGGGTGCGATCGGAGGGCACGGATTCCAGTAGGCACTTTTCGGGGCAACGCCGGTGGCTCGACGCTCCATGTCGCATGGTCGGTGACTCCGGGAGGTCCGCGGT
>CAVYPB010000045.1:0-8786 GCA_963770305.1 uncultured Actinomycetota bacterium
TGCTGTGCGAAGTCCGGCCAGTGGGACTGGCGCGGTCATGCTGTGCGAAGTTCGCCCAGTGGGACTGGCGTGGCTGCCCAGCGCCGTAAGCCTGCGTGAGCCCAACACTTCGAAGACCAGCGCCCCATCGGAACACGGGACCACAGCCCAATGCACTGTCCATACCAGGTGGTGCGACCGAGGGTCAGTGACACCGCAGTGAGCCGGAGGCGCCAGCGGACGCAGCCCGCCAGGACGGCCCCCAAGACGATGAGCGCGGCCATGTCGAGCAGCCACCAGCCGACGTGGTGTGACCACAGTGTTTCCTTGGTCTGCAGAAGGGGAGCAATCGTCCGCAGATCGGTGGTGGACGCCGAAGCGGCGAAGCCCCAGCGGGCCGGCATCGCCCAGGACAACTGGTCCAAGACAACTCGGCCGGTCACCGGAATCATCCCGCCGCAGAACACGATCGACAGCATCACCGAGATCACCAGCATCGGCAGGATCTGATCCTGAGACTTGGCCGCCGCCGACATCGCCAACCCCATCACCGCGGTCACCGCCGCCGTCACGGCCAGCGTCACATACAGCTCCACGATCGAATTGCCCAGCACGACCGCGCCGCGGGTGGGGGCGCCCTTCCCGATCACCACAATCGCCGTGAGGACCGCGGTCTGCAGGGCGGCGGTCACCGCGTACACCGCGATCTTGGCCAACAGATAGGCCGTGGCCGAGAGGCCCACCGCCTGTTCGCGCCGGAAGATGCTGCGCTCCCCGACCAGGTCCCGAATCGTGAGCGCGGTGCCCAGGAAGACGGCGCTGACGCTGAGCAGAAACACGATCTGCACCGGTTCGTCGGCGGCGTCACCGCGCGGGTTGGCGGTGCCCAGACCGACGTGGCCGGGGACCAGCAGCGCCAGCGTGCCTAGCACGAACGGCAGCACCGCCAGGAAGCAGAAATAGCCCCGATCAGCCAGGATGAGCCGCACCTGCCGGCGCGCCACGGTGGACACCTGCCGCAGTAGCGGGCACGGCGCCGGCTGCGGTGCCGACCCCGGCCGCGGCTGCGGCAGCAGGGCTGGGCGGGCCTCGTTGCGGCCTCGGGTGACGAAGTCGCGGTGGGCGGCGTCGGGTTCGGCGGCCACGCGGGCAAACAGGTCGGCCCAGTTGGTGGTGCCCATGGCGGCGCCGATGGCACAGGGTGCTCCGCTGTAGGCGGTCTTGCCGCCAGGGGCCAAGAACACCACCTGATCGCAGACGTCTAGATAGGTCAGGCAGTGGGTCACCACCAGCACCACCCGGCCGGCGTCGGCCAGTCGGCGCAGCATGGTCATGACTTGGCGATCCAGTGCCGGGTCCAGCCCGGTGGTCGGTTCGTCGAGGATCAGCAGACAGGGCCCGGTCAACAGCTCCATGGCCACCGAGGCGCGTTTGCGCTGCCCGCCCGAGAGTTTGTCGACACGGGTGTGGGCGTGGCCGGTCAGCTCCAACTCCTCGAGCACCCGGCGCACCGCGTCTCTGCGTTCGGCGGTGCTGGCGTGCGGCAGCCGCAGCTCGGCGGCAAACCGCAGGGCCGCATCCAGGGTGAGCTGGTGATGCACCACATCGTCTTGGGGCACCAGCCCGATCCGGTGCCGCAGAGCCGCATACTCGCCGTGCAGGTCATGGCCGCCGAAACGGACCTCGCCCATGGTCGGGGTGATGGCCCCGCCCACCAGTTTGGCCAGCGTCGACTTGCCGGCACCCGAGGGGCCGATGATCGCGGTCAGCGACCCAGGACGCGCGCCAAAAGACACATCGCTGAGCAGCCGGCGCCCGTTCGGCAGTGTCAGACCCAGCCCAGACACCTCCAGGCAATCGCCCTGGGAAACAACCGGTGGCCCGGCGGGCCGGTCTGCCCCTTCACCGGCCACCAGAGCCGACGATATGCCGGTGTCACGTGCCCAGTCAGCGGGCGGCGCAGACGTCGAATCGTTGTCCACCCCAACGGTTTTCAGAGGGTTGCGCAAAACATCCATGAGCACGATCCCGCCACGGTCGCCGGCTTCGGCCCTATTCATCAGTCCTGTTTCCGTTCGCTCTTGTGCTCGACGGTGAGGAAGGCCAGTTCGCTTGGGCCGTCGTTGTACAGGTCGTGGAGGATGTACTCGTCACCGGGGAAGGAGAAGTGCCGAGTTTCTCCGGCTCGGTAGACGACGCGGCGGGTGGTGCCGTCGTCGGTGTGCTGCAGGCTGATTCCGTCGGTGAGGGCGGTCCAGAAGTAGTTCAGCACGTGCCGGTGGGCGGGAACCCGTTCGCCGGGTGCGAGCCGGATGCTCCAGACCTTGACCTCGTCGGTCTCGGACAGCAGCACCGATCCGACCTGGTGGTTGTGGGCGTTGTCGGCGAACTCCTGCCGGATTTCGGCGCTCCAACCGGCGAAGTTCTCGGCGATGACCTGTTCCGGCAAGTGGTGATGTGCGCGGCGAGTTTGGGTCCGTGACGGGTGTGTTCATCGGCTTCTCCTTGTTGGTGGTGGGGTCAGATGTGGCGCTGCGCGCCGCCGTCGACGCTCCATTCGGCGGCGGTGACCTGGCGCGAGAGGGGTGAGACGAGGTATGCGACGACCTGTGCGATGTCGTCGGGCTGGCCCATCCGGCCAGTGAGCAGTGGTCGGATTTCGGTCACCATGCGGGTGATCGCGGTTTCCTTGTCGGTGCCCCACAGCTCGGCGGCCTGGTCGCCGAAGCCGCCCGGCCGGTCGTAGAGCGGGGTGCGGGTGGGTCCGGGGACCACGACGTTCGACCGGATGCCTTGGGGGCTGAACTCGGTGGCCAGTGAGGTGGACAGCGCCAGCAGTGCAAGTTTGGCCGCCGCGTAGTCGAGGTTGCCGACTTCCGGCAGCCGCGCGGAGTCGCTGCCGAGGTGGACGAGGCTGCCGCCACCGCTGGCGAGCATGGCGGGCACGGCGGCGCGACTCATGCGGCGGGCGGCGTGGAAGTTGAGGTTGAAGGTGGCCAGCCACTGCTCGTCGGTGATGTCGAGGAAGCTGGTGCGGGCTTGTAGCCCGCCCGCGTTGTTGACGAGGGCGTCGATCCGGCCGTGCTGTTCGAGCACGGTGGCGATCACGCGGTCGGGTGTGGCGGGGTCGGTGAGGTCGGCTTGGACGGCGGTGCCGTGGGCGCCGGGTTCGGTGTCGATCGGATCGCGGTCGACACCGACGACGATGGCTCCTTCTTCGGTGAGCAGGCGGGCGGTGGCTTGCCCGATGCCTGAGGCGGCGCCGGTGACGACGACGACCTTGTCGGTGAGTTGTAGGTCCATGGTGTTCTCCTTCGGGGATGGGTTCAGCGGTACGGGCGGGTCGCCGCAGCGCCGGGTCGGGGGAAATCTGAGGTCAGCGGGGCGCCAGCTGGGGAACTAGGAGGTCCCGGGCGGTGGTGAGCAGGGCGATTACGAGGGCGATCGCGGGGCCGCGTCGGGGACGCACGGCCCTGCCACGGCCCAGGCGGGCGATCTGCTGCTGGTGCCAGGCGCTGTTGAGGAGGTCGTCGATGTTCTTGTGGCCGAGGGTCTTCGGCGTCACCAGGCTCTTCTCGGCGGTTCCGTCCAGGAGGCGTTGCGGCAGGTCCGGCTCGTAGGTGATCGGGCGTGCCAGGCCGACGACGTCGACGGCACCGCTGTCCAATGCGTCGTTCATGCCTTGCCGGGTGCGGAATCCGCCCGTCAGCATGATCGGCACCGACACTTCCTGGGAGAACCGTTCGGCGAATTCGAGGAAGTACGCCTCCCGCGCGCGGGTCGATTCTCGCTGTGGCATGCCGGTGACCATGGCGGTGCTCTCGTAGGTGCCGCCGGAGATCTCCAGCAGGTCGATGCCTTCCTTCTCCAGGGCGCGCGCGACGGTCAGGGAGTCGTCCGAGTCGAAGCCGCCGCGCTGGAAATCGGCGGAATTCAGTTTGACGGCGATCAGGAACCGAGCGGAGGTCGTCGCCCGGATCTCTCGCACCGTCTCGACGAGCAGTCGCATCCGGTTCTCCAGCGAGCCGCCCCAACGGTCGGTGCGCTGGTTGACCAGCGGCGAGAGGAACTGGTTGAACAGGTAGCCGTGCGCGGCGTGGATCTGCACGCCGTGAAAGCCGGCATCGGCGGCGATCTGGGCGGCGCGGGCGAAGCGGGCGATGATCGCTGTGATCTCCGCGTCGGACAGGGCGCGCGGCGCCCGGAAGAGCCGGTTGCCACCCACGGCGAGGGGCACCTCGGACGGGCCGACGACGTCCTGACGACGCCCGCGCAGCCGGTTGCCGCGCATGGTCTGCCGCCCTGGGTGCGACAGCTGCAGGATGAACTTGGCATCGGTGCCCTCGGTCACCGCGGCCCACCGGCGCAATTGCTCGCGGTGTCGGTCGTCCTCGATCACCACGTTGCGCGGTGCTTCCAGCGCCGCGCCGTCGACCATGACGTTGCCGCTGATCAACAACCCGGCGCCGGAGAGCGCCAACGCCCGGTAGGCGGTGATGAGCTGGTTGGTCGGTGCCCCGCGACGGTCGGCCAGATGCTCGCTGGTCGCGGCCTTCGCGAGCCGGTTCGGCAGGGTGATGCCGCTGCGCAGGGTAAGTGGCTCGGGACAGCGCATCGCGCCGGTCTCCCGTTCGGTTCTGATTCATCTGACGTCCGCCGTCCGCGTTGATGTATGTCGTACATGTACGTCGTATAGGAAACCATATACACCGTACAGTTGTCAACGCGAGGGATGAGAGGCGCCCGTCCTACCAGGTCAGGCTGGGTTTGCCTCGGGCGAACCTTGGTCCGTGATGGCGGTGACGCCGGCGATCAGCATGTCGAGTCCGAGGCTGAAGTAGGCGTCCGGACTCGGGCACGCGGCCAGCACGCCGGCGGAGGACACGACGTTGGGATAACGCCGCAGGGGCAGCCCGCTCAACGACGCGGTCTTGCGGCGGATCGCGTCGTCACGGGCCTCGGAGTCGGAACCGTGCTCTCGCCCCGGCTCGGTGGTCACCAGCATGGCCACGGCGTTGAGCAGGTATCCGCCGACCTGGGCCGCCTGCTCGGCGGAAAGCCCCGCGTGCCGCAGCAGCGCCAGCGTGTGTTCGGCCACGGTCAGCCCGGCCTCCGAGGACAGCACGCGGTCGGAGACGAGGCCGGCCACCTCGGGATGCGGGCGCAGCGCGTCCGACAGCGCTTCGAGGACGGACCGCAATTGCTCGGGCCAGGGCTTCGGGGATGGCGCCGGCAGCCGGACGTCGGCGAAGAGGCGTTCGGCGATGCCGTCCAGCAGTTCGCCCTTGTCCTTGAAGTGCCAGTACAACGCCATCGGGGTGACTTCGTGATCCTGGGCGAGCCGCCGGATGGTCACCGCGTCGAGGCCCTCCGCGTCTGCCAGCGCGATGGCCCCCGCCACGATGGTGTCGCGACTCAGCCGCTCGCGGGCCACGGATCCGCTTCTCCTGTTCGCCATGCTCGCAACTATACCTTGTATATGGTTACATGGACGCCGTCTATGTGTCGACTCGGACAGCGATGACACGCGCTATGGCGAGCCAGAACAGCGCCGCTCATGCTGGAAGTTGCGCCCGCAAAACAAGTGGCAAACCGACAGATCAGATGACAGCCGACCATCGGCTCGACTCGAGTAGCACCATGCCGGACGCGCGCCTGATGCTGGCAGACTCACCTTTCAGCGCGGGACTCGGCAGCGAGTGGTCATCGAGATCGAGAAGTTCATTGGCCGCTGGCGCACCAGTCGGGTGCCGCCCAAGATCGTCGTGGCACACGGCCCTTCCGCTAAGTCCGAACATGTAAGCGGATCTCTTTCGGATGAGTTATGCGAGCGAGTTCTCAACAATCCAAGTCGGTATCCGATGCACTGGGTTCTGATCGCGGAGGGTTCCCGCTCGCGGCTCAACGTGGAACAGCCAGTCGCCCAGCCTCAAACCAGGAACGCAATCACACCGGTCCCGATGCAGATCAGGAGCATCGCAGTGGCATTGAGGAACAGGTTGCGTCCCGAAGTCTCGCGCTGCGATGTGCATGCTGATGTTGATCACGAAGTCGAGGATCAGCGCGGCGCAGGTGACCGCTGCCAATTACGGAATCCAGATGCCGCCGACGAGCCCGGCCGCAGCCGCGAACTTGATCGGCGCCATCATCCACCAGTACCGCCGTGGCCAGCGGACTGCATCAAAACACTCAGCCACGAACCGGATTGGCCGGATGCAAAGCAAAGCGTCGCCGAACTGAATGAAGGCAAGCAGGGGAGACGCGCGGCGGGTTCGACGCCGAGTGGATCTGCGTCCTGCTGACCGGGCCGCGTCTGATGCGCGTGTTCCTCCCGACCGGGCCCATCGATGAGAACCTGGTCCAGGTAACCGTCGACGCCGCGCTTAGCGCGCTTGCGCAGGCGCCCGACTGACCCCGCGCGCAGAGGTTGTCGGCGATTCAACCGGCGTTGTCCGTGCCATGCTCGTGGCATGGCGGCCAGCCCCGAGACGCTGTACGCGCGGGACGGCGACGCCCACCTCGCGTACCAGATCGTCGGGGACGGCGGCCCCGATCTTCTCTTCGTGCCCCCCTCGCCGTTCCCGATCGACCTGCTGTGGGACGAGCCCACGGTGGCCGGCCACCTGCACCGGCTGGCCTCGTTCAGCCGCTTGATCTTGACCGATCTCCTTGGGAGCGGAAGCTCCGACGCGGTGCCGATCCACGACCGTCCCGCGATGCAGTCCTGGACCGACGGGCTGGTGGCGGTGCTCGATGCCGTCGGGAGCAAGTGCGCGTCTGTTTTCGCCTGGTCGGAGTCGGGGCTTCCTGTCATGCTGCTGACCGCGAGCCATCCGCACCGCGTGCGCTCACTCGTGCTCTGTAGCCCGTTCGCGTGCTTCCTTCGCGCCTCCGACCAGCCGTTCGGCATGCCTGAGTCGGCCCTGGTGAGGTACGTCGACAGCTTCGAGCACACGGTCGGCACAGGTGCGATGGTTGACCTGCTGGCGCCCAGCTGGGCGGGCGACGCCGCCAAGCGGCGCTGGTGGGCGCGCGGTGAGCGGCTCTCCGGCGGCCCCGGATATTTCAAGGCGTTGTACGACGTATTCGTGCGCACCGACGTCCGCCCGGCGCTCGAGAGCATCCAGGCGCCGACGCTGCTGCTGCACCGGCGTGGCGACCGCCACGTGCGTCGCGAACACGCACAGGATCTCGTCAAGAGGATCCGGCACGCACGACTGGTGGAGCTCGACGGCGACGACAACATGTGGCTCGCCGGGGACGCCGACCGCGTGCTCGACGAAGTCGAGTCGTTCCTCACCGGCCAACGCAGCGCTACACCGTCGAACCGCGTGCTGTCGACCGTGTTGTTCACCGACATCGTCGGATCGACCGAACGCGCGGCGCAGCTGGGCGACGAGGCGTGGACGACGGCCCTGGCCGCGCACAACCGCGTCGTCGAACGGCACGTGGCCGGCGCGCGCGGCGCAGTCGTGAAATTCACCGGCGACGGCGCGCTCGCGACCTTTGACGGCCCGGCACGAGCGATCAACTGCGCGTGCGCGATCCGCGACGCGGTCGAGGACCTCGGGCTTAGCATCCGCGCCGGCCTGCACACCGGGGAGGTGGAGATGGCCGACGGCGACGTGCACGGCATCGCGGTGCACATCGCTGCGCGCATCATGGGGCTCGCGGGGCCGGGCGAGGTGCTGGTGTCAGGGGCGATCCCGCCGCTGGTGCTTGGGTCGCGAATCACGTTCGCCGACAAAGGCCGTCACGAACTGAAGGGTGTGCCTGATCCGTGGCCTGTACTCGCGGTGCGCGACACCCGCGGTTGACGGCGCGCTCAGCGGCCCTCGAACACGGGTGGGCGATGCTCGAGGAGGGCGGTGACGCCCTCGGCGGCGTCGCGGCTTTGAAGCACTCTCTGGTTGGCACTGTCACGTTGGTGAGTGTGGGCGACCTGGGAGGATTCGTGGGGTGACCACCGCAACGCCGTCGTACAAGGGCCACCGCTACCCGGTCGAGATCATCAACCACTGCGTGTGGCTGTACTTCAGGTTCCCGCTCAGCTTCCGTGAGGTCGAGGAGCTGATGCTCGTACGCGGTGTCGCGGTGAGTTACGAGACGATCCGGCGGTGGTGCGCCAAGTTCGGGCAGGCCTACGCCAACCAGCTGCGCCGGCGGCGCCCGCGCCCCGGCGACAAGTGGCACCTCGACGAGGTGTTCGTCGGGATCAACGGCAGGCTGCGGTACCTGTGGCGCGCGGTCGACCAGCACGGCAACGTGCTCGACGTTCTCGTCCAGTCACGCCGAAACGCGGTGGCGGCCAAGCGATTCTTCCGTAAGCTGCTCAAGGGCCTGCGGTACGTGCCGCGCGTGCTGGTCACCGACAAGCTGGGCAGCTACCAGGTCGCCCACCGCGAGCTCATGTCGTCGGTGGAGCACCGGCGGTCGCGGTATCTGAACAACCGCGCCGAGAACTCTCATCAGCCCACCCGACAACGCGAACGGGCGATGAAACGCTTCAAATCGTCGCGGCATGCGCAACGGTTCCTGTCCGCCTTCAGCGGCATCTCCGCACACTTCCGGCCGCGACGGCATCTGCTCAGCGCGACCGAATGGCGAACCGAGATGGCCGACCGCTTCGCGGTCTGGCGTCAGGTCACCGCGCCCGACGCTGCCGCCTGAAATGTGAACGACCCAACGGTGTTCCGTCGCGACTGCTTCAAACCCAACTGCGCCACTACACTTTTCAATCAACGTGACAGTGCCTATTTCACGCTCCGGCAACTTGTTCGAATCAACGTGAACTGTCACGGTTTTAC
>CAVYPB010000046.1:0-3647 GCA_963770305.1 uncultured Actinomycetota bacterium
GCCGCTTCGAGCCGGGGCAGCGACCAGCCGCGCAGTACGTGCTGCCGCCTGGCCCCGTCGAGTCGCCACATGCCCTGGGCGATGTCGCCGCCCGTGTTGAAGACGCCCCAGCGCAGTTCGGATAGGGCATCGCCGATGCAGTTGTAGAGGATGAACGATCCCAGGCTGCTGCCGAAGAAGCCGAACTCGGTTACGCCTTCCGACCTCAGCCTCGATATCTGCGACTTGATGTCCTTCTGCATCGCGGAGATGAGATCAGGGAGAATCGCCGGGTCGCCGGCCATGAAGACCGCCGTGGTCGTCTCGTAGGCCACGACGTGGTAACCCTCGCGGCGCAGCCGTCCTATCGCCCATCGCAGCGTGGAAATGGAGGTGCTGTACGGGCAGATGAAGATGATCGCGGAGGAAGCCGTCGAAGCGGCCCTGAATTCCTCGCTCCGGAAGCCGGCCGCACCAGGGACCGGAACGCGGCGGATCACGGTCATATCTCCGCCGGGCGCAGCGCGCGCTGCACGTAGGAGGCCGCCTGCGGCTGCCAGATCCGCCAGAGGCCGGCGAGCTGCCCGACCGGATCGTCGTGCCAGTCCACCCTCAGGTCGGTAACCGGCCACGGCACCGAATCGGCGATGACCATTCCAGCCGAACGGACCGGGGAAACCTCCCCTCCCGCGGCCAGCCCGGCCCGCAAGGCGGCGATGAGCCGGTCCCCGAGGCTCTCGCCCGCCCGTTCGGCATACTCGGCGAGCATCGCGGCGGGCACGCCCGGGTCGGCCAGCAGGTTTCCGGCGGCCGCGGCGCCGGGTCCGCTGACGCCGGTCGCCTCGCCCAGCGCCAGCTCGCCGGAGTAGCAGGCCGAACCGCCCGCCGCGTCCACCACTGCCAGCTGCCGGTACGCGATGTCCTCGGTGCGGGCCGTCAGGGGCGTGAGCGCGTCATTGGCGGCTGCGCCGCCGGCCATCGCCTCGAGCAGCGCGTCGCGCAGCCGCGGGTCGGTCGTACTCTGGCTGCACACCGCGCCCACCTCGGCCCGCGCCGCCGCGCACCGCGCCGCCACCGCCATGCTGGCCGAGGCAATCACGGCGCCGACCGCGCCGGTGCGGTCGCAGCGGCCTACCAGCGAGAACGTCATGGCCTGACCGCCACCACGGTGACCTCGACCAGCCATTCGGGCCGGGCGAGCGCGGACACGACCAGGCCCGTGAACACCGGGTAGACGCCCGCCAGGCGCCGTCCGAGCACGCGGTACACCGGCTCGCGGTGCCGGATGTCGGTGAGGTAGACGGTGCAGGACACGACGTGCTCGACGGACGCGCCGGCCTCGGCCAGCAGCGTCTCGACGTTCGTCATCACCTGCTCGGCCTGGGCCGCGGGGTTGCCGATGTGCACGCTCTCGCCGGTGTCCAGGTCCTGCGGCACCTGGCCGCGCAGGTAGACGGTGTTTCCGGCCACCACCGCCTGGCACAGGTCGTTGTCCAGCCGCTGCTCGGGATAGCTCTCGGCGGTGTTGAACGGCCGGATTCGCAGGTGACCGCCGACGGTGATGGACTCCCTCATTTGCGTACCTCGTCCGCGACCGCGGAGTACCTGGACACCAGGTCGAGCGGGCCGCTGAAGTCGTAGTTGTTGTAGACGGCCAGCAGGTGCGAGAACGGCGGCGACTGCGCGAAGAGCTGGAACGTCAGCCGGTGCCCGGCGTAGTCGGAGTTGAGCAGGTCCCGGGCCAGCGCGAAGAGCTTGCGCCGTTCGTCCGCCGGGATCTCCCCGATGGTGAAGTATTTCCGCAGCCAGTCGCCGGCCCCGGGGCTGTCGAACATGGCCTTGCTGGGCACCAGGCTGACCTGGCAGCCGCACAGGTCGCGGACGATGTGCATGACCGCCGGGAGCTGGGTGGAGGCGAAGACCCGGGCGGCGTACATCATCGACTGGTTGGGCATCAGCAGCCCGCCGGGGCTGGGTTCGGCCAGCTCGATCGCCGCGGTCAGGTGCGCGTTGATGCCCTCCCGGTAACAGGCGATCTGCGCGATCTTCTCCCGCACGGCCTGGTGCATGGTGACGCCGGTGGACCTGGTGCTGGCGTAGGCGACGCCGAGCAGGAAGCCGGCGAAGCGCAGGTAGCGCTGGACGTACGGGAAGATGCTGTACCGGTGCAGGGTCGCGCGGATGAACGCGGCCGCCCGGGTGTGCCGGTAGAAGAAGACGTTCTCCCAGGGAATCTCGACGTCGTCGAAGACGATCATCGTGTCGATTTCGTCGTACCGGCTGGTCAGCGGGTAGTCGTCGGGGGAGCGGGATCCCGCGAAGGCGGACCGGCAGATGTGCTTGATGCCGGGGGCGCCCATGTCGGCCAGGAAACCGACCGCGTAGTCGGACAGGACCTCGTTGTTCCACTCACCGATGGTCGGCTTCACGAACGCCTGGTTGGCGTAGGCCGCTGCGGTCTCGAACTTGGCGCCGCGCACCACGATGCCGTTATCGGTCTCGCCGACCACGTGCAGCAGCACGTCGGGGTCCTGGTCCTGTGGCCGCAGGGACCGGTTGCCCTTTGGGTCGGTGTTGGCCGAGACGTGGAACGGGTCGAGCAACTGGGCGCGCCGGACGTGATGGGCGATGTTGGCGGAGAACGCCGGGTCGATCTCGTTCAGCACGTTCTGCCCGTCGAACAGTGACCACATCTCGCCGACGGTCTCGTCGCCCACCCGGGTGACCACGCCGCCGGCGTCGTCGAGGATGGCGTCGACCGAGTCCCGTTTGACCCGCCAGTCGTCGCGGGTGCGCGGCGGGCGCGAGGTGGTGGCGCAGCGCTCGGCCGTCTCGTCGTCGGTGTAGGTCAGCAGGCCGGCGGTCCCGGCCTCATGGGCCAGATCGTAGATCCGCGCGCGGACGCTCACCATCGGCGCGAACGCCGGGTGCGTGGCGACGTCCCCCACCTGCTCGCCGTCGATCCACACCTCCCGGCCGTCGCGGAGCGATTCGATGTAGTCCTCGCCGGTTCGCAGCACTTTTCGTTCCTCGGCTCTCGATGATTTTTGGACGGAGCGTACCATTTGATTAGCCCATTGGTATAGTTCACTGGCATGGGAAACGACGCCCCGGACCAGGCTTTCGCCGACGTGGGCGAGGTCATCGCGGCGAACCTGCGCCGGCTCCGCACCGCCCGCCGGATGTCCCTGGCTACCCTCGCGTCCCGGGCGGACGTGGCCAAGGCCACGCTGGCGAACCTGGAGCAGGGCCGGGGCAATCCGACGATCGAGACATTGTGGTCGCTGGCCCTCGGGCTCGGCGTGGCCTTCAGCGACCTGCTGGAAGACAGGCGCGAGACCACCATGGTCGTGGTCCGGGCCCAGCAGGGCGCGCGGGTGCGCGGGTCGACCCCCGGCGGTCAGCTCGACCTGCGGCTGCTCGACCGGGTCGAGCGCGGCGGCCTGGTTGAGGTCTTCGACCTGTTCCTGCCCGCCCGGACCGATCACCTCGGCAGCCCGCACGGCACCGGCGTGGTGGAGCGGGTGTTCGTGCACTCCGGGACGATCACGGTTGGCCCGGCCGGCAACCCGATCACGCTCGGCCCGGGCGACTATGCCCGGTACAGCGGCGACGGCCCGCACGTCTACCGCTCCGCCGAGCGAAGACGTCCACGGCATGCTGCTGGT